>NZ_JBIATV010000008.1:0-403324 GCF_042892175.1 Streptomyces sp. NPDC001828
TCCCCCCTCGCCCCCTCCCCCCCCCCCCCCCGCCCCTCGTCGCCCCGGGGCCCGGGGACCCGGGGGTGGCCCCCCCACCCCGCCCCGCCCCCGCTCCCCCGGGGGAGCGGACCGCCGCCGTCATGTCGCGCCGGACGTCAGTCGGTGCCGGACTCCATCGCCGCACGGTCGAGCAGCTCGTCGTCGGCGGAGACCTGGCCACGGGAGGCGATGACCTCCGCGCCGCCCTCCGGCATCGCGCCGATGAGGCCGGTCGCCGCCGCCTGGGCGGCGCCGATCAGCTCCGGGTGCGCGGTGCCGACGATGCCGAGGCCGGCGTACTGCTCCAGGCGGGCACGCGAGTCGGCGATGTCGAGGTTGCGCATCGTGAGCTGGCCGATCCGGTCCACCGGGCCGAACGCCGAGTCCTCGGTACGCTCCATCGACAGCTTGTCGGGGTGGTAACTGAACGCGGGGCCCGTGGTGTTGAGGATCGAGTAGTCCTCGCCGCGCCGCAGCCGCAGGGTCACCTCGCCGGTGACGGCCGAGCCGACCCAGCGCTGGAGCGACTCGCGGACCATCAGCGCCTGCGGGTCCAGCCAGCGGCCCTCGTACATCAGCCGGCCGAGCCGCCGGCCCTCGTTGTAGTACTGGGCGAGGGTGTCCTCGTTGTGGATCGCGTTGACGAGACGCTCGTACGCGGCGTGCAGCAGGGCCATGCCGGGCGCCTCGTAGATGCCGCGGCTCTTGGCCTCGATGATCCGGTTCTCGATCTGGTCGGACATGCCCATGCCGTGGCGGCCGCCGATGGCGTTGGCCTCCATGACCAGGTCGACCGGCGAGGCGAACTCCTTGCCGTTGATCGTGACCGGACGCCCCTGGGCGAAGCCGATCGTCACGTCCTCGGTGGCGATCTCGACGGACGGGTCCCAGAAGCGCACGCCCATGATCGGCTCGACGGTCTCGACACCCGTGTCCAGGTGTTCAAGGGTCTTGGCCTCGTGGGTGGCGCCCCAGATGTTGGCGTCGGTGGAGTACGCCTTCTCCGTGCTGTCGCGGTAGGGCAGCTCGTGGGCGAGCAGCCACTCGGACATCTCCTTGCGGCCGCCGAGCTCGGTCACGAAGTCCGCGTCCAGCCAGGGCTTGTAGATCCGCAGGTGCGGGTTGGCGAGCAGCCCGTAGCGGTAGAACCGCTCGATGTCGTTGCCCTTGAAGGTCGAGCCGTCGCCCCAGATCTGGACGTTGTCCTCCAGCATCGCCCGCACGAGCAGGGTGCCGGTGACGGCACGGCCCAGGGGGGTGGTGTTGAAGTAGGCGCGGCCGCCCGAGCGGATGTGGAACGCGCCGCACGCGAGTGCGGCCAGGCCCTCCTCGACCAGCGCGGCCCGGCAGTCGACGAGGCGCGCGATCTCGGCACCGTAGGCCTTCGCACGGCCGGGCACCGACGCGATGTCGGGCTCGTCGTACTGGCCGATGTCGGCGGTGTAGGTGCACGGGACGGCACCCTTGTCGCGCATCCACGCGACCGCGACGGAGGTGTCGAGGCCGCCGGAGAAGGCGATGCCGACGCGCTCGCCGGCGGGCAGGGAGGTGAGAACCTTGGACATGGGAAGAGTATGCATCTTCCTGAATGTTTATGCAACCCGCGTTCGGTGCTCGCCGGCGCTCTCTGCGGTCCCCTGTCACGATCCGGTCTCGCTACCCCCGGAGGGGCTTGTCCTGAGGGGATGTAATCGATTCCATGGGGGCGTGTAATCGATTCCACGCCCGGATGCGCGGCGGGGAACCGGGCAGCGAGGTTCCACGAGGAGGTGGTCCGGCGATGGCGGGCATCAAGGATGTCGCGGCCGAGGCGGGGGTGTCCGTCGCCACGGTGTCGCGGGTGCTCAACAGTCATCCGTCGGTCAGCGCGGCCGCGCGGGCCAGGGTGCTCGCGGCGGTCGAGGCGCTCGGCTACCGGCCCAACGCCGTGGCCCGTTCGCTGCGTACCGACCAGACGCGCACCCTGGGCCTGGTCATCAGCGACGTGCTGAACCCGTACTTCACCGAGCTGGCGCGCTCGGTGGAGGAGGCGGCCCGGGCGCTCGGCTACAGCGTGATCATCGGGAACGCGGACGAGCGGCCGGACCTCCAGGACCACCACGTCCGCACCCTCCTGGACCGCAGGATCGACGGGCTGCTCGTCTCGCCCACCGACGGCGGTTCGCCCCTCATGCTGGAGGCCGCACGCGGCGGCACCCCCATGGTGTTCGTGGACCGCTGGATCCCCGGCATCGACGTACCCGTGGTGCGCGCCGACGGCCGGGCCGCCATCGGCGACCTGGTCGCCCATCTGCACCGGCTCGGCCGCCGCAGGCTCGCCATCATCGCGGGCCCGGCCGCCACCACGACCGGCAGCGAGCGCGTCGAGGCCTTCCGGGCGGCGCTCGGCGCGCACGGCCTCGCGCTGCCCGACGCATACGTCGGCCAGGGCGACTTCCAGGCAGCCAGCGGGCGCCGGGCCACCGAACGGTTCCTGGCGCTCGCCGAGCCGCCGGACGCGGTCTTCGCCGCCGACAACCTGATGACCCTCGGCGCGCTGGACGCCCTGCGCGCCCACGGGCTGCACATCGGCACCGACATCGCGCTCGCCGCCTTCGACGACATCCCGTGGTTCGTGCACACCGATCCGCCCGTCACCGCCATCGCCCAGCCGACCGGCGAGCTCGGCCGGGCCGCCGTACACGCGCTCGCCGCCCTCATCGACGGCGGCACCCCGCCGTCCGTCACCCTCCCCGCCCGCCTCGTCGTACGCCGTTCCTGCGGCGAGGGCGACCCGAACCCGAGGAGCGCGCAGTGAGCCAGGACAAGCGTCAACCACCCCTTGATGAAGGGGAGTTGCTGCGCATCGAAGGGGTGCGCAAAGCCTTCCCCGGGGTGCGGGCCCTCGACGGGGTGGACTTCGATCTGCGCCGCGGCGAGGTGCACGTCCTGCTCGGTGAGAACGGCGCGGGCAAGAGCACCCTCATCAAGATGCTCTCCGGCGCTCACCGCCCCGACAGCGGACGCATCCTCGCCGGGGGCCACGAGGTGCGCATCCACAGTGCGCAGGACGCCGAACGCCTCGGCATCGCCACCATCTACCAGGAGTTCAACCTGGTGCCCGAGCTGAGCGTCGCCGAGAACATCTTTCTCGGCCGCCAGCCCCGGCGCTTCGGCATGATCGACCGCAGGGCGATGGAGGAGGCCGCCGGAAAGCTCCTCCGGCGGGTCGGCGTCGACGTGCCCCCGCGCACGAAGGTGCGCGAACTGGGCATCGCACGGCTCCAGATGGTGGAGATAGCCAAGGCGCTCAGCCTGGACGCCCGCGTACTGATCATGGACGAGCCGACCGCCGTGCTCACCTCCGAGGAGGTGGACAGGCTCTTCCGTATCGTGCGTACCCTGCGCGACGACGGCGTGGGCATCGTCTTCATCACCCACCACCTGGAGGAGATCGCGGCGCTCGGCGACCGGGTCACCGTCCTTCGCGACGGCCGCAGCGTCGGCCAGGTCCCCGCCACAACCCCCGAGGACGAGCTCGTACGGCTGATGGTGGGCCGCGGCATCGAGCAGCAGTACCCCCGCGAACGCACCGCCCCGGGACGGCCGTTGCTCCAGGTGAGCGGGCTGACCCGGCACGGTGTCTTCCACGACGTGAGCTTCGAGGTACGGGCGGGGGAGGTCGTCGGCCTCGCCGGTCTCGTCGGCGCGGGCCGCACCGAGGTGGCCCGCGCGGTGTTCGGCGCCGATCCCTACGACGCGGGCACCGTCGAGGTGCGCGGCGAACGCCTGGCCCGGGGTGATGTGAACGCGGCGATGGGCGCCGGCGTCGGGCTCGTGCCCGAGGACCGCAAGGGGCAGGGCCTGGTGCTCGACGCCTCCGTGCAGGAGAACCTCGGACTGGTCACCCTGCGCTCCGCCAGCCGCGCCGGGCTCGTCGACCTCAAGGGCCAGCGCGCGGCCGCCGCCCGCATCGCCGGACAGCTCGGCGTGCGGATGGCCGGGCTCGACCAGCAGGTGCGCACCCTGTCCGGCGGCAACCAGCAGAAGGTCGTCATCGGCAAGTGGCTGCTGGCCGACAGCAGGCTGCTGATCCTCGACGAGCCGACCCGTGGCATCGACGTGGGCGCCAAGGTCGAGATCTACCAGCTCATCAACGAGCTGACGGCGTCCGGCCACGCGGTCCTGATGATCTCCAGCGATCTGCCCGAGGTGCTCGGCATGAGCGACCGGGTCCTGGTCATGGCGCAGGGCCGGATCGCCGGAGAACTCCCCGCGCACGAGGCGACCCAGGACGCCGTCATGGCCCTCGCGGTCGCCGCACCGAACGTCGCCGCACCGGACGCGGTCGCCGCACCGAACGTACAGGAAGATGTGGAGGGCTCCCGTGGCCACTGACACGCTCGACAACCAGACCGGCGCGGCCGGGGCCCGGGGCGTGCGCCGCCTGCTGCTCGACAACGGCGCGCTGACCGCCCTCGTGGTCCTGGTGGCGGCCCTCGCGCTGCTCTCCGGCGACTTCCTCACCACCCAGAACCTGCTGAACGTGGGCGTGCAGGCCGCGGTCACCGCGATCCTCGCGTTCGGCGTCACCTTCGTCATCGTCTCGGCGGGCATCGACCTGTCCGTCGGCTCGGTGGCCGCGCTCTCGGCGACCGTGCTCGCGTGGTCGGCGACGTCCGAGGGCGTGCCCGTGTGGCTCGCCGTCCTGATGGCCGTCGCCACCGGCATCGCGTGCGGACTGGTCAACGGCGTCCTCGTCTCGTACGGCAAACTCCCGCCGTTCATCGCGACGCTGGCGATGCTGTCGGTCGGCCGGGGCCTGTCCCTGGTGATCTCCCAGGGCAGCCCCATCGCCTTCCCCGACTCCGTCTCCGTCCTCGGCGACACGCTCGGCGGCTGGCTGCCGGTCCCCGTCCTGGTGATGATCGCGGCCGGACTCCTCACGGCGCTCATCCTGTCCCGCACCTACATCGGGCGCTCGATGTACGCGATCGGCGGCAACGAGGAGGCGGCGCGGCTGTCGGGGCTGCGGGTGAAGCGGCAGAAGCTCGTCATCTACGCGCTGTCCGGCCTGTTCGCCGCCGTCGCCGGCATCGTGCTCGCCTCGCGCCTCGTCTCGGCCCAGCCGCAGGCGGCCCAGGGGTACGAGCTCGACGCCATCGCCGCGGTCGTCATCGGCGGGGCCAGCCTGTCGGGCGGCGTCGGCAAGGCGTCGGGCACCCTGATCGGCGCGCTGATCCTCGCGGTCCTGCGCAACGGCCTCAACCTCCTTTCCGTGTCGGCGTTCTGGCAGCAGGTCGTCATCGGCGTCGTCATCGCGCTCGCGGTCCTGCTCGACACCCTGCGCCGCAAGGCCGGGGTCACGCCCGGCGCCGCCGGGGGTGCGGCCGGGTCCGGGTCCGGCCGCAAGGGGCCCGGGGTGATGAAACTGGCCGTCGCCGCGGTCTGCCTGGCGGCCGTCATCGGCGCCGGATACCTCCTGAACCCCGGGTCGTCCGGCAGCGGCGCGCCCAAGCTGGGGATGTCCCTCTCCACCCTCAACAACCCCTTCTTCGTGCAGATGAAGGCGGGCGCCCAGGCCGAGGCGAAGGCGGAGGGCATCGATCTGACCGTCACCGACGCCCAGAACGACGCGTCCCAACAGGCCAACCAGATACAGAACTTCACCAGCTCCGGCATGAAGTCGGTCATCGTGAACCCGGTGGACTCGGACGCGGTCGGCCCCTCCGTGCGCGGCGCCAACGCGGCGCACATCCCGGTGATCGCCGCCGACCGGGGGGTGAACAAGGCGGAGACCGCCACCCTGGTCGCCTCCGACAACGCGGCGGGCGGCCGGCTCGCGGCCCGTACCCTCGCCGAGAAGCTCGGCGGCAAGGGACGGATCGCCGTCCTCCAGGGCACCGCGGGCACCTCGGTGAGCCGGGAGCGCGGCGCGGGCTTCGCCGAAGGGCTCAAGGCGTACCCGGGCATCGAGGTCGTCGCCCGCCAGCCCGCCGACTTCGACCGCACCAAGGGCCTGGACGTCATGACCAACCTCCTCCAGTCGCACCCCGACCTCACCGGCGTCTTCGCCGAGAACGACGAGATGGCCCTCGGTGCCGTCAAGGCGCTCGGCGACCGGGCGGGCAGCGCGGTGGCCGTCGTCGGATTCGACGGAACTCCCGACGGGATCAAGGCAGTTGGGGCGGGCACGCTGTACGCCTCGGTGGCCCAGCAGCCCAAGGAGATCGGCAGGCTCGCCGTACGCAACGCGGTCCTCGCGATCCGGGGCAAGAAGCCGGACAGCGCGGTGAAGGTGCCGGTCAAGGTGGTGACCCGGGAGAACGTGGCGGACTTCTCCTGAAGTCACCCGGTTTGATGCACTTCTGACGAACCATCAGAACGGTCGGCACCACCAGAGCAATCGGCACCACCAGAGCCATCAGCACCATCAGCGCCATCGAAGGATGACCTCATGCACCACCACGACCTGTTGATCGTCGGATCGGCCAACGCGGACCTCGTCGTCGGGGTGGACCGAAGGCCCGCAGCCGGCGAGACCGTGCTCGGCTCCGACCTCGCCGTCCACCCCGGCGGCAAGGGCGCGAACCAGGCGGTCGCCGCAGCCCGCCTCGGCGCCCGCACCGCCCTGCTCGCCAAGGTCGGCGACGACGAGCACGGGCGGCTGCTGCGGGGCTCGCTGCGCACGGCCGGGGTCGACACCGACGGCGTGCTGGTGGATCAGACGCCCACGGGCGTTGCCCTGATCGTCGTCGACCCCTCCGGCGACAACAGCATCGTCGTGTCCCCGGGCGCCAACGCCCGGCTGGCCCCCGAGGACATCCGCGCCGCCGGAGCCCTGTTCGCCTCGGCCCCCGTCGTCTCCGTCCAGCTTGAGATCCCCCTGGCGACGGTCGCCGAAGTGGCGCGCTGTCTGGCTCCGGGCGCCCGCCTGGTGCTGAACCCCTCGCCGCCGGCCCCGCTGCCGGACGAAGTCCTCGCGGCCTGCGACCCGTTGATCGTCAACGAGCACGAGGCGCGCTTCATGCTCGGCGACGCGGCGGGGGAGACCCCCGAGGACTGGGTACCCGCGCTCCTCGCGCTCGGCCCGCGCTCCGTGGTCGTCACCCTGGGGGCGGCGGGCGCGCTGGTCGCGGGGCCGGACGGCACCCGGCGGGTGCCGAGCCCGCGCGTCGACCCGGTCGACACCACGGGCGCGGGCGACGCCTTCACCGCGGCCCTGGCCTGGCGTCTGGGCCGGGGCGAGAACCTGTCACAGGCCGCCGCCTACGCGTCCCGGGTCGGGGCCGCCGCCGTCACGAGGAAGGGGGCCCAGGAGTCCTACCCGACCGCCGAGGAGCTGCCGGGCGAGTGACGGCCGAGTTGGGATAGCGCCCGCCCCGACTTACGGCAATGCGCCCCCGCGCCGCCGGCCGGCCCGGACACCCGCGGACGTACGGACAGATTTGGCGCTGCAACCGCAATTCCCGTCGTCCGAGGGGAGCAGGTGCAGCGGTGGTCTACCTCGCTGGTCAAGTACGGTCCGCGGAAGCCGGGTTCGTCGATGTCAGGGACCGGGCGACCTGGACGGAACTCTTCTACGATCTCGTGCTCGCCTTCGGCGTGAGCCAGATCGCCCACGCGCTGGCCCAGCATCCCGACTGGGCGACCCTCGCCAGCTGTCTGCTGGTCCTGGTGCCGCTCTGGTGGGCCTGGGTCGACGTCGTCATGGCGATGAACGCCGTGCACGAGACCGTCATGCAGCGGGTGTTTCTGCTGCTCGCCGGTCTCGCCACCTACGGCATGAGCGTCGCCGCCCCGCACGCCCTGGAGACCCGCTCCGAGGCGCTGCTCTACGCCGGGTGCTATCTCGCGCTGCGGCTGCTCATCGGGGAGGCCATCCGGCGCGAGTGCGCCGTCTACACCATCCACCCCTACCGGGCCGGACTCGCCTTCGCCCTCGTCCTGTTCGCCACGGCCGTGCTGCCCCCCGGCCTGCGGACCGCGGGCTGGGCCGTCGCCGTGGTCGCGGAGATCCTCGCGCCGCTCGTACTGAGCGGCCATCTGCGGCAGTTGGCGTTCGGCGTCAACCATCTGCCCGAGCGTTTCGGCCTGTTCATCATCATCGCGCTCGGCGAGAACGTGGTGTCCGTCGGAGCCTGGGTCGCCGGGCGCCGGCTCGGGGTGCTCGAACTGCTCGCCGTCTCCCTCGCCTTCCTCACCGGCTGCGCCCTGTGGTGGCTCTACTTCCACCTGGTCGCCTCCGCCATCGCCCACGCCCTGCGCACCCATCCCACCCCGTCCGTCGTGGTGCGTGACGTGCTCAGCTACGGCCATCTGGTGCTGGTTCTGGGCCTGTTGCTCGTCTCCGTCGGCGCCGACCGGATCGTCGTGGAGCCCACCCATGTGCCCCATCGGCTCGCGGCGGCCCTGCTGCCCGTCGGCGCCGCCCTGTTCACCCTCACCTTCTGCTACACCCGCCGCCGCATGTTCGGCGCCGCGTCCCTGACCCGGTTCGCCGGGGCCCTCGCCCTGTTCGCGCTCGGCGGCGCCGCGCCCTGGCTCCCGGGGCTCGCCACGCTCGGCTCGGCGGCCGCGCTGCTCGTCGCCGTGAACGGTCTCGAACACTGGCTCATCAGCAGCGGACGAGAGGTCCCGATGATCTTCAGAAAGGGTCAACAGGCCTCGTCAGGCGCCTAGTTGACGTAGTACGAGGGGGGACCTCGCAGAGTGCTCCGGGGGGTGCCCGCCGAGCGCGAGACCGAGGGCCTTCGGACCCTACCGTTCCTGCGTACTCAAGTTTCTCCGGCATGGAAAAGGAGGTGGCGTGATGCCGTCCCGCAGTTCGACACCGGCCCTGCTCGCGTTGTCGCTGGGCTATTTCAGTCTGGGGACGATCTCACTTGCAGTGGTCGGCCTCAACGGTCCCATCGGGGACGACCTGCACGTCGCGCCGGCTCGCGTGGGCTTCCTGGTCACCGTCTTCGCGCTCACGTTCGCCCTGTTCGCCCCGGCCGCCCCGATTCTGCTGCGCCGCTGGAACCGCAAGCGGGTGCTCCTGCTCGGCATCGGCCTGCTGACCGTGGGCGCGGCGCTCGGCGCGCTGGCCCCCAACTACGGCTTCCTGGTCGTGACCCGGGTCGTCGGCGCGATGGGCGCGGCCGTGTTCGGACCCGGCGCCTCGGCGGCGGGCTCACTGATCGTCCCGCCCGAGCGCAGGCAGCGCGCCCTCGCCACGGTGTTCGCCGGAATGACGGCGGCCGCGGTGCTCGGCGTCCCGCTCGCCTCGTTCCTCGGCGGCAGCCTCGGCTGGCGTCCGGCGATGCTCGGAGTGGCCGCGCTGTCGGCACTCGGGTGTCTGCTGGTCGCGGTGTACGTGCCGGAGATCCCCTCCGGTGAGCCGCCCACGGTCAAGGCCTACCGCTCCGCCCTGCGCACCCCCGCCGCGCTCTCCACCGTCTCGACGACGCTGCTGTTCATGGCGGCCCAGTTCACGGTCTACGGCATCGCGGGCGCCTATCTCAAGGACCGCTTCGGTGCCTCGTCCGGCCTGATCTCGGTCACCCTGCTCGCGTTCGGCGTCATCGGTGTCCTGGGCAACGCCTCGTCGCCCCGGATCGCCGAGAAGCTCGGCGGCTCGCGCACCATCACCATCGCGGTCGCCGGCCTCGCCGCCGGATTCGTCCTGCTCCTGGTGGCACCGCACTCCGAGCCCGGACTCGTGCTCTTCGCGATCTGGGCGTTCTTCAGCCAGATGTACCAGGCACCCCAACAGGCCCGGCTCGTGGACCTGCTGCCCACCCAGCCCGGTCTCATCCTGGCCATGAACGCCGCCGCCCTCTACCTCGGCATGAGCCTGGGCAGCTTCATCGGCAGCGCCCTGCTGCCCGGCATGGGCGCGGGCCCGATCCCGGCCGTCGCCCTCGTCATCCTCGCCGTCGCCGCCCTCGCGCACGCCTCGTCGGCCCGCAAGGTCACGGTGGCCGAACGGCCCGCCACACCGGTCCCCAGCTCGTAACGGGACCACCCCCGAACCACACCTCGCAACAGGCAGAAACAACAAGGAGACACCGTGTCCAACCACCACGTGCAGCTCGTGCGCGACTACATCGAGAACATCTGGAACGAGGGGCAGACCGAGCGGGCCGACGAGTACCTGGCCGACCGCCTCATCCAGCACAACCCGAACCTGCCCGACGGACGCAAGCCGCTGGTCGAGTTCATCGAGGGCTTCCGCAAGCAGCTGCCCGAGGCCCGGTTCGAGATCCGCCGGATCGCCGGCGACGACGGCCTGGTCTTCACGCACTCCCACTTCCGCCCGCAGCCGGGCCACCGCGGCATGGTCGTCGTCGACGTCTTCCGCATCGACGACGGCCGCATCGTGGAGCACTGGGACGTCCGCGAGGACGTGCCGGAGACCACCGTCAGCGGTCACGACGTCTACTGAGCCACCCCCCGGCTCCCCCTGCTGCCGCTCCCCGAGGCCCTGGCTTCGAGGAGCGGCAGCTCCCTTTTCACCCACCTGTTGACGGCACGTCCACGGATACTGAAGGAGACAACCATGGCTGGAGTGACCCGCCGGGGATTCCTCGGCACCGCCTCCGGAGTCGGCGGCGCGGCCGTGCTCGGCATCACCGCGGCGGGGCCCGCCCGGGCCGCGTCGAGCACGCCGACCACCACGAGCACGGCGGTCGCCGCCGTGACCGTCACGCCCGACGACCCCCGCTATCTGGACCTCACGGCCCGCGGCTACAACGCCAGATTCGTCGCCAAGCCCGATTCCGTACGCCTGACGCACTCCACCGACCAGGTGGTGGCCGCCGTGCAGGAGGCCGTCTCCGGCGGCAAGAGGATCGCCGTCCGCGGCGGCGGACACTGCCTCGACGGCCTCGTCGACGACCCCGACGTACGGATACTCGTCGACATGTCCGAGATGAGCGCCATCACCTACGACTCCGCGCGCCGCGCGTTCGCCGTGGAGGCCGGCGCCCTGCTCGGCCATGTCTACCGCACGCTCTACCTGGAGTGGGGCGTCACCATACCCGGCGGCACCTGCCCCACCGTCGGCGTCGGCGGCCACGTCAGCGGCGGCGGGTACGGCGCCATGTGCCGCCAGTACGGCGCGGTCGTGGACCACCTGTACGCGGTCGAGGTGGTGTACGTCGACGCCTCCGGCACGGCCCGCTGCGTGGTCGCCACCCGCGACGCCGCCGACCCCAACCGCGAGCTGTGGTGGGCGCACACGGGCGGAGGCGGCGGCAACTTCGGCATCGTCACCCGGTACTGGTTCCGCTCCCCGAACGCCACCGGAAGCACCCCCTCGAACCTGCTCCCCAAGCCCCCGGCCACCCTCCTCAAGGCCAGCGCCAGCTGGAAGTGGAGCGACCTCACCGAGGCCGACTTCAACCGCCTGGTGCGCAACCACAACAACTGGCACCACGCGAACAACACGGTCGGCACCCCGTACGACAGCCTCAACAGCGTGTTCATCCTGAACAACTACGTGCAGGGCACCCTGGTGCTCAGCGCGCAGATCGACGGCTCGCTCGCCAACTCGGCCGACCTGATGAACAGTTACCTCGCGGCCGTCGCCGCCGGAGTGAGTGCCCCGCACGCCACGGCGACCTCCAGCTGGCCCTGGCTCAAGGCCACCCTCAAGGACCCCTACGACACGGGCGTGTTCAACCGCGGCAAGTTCAAGGGCGCCTATCTGCGCCAGGGCTGGTCGGACGCCCAGCTCGCCGTGCTGTGGCGCAACCTCTCCGACAAGACCTACGACGGCCACGCGGGCATCCTGCTCTACACCTACGGCGGCCAGGTCAACAGCGTCGCGCCGAGCGCCACCGCACTGGCCCAGCGCGACTCGATGCTGAAGGCCAACTTCACCACGTACTGGAGCGACCCCACCCAGGACGCCCGGCACATCGCCTGGATGCGCGACCTGTACCGCGACATGTACGCCGACACCGGCGGGGTGCCGCTGCCCGACGGGGCCGCCGACGGCAGTTACATCAACTACCCCGACACCGACCTCGCCGACCCGGCGTGGAACACCTCGGGCGTGCCCTGGCAGACGCTGTACTGGAAGGGCAACTACCCGCGCCTGCAGCAGGTCAAGAGGACCTGGGACCCGCGGAACGTCTTCCACCACGCCCTGTCGATCACGGCCTGAGCCCCAGCGCGCGAAGTGCCCCGCCCCGGCGAACCGGGGCGGGGCACTTCGCGGGGACAGGGGGAGAAGGATCAGGTGAGGGCGGGCAGCGCCACCCCGGTCAGGGACTCGCTCAGCTCGCGCAGGCGGGCGCGGGCCGCCGGGTCGTAGGCCTGGGCGCCGGCCCGCGAGCGGCGGTCACGGTCGAAGTACTCGCCGGTGACCTCCGCGAGCGCGGGGTCGGTGACCAGGCGCGCCACGTTGCGCATGCCCTCGGCGACCGTGCTCTGCGGTGTGAACAGGTGCACCACCATCTTGGTCGGCATGTACGAGGCCGGGTGCAGGGCGTTGACCGTGACGCCCGTGCCGGCGAGCTGCTCGGCGAGGTCCACGGTCAGGCTGATCTGCGCCAGCTTCGCCTGGCAGTACGCCTGCACCCCGTCCCAGCGGCGCTCCAGCATCACATCACCGAAGTCGATCGGGGCCTGCCCGGCCGAGCTGACGTTGATGACGCGGGCCGGCGCGGAGCGCACGAGGAGCGGGGCGAGGCGGCAGCTGAGCATGTAGGCCGCCAAGTAGTCGACCTGGAAGGTCAGTTCATAGCCGTCCTGGCTCTCCTGGCGGGCCAGCTCCACGCCGATGCCGGCGTTGTTCACCAGGACGTCGAGCCGGTCGTGCCGCTCCAGGATCCGGTCGGCGAGCGCACCGATGTCCTTCAGCGAGGCGAAGTCGGCCAGCTCGTAGCTGATGTTCTGGTTCCCGGTCTTCTCGCGCAGCTCGTCGAGGAGCTCCTGACCCTTGCCGGCGCTGCGGCCGTGCAGGATCAACGAGTAGCCCAGGGCGGCCAGTTCATGGGCGAGGGCCCGGCCGAGGCCGTCGGTCGCACCGGTGATGAGGACGGTCTGCTCGGTGACAGCGGTCATGCGGTTTCACTCCGTGGGATGTCGGATGGTGCCAATGGGGGCACGGCCGGTCGAGCGACCGGCCGTGCCCCGTGCGATCGTGCGGATTCACGCGTACGTCCGCAGCTCTTGTGCGGACTGGTCGGTGTAGCCCTGGCTCACCTCGATGACGACACCGTCGGGGTCGCGGAACCAGACGGTCCGCCAGCCGGGGATGAACTCGTCGAACGAGAGCGGACCGAGCGTGATCTCCAGTTCGCCGTCCGCCGCCGCGAGGAACGCGTCGACGTCGTCGACCTGGAAGGCGAGGTGCCGGGCCGCGCCCGGGTTGTCGGGCCCGTCCTTGACGGTGTCGAAGGCGGGCGCCGACGTGGTGGGGAAGAGTTCCAGATAGACCGGGCCGCTGCGCAGGAACACCACGCGGCTGCCGTCGGCCTCGACCACCCGGGCCCGGCCGAAGCCGAACCAGCGGGTGTAGAACTCCTCGGTGGCTTTCTGGTCGAGGCAGTTGAGCCCGACGTGCGACCAGCGGACGTTCACGTCGACGGGTGCGGACATGGCCTCACGCCCCGGTGACGGCCGCGAACGGCACGCTGTCGTGGTGGTTGGACATGTAGTGGATCAGGCCGCCGGAGACCTGGAAGTAGTTGCAGACCGCCGCCTCCACGCTGTCGCCGCCGGTGGTGACGGCCGAGATGTGCGAGACGACCGCGGCCTGCTCGCCGTCCACCACGATGTGCACCGGGGTGTTGGAGAACGAGGCGTACATCTCCGGGAAGCCCTTCATCATGTCCCGGAGCGTCTCGCGTCCCTCCACGTGCCCGGCGAGCTGTTCGTCCATCGTCTGGTCGACGGCGAACAGGTCGCACCACGCGTCCCACTCACCCGCGTTGGCCAGCCGGTAGTAGGTGTCGACGATCTCTCGTGTGCTGTTCGTGCTCATGGGGAGTCCCTTCCTCGGTGGACGCGTGACTACGGCAGCGGTACGTCGAGCTGGCGCATGAGGCCCGCGGTGTCGGCCTGGACCCAGCGCTCCACGACCTTGAAGTCCTCCAGGCGGTAGACCTCCAGACTGGTCCAGGACACCTCCTTGCCGCTGGCCTCCATGCCGAAGAACGGCGCGATGTGCTTGCCGTGGAAGGTGATGTGCATGATCACCTTGTCCGGCGCGGCGGCGTACAGGGCGTCCAGGGTGACCCGGAAGTCCAGCGCGTCGTGGGCGGCCTTGATGATGCCCTTGAGCTCGTCCAGGCTCCGCACGTCCCACGCCGGGTTGTTGTCCTTGAAGGTGGGGCCGAACAGGGCGTCGAGGTCGTCGTAGCGTCGCTCGTTGACGGCGTCGGAGACCTTCTGCACCACCGCGACGTTCTCCTCGTCGGGCGAGAGCTGGCCGCGCAGGCCGAACAGGTCGTCCTCCGCCCAGCGCTCCACGAGCCGGCCGTCCTCGGCCCGCCAGATCTCGGTGGTGGTCCACTCCACCTTGCGGCCGGTGGGCGGGATGTCGAGGACGGGCTCCTGGTGGGTCCCGGTAAGGCGGACCCGGGTGATCACCTTGTCGCCCGCCTCGATCGTCTCCAGGAGCTCGCCCCGGATGCCGAGCGTGCGGTGCGCGCCGCGCAGGGCGTCCAGGTAGGAGTCAAGGCCCTTGATGTCGAAGCCCGGGTGGTGGTCCTCGAAGTCGGCGCCGATCACACGGGCGATCTCGGCGTAGTCCTCGGTGTTGAGCGCGGTGAGGAACCGCTCGTACAGCCGGATGTTGTCAGACGTGGGCATGGGGATTCCCCTCGGTCCGGAGTGAGGTGTGCGACTGGGACTGCTGGACGAGACCGGCCGCCTTCTCGCCGATCATCACGCTCGGTGCGTTGGTGTTGCCGGCGACGATCGTCGGCATGACGGAGGCGTCGGCGACCCGCAGCCCGTCGATGCCGTGCACCCGCAGCTCGGCGTCGGTGACCGCGTCGGGCCCCGTGCCCATCCGGCAGGTGCCGACCGGGTGCCACAGGGTGGTCGCGTGGGCTGCGACGTAGCCGCGCAGCTCGCGCGGGTCGGTCACCCGCTCGCCGGGACCCAGCTCCGCGCCGCGGAACGGGCCGAAGGCGGAGGTGTGGGCGAGCTCCCTGGCCAGCAGGATGCCGTGCACCAGGACGTCCCGGTCGGCCGCCGAGGCGAGGTAGTTGGCGCGTACGACCGCGTTGGCCGACGGGTCGGCGCTGCGCAGCCGCAGCCGGCCGCGGCTCTGCGGGAGCAGCGAGATCGGCGCGAAGGTGAAACCGGGGCCCTGGTGGTGGGCTGCCGGGGCGTCGGGCGCGAGGAACTTGATGGGCCCGAACGTGAACTGGAGGTCGGGGGGCGCGCCGGGCCCGGCGTCCTTGGTGTGGGTGAAAAGACCGGCCTCGGAGATCAGCGCGCCCTCGGGGTGTTCCTGGAGCGACTGGTAGCAGACCGGCACGAACAGATGGTCCTGGAGGTTGCCGCCGACACCCGGCAGGTTCTGTACGCAGTCGATGCCGTGCGAGCGCAGGTGCGCGGCCGGGCCGATCCCCGAGAGCATGAGCAGCTTCGGCGACTCGAACGCGCCCGCCGAGACCACGACCTCCTGCTCGGCGCGGACCCGGTGGAGGCGGCCGTCCTGCTCGTACTCGACGCCCGTGACCCGGGTGCCGTCCAGGATGAGCCGGGTCGCCCTGGCCCGTACCTCCACGGTCAGGTTGGGCCGTTTCAGGGCCGGGCGCAGATAGCCGTCGGCCGTGGAGGAGCGGCTGTTGGCGTCGTCCCGGGTGGTCTGGTACAGGAAGCCGTAGCCGTCCTGGCGCTCGGCGTTGTAGTCCGACTCCGGCGCGGTGTAGCCGAGTTCGGCGGCGCCCGCGACGAAGGCCTCGGCGAGCGGGGTCGGGTCGTCCAGGTCGCGCACCCGGACCGGGCCGCCGGTGCCGCGCAGCGCGGAGGGGCCGCCCGAGTAGTCCTCGGAGCGCCGGAAGTAGGGCAGTACGTCCTCGTAGGACCAGCCCGGGTTGCCGAGCGCCGCCCAGCGGTCGTAGTCGTGACGGCTGCCGCGGACCCACATCAGCGCGTTCACGGAGCTGCAGCCGCCGGCCACCTTGCCCCGGGCGACCGGGATCCGGCGGCCGTCGAGAGCGGGCTCGGGCTCGGTGGCGTACCCCCAGTCGATGTCGGGGCTCCACTCGGAGGCGAGCAGTGCGAACACCGCGGCCGCGTCCGTGCGGTGGATCTCCGGGCGCTCGTCCCAGCCGCCCGCCTCCAGGACGAGCACGGCCGCGCTCCCGTCCTCGCTCAGCCGGCTCGCCACGGCACTGCCGGCCGACCCGGCGCCGACCACGATGTAGTCGAAGGCGCGGTCCGGGGAAGTGCCCGCCAAATCGGGTGACATGGAACCTCCAGGGTCAACTAGGTCGCGGTCAGGCCGGGTTGAGGTCGCCGACCCGGTAGCCGGAGATGAGCGGCCGCCCGGTGCCGGCCTCGCGCACCAGGCGCCAGGTCTGGTTGATGCGGAACGAGCTGACGGTGCCGTCGGAGGTCTGCTTGGCCGTCCACACGACGGTCAGTGAGATGTCGACGCCGGCGTCGTCCTCGCTCACGTCGAGGCGCTCGACGACATGGGTCTGGTCACTGAAGGCCTTGCCGACCACGTCGTACCAGTCGCGGAAATCGGCGTGGCCGCGCAGGGTGCGCTCGGGGAAGACCATCTCCAGGCCGTCGTCGACGATGTGGGCGAGGAGTTCCTCGACGGGCTCGTGGTCGCTGAGAATGTCGAACCAGTGCTGGACGAACGCGGCGATGCCCGTGCCGGGCGCGGTCTTTTCGGCCGTCATGGCTGACTCCCTTCCAGTGCGCGGGCCCGGGGCCCGCGGCACGACTCGGCGCGGCGCCCGGGGCGGGGTGCCGCCCCACGATTTCGGCACAGCGCGCCCCCGCCGCGCACGGCACCGCCGGTGGCCGGTACGCACTGCGTGAAGTCGTCCCACGGGCTGCGGCAACTCGGCGCGCGGGAGCCGTTGTTGAGCCCCCGCACCCCCTGTGGCCTGGGCCGGAGCATGACATGCCGTAGTGCGGCCGCCCACTTGTGGATGTCCGGCCGCCGGGACCCGGGGGGCTGGTCCCGGCCGAGTGCGCGGACCTAGACATGACCCCGGCACCACGTGGAACCCCCAAGGAGAGGAACTCCCGTGAGCAAGCGCATCCTCGTCGTCCTGTCCGAATACGGTTACTGGGGCGAGGAGTTGATCGGCCCCCTGGAGACGTTCGACAAGGCCGGCTATCACGTCAGCTTCGCGACCCCGACCGGCAAGCGGGCCCCGGCCCTGCCGCCGAGCATGGACCCCGACTACATCGACCCGCCGCTCGGCCGCTCGGTCACCACCCCCGAGATGGCCGCCAAGGTCCGCGCCATCGACACCTCGGACCGCCTCGACGACCCGCTGGACCTGTCGTCCTGGCTGCCCGACCGCCCCTACCGCAGCAAGCCGTACTTCCTGCGCGACTGGGAGGCGTACAACACCCGTCTCGAGCAGGTTCGCGAGCAGATCGCGGGCCGTTACGACGCGCTCCTCATCGTCGGCGGCAGCGGCCCCATCGTCGACCTCGCCAACAACTGGCGGGTGCACGACCTGATCCTCGCCTTCCACGGCCTCGACCTGCCGATCGCGGCCGAGTGCTACGGCGTCGCGGCGCTCGCCTTCGCCCGTGACCAGGAGGACCGCACCAGCATCATCCGGGGCAAGCACGTCACCGGCCACTGCATCGAGTACGACTACAAGGACGGCACCGGCTTCATGGGCACCGACTTCGTGATCGGCCCGCCGCCGTACCCGCTGGAGTACATCCTGCGCGACGCGACCGCTCCCGGGGGCGCCTACCACGGCAACTTCGGCAAGGAGACCTCGGTCATCGTCGACTACCCGTTCATCACCGGGCGCTCCACCCCCGACTCCTACCTCACCGGCGAAAAGGTCGTCGAGGTCCTGGAGCAGGGTCTGCGGCAGTGGGGCTTCCTCACCAACTGACGTGCCCGACAAGGCAGTTACCGTTCCGCACGAGAGGTGAGCACACCATGGTCAGCAGGCCCGCGCGGGTCGCGATGCTGGAACAGCTGCAGGCCGACGGGGTCCGGTACATGTTCGGCAACCCCGGCACGGTCGAGCAGGGTTTCCTCGACGAACTGCGCCACTTCCCCTCACTCGAGTACGTTCTCGCGCTGCAGGAGGCGGTCGCCGTCGGCATGGCGGACGGCTACGCGCGGGCCACCCGCCGCCCCACCGTCGTCCAGCTCCACACCGGAGTGGGCCTCGGCAACGGCATCGGAATGCTCTACCAGGCCAAACGGGGCCACGCCCCGCTCGTGGTGATCGCCGGCGAGGCCGGTCTGCGCTACGAGAACATGGAAGCGCAGATGGCCGCCGATCTGGTGGCCATGGCCGAGCCGGTCACCAAGTGGGCCACGCGGGTCGTGGACCCCGAGTCCACGCTGCGCACCCTGCGCCGCGCGTTCAAGGTGGCCGCCACGCCCCCGTACGGTCCGGTGCTCGTCGTGCTGCCCGCCGATGTCATGGACCGGAACACCACCGAGGAGGCCGTCCCGGTCAGCTACCTCGACACCGCGAGCACCCCCGGCCCCGAGGCGCTCGGCCGGGCGGCCGGTCTGCTCGCGGGCGCCGAGCGGCCGATCGTCATCGCCGGTGACGGGGTGCACTTCTCCGGCGCACAGCAGGAGCTCGCCCGCCTCGCCCAGACCTGGGGCGCCGAGGTGTGGGGCGCCGACTGGTCCGAGGTCAACCTGTCCGCCGAACACCCCGCCTACGCGGGCCAGTTGGGCCACATGTTCGGCGAGAACAGCCGGCGGGTCACCGCGGCCGCCGACGCCGTCCTGATCGTCGGCACCTATGCGCTGCCCGAGGTGTATCCCGCCCTGGACGGTGTGTTCGCGCCGGGCGCCCCGGTCGTGCACATCGACCTGGACACCGACGCCATCGCCAAGAACTTCCCCGTCGACCTCGGGCTGGTCGCCGACCCCAAGCACACCCTGGCCGGTCTCGCCGACGCGCTGGAGACCCGGATGAGCCCGGAGAGCAGGCGGCGCGCCGAGGACTGGCTGAGGCGCCGGGCCGCCGAGCGGTCCTACGAACTCGCCGCCGGCCGGCAGAAGAACGAGGCCGCGCTCGACCCGCTGGCCCTTCCCACCGTCGCCTTCGCCCAGGAACTGGCCCGCCAGCTCCCCGAGGACGCGATCCTGTTCGACGAGGCGCTCACCGCCTCGCCCGACCTCTTCCGCCATCTGCCGCCCTCCCGGCCCGGGCACTGGTTCCAGACCCGCGGCGGCTCCCTCGGCGTCGGCATCCCGGGCGCCATCGGCGCCCAACTGGCCCACCCCGACAAGACGGTTGTGGGCTTCACCGGCGACGGCGGCTCGATGTACACCGTCCAGGCGCTGTGGACCGCGGCCCGCTACGACATCGGCGCCAAGTTCGTCATCTGCAACAACGGCAGCTACAAGCTCCTTGAGGACAACATCGAGCAGTACTGGCGCTCGGTGGACGTGGCGGCCCACGACCACCCCGAGATCTTCGATCTGAGCCGGCCCGCCATCGACTTCACGGCCCTGGCCAAGTCCCTGGGCGTACCGGCCGTACGCGTCGACAAGCCCGGTCAGGCCGGGGCGGCCGTCGCCGAGGCGCTGGCGACCCCGGGGCCGTTTCTCATAGACCTGGTCACCGGCCGAGGGAAGGAGGACTAGCCGTGCGGCTCACCGGCCACAAGATCGCCGTCCTGATGGAGAGCGACTTCTACGAACCGGAGATCCTCTACTACCAGCACCGCTTCCCCGAAGAGGGCGCCGAGGTGCACTTCCTGACCCGGCTGTGGGGCCAGGACCGGATGACCTTCACCGGGCACGAGCACCGGATGCCGTTCGAGGTGGACCGCTCCTTCGAGGACATCGACGAGTTCGCGCTCAAGGAGTTCTCCGCCGTGATCGTGCCCTCCGGCATGGTCTCCGACCGGCTGCGCTACACCGAGGACCCCGAGCGGCTGCCGCCCGCCTCGACCTTCCTGCGCCGGGCCTTCAACGACCCGGCCATCGTCAAGGGCATCATCTGCCACGGCATGTGGCTCGCCGCCCCGGTCCCGTCGCTGGTGCGCGGGCGCAAGGCGGTCGTCCACAACAACCTGCTCGGCGACCTGCGCAACATGGGCGGCGAGTACGTCGACCAGGACGTCGTCGTCCACGACGACCTCGTCACCGCGCGGACCGGCGCCCACTGCCACCTGTTCGCCCGCACCATCATCGACCTCCTCGCGGACCGGGAGCGCCCGTCCCGCGCCGGGGCCCGCACCGTGGTGAGGAGCACCCGATGACGTCCATGACCTCCGCCCGATTCGTGACCCCGGCAGCCCCGCGGGGCGCCCGCATCCCCGTCCTCGACGTCACCCCTCAGGTGCGCGGCGGCGAGGCGCCCGCCAAGGCGGTGACCGGTGAGAGCGTGACCATCGGCGCCACCGTCTTCCGCGAGGGCAGCGGCCAGGTCGGCGCCAACGTGGTCCTGCGCGACCGGGCCGGCCGGCCGGGACCCTGGACGCCGATGGCCCTGGTCGACGCGGACGCCGACCGCTGGGAGGCGACCGTCGTCCTTGAGGCCCCCGGGCTCTGGACCTACACCGTGGAGGCCTGGGCCGACCCCGTCGGCACCTGGCGCCGCGACGCACAGCTGAAGATTCCCGCCGGGGTCGATGTGGAGCTCACGCTCGCCGAGGGGGCCCTGCTGCACGAGCGGGCCGCCCTCGCGATCCCGGACACAGACCGCCGGGAGGCGGTGACAGCGGCAGCGGGCGCGCTGCGCGACGAAGCGAGCCCCACCCCCCGTCGGCTCGCCGCGACCACCGACCCGAAGGTGATCGCCGCGCTGGACGCCCGTCCGCTGCGTGAACTGGTCACCGCCTCCCGGCCGTTGCCCCTCCTCGTCGAGCGCCGGCGCGCCCTCGTGGGCTCCTGGTACGAGCTGTTCCCGCGCTCCGAGGGGGCGCGGCTCACCCCGGGCCTCCCGCCCGTCAGCGGCACCTTCGAGACCGCCGCCGAGCGGCTGCCGGCGGTGGCCGCGATGGGCTTCGACGTGGTGTACCTGCCGCCCATCCACCCCATCGGGCGCAGCCACCGCAAGGGCCCGGACAACGCGCTCACCGCGGGCCCCGACGACGTGGGCTCGCCGTGGGCGATCGGCTCGGCCGACGGCGGGCACGACGCCGTCCACCCGGCCCTCGGCACCTTGGACGACTTCCGCCGATTCGTCGCCCGCGCGGGGGAGCTGGGGATGGAGGTGGCCCTGGACTTCGCCCTCCAGTGCTCGCCCGACCACCCCTGGCTCACCGAGCACCCCGAGTGGTTCACCCATCGCGCGGACGGCACCGTCGCGTCCGCCGAGAACCCGCCCAAGAAGTACGAGGACATCCACCCCCTCGACTTCGACACCGACTTCGAGGGCCTGGTCGCCGAGACGGTGCGGATCCTGCGCCACTGGATCGCCCAGGGCGTGCGCGTCTTCCGCGTCGACAACCCGCACACCAAGCCGGTCTCCTTCTGGGAGCGGGTCATCGCCGAGGTGAGCGTCACCGACCCCGATGTGGTCTTCCTCGCCGAGGCGTTCACCCGCCGGGCGATGGTGCACGCGCTCGCGCAGGCCGGCTTCCAGCAGTCGTACACGTACTTCACCTGGAAGAACACCAAGGAGGAGCTGACCGAATACGGGGCCGAACTCGCCCACGACAGCGCCGACTTCCTGCGCCCCAACCTGTTCGTGAACACCCCCGACATCCTGCACGCCTACCTCCAGGACGGCGGCAGGCCCGCCTTCGAGACGCGCGCGGTGCTCGCCGCGACCCTCGCCCCGACCTGGGGCGTGTACGCGGGCTTCGAGCTGAGCGAGGGCGAGGCCCTGGAGCCGGGCACCGAGGACTACGCCCGCTCCGAGAAGTACGAACTGCGCCCGCGCGACTGGGCCGCCGCCGAGGCCGAGGGCCGCACCATCGCCCCGCTGATCACCCGCCTCAACGCGGTGCGCCGCGAGCACCCGGCCCTCCAGGAGCTGCGCAACCTGCGCTTCCACCCCACCGACCACGACCAAGTCATCGCGTATTCGCGGCAGTTGACGCGGCCGGACGGAACGAGCGACACCGTGCTCGCGGTGGTCAACCTCGACCCGCACCGCGCGAGCGAGGCCACCGTCTCCTTCGACCTCGCCTCGCTCGGCCTGCCCGACGACGGCTCCCTGAAGATGCGCGACGAGCTGACCGGCGACCTCCACACCTGGCACCCGCACACCTATGTGCGTCTGGAGCCGTCGCAGGGCCCCGCCCATCTGCTGACCCCGGTCGTCGAGGGGCAGGCGCCATGAGCGTCACCGCCACCGAGGCCGGGGTCCTCGCCCCGCTGCTGCCCGCGCTCGAACCGTGGCTGGTCACCCGCCGCTGGTTCGCGGGCGGCGGCGGCCCGCTCGCTGAGCTGACCCCGCTCGCCGTCACCGTCGTACGGGAGCAGTCCCCGGCCCTGGTCCACGCCGTGCTGCGGGCCCGTCACGCCGGCGGGCCCGAGCGGCTCTACCAGCTGCTGCTCGGGCTGCGCCCGGACCTGCCGGCCCGCCTCGCCCCGTCCGCCATAGCCGAGGTGACGGACGGGCCCTGGCGGGGCTGGACCCTGTACGAGGCCGTCGAGGACCCGGCACTGCTCGGGGTGCTCCTGCGCACCCTGGCCGTGCGCGGCGGATCCGGCGGGCCGCGCCTCGCGCGCACCTCCGCACTGCCGCTGCCCGTCGGCCTGGTGCCGCGTGCGCTGACCGCCGAGCAGAGCAACAGCACGGTGGCGTACGGCGACCGGCTGCTGCTCAAGCTCTACCGGCGGCCGGAGTCGGGCCCGCACACCGAGATCGACACCCTGCGCGCCCTCACCGAGCAGCGCTGCGCCCGCACCCCCCGTCTGCACGGCGCGCTGCACACCGACGCGCCGGGCGGCGAGGGCCTGGTGCTCGGGCTCGTCGAGGACTTCCTGCTCGCCGAATCCGACGGGTGGGAGAGCGCGGTGCGGCACGCCGCCGACTGCATCGAGGGCAGCTGCCGCACCATCCCGGCCACCGGCGGCTTCACGGCGCACGCCCGCACGCTCGGCCAGGCCGTCGCCGAGGTGCACACCGCGCTCGCCGACGCGTTCCCGAAGAGCCTGGTCGGCCCGGGCGAGGTGGCCGACGACGCCGCCCGGATGCACCGCCGTCTCAGGGAGGCGATCGAGGAGGTGCCCGCGCTCGCCCGCTACCGCACCGCGCTCGGCGCCCTGTACGAGGACTACGCGGCGATGGCCGCGCGCGGCTGCCCGCTCCTGGTCCAACGCACGCACGGCGACCTGCACTTGGGGCAGGTGCTGCGCACCGCGGACGGCTGGCGCGTCATCGACTTCGAGGGCCAGCCCGCCACCCCCGCCGGCGAACGGGCCCGCCCGCAGTCGGCCCTGCGCGACGTCGCCTCCATGCTGCGCTCCTTCGACTACGCCGCGCGCACCGCCCTCGCCGATGTACAGGAACGCGCCGCCGACGCGGGCCCAGGGCCCCGGACACGGCGCACCCGCAGGGCGCACGCCTGGTCGGTCCGCAACCGGCGCGCCTTCTGCGACGGCTACCGCGACGCGGGTGGCGCCGACCCCTACTGCCGGCCCGTGCCGCTGCGCGCCTTCGAAGCCGACAAGGCGGTGTACGAGGCCGTCTACGAGGCGCGGCACCGCCCGGCCCTGCTGCCCGTACCGCTGGCCGCCGTCCACCGGCTCGCGCACTCCCGCTGATCCCGAGAGGAACCCCAACCCGTGCTCCAGACGCGGCAGTTGACGACCCGCATGGCCGAAGCCGAACTCGACCGGCTGCTCGCGGGGGCCCATCACGACCCGCACTCCGTGCTCGGCGCCCACCCGGTGGCCGACGGGGTCGCGGTCCGGGTCCTGCGCCCGCTCGCCCGCCGCGTCACGGTGGTCACCGGCGACGGCGACCGGGTGGAACTCGCCCACCAGCGCGACGGGTTGTTCACCGGCCTCCTGCCGGGCACGGTCGCCCCCGTCTACCGGCTCCAGGTCGCCTACGGCGAGCGCGCGCACGGCCGGGAGGAGAGCCACGAGGACGGCTACCGCTTCCTTCCCACCCTCGGCGACCTCGACCTCCACCTGATCGCGGAGGGCCGGCACTGGGAGCTGTGGCGGGTGCTCGGCGCCCGGGTCCGCACCCTGGAGGGCATCACCGGCTGCGCCTTCGCGGTGTGGGCCCCGAACGCCCAAGGGGTGCGCGTCATCGGCGACTTCAACGGCTGGAACGGCACCGCGCACCCCATGCGTTCGCTCGGCTCCAGCGGCGTGTGGGAGCTGTTCGTGCCGGACGCGGGGCCCGGCACCCGGTACAAGTACGAGATCCACACCCGCGACGGCCGGATGCTCCAGAAGGCCGACCCGCTGGCCCGCGCCACCGAGTGCCCGCCCGCGACCGCCTCCGTCGTCGACGCCTCCGCCTACGAGTGGGGTGACGCCGAGTGGATGGCGGAGCGCGGCGGCGCCGACTGCCGGCAGCGCCCGATGTCGGTCTACGAGGTCCACATCCCGTCATGGCGCCCGGGGCTCAACTACCGTCAGCTGGCCGAGGAGTTGCCGAAATACGTCGCCGGGCTCGGGTTCACACATGTGGAGCTCATGCCGGTGATGGAACATCCCTTCGGCGGCTCCTGGGGCTACCAGGTGACCGGCTACTTCGCCCCCACCGCCCGGCTGGGCACCCCCGACGACTTCCGTTACCTCGTGGACGCTCTGCACGGCGCCGGGATCGGCGTCATCGCGGACTGGGTGCCGGCCCACTTCCCGAAGGACGAGTTCGCCCTTTCCCGGTTCGACGGCGAACCCCTCTACGAACCCGCGGACACCCGGCGCGCCCACCATCCGGACTGGGGCACCCTGGAATTCGACTACGGCCGCCGGGAGGTGCGCAATTTCCTCATCGCCAACGCGGTCCACTGGTGCACCGAATTCCACATCGACGCGATACGCGTGGACGCCGTCGCCTCGATGCTCTACCTCGACTATTCCCGGGAAGAGGGCGGCTGGAGCCCCAATGAGCACGGCGGACGGGAGAACCTGGCCGCCGTGGCCTTCCTGCAGGAGTTGACCGATACTGTGCGCCGCCGCGCCCCGGGGGCCCTCACCATCGCCGAGGAGTCCACGTCCTGGCCGGGAGTGACGCGTCCCACGTACGAGGTGGGCGCGGACGGATTCGGCGGGCTCGGTTTCGACCTGAAGTGGAACATGGGCTGGATGCACGATTCGCTCGGCTATGTCGCCCGCGACCCGGTGCACCGCGCCTATCACCACGACGAGTTGACCTTCTCGATGGTCTACGCCTACAGCGAGGCCTATCTGCTGCCGCTCTCGCACGACGAAGTGGTGCACGGCAAGCGGTCCCTGGTCGCGAAGATGCCGGGGGACTGGTGGCAGCAGCGCGCGAATCTCCGCGCCTACCTCGGTCACATGTGGGCCCACCCGGGAAAGAAACTCCTCTTTATGGGGCAGGAGTTCGGGCAGGGCGAGGAATTCGACCACGACCGCGGACCGCAGTGGTGGGTGCTCGACCAGGACTGGCCCGGCCACGCCGGCCACCACGGCATCCGCTCACTGATCAGCGATATGAACCAGGTCTATACCGATACCCCCGCCCTGTGGGAGCGCGACCACGACCCCGAGGGCTTCTCCTGGATCGACGGCTCCCAGGCCGAGCACAACGTGCTCTCGTTCGTGCGGTACGACGCCGAGGGCCGGCCCCTGGTCGTCGTCTGCAACTTCTCCCCGGTGGTCCGCACGGACTACCGCGTCGGCCTGCCGGACGCGGCCGCGTGGACCGAGGTCCTCAACAGCGACGCCGAACGCTACGGCGGCAGCGGCGTGGTCAACCCCGGTGTCATCACGCCCGAGCCGCTGCCCTGGCACGGCCGCGCGCAGAGCGCCGCCCTCACCCTGCCGCCGCTCGCCACCTTCTGGCTGCGGCCGGCCACGACTGCGCGGGAGAGCGACGATGCGTGAGTCACGCGGCACGGCCGAGCGGATCGTCGGCCCGAACGGCATCAGGGGCCGGGTGCCCGACGAACTGGACGCCGGCGGCGCCTACCGCACCGGGGCGGCCTTCGCCCTGCTCACCGGGGCGCCCGTCATCGCGGTGGCGCACGACCTGCGGGGCTCCTCGCCCGCTCTCGCCGACGCCTTCGCCCAGGGCGTCCTCGACCAGGGCGCGGACGCCCTCGACGCCGGTCCGGGACCGGCCGACTGCCTCACCTATCTCTCGGGCTACCTGGACGTCCCCGGCGCGCTGGTCACGGCGGGCCACGGCCCCGGCGCGCCGCACGGCATCCGGCTGTGCCGGGCCGGGGCGGTGCCGGTCACCGAGGGCACCGGGCTCGAAGCGATCCGCGAGCGGCTCGCGGGCCCCCGGCCGGCGCTGACCGACCAGCCGGGCTCCGTGGTGCGGGCGCCGGTCCTCGACGACTACGCCCGGCACCTGCGGTCCCTGGTCGACCTGTCCGGCATCCGCCGCGTGAGGGTGGTGGTCGACGCGGGCCACGGCATCGCCGCGCTGACCGCGCCCAGGGCGCTGCACCACCCCGCCGTGGAACTCGTCCCCGTACGCTTCGGACCCGGCAACGGCCGTGCCGGTCAGGCCGGTTGGGACCTGGGGGAGCGGGTGCGCCGGTCCGGCGCCGACCTCGGGCTCGCCTTCGACGCGGGCGCGGACCGCTGCCGGGCCGTGGACGAGCGGGGCGCCGCGATCTCGCCCGCCGCGGTCGTCGCCCTGGTCGCGGCGCGTGAACTCGCCCGCCGCCCGGGGGCGGCCGTGGTCCACGACCTCATCACCTCACGGGCCGCCATCGAGGCGGTCGAAGAGGCCGGCGGGATCCCGCTGCGCTCCCGGGTCGGCCGCTCGGCCATCCGCTCCCTGATGGCCGAGCAGGGCGCGGCCTTCGGCGCCGCGGCCTCGGGGCGCTACTACTTCCGCGACTTCTGGTGTGCCGACTCGGCGATGCTCGCCGCCCTGCACCTGGTGGCCGAACTCGGCGAGACCGGCCGCCGGCTCTCGGAACTGGTCGCGGGACACGACCGCTATCCGCGCTCCGGCGAGATCGGCGTCCGGGTCGAGGACCCGATGGCGGCCCTGCACCGCGTCGCCACCTACTTCGCGGCCACCGACGCCGAACTGGACCGCCTCGACGGCGTCACGGGGGAGTTCGGCGACGGCTCCTGGTTCAACGTACGGGCCGCGCGCAGCGCCCATCTGGTCCGCATCCACGTGGAGGCGGAGGCCCCGGCCGCGATGGAGGCGCTGCGCGACCGGGTCCTGTCCGTGGTGACGGCTAGCGCGCCTGCTCGCTGAGCGCGTGCCGGGGGCTCGGGGTGGGCTGCAGCCCGGACGCGGACAGGGCGGCGTCGTAGGCGGCGATGGCCTGCTTGGTGTGGCCCTCGTCCCGCCACAGGTCACCGATGCGGCGCCAGCACAGGGCGGTGTCGTACGACGCCGGGAAGTGCCGCAGCTGTCGGGTGGCCGCTTCGAGGACCTGCTTGCCGAGGTCGCCCTCCTGGCGCAGGAAGTGCAGTTGGGCGAGGGTGACGCGGGCGGAGACGGCGAGCACCCGGGGTTCGGTCCCGAGCAGTCCGAGGGCGCGCTCCGCACGGGCGGCGGCTTCGTTCCAGCTTCCGAGCATGGTGTCGGCCCGGGCCAGGATGAGTTCGCAGCGAGCCAGCTCGTCGGCGTTGCCGGACTCCGCCAGTGACTGCTGGGCCTCCTCCAGGAGTTCCTTGGCGCGGGCGGCGTCACCGGACTCCGTGTGCAGGAGCAGCGAACCGTAGTTCATCTTGAGTACGGCGACGTGGCGCACGTTGTCGTCCTCGGCCATCATCAGCAGCGCCCGCTCGGTCAGGGCCAGCGCCTCGGCCATCTGCCCGCGCGACTGGGCGACCAGGCCGGCGTTCCAGTACACCGCGCCCCGCGAGGCCCGTGCTCCCTGCTTCTCGGCGATGGGGATGAGGCGCTGGCCGAGAAGGTGGGCCCGGGTCTGGTCGCCGCGCATGTGGTAGGACGCCATCAGCGTCGACCCGAGCTGGACATGATCCACCGTCACATCGAGCCCGAGGGAATCGAGCTTGCTCAGGGCCCGCTCGCCGATCTCGATGCTGACCGTGATGTCGCCCATGTTGCGGTAGCAGCGGGACAGCGCCACGGCCGTACGGCACCACTCGTCGGAGCCCGCCGCGAGGGCCCGGTCGGCGAAGAGCTCCTCCAGCAGGGGGATCGCCGCCTCCAGGCGGCCCAGCTTCTCCAGCGCGGCGGCCTGGCCCATGCGGGCCCGGCGCTTCATGGCGTCGTCCAGTGACAGCTTGCTGTTGAGCAGCTCGCTGAACGCCTGCAGTGCCTCGCCGTCGGCCCCGTTGCGCAGGGCCATGTCCCCGAAGGCCAGCTTGAGCCGGGCCTCCTCCATCTCGTGCTGGTCGCGGCCGGTGCGCAGGTATTCGGCGGAGCAGTCCAGCTTGTCGGCCAAGGTCGCCAGGACCGCCTCGGACGGCGCTCGCTTGCCGGACTCGATCAACGACACGTAGCTGGTCGAGATCTCCTCGGACGCGAGGTCCTGCTGCTTCAGGCCGTGCCGGACCCGGAGCTCGCGGATGCGCTGTCCCAGGCCGACGGGCGAGGAAGGCTCAGAGTGATCCATGGCGACTCCTTGAGCAACAGGGTTGAGCTAAGTGGCTTGACTCAGATCATTACAGCCGATGCTACCCGGTGTCAGGTGTCTGCAAGCGCTTCATGCCTGAACTTCGGGGCGACTGGTGCCCGCGTTGGCTGCTTTCGGGCCCTCTCCCGGGCCGAGATTCGGAATTCACTCCTCCGTAACGACCAAGATCTTGCATTACCCAACCAATACTTGACTGAAAAGGTCACTCCTGGTTGACTCATAGAGTCAAATTGAGCTGTCCGGGGAGGGGATATTTCAATGGGGTCGAAGCGCATTTGGCTGATCATCGTCGCCACATTCTCGGTGGGGGTATTTCTGAGTGGGATCCTGATATCCGAATCAGGACCTTCTTCGATATCGCCCGGCGACCACCGGGCGGAGGTGGCGAGAGCGAACTCGATCGAAGGACCGTGCTGCTGAGCGCCCAGGGTCTCCGACAACGGAAGGAGAGGCAGTGCGAATCGATCTGCTCACCCGTGAATATCCGCCCGAGGTCTACGGCGGAGCCGGCGTTCACGTGGCGGAGCTGACGCGGGGCCTTCGCCGGCTCGCCGACGTCCGGGTGCGATGCCTGGGCGCGGCCAGAACGGAACCAGGGGTCGACGCGTACGAGCCACCGGCGCAGCTGGCCGCCGCCGACGCCGCGCTGGGATTTCTGGGGGCGGACGCCGCGATGGCCGCGGACTGCGCCGGCGCGGACGTCGTCCACAGCCACACCTGGTACGCGAACATGGCCGGGAATCTCGCGGGCCTGCTGCACGGCGTCCCGCACATCATGACGCTGCACAGCCTGGAACCGTTGCGGCCCTGGAAGGCCGAACAGCTCGGCGGGGGCTACGCCCTGTCGTGCTGGATGGAGCGCACCGCCGTGCGCTCCGCCTCGGCGCTCGTCGCGGTGTCGGCCGCGATGCGCGACGACATCCTGCGGGTGTACCCGGAGGCCGGGCCCGAGCGGGTGCACGTCATCCACAACGGCATCGACCCGGAGGCCTACCGGCCCGACCCGCGCCTGGACGCGCTGGAGCGGCACGGCATCGACCCGGATCTGCCCATCGTGCTGTTCGTCGGCCGCGTCACCCGGCAGAAGGGGCTGCCGCACCTGCTGCGGGCCGCCTTCGGGCTGCGCTCCGACGCCCAGCTGGTGCTGTGCTGCGGACAGCCCGACACCCCCGAGATCGCCGCCGAGGTCGCGGCCCTCGTCGAGGAACTGCGCGCCGTACGCACCGGGGTCTTCCGCATCGACGGGATGCTGGACCAGGACTCGGTGCGCCAACTGCTCACCCACGCGACGGTGTTCGTGTGCCCCTCGGTGTACGAGCCGATGGGCATCGTCAACCTGGAGGCGATGGCCTGCGGCACTCCGGTCGTGGCCTCCGCCGTCGGCGGGATCCCGGAGGTCGTCGACGACGGGGTGACCGGGCGGCTCGTCGGCTTCGAGGCGCTGCCCGACGCCACGGGCGAGCCGGTCGACCCCGACAAGTTCGCGGCCGGCCTCGCCGACGCCGTCAACGACCTGATCGAGGACCGGGACCGGGCCGCCGCGTTCGGGGCCGCGGGCCGGGCACGGGCGGTGGAGCACTTCTCCTGGGACAAGGTGGCCGAGCGGACCCTGGAGGTGTACCGCGGCGCGGTCGCGGCCCATCGGGGGTGAACTCTCAGCGCACCGGGGGGTGTTCCTCCGGCTCGGAGCCGAGCCGGAGGAACACCCCCTCGGCGTCGTCGGGGAAGTGACAGGCCGCGGTGTGCCCGGACAGGGGTTCCGCGCCGACCGGCACCGGCGTCTCCCGCTCGCACCGGTCGCGTTCGGCGCCGAGCGCCGCGTACACCGGGCAGCGGCCGCGGAAGCGGCAGCCAGCCGAGCCTTCCGCCGCGCCCGGGGGCTCGCCCGGCAGCACGACATGGACGCGCGAGCGCTCGGCCGGCGGATCGGGCAGCGGCACCGCCGACAGGAGGGCGCGCGTATAGGGGTGACGCGGGCCCTCGAAGACCTCGGTGACCGGCCCGCTCTCCACGGTCCGGCCCCCGTACATCACCACCACCCGGTCGGCGATCTGGCGCACCACGGCCAGGTCGTGGGTGACGAACAGGCAGGCCGGGCCGCGCTCTTCGCGCAGCCGCCGCAGCAGATCGAGGATGCCCGCCCGCACCGACACGTCGAGCGCGGACACCGGCTCGTCCAGGAGCAGCAGTTCGGGTTCGACGGCGAGGGCCCGGGCGAGCGCTATGCGCTGGCGCTGCCCGCCGGAGAACCGCTGCGGGCGGCGCTCCGCGTCCGTTGCGTCGAGGCCGACCCGGCGCAGGAGTTCGGGCACCCGCGCCGCGATGACCTCCTTGGGGAACCGCTGGGCGCGCAGCGGCTCGGCGACGAGGTCGGCGACCCGCATGCGTGGATCCAGGCTGGCCATCGGGTCCTGCACCAGGATCTGTACGGAGCCGCGCAGCCTGCGGACCTCGGCGCGGCTCAGCGCGGACGTGTCGTACCCGGCGATCTCGATCGACCCGGACTCGGGCGCACCGAGCGCGATGATCTCCATCAGGGTGCTGGTCTTGCCGGAGCCCGACTCGCCGACCAGGGCCACCGTCTCGCCCCGCCGCACCTCCAGGTCCACCCGTTCCAGGGCGAGCCGGCGCTGCCCGGGCCGTCTGCGCGGCAGCGCGGCCGAACGGCCGGGCACCGGATACGACTTGGCGAGGCCCGTGACGCGAAGGAGCGGGGCGCCGCCCGGGGGAGTGCGGCGGGCCGGGGCGGAGGCGGGGAAGAGGCCGGCACCGGACCGTTCGGCGACCGCGTCCGGGCGGACACATGCTGCCAAGTGGCCCTCGGATCCTGCCAGTTCGGGGTCGACTTCGCGACAATTCTGCGCCGCGAGCGGACAGCGCGGGGCGAACGCGCAGCCGGGCCCGAGCTCCCCCGGCAGCGGCGGGGCGCCCGGTATCGGGGTGAGCGGCACGGCGGCGTCCAGGCGGGGCACCGAGCCGAGCAGGCCCACGGTGTAGGGCATGCGCGGGGCGGCGAACAGGGCGTCCACGGGCGCCGTTTCGACGATGCGCCCCGCATACATGACGGCCACCCGGTCGGCCGCGCCCGCGATCACCCCCAGGTCGTGGCTGACCAGGAGGAGGGCGGCTCCGGTGGCGCGGCGGGCGCTGTCCAGGGCGTCCAGGACCTGTGCCTGGACCGTGGCGTCGAGGGCGCTGGTCGGTTCGTCGGCGACGATCACATCGGGTTCGTTGGCGATCGCCATGGCGATCATGGCGCGCTGGCGGAGGCCACCGGACAGCTCGTGCGGGTACGAGCGCGCGGTGCGGGCCGGGTCGGGGACGCGCACCCCCTCCAGGAGTTCCAGGGCGCGGCGGCGCGCCGACTCCCGTCCTGGGCGCGGCTGTTGATGGATCCGCAGCGCCTCGCCGATCTGGTCGCCGACGCGCTGCGCCGGGTTGAAAGCGGCGAGCGGGTCCTGGAACACCATCGCGATGCGGCGGCCGCGCAGCCGGGCCAGTTCGCGCACCGGCAGACCGATGAGCTCGGTGCCGAGCAGCACGGCCGAGCCGCCCACCCGGGCGCCCGGCGGCAGCAGCCCGAGGAGGGCGAGCGCGGTCGCGGTCTTGCCGGCCCCCGACTCGCCGACCAGGCCGAGCACTTCACCGCGCCGCAGCGTGAACCCCACCCCGCGCACGACCGGCACAGCAGTGCCCGACGCGTCCGCGTAGGACACGCGCAGATCCTTGACGTCGAGCACCGTGGGGGCCGTCATCGCAGGGCCGCCGCCCGGTCGGACCCGAGGTCGAGGATGTCCCGCAGCGCGTCGCCCACCAGATGCGCGGCGAGGACGAAGAGCAGCAGCAGGCCGGCCGGGAAGAAGAACATCCACGGGCAGGTCAGGGCGACGTCGGTGCCCGACGCGATGAGCGTGCCGAGCGACACGTCCGGCGGCTGCACCCCGAACCCGAAGTAGGACAGGCCCGTCTCGCTGATCACGGCGGCGGCCACGGCGACGGTCGCGTCCGTGATCAGGAACGAGGCGAGGTGCGGCAGGACGTGCCGTGCGATGATCCGGAACGGGCCCACTCCCATGTGCCGCGCGGCGGCCACGAAGGGCCGCTCACGCAGGGACAGGGTCATGATGCGTACCGCCCGTGCCGTGATCATCCAGCCGAGCGCGGCGAGCAGCCCCGCGAAGGCGGGCCAGCCGAGCCCGCGCAGCCGCGGCGCGAGCAGCACCAGGAGCAGGAAGCCCGGAATCACCAGCATCAGGTCGACCGCGAACATCAGCACCCGGTCGACCCAGCCGCCGAAGTACCCCGCGCAGGTGCCGAACGCGGCCCCGAGCGCCGTGCTGGCCAGGGCCACCAGGGCGCCGATGAGCAGCGACTTCTGCAGCCCGCGCACGGTCTGCGCGAACACGTCCTGGCCGATCCGGCTGGTGCCCATCCAGTGCTCGGCGCCCGGGGCGCTCCGCAGCGCCGTGTAGTCGATGTCGGTGTAGCTCCAGCGGGTCAGATACGGGCCCGCGTATGCCAGCGCGAACAGCCCCGCGAGGATCGCGAGGCCGGTCAGCGCCCGGGGCGAGCGAAGGAGAGCCCGGGCGGCGGTGGCACCGCGGCCGCGCAGCACGATCGGCTCCGCGCTCACCGGGCCCGCACCCTCGGGTCGAGGACCGCGTGCAGGACGTCCGCGACGAAGCCCGCGAGCAGCACGCTCACCGCCGCGAACAGGTTGACCGCGACCACCGAGTTGATGTCGCCCTTCTGCGCCGAGTCCATGAACCAGCTGCCCATGCCCGGCCAGCCGAAGATCTGCTCGGTGAACACGGCCCCCGTGAACAGGGTCAGGAATCCGAATGAGAAGAAGGTGGTCAGCGGGATCAGCGAGGTGCGGAGCCCGTGCCGCAGCAGGGCCCGGCCCGGGGTGAGCCCCTTGGCCTGCGCGGTGCGCAGATGGTCGGAGCCGAGCACGTCGAGCGTCGCGGCCCGCTGGTAGCGGCTGTAGGAGGCGACCGCGCCGAGGGCGACCGTGGCCGCCGGCAGCGCCAGGTGCACCGCCCGGTCCTTGAGGTGGGTGGCGAACGAGCCGGTCAGACCCGGGGTGCGCTCGCCGGTGTAGCGGATGACGGTGTGGCCGGCGCTCTGGTTGAACCAGAGGGCGCCCTCCTTGAAGAGCAGCGCGAGTACGAACGTGGGGACCGAGAGGACGAGGAAGGAGAACACGGTCAGCGCCCGGTCGGGCAGCCGGTGCCGGCGCAGTGCGGCCCACAGCCCGGCGAGCACGCCGAGCCCGGTGCCGATCAGGGTGCCCATCAGCAGCAGCCGTGTGGACACCCCGATCCGGCGGCCGAACTCCGCGTTCACCGACTCCCCGTCGACGGTGCGCCCGAGGTCGCCGTGGACCGCCCGCCACGACCAGTGCCCGAAGCGCCCGAGGACCGGCGTCCGGTCGTCGGTGCCGAGGAGCGCCAGCTCGTGGCTGACCGTCGCGGCCGACGGGCGCGGCTGGCGGTCCTCGAAGTAGGCGCGCGGGCTGAGCGCCGCGGAGGCGATGACGTAGGAGAGGAAGACCGAGCAGAGCAGCAGCAGCGCGCCGTGGGCGAGGCGCTTGGACAAGCGGCCGACCAAAATGTCTCCTCGAACGGGGCGCGGGCGTGGACAGTTCACCGGCCTGACATGCCGCAATGTTAAGGTCCGTGCCATAAATCGCAGATCAGTTCGGCTAATTGACGATCCGTCAGAATGGAGGCTGGAGTGGCTCGGTTATGTCGGGTGCGGATGTGGGCGGCGTTGGGCGCGACGGCGGCACTGGCACTCGCCGGGTGTACGTCCTCGCCACGTGAAGCGCGGCCCCCGCGGACGATGAGCGTTCCCGCCGCCGGAACCGAGGACATGGGACGCGAGCCACCGCAGAACCTCCGCCAGGGCGGCACCCTGACCCTCGCCACCTCCCAGTGGGTCACGCAGTACAACGTGAACCAGGCCGCCGGAACCATCGGCGAGGCCGCGGAGATCGACAGCCTGGTCGAGCCCCGGCTGTTCCGCCGCGACGCCAAGGGCGTCCCGCACGCCGACCCCGACTACCTGCTCTCCGCCTCCGTCACGACAACATCGCCCCAGACGGTCACCTACCGGCTCAACCCGCACGCCCGCTGGTCCGACGGAAAGCCGCTGGGCGTCGCCGACTTCACGGCCCAGTGGAAGGCGCTCGGTCGCGGCGACGACCGCTATCTGGTGGCCGACACCTCCGGCTACGACCAGATATCCGAGGTGCGCCAGGGCGACGACCCGAGCGAGGTGCAGGTCGTCTTCCGCTCCCCGTACGCCGACTGGCAGCGCCTGTTCGACCCGCTCTTCCCGGCGTCCGCCACCAGCACGCCCGAGCAGTTCAACGACGGCTGGCGGGCCCGGATCCCGGTCACCGCGGGCCCGTTCAAGATCGCCTCGATGGACCGTACGACCCAGTCCGTCACCGCCGTGCCCGACCCGGACTGGTGGGGCGCCAGACCCCGACTCGACAAGGTGGTCTTCCGCGCGCTGCTGCCCGCCGCCGCCCTCCAGGCGTACCTCAACGGCGAGATCGACGCCGTCAACGCGGCCACGGCCGAGGCGTACCAGCAGCTCAAGGCGGCCCCCGACAGCACCGTGCGGATCGGCTCGGCCTGGGACGAGGTGCACGTCAGCCTCAACGGAGCGGGCGGCCCGCTCCAGGACATCGACGTCCGCCACGCCGTCCAACAGGCCGTCAACAGACGGGCGTTGGCGGACGTCGCGGCCGAGGGGCTGCCCGTGGGGGTGCCCCTGCTCGGCAACCACATCTTCATGACCAACCAGCCCGGATACGCCGACAACTCCGGCCCGTGGGGCAGATTCGACCCCAAGGCGGCGGAACAGCTCCTGGACAAGGCGGGCTGGACGTCAGCCGGCGCGGGCAAGCCGCGCGTGAAGGGCGGCCAGACCCTCAAGCTGCGCTTCGTGATCGCGGAGTCCACCAACCGGCTCGGCCTGGACCTCGCCCAGCTGCTCCAGCAGATGCTCGGGCAGGTCGGCATCGCGGTGGAGATCCAGAAGGTGCCGGCCGACGACTACGGGCCGAAGTACCTCGACGTCGGCAACTTCGACCTGGCGATCTTCCGCTTCGCCGATCTCACCTACCCGAGCCAGGCCCGGGCCATCTACCGGCTGCCGCGCGGTGCCCAGAGCTTCCAGAACTACGGGCGGATCTCGGACCCCGCGCTCGACGACCTCCTCAAGCAGGCCTCCGGCACGCTCGACCCGGCCGCCGCGGCCCGCCTCTACAACCAGGCGGACGCGGAGATCTGGAAGCTCGGCCACGACATCGAGCTCTACCAGCGCCCCCAGATGATGGCGGTCCGCAAGGGCCTGGCCAACTACGGGATACCGGGCCTCGGCGACACCGACTTCGCCGCGGTCGGCTGGACCACATAGCCCCGGCCGTCCGCCGGGCCCCGGATCGGCCCGGCGGACGGCCGGTTTGAACGTATCGGGGAGCCGGGCGACCGCCCGCCCGGCCGCCCCTCGGTGTCAGGCGCCCTGCCCGCTCAGCCACTCCTCCTCGCTGTGCCGGCTCAGCGCGTCGAACGCGAGGGCCGCCGAGGCGAGCGTGACGTGGTGGTGCCAGCCGCGGAACGAACGGCCCTCGAAGTCACCGAGCCCGAAGTCCTCCTGGAGCCTGCGCAGACCGTCCGCGGACAGACTGCGCAACTGCGCCAGCGGAATCGCCTCGGCGAGCCGGCGGGCCGGCAGATTGGTCAGCCAGTAGGCACGTGGCGTGGGCCGGCCGTACGGCCAGTCCGTGACCAGGTGCCGGGGCCGCTGCCGGTGCGCCGAGTGCTGCGCCCCTTCCGAGCACAGCAGCGCCGGAGCCGACAGGAACTGCGAGCGCCGCATCCGCTCCGTGGTCCGGTCGTGCCAGGCGATCGGGGTGCGCTCGTCGCGGCGCGCCACGTGCTCGGCGAGCTCGGTCACCGTCCCCCGGGTCGCGGGGGAGGCGGCGTGCGGCCGCGGCAGGGTGACCCCGGTGCTCGGGGACACCTCGATCAAGTAGCCGTGACCGCGCGCCTCCAGGCCCCGCAACAGCGGTTCCACATCGCTCTCGCAGCGCCAGTCGGCGAGTACCGGCTGCGGCTCCAGGAACCACTCCTCGGTCATCTCGTCGAGCGCCTCCAGGACATAGCTCCAGCGCGGCCGGCAGTGCTCCTCCTCCGGCAGATGGGCCTGCCCGCGCAGCCGCTCGTCCCGGTCCCAGCGCTGGGGGAGCAGCAGCCGCCAGTTCACCGGCAGACCGCCGCCGGTCCCCACCAGTGAAGTGGCGTACGCCAGCTGGCAGTTGACCGTACGCTCCTGGGACGGCGCGTACTGGCGGGCCACCCCGACCGAGCGGTCACCGTTCTTGGCGAACACCACCTCGTCGACGGCCCACGCCTCGGTGCGGAACACCGCGCCCGTCCGCTCGGCGATCCGCCGGCGGACCGGCCCCGAGTCCCACGGGCTCTGGTGCACGAACTGCTGCAGCTGCTGCACGGCCCGGTGCCCCAGGACGTGCTCGGAGATCCGGGTGGGCGTCTTGCGGCCCGGTACGTCGAGCAGACCGCGCAGATACACCTCGCCCCAGCGTCTTTGGTCCGAGCGCGTCAGCGCGACGAACAGGTCCTGGCAGTAAGCGGCGAAGTCCGCCGTCGCAGGAGCCTTGCGGGCCTCGGAGAGTTGGAGGATGGAAGACACGGTGCCCCCGGGAGTGTCCGAATCGATCGGTGGCGCTGGAGCCCAGCGGACGGATGAGGTCATTCATGGGCGCACTCGTCGCCGCCTTCGAGCAGGAAGGCGTCGGTGGCGAGCAGGGCGTCGGCGACGTCCGGCAGGGTGCAGCCCACGATGACGAAGTCGGCGTCGAGACCCGCCTTGGTGCGCTGGAAGAGGAGCTCGTTGATCGCGGGCCGGCACATCTCGGTGACCTGGCACAGGTGGAACTCCACCCGCTGCGGCTGCGCGGCCATGACCTCGCCCAGAATGCGGCGGAACTTCTCCAGCTCTGCCGCGTCGATGACCCCGTCGCAGCGGATGTGCGCGGTGTCGCCGTCGAACTCGGTGCGCATCCGCAGCCGCATCTGCGCCGGCTCCAGCTCGACGCGCACCCGCACCGGCATGTCCCCCTCGGGCAGCTGGACGGTGAGTTCCTTGTTGTCGAAGCGGTGGTACGGCACGCCGTCCACCCACACCCGGGTCAGCTCCACCGAGCCGGCCGGCAGCAGATCGGGAGCGACCCGCAGGACGCGCTCCGGCAGATCGCACGGGCGCGGCCGGAAGTGCAGGGTCAGCGGGTCGTTGCTGATCAGCAGGCCCGTGTAGACGGCCGACAGATAGCAGAGTTCGAGCGCGTGGTAACCGGCCATGGCGTGGCTGCCCTTGAGCCGCTCGGTGCCGAGCAGATACGGGATGCCGTTGGCCAGGACGTTGAAGTAGACCCCGCCGTCCTCGTAGTCGAGGAAGAAGGCGTTGTAGAACGACGCGGCCTCACGCGCCAGGCGCAGCTGCTCGGGGTCGCCCGAGGTGCCGGCCAGGATCAGATAGGCGAGGATCGCCTGCTCCTGCTGCCACCACGCCTTGCGGTCGTGCCACACCATGCGGTGGATGCCGCTGTCCGGGTCGGGGCGCCGCTCGACCACGTCGTACCAGCCGCCGCGCAGCTGGTCGCTGCCCACGGCCGGCATGATCTCGCCGATCCGGTCCGCGGTGACGCCGTACTCGGTCTTGTCGTGCAGCGCCTTGATGCGGGTCAGGTTCCAGGCGATCTTCAGGTTGTGCCCGACCACCGCGCGGTCCTGCTGCCAGCCCCAGGTGCGGTCCGGACTCCAGTCGGCGTGGAAGCGCTCCTGCACGAACGGGCTGGTCTCCTCGTCCGGGAAGCGCTCCACGATGGTGTCGGCGGTCTCTTCGAGGAGCGCCGCGAAGTCCTCGCGCCCGGTGGCGAGATAGGCGTTGATCAGGTACGCGGGGGCGTGGTCGCCCACCGAGTTCCAGTTCTTGCGCGACCGGTTGCGGCCCAGCGAGTCCGCGTTCGGGTCGAGCGTGATCGGGTCCAGGTGCGAGAAGAACCCGCCGAGGTCGCGGTCGCGGAAGTAGCGCTCGAACAGGGCCACCGTGCCGTCGATGTCGCCCAGGATCCGCGGGTCGCCGGTGATGCGGTAGGTCTGGGTCGGCCCGGCGAGCGCGTAGATCTGCTCGTACATCGGGATCGCGTCGAAGTCGTCGCCGAACTCCGAGGCGAACACCTTGCGCTGGCCGCTGCGGGTCACGTCGATGCCGTGGTACCAGTAGATGATCCCGTCCTGCGCGTCGGTGACCCGCATGTGCTCGCGCAGATACTCGGTACCGCTCTCGGCCGCCTCCAGGAAGCGGTCCTCGCCGGTCAGCAGGTACGCGGTCGACAGGCCGTACACGAGCCGCGAGATGGTGTCGGTCTCCTGGCGCACGTCGGCGCCGTCGAAGTCGGGCAGATGTGTACCGCTCAGCGTCAGATGGGTGCGGAAGTTGCGCCAGTCGTACTTGCCGTCGGGGAAGTGCCCGCGCAGGTAGAAGTCGGCCACGGCGGCGGCCTGTTGGACCCACCACGCCGGGTGCTCGAAGACGTAGGAGCCGCGGCTCTCCTCGGGGAAGGTGATCTCCTTCGCCTCGAAGCGCTCTCCGCCCTCCCACTGGTAGGTGATTCCGTAGGCGAACAGGTAACGGCCCTCGGCGAGCATGTCCTGGGTGTTCGCGGTGGTGTCGCGGTAGTCGTCACCGAGGTTGCGCACGATGCGCGAGGAGACATTGCGGGGCAGGTGGACGGTGAATTCCCGGTCGTCCGAGGTGCGCAGACCGAAACGGTGCTGGGTGGGGCTGTAGTAAGTGACGTAGCCCGCCAGGGTGTCGGAGAACGTGCGGCGTTCGGCAGATCCACTCATCGAGAGGTGCCCTTCTCGTCAGGCAAGGCCGCCAGCAACACGACGCTGCGGCCGTGGGCATGGAAGGTGTAGTCGTCGATCAGCTCCTCTTGTCCGGCGGGGAGGATGTCGTACGGGCCGGGGCGCGCGGTGTCGAGCACGCGGTGCCAGCGGCGGCCGCGGATCCGGGGCAGCTCGAAGTCCAGGCCCAGGTGGTACATGTTCAGCATCAGATGCAGGTCGGGGTCCTGGTTGAAACCGCCGAGCGTGCAGGCCAGGACCCGGGCGTGGGTGTCCTCCCAGCCGGGCTGCTCCAGTTTGGTGCCGTGCCAGGTGACGTCCGGCAGCAGACGGGAGTTGAGGTGTCCGTTGTAGAAGCGCGGTTCACGGAACGTGCGGTAGCGCCTGCGCAGTTCGATCAGCCGTCGGGTGAAGTTCCAGGTCTCCTGCTCCTTCTCGGCCTGGTGCCAGTCGAGCCATGAGGTCGGGTTGTCCTGGCAGTAGGCGTTGTTGTTGCCTCCCTGGGAGTTGCGGAACTCGTCGCCGGCGAGCAGCATCGGCACGCCGCGGCTGAGCATCAGCACGGCGAGCAGGTTCTTCATCTGCCGCACCCGCAGGCGCTCGACCTCGGGGTCGTCGGTGGGGCCCTCGACGCCGCAGTTCCAGCTGAAGTTCTCGCCGGCCCCGTCGGCCCCGGCCTCGCCGTTGGCGTAGTTGTGCTTCTCGTCGTAGCTGACCAGGTCGTTGAGGGTGAAGCCGTCGTGGCAGGTGATGAAGTTGATGCTGTTGGTGGGCAGTTCCTGCTGCGGTCCGAACAGGTCCTCGGAGCCGCCGATCCGGGCGGCTATGTCCCCCACGAGACCGGCGTCACCGCGCACGAAGCGCCGTACGTCGTCCCGGAAGGGGCCGTTCCACTGCGCCCAGCGCTTCCCCGGGAACCGGCCGACCTGGTACAGGCCGCCGCCGTCCCACGGCTCAGCGATGATCTTGGTCTCGGCCAGCACCTGGGACAGCTCGATCGCCCACAGGACGGGCGGCACCGCCATCTCGTACCCGAGCGCGCCACGCGACAGCTCGGAGGCGAGGTCGAAGCGGAAGCCGTCCACGTGGTGCTCGGTGACCCAGTACTCCAGGGACTCCAGGATGAACTTGGTGACCATCGGGTGGTTGGCGTTGACCGCGTTCCCGCAGCCGGTGAAGTCCATGTAGTGACTGCGGTCCTGCGGCCACAGGTGGTAGTAAGCCTCGTTGGCCTGGCCGCGGAAGCTGATGGTGGGCCCGTACTCGTTGCCCTCGCTGGTGTGGTTGAAGACGACGTCGAGGATGACCTCGATGCCCGCCTTGTGGAACGCCTTGACCATGTCGCGGAACTCCGCGATGTGGCCGGCGAGATGGGGCTCGGAGCAGTAGCCGGTGTGCGGGGCGAAGAACCCGTACGGGTCGTAGCCCCAGTAGTTGTGCAGCTCGCTCCCGTCCGGGCCGGTGCGCAGCACCTGGGTCTCGTCGAAGTCGAAGACGGGCAGCAGCTCCACCGCCGTGATCCCGAGCTCCTTGAGGTGCGGGATCTTCTCCGTCAGGGCGGAGAAGGTGCCGGGGTTCTCGGCGTGCGCGGTCGGTGAGGCGGTCGCGCCCCGCACGTGCAGCTCGTAGATGACCGTCTCGGACATGGGGGTGCGCAGCGGCTGGTCGCCCTCCCAGTCGTAGTCGTCGAGGTCGACGACCAGACTGCGCATGGAGTGCGCGACGTTGTCGTCGAGACCGATGGCCTGGGTGCGCTCCCAGCGGCTGTTGATGTTGGCGCGGGCATAGGGGTCAAGCAGCACCTTGCGGTGGTCGAAGCGGGCACCCGACCGGCTGGTGTCGTGCGGCCCGTCCATCCGGTACGCGTACACCTGCCCGGCGCCGAGCCCCCGGACGTGGCAGTGCCAGAAGTGGAAGCTGCGGTGGCGGTCGGGGTGCAGCTGGATGGTCCGGGAGGGCTCGGGGTCGTCGCACTTGTCGAACAGCAACAGGTCCACGCGCGTGGCGTGTTCGGAGAAGACGGAGAAGTTCACCCCGTCGGCGTCGACCGTGGTCCCCAGTGGCTGCGGCCGTCCTGCGGTGATCTGCGGCGCCTCGGTCACGGGTGCCTCCCTGGTCTGATGACTCGACGTCAAGCGGATGGTCAAGCAATGGCCCGGTCGGGGACCGGATCCAGTAACTGGCGGGCACCGGCCTCGCGGGCCGGCTCGTCGGAGCGGAGCCGGGAGAAGAGCGGCTCCCAGTCGGTGGGCCCGCTGCCGGGCTCGCTGCGCATCTCGAAGGTGACCCCGCGCGCGGACGGGCAGTACAGCGCCTGCACACAGGCCTCGGCGACGTCCTGGCGGGAGACGTAGCCGTCCCTGCGGTCGCCCTGTTCGAGGGTGATGCGTGCGTCCCCGTCCAGGTCGGTCAGCCAGCTCGGCCGCACGACCGTGTAGGGCAGGCCCGAGAGCCGCACCGCGTCCTCGCCGGCCAGACGCCAGTCCAGCATCCGGCCGTAGGCGTTCATCGGGTGGTCCCTGCGGGTCACATAGCGCTGGCTCACCAGGACGAACTGCGGGAGCACGGAACCCCCGAAGGCCGCGGCGAGCGCGTTGCGGACCCCGGTGTGCAGGGTGGACTCGGGGCTGTCGGGACCCGCCGGATCGGTGCCGGGCTCCACGGTGTAGACGATCGCGGAGCAGCCGCGCAGCGGGATGCGCAGCGCCTCCGGTTCGCGGACGTCCCCGAGGAAGAACTGGGCCGGCTCCGGCACGTCCCGGCCGCGCTCGACGCTGCGGCCGACGACGCGCACCGCCTCGCCGCGGTCGATGAGCCGTCGCGTTATGAGCCGGCCGACCCGGCCGGTACCGCCTATCACTGCGATCGGACTGTTCACGGAAGTCTCCTGAAAGAGAATCAGATCGGTCGATCGGTCAGGGAGTTGGGGACCCGTCTCCGGGTCAGACCCACTGCAGGATGTCGTCGGAGCTGGTGAGCTGCGTCCCGGCGGGCAGCCCCGATACGGCCGGCACCCGCAGCCTCGGGTAGACGCTCACCCCGGACAGGCGGGTGCCCGGCCACAGATGGGCGCCGTCGCCGACGGCCGAGTGGTCATCGAGGCGGACCGGGCTGCGCCGCTCGGAGTGCACGTGGGCCATCGGCCCGATGTAGGAGTCGCTGATCTGCGCGTACGCCCCGACCACCGCGGCGTCGCCCAGGGCCGCGCGGTGCAGCTGGACCCCCTCGTGCACATCGACGCCGTCACCGATGTCGGTGTACTGGAGGCGGACGCCGGCGCCGATCTCGGCATGCCGGCCGATGCGCACCCCGGGGCCGATGACGACACTGCCGTCGGCGATCTTCTGGGCGAGCGTGGTGCCGGTGACGTTGTCCTTGGTGCGCAGACTGGACTCGTGGATCCAGTACCGGGGCTCCACGCTGAGCGGGCTCTCCATCGCGCGGTTCATCTGCGGGTACTCGCCGGTGAGCACCTCGCCCAGGGTGGTGAGGTAGTCCCCGATGCTGCCGAGGTCGCCGAGCCGGCCGATCCGCCCGACGGCCACCGGCAGATCGTGTCCGACCAGCCAGGGCAGCAAGTCGGCTCCCCAGTCGAGGCGTTGCTGCGCCAGCCGGATCAACTCCGGGTTGCGGGCGGCGAGTCGGAGCCTGCCGCAGTCGATGAGGTACATGCCGGCGCTGGTGGCGATCGTGCGCGCCTCGGGAGTGGTGAGCGCCTCGGGGAAGAGGTGCTCGATGAGCTGGAGCCGCGGCTTCTCCACGAAGCCGGAGATCAGGCCCTGGTCGGTGGTGCGCATGACGCCGTACTTGCCCGCGGTCTCCTGCGGGGTGCGGGTGACGGCCGCGACGGTGACGAGCGCGTCGGTCGCGGTGTGGGTGGCGAGCAGCCGGTCGAGCGAGAAGTCGAACAGCGAGTCGACCGGCATGACGAGCGCGGGGCCTGTGAGGTCCCACTGCTCCAGATTGTGCAAAGTGGCGGCGCCCGAACCGACGTTGTACTGGTCGAACCGGGACCGCGAGTAGTTGATCTCGACCCCGTACCGCTCCCCGTGTCCGAGTACGAGCTTGATCTGGCTGCGGTTCTCCATGCCCTGGGCCACCACGTAGAAGCGGCGGATGCCCTGTTCGCGGCAGGCCTCGACGATCCACTCGATGAGCGGCTTGCCGGCGAACGGAATGAGCGCCTTGCTGCGGATGTAGTCGGCGGACTGCAGGGTTATGGGCTTCGCCCGTTCCCCCCGGCCGCCCGCCAGGATGATTCCGGCGGTGCTGTCGTCCCCCATCGTGTCCTGCCTCCTCGGCTCACTTTGCGACTCCACAAATTCAACAGTGGCAGTCATCTTGAGTCAAGTAATAAGTAAACCTGGCTGGTTGGAGGCGGTATGACGGCGCCTTACCACCCCTGGAGGGTGGTGCGGTTGGGGCGCGAGTGAGGGGTGCGACGGATGGTCACGGTCCCCGGCCGGATTCGGCCCCGATGGCTCGGCCCGGCCGGTTTCCCCGGGTTCCCACCGGCGCCCGGCGGCCCGCCCGCCTTGGCGCCCGGACCCCGAACCGAAGAACCTGACGGCTGATCATGTTCCTTTACCAGTAAGGCTGTTGGTCCCGGAGGCTCCTGTGCCTACCCTGGTATCCGCCTGAGGGGGAGACGCATGAGCGGACGCATCGAGCGCACCCGAGCCGGCGGACGGCCGCCCGAGACGGGGAAGGGTGAGCGGCTCGCGGACTGGGCCGACGGCCGCCTCGGCCTCCACGCGCTGGCGAAGGCCAACCTGCGCAAGATCTTTCCGGACCACTGGTCGTTCATGTTCGGCGAGATCTGCCTCTACAGCTTCCTCATCCTCATCCTGACCGGCGCCTATCTGACGCTGTTCTTCGAGCCGAGCGGTGTCGAGGTCGTCTACCACGGCTCGTACGTGCCGCTGAACGGCGTCCGCATGACCCGCGCCTACGAGTCGGCCGTGAACATCAGTCTCGACGTGCGCGGGGGACTGCTCATCCGGCAGATCCACCACTGGGCGGCGATCGTCTTCGTCGCCGGGCTGCTCGCGCACATGATGCGGGTGTTCTTCACCGGCGCGTTCCGCAAGCCCCGCGAGGTCAACTGGCTGTTCGGCTGGACGATCCTGATGCTGGCCCTGATCACCGGGCTCACCGGCTACTCGCTCCCCGACGACATGCTCTCCGGCACCGGCATCCGCTTCGCCCAGGGCGCGATCCTGTCCATCCCGGTGATCGGGACGTATCTCTCGTTCTTCCTCTTCGGCGGCGAGTTCCCGGGGCACGACATCATCTCGCGGCTCTACCCGGTGCACGTCCTGCTGCTTCCCGGCATCATGCTCGGCCTGGTCGTGGTCCATCTGATCCTGGTCTTCCACCACAAACACACCCAGTTCGCCGGGCCCGGGAGGACCGAGCGGAACGTGGTGGGAGCGCCGTTCCTGCCCGTCTACATGGCCAAGGCCGGCGGCTTCTTCTTCCTGGTGTTCGGAGTGCTCGCGGTGATGGGTGCGGTCGCCACCATCAACCCGCTGTGGGCGATCGGCCCCTACCGTCCCGACCTGGTCTCGACGGGAGCCCAGCCGGACTTCTACCTCGGCTTCTCCGAGGGCCTGATCCGGGTCATGCCCGGCTGGGAGATCAACGCCTGGGGCCACACCCTCCAACTCGGCGTCCTCATCCCGTTCCTGCTCTTCCCGCTGATCATGCTGGCGATCGGGGTCTACCCGTTCATCGAGGCGTGGATCACGGGCGACAGACGCGAGCACCACCTCGCGGACCGGCCGCGCAACGCCCCCGTCCGCACCGCGATCGGCGTCGCCTGGCTGGCGCTGTACGCGGTACTGCTCGTCGGCGGCGGCAACGACCTCTGGGCCACCCACTTCCAGGTGTCCATCAACGCCATCACCTGGTTCGTGCGGGTCGGATTCTTCGTGGTGCCTGCCCTCGCCTTCGTCGTCACCAAGCGGTTCTGTCTGGGACTTCAGCGCCGAGACCGCGACAAGGTCCTGCACGGACGCGAGTCGGGGATCGTGAAGCGCCTGCCGCACGGCGAGTACGTGGAGGTCCACGACCCGCTCACCCAGGCCGAGTTGCACACGCTCACCGCCCACGAGCAGCCGCCCCCCTACGCGTTGGGGCCCGCCGTGGACGCCAACGGCGTGACGCGCCGGCCCCGTCGCTCCGACCGGCTGCGGGCGCGCCTCGCGAAGGCCATGTACGGACCCGAGAGCCAGATCCCCAAGCCGACGGCGCAGGAGTACCTGGAACTCCACCGGGGCGGCGACAGCCACCACTGACCCCTCCCGGGCCGGTCCGCCCGCCGGGGCACTACTTCCCTGGCTATCCGTACGGCGGCGGGATACCACTGCCGTCGCTACCCGCCCGCCGGGTCACCACTGCCCTGACTACCCGCCCGCCGGGGCGTCTCTGCCCTGGCTGCCCGCCCGCCGGGGCGTCTCTGCCCTGGCTGCCCGCCCTCCGGAGGGGCGACTGGCTGCCCCGGCTACTCGTACGCCAGCGGGTCGGCGAGGACCCCGCGTACGACGCGGGCCGCCGCGCCCCGGGCCGCGTCCCCGGCGAGCGAGGAGGCGCGCAGCCGGCCGTTGCCGGGGGGCCAGAGGCCGGACACGGCCCGGCGGGTCAGCTCGCGGTCGGCGGCGGGCGCGAGCCAGGGCATCAGGGTGCGGTAGATGCCGCCGAGCACCACCGCCTCCGGGTCGAAGAGGTTGACCGCGCCGGACAGGACGACGCCCAGGGTGCGGCCCGCCTCGTCGAGCGCGCCGAGAGCGCTCTCGTCGCCCGCCCGGGCCCGGCGTTCGAGCTCGGCGACGCCCGGCACCCCGGCGTTCTCGTCCAGGCCCGCGCCGCGCAGCAGCGCCAGCTGGCCCGCGTACTGCTCCAGGCAGCCCTGGGAGCCGCAGCGGCACGCGGGGCCCTGGGGGTCCACCACCGTGTGCCCGATCTCCCCGGCGAAGCCGTGGGCGCCGCGCAGCAGTTCACCGCCGACGACCAGCGCCCCGCCCACGCCGATCTCCCCGGTCAGATACAGGAAGTGCGCCACCCGCTCGCCCGGAGTGCCGAACCACAGCTCGGCGAGGGCCGCCACATTGGCCTCGTTGTCCGAAGTGACCGGCAGAGTGGGGAAGTTGGGCCGCAGCCCGCCGAGCCCCCGGCTGAACAGCTCCTCGGCCTCGACCTGGTTCCAGCCCAGGTTGGGTGCCTGGCGCACGGCTCCCTGGGAGACGAGACCGGGCAGGGCGAGCTCCGCGCCGACCGGGTGCAGTCCCTGCTCGGCGGCCGACTCCAGGGCGCGGGCGGCGATCCGGGCCGCCCGCTCCAGGACGTCGGCCGGCGGCTCGCGCCGGTTGTCCAGGTGCTCGGTCAGGCGCACCCGGTCGGTGCCCGCCAGGTCGACCACGCAGACCGAGACATAGTCGACGTTGACCTCGACCCCCGCCCCGGCGGGGCCGGTGCGGGCCGGCGTCAGCATGGTGCCCGGCCGCCCGGCCTGCCCGCTGAACGACTTGCCGGACTCGGTGAGGAACCCGCCCCGGATCAGCTGATCGGCGAGCGAGGACACCGCCGCCCTGGTCAGGCCGGTACGGGCGGCGGCGCCGGCCCGGCTGAGAGCGCTCTCGTCGTGCACGGCCCGCAGCACCAGGCTCAGGTTGTGGCGGCGGACGGTGTCCTTGTCCGCCTTGGGCGCGAGCGGGGCGGGCCGCCCGCGGGGAGTCGATTGGTCGTCCATATCGCCCACGAGCCTAATCCCAGCCCGGAGGCCCCAGGAGGCCCCGTGCGCCGGGCGCGGGCGCCGGGGTCGTTTACCGGCCGCGAGGGGCCCCGCTGGGCGGCCCCGACGCGAACGCGAGGCATCACCCCCGGCCGGGCGGCGGGTGCCCCGCAGTCCGTGTGTCGACCGGGACCGTGTCGACCGGGACCGTGACGGCCGGGCCGTGACGCCCGGGCCGTGGCGGCTGGGCCGTGACGGCCGGGAGCGCTCTCGGACGGCGGCCGGTGGACGTTCAGCGACCCGTGTGGCGGATGCGCTGTGAAGCCCGGGAGCGCTCTTGCCGTCCCGTGCCGGCGCAAAGTCCTCCGCGGGTGCGTGTAGCCGCCACCTGGTGAAATGCGGGGCGATCCCTTACCCGCCCATGGACCGCTCTTGCCCTCCCCTTTCTTTCCGCGTAATCGCGCTCCGGACATTTGCGAGCCCGCGCCCGAAATCCCGCCCTTCCCAATTCCTCTGTATTGGCGAAAGGTTGACCTCTTCGGTGGAGAGCCGCAGGTGGCCTGTCAGTAGGGTCGGCCGCATGCCCCCCAATCGTCCGGCGCTCCCGGTCCTTCCTTATCGCAAGCCCAAACTTGGCCGGGATTACTGGGTGTTGGACGATGTGCTGCCCAACATCGACGAAGTGCGCGCGCGTTGTGTCGCCAAGGACGACTGGGTCGAGGGATATCCGCACAAGCCCGAGTCCTGGCCCGGACTTCGCACCATGCCCGGACTCGCGCCCGCCGAGCTCGCCCGGGTGGAGCGCCTGGTCAGACAGCACACCGGCGCCAAGGAACTCTGGCAGGCCACCGCCCCCGGCGGCGCCACCCTCAACCACAACTGCGTTCAGGTCGTCGGTGCCGGCGAGAGCGAGCCACGTCCGCACACCGACTCGCGGGCGCTGTGCCGATTCGCGGCAGTCCTCTACCTCAACCCGGAAGCACCCAAGGACTGCGGCACCAGCTTCTACCGGCAGAGCCTGCCCGGCGGCGTACTCGGCGGCAACATGGTCATCGCGCCGCACAACAATCTGGTGGAAGCGCTCGGCACGCGGTTCGTGCCCCCGGACTCCTTCACCGAGGACGTACGGGTCGCGCACCGCTACAACCGGCTGCTGCTCTACACCGCGAACACCATGCACAGCGCCACCGGCTACTGCGGCAGCACCATCGACGACAAACGCATGACCGCGGTCTTCTTCTGGATGGCATGAGCGGGATGGACTGAGCGGGATGGCATCAGCGGGATGCCGCGAGCCGAACGGTTCGAGCGGGTCGGTTCGAGCGGCTCAGTTCGAGCGGGTCGGTTCGAGTGAAAAGCGCGGGTATGCCACCTGCCTGGGGCGGGGTGCCGCGGACGGGGTTCCTGTTCGTTTCCCGTACCGCGGAACGTCACAGTGACGACATGGGGTCTTTCGCGGCCCTGGGTGTTCTTGATACACCCCTCTCGCCCCCCTGTTCCCTCACGCTTGCAGAGGCCCCCACTCATGGCTGAACTCAACCGGCGCCGGTTCATGCAGCTCGCGGGCGGCACCGCCGCCTTCGCCGCGCTCTCACAGAGCATCGCGCGGGCCGCCGCCATCCCGGCCGCGGGCAGCACCGGCACCATCCAGGACGTCGAGCACATCGTCGTCCTGATGCAGGAGAACCGTTCGTTCGACCACTACTTCGGTTCCCTCAAGGGCGTTCGGGGTTACGGCGACCCGCGGCCCGTCACACTGCCCAGCGGCAAGTCGGTGTTCCACCAGGTCGGCGCGGGCAAGGAGGTGCTGCCGTTCCGGCCCAAGGCGGACAAGCTCGGCCTCCAGTTCATCCAGGACCTGAACCACGACTGGACCGGCAGCCACAAGGCGTTCAACAACGGCAAGTACGACCAGTGGATCCCCGCGAAGACGTCCACCACGATGGCGTACCTCACGCGCGAGGACATCCCCTTCCACTACGCGCTCGCCGACTCCTTCACCATCTGCGACGCCTACCACTGTTCGTTCATCGGCTCCACCGACCCGAACCGCTACTACATGTGGACCGGCTACACGGGCAATGACAACACCGGTGGCGGCCCGGTCCTGGGCAACGACGAGAAGGGGTATGGCTGGACCACATACCCCGAGCGTCTGGAGAAGGCGGGCGTCTCCTGGAAGATCTACCAGGACACCGGCGACGGCCTGGACGCGGCCGGCGGCTGGGGCTGGATCAACGACGCCTACCGGGGCAACTACGGCGACAACTCCCTGCTCTACTTCAACAGTTACCGCAACGCCAAGCCGGGCGACCCCCTTTACGACAAGGCGCGCACCGGCACCAGCGCCAAGAACGGCGACGGCTTCTTCGACATCCTCAAGGCCGACGTCAAGGCCGGCACCCTGCCCAAGGTCTCCTGGATCGCCGCCCCCGAGGCCTTCACGGAGCACCCCAACTGGCCCGCGAACTACGGCGCTTGGTACATCTCGCAGGTCCTGGACGCGCTGACCTCCAACCCGGCGGTGTGGGCCAAGACCGCGCTGTTCATCACCTATGACGAGAACGACGGCTTCTTCGACCATGTGGTCCCGCCCTATGTGCCCGCCAACGCCAACCAGGGCCTCTCGACGGTCGCGACCGGGCCCGACTACTTCCCGGGCAATGCAAGCTACGCCGCAGGGCCCTACGGGCTAGGCCAGCGGGTGCCCATGCTCGTCGTCTCGCCGTGGAGCACCGGCGGCTACACCTGCTCCGAGACCTTCGACCACACCTCGATCATCCGGTTCATGGAGCGCCGCTTCGGTGTGCAGGAGCCCAACATCTCGCCCTGGCGCCGCGCGATCTGCGGCGACCTGACCTCGGCGTTCGACTTCAGCCGCACCAACTCCTCGGCGCCCGGCCTGCCTTCGACGACGGCGTACATCCCGCCGGACCACAACCGGCACCCCGACTTCGTGCCGGTGCCGCCCGCCACCGGCACCCTGCCCAAGCAGGAACGGGGCACCCGGCCGACCAGGCCGCTGCGCTACGCGCCGTTCGTGGACGGCGCGGCGAACGTGAGCACCGGCAAGTTCACGCTCACCTTCGGCGGGGGAGCCTCGGCCGGCGCGCAGTTCCTCGTCACCTCGGCCAACCGTACGGACGGCCCCTGGACGTACACCACCGAGGCGGGCAAGACGATCTCCGACGCCTGGAACACGACCTACTCGAGCGGGGCCACCAACCTGAGCGTCTTCGGGCCCAACGGCTTCCTGCGCACCTTCCAGGGCCCCGGCAAGACGGCCGGCCCCGAGGTCACCGCCCGGCACAACGCGGGCACCGGCAACCTCGACCTGACCATGACCAACGCGGGCAGCGCCACCGTCCACCTGAAGGTGGCGAACGCGGCGGCCTACGGGGGAGCGACGGCGAGCTTCACGGTGGCAGCGGGAGCCACCGTCAAGTTCACCGTCGACCTGCGCGCCGGCAAGAGCTGGTACGACGTGTCGGTGACCTCCGACGCCGACACCACGTTCCTGCGCCGGTTCGCCGGACACGTCGAGACCGGCGCGACGGGCGTGAGCGACCCGGCGCTGCTCACCGTCTGACCCGTACCGGCACACGACCGAGGGGCCCCCGTCCACACCGGACGGGGGCCCCTCGGGGGTGCGTCACGCCTCGTCGGCGCCGCCGAAGCGCTCTCGGTAGGACTCCAGGTCCTCGTCCGTGATCTTCGCGAAGAGAACGGGCGGCACGGTGAAGGCCGTACCGGCCGGCACCGTGTCCAGGGCCCTGGCCTGCTCCGGGGTGACCCAGGTGGCCGTGTCACCGGAGAGCGCGAACGCGGAGCGCATCGCCTTCGCCGAGGCCGGGATGAACGGCTCGGAGACCACCGAGTACAGGTGGATCAGGTTCATCGCCGTGCGCAGCGTGAGCGCGGCGGCCTCCGGGTCGGTCTTGATCTCCAGCCAGGGCGCCTTCTCCTCCAGGTAGGAGTTGCCGGCCGACCACAGCGCCCGCAGCGAGGCGGCCGCCTTGCGGAACTGGAGCGCTTCCATGTGGCCCTCGTACTCGGCGAGCAGCCCGGCGATCTCCTCGCCCAGCTTCGCCTCGGCGGGACCGGCCGCGGCGCCCGCCGGCACGTCGTCGCCGAAGCGCTTGCGCGAGAACGACAGAACGCGGTTCACGAAGTTGCCCAGCGTGTCCGCGAGGTCCTTGTTGACGGTCGCCGTGAAGTGCTCCCAGGTGAACGACGTGTCGTCGGACTCCGGGGCGTTCGCCATCATGAAGTAGCGCCAGTAGTCGGCGGGCAGGATCTCCAGGGCGTCGTGCGTGAAGACACCGCGCCGCTGCGAGGTGGAGAACTTGCCGCCGTAGTAGTTCAGCCAGTTGAAGGCCTTGACGTAGTCGACCTTCTTCCACGGCTCGCGCACGCCCAGCTCGGTCGCGGGGAACATCACCGTGTGGAACGGGACGTTGTCCTTGCCCATGAACTCGGTGTACCGGACGTCCGCCGCGCCCTCGGGCTCGTACCACCACGACTTCCAGTCGCGGTTCGCCGGGTCGAGGTCCGCCCACTCCTTCGTCGCGCCGATGTACTCGATCGGGGCGTCGAACCAGACGTAGAAGACCTTGCCGTCGGCGGCGAGCTCCGGCCAGGTGTCGGCCGGGACCGGCACGCCCCACTCCAGGTCACGGGTGATCGAGCGGTCGTGCAGCCCCTCGGTCAGCCACTTGCGGGCGATGGACGACGCGAGCTGCGGCCACTCCCCGCCGACCCGGTCGATCCACTCCTCGACCTCGCCCTGGAGCTTGGACTGGAGCAGGAAGAGGTGCCGGGTCTCGCGGACCTCCAGGTCACTGCTGCCGCTGATCGCGGAACGCGCTTCCAGCAGGTCGGTCGGGTCCAGGACGCGGGTGCAGTTCTCGCACTGGTCGCCGCGCGCCTTGTCGTAGCCGCAGTGCGGGCAGGTGCCCACGATGTAGCGGTCCGGCAGGAACCGGTCGTCGGCGACCGAGAAGACCTGGCGGATCGCCCGCTCCTCGATGAACCCGTTCTCCTTCAGCTTCCGCGCGAAGTGCTGGGTGATCTCCACGTTCTGCTGCGAGGAGCTGCGGCCGAAGTAGTCGAAGGCCAGCTGGAAGCCGTCGTAGATCGCTTTCTGAGTGTCGTGCGACTGGGCGCAGAACTCGGCGACGGAGAGCCCCGCCTCCTTGGCGGCCAGCTCGGCCGGCGTGCCGTGCTCGTCGGTGGCGCAGATGTACAGGACGTCGTGGCCGCGCTGGCGCAGGTAGCGGGAGTAGACGTCCGCGGGGAGCATCGACCCGACCATGTTGCCCAGGTGCTTGATCCCGTTGATGTACGGCAGCGCGCTGGTGATCAGGTGTCGAGACATCCTCGGATGCTCCTTATGTTCGTACGTGCGGCACCGCGGCGCGGCCGCGGCGAACCCAGGTAGGGAGGCCCACCCGGAGGATCACACCTGGTGACACCCCCGCCCGATGGGCAGGGCCATGCTATCGAACCGCCCGCGCCCTTCTCGCCGGAGTTTCGGGCGCCCGCCCCGGCGCGGCCGGTCACCCCTCGGTGCGGCCCGCGTAGTACGTGGCGATCATGTCCTCGGCGCCGTGCCCGGCCGCCTCGGCCCGGGCGAACCGCTCGGCCGACGCCTCGGTCAAGTCGAGCCGTACCCCCGCCTGTTCGGCCGCGTCCAGGATCAGCCGGGTGTCCTTGAGAGCGGTGGACAGGGCGAAGCTGGGGGTGAGATCGCCCGTGAGGAGCGCGGCGGACTTCGCGTGCAGATAGCCGGTGTCCAGGGGGCCGCCCGCCATGGCGTCCAGGAACAGGCGCGGGTCCACCTGGAGCCCCTCCGCGAGCCCGAGGCACTCGGCGATCGCGCCGACCAGATTGATCACCCAGGTGTTCGCGACCAGCTTGAGACGGGATGCCCCGCCCGGCTCGGGGCTCACCCATACGGTCCGCTGCCCGATCGCGTCGAGGACCGGCGCGAGGCGCTCGCGTCCGTCGGGCGCGCCGGAGACGAAGACGGTCAGCTTGCCCTCCTCGGCGGGCGCCTTGGTGCCGAGGACGGGGGAGTCGTAGTACGTCACCCCCAACTCGGTTGCCCGCGCAGCCAGTTCGAGCGTGGCGTCCGGGCCGACGGTGGAGGTCTGGAGCCACAGCTGGCCGGGGCGCAGGCCCTCGGCGGCGGCGTCGAGGGCGGCGGACACGGACGGCCCGTCGTTCAGCGCGGTCAGCACGACGTCCGCGCCGCGCACCGCCTCGGCGGCGTCCGTGTGTACGGCGGCCCCGTCGCCGGCCAGCGCCCGGGCCTTGGCCTCGGTCCGGTTCCAGACCCGGACGGCGAGCCCGGCGCGCAGCAGGCTGCGGGTCATCCCGGACCCCATGATCCCGGTGCCGAGTACGGCGACGGCGGGCGTGCTGGAAGCTGAGGACACGGTGAACTCCTTCGCGGCGGTGGTGGCGCTCGGTCGCGGACTCCGAGTCTCGATCGGGGCACCGCGTACCCCCGAGTCTCGTACGGATGGGCTGCCCCGGGGGTGACCGGCACCCCCGGAAACGCACCCTGCCCGCCGTCCCCGGGGTGGGGAGGGCGGGCAGGGCGCTGTCGGGGTGGGGAGGGCCGTGTCGGGGGCGGGGCGGCTGAGAGCGCTCTCGCCTCCGGCTTGGGGGCCGAGGGGGCGGTGTCGGGGGGCGGGGCGGCTGAGAGCGCTCTCGGCTCCGGCGAGGGATCCGAGGCAGCGGTCCCTGCGCGAGGCCGGGAGCGCTCTCGGTCCAGCCCCTCTCACGCCAGGCGGGGACCCCCGGGGCGGGGATCGCCGAGTGGGACCGGGAGCGCTCTCGCAGCCTCCCCCTCAGGACGTCCCTCTCCGGCGACCCCCTCCAGGGCGCTGCTCCTCACGCCCCCCGTGGCACCCGGGACGGCCGGCCGCGGCCACGGGTCAGGTTGTAGCCGCCGACGCCCGCGAGCGCGGCGAGCAGGCCGCCCGCGATGGTCCACAGCCAGCGGTCGGTCCACCAGCCGGAGGCCCACCCGCCGTCCGGCTCGACCGAGGGCTTCGCGCCGAGCGGGGTGGCGAGCTTGCCGTCCACGGCGTGGGCGCCGCCGGTGTCCAGGACGGTCGGCTCGACCTCCGCCTTGAACGGCAGGCCCCGGTCCGCGTCGGGCAGCGAGACCGCCGTGAGCCGGATGTAGTAGGTGCCCGGCAGCGGATCGGTGGACCAGGTGTCGGCCCAGGCGACGGTCGGGCGCAGGGTGCAGGACAGTTCCACGGCGCCCGCGTCCTGGTCCGCGGACCGGGACTGCATCCCGTACATGCACGGCTGGCGGCGGCGCAGCCCGTCGTACACGTCGAGGCGCCAGGTGGAGGCGCCGTGCCGGGAGGCGGCCTCGGGGAGCGTGACCTTCGCGGTGACGGTGGGGCGCTGCCCGGCGTCGGCGGGGAACATCCAGTACAGGTAGTCGCCGCTCGACGCGGACGCCGTGGCCTGCTGCCCCTGGCGCACGGCGACGGCGGTGCGGAAAGCGGTACCGGCCTCGGTGGGCGCCGCGTCGCCCTTGGACGCGGAGGGGCTCGGCGAGGGCGAGTCGGCGAGCGCGGCCGGCGCCCCGCCGAACAGCGCCGCGCCGGCCAGCGCGAGGACTGCCAACTTCCGTACCGTACGCATCAGTTGGCCCCCGGTGTGAGATGTGGTGTTCGGCATCAGTTGGTCCGCCAGACCGCGATCCGCCAGCGCGAGATCCAGCCCCACACCAGGCCCGCGACGAGCCCGGTCAGGGTGAGCGCGCCGAGCAGCCACCAGCCCCGGCCGAGGCCGAAGGAGGCCACGTCGGACGCCTGGTCGGGGCCGTCCACCACGTCGATGGCGAGTTCGACCGGCAGACCCGGGTCGGTCTTGACGCCGGGTCCCGCGGAGAAGGAGTTGGAGACCTGGAGGCAGACCGTCTCGGGGGTCTTGTCGTCCTTCTCCTCGGCGGGGGCCTTGGGGTAGCGCAGACCCGTGGAGATCAGGTCCGTACGGCCGTCGCCCGCCTCCGAGCCGCGCACGATCTCGCGGCCGTGCGCGGTCACCGCCCGCAGCAGTACGCCGTAGTCCGGGTTGGTCTGCCGGTCCATGCCGATGCTGGCCGAGGCGCGCAGCTCCTGGCCGGGCAGCACGTCCACCTTGTACGAGCGGTGCTCGGCGAACTTCTCGCGGTCCGTGTACAAGCCGGGCTTGAGCTGGGGAGCGCTCTCACAGCTCGCGGTGCCGGTCGTGGCGACGGGCACGGCGACGGGGTCCGCCGCCCGGTCCACCAACTGCTTCACCTTGCCGGAGAGTTGATCGGTGTGCTGCACCGAGGTGTAGGTGCCGCCGGTGGCCTCGGCGATACAGGTGAGCTGCTCGCGGGTCTTGGCGTCCGGGATCAGGCCGAGCGTGTCGATGGTGAGGTGGATGCCCTGAGCGGCGATGTCGCGGGCCACCTCGCACGGGTCGAGCGGCTGGCAGGTGTCCTCGCCGTCGGTGATGAGCACGATCCGGCGGGTGGCGTCACCGCCCTTGAGGTCCTCGGCCGCGCCCTGCAGTGCCGGGCCGATCGGGGTCCAGCCGGTGGGCGCGAGGGTGGCGACGGCGGTCTTCGCCTCGGTGCGGTTCAGCGGGCCGACCGGGTAGAGCGCGCGGGTGTCCTTGCAGCCCACCTTGCGGTCCTCGCCCGGGTAGTTGGCCCCCAGGGTCCGTATCCCGAGCTGGACCTCCTGCGGGACCGCGTCGAGGACCTCGTTGAACGCCTGCTTGGCGGCGGCCATCCGCGACTTGCCGTCGATGTCGGCCGTTCGCATCGAACCGGAGACGTCGAGGACGAGGTCGACCTTGGGCGCGACCTGGGCGGGCTGCCCGTCGGGCTGCGCGGCCGCGGCGGCCGTGCCCGCGGCCGGGAGGATGCCGGTGGCGAAAGCGGCGACCAGTACGCACGCTCCGGCCGCCAGCCGTTTTCTGGTGATCATCGCCGGATCCTATGGAAGCATTGACACCCGGCCCAAATCGGCCGGACCTTGCTGCGCATGCGTGATGGGGGCCTAAGGGGTCTTCTGCGGGCTTTGTACGAGGGCGAGTTCACGCTCCGTCAGCGGAGGGTCCGTCAGCTGCGGCTTGCCGGGGCCGGCCAGCGCGCCCAGCAGAACGCGCGGACGCACCAGGCCGGTGGCGGGGCCCGACAGCGTCATGACCTCGGTGAGGGCGGTGGCCACCGCGTAGTTGCCGGTCGAGGTGAGCGTGAGCCGGTCCACGTAGCGGGACAGCAGGCGTTCGGCGGGCCCGGGCGGGCGGGCCGTGGCCCCGGGATAGAAGGCGTCCTGCCCCGCCGACAGCGTCCACGCCATGGCGACCGGACGGGCCACCGCCCGCTGGATCCGGCGCGCGAGGCCCCGCGCCGAGAACCCCCGCTCCTCGACCACCTCGCGCAGGGCGAGCGCGCTGAGCGCGGCCACCGACATGCCGTGTCCGTACACCGGGTTCGACACGGCGACCGCGTCACCGATGGCGGTGAACCCCTCGGGCCAGCGGCCGACGTGCTCGAAGTACCGACGCCGGTTGGCGGTGTTGGCGTAGACGCTCACCTCGCTCAACGGCCGCGCCCCGGCGATGAGTTCGGCCACCACCGGATGCCGGGCGGCCCCCGCGAAGGACACGAAGGCCTCGGCGTCCCCGGTGGGGCGGCCGCCCCGGGTGCCGGAGAGCGTGATCAGCCATTGGCCGTTCTCGATCGGCAGCAGAACCGCCGTGCGTCCGGGCGGGGCGTGCACATCGGCCTGCACGCTCACCACGGGGAAGGGGGCCTCGCCGGCCGGTGAGCGGTACAGCCGGCTCGCGTAGACCGTGCCCGCGTCGACCACTTCCTCCTTTGCGACGGGCACGCCGAGGTCGGTGAGCCAGCGCTGGGCGTGCGAGCCACGGCCGGCGGCGTCGACGACGAGGTCGGCCCCGACCACCCGCTCGACTCCGTCCTCCCCGCGCACCCGGACGCCGGTGACCCGGCCCCGGGTGCCGGTCAGGGACAGCACCCTGGTCCGCTGGAGAACGCTCACACCGGGGCGGGCGGTGACCCGTTCGCGTACCACCCAGTCCAGGAGGTCGCGGCCGCAGGAGATCAGATAGTGGGAGTCGCGCCAGCGCCGGAACCAGCCCTGCGACGCCAGGCCGATCATCCCGGAGGTGAGGGGTATCCGGCGGGCTCCGAAGGCCTGCCAGCTCTCCAGGACGCCGGGCACCAGACGTTCCATCGCCTCGGCCCCGCCGCACCAGAGCATGTGGCCGTGCCGGGCCTGGGGGAGTTGCCTGCGCGGCTCCGGGCCGGCGGGCAGCGTGTCCTGCTCGATCACGGTGATCTCGGCGCAGTGTCCGCCGAGGGCGGCAGCCGCCAGCATGCCCGCGAGGCCGCCTCCCACGATCACGGCCCGGCCTTTTCGCGCCGGGTCCGCGCCGGGTCCGCCGGGTCTCTGAGAGCGCTCCGAGGACGTCGGGTCCGATGTGTTCATGGCTGCTTGCTTCCGGCCCGTGCCGGGTCGCGGCGGGCTGCTTCGACGATGGGTGAAGTGCGGAACGCCTCGGCCACCAGGACGAGGTCCCGGGCCCGTTCGATGGCGGACGGGGTCTCCGCCCGCTCCTCGCGCGACGCCAGACACTCGGGGTCGCGCGCCCGCGCCGTGAGAGCGGCGGCGATCATGGCCGCGTCGGCGACCGCCTTGGCCCGCCGGGGGTCGGCTCCGGCTTCGATGGCCGCCGACTTGGCGGCGGCGTGCAGCGCCAGGTCGAAGTAGGGCGCGAGCGCGAGGAACCCGTCGAGGATGCCCGCCTCGCGATAGGTCAGCCGCAGCTCGGCCGGTGACCACCACGCCATCCGCACCGAGCCGCCCTCGACCGTCGGCCCGGCGTGCAGCGCCCGCCACAGGGGGCCCAGCTTGCGGTAGGCCGACCAGGACTGCCGTGTGTGCGAGAGCCGGGGGCCGACGAGCGGGACGATGAAGCCGGCCGCGACGAGCAACGCCGAGACGGACGCCACCGGCGGGGCCGCGTCGGTGCTCAGCCAGTCCCAGTCGTGGCCCGCCCAACGCGCCCCCACCGCACCGAACTTGAGCACGTCGTAGACCAGGTTGAGCAGATACCCGCTCACGACGAGCACCAGACCGGTCCGCAGCCAGCCGTGCACCCGGACCGACCACTTCCAGCACAGCACGGTCGTGACCAGGGAAGCGATGGAGTGCGCGACCAGATAGAGGACGATCATCTCGCGGATGTACGGGGTGTTCGCGTAGTACGTGTCCAGGTCCCTGAGCCGTTCCTCGGAGGCGTCTCCGAGAGCGAAGAGGGTGAACAGGGAAACGATCACCAGGGCGTACGTGGCCAGGCACCGCAGGCTCGCCCGGCGGGCGGCGGCGGTGGGTCCGCCCCGCCAGTTGATGATCATCACGAGGCAGGCGGCGTTGTACGCGGTGAGGATGGAATAGACCAGCGGCGCGGAGAAGTTGGGGATCCCGGTGATGCGGTTGACCAGGGAGATCGTCGTCGGCGCGGCGAAGAAGAGCACCGAACTGGCCACGATCAGAAGCGCGTTGACGGTACGCAGCAACGGGTCGCGCCAGGTGCGGCGCATGCCGGGCACCCGGCAGGCGAACCCGATGGCGAGCAGCATGGCCGGGACGTAGAAGTCCAGATCCCTCACGCGTCAGCCCTGCGGCCGGCGATAGCCCAGGGAGGCCTCGATCCGGCCGGCGAGCGCATCGCGGTGCGCCGGGACATAGGCGCCCGAACCGGGCAGCCAGGGACGGCACTTGCTGCCGAGCAGCAGCCCGAAGCTCTCCGCCTCGGACTCCTCCGCCAAGTGAGAGCGCGTTCGGGCCGCCACCTTGCGGACGGCCGCGCCCAGGTCGCCCTCGGCGGTGAGGAGCCGGGCGGCGACCGCCGCGCCGGCCACGTGGTGGCTGCCGTGTCCCGCGTCCATGTGCCACAACTCATGTCCCAGGATGACCAGTTGGTGGTCGGGCGTGGTCCGCTCCTCGACCACCACCAGATCCCGGTCCGCCATGTCGAGCCAGAGTCCGCTGGCGGTGCCGGGCGGGAAGGCCGCCATGCGGAACTCGACGGGGCGGCCCCGGCGCCTGCTCATGCCCTCGCACAGGGCGGCGTACAGGTCGCTCGGCTCCGCCGGGGCCGGGATCGTGATGCCCGCGACCAGCTCGCCGCACAGCCGGCGCATCTCCTTGCCTATGCCCACCGTTCTCCCCGCCAGCCGTTCATGGAGCAGCACTTCCTCGAGCAGCCCGTCACTGTGCAGCCTGCCGAGCCGTAGGTGATTGATCCAGTCAACATTGAGCCGGAGTTCGTTGAACTCGGCATCATACGCAGGCCTGAAATGAACGAACGGCGGCGTCCGGGCAGGCCGATGGGCGCGGCACGGTGCCGCCACCGGGTGGTGCGGGGCATATCAGGACTCCGACCGCTTGACGCTCTCCAGGAGCATGTCGAGCCATTCGGTGACCTTGTCGCGGTGCTTGTCGGTGGGCAGCTGGGCCGCCCGCCACGCGATGCCGCGGACGCCGTGGTCCTGGAGGAGTCGCTCCAGCGCGTCGCCGCCCGGCGTCCCGGCGCGCGCCACCTCCCTTTCGCGGCCCGCGAGTTGCTGGAGCAGCTCCTGCTCGGTGCGCAGCAGGGCGCCGCCGAGCGCGTCGGTGTCATCGGCGGTCAAAAAGCCCGCGTGGACGCCGAAGAAGCGCTGGATCGCGTCACAGTGCTCCATGGTCGGCCGCCGGTCACCGTTGATCAGGGCGCCCGCCTGCTGGCGCGACATGCCCGCGCCGTCGGCGATCTCCTGCTGGGTGTGCGGGCGGCCGTTGGGTTTGCGCCGGGTGCTGCGCAGCAGCCCGAACCGCTGGAGGAAGCGTGCCTGGAGGTCGGGTTCGCCGGCCGGCTGCCCGTCGAGGAGGGCGCCCACGACGTCCGCCGGAACGCCCGATGCCTCGGAGAGCCGGTCGACGTCGAACACGTCCGCCTGGCTCGTCCCGAGTTTTCCGGCGAGCTCGGCCACACGGGCGACGACGGCCGCGAGGGGGCCCGTGGCCGCCGGTCCCGGAACCAAGAAGCCGTCCGTCACCAGTAGTTCTCCTAGATCATGCGAGGTCGGTGGGCACAACAGTGGATGCTCCGGAGGTTAGCGGGTCGCGGCAACAACAACCAGAACTTGCCACAGTTGTGGCGCAATCAATGCTTCGAGGGGCCGGAATGCCACGATGCTTGACATCATTGTGTTGGCGGTATCAGGATCGCCACGCGGTGTGAAGATCGCCCTCCGAGCCCCGGGCGGGCCCGAAGGCCGGCCGCCGCACTCGCGGGCCAGCAAGAGGAGTCGCGTACTCGATGGCGGAAGAATTGGTGGCGAAGGACTCGGTGACCAAGGTTCCGGCAGCGCATGCCCCGGTGGTGGGGCGCCAGTTCGCCCTGGTCCAGGAGCGGCCCGGACAGCAGACGGCCGCGGGAGAGCGCGCCGCCGACGACACGACGACCGCGAGCGCACAGGCCCCCGGGCTGCCGGACGACTCCGAGCTCCGGGCCTATGTCCACGACTACTTCGCGATGACGGACGCGCTCCCGTTCCCGTCCGTCGTCCTCGACCCCGGCTGGGGCGTGGCCCACGCCAACCCCGCGTACGACGCGCTCTTCGGCGCCGTCGGCCCGCACCCCACGGCCATGCCCGACGACAACTTCCTGCGCTTCGTGCTGTTCCACCCGGACGCGGCGAGCGTGCTCGCCGAGCATGAGACGGCCTGGTGCCTGCCCATGCTGGCCCAGTTCGCCGAGGCGTACGCCGACGATGAGAGCGCTCCCGGGCTCCAGGACATCCGCCGCGAGATCGCCGACGACCCGATCATGGACGCCGCCTTCCGTCTCGGACTTCCGCACTGGGTCGAGGCGGTCGGTGACGCCGCCGTCCACCACGACGGCGCGGTACGCCACCTGCGCCACCCCGACCCGGAGCGCGGCCGCACCAGCTGTCGCCTGATCAGTGAATCCCCGCGCACACTGCGGCAGTTCGGCCTGCGCCGGCTGACCCTGGTGCTCCGCGAGACCGAACCACCCGCCTCCCGCCGGGGCCGCGCCCACCTCAGTGTGGTGCCGGCCCGGTAGCGCTTCCAGCGCTCGTTCAGAGCGCGACGGGGTGATGGGCGGCGGCGCGAGCACCCGTCGCTCGGCGCCGAGCGCGCCCACCCGCGCGCATGGGGCACGAATGAGAGCGCGTCCAGCGCACGAGGGGCACCCCGACGCACCGCACGGTGGACCCGGGCACCGCCCGATCGGCGCCCGCGCACCGCGCGATGAGAGCGCGTCCAGCGCACGATTTCGGCCAACCATCGGTGAACTGGGCCCGCCACAAAGGATGTTGCTAGGGTCGGTCCGGCGGGCCAGGCCGCCGTCCCCGGCGCGGCCCGGCGACCGCGGCCGTGGCGCCGTGGGCGGGACGGTGGCGAACCGGGGCATCGGGGCATCGGGGGCGGACATGCTGGATCCCACATCGACGGCGGCCGTCGCCGCCGTACTCGGCGCGATCGGCTCCGGTCTCGCCAATGAAGCGGGCAAAGCCGCCTGGGAGAACGCCGGCGGACTAGTCCGCCGCATCGTGGGCCGCGAGGTCCGCGCCCCCCGAGGCCGCGACGAACTGGACGGCATCGCCCAGCAGGTGCACGACGCGGTACGCCACGACCCGGCCCTCGCCCGGGCCTGGACGGCATTCGCCCGCAGCGCCCCACGCCCCGGCCGCCCCGACCGGGTGCCCGCCCTGCACGCCTCCACCCGCTTCTTCACCGACCGCGACGGCGAACGCAGGGCGCTGAGCCGGGAAGCCTCCCGCAAGGCGGACGGCCGGCCCCGCATCGCCGTGCTGCACGGCCCGCAGGGCATCGGCACCAGCGCCCTCGCCATCCACTGGGGCTGCGCCGAGGCGCGCCGCTTCCCCGACGGACAGCTCTACGCCGACCTCCGCGGCACCGGCACCGGCGCCGCCTCGGGTGCCGACCCGTCGACCGTACTGCGCCTCCTGCTACAGCAGTTGGGGGTCCCGGCCGCGGAGATCCCGCCGACGCGCGACGACCGCCAGGCGCTGCTGCGCGCCTGCGCGACGGGCCGCCGGCTCCTGATCGTCCTCGACCACGCCAGGTCCGCCGCGCAGATCCTTCCCGTACTCACCTCCGCGCCCGGAGTGTTCGTCATCGTGGCGGCCCGCCACCCGCTGCCCGGCCTCGACGCGGTGGGGATCCCGGTGGGACCGCTCTCCGACAAGGACGCCCGGCGCCTGCTCACCGAGGTCGCCAGGGCCGGGAGCGTGACGCTCGACCGCGCCGCCGTGCCGGCCCTCCTCGCGCGCTGCGCCGGTTCCCCCTTCGCGCTGCGGGCCGCCGCCGCCCGCCTCACCGCACAGCACTGGCGCCAGGAGGACGACCCAGGCGCGGACGCGGCCCGTACGGCGGTGGCCGACGGCATCCAGGCCCTGGCCCCCGAGGCGGCTCGTGCCCTGCGGCTGCTCGCCCAGCGCGACTGGCCCGCGATCGGGGCGCCCCTCGCCGCCGCCACGCTCGGCCTCGACGAGGCCTCCGCCGAACGCGTCCTGGCCGAACTGGCCGACAGCCACCTGCTGGAGAGCGCTCCCAACAGCGCGTACGGCGGCGGTGGTTCATACGGCAGCGGTGGCACGAACGGCAGTGGTGTTACGTACTGGATCAGACCACTGATCCGCGAGTACGCGGCCACGGAGGCGCTGCGCGAGGACGGCCTCGTGGCGGTGGAGCAGGCCGTACGGAACGGCGTCCGCTGGTGCGTCACCTTCGCGGAACCCGCGAGCAGAGCCGCCCTCAGTCAGGGCTGGCGCCTGGGCGATACGGAGGGGACGGCACCGGGTGGCGTGCGGTACTCGGACGCGGGCGAGGCGCTGACCGCGCTGCGCGACGAACTCGGCAACCTCCTCCAAGCGGTCCGCACCGCCGAGCAGCTGGGCGATGCGGACGCGGTCTTCCGGCTGAACCAGGCACTGTGGCCGGTCCAGCTGAAGATGGGCTGCCACGACGAACTGCTCCCCGCTCTGCGCGCGGGCGTCCGGGCCGCCGAGGCCCGCGACCCCGACTCGCGCGAGGCCGCCCGTATGCACACCCTGCTCGGCCTGAACCTCACGGAACTCGGCCAATGGCCCGAGGCGGAGAGCGCTTTCACCGCGGCCGCTCGCGCCGAACAGGCGGCCGGCCACTCCCGTGGCCACGCCACCGCCGTCGAGTCCCTGGGCCTGCTGAGGCTGCGCGAGTGGCGCTTCCAGGAGGCGTACGACTGCTTCGAGGCGGCGGGCCGGGTTCTCGACGACATCGCTGCCGATGGCGAGGGGAGCCGCGATCTGCCGCGCGCCCGCGCCCTGTTGGAGCGCCATCGCGGCCGGGCCCTGCGTGGTCTCGGCCAGTGGGTCCAGGCGGAGACCCGCCTTGAGAGCGCTCTCGCCTTCTTCCGGGAAACCGGCGAGGCGTACAACACGGCTCGCACGCTCACGGACCTCGCCGAGACGTTCGAGGCGAGCGGCCGGCCGGTGGACGCGGTGCCGCTGATCGACGAGGCCATCGCGGCGCTCGCGAACGAACAGGCCCACTACCACCTGATCCACCTGAGAGCGCTTCGCGAGCGCTGCGTGGACGAGCGGCCAGAGGTGTGAACCCTGCGTTTCTGGGTTCCGTGTCTCTCGGTTCCGTGCCTCTCCGACTCGTGCCTTCTCGTCTCGCGCCTCTCCGGCGGCCGGTCGGGGGGTGGAAGGTGACCTCGTGCTGCGGCGGGCGGTGGGCGGTGGGCTCAGGAAAGCGGCGGCTGCTGTAGTCCGCGAAGGAGAAGCTCGACGAGCCGGCGCGGGTCGTAGCGCGGGTCGCTGTCGCGCCCGATGCAGAGGTTCCCGATGCCGCGCATCAGCTCGTGCGCCTGCGTGCCGGGCCGGATCTCCCCGGCGTCGACGGCCGCGTCGAGCAGCCGGGCGCACACCGGCACCAGGCGTTCCTGGAAGTACGCGAGCAGGGCGTCGAAGCCGCTGCTGTCCGACTGCATCGCCTTGGCGAGCCCGTGCTTCGTGACGAGGAAGTCGACGAAGAGGTCGACCCACTGGCGCAGGGCCGCGAACGGGGAGCCGCCCTCGACGAGCAGGTTCGGCCCCGCCTCGGCGCACGCGTCGACCTGGTGGCGGTAGACGGCTACCACGAGGTCGGCGCGGGTCGGGAAGTTGCGGTAGATCGTGCCCATGCCGACGCCCGCCCTGGCCGCGATCTCGCGGATCGGCGCGTCGACGCCGGACGTGACGAAGACTGCGGCGGCGGCGTCGAGCAGCGTCTGCTGATTGCGCAGCGCGTCGGCCCGTTTGCTCCGGCCCGCCCCTTCGGCGGCAGGACTCGTTCTGGGCACCGCGTTCTCCTCCCTACGGCCGTTGACTAAACGGAACAGCGCTCCGTATATTAAACGGAACGATGTTCCGCTTACAGCCTAGCCGAGGCCGGACGCGTCCGTCTGCCTGCCCCCTGCGCCGTGAGCCCTGTGCGGCGGGCGCCGGAGGTCATCGAAGGCCATGGAAAAGCCATGGCCGAGGGGCATAACCCGAGCTCCAGGATTCCCATGAGGGGACACGCACACCATGAGTGAGTCGACTCCGACAGCAACAGCGACACCTGGATCACCCAAATCACCTGCATCACCTGCGTCAGTTACATCATCTGTGTCAGCTACATCGACGACACCGACGACACCGACGGTGGCTTCGGCATCTGCCTACGCGGCGAATGCCTTCATCGCGCCGCCCACTCCCGCCCTCTCGGTCGGTCCGATCGTGCTGCCGACACCCGACCGAGGGGTGGACCTGCAAATACGCGTCTCGGCGCCGGTGACCGGAACCAACCTGCCGGTCATCCTCCTCTCGCACGGCCAGGGTCCCTCGAACCACCTCTCCTCCTTGAACGGTTACGCCCCCCTCGTCAACTACTGGGCGGCGCACGGCTTCGTGGTGATCCAGCCGACGCATCTGAGCTCGCGCACGTTGTCCCTGGACCCCGCGACTCCGGGCGCGCCCCTGTACTGGCGATCGCGGGCCGAGGACATGACGCGCATCCTCGACCGGCTCGACGAGATCGAGGCGGCCGTGCCCCAACTCCCCGGGCGTCTGGACCGCGACCGGGTCGCCGTGGCGGGCCACTCGATGGGCGGCCACACCGCGAGCCTGCTCCTCGGCGCCCGGCTCACCGATCCGGACGACGGCGGGGAAGTCGATCTGGCCGACCCCCGCATCAAGGCGGGCCTTCTGCTTGCCGCGCCCGGCCGGGGCCAGGACGCCCTGGTCGAGCAAGTGGCCAAGAACTTCCCCTTCTTCGCGACCACGGACTTCTCCCGCATGACGACCCCCACGCTCGTGGTCGCCGGCGACAAGGACGCCTCCGCCCACCTGACGGTCAACGGGCCCGAGTGGCACAGCGATCCGTACCACCTCGCCCCCGGCCCCAAGGCCCTGCTCACCCTGTTCGGCGCGGAACACGGTTTGGGCGGCATCTCCGGCTACGACGTCGCCGAGACAACGGACGAGAACCCCCAACGGGTCTCCGTTGTGCAGCACTTGACCTGGTCCTATCTGCGCTCACAGCTCTACCCTGCCGACGCGGCCTGGCAGTTGGCGTGCGAGGAGCTGTCGGCGGCCCCCGAGCCGATGGGACGTGTGGACTCCAAGTAGTCCCGATTTGCTCCCAGTAGGCCCGGGTCCTTCATCCGGGAACCTTCACGCCGGGCCCTTCATGCCGGGCCCTTCATGCCGGGCCTTCATGCCAGGTCGTTCATGTGGCCACGACCGTCACGCGGTGGGCCACATGGTCGGTGCGTACAGTCAGTCCCTCCTCGGTTGCCTGCGCTACGGTCCGGCCCGCCGTCAACCAGGCGTGAAGGGCCGAGGCCGAGGCTCCCGGGTCAAGCCCGTCCGGCTCGCTGACGAGGCGGAGGAGGTGGCCGGTACGGGTGCGTGCCGTGCACTCGTGCGGGCCGGTGATGTAGGCGGCGAGCGAACTGTGCGGGTGGCGCGCGAGCACCTCGGCCGTCCACTGCTCCGGCGAGCCGAAGCGGGGATCGGCCAGCACGCCATCCCGCAACAGCACGTCAGCCAGGGCAAGTTGACCCGGATCGCGGGTGTCCTCATGAGTGGCCATGTGGACCTGGCCCTCACCCACGGGCTCGTACGCGGGGTCGGCGTGCCGGGCCAGATGAATCTCGTACGGATCGGACGTCACCCGCGTCAGAACCCTCAACGGGGCTGTGATGGGCGGGCGTTGGTACGGGGGCAGTCTCAGTGGCTCCAGGAGCGCGGGGCGCTCGGGCTCGGGGGCGTTGAGCAGGCGGTAGAAGAGGCCGCGCAGCAGTGCCGCCGAGGCGCCGGGCGCGGAGGTGGTGAGGCCGGCCGGTCCCGGCAGAGAACGATGGCGCGCCATCAGGTCGTCCAGATGGTCGGCGAGCGGCGCGTGCGGGTCGAACCTCGGTGCCTGGCGTACGAATTGGGCCACGGGAGACTGTGGGTCGAGCCCGCCCGAGGGTGCGGTGCCGAGCAGGACGGGGACGCCGAGGGCCGCGGCGTAGTAGCTGACCGAGCCGTAGTCGCCGATGACCGCGTCCGCCGCGAGCAGGGCCTGGCGCCAGTCGTGCAGGGGGTCGACCAGCACGAGCCCCGCACGTAGGGCCCGGTCCAGCCAGGCCCGGATCTGTCCGGGGCCGTGGCCGTGCCAGATGTTGGGGTGCAGCACGGCCGCGACCCGGTACTCGTCGGCGGGCAGCTCCGCGGTGAGCCGTGGCAGCAGGGAGGGGAACACGTCGGCCCCGCCGCCGTCGCCGAACAGCGACTCGGGGTTCCAGGTCGAGTTCAGCAGCACCAGGCGCTGGCCTCGCCGCACCCCGAACGCCTTCCGGAAGCGCTCTCGATACGGGCGGGCGGCCAGCATCCGGTCGAAGCAGGGGTCACCCGCGAGCACGGCGGTGGCGACGGCCTCGGGGCATGCGGTACGCAACCGCTCCAGCTGCTCGGGGTGGGACAGCACCATCGCGTCCGCGATGGGGATGCCGTTGTGCAGCAGCCACTCGGGGGAGAGGCCGAAGACGGGTGGCGGCGCGAGAGCGCTCTCGGCCGTCCGGTGTCCGGTGTCCGGTGTCCGGTGTCCGGTGTCCGGTGTGGCGAGCGTTTTATTGTAGCCAACTCCGTGCGAGAGCAGGATCAACTTGCCTGCAATACGGTGCAGTTGGCCGCCGAGGCTGGCCGTGATCGCCAGGTCGACCTTCGTCCCGAGAGCCTGCTCCCAGGGGAGTACGGGCACCCCGATCTCGGCGAGGAGGGCCTCCACGCCACCCTCGAACGCCGACGAGCCGGTGCAGGTGACCAGCAGCTGGACCTCAAGATCGTCGTGGAACAGCGGAAGCACGTCGAGGAGCCGGGTAGCCGATGTCACGTTGTGCACCACGAACAGCACGCGCTTACACCTGGCTCGGGCCGCCCAGCGGCCGGCGTCGTCCCCGACTGGCACTCGCAGGTGCCGCCCGCCCGCCTCCGTCACCGACCCACCCCCCCCGCTGTACGCCCTCGCCACCCCCGTTGTGGTGCGGCCACGATAGCCAAGGGGTCGAGCGGCATCGCGTGGGCGGTAGCCATGGGGCCCGTGAGAGGTCAGGGCGGCCGGTTCCGGGAGTGGACGGGCGCCGTCGGGGGCCGGGGAGAATGGGCGGGTGATGCTTCGCTACCGCGTACTCGGACCGACGCAGGCCCTGCGCCCGGACGGAAGCGAGGTGCTGCTCGGCGGTGCCCGCCTGAGAGCGCTCCTCGTGGCGCTCGTGACGGGTGGTGGTCGTGGGGTGCCGCAGTCCGCGCTGATCGCTCAGGTGTGGGTTGACGGCAACGCGCCGCCCGCCGACGAAGTCGCGGCGGTGCAGGCTCTGGTGGGCCGCCTGCGCCGGACACTTGGGCGGGACGCGGTGGAATCCGTGGCGGGCGGCTACCGCCTCGCCGCCGAGGCCGACGAGGTCGACCTCTTCCGTTTCGAGCGCCTCGCGGCGGAGGGCGCGAATGCCCTCGCCGTCGGAGACGCGGAGCGCGCGGCCGGGCTCCTCGACGACGCGCTCGCGCTGTGGCAAGGCCCCGCTCTTGCCGACCTTCCGGCCCGCGACGATGACCCGCTCGTGTTCCGGGCCGAGCGTCGCAGGGCCGACGCCCACCGCAATCGGCTGGCCGCAGAGGTCGAACTCGGCCGCGCCGAGAGCGCTCTCGGAGAGCTGGCCGCGCTCGCTTCCGCCGCCCCGCTCGACGAGCCGCTCCAGGCCCTGCACCTGCGTGCGCTACGCGCCGCAGGCCGCTCGGCGGAGGCGCTCGCCGCCTTCGCATCGATACGGGGAGCGCTCTCAGAACGCCTCGGCACCAACCCCGGCCCCGAGCTGCTGGCGCTGCACGCCGAGCTGTTGCGCCCCGAGGGTCATGAGCGGCCCGAGCCTCAAGAGCACCCTGAGCCTCATGAGCGGCCCGAGGGGCATGGGCGGCTCGGGGTTCATACGGGGCGCGGGGAGCGCGCGGCGGGGCTTGTGCGGCTTACCGAGAGCGCTCTCACGCGTCGCGCGAGCACACCGCACACCACGGAACCGGCCCGCCAGGGTCCAGCCCCCCAGAGCCCGACGTCGCAGAGTCCGATCCCTCAGGGCCCACCCCCTCAGGCTTCACCCGCATTCGCCGGGCGGCAGCCCCGAGTCGAAGCGACTGCGCCGTCGCCAAATCCGGCACACGTCTCGGCGCCGGTGCTTGGCTCGGCACAGCCGCCGGCGCAGTCACCGGAACCGGCGTCGACACCGGCACCCGCATCTGCACCAGCGCGGGCATCCGCGTCGGCCACGCCGTCCGAGGTCCCCGGCAATCTGCGTGCTCGGCTCACCTCCTTTGTCGGGCGGGAATCCGATGTCCGGGCGGTCCATGAAGGTCTGGGGCGAGCCCGGCTGGTCACGCTCACCGGGCCGGGCGGCGCGGGCAAGACGCGGCTCGCGGTCGAGGCGGCCGATGCCGTGGCCGCGCGGTGGCAGGACGGGGTGTGGCTCGCCGAGCTCGCACCCGTACGGGATGCTGCGGCCCTGCCGGAGGCCGTGCTCACCGCGCTGGGTGCTCGGGAGACCCGGCTCGTCGGCCCGGCCGAGTCGGCGGCCAGGGGGCCGCTCGCCCAGCTGGTGGCCCACTGCGGGCGGCTCCAGATGCTGATCGTGCTCGACAACTGCGAGCAAGTCGTGGGCGCGGCAGCAGAGTTGGTGCAAGAGCTGCTCGTCGCCTGCCCGGGGGTCAGCGTCCTCGCCACCAGCCGGGAGCCGCTCGGGGTACCGGGGGAGCGGGTGATGGGTATCGGGCCGCTGCCCCACGAAAGCGCTCTCAGTCTGTTCGGGCAGCGCGGTGCCGCGGCCCGCCCGGACTTCGACGCCGCTGACGATCCGGTCGGGGTGGCGGAGATCTGCCGGCGTCTCGACGGTCTGCCCCTGGCCCTCGAACTCGCCGCCGCCCGGCTGAGGATGTTCACCCCGCGCCAGATCGCGGACCGGCTCGACGACCGGTTCCGGTTGCTCAATACAGGGCCCCGGACCAGCCGGACCCTCCAGCCGAGACAGCAGACCCTGCGTGCGGTGGTGGACTGGTCCTGGGCACTGCTCGACCCGCCGGAGCGGGCGGTCCTGCGGCGTCTCGCCGTCTTCGCGGGCGGGTTCGCCCTCGACGAGGCGGAGATCGTCTGCGTGGACCGGGAGGGGGCAGCCCCCGAGGGGCCGGACGCCGGACTTCCGAGCGGGGGTTCCACTGCGGGTGCGGGGGCGCCAGGGCCGGGAGTCCCGGAGGCTGCCCATGTCCAGGACGTTCTGGGCTCGCTCGTGGACAAATCGCTTGTCACGGCGGCGCCCGCCGGCGAGGGCGGCATGCGCTACGGGCTTCTGGAGACCGTGGCGGAGTACGCCGCCGAACGGCTCGACGAGGCCGGGGAGCGCGCGGCGACCGAGCTGCGGCACCTCGTCGCGTACCGCGAACTCGTCCGGACCGGTGAGCCCGCGCTGCGCGGCCCGCGCCAGCACCAGGTCATGGAGCGCTTCGAAGTCGAGCACGGCAACGTAAGTGCCGCGCTGCGTACGGCAGTCGCGCGGGGGCGCGAGCAGGACGCGCTGTGCCTCGTTCTCGCCATGGCCTGGTTCTGGCAGCTGCGGGGGCATCACGCCGACGCGGGCTCCTGGTCCCGTGAGGTCGCCGAACTCGGCCCCGATCCCTTCGCCGAACCGGTGCGGCGTGCCGTGCCCCTGGCCGACCGCTGCACAGACCGTCCGCCGCCGTGGGCCGACGAGGAACTCTGGGAGGCCCGGCGCGGAGTACGGCTCATGCTGTTCGCGGCCAGTGGCAGGGGTGAGACGGGGATCAACAGCCCGGAGAGCGTGGCGTATCTGCGCCGCGTCGTCGACGCCTATCCGCCCGGGCTGCCGCAGACCAGTCGCCAGCCCGGCTCCGTCTGGTACTTCGCCCGCCTCCTCACGGGGGAGTTCACCGGCTTCGACCGGGTCGTCGACGAGATGGTCCGGGACGCGCGGCGGAACGGCGATCCCTGGGACCTCGCCTTCACGTTGTTGCTCCGGGCGAAACTGTTCAGCGGCCCCGACGCGGAAGAGGCGCTCGCCCTCTTCGAGCGCGTCGGCGACCCGTGGGGGATCGCCGAATCCCTCTCCGCGCGTGGCGAGTCCCACGCGCGCGAGGGCAGATACGAGGAGGCGGTCGCGGACTTCGAGCGGGCGTTGGGGCGCGTCGCCCGGAGTGGAGAGCAGGCTCAAGTCCCCGTACTCAAGGGGCGGTTGGCGTCGGTGCGGCTCGAAGTGGCAGGCACCCCGGCCGAGGAGGAGGCCGCCGAACGGCTGCTCGTGGAAGTCGTCGAGGAGTCACGGAAGTTCCCGGGGGAGGGGCTCGGAACGGCCCGGCTGCTCCTGGTCCAGCACTACGGCCGCAGCGGCCGACTCGGGCTCGCGCGTGAGCAACTACGGGTGATGGAGGGTGAGTTCATTCACCTGACGCCCGACCTCTTCCGGGGTGTCGTCATGGGGATGCACGGCTGGCTCGACTGCGTGGACGGCAAGTTCGCCGACGCGCAGGAGCGTGTCCGGGAGGCGCTGCGTCTGTTGGAGAGTCAGGCCTACCTGGTCGCACCCACCCTGATTGTCAGTCAGTTCCCGTGCGGTGCATGGGTGAAGGCCGAAATCGGGGACAGCCGGGACGGCGCGCGGCTGCTCGGGGCGTACGACCGGAACTCCACCGGGAGGGAGAGCTTCGGGTTCCGGCCGATGCCGACCGAGCCCGAGACCCGCCGCCGCGCGGAAGCCGCGCTGCGTACGGTGCTCGACCCGGCGGCGTACGAACGCGCCCACGCGGAGGGTATGGGCCTCGATGTCCGCCAGGCCGCGGCCCTGGTGTGAGCCAAGTCCCCACGCCCCCCGGCGCGCGGCCCCACCCGTGCGCCCGCCTCGCGCGGCCCCACCCGTCGCCCGCCTCGCGCCGCCGGCCCGGGCCCGGGTGCCGTCGGCGTCCGGCGGCCATGCCCTTGCGGCCTCCGGACCCGGACCCCGGCCCCCCGTCAGACGGACCGGCCCCGCTGGCCCTGCGCCCTCAGCGGCCCGCACCGCCCCCCACCCCGTCTCCCCAGTGCGCCGAGCCGCCCACCCCTCCGCCGACTCAGCGGGGTCCAGCCGCCCGCCGTCCCGGTTCGGCGCCACCGGGCTTCACGGTCAGGGCCCCGCGCCCGAGCAGCTCACCCACCCCACCCCAACCCGGCCCGCCCGCTCCCTCTCCCCCCGGGGCCCGACTGCTCCATCCGGCTGTTCCTCCCCCTGCCCGGGGTGCGCGCCTCGCCCGGACGACCCCGGGCCTGCGGCGAGCGCGTGAGAGTAGGCGGTGCCCCGGCCGCAGAGCCCTTCACGGGAGCAGACGTGTGGGGCGTGAGGGGCGCGCGTGAAGCTTGGCTGTTGGCCCGCTTAAGAAATCCTCGATGGACTCGGCGCCCCGCTCTCGGCAGATTGGTGATCAGCAGATCCACCCCCACCACGCACGCCCGGCCCCGATCCGTGGCCGGCCGCCCTCTCCGTACGCCGGGAGCCCCGCCCATGAAGGCACTTGTCAAGCAGCACGCCGAACCCGGACTGTGGCTCATGGACGTACCCGAGCCGGAGACCGGGCCCGGCGATGTGCTGATCAAGGTCCTTCGTACCGGCATCTGCGGCACCGACCTGCACATCCGCTCCTGGGACGGCTGGGCGCAGGGCGCCGTCAAGACGCCGCTGATCCTCGGCCACGAGTTCGTCGGCGAGGTCGCCGCGATCGGCGCGGACGTGCAGGACATCGCGGTCGGCGACCTGGTCAGCGGCGAGGGCCACCTGGTCTGCGGGAAGTGCCGCAACTGCCTGGCCGGCCGCCGTCACCTGTGCCGCTCGACCGTCGGGCTCGGAGTGGGACGCAACGGCGCGTTCGCCGAGTACGTGGCGCTGCCCGCCTCCAACGTGTGGGTGCACCGCACCAAGGTGGACCTGGACATCGCCGCGATCTTCGACCCGTTCGGCAACGCCGTGCACACCGCGCTGTCGTTCCCGCTGGTCGGCGAGGACGTGCTGATCACCGGCGCGGGCCCGATCGGCATCATGGCCGCGGCCGTCGCCAAGCACGCCGGCGCCCGCAGCGTCGTCATCACCGACGTCAGCGAGTCCCGTCTGGACATCGCCCGCAAGGCCGGCGCCACCCTCGCGCTCAACGTGGCCGAGCACGACATCGCCCACGCCCAGAAGCAGCTCGGCCTCAAGGAGGGCTTCGACATCGGCCTGGAGATGTCGGGCCGTCCCGAGGCCATGCGCGACATGGTCGCGAACATGACGCACGGCGGCCGCATCGCGATGCTGGGCCTGCCGGCGCAGGAGTTCGCCGTGGACTGGGCGAAGATCGTCACCTCGATGATCACCATCAAGGGCATCTACGGGCGCGAGATGTACGAGACCTGGTACGCGATGACCGTGCTGCTCGAAGGCGGCCTCGACCTCAGCCCCGTGATCACCGGCAAGTACGGCTACCAGGACTTCGACGCGGCGTTCGACGAGGCCGCCACCGCCCGCAGCGGCAAGATCATCCTCGACTGGACCGTCTAGCCCCTCACGCGGGCTCCGCCCCTCCCGCAGGCCCGCCTTCCCGCGGGCCTGTCCCGGGCGAGCCCGCCCTCCCACGGGCCTCGTCCGCCCCGCAGGCCCCTCCCGCCTCCCGCCGCCTTAGGAGCACCCCGCATGTACGCGAACGTCCGCGACGACATCCAGAAGACCCTCGACGAGATCAAGGAAGCCGGCCTCTTCAAGCCCGAGCGCGTGATCTCCACCCCGCAGAGCGCCTCCGTCTCGGTGCCCTCGGGCGACGTGCTCAACTTCTGCGCCAACAACTACCTCGGCCTCGCCGACCACCCCGAGGTGGTCGCCGCCGCCAAGGACGCCCTGGACCGCTGGGGCTACGGCATGGCGTCGGTCCGCTTCATCTGCGGCACCCAGGACGTGCACAAGGAGCTGGAGGCCCGCCTGTCGGCGTTCCTCGGCCAGGAGGACACGATCCTGTACTCCTCCTGCTTCGACGCCAACGGCGGAGTCTTCGAGACCCTGCTCGACGCCGAGGACGCGGTCATCTCCGACGCGCTCAACCACGCCTCGATCATCGACGGCATCCGCCTGTCCAAGGCGGCCCGCTTCCGCTACGCCAACCGCGACATGGCGGACCTGGAAGCCAAGCTCAAGGAGGCGTCCGGCGCACGCCGCCGGCTGATCGTCACCGACGGCGTGTTCTCGATGGACGGCTACATCGCGCCGCTCCAGGAGATCTGCGACCTCGCGGACCGCTACGACGCCATGGTCATGGTCGACGACTCGCACGCCGTCGGCTTCACCGGCCCCGGCGGCGCCGGCACCCCGGCCCTGCACGGCGTGAGCGACCGCGTCGACATCATCACCGGCACCCTCGGCAAGGCGCTCGGCGGCGCGTCCGGCGGCTATGTCGCGGCCCGCGCCGAGATCGTCGCCCTGCTGCGCCAGCGGTCCCGCCCGTACCTGTTCTCGAACTCCCTCGCGCCGGTCATCGCGGCCGCGTCGCTCAAGGTCCTCGACCTCCTGGAGTCGGCCGGTGACCTGCGCGAGAAGCTCGCCGCCAACACCACGCTCTTCCGCACCCGGATGACCGAGGAGGGCTTCGAGATCCTGCCCGGCGAGCACCCCATCGCGCCCGTCATGATCGGCGACGCGGCCGAGGCGGCCCGCATGGCCGAGCTGCTCCTGGAGCGCGGCGTGTACGTGATCGGCTTCTCCTACCCGGTGGTGCCGATGGGCGCGGCGCGTATCCGCGTCCAGCTCTCGGCCGCCCACTCCACCGAGGACATCGAGAAGACCGTGGCCGCCTTCGTCGACGCCCGGGCCGCCATGAAGGCCTGACGCGCGAGCGTCCGCGATGGCCTGGCGTGCGGGCGTCCGCCAGGTCCTGACGCGCGAGCGTCCGCGGGGCCTGGCCTGCAGGCGTCCGCGAGGGCCTGGCGCGCGGGCGACAATGGCTGGGTGATCGACCCCCGCCGGCTCCGCATCCTGCGTGCCGCGGCGGACCACCGTACGGTGACCGCCGCGGCAGCAGCGCTGTATCTGACCCCCTCCGCCGTCTCCCAGCAGCTCGCCGCCCTGGAACAGGAGACCGGGCACACCCTGCTCACCCGCAGCGGCAAGGGCGTACGGCTCACGGCCGCCGGCGAGATCCTCCTGGAGCACGCCAACGCGGTCCTGGCCCAGCTGGAGCGGGCCGAGGCGGAGCTGGCGGCGTACGCGGGCGGCGCGGCCGGAGAGGTCACCGTGGCCGCCTTCGCGACCGGCATCGCCGAGGTGCTCGCGCCCGCGATCACGCGGCTGCGCGCGACGCACCCCTCAATCCGGGTACGGGTGCGCGACGCCGAGGGCGACGAGGCGCTGCCCCTGGTCCTGGACGGCGAGGCGGACCTGGCGCTGGCCGTCGAGTACCGGGGCGCGCCCCGCGAGGACGACAGCAGGCTCGCGCGCGTCCCGCTGTACGCCGAGCCCTTCGACGCCGTGCTGCCCGCCGGGCACCCCCTGGCCCAGGGCGCGAACGTGCCGCTCTCGGCGCTCGCCGACGACGACTGGATCGGGCCCTACCCGGGCAACCCCTGCCACGACGTGATGCTGCTCGCGTGCGAACTGGCGGGATTCCAGCCCAAGTTGGTGCACTCCTCGGACGACTTCCGGGCGGTGGTGGCCCTTGCGGGCGCGGGCGCGGGAGTGGCGCTCGTGCCGCGTTCCGCGCTGCGCGGCATGGCGCGGGGGGACACGGTGGTCCGCCCCGTGGACGGCCCGGCGGCGACCCGGCGGGTGTTCGCGGCGGTACGCAGAGGGGCGGAGTGGCACCCCCTGTTCCGCCCGGTCCTCGAAGCGCTGGCCGAGGCGGCGCGGGGCCTGCCCACCGACTGAGCCCACCTACTGGCCCACCGACTGGGAGCCACGGGCACCGCGAGGGTCGCGCGGCCCGTCGCACCCGCCGTAAGAGCCGTGCGGAAGCGCTCTCAGGCCCAGGCCGAAGCGCTCTCAGGCCCAGGCCGGGGCGGTGCCGGTCAGCTGGCAGACCACCAGGTACAGCGGGATCGGCGGGGTGTAGGGCGTCGCGCCCTCCGGGAAGTTGATCAGGCGGGGGCGATCGGCGTCCGGGACCACGGCACCGGGCGCGTAGCGCACCGGCCGGGGCCAGGGCAGCTCGTGGTCGGAGCCGGCCGGCACGATCCACCACCACCAGTCGGCGGAGGCGAAGACGCAGCCGGACCGGGGGAGCCGGGACAGCAGCCGGAAGCCGTGCACGGCGGGTACCCCCACCGCGTCACGGCCGAGGGCTGCGGGCCTGACCTGGGGCAGCAGTACTCCGCCGTCGGATCGAGCGGCGGAGCCGCCGGGCCCGGGCACACCGTGCGCACCCCCACTGCGCACGGGGCCACGGGGCCCGGCGGTTCCGGACCCATCGGTTCGCGGGCCCTGTCGCCCGGACCGGGGTCCCCAAGGAAGCTTCTCTCTCAGCACGGGCGGGCCGCCTGACCCGGCCCGTCGTGCGCGAGCTCGGCCCAGACGATCCGGCCGGGCCCGTACGGGGCGTCGTGCGAACCCCACGAGCTGCTCACCGCGTCCACGAGGAGCAGCCCGCGTCCGCGCTCCTCCTCGTCCTGCGAGTAACACAGGCGGGGCCCGGCCGAGCCGCAGCCCAGGTCCCTGACGGCTATCCGCAACGCCCGCCGCAGATCGGTGAGTTCGCACAGTATGTGGTCGCCGGCGGTGTGCACGACGGCGTTGGTGACGAGCTCCGAGATGACCAGGGACGCGGTCTCGTGGAGCTCCTCGTGGTGCCCCCAGCCGGTCAGCATGTCCCTGCTGCGCCGGCGTGCGAGGGAGACCGATTCGGTACGGGCCGGCACGTCGAAGGCGTACCGCCGCACAGCGGTCCCGGAGCAGGCGCCTGTGAGCTGGGGGACGAGCGCGTTACCAGGAGCCACGACCGGAATCCTCACAGTGGGGAAGCGGCTCCCGGACGCCGCCTCCCCCAAGGCCGCGAACGTTCACCGCGTGTGAACTGGTTCACCGACCTACCTTGTACCCGCAGCGGACACTTGGCAAGAGGCACTCTGAAAAATGCAGAGTGCCGTTCTCCTATCTGCAGCGACGTGGCACACTGCTCGCAACAGCGCGTGGGGAGGTCTGTCGTGAGTGAACCCCGGTCCGCCCCGACCGTGGGCCAGGTCGTGCTGGGCAGACGCCTGCAGGACCTGCGCGAGCGGGCCGGTCTCCGGCGCGAGGAGGCGGCCAAGGTGCTGCGGGTGGCTCCGGCCACCATCCGGCGCATGGAGATGGCCGAGGTTTCCCTCAAGATCCCCTATGTCGTGCTGCTCCTGCGGGCGTACGGGATCGACGACGGCGAGGCGGAAGGTTTCGTCGCCCTGGCCGAGGAGGCCAACAAGCCCGGCTGGTGGCAGCGCTTCCACGACATCCTGCCGGACTGGTTCAGCATGTACGTCAGCCTGGAGGGCGCGGCCTCGCTGATCCGGTCGTACGAGCCGCACTTCGTGCCGGGCCTGCTGCAGACCGAGGAGTACGCCCGCCAGGTGATGCGCAGCGGCGCGCTCGGCGCGACCAGCCACGCGGACATAGACCGGCACGTGGCGCTGCGCATGGAGCGCCAGTCGCTGCTCACCCGCGAGGACGCCCCGCGCCTGTGGGTGATCATGGACGAGACGGTGCTGCGCCGGCCGGTCGGCTCGGCGCAGGTGATGCGGGACCAGATCGACCGCCTCCTGGAGGCCTCGACGCTTCCGAACGTCACCGTGCAGCTCGCCGAGTTCTCCTCCGGGCACCATCCGGGGACGTACGGGCCCTTCGTGCTCTTCCGCTTCGCCGTGCCCGAACTGCCGGACATGGTCTACAGCGAGTACCTGACCGGCGCGGTCTATCTGGACGCGCGCCCCGAGGTGGCCACCCACCTGGAGGTCATGGACCGCATGGCGGCTCAGGCCGCGACTGCACAACGCACGAAGGAGATCCTGAAGGATCTCCGCAAGGAGCTGTGAATGGATCACATATACGACGGCGGGCCGGCCGGCGGGCACATCTACAACGGCATGCCCGCGGCCCTGCTCGGCGCCGAGGGCTGGCACAAGCCGTGGAGCGGCGGCAACGGCGGCAACTGCTTCGAGGCGATGAAGCTGGCCGACGGCCGGGTCGCGGTGCGCCAGTCGGCCGATCCCGAGGGCCCCGCGCTGATCTACACCCCCGGCGAGATCGCCGCCTTCATCCAGGGCGCCAAGTCCGGCCAGGCCGACTTCCTCCTGACGTGATCCTCCCGGCCCTCCCTCCGTTTCCCTTCCGCCCCTGGCTCAACTCCCTTGATTCCCCCACCTGTTCACTGACCTTCATCCCCATGGAGCGCACATGACCGGGCAAGACCGCAGCGCGGTGACGATCGACACCAGCAAGCCCCACCCGGCCCGGGTGTACGACTGGTTCCTCGGCGGCAAGGACAACTACCCGGTCGACGAGGCCCTCGCCGAGCAGCTGCTCGCGCTCGACTCGCGCGGCCGGGACATCGCGCGGGTCAACCGGGCGTTCATGCACCGCGCCACCCGCTGGCTCGCCGAACAGGGCGTGCGCCAGTTCCTGGACATCGGCACCGGGATACCCACCGAGCCCAACCTCCACCAGGTCGCCCAGCGCACCGCCTCCGACGCCCGCATCGTGTACGCGGACAACGACCCGATCGTGCTGCGGCACGCGGAGGCCCTGCTGCGCTCCACCCCCGACGGCGTCACCGAGTACATCCAGGCCGATGTGCGCGAACCCGAGCGCATCCTCGAACTCGCCCACGGCAGCCTGGACTTCGACCGCCCGATCGCGCTCTCACTCATCGCCCTGACCCACTTCATCGGGGACGGCGACGATGTGTACGGGATCGTCGACCGCCTCCTGGACGTCCTCGCGCCCGGCAGCTATCTGGTCCTGTCGCAGATCACCGGCGACTTCGACCCGGAGAGCGCGGCCCGCGCGGTGGAGCTCTACAAGGAGGGCGGCGTCACCCTGCGCCCGCGCACCAAGGCCGAGGTCACCCGGTTCTTCCACGGCCGCGAACTGGCCCAGCCGGGCGTCGGCCTGGCTGCCGAGTGGCACCCGGAGCTCGGTGAGAGCGCGGCCGAGGGCGACCACACCATCCCCGTGTACGCGGGCGTGGCCCGAAAGGTGTGAGGTACTGGGCGCGGCCCCGGCTGGACCGCGCCCCCCCGCTCACCCCAGGTCGAAGACGTTCGGCAGACCGAGCCGGTAGCGCAGCCGGTCGGAGTTTTTGAGGAAGTCCAGCTCCGGAGCGCTGTAGAGCGGGGTCACCGTGCAGCGCCGCGCGGTCGAACCCACCCGGTCCAGAAGGGCGTTGGCGGCAAGCCGGCCCGAGGTGTTGGCGCCCTCCATCGTGGCCAGGTCGATGGGGACGGCCACGTAGTCGCCCGCGAGGAAGAAGTTGGGGATCTTCGTGGCGGCGGACGGCCGGTTGTGGAAGGTGCCGGTGGGGTGGATGAGCAGCTCGTCCTCGTTGCGCGGATCGGGCGTCCCGAGGCCGGAGACGCCCGGGTCCAGGAACCACGAGTGCAGCCTGGAGTCGCTGAGGACCGTCTTGCCGGTGTCGTTGAGCGCGGCCTTCAGCTGCGCCCACACCTCGCGTGCGACCTCCTCGCGGGTGCACTGCTTGGCCGTCTTCCCGTACAGGATGCCGGGCTTGTCCCATTCGGATATGTCCACCGAGAGGCAGTCGGCCACCGAGCCGTCGCCGTAGTCGGCGGCGAAGGGGCGCTGCGGCCAGTGCTCGGCCTGGGCGATGGCGGTCAGTGACCAGGGCGAGTCGATGCAGTCGAGGTGCCCGTGCACGATGTCGGGCCGCTCCGTCAGGTAGAACTGAATGCCCGTCATCCAGTCGGTGCGCAGCAGGTCGCAGCGCGCGAGCTGGGGGTCGGCGGCGCGCATCGCCGCACTCCAGGTGGGCCGGGCGTGCTCGACGGGGAGCGCCGAGACGTAGTGGTCGGCGGTCACGGTCCGCACGACACCGCTCTCGTCCTCGACCTGAACACCCGTCACCCTGCCGCCCGCGTACGTGACTTCGCGCACCGTCCAGCCGACCTTGAACTCGACCTCCAGCGAACGGAGTTGAGTGACCCACGGATCGATCCACGCCTCGTTGGTCGGCCCGTTGAGGATGCGGTCGAGGGGGCCGTCCGCGCCCCGGCCGAGGGCGTTGAACACAAAGGCCTCCAGGAGGCTGCCCACCGTGCGGGTGCTGGCCTCCTCCGCCTTGGTCGCCACGATGTTGCGGGTCACGCCGACCGCGAGGATGCGCTGGTAGTCGTAACTCATCTGCGCGGCCCTGGTGAACGTCCACCACGGGACGGTCTCCCACTGGTTGTCGCGGCGCTCCGGGCAACTGGTGAGGAAGACCGCGAGCCGGTCCACGAAGTAGGCGACCTCCCGGGCGGGCAGCCGCTGGAAGGTGCCGAGCACGCCGGTCAGGGCGCGGCGGATGTCGTCGAGCGTGAGCGGCTGGGGTGTGCCCGCGCCCGGCATCGGCAGGCGCAGGTCCTCCTGGCCGGTCCGCGCGAACATCATTTCCTTCGGTGCCACCAGGTTGTCCCAGACGCCGCCCGCGTTGCCGGGGTACGGGATCCGCCGCATCGTGTCCGGCAGGTTGTGGTAGATGCCGGGGATGAAGCGGAAACCGTGCTCGGCGGGCAGCGGCTTGCGGCCGCCCCTGGCGCTGTCGGGGACGTCCATGGAGCGGGCCTTGCCGCCGAGCGCCCGGCGTTCGAAGAGGGTCACCCGGAACCCGCGCTCGGCCAGCTCGTGAGCCGCCGTCAGTCCGGCTACCCCGCCGCCGAGCACGGCCACGCTCCGGCCGTCCGCCGTGCCCGCCGCCGTGCGGGAGGCGGCCGAGGCGGCGGGCGCCTCCACTCCCAGGGCGGCGGCCGCGCCCGCCGCGGCCGTACCCGCGACAAAAGTCCGTCTCGTGCTGCCCGTGTGCGCCACAGTGCTCCCTATTACCGGTGGTAACGGTCACGTCCGGCGCAGGAGCATACGGTCGCCCCGTCCATCCTGGAAGACGGACCGGGTGCACAACGCACGGCGATTACGAGACGAATTCCTCGTCCCCGTAACGGACGTGGGCCCGGCTCCAGTCCACGCCGAGGGACTCGGTGAACTTCCGGGCCAGCGGCAGGTCGGCGACCGGGGCGATCAGGACGAGCCGTCCGTCGAGGGTGACCGAGCCGCCGCCGAGCTCGTCCCGCGCCTCAGGATCGTCGACGAGGGCGTCGTGCAGCCGGGTCGCCGAGACGCCGGGCGCCTGGATCTCGATGGCGTCCGTCTCCGGCGAGGTGCGCGGCAGACAGCGGAAGGTCAGCACCGACTCCTGGTGGAACTGCTTGGCGATGACCCCGGCGATGTGGTGCAGGCCGTCCCGGTCGACCCGGGTGACGTCGAACTCGCGCGAGCGCTCGTAGGTGGTCTGCTTCAACTCGCCCGACCAGAACACGCCGTTGAGCAGCTTCGAGGCGCCGGGCCGCGCTCCATTGGCCTGGATGATCCCGCGTACCTCGTGGTCGAAGCGGTTCAGGCGGGTCCTGAGCCGGGGGTCGGCCGGATCCGTGATGATCGCCGTGTTGTTCGTGGCGAAGATCTCCGCGGCCGGGCAGCCGTGCGCCGCCTCGGCGGCCCGTGCGGTGCCGGCGCCCGCCGCCCCCAGCGTCAGGGCCCCGACCACGGCCAGGACGCGCAACCTCTGCTTCATGTCTCGACTCCCCGCACAGTGGCTCGATTTGCTGCGCCGGAGCGCATCTGGATCACCGTAGGGGGCGTGTCGCCGGGTTAACCGCGGTAACTCCACGTGTGGCCGATATCGGATGCCGGGGTCCCCGCGCCGACGTGCGCCGTTCGTGTCACTGGCCGCGCCAGATGTTGTCGAACGCCGCGTCCTCGATGCTGCGCCGCTGGCGCACGGCCGCCAGTTCCGTCACCGCGTCGTCTACGGCCGTCACCACGGTCACGACGGTGTCACCGGTACGTGCCGCGAGGTCCTCGGGTGCCTCCTCGCGCAGCCGGGCGGCGACCGCGAGCCCGGCGAGGACGGGCTCGCCCGACGCCCACCGCTCCAACGCCGCACGCCGGTCCGGCGAATCGGCCACCGCCGCGCGCCCGGTGCGCAGCGGGAGCCAGCGGTGGTGCTCCCGGGTCAGCCCGCCGTCCGTCTCCAGGGCGGCGAGGTAGGCCGCGTACAGACCGCGGCCCCGGCGCCACAGCCAGTCCTCCACGGACTCGTACGGACTCTGCCGGGCGAGGGCCGCCGCCGCTTCCGTCAGCTGACGATCCGTCAATCCGCTGGGCGGCGAGCCCGGGACGATGCGGTCGCCGTCCAGAGTGAGGGCGAACAGGTCGGCGAGATCGAGGAGTTCGGCTCCGGCGAGGGCCAGCGAGAGGTCGCCCTGCTCGACGGGGTGGCCCGCGGGGGTGACGTCCATGCTGACGATCAGCAGGTCCCGTGCTGTGGTCATGTCGGATTCCCTGTCGAAGGAGTTGGCGGTGCCGGCGGTTTCGTCGTCGGCCGGGTCGCCGGGGTCGAGCGAGCCGGCGGTACGCACGAGGGGCAGGGCATGCGCGCATCCTATGGAGATCGCGGGGGCCGCGGCAGGGGGCGCTCCGACGAGGGACCGGGTACGGGCACTCCGACGGGGGCCGGGTACGTGACACTCCGTCGGCCGAGGGGTACGGGCCGCCGGAGCCGCTCGGCAGGGGCTCGCCCGTGGTCGGGTGGACCCGACCGTGTACCGGCCACCGGCCACCGGCGATTGCGCGCTCGCGGGGCGCCCGCCGCACCCGACCGGGCCCGCGCCGCGAGCGAGGGAGCCTGTGATCAGATGAGGGCATGTCCCGTCGCACCCGGCGCCCCGTACGCCCCGCCGTCCCGAAGACCTGCCCCTGCGGGCTGCCCGCCGCCTATGCCGAGTGCTGCGGCCGCTACCACTCCGGCGCGGCCGCCGCCCCCACCGCCGAGGCGCTGATGCGCTCGCGGTTCAGCGCCTTCGCGATCCAGGACGGGCCGTACCTGCTGCGCACCTGGCACCCCGACACCCGCCCCGCCGACCTCGGCCTCGACCCCGGCATGCGGTGGACCCGCCTGGAGATCCTGGACACCACCGACGGCAGCGCCTTCCACACCACCGGCACGGTCACCTTCCGCGCGCACTACACCCACGAAGGCGAGGCCGGTTCGCTGCACGAGCAGAGCCGGTTCTCGCGGGTCGAGGGTGCCTGGGTCTACCTCGACGCGGTGTTCACCGACTGAGCGGACGCGCCCGCGCCGGTACGGATCGCGGGCAGGCCGTTCGCCAGATCCTCGGCCATCAGACGCTTGGCGATGGTGTCCGCGGCGGCCCTGAGCTCCGCGCTGCGCGGGCGCCCGCGGTCCTTCTCCAGCTCGTCGTTGAGCCACGTCGACCATGAGTCGGTGATCGCCTGGACCTCGCGCTCACCGGCCGGGGTGTGCGAGAAGTAGCTGCCCTCACGGCTGAGGAAGCCCTCCTCGACCATCCGCTGGAACACCGGCACGAGCACCTCCGGCGGGACATGGCGCCGCGACGCGATCAGGCCGAGGCTCGCGTACCCGACCATGCGCGTGTGCTGCTCGACCTGCATCACCGCCCAGGCGCCGGCCACGTCGAGCCGGGTGTCGGAGGCGGCCACGATCCGCCGCGCGGTGTTCATGTCCGAGCCGCGCACGATCTTGCCGATGGCGAGTTCGAGCACCCTCTGGGAGTCGCCGGTGCTCGGCTGCGCGAACCCCTCGCCCATGTCGGTGGAGGTGGACCGCGCGGAGTCGCGCAGCTTGACCTGCTTGAGGAACAGCGCGACGAGGAAGCCCACGGCGGCCACCGGCACCGTCCACAGGAAGACGGTGTGCAGGCTGTCGGAGTACGCCTGCACGAGGGGCGCGGCCGTCGCCGGCGGCAGTTGGTGCAGGCCGTCCGGCGATTGCGCCGCCTTCGCGATCCGCGCCGGGTCCGCGCCACCGATGCGCGCGGCCGCCGCCACCCCGTCCTGGAGGTTCGTCTTGAGGGTGTTGGCGTAGATGGTGCCGAAGACGGCGGTGCCGAACGAGCTGCCGAGCGTACGGAAGAAGGTGACACCTGAGGTTGCCGTGCCCAGGTCGGCGTAGTCGACGGTGTTCTGCACGGCGATGGTGAGCACCTGCATGCACAGGCCGATGCCGAGGCCGAGCACGAACATGTAGAGCGATTCCAGCCAGGCGCCGACGTCCGGCCCCATCAGCGACAGCAGATACAGGCCCACGCCCATGACGAGGGAACCGACGATGGGGAAGATCCGGTACTGGCCGGTCTTGCTCACCACGTTGCCGCTGAAGACGGACGCGATGAGCAGACCGATGACCATCGGCAGGGTGCGCACGCCGGAGATGGTCGCCGAGTCGCCGTCGACGTACTGGAGATAGGTGGGCAGGAAGGTCATCGCGCCGAGCATCGCGAAGCCCACGATGAAGCTGAGCACCGAGCACACGGTGAAGACGGGGTTGCGGAACAGCCGCATCGGCAGCATCGGTTCGACGGCCCGGGTCTCCACCCAGCAGAACAGGGAGAGCGCGATCAGACCGCCCACGAACAGGGCGATGATCGTCGGCGAACCCCAGGCGTACTCGTTCCCGCCCCAGCTCGTGCCGAGGATCAGGGCGCTGGCCCCGACCGCGACGAGGCCGATGCCGAGATAGTCGATGACGGGCTTGGCGACCGAGCGGACCGAGGGGATGTTCCGGGCGGCCGCGATCACCACGAGAATGGCGATGGGCACGTTCACGTAGAACGCCCAGCGCCAGCTCAGATGGTCGGTGAACAGGCCGCCGAGCAGCGGCCCGATGACGGTCGAGACGCCGAACACGGCGCCGATCGCGCCCTGGTACTTGCCGCGGTCGCGCAGCGGGATCACATCGGCGATCAGTGCCATCGCCGTCACCATCAGGCCGCCCGCGCCGATGCCCTGGAGCGCCCGCCAGGCGATGAGCAGCGTCATGTTGGTGGAAAGGCCGCACAGGAACGAGCCGGTGATGAAGATGATCGCCGAGACCTGGAAGACGACCTTCCGGCCGAACAGGTCGCCGAACTTGCCGACCAGTGCGGTCGCGACGGTCTCCGCGAGCAGATAGGAGGTGACCACCCACGACATGTGGGCGGCGCCTCCGAGGTCCGAGACGATCGTGGGGAGCGCGGTGCCCACGATCGTCTGGTCGAGGGCCGCCAGCAGCATGCCGAGCATGATCGTGCCGAACACGATGTTCCGCTGCCGGACATCGAGCACGGGCGGTGCGGACACGGGTGCTGTATCGCTGGCGGTGGTCACACTGGCACCCTCACACCGCCCCAGATGGCGCGCATGCCGTGTCGGCCGCGCGAGTGAAGCGCCGGAGCCCTCCGGACGCCCCGCCGGGGAGGCGCCGGGAGCCCTTGGGGACGCTCCCGCGAGTGAGGCGCCGGGAGCCGCTGGGGCGAGCCCCTGGGGCGCCCCGGCCGAGGGCGGCTCAGGCGCCGAGCACGACGCCGGAGGCGACCGGCTCGGTGAGGGGCAGCACGGTCGGGGGCACCGCGCGGCGCAGCCGGGGGAGCGCGGGCACGGAGGCGAGGAAGACCAGGGTGGTGAGGACGAACGGCCAGGTGAAGGAGTGCCCGCCGGCCGGTTTGAAGAGCGCGTTCAGAGCGGGCCCGAGCATGGTGGCAGCCGCCGCCCCGACCACCGCGAAGCCGAGGCTCCACCGGTCGGCCGCGAGCATGACCCCGCACAGCGCCATCGCGACCAGCACGGCGTTGTAGCCCATGGTGCCGTCCACGATGCGGGCGGTCGGGGCGCCGAGCGCCCAGGCGGTCACCACCCCGACGGCACTTCCGACACAGGCCATGGCCCCCGCCGTACGGCTGGCGGCGAAGATGCCGGCCAGGAGGATCAGGCCGACGTACCACTGCGGCATGAGGAAGATCTGCGCGATGTTCGCGAAGAACGCACGCCCGATGTCGTCGACGGCCAGGGCCACCGATCCCTCGGCCGCACGGCTCAGTTCGGCCGTGGAGGGGCCGCCGTGCCACACCCGCTCGAAGCCGGGGGCCGCGATCGTCATGGCGCTCGCCATCAGGCAGAACGGCAGCGTCAGGGTGGGCAGGCCCCAGCCGCGCAGCAGCGTCGTGGCGGCCGCCGTCACGACGGTGACCACCGCGCAGCCGCCCGCCGCGAGGACCATGGTGGAGACGTGGCCGGGACCGAGGAACACGGCGAAGCCGACCGCGACCAGACAGGCGTTGAACCCTTCGAGCCCGGCCGACACCCTGCTCCGGTCCACGCCGAGCAGCTGCGCGGTCGCGGTCCCCAGGGCGGTGCCGAGCAGCCCGTAGAGGCCGTACTGCCAGCCCGCGGCGAACAGCGCGACCGTGAAGATCACCCCGGTCAGGGCGCTCGGCATGAAGTGCACCTGAGCCTGGCCGCGCAGCACGTGCACCGCGAACAGCCCCCCTCGTCCAGTGCGCGGTATCCGCACCTGACCCTCCCCCTAAGACGCGTGACGTCAGCAAGACGCGTGAAATCGGCCGGTAACAGCCAAGCGCACAGTAAGGGGTGACACAGGGGACTTTGCAAGGGACGGACAACGGCCGAAAGTGGCACATAGGGCGCACACGGCTCGCATGGCCGGAAAGCTTTGTATACGACGACAGGGCTGCTGAACCGCTCCCGGACGATGGCACGAGCCCGGCTCGGCGCCCCCGCCGCTCGCTCCGGGAACGTCAATCCGCGATCTTCGCGGGTAAGTCCGGCAGCTTCTTGTCGTAGAGCCAGGCGTCGAGCAGGGGGCGCAGCGCCTCGCCGGAGGCGGCCTCGGCGTGGGCGATGAAGGCGAGGGTGTCGCCGATCCGGCCGCGCCGCGCCGCGTGCCAGCCGCGCAGCACCGCGAAGAACCGCTCGTCGCCCAGCGTCAGACGCAGCGCGTGCAGGGTGCAGGCGCCCCGGGTGTAGAGCCGGTCGTCGAAGATGCGGCGCGGCCCCGGCTCGGCGAGCCGCAGGTTCTGGCCGCGCCGGGCGAGGCTCCGCCACTCGCGGTGGGCGATCTCGTCGGCGCTGTCCTCGCCGATGTGCTCCGACCACAGCCACTCGGCATACGTGGCGAAGCCCTCGTTGAGCCAGATGTGCCGCCACTCGCGCAGGCCCACGCTGTTGCCGAACCACTGGTGCGCCAACTCGTGGGCCACCAGCGTCTCCCAGCCCCGGCGCCCGTCGATGTGATTGCGCCCGAACACCGAGCGCGTCTGGTTCTCGACGGGCGCGCCGAGTTCGGCGTCCACCACCACCGCCCCGTACGCCTCGAAGGGATAGGGCCCGAACAGTTCCGAGAAGTGCCGCAGCATGTCGGGCTGGCGGCCCAGGTCGTGCCGGGCCGCGTCGGCGATGCGGGAGGGGTAGGCGTTGTGCACAGGGATCGCCTTGCCGCCCGGCGGCCCCGGCGCGAGCACGCTGTCGTGCTGGAAGCGGCCGGTGTAGAGCGCGGCCAGATAGGTGGCCATGGGGCCGGGGTGGTGGTACGTCCACACGTCGGTGGCGCCCTCGCTGCGGCACTCGGTGAGCGTCCCGTTGGCGAGCGCCTGCCGGTCGCGCGGCACCGTGACCCGGAACGTGTACGCCGCCTTGTCGTCGGGCCGGTCGTTGCACGGGAACCAGGACGGCGCCCCCAGCGGCTGGGATGCGACCAGGGTGCCGTCGTGGCTGTCGCCCGTACGGTCCCAGCCGATGCTCCCGAACGGCGAGCGGATCGGTCCCGGCCGCCCGCCGTACCGCACCTTGGCGGTGAACACCGCGCCAGACGGCAGGGGTTGACTGGGCGTCACATACAGCTTGCCCTGCCGCTGCCGGACGCGGGCGGCCCGGCCGTCGACGTGCGCCGCGTGCGCGCTGAGCCGGGACAGGTCAAGTTCGATGCGATCGAGGGGGCGCAGGGCGACGGCCTGGATGAGCGCCGTGCCGGCGAGTTGGCCGCTGGCCGAGTCGTAGGCGATCCGCAGGTCGTAGGCGAGGGTGTCGTGTCCGTACGAGCCGTGCTGCGGGAAGTAGCGGTTCCCGCGGCCGGTGGCCTCGTCGTCCGCCACGGCGATCGTGCCGAGGGCGGAGAGCGCGGCCACCCGCACCAGTGAGCGCCGGCTGCACCGGGTCATGCCGCGCTGCCTTCCCGTGAAGCACCCTGACGGATCGTCATCTTGCGCTGCTCCGAAGCAGATTGGGCGGGCGCGAGGGGGGCGTGCTCGCCCGCGATGGGGTTGCCCGCCCAGCGGGTGTCGGGCGGCACGCTCTCCCCGCGCATCACGAGGGAAGCCGCCCCCACCGAGGCCCGGGCGCCGACGTCGGTGCCGGGCAGCGCGATGCTGTGCGGGCCGAGGGACGCCCCCTCCGCGAGCCGCACCGTGTCGAGCCGCATGATCCGGTCGTGGAACAGGTGGGTCTGCAGCACACACCCGCGGTTCACGCTCGCGCCGTCCCCGAGCGTGATCAGGTCGGTCTCCGGCAGCCAGTACGTCTCCAGCCACACCCCGCGCCCGATGTGCGCGCCGAGGCCGCGCAGCCACCAGTTGAGGACCGGTGTGCCGGTGAACGAGCCCGCCATCCACGGCACCGCGAGGGACTCGACGAACGTGTCGTACAGCTCGTTGCGCCACACGAAGGACGACCACAGCGGATGCTCGCCCGCCTCGAACCGGCCGACCAGGACCCACTTCGCGGCGGTCGCCGTCAGACCCGCGACCGCCGCCGCCGCGATGAGCAGCACGGTCCCGGCCAGCGCCGCGAACGCGAGGCCGCCCCGGTTGAGAGCGCTCTGCTCGCCGATCAGCACGGCCTCGGCGAGCAGTACCGAGCACATCAGCGGAAGCACCCGGCACAGCTCGACGGCGGCCCGGGCGAGCACGAGGCGGCGCGGCGGGTCGAAGGTGCGGCCGGGGTCGCCCGCGGTCGCCACCCGGGGCAGCGGAAGGGCGGGCCGGCCCAGCCAGGAGCTGCCCGGCTCGCTGTGCGCGGGCGCGTCGCACAACACGCCGACCAGGGCGCCGTCGGGCACGCGGCGCCCGGGTCCGACGATGCCCGAGTTGCCGACGAAGGCCTTGCGGCCGACGCTCGCCGTCCCCAACCGCAGCCAGCCGCCCCGGACTTCGAAGGGGGCGACCAGGGTGTCGTCGGCGAGGAAGGCCCCGTCCTCGACCGTCAGGAGCGAGGGCAGCGGCAGCACCGTGGAGATCTCGGCCCGCCGCCCCACCCGGGCGCCGAGCAGCCGCAGCCACACGGGGGTCGCCAGGCTCGCGTACACCGGGAAGAAGCTGCCACGGGCACCGCCGAGCAGCCGGGTCACCAGCCAGGCCCGCCAGGCGACGCCCCCGCACACCGGATGGAAGCCGGGCTTGATGCCGCGCCCGAGGATCCGGACCAGGCCGGCGAGCGTCAGGAGTGAGAACAGCGTGGTGACCACGGTGACGGCCGGCGCGGAGAGCAGCAGCCGCACGGCGACCGCCGAGAGCGTGTCGCAGGACCGCACCAGGTAGTAGACGCCGATGAGCGCGGGCGCGGTGGACAGCAGGCTCAGCAGCGGCAGGCCGATCAGTGAGAGCGCGTACGCGGCGGCCCAGCGGCGCGATCGCGCGGCGCGCGGCGCGGGCCAGCCGGTGCCGGCGACGCGCTCGTGGGAGTCGGCCGGTCGGGCCGGTGAGCCGAGCCAGCGCCGGCCCGCCGGGACCTCCCCGTCCAGGCAGGCGCCCGGCTCCAGTTCGGCGTGCGCGCCGAGCACCGCGCCCGGCATCAGGGTGCTGCGGTGACCGACCCGGGCACCCTCGCCGACGCTGACCGCGCCGATGTGCAAGGTCGCCCCGTCCAGCCACCAGCCGCTGATGTCTGCCTCCGGCTCCACGGCGGCGCCCCGGCCGATCGTGGCGAGCCCGGTCACCGGCGGCATGGCGTGCAGGGTGACGCCCCGCCCGACCCGGCAGCCCAGTGAGAGCGCGTACAGCCGCGCCCAGGGCGTGCCGAGCAAGGACGGCACTCCGAACGCCGCCACCACGCGTTCGGCCGTCCACAGCCGCAGATGGACACCGCCGCCGCGCGGATGGGCGCCCGGCCGCACACCCCGGGTCAGCAGGCGCGCCGCTCCGCCGCCGATCGCGAACCGGGCCGGGGCACTCATCAGGACCACGCTGCCGATCAGCACGAACCACCAGGAGGTGTGCGGCGCCCAGGCCTGCGGCGCGAGCCACCCCAGAATGTTGTCGAGCGTCGCGAGACCGATCAGGCCGCGCAGCCCCGCGATCCCGAACAGGGCCGTGGTGACGAGGAGTTGGACCACACCCGCTCGGCGCGGTACCGGTTCCACGGGCCGCGCCTCGGCGGCCGGACCTTCGAGCGATTCGAGGTGCTGGGCCATGTCCCGCAGGACCGGGCGGCGGTAGAGGTCGGCGACGGACACCCCGGGGTAGTGGGCGCGCAGTTCGGAGGCGAGCCGGGCCGCGCTCAGGCTGGAGCCGCCGAGCGCGAAGAAGTCGCTGTCCGGCTCGGGGTGCACGCCCAGCATCCGCTCCCACGCCCCGGCGAGCCGGGCGGAGGTGGAGCCGTCCTCGGCCGGGTCGCCGTCGCCGACGGGGCCGCGCTGGGAGGGCAGCGGCCAGGGCAGGGCGTCCCGGTCGACCTTGCCGGAGGTGCGCGTGGGCAGTTCGGCGACCTCGACGATCAGCGGCACGAGGGCAGCCGGCAGCCGTTCGGACAGGAAGCCCCGGGCCTGCGCCGCCTGGAAGCCGCTCTGCTCCGGCACCACGTAGCCGACCAGGATCTGGCCGCCGGCCGGGGTGCCGCGCACCGCCCCGGCCGCCGCCCGCACACCGGGGAGCGCTCTCAACATGGCGTCGATCTCGCCGAGTTCGATGCGCCGGCCGCCCACCTTGACCTGGTCGTCGGCGCGCCCGAGGTGCACGAGCCCGGCCGCGTCGGCGCGTACGAGATCGCCGGTCCGGTAGGCGCGGGGGGTGTCAAGCAGGGCGAGCGGGGCGAACCGCTCGGCGTCCTTGGCGGCGTCGAGATAGCGGGCGGTGCCCGCGCCCGCGATGACCAGCTCGCCCTCACCGCCGTACGGAACGGGTTCGCCGCCGGCGTCCAGGACCGCCAACTCCCAGCCCGCGAGCGGGAGTCCGATGCGTACCGGCTCTCCGGGCAGCATGCGCGCTGCGGTCGCCACCACCGTCGTCTCGGTGGGCCCGTAGGTGTTCCACATCTCGCGGCCCTTGACCGCGAACCGGTCGGCCAGGGCGCCCGGGCAGGCCTCGCCGCCGACGATCAGGAGCCGGACCTCGTCGAGGGCCTCCTCGGGCCACAGCGCCGCGAGCGTGGGCACCGTCGAGACCACCGTGATGCCGCGCTCCACCAGCCAGGGCCCCAGTTCATGGCCCGCCCGCACCAGGGAGCGGGGCGCCGGAACCAGACAGCCACCGTGCCGCCAGGCCAGCCACATCTCCTCGCACGACGCGTCGAAGGCGACCGAGAGCCCGGCGAGCACCCGGTCGCCCGGCCCCAACGGCCGTTCCGTGAGGAAGAGTTGGGCCTCGGCGTCCACGAAGGCGGCCGCCGAGCGGTGGGTGACCGCGACGCCCTTGGGCAGCCCCGTCGAGCCGGACGTGAAGATGATCCAGGCGTCGTCCCCGGGCGCCGCGGGCCGCCAGCGGGCCCTCAGGGGCGCCGCGGGCCCCGGCAGTATCCGCTCGTCGGCCTCGATCACGGCGCACACCCCGGCCTCGCGGAACACCGTCGCCGCGCGCTCCTCGGGATCGTCCGCGTCGACCGGTACGTACGCGGCGCCGCACAGCAGCACCGCGAGGATCGCGAGGTACAGGTCACAGGTGCCGGACGGGATCCGGATGCCGACCCGGTCGCCCGGACCGATGCCGTGGCGGGTGAGCCGCACGGCGCGCTCGGTGATCCGGTCGCACAGGTCCTGGTAGGTGAGCCGCTCGCCGCCCGCGTCGAGTGCGGGTGCGCCCGGATGGGCGGCCGCCGTCGCGTCCAGTACGTCGAGCAGGGTGCGGGGGTGCGGAGCGGCGGCGCCGCGGAAGACGGCCGGCAGGTGCGAAGACATACGGCATGCCTCTGGCGTAGTGCGGGTGGTACGGACATCCTTCGGACATCCGCCCACTCAGACGGGCATATCCAGCGGCGGGTTCGCTCCGGCCTTGGGACTTGACGATATTTATCCGTTGTTTTCGAAGTGATTCGGATGATTATGGCGCCGATCGGGGCAAGTTCAGAGCTGTTCCCGGTGGCTGAGGTCCCTTGCGCGTAGCACTAGTTCGGTGGCGAACCGGCGTTCGGGGTCGGTCAGCCGGTCCCCGAAGATGGACTCCAGGGTCCGCATCCGGTAGCGCACGGTCTGCGGGTGTACATCGAGGAGTTCGCCCATGTGGGCGGCGGTGCCCCGGGTCGCGAGCCAGGTCCGCAGGGTTTCGATGAGCCGGTCGCGCCGGCCGGGCGTCAGCGCGTCGAGCGGCGCGAGCTCGCGGCGGCCTAAGTGTTCGAGGAGCGCGGGGTCGGAGCGCAGCCAGAGGGTGACGAGGTGGTCTTCGCAGTACAGCGTCCCGGAGTCGCTGTCGATGACCCCGGACGCGGCGAGTTCGAGGACCTGGCGGGCCCAGCGCAGGGAATCGGACGCACCGCCGATGGGCACCTCGAGTCCGACCGCCGCCCAGGAGCCGTGCAGGGCCGCGTCCAGCATCCGTCTTCGTACCTCGTCGACGGGGCCGGGGACCAGCAGGTGGGGCAGTGGCTCGCCGGGGTCGGCCAGGACATCGTTGTCCAGGGCCGCACGGGTCAGCCCCGCACCGGAACGCAGCGCGACCAGGGTGACCCGCTCGGGCAGGGGCCAGTGGGCCCGGTCCGCCAGCTCGGCGATCGCCGCGCGCGGTACCGGGGATCCGGCCAGGATCAGATGCAGCAGCCGTCTTCGCAGCGCGTCCGAGCGCTCCCCGGAGAAGGACGTGACCTCCAGATAGCCCTCGCGCGAGAGCGCTTCCAGCTCCTCGACGTAGGTGAACAGGGCGTCGGCGAAGCTGAGCATGAGGGCGGGGGAGAGGTTGTAGCGCCGGCCGATCTTCTTGGCCCGGCGCAGCGCCACCCGGGCGCCGAGCCGGTAGGCGCCCTGCAGGGTGTCCAGGCTCCGCCCCTCGTACGCCTCGAAGCGGCCGAAGCGGCGGCACATCTCGTCGCGGAGGGTGGAAGGGGCGCTGGGGGACGCCACCTGGTCGACGAAGACGGTGAGGTTCTGCTCCACGCCGACTCGGATCGCCTCGCCGTAGGGGCCTTCGAGCAGCCGGGCGTATTCGGGGTAGGCGCGGGTGACCTCGGCGCCGATCTCCTTGAGCAAACCAGGCAGTTCGGGCCGCATGATCGCGGCGAACTCCTGTGGGAGCGGTCCCAACGGCTCCTGGGTGTCCGGTGATTGCGCGGCTGTGGGCATCTCACTCCCCTTGCACTACGGCGCCCGGTGGGGGAGAGCCGATGGAGAAAGCGCTCCCACCGACCGACAGGTGCGTACCTTTCGCGGACTGCTGAACCTAGAACAACTCTCATGTCATGGACAACACTTGAGGCAGCGTTCGATTCAGGGTGCATCGGTTGTCGGCCGATTCCGGTACGGCCCGCCCGAGCGCGGACGGGCCGTCGACGGGCGGGGCGCGGTGGCTACTGGACCGCCGAGTGCCAGTACTGGGAGAGCAGCTTGCCGTTGTCCGGGACGACCGTGCCGGGGGCGTGCAGACCGGCCAGATACGTCGACGCGCTGTTGAGTACGACGCTGTTCTTGCCGGCCGCCGCGGGCAGTCCGGTCTTCAGGTTCACCGCCCAGTCGAGCAGTCCGGCGAGGCCGCAACCGCTTGCACCCGGCACCGCGAACGTGGTGTCCGTCTGGCTCGCGTTGACGAGGCTGAGCCGGTTCATGTCGCCCGCGGTGTTGGGCGTTCCGTTGCCGTCGAAGCGCTGGATGCCGAGGGTGGGAGCGGTGACGTTCTGCGGGCGCAGCACGATCGGGTGGGCGGTGGAGCCGATGTAGCAGGAGCCCCCGAGGAACGGGTTCTGGAGGTGGATGCGGATCGGGATCGAGATGATCGGCTGCCCCGAGGTGGCGCCCGCCGTGAGGTTGAAGTCGGTGGGCGTCCCGGCCGATTCGACGGTGGCGGTGACCCGGTTGAGGGTGCCGTTGGTGATCTGCCGGCAGATGTCGCCGATGACGGGGATGTTGCTCGGGCACATCAGGCCGAGCAGCCCGCCGGGGATGTCGGCGGAGTCGGCGATCAGCGCGCCGCCGGCCGGTGCGACCAGGCTGTTCGTGCCGTCGGAGTGCTGCACCACGCCGACCTGGAGGTCGCTGGCGCCGGTGATGACCTGGGTGCTGCCGAGCTTGATGGTTCCGCTCGCCGAGTGGGAGGCGATGCACTGCACGATGTCGGTGCGGCCGTCGGCCGCCAGCATGGCGGGGTCGTCCACCGGGCAGCGGCTGAACGGAGCCCAGTCTCCCGCGAGTTGAGTTGCCGCCGCGCCAGGTGCGGAGGCGGCGTCCGCCGAGGCCGGGCCGACGGTCGCGAGGGCGGTCAGGGCCGTGCAGGTGGCCAGCAGTCCGGCTCGCAGCCGGGTGGATACGGGTCTCATCGGGTCGTCCCCTCTCGGACGCCACGACTCGTGACGTCCTGTACGTGGGTGGGCGGGTGCGGCAACGTCCGTGTGCGGTGGGCGAGTTGGCTGAATCTGGACGCGGTCATGGCGCTCGGCGCGGTGGCACCGGGTGCGGCGGTGCTCAGCGCAGCGGGGTCGGGATGGTCGTCGGCTGCTTGTCGGCGGTGCAGAGCTGCGCCGGGTCGTCTTCGATGCCGGAGGCGCAGGGCGCCCCCTGGTTCTGCTTGACCGTGTTGGCGGGCCCGGACACGGACGCCGTGAACAGCGGGCTGAGGTCCTCGCCCACCCCGCAGCCGGTGAACGGCGGAATGGTCACCGAGCCGTTGAGCGGCCCGCCCCCGGAGAGCGAGTACCCGCGCCAGACGGTGTCCGTGCCCTTCTTGACCTCCCCGAGCAGGACCATGTGGTCCTTGGTGTTCCGCGCCGGGTCGGGGTCGGTGGAGTAGACCGGGCCGCTGGTACGGCAGTTGGGGCCCACGTCGAGCGGGGTCCCGTTCACCTTCACGTCGGAGACGCGCAGCACGAGGGAGGCCCTGATGTATGTCTCGCCGTGCCCCGCCGTGTTGTTGAGGTCGGACTCGATGGACAGGGGACCGGTCGCCTCAAGGGTCATCGTGGCGGTGGTCGGCATGAAGCCGAAGGTGAGGAACGTGGCCGGTCCGGGCGGGGTCTGGGCGCGGCCCTGGTAGTCGAGCCGGCCCACCGACTTCTGGAGCAGGTGCAGTTCGAAGACGCCCGGCCTGACCTCGATGCGCTTGATCTGGTTGAGCCCCTGGACGACCTTGGCGCAGAAGACGGGGATCAGCGAGGCGCCGCCCATCTTGGTGACGTTGGAGTACCCGGTGGTGTAGGCCGCCAGGGCCAGCGGGTTGGTGGTGTCGCCCTGGCACTTGGGTGCGGTGGCGGCCGGCGCGGCGGCCCCTGCCTTGGGCGGGGCGATCCTGGGAGCGCTCTCAGGGGTGCTGCGCGACGCACCGCCGGCCGCGGGGCCCGTGGCGGAGGTGCTGGGGGTCGGAGTGGACGAGGAGGGGGCGGCGCCGACGGGCACGGTGGCGAGCAGGCCCTTCGCGCCGGGGGCGGGCGTACAGGGCACGGAGAGGGTGGCCGGGTCGGTGGCGCCGCCCTCGGTGGTGAGCGGGCGGAAGTCGAGCGTGAGTCCGGCCGCCGTGACGGTGAGGTCGCCGGGGCTGTTGGCGGTGATGCTGGGCACGTCACCGGTCGCCCGGAGCACGGCGCCGCCCGGCGAGGTCAGCGGCACGGAAGGCGCGGTGCCCAGCCAGAGCGCCTGGGCGGCGGCGCCGTTCTGGGCCACCTCGGTGGTGAGCCGGGTGGTGGCGCCGGTCGTGGCGGCACGCAGTTTGGTGAGCTCGGCGACGGCGGCGTCGGGCAGCGTCACCGACGTCGTCACCTCGGCGGGCAGGATGGCGGATCCCGTGGCGGCCCGGGCCGGGAACCTGGCCGCCACCTGTACCTTCACCGGATGCGGCCCGGCCGGGAACGCACAGGTGTAGGCGAGTTCGGCGCTGGCGCGCTGGTCGCCGAGGGCCACGTCGGCGCCGGGCACGATCGCGGCCAGGACCACGGTGGCCGCCGCCACCGCACCCCGGCCGCGCACGCTCCGCCACCGGCCGGCCGGTACCGGGGTTCGGGTCACGTCGCGTTCAGCTCCACTGGCTCAGCTCCTCGGAAGGGCCGGCGGCAGGTGCGCCGCCGTTGGGGGACCGCCCGGTCTGTCAGGTATCGGGCCGGGCGGTCCGGGGGCGTAGCGAGGTGTCATGCCGCTGCTACGAGCCGACGATGGTGGGCTTGGTGGTGGTACCGGTCACCACCGCGTAGTAGTCGCCGTTGAACGACGGGTGGTCGCCCGCGGAGACCACGCCGGCGCAACCCGCCGTCGGGGCCGAGACCGTCAGCTCGGTGGGAGTGGCCGCGACCTTCAGGTCACCGGTCGAGTTGGTGTACGTGCCGTGCGCGGTCCCGGTCACCGTGAACGCACAAGTCGCGACGCTGACACGGGCGTTGACGCCGGAGATGTAGCCCTGCGAGACGCCGGTGGCCGCGGTGTAGTTGGTCACGTTGAGCGTCCACGGGGTGTTTGCGACCGTGTTGACGGTGCCGAGGAAGCTGGTGCACGGCTCGCCGGTCTTGCCGAAGTGCACCGGGTTGATGGTGCCGACGGCGGCCGGGTTGCCGGTCGCGCTGTGGAGGGAGCCCGCGGCGTCGGAGTACGTGCACGTCATGTCGATGCCGTTGATGGAAAGGACCACGTTGGTGGACTTGGCGGTGAAGTTCTCCGGCGAACTGGGGCCGACGACCCAGTTGGTGGGAACGAGGGCCATCGCGGGGGCGGTGGCCATGACGAACGCTGCTGCCGCGGCGCCGGACACCAGCGCAAGCTTTCCGAGGGGGTTTCGCACAGTAATTCCTCCGGTTTCACCAGCTACGGGGACGGATTCGGCCACGTACGATCCGTGACGAGGCGGACGTTACTTGCGAGAAACATCGGCGCACAATCCTGCCGTGCAAGATTGTGTCGAGCAAGGCCCTACCTTGTGCCCGTGATGAGCAACCGGCCGGTTTTTCTTGTCGATTGGTGCGCAATGGCCGAGCCGGCGCCACGTCATTCGTGCCGAAGTTCCCGGTTCTCTCCCCATAAGCGCTGCCCTGTCGACCGGTTACAGGTGAAACCCATCAACGGATGACAAGTTCCGGGAATGGACTACTGCTTCGATGACAAGTTGGCGACGGCCGGGCGCGGGCTCGCGGAAACTTCCGGAACTGGTATTGCAGAGCGAGGTTACCGGGCCGTAGCGTCCGGTGTGCGGTCGGTCCGGGCAGCTCAGACGCCATCCGGAGCGTTCGCGCCCACGCTCCCGGCCGCGCCCCCGAAGGCCGGGAGCCGCACGGGCGAAGTGCCCGGCCCGCTCCTGTCACCGGGCCCGGGCTCTGGCCGGTACGGGGGCGCCGCGGCTCAGCTCCCCCCGGCCGCGGCGCCCCCGTTCCACACGCACCACCGCCTTACTGCTCCATTTCTGCGCAGTCGTCCACCAGGCCGGCTTCGGAACTTGTCAACGAGTGACAACGAAAAGGGAATTCACCGATGTGGCCGTCCGGGATCTTGTTTCGGCGCCGCCGCGCAACTTACCGTGCGCCCCTCGGTGCCCTTGCGTCACGTCGTATGTGCCTGCTGGAGGTGGGATGGGAATTGAAGTCGTGGTCGAAGGTCTGACCAAGTCCTTCGGCAAGCAGAACATCTGGCAGGACGTCACCCTCACCTTGCCCGCAGGTGAAGTGAGCGTCATGCTCGGCCCCTCCGGAACCGGAAAGACGGTCTTTCTCAAGTCGCTCATCGGGCTGCTCAAACCGGAACACGGCCGGGTCCTCATCAACGGTGTCGACATGGTGAGCAGTCCCGAACGGGACATCTACGAGACCCGGAAACTCTTCGGCCTCATGTTCCAGGACGGCGCCCTCTTCGGCTCGATGTCCCTCTTCGACAACATCGCCTTCCCGCTGCGCGAGCACACCCGCAAGAAGGAGTCGGAGATCCGGCGCATCGTCATGGAGCGGGTCGACATGGTCGGCCTCCTCGGCGCCGAGGAGAAGCTGCCCGGGGAGATCTCCGGCGGCATGCGCAAACGCGCCGGGCTCGCCCGCGCCCTGGTCCTCGACCCGCAGATCATCCTCTGCGACGAGCCGGACTCGGGCCTCGACCCGGTCCGCACCGCCTTCATCTCCCAGCTCCTGATCGACCTGAACGCCCAGATCGACGCGACGATGCTGATCGTCACCCACAATCTCGACATCGCGGCGACCGTCCCCGACAACATGGGCATGCTCTTCCGCCGCAACCTCGTCACGTTCGGTCCGCGCGAAGTGCTCCTGACCAGCGAGGAGCCGGTCGTCGCCCAGTTCCTCAGCGGGCGCCGGGAGGGACCCATCGGCATGTCCGAGGAGAAGGACGCCGCGACCCTCGCCAAGGAGCAGCTCAACTCGCCCGCTGGACAGGCGAGTTCGCCGCCGCGTCGCATCGTGCCGCAGCTCGAGCCCTCGCCGGGGCTGCCCGCCCGCCAGGCGGTGCTGCGCCGCAAGCTGCGGGTGATGGGCATGCTCGACGAACTGCCGCCCGCCGCCCGCCGCGCCGTCGAGAACGGCATGGCTCCGGCCCAGGAGGCAAGGCCATGACGATGGAGGCCGAGAGGAACCCGGCGTCCGCGCCGCCCCGCCCGGACAGACCGTCGCGTCGCCAGGTGCCCGGCCTCGGCGCGTTCCGCCAGACCGGCAGGCTCTTCGCGCTGGCCGCCGCCGTCGTCCGCGCCGTCTTCAAGCGGCCCTTCCAACTACGCGAGTTCATCGAGCAGTTCTGGTTCATCGCCAGCGTCACCATCCTGCCCGCGGCCCTCGTCTCCATCCCGTTCGGCGCCGTCATCGCCCTCCAGGTCGGCTCGCTCACCCAGCAGCTCGGCGCCCAGTCCTTCACCGGCGGCGCCAGCGTCCTCGCCGTCATCCAGCAGGCCAGTCCCCTCATCGTGGCGCTGCTCATCGCGGGCGCCGGCGGCTCCGCCATCTGTGCCGACCTGGGATCGCGCACCATCCGCGAAGAGCTGGACGCCATGGAGGTCATGGGCGTCTCACCCGTCCAACGCCTCGTCGTGCCAAGGGTGTTGGCGACCATGTTCGTCGCGGTGCTGCTCAACGGCATGGTGTCCGTCGTCGGCACGCTCGGTGGCTACTTCTTCAACGTCATCCTCCAGGGCGGCACCCCGGGCGCCTACCTCTCCAGCTTCTCCGCCCTCGCCCAGCTCCCCGACCTGTACGTCAGCGAGATCAAGGCGCTGATCTTCGGGTTCATCGCCGGGATCGTCGCCGCCTACCGGGGGCTGAACCCGCGCGGCGGTCCGAAGGGCGTCGGCGACGCGGTCAACCAGTCCGTCGTCATCACCTTCCTGCTGCTGTTCTTCGTGAACATGGTGCTCACCGGGATCTACCTCCAGATCGTCCCCCCGAAGGGCGGCTGACCGATGGCCCTCTTCAGCATCCTCGACCGCTCGGGCGACCAACTCACCTTCTATGTCAAGGCGTTGCTCTGGATCCCGCGCACCCTGAGGCGCTACCTCAGGGAGGTGCAGCGGCTGCTCGCCGAGGTCGCCTTCGGCAGCGGCGGCCTCGGCGTCATCGGCGGCACCATCGGCGTGATGATCGCCATGACCCTGTTCACCGGAACCGTGGTCGGCCTCCAGGGGTACGCCGCCCTGAACCAGATCGGCACCGCCGCCTTCACCGGCTTCGTCTCCGCCTACTTCAACACCCGCGAGATCGCCCCCCTGGTCGCGGGCCTCGCACTGTCCGCCACGGTGGGCGCGGGCTTCACCGCGCAGCTCGGCGCGATGCGCATCAACGAGGAGATCGACGCCCTCGAAGGCATGGGCATCCGCAGCCTGCCCTACCTCGTCACCACCCGGATCGTCGCCGGAGTCGTCGCGATCATCCCGCTGTACGCGATCGGACTGCTCAGCTCCTACTTCGCCTCCCGCCTGACCACGGTCGTCTTCAAGGGCCAGTCGCGCGGCACCTTCGACCACTACTTCAACCTGTTCCTCTCCCCGACCGACGTGCTGCTCTCCGTGCTCAAGGTGCTCATCTTCAGCGTGATGGTGATCCTGGCCCACTGCTACTACGGCTTCCGCGCCACCGGCGGCCCGGCCGGCGTGGGCGTCGCGGTGGGCCGCTCGGTCCGCAACGCCATCGTGCTGATCGCCGTCACCGACTTCTTCCTCTCGCTCGCCCTGTGGGGCGCCACCACCACCGTGAAGGTGGCCGGATGAACGCGCGCACCGCCCGGCGCCGCACCGCCGGAGTCGTCTTCCTGCTCGTCCCGGCGCTGCTCGTGTGGCTCTCGATCGCCGTGTACGACAAGCAGTTCACCCGCTCCGACACGGTGACCGTGGAGACGGGCAGCGTCGGCAACGAGATGCACCCGGGCGCCGAGGTGAAGCTGCGCGGCGTCGTCGTCGGCGAGGTCCGCACCATCAGTGCGGACGGCACGGGGGCGAAGCTCACCCTCGCCCTCCAGCCGGACAAGCGGAGCCACATCCCCTCCGACGTGCGGGCGCAGATGCTGCCCACCACGCTCTTCGGCGAACGGTTCGTCGCGCTGGTACCGCCGCCGAACCCGTCCACGAAAGCGCTCTCAGCCGATGCGACCATCCCCCAGGACCGGTCGAGCAACGCCATCGAGCTGGAGCAGGTGCTCGACAACGTGCTGCCGATGCTCACCGCAGTCAAACCCGACAAGCTGTCCTCCACCCTCTCCGCGGTCGCGCGGGCGCTGCGCGGCCGGGGCTCCCAACTCGGCGACACCGTGGTGACGTTGGACGCCCACCTGAAGAAGTTCAACCCGAACCTGCCCACCCTCAACGCGGATCTGGTGCAGCTCGTCAAGGTCGCCGGGACCTACAGCGACGCCGCCCCCGACATCCTGAGAGCGCTCACCGACGCCACCACCACGACCGGCACGCTCGTCGACAAGGAGACCCAGCTCCTCGGCGTCTACGGACAGACGACCAGAACGGCCCAGGACCTCACGGCCTTCCTCCAGCAGAACAAGGACAACATCATCCGGCTCAGCGACGTGAGCCGGCCCACCCTGGACGTCCTCGCGAAGTACTCCTCGGCCTTCCCCTGCACCCTGCGCACCCTGGCCGGATTCGTGCCCGCGATGGACAAGGCCCTGGGCAAGGGCACCGACAAGCCCGGCCTCCACGTCACCGTCCGGGTCGTGCCCTCGCTCGGCAAGTACGTGGCCGGCCGCGACACCCCCGTATACAAGGGCGGCGACGGCCCGCACTGCTACCCGGTGCCGTACCTCGGCTCCCCGCTCCCCGCCGAGAGCGCTCTCACCAGCGCGGCGGCCACCTCCGGTGCCGGGCTCGGCCTGCCGAACTCGCCCCAGGAGAACCAGCTGGTGAACGAACTGCTCGCGCCCGCTCTCCGGCAGGCCCCGCAGTCCCTGCCGGACTGGAGCAGCCTGCTCCTCGGCCCCGCCCTGAGGGGGACGGAGGTGACCATCAAGTGAAGCGCCGCAGCATCGCGGGCCCGCTCGTGAAGTCGCTCGTCTTCGTCCTCGTGACGGTGCTCGCGACCACCGTGCTCGCCCTGTCCATCGCCAATACCGGGGTGGGCGACACCACCACCTACCGGGCCCGCTTCACCGACACCACCGGACTGATCGAGGGCGACAGTGTCCGCATCGCCGGGGTGAAGGTCGGCCAGGTCGACCGGGTGGAGGTCGTCGACCGGCGGCTCGCGCAGGTCACGTTCTCCGTGCAGCGCGGCCGGAGCCTGCCCGGCACGACCACGGCCGCGATCAAGTACCTCAACATGGTCGGCCAGCGCTACGTCGAACTGGGCCGGGGCACCGGCGCGGTCGGATCCGCGCTCGCGCCGGGCGCGACGATCCCGGTGCAACGCACCACCCCCGCCCTCGACCTCACCCAGCTCTTCAACGGCTTCCAGCCCCTGTTCGAAGGGCTCTCGCCCAAGGACATGAATGACCTCGCGGGTTCCATCGTGCAGGTGCTCCAGGGCGAGGGCGGGACCGTGGACAGCCTGCTGAAGCACATCGGTTCGCTGACCACGACCGTCGCCGCCAAGGACAAGGTGATCGGCGAGGTCATCGCCAACCTCAACACGGTCCTGACCACCGTCAACGACCGCGAAGCGGGCTTCAACGACCTCGTGGTCACCCTTCAGCAACTGGTCTCCGGGTTCGCCGGGGACCGCAAGCCGCTCGGCGAGGCGCTGGCCGCGATGGGCGACCTCACCACCGTCACCGCCGGGCTCTTCCAGGACGGCAGGGCCCCGCTGAAGGAGGACATCAAGCAGCTCGGCCGGCTGTCCTCGAACCTCGCCGAGAGCGCTCCCCAGATCGAGAACTTCCTCCAGAAGACCCCCGAGAAGATGCGGGCCGTCACCCGCATCGCGTCGTACGGATCCTGGCTCAACCTCTACCTCTGCGAGGCCAAGGTGTCCGGCGTGAAGAACGAGGACGGCAGCCCGCCGCCCACCGGAATCCCGGTCAGCGAATCGAGGTGCCAGGGATGAGACTCCCCGCACCCCGGTGGCCCGGGATCCCGCGCCGGTCCCGCCCCACCGCCGCGCGCCCCGCCCCCGAGCCCTCCGACCGCAGAAGCCCTGCCCGGCGCCGGCCCCGCCTCAAGCCCATGAAGGAGCGCAACCCCGTCGCGGTCAGCCTGGTGGGTCTGCTGGTCCTGGCCCTGATCGGCCTCGCCGCCTACAACGCGGACTCGTTGCCGCTCATCGGTGGCGGCACGACCTACAGCGCCGACTTCTCCGAGTCCGCCGGGCTGCGCGACGGCGACGAGGTGCGGATCGCCGGGGTGAAGGTCGGCGAGGTCCGCGGGGTGTCCCTGGACGGCGCCAAGGTGAAGGTCACCTTCAAGGTGAAGGACGCCTGGATCGGCGACGCCTCCACCGCCGCCATCGCCATCAAGACCCTGCTCGGCGAGAAGTACCTGGCGATCGACCCGCTCGGCAGCGCCGAGCAGAACCCCGGCAGCCGCATCCCGCTGGCCCGCACCACATCCCCGTACGACGTCACCCAGGCCTTCGAGGGGCTCAGCAACACGATCGGCGAGATCGACACGGCCCAGCTCGCCAAGAGCTTCGAGACGATCTCCGACACCTTCAAGGACTCACCGCCCGATGTGCGCACCGCCGTCTCCGGCCTCTCGGCGCTCTCCAGGACCGTCTCGCAGCGCGACACCCAGCTCGCCCAACTCCTCAAGGGTAGCGAGCAGTTGACCAAGACGCTCGCCAACAGGAAGAGCAGCTTCGAGACCCTCATCGACGACGGCGGACTACTGCTCGGCGAGCTCAAGCAGCGCCGCGACGCCATCCAGGCGCTCCTCACCGGCACGCGGGGCCTGGGCACCCAGCTGACCGGCCTCGTCAAGGACAACTCGGCCCAACTGGCGCCCACGCTCCAGGCGTTGGGGCGCGTCACGGACGTCCTCGTCAAGAACCAGCAAGGCCTGGACCGCACGCTCGCCCTGGCCGGGCCCTACTACCGGCTGGTCGGCAACGCCGTAGGCAGCGGCCGCTGGTTCGACACCTACATCTGCGGGCTCGTCCCCAGGAACTACCTCCCGGCGAAATCGCTCCCGACCACCGGCTGCATGCCGCCGAAGAACGGAGGCTACCCATGAGCCGGCGACGCGCTCTCACGATCGTCCTGGCCCTCGCGGTGATCGCCGTCACCGTGGTCGGCGGGCTGACGGTGTTCGCCGACTCCGGCGGCAAGCGGATCACCGCCTACTTCGACCACGCGGTCGGCGTCTACCCCGGGTCGGACCTGCGGATCCTCGGTGTCAAGGTCGGCGAGGTCGACTCGGTGACCCCGCAGGGCCAGCAGGTCAAAGTGGTGGTCACCCTCGACCGGGGCGTACGGGTGCCCAAGGACGCCCGGGCCGCCATCGTCTCGCCCAGCGTGGTCGCCGACCGGTACGTCCAGCTCGCCCCCGCCTATACCGGGGGCCCCGAGATCGCCGACCGGGCCGAACTGCCCGCCGCCCGCAACGCCACCCCCGTCGAGGTCGACCAGCTCTACGCCTCCATCACCGAGCTCAGCAAGTCGCTCGGCCCCGACGGCGCGAACTCCTCGGGAGCGCTCTCCGGGCTGCTCGACACCGGAGCCAAGAACCTGAACGGCAACGGCGCCGCCATCGGCGACTCCATCGAGCAGTTCGGCAAGGCCGCGAAGACACTCGACGGCAGCAGCGAGCATCTCTTCGCCACGCTGTCCTACCTCCAGACGTTCACCACCATGCTGAAGAACAAGGACGGCGCGGTGCGGGACGCGCAGAACCAACTCGCCGACGTGACCTCGTTCTTCGCCGACAACAAGGACAACCTGGCGGGCGCGCTCAAGGAACTCGGCACCGCGCTCGGCAACGTCAAGACGTTCATCCAGGACAACCGGGGCAGCCTCAAGGCCGAAGTCGACAAGCTCGTCCCGCTCACCCAGATCCTCGTCGAGCAGCGGGCCTCCCTCGCCGAAGCCCTGGACACCGCGCCGCTCGCCGCCGGAAACGCTCTCAACGCCTACGACCCGGTCCATCGCACCCTCGACGGCCGGGGCAACATCAACGAGGTCAGCATGGGCGGCGACATCGTGTTCCCGGGCAATCCAGCGGTGACGGGCGGCGCGGGACTCGTCCCCGTGCCGGAGAACCGCCTGAAAGCGCTCCCAGCGCTGCCCCTGCCCCCGGTCGGCACCGTCTACGGGACCTCGACCGACCCGGTGAAGGGCGCCAACGGCGGCTCGGCCTCCGGTCCCGCCGGCAAGAAGGGGGACCGCTGATGGCGGCGCGCATCACCCGGCGGACCGGAGCCGCGCTGGGCGCCGGGGTCGCGGTCGTCGTGGCCCTGGCCCTCACCCTGGGCAGCTGCTCGGCGCCGTCGTTCTCCGGGATCGACCAGCTCCCGCTGCCCGGCGGGGCCGACCTCGGCAGCCACCCGTACGACATCACCGCCGAGTTCGCCGATGTGCTGAGCCTGGTTCCGCAAGCCGCGGTGAAGGTCAACGACGTCGCGGTGGGGCGGGTCACCAAGGTGTCGCTGGCCCCCGACGGCTGGTCCGCCAAGGTCACCATGCGCATCAGGGGAGACGTGCGGCTGCCCGCCAACGCCTACGCCCAGCTGGAACAGTCCAGCCTCCTCGGCGAGAAGTTCGTTCAGCTCGCCGGACCGGCCGAGGACACCAAGGAGACGGCCCAGGGCCGTCTCGGGCCCGGCGCCGCGATCCCCATCTCCCGGACCAACCGCAACCCGGAGGTCGAGGAGGTCCTGGGAGCGCTCTCGATGCTGCTCAACGGAGGCGGCGTCAGCCAGCTGAAGACCATCACGACCGAGCTCAACAAGGCGATCGGCGGCCGCGAACCCGAGGTCCGCTCCATGCTCCAGCGCGTCAACACCCTCGTCACCGACCTGGACGGCCACCGCGGCGACATCACCGACGCCCTGGACGGCGTCAACCGGCTCTCCGCCACCCTCGCCACCCGCAAGGAACAGGTCGGCACGGTACTGACCGGCCTGTCGCCGGGCCTCAAAGTCCTTGAGGAGCAACGGGGTTCACTCCTGACGATGCTGAAGTCGCTCGACACCCTCTCCACGGTGGCCGTCTCCACGATCAACAAGAGCAAGGACGACATGGTGGCCGACCTGAAAGCGCTCGCGCCGACGCTCCAGGCGCTCGCGGACTCCGGCAAGGACCTGCCGGACTCGCTCCAGGTGCTCCTCACCTATCCGTTCACCGACGAGGTGCTGCGCGGTGTCAAGGGCGACTACCTCAATGTCTACCTCGCCGTGACGGCCGCGCCCGGCACCCAGCTCATCCCGCCGCTCACCACGCCGTCGCCGTCGCCTTCGACGACACCGGGCGCGCAGAAGGCCCCGCTGGCTCTGCCGTCCGTCGCCGACTCCACGTCCGGACAGGGATCCGGCTCCGGTTCGGGCTCTAATTCAGGTGCTGGTTCCCGCTCCGGGGGGACGAGCTGATGCTGACTCTCGCGACCAGAATCAAGAACCTCGCGTTCCTCGTCATCGGGGTGCTCGTGCTCGGCTATACCGGGTTCCGGTACGCCGACGTCGGTCACTACGTCGGCCTCCGCGACTACTACACCGTGAAGGTCCATCTCGCCCAGACCGGCGGCCTGTTCACCCACTCCAACGTCACCTACCGGGGCGTCTCGGTGGGCCGGGTCGGACCCATCGGGCTCACCGACGACGGCGTCGTCGCCGAGCTGCGCATCGACAACTCGGCGCCGCCCATCCCGACCGCCCTCGACGCGGTGGTGGCCAACCTGTCCGCCGTCGGCGAGGAGTACATCGACCTGCGGCCCACCACCACCGACGGCCCCTACCTCGGTGACGGCGGCGTGATCGACCAGTACCAGACCAGCACCCCGGCGCCTGTCACCACCGTGCTCTCCAGTGTCAACAGCCTTGCCGCGTCGGTGCCGTTGGACTCGCTGCGCACCGTCGTCGACGAGTTCGGCAAGGCCTTCGAGGGGCGCGGTGACGATCTCCAGGTCCTCCTCGACAACGGCAGCGACTTCGTGCGGGCCGCCGACAAGGCGCTGCCCAGCACCACCACGCTGCTCGCGGACGGCCAGACCGTCCTGAGCACCCAGGCCGAGGAGGGCCAGGCCATCAAGACCTTCGCGTCGGGGGCCCAGCAACTGGCCGCGACCCTCAAGGGCTCGGACACCGATCTGCGCAGGCTGATCGCCGCCGCGCCCGACGCGGCCGGCCAGGTCAGCGGGCTGCTCAGGGACCTGAATCCGGCGATCAGCGTGGTGCTCGCCAACCTCCTCACGACGGCGGACGTCGCGGTGACCCGCCAGCGCGGAATCGAGGAACTCCTCGTCAAAGTACCGCCGTTGGTGGCTGCGGGGGCCACCGCCATCGACACCAAGGGCGCCAATCTGGGCATGGCGGTCACCTTCTTCGCGCCGCTTCCGTGCACCGAGGGATACGGCGGCACGGTCTACCGCAACGGCCTCGAAACGCTCGATACGCCGAACCTCAACACCAAGGCGCGGTGCACCGCGCCCGCGGGTAGCGGAAGGGACGTCCGGGGCTCGGCGCACGCCCCGGCCGGCGCCCCGCTCGGCCCCCCGGCCCAGCCGGGCGCCCTGCCTCCCGGCAAGGCCGCGCCCACCGCTGCCGCACCGCCCGCCGCCCAGCCGGTGGCGCTCCCCGGCGCCCTGGCCCTGCCCGCGCTGCCCGGCGGTGGCCCCTCGGACCTGGCCGGACTGCTCGGGCTCGCCCCCGGCGCCGGCGGAAAGGACGGACGCCCGTGATCGCGCTTCCCGCCCGGCCCAGGCTGCGCCGCTCCCTCGTGGCGGCCGCCCTCACCGTCTCGGTCGCCTTCGCCGCGTTCGCGGGATGGGCGTACCTCCAGGCGCGGAACGACGCCTCGGTCGCGTACGCCACCTCGCGGGACGCCGCCCTGGCGGCGGGCCGTACACAGATCGCCGCGCTCTCCACGCTGGACGCCGCCCACCCCGACGCGGCACTGCGCACCTGGCTCGACTCCTCGACGGGTCCGCTCCAGGACGAACTGCGCCGCACGGGCGCCGGTAAGCCGACGGCCTCGGCCCGTGGCGAGGTCACCGACGCGGCCGTCACCGAACTCGACGACCGCTCGGGCACGGCGAAGCTCATCGCGACGGTCCAGGTCCGGCTCACCCCGGCGGGCGGCGCGGCCACCACGGACCGCAAGCGGCTCGAAGCGGCGCTCGAACGCACCGACGGGGGCTGGAAGTTGAAGGCACTGAGTGCGGTTCCGGTCGCCGCGTCCTGAGCCCCGGCCGACAGGAACCGCCGACGGCCGGTGGGGACCGAGAGGGAGAGACAGCGTGAGCACAGCAGAGCTGAAGCCGGCGTCCGGCTCGGACCCGGGTCTGGACCGGGCCTCCGACCGGGGCCAGGACTCGGACCCGGAGGAGGCGCGCACCCCCAGGGGCGGCGAAGCGAGCAGGGACGCGGACACCGAAACGGCTACCGCTACGGCTACGGCTGCCGACGCGGACGCGGATACGGTCACGGCGGCGGCGACCACGGCGGCGACCATGGCCACCGACACAGCCCCGGCCACCGACGCGGCTACGGATGTGGACACCGGCAGGGACGCCGATGAGGCCGCCGACGCGGACCCGGCCGCCGACGCCGACGCGTACGCAGACACCGGCACGGCCGCCGACGCCGTCGAGGGCGCCGCACCCCCGGCCAACCGCCTGCGCCGCGCCCTCACGCTCGGCTGTGTTCTCGTCCTCCTCCTGGCCGGGGCCGGACTCCTCTTCCAGGCACGGCAGTTGACCCACACCCCCGCCACGGCCAACCGCGCGCTCACCGACGCCCCCGCCACCACCCGCGTCATCGGCGACGTCAGCAACACGCTCGGCAAGGTCTTCTCGTACTCCGGGCAGGACACCAGCGCCACCGAGCAGGCGGCGAAGGAGCTGCTCGGTGGACGTGCGGCGAGCCAGTTCGCCTCCCTGTACGGGGAGTTGAGGCAGCGGGCGGCGGATCAGAAGCTCAGTCTGACCACCCACGTCGTGCGGGCCGGCGTCACCCGGCTCACCCGTGACCGGGCGGAGCTGCTCGTCTTCCTCGACCAGCGGGCCCAGCGCGGCACGAGCGCCGCCACCACGGCCGCGGCCCAGCTGTCCATCACCGCCCAACTCGACGACGGGCACTGGCAGATCACCGACATCCGAGCCCGTTAGGAACAGCCCGCCGCCGGGCCCTGCTAGAGGGAGCACGAAGAACATGGCACGCATGACGACCCAGCCCCTGCTCATCGCCGCGATGGTGCTCACCCTGCTCGCGGGCGGATGCGCGGTGTGGGCCGGCTGGTCCTGGTACGGCGCGGCGCACGACGACTCGGCCGCCTACGCCGCCTCCCGGGACAAGGTCCTCGCGGCCGGTGAGCAGGCCGTGCAGAACCTCTCCACCCTCGACCACAACGACCTCGCGCACGGCCTCGACATGTGGCAGGACTCCACCACCGGCGACCTGCACCAGCAACTGGCGGACGGGCGGGGCGAGTTCGAGAAGCAGGTGCGGCAGGCGGGGACCGTCACCACGGCCAAGGTCCTCGACGGCGCGGTCACCGAGCTCGACGACCGGGCGGGCAGGGCCAGGGTGATGGTGGCGCTGCGCATCACCGTGCAGGCGCCCAAGGAGAAGCCCGCCGCCAAGGACAGCAGGATGCTCGGCGAACTCACCCGTACCACCGGCGGCTGGAAGCTCAGTGCCCTCGGCCAGGCGCCGGTCGGCAACAGCGCGGCCAACTGACCACCCACCCGCACCCGGACAGGAGCCGCACATGTCGACGACCCGTCACCTGGTCAACCGTCAGCGCCGACTGGCCAACGCCGGCGCCGCCCGCGTTGCCACCGAAGCCCCCCAGGAGCGGGGAACGAAAACCGTCAACCCGCCTGGCGTGAAGCCGAGTTCGGAGGTCAAGACGCCTTCGGGGGATGTCGTGGACCGCCCGGCGCGGCGCCGCCTTCCCGCCTCACTGAGGGCGTTGGCCGCGCGCACCGGGCTCCGGCGTGTGCCGTCCGTGCGCGCGCCCGTCGTCCTGTGCGTCCTGGTCGTGCTGCTCGGTGGTTTCGCCGCGTTCGCCGCGACCCGCGCCGACTCGCTGCGGTCCGACCCTGCCGCCCAGAACGTCGCGCTCACCGATCCCGCCCGCACCAGCGAGGTCAAGGGCCAGACCGAGAAGGCCGTCGCCGCGCTGTTCTCGTACAACTACGCGGACTCCGGACCCGCCGACAAGGCGGCAGCGACCCTGCTGACGGGCAAGGCGGTTCAGCAGCACCACGACATGCTGGCGGCGGTACGGGCCCAGGGCAAGGACCAGAAGCTGGTCCTGACGACCACCGTGACCGAGAGCGGCGTGGAGATGATCGACGGCTCCCGCGCCCGGGTCCTGGTCTATGCCGACCAGAGCAGCACGCGCACCGCGGGCAAGAAGCCCGAAACGACCTACGCCGCCGCGATGTTCGCCGTCGACGTGGCGCGCAAGGGCGGCGGCACCTGGCAGATCTCCGGCATCGACACCTTCGGGCAGGGATCGTGAAACCCTCGACGCACCTCGGCGGGACACCCTCGACGCACCTCGGCGGGACACCCTCGACGCGCCTCGGCGTGAAACCCCCGACGCGCCTCGCCCACCTGCGGCGCCTCTCACTGCTCGCGGGCCGCAGGCGGTTACGGCGCGGGGCCGCAGGCACCGCGGTCGCGGCCCTCGCGATGGCCGCGCTCACCGCATCCCAGGCCCCGGGTCTGCTGCGCCCCGCGCCGCCGCACCAGGAGGGGCCCGCGGCCACGGGCCCGGTCGCCGCCGTGCGGGTCGAGCCGCCCTCCGACGGCTCGTACCACACCGAACTCCCGCCGCTCGTGGCCGCGCCACGGACGCCGAGCGCCCCGCCCGTCGTGCGCGTCGTCGACCCGGTGTGGACGCAGGAGGGCATCCCGGCCACCGTGCTCGCCGCGTACCAGCGGGCGGAGACCCGGCTGCGCGGGACCGCGCCGCGCTGTCATCTGCCGTGGCAACTGCTCGCCGCCCTCGGCAAAGTGGAGTCGGGGCACGCGGGCGGCGGCCGGGTCGACGTGCGGGGCACCACGCTCACCCCGATCCTCGGCCCGGTGCTCAACGGGGCGGGCTTCGCGAACATCGCCGACACCGACCACGGCGCCCTGGACGGCGACACCCGCTTCGACCGCGCGGTGGGCCCGATGCAGTTCATCCCGTCCACCTGGGCGACATGGGGCCAGGACGGCAACGGTGACGGCCGCAAGGATCCCAACAACGTCTTCGACGCGGCGCTCGCCGCCGGGGCGTATCTGTGCGCGGACGCGCGCGACCTGGCCGTTCCGGCGGACCTCGACCGCGCGGTGCTCGGCTACAACCACTCCGCCGACTATCTGCGCACCGTCCTGTCGTGGCTCGAGTTCTACCGCCGGGGCACTCACGCCGTGCCCGACGGCAAGGGGGTGCTGCCGACCACGCCCGGCGCGGGCAGCGCCCGGCAGATCGGTGACGACAAGGGCCGCAAGCAGGGCGGCGGCATCGTGATCGGGCCGCAGCCGGGCGGCGGGCCCTCCGCTCCCGTGCCCGGGCGTCCCGGCGGCAGCCCTTCGCCTTCGTCGCCACCGCACTCGCCGCCCCCTTCGGGCTCGCCCTCCCCGTCGCCGTCCTCCTCCGGCAGCCCGGGTCCTACGCCCTCGCCGTCGGGCAGCACGAGCCCCGGGCCCTCGCCGTCGGGCAGCCCCGGCCTGCCGGACTGCCCCGGCGGATCACCCTCGCCCTCGGCCTCGCCGACGCCGCAGCCGTCCGGCTCGCCCTCCGGTCCCGGCTGCCCCTCACCCACCCCCTGACGCGAGTACCTCCGCGAGGTCGTAGCGGACCGGCTCCTCCAGCTGGGCATAGGTGCAGCTCTCGGGGGAGCGGTCCTGGCGCCAGCGGCGGAACTGCGCGGTGTGCCGGAACCGGTCGCCCTCCATGTGGTCGTACGCCACCTCGACCACCCGCTCGGGGCGCACGGCCACCCACGACAGGTCCTTCTTGCCGGTCCAGCGGCTGGGCGCGCCCGGAAGGCGGGCGCCCTCGTGTGCGGCCTCCTCGGCCCAGGCGGCCCACGGGTGCCCCTCGGCGACCGGGTCGGCCATGAGCAGCGGCGCCAGCTCCTCGATCAGCTCCGCCCGCCGTTTCATGGGGAAGGCCGCGCACACCCCGACGTGCTGGAGCGCGCCGCCGCCGTCGTACAGGCCGAGCAGGAGCGAGCCGACCACCGGGCCGCTCTTGTGGTGGCGGTACCCGGCCACCACCACATCCGCCGTGCGCTCGTGCTTGATCTTGTACATGAGGCGGGCGTCGGGCCGGTAGGGGAGGTCGAGCGGCTTGGCGACGACCCCGTCGAGCCCGGCGCCCTCGTACTGCTCGAACCACCGCCGGGCCACCTCGATGTCGGTGGTGGCCGGTGCGAGGTGGACCGGCGCCGACACCCCCTTCAGCGCCTCGGCCAGCAGCGACCGGCGCTCGGTCAGCGGGGTGTCGAGCAGCGAGGCGTCGCCGAGGGCGAGCAGGTCGAAGGCGATGAAGGACGCCGGGGTCTGTTCGGCGAGCAGCTTCACCCGGGACGCGGCGGGGTGGATGCGCTCGCTGAGCCGGTCGAAGTCGAGACGGCCCTCGTGCGCGATGACGATCTCGCCGTCCATCACGCAGCGCTCGGGGAGCCGCTCCTCAAGGGCCGCCGCCAGCTCGGGGAAGTAGCGGGTCAGGGGCTTGCCGTTGCGGCTGCCGATGACGATCTCGGGTCCGTCGCGGTGCACGATCGCCCGGAACCCGTCCCACTTCGCCTCGTAACTCATCCCCGGCGGAATCTTCGCCACGGACTTGGCGAGCATCGGCTTGACAGGAGGCATCACCGGGAGATCCATAGAACCGATTCTCACCGATATGCGGCATTGGTGCCCGCCGCCTACCGTGGCCTGCATGGGCAAGGGCGAGGCGATCGAGCTGGAGGCCGGCGGGCGGACCGTGCGGCTGTCCAATCCGGACAAGGTCTACTTTCCGCAGTCCGGCTACACCAAGCTGGACGTGGCGCGGTACTACCTGGCCGTCGCGGACGGCATCACGCGCGCGCTGCGGGACCGGCCCACCACCCTGGAGCGCTACCCCGACGGCGTCGACGGGGAGTCGTTCTTCCAGAAGCGGGCGCCCAAGAACCTCCCCGACTGGATCCCGACCGCCCGCATCTCCTTCCCCAGCGGCCGGCACGCCGACGAGATCTGCCCCACCGAACCCGCCGCCGTGCTGTGGGCCGCCCAGCTCGGCTGTCTCACCTTCCACCCCTGGCCGGTGCGGCGCGAGGCCACCGACCACCCCGACGAACTCCGCATCGACCTCGACCCGCAGCCCGGCACAGACTTCGACGACGCGGTCCCGGTCGCCCATGAACTACGAGCCCTGCTGGGCGAGTTGGGGATCACGGGCTATCCCAAGACATCGGGAGGGCGGGGCATCCACGTCTTCGTGCCGATCGAACCCCGCTGGACGTTCACCGAGGTGCGGCGCTGCGCCATCGCGATCGGCCGCGAGCTGGAGCGCCGGATGGCGGGCCGGGTCACCACCGCCTGGTGGAAGGAGGAGCGCGGCGAGCGGATCTTCGTGGACTACAACCAGACCGCCCGCGACCGCACCATCGCCTCCGCCTACTCGGTACGCCCCAAACCGCACGCCCCGGTGTCCGCGCCGCTGCGCTGGGACGAGGTCGACGACGTCCACCCCCAGGACTTCACCCTGCGCACCATGCCCGCGCGCTTCGCCGAACTCGGCGATCTGCACGCGGAGATGGACGACCACGCCTTCGGTCTCGAGCCGCTCCTCGAACTCGCCGAGCGGGACGAGCACGACCACGCGCTCGGCGACCTGCCGTACCCGCCGGACTACCCCAAGATGCCGGGGGAGCCCAAGCGGGTACAGCCGAGCCGCGCCAAGGACAAGTAGCGCGGCTCCGGTTCAGGCGGCCGCGACCGGCGAAGCCAGCTCGAAGTCGGCCGCGTCGACGCCGCCCTCCTTGGTGTCGTCGTTGGCGAACACGAACGACTCGATGGGCACGCCCCGTTCGTCGCTGAGCGCGGCCACCAGCTCCTGCGCCACGACCGTCTCCAGGACGACCCGGGCGCTGGGCGCGGTCCTCGGCAGGCGTACGACGCCGAGGCTCTCGGCCGGGTCGACGTCCTGGGTGGTGATCAGGAGGGTGAGGTGGCCGGCCGAGGAGAGCGAGCGGGCGAGCTCGACCTCGCGGCCGTCGCCGAAGACGAGGTGCAGGGTGTTGCCCGCCGACTCCATCTCGCCGTGCAGGTAGTTGCGCGTGACCGAGGCCGCGGCCGGCATCCGGGGCACCTCGCGCAGCAGCAGGGCCGCCTCCTCGGCGCTGACCCGGGAGGCGCCGGAGGCCACGCAGTCGGCCGCCACACAGCGGGCCGCGCGCCGGCGCAGCGCCGCGATCACCTCGGCCGCCCGCGCGCGGACGCCCTCCACCTCGGCACAGATGCCGTCCCACGGGTCGTCCGCGCGGCCCGCTATCGCCCCGGCGATCAGGTCGAGGGCGACGACCGTGGCGGTGAAGCCGATGGTCGAGGCGTACGAGTCGGGCTCGTTGCCCATGTCGACCGTCAGGTCGGCGAGTTCACCCAGCGGCGAGGGCGTGACATTGAGGACGGCGAGCGTCGGCACGCCCCGCGCGGCCTTGAACGCGGCGATCGTCTCCGAGCTGCGGCCGCCCTGCGAGACACCGATCAGGAGATCGGTGTCGAAGCCGCGCAGCCCGTCCTCGATCTCACTGGCGAGCACCCGCTGGGCCGGTACGCCGTGGCCGCGGAGCACTTCGACCGGGACGGCGAGCGCCGCGTAGGAGGCGCCGATCCCGGCCAGCAGCGGGCGCCGGGCGGCGCGCAGCGGATCGAGGGCCGGGCCGTCGAGCTGTCGGCGTACATGGGCGATCACGCGCTCAAGCGCCTGCGGCTGGCCGCTCTGGCCGTCGAGGAAGGTGATACGCGATCCGGACATGGAGGAGTCCTTTCGTGGGCCCCGCCGGATGCGGGCGGCGGGGGCGCTGAACGGGTGCGGTCGGGTGGTGCTTCAGGCCTTGGAGGCCGGATCGTCCTCCACCGCGGCGCTTGAGGGAATGGTGTCGGGGGAGCGCACGGGAGTGTCGGCAGGTGCGTCGATGGATGTGCCCGTGGCATCGGCGTCCTCGCCCTCGACGGGTTCGCGGCCCGGCGTCGGCAGGTTGAACCGCACGATCGCGAACCGGAAGATCGCGTAGTAGAGCGCGGCGAACGCGAGTCCGATGGGGATCAGGAGCCAGGGCTTGGTGGCGACGCCGTAGTTGACGATGTAGTCGATCGCGCCGGAGGAGAAGCCGAAGCCGTCCCGGATGCCGAGCCCGTAGCAGACCGCCATGGAGACGCCGAACAGCACGGCGTGGATGGCGTACAGGAGCGGGGCCACGAACATGAAGCTGAACTCGATGGGCTCGGTGACCCCCGTGACGAACGAGGTGAGCGCGACCGAGATCATCATGCCCTTGACCATGGTGCGGTTCTCGGGCCGGGCGGTGTGCGCGATGGCGAGGGCCGCGGCGGGCAGCGCGAACATGTAGATCGGGAAGCCGCCGGTCATGAACTGGCCCGCGGTCGGGTCGCCCGCCAGGAAGCGCGCGATGTCGCCGTGCACCTCCGCACCGGTGTGCGGGTTGACGTAGGTGCCGGCGTCGAACCAGGGGAAGACGCTGAAGAAGTGGTGCATCCCGATCGGGATCAGGGCGCGGACCACCAGGCCGAAGATGCCCGCCCCCCAGGCGCCGGTGCCCACCAGCCACTCGCCGAAGTGGTAGAACCAGCCACCCACGGTCGGCCAGACGACACCGAACACGATGCCCATGCCGACGCCCGCGAAGGCGCAGAGGATCGGCACCAGCCTGCGGCCGCCGAAGAAGCCCAGCCACTCGGGGAGTTTGGTCCGGCTGAAGCGCTGGTAGAGCAGCGCCGCGATGAGGCCCATGATGATGCCGCCGAAGACCTTGGCGTCCAGCGGCTTGCCGTCCACCCCCTTGGGGAAGGCGTCGCTGGCCAGGACCGCCTTGAAGACGAGGTAGCCGACCGCGGCGGCGAGCGCCGTGGAGCCGTCGGCCTTCTTGGCGAAGCCGATGGCCACGCCGATGGCGAAGAGCAGCGGCAGATAGTCGAAGACGGTCTGGCCGCCGGCGGCCAGGATGATGCCGAGCTTGCGGATCAGTTCGGGGAAGTTCTCGCGGCCGAGCAGGTCCGGCGCGCCCAGGCGGACCAGGAGCGCCGCCGCGGGCAGCGTGGCGACCGGGAGCATCAGGCTGCGCCCGATGCGTTGCAGGACCGCCATGACGCCGCCGCCGCGCTTCTTGCCCGCGGCCTTCCCTTGACCCGTACTCATCCGTCTTCCTCCATCGCGCAAGCGGTCTCGTGGCCATCCAGGGGCGTGGCCGCCGAGCCGGTCGGCCGCCGGGTCTCGCCGGGTGCCGCAGCCCAAAGGTATGCAGTGGTATTCAAGTGGTCAATAGTGGTCTGCTCGAAATTTCGCGCGATGACCAAAGGCCCGGGACGCTGGGCCCGTACACTGCGGCGACGTGAGTGGTATGCGGTGGTATGCTCCGGGGATCCTGCTGGAGGTTCCTGATGAGCGCCGACGCCACCCCCGCCCGCCCCGCCCGCTTCCCCGAGCGGGGCAGCGGACCCGCGCCCCTGTGGGCCCAGACCGCCGAGCTGATCCAGGACGAGATCGAGCGGCGCGGGCTGACCGCGGGCGCCCGGCTGCCGGCCGAGCGCGAGCTCGGCGAGCGGCTCGACATCTCCCGGGTCACCCTGCGCAAGGCCCTCGCCCACCTCGTGGACCAGGGCCTGGTGACGGCCTCGCACGGGCGCGGCTGGTTCGTGGCGGCGCCCGTGGCGCCCCGCGAGTGGCCCAACGACCTGGAGTCGTTCACCACCACGGCCCGCCGCAAGCACATGCGGCCCAGCTCCCTCGTGCTGCACCAGGAGCTGCGCCCCGCCACCCTGGACGACGCCGACCGCCTCGACGTGCCGGCCGGCGCCCCGCTGCTGCGCCTGGAGCGCGTGCGGCTGCTCGACGACGTGCGCATCGCCGTCGACCGCACCCTGCTCGTCGCCTCGCTCGCACCCGGCCTCGACGAGGTCGACTTCACCGAGGCCTCGCTCTTCGCCGAACTGCACGCCCGCGGCGTCGAGTTGGACCGCTCCGAGACCACCATCGAGGCGCGCGGCGCGGGCCGCGAGCTGGCCGACCACCTCGCCATCGAGCCGGGTTCGCCCGTGCTCGCGCTCGACCAGACGATCTACGCGCGGGACCAGCGCCCCGTGCTGCTTTCGACCGTCGAGTACAGCGGGGACCGCTACCGTCTGCGCACCACACTCCAGCCACGCTGACACGCGCGCGGGGCCCCGGCCGCCGCCGTTGGGCGCGAACGGCAGGGCCGTACGTCCCGGGTGCGGGCGCGCGGCCCGAACGTCCCGGACGTAGGGCCCGCGGCACCTCGGCGCGCCGGGTGGACGCTACCGGCTCGCGCGTTCACCATTCGTTGACCGGACGTTGATCAGCGCCCGGCAGCGTGGCACGCATGCTGAACGACACCATGACCACCGGCCGGGAACTCGGCTGGCAGGAGACCGCGTTGTGCGCCCAGGCGGGGCCCGAGTTCTTCTTCCCCGCCCCCGGCAGCTCGACCCGGGAGGCCAAACAGCTCTGCGGGGCCTGCGAGCAGCGCACGGCGTGCCTCGAATACGCCCTCGCCAACGACGAGCGGTTCGGGGTGTGGGGCGGTCTGTCCGAGAAGGAGCGGCTGACCCTGCAACGCGCCCGGCAGCGCTGAGAGGACACCGCGCCGCCGTACCGGCCCCGCTGAACGCACCGGGGCCGGTACGGACGATCCCGTACCGGCCCGGCGTTGTCGCCCTGGGTCAGGCGCGTGCGGCCATCCGCGCCTTGCGCGCGGCGAGCTTCTCGTCGAACTTGGCGGCCTCGCGGTCGAGCCCGCCCATGTACAGGCCGAGCTCCTCCTGCGCCTTGAGGCCCTCGGGGCCGAGCCCGTCGATCTCCAGGACCTTCAGGTAGCGGAGGACCGGCTGGAGGACGTCGTCGTGGTGGATCCGCATGTTGTAGACCTCGCCGATCGCCATCTGCGCCGCCGCCCGCTCGAAGCCCGGCATGCCGTGACCGGGCATCCGGAAGTTCACGACGACGTCGCGCACCGACTGCATCGTCAGGTCCGGGGCGAGCTCGAAGGCCGCGCCCAGCAGGTTGCGGTAGAAGACCATGTGCAGGTTCTCGTCGGTCGCGATCCGCGCCAGCATCCGGTCGCAGACCGGGTCGCCCGACTGGTGGCCGGTGTTGCGGTGCGAGACGCGGGTGGCCAGCTCCTGGAAGGCGACGTAGGCGACGGAGTGCAGCATCGAGTGCCGGTTGTCCGACTCGAAGCCCTCACTCATGTGCGCCATGCGGAACTGCTCCAGCTTGTCCGGGTCCACCGCGCGCGAGGCCAGCAGGTAGTCCCGCATCACGATGCCGTGACGGCCCTCCTCGGCGGTCCAGCGGTGCACCCAGGTGCCCCAGGCGCCGTCGCGGCCGAACAGCGAGGCGATCTCGTGGTGGTAGCTCGGCAGGTTGTCCTCGGTGAGCAGATTGACCACCAGAGCGATCTTCCCGAGGTCGGTGACCTTGGACTGCTGGGGGTCCCAGGCCTCCCCGTCCTCGAAGAACCCGGGGAAGTTGCGCGCGTCCGACCACGGCACGTAGTCGTGCGGCATCCAGTCCTTGGCGACCTTGAGGTGCCGGTTGAGCTCCTTTTCGACTACCTCTTCCAGCGCGAACAGCAGCCGGGCGTCGGTCCACACGTCCGAACTGCCGAGGTGGGGAGAAGTGATCGTCACGGGTGTGCTCCAGGGGGACGGAAAAGGGGGGACGGCAGGCGTACCTACGCATACGTAGGTTACGAGACCGTAGGTTAAGGCGGCCGTAAGCCCCAGCCAAGCCCGCCTTCCCCTTCGTCCGATTACGTTCTGTTATATGCGCAGGTCGTTCGCGCGCAACGAGAGGCAAGTCACCTCCCGGAGCCGGAGAAACCCGGAAGGCGGGGCCGGTCGGGACACCCCGGCCGGCCCCGCCCCCGAAGGCGCGCCTAGCGCGCGCCCGGGCCCGCCCCGACCTCCTCCGCCGAGGTGTCGGTGAGCTCGCCGTCGAGCAGCAGCCACCGCGTGACGCCGATCGACTCCAGGAACGGCACGTCGTGGCTCGCCACGATCAGGGCCCCCTCGTAGGCGTCGAGCGCGGCCCGCAGGGCCCGCACGCTCGCCATGTCCAGGTTGTTCGTGGGCTCGTCCAGCATCAGGAGCTGCGGCGCGGGCTCCGCGAGGAGCAGCGCCGCGAGCGCGGCCCGGAAGCGCTCCCCGCCCGAGAGGGTCCCGGCCGGCTGGGCGGCCCTCGCCCCCTTGAACAGGAACCGCGCGAGGCGCGCCCGGATGGCGTTGTCGGTCGCCCCCGGCGCGTAGCGGGCCACGTTCTCCACGACGCTCAGCGCGTCGTCGAGCACATCGAGGCGTTGCGGCAGGAAGCGCAGCGGCACATGGGCCACCGCCTCGCCCGCCACCGGCTCCAGCTGTCCGGCGAGGGTGCGCAGCAGCGTCGTCTTGCCCGCGCCGTTGCGGCCGACCAGCGCGATCCGCTCGGGCCCGCGCACATCGAGCTCGCCCTCCACCCGCGCCCCATAAGGGAGTCGAAGCTCGCGCAGGGTCAGTACGGAACGGCCCGGGTGCACCTTGGTGTACGGCAGCTCGATCCGGATCTCGTCGTCGTCGCGCACCGCCTCCACGGCCTGGTCGAGCCGTTCGCGCGCCTGGTCGAGCCGCTCGCTCTGCAGGGTGCGGTGCTTGCCCGCGGACACCTGCGCCTCGCGTCTGCGGTTGTTCGCGACGATCCTCGGCACCACCTTGTTGTCGTAGCTCTTCTGTCCGTACCGCTGACGCCGCGCCAACTTGACGTTGGCGTCGGCCAGTTCGCGCTTCTGGCGCTGCACATCGGCCTCGGCGACCCGGACCATCCGCTCGGCCGCGTCCTGCTCGGCCGCCAGTGCTTCCTCGTAGGCGGTGAAGTTGCCGCCGTACCAGGCTAGTTGGCCCTCACGCAGATCGCCGATGCGGTCCACCCGGTCGAGCAGTTCCCGGTCGTGGCTGACCACCACGAGCACCCCGCTCCACGCGTCGACCGCCGCGTACAGACGCCGACGGGCGGGCAGGTCCAGGTTGTTGGTCGGTTCGTCGAGCAGCAGAATGTCCGGGCGCCGCAGGAGCAGTGCGGCAAGCCGCAGCAGCACCGACTCGCCGCCCGAGACCTCGCCGATCGTGCGGTCGAGGCCGATGGCGCCGAGGCCGAGCTGGTCGAGCGTGGCCCGGGCCCGCTCCTCGACGTCCCAGTCGTCGCCCACCGTCTCGAAGTGCCGCACGTCCGCGTCGCCGCCCTCGATGGCGTGCAGCGCGGCGCGGACCTGATCGATGCCGAGGGCCTGGTCCACGCGCAAGGTGGTGTCCAGAACCAGGGTCTGCGGCAGGTAGCCGACCTCGCCCGTGGTGTTGACGCTGCCCCCGGTCGGGGTGAGCTCACCGGCGATCAGCTTCAACAGGGTTGACTTTCCTGACCCGTTGAGGCCGACGAGCCCGGTGCGGCCGGGGCCGACGGCGAGTTGGAAGTCCGTGAAGACATCGGTGCCGTCCGGCCACGCGAAGGACAGCGCGGCCGAGCTGATCTGAGGGGGGAAAGTTGACATACGGGTCTCCCGGTTGCGGGGAAGGAAAGGGGGGCAACGGGGGTTCTGAGACACCGCTCAGGGCAGAAAAAAGGCCCTGGTCGTGGTGGGGGACATGGCTCGGAGGCAGAGGTCACACCGGGACACGCGACACGGAAGGGAGCGCGCGAGACGGTGTCTCAGGGGCCTCAGACGAGCAACGTCCTACTCCGATCGACGACAACAGGGCCAGTCACGAACGTACGCCGCCCCCGGACGGTCCCGCAAACCATTTAATGGGCGCCCCGTGGAGCGGGTGCGCGACCGTGCGGAGCGCAGGGCGCGAGGAAGCGGCCCGCGTGGACCTCGCGGGGCGCGCAGGGGGCATGCGAGGAAGCGTGCCGCACCGCCGCGACCGGGCAGGAGCGGAGGCGGTGCGGGAGGGGGTTGGTCCACGAGGGCTGGTCGAGCCGGCCGGGCTGGTAGGGCGGGACGGTTCAGCAGGCGTCGCGCAGCAGCGCGGCGAGGTCCCCGTCCATGTCGAGGTGCTGGTGCTCGCGGCCGGTCGGCACCAGGTGCTGGGCGCGCTTGAGGAAGCGGCGCACTTCGGAGGTGCGTATGTGGACCATGGCGACGCCCTCACGGGCGTGGAATTCGAGCACCGTACGGTCGTATCCGTACGGCCGCACCCGGACGTCGCCCACTCCGGCGGCCGCCTCGATGCCCGCTTCGAGCAGCTCGCGGGCGAACTCCCAGGAGACCTCGGTGCCTTCGAGGGTGGCCGGCGCGGGGAACGCCATGTGCACGGCGAAGGGGTCCTCGGGGTCGTAGCGCAGCGTCGCGGGCACGGTTTCCATGCGGGGCGCGGACGCGATGAGGCGCACCTGGACGGGCTGCTCGATGACGGTGGACAAAGCCCTGCTCCCTCAACCTCGGGGTTCTCTCCTGCCGCCCGGAAAGACGTCGAAATTCAGCGTTCCGTGCACCGGAGGTTCACGTGACCTGTGTCACTGCGGGACGGCGGGTTCGGCGCACGACCCGGATGTGCTCGTAATAGCGCTGGTTCCCCCTCTCGCGGCAGCCACACGGCCCCACCCCCGTCTCTTCCGGCTCGGTTCTTCCGGCGGGCGTGCGATCACCCGAGGTGGGCGCCGTACGCGTCGAAGGGTGCGCGGCGTGACTCGCGTACGCCTCGAAGCCCGGCGGCCGGGAGCCGGTGGCGTAGGCACCCTGGACGGGTGGCACGGGCTGGGCTAGCTTCCGACGCCATGAGGTCCATGGGGAAGACGAGACGCCTGCTGTCGGTGGGGCTGGGCGGGGTCGCACTCGCGGCCGCGATGACCGTGCCGGCCCAGGCGCACGGCCACGGCACGGTGGCATGGCAGACGAAGGACACCGGCACGGACGCGCGCTTCCGGGGGCTCGCCGCGGTCAGCCGCTCGACGGCCTGGGTCGCGGGCACCAAGGGCACGGTCCTGAAGACCTCCGACGGCGGCCGCAGCTGGAAGAACGTGTCGCCGGCGGGGGCGGGGGACCTGGAGTTCCGCGATGTCGAGGCGTTCGACGGGCGGCGCGCGGTGGTCCTCGCGATCGGCGAGGGCGAGGCGTCACGGGTGTATCGCACCGAGGACGGCGGGGCCACCTGGAGCGAGTCGTTCCGCAACGCCGACCCGAAGGCGTTCTACGACTGCCTGACCTTCTTCGACCCACGGCACGGTCTGGCGGTGAGCGACCCCGTCGACGGCAAGTACCGCATCCTGTCCACCGCCGACGGCGGCCGCTCCTGGAAGGTCCTGCCGAACCGGGGGATGCCCGCCGCCCAGCCCGGCGAAGCGGGCTTCGCCGCGAGCGGCCAGTGCCTGGTCAGCGCCGGGCCGCGCGACGTCTGGCTCGCCACCGGCGGCGGCGCCACCGGCCGCGTCCTGCACTCCTCGGACCGCGGGCTCACCTGGACGGCCGCCGACGCCACCATCCCGGCCGGCGACCCGGCCCGCGGGGTGTTCGGCCTCGCCTTCCGCGACCGCACGCACGGCCTCGCGGTCGGTGGCGACTACCGGGCGGACCAGCCTTCGCCACGGGCCGCGGCCGTCACCGGCGACGGCGGCCGCACCTGGCGTCCGTCGGCGACCCCGGTCGCCGCCTACCGCTCGGGCGTCGCCTGGCTGCCGCGTGCGCGCTCGGCCGCGCTCGCCGTCGGGCCGACCGGCACGGACCTGACGCGGGACGGCGGCCGCACCTGGCGGACCGTGGACACCGGCTCCTACGACACCGTCGACTGCGCGTCCGACGGCGCGTGCTGGGCGGCGGGGGAGCGGGGCCGGGTGGCCCGCCTGGCCGACTAGCCGGTCAACTGCTGCTGATAGGCGGCGAGTTGGGGCGCCACCTTCGTCGCGAGGAACTCCGTGATCCGGTAGGTGCAGAGCTCGTCGACGTGGAAGGGGTCGGTCGCGACGAGCCTTTCCATCGCCGCGCGGTCGTCCCCGACCGCCAGGATGATCCCGCCGTCGCGCGGCTGCTTGCGCCCGGAGGCGATGAAGACGCCCGCCTCGTACTGTGCGTCGAGCCAGGCCACGTGGTCGTCCAGGCGGGCGTCGACGCGGTCCAGGGGGGCGGTGTAGGTCACCTCAAGTACGAACATGGGCGCCAGGTTATGTTCCGGCTCCGTCGGGCCGGGGCGTGGGGTGTGCTGCCCCGTGAGCGTCGCGGGGTGGCCGCCCCCGTGGCGCGGGGAACTGTGTGACCGGCCCTGCGGTCTGCGGACCGGACCAACAGGCCTCCCCTGCGGGAGGCTTGCGCTTCCGCGTGCGGTTAGTCGACTGCGGGCCGTCGGGGGCTGTTCGCGCAGTTCCCCGCGCCCCTGTAGGTGGGCCGGCACCGCCAAGTCGTGGGGCCCGCCGCCCGGGAGGCGGGACGGGGCCCGGGCCCGCCGGGGTGGTGTGGCCTACGCTGGGGGCTCATGGAGATGATCACGGGGGTTCCGGACGGCTGGCCCGGGGACGAGGCGGCCGCCCTCGCCCTGCAGGACGAACTGCGCGGCAAGGTCGTGCTCGACGAGCCGGGCCCGGCCCCCGGCGCCGGGCTCGTCACCGGTGTCGACGTGGCCTACGACGACGAGCGGGACCTCGTCGTGGCGGCCGCCGTCGTGCTGGACGCCGCGACCCTGGAGGTCGTCGAGGAGGCCACCGCCGTGGGGCGGGTGGCCTTCCCCTATGTGCCGGGACTGCTCGCCTTCCGCGAGATCCCCACCGTCCTCGCCGCGCTCGACCGGCTCAACTCCGGCCCGGGCACCGTGATTTGCGACGGGTACGGGCTCGCCCACCCACGCCGCTTCGGCCTGGCGAGCCACCTCGGCGTGCTCACCGGGCTCCCCGTCATCGGCGTCGCGAAGAACCCGTTCACCTTCACCTACGACCAGCCGGGCCCCCGTCGCGGCGACAGCTCCCCGCTGCTCGCCGACGACGGCACCGAGGTCGGCAGGGCGCTGCGCACCCAGGACGCCACGAAGCCCGTCTTCGTCTCCGTCGGCCACCGGGTGAGCCTCGAAGGGGCCTGCGCCCACACCCTCGGACTCGCCCGGCGCTACCGCCTCCCCGAGTCCACCCGGCACGCCGATTCGCTGTGCCGCCGGGCGCTCAAGGCAGCCCAAGAGGCCGCCGTCTGAGCCCACTTGGGGAGATCAGCGGGTGTCGGCCACCCGGAAGCGCATCCCCGCGGCCCGCAGCCGCTCGGTCAGGGCGGGTCCCATCGCGGTCGCGGGCGTCAACTGGCCCGCCAGCTCGGGCAGTTCGTCGAACGCGAGACTGAGCGCACCCTCGGCGAGGATCTTGGCCGTCTCGTCGTACCCGGGGTCGCCGCCCGACACCTCGGTGAAGACCCGGCGGCCGCCGCCCTCGCCGACGAAGCGGACGCTGAACCAGCTGCGCCGTCGCCGCGCCTCGTCCGGCCCGTTGCCCGCCTCGTAACGGCCCATCAACCACTCGCGCGCGGGGGGCAGTTGAGTGATCGCGGCGACGGCACCCACCGCCGCCACCCCGCCGATCGCCACCGGAAGGTGCTTGACCGCGGCGAAGTGCCGGTAGCGGAAGTCCGGCCCGTACCGCTCGTCGGCCGCCGCCGAGCGGGCGATGACCTGCGGGTCGATCGTGGGCATGGGCAGCGCCCAGGTGCCGGTCTCCTTGCTGAAGTGCGGGGCGCCCAGCGGCGCGCGGGCCCGCCGGCCCACCAGGCGCGGCTCGTGCAGCCGGCGCTCGCGGGCGGCCCGCGCGGTCTGCGCGCCGCGGCCGAGCGCGGTCAGGGCGGAGGCCAGCGTGCCGCCGGAGAACGTCGCGTTGGTCCGCACGAAGCCGTCGACCCGCAGCGGCACCCCGGCCGGGAGCTGCCCCACGGTGAACTGGACGCCGAGGTCGTGCGGCACCGAGTCGAAGCCGCAGGCGTGCACCAGGCGCGCGCCGCGCTCGCGGGCCCGCGCGTCATGGCGTACGTACATCGAGTCCACGAACTCCGGCTCGCCGGTCAGGTCGAGGTAGTCCGTGCCCGCGTCGGCGCACGCCTCGACCAGGCCCTCGCCGTACCAGACGTAGGGGCCGACGGTGGTGGCCACCACGCGCGCCGACCCGGCGAGCGCGCGCAGCGAGGCGGGGTCGGCCGAGTCGGCGGTGAGCAGCGACAGCGTGGCGCAGGCCGGGTTGAGTTCCGCGAGGCGCTCGCGCAGCCGCTCCAGCTTGGTGCGGTTGCGGCCGGCGATCGCCCACCGGCAGCCCTCGGGCGCACGGGTCGCGAGATATTGGGCGGTCAGCGCCCCGACGAAGCCCGTCGCGCCGAACAGCACGAGGTCGTATGTGCGCTTCGAGGGTTCCACCGTGTGCCTCCGCGGGTCCGCTGCCGGGTGCTGCCGTCGGCCGATGCCGGGTTGTGAGGCTAGCGTGCGGACCTTGCCCGGGGCACCCGGGTCGGCAACGGGCACGGGCAAGACCGGCGTATCGGGGCAACCGGTGCCGCCGTGTCCCGCGTGCCTGCTGAGCGGTTGCTCATTGGGGCTTGTGCGGAGTGGAACGTGTTCTTAGCATCATTGATGTTACATCAGTTGTGTCACAGTGCTGGGGGCTTGATGACAGCGACAGGAACCGGCCCGCTCGCCGGGGTGCGCGTGGTCGAGCTGGCGGGAATCGGGCCGGGCCCGTTCGCCGCCATGCTCCTCGCCGACCTCGGCGCCGACGTGGTGCGCGTGGACCGCCCGGGCGGCGCCGGGCTCGCCGTCGACCCGGCGTACGACCTCACCAACCGCAACAAGCGCTCCGTGATCATCGACCTGAAGGCGCCCGAAGGGCCGGGCCTGGTCCTCGACCTCGTCGAGCGCGCCGACATCCTCATCGAGGGCTACCGGCCCGGGGTCGCCGAGCGCCTCGGCGTCGGGCCCGAGGACTGCCTCGGCCGCAACCCCCGGCTCGTCTACGGGCGGATGACCGGCTGGGGGCAGGAGGGCCCGCTCGCCCAGCGCGCCGGGCACGACATCGCGTACATCGCGATCACCGGCACCCTCGGCATGATCGGGGGCGCGGACGGCGGCCCGGTCGTGCCGGCCAACCTCGTCGGGGACTACGCGGGCGGCTCGCTCTACCTCGTCATCGGCGTCCTCGCCGCCCTCCAGCACGCGCGCGGCGGGGGAGCGGGCCAGGTCGTGGACGCGGCCATCGTCGACGGGACCGCCCACCTCACCACGATGATCCACGGCATGCTGGCGGCCGGCGGCTGGCAGGACCGGCGCGGTGCCAACCTCCTCGACGGCGGCTGCCCCTTCTACGGCACCTACGAGACCTCCGACGGCCAGTACATGGCGGTCGGCTCCCTGGAGCAGCAGTTCTACGACGAGTTCGTCCGCCTCCTCGGCATCCAGGACGCGGCCCCCGCACGCAAGGACCTGGCCCGCTGGCCGGAGCTGCGCACCACCATCGCCGAGCGGTTCCGCACCAGGACCCGCGAGGAGTGGACGGCCGTCTTCGAGGGCTCGGACGCCTGTGTCGCGCCCGTCCTGTCCCTCAAGGAGGCGCCGCACCACCCGCACCTCGCGGCCCGCGCGACCTTCACCGCGCACGGCGGCATGACCCAGCCCGCGCCGGCGCCCCGCTTCTCCGCCACCCCCGGATCCATCCACCGGCCCCCCGCGCTGCCGGGCGCCGGCGCGGCGGACGTGGCCCGCGACTGGGACCTGCCGGAGCTCGCCCCGGGCCCGGCGTCAACTTCCGTACAGGAGGCTTGAGTTGAAACGGCAGATCTTCAGTGCCGAGCACGAGGCGTTCCGCGAGACCGTCCGTACCTTCCTCGCCAAGGAGGTCCTGCCGCACTACGAGCAGTGGGAGAAGGACGGCATCGTCTCGCGGCAGGCGTGGCTGGCCGCCGGAAAGCAGGGGCTGCTCGGGCTCGCCGTGCCCGAGGAGTACGGGGGCGGCGGACAGGACGACTTCCGCTACAGCGCCGTCCTCGCCGAGGAGTTCACCCGAGCGGGGGCGGCCGGGCTCGCGCTCGGCCTGCACAACGACATCATCGGCCCCTATCTGACCGGGCTCGCCACCGAGGAGCAGAAGCGGCGCTGGCTGCCCGGATTCTGCGACGGCTCGCTGATCACCGCCATCGCGATGACCGAACCGGGCGCGGGCTCCGACCTCCAGGGCATCCGCACCACCGCCGAGGACAAGGGCGACCACTGGCTCCTGAACGGATCCAAGACGTTCATCTCCAACGGCATCCTCGCCGACCTGGTCGTGGTGGTCGCCAAGACCACCCCCGAGGGCGGTGCGAAGGGCCTGTCCCTCATCGTCGTCGAGCGCGGCGCCGAGGGCTTCGAGCGCGGCCGCAACCTCGACAAGATCGGACAGAAGTCGCAGGACACGGCCGAGCTGTTCTTCCACGACGTACGCGTCCCGAAGGACAATCTCCTCGGCGAGCTCAACGGCGCCTTCATCCATCTGATGACCAATCTCGCGCAGGAGCGGATGGGCATCGCGGTCGCCGGAATCGCCGCCGCCGAACACCTCCTGGAGATCACCACGAGTTACGTCAAGGAGCGCGAGGCCTTCGGCCGGCCGCTGTCCAAGCTCCAGCACATCCGGTTCGAGATCGCCGAGATGGCCACCGAGTGCGCCGTCACCCGCACCTTCCTCGACCGCTGCATAGTCGACCACGCGGCCGGGGAACTGGACGCCGTGCACGCCTCGATGGCCAAGTGGTGGGCCACCGAACTGCAAAAGCGCGTCGCCGACCGCTGCCTCCAACTCCACGGCGGCTACGGGTACATGACCGAGTACCGGGTCGCCAAGGCCTTCACGGACGGCCGCATCCAGACGATCTACGGCGGCACCACCGAGATCATGAAGGAGATCATCGGCCGCTCCCTGCTCGGCTGACTCCGACCACTCCCCGCCCGGCCCGTTCCTCCCGCCCGGCCGGCCCCCGCTCCCCGGAACCACCCTCATCCGAAAGGCCCTGACGTTGAGCACCGAAGCGTATGTGTACGACGCGATCCGCACCCCGCGCGGACGCGGCAAGGCCAACGGCGCCCTGCACGGGACCAAGCCGATCGACCTCGTCGTCGGCCTGATCCACGAGATCCAGGCGCGCTTCCCGGGGCTCGACCCGGCCGCCATCGACGACATCGTGCTCGGCGTCGTCGGCCCGGTCGGCGACCAGGGCTCCGACATCGCCCGCATCGCGGCGATCGCCGCCGGACTGCCCGACACGGTGGCCGGCGTCCAGGAGAACCGCTTCTGTGCCTCCGGCCTCGAAGCGGTCAACATGGCCGCCATGAAGGTCCGTTCGGGCTGGGAGGACCTCGTCCTCGCGGGCGGCGTCGAGTCCATGTCGCGCGTCCCGATGGCTTCGGACGGCGGCGCCTGGTTCGCCGACCCGATGACCAACTTCGACACCAACTTCGCCCCGCAGGGCATCGGCGCCGACCTCATCGCCACCGTCGAGGGCTACTCGCGCCGCGATGTCGACGAGTACGCGGAGCTGTCCCAGGAGCGGGCCGCCGAGGCGTGGAAGGACGGCCGGTTCGCGCGTTCCGTCGTCCCCGTCAAGGACCGCAACGGCCTCGTCGTCCTCGACCACGACGAGCACATGCGCCCCGGCACCACCGCGGACTCCCTCGCCGGCCTCAAGCCCTCCTTCGCGGGCATCGGCGAGATGGGCGGCTTCGACGCCGTCGCGCTGCAGAAGTACCACTGGGTGGAGGAGATCAACCACGTCCACCACGCGGGCAACTCCTCGGGCATCGTGGACGGTTCGGCCCTCGTCGCCATCGGCTCCAGGGCCGTCGGCGAGCGGTACGGGATGACCCCGCGGGCCCGTATCGTCTCCGCGGCCGTCTCCGGCTCCGAGCCCACCATCATGCTGACCGGCCCCGCGCCCGCCACCCGCAAGGCGCTCGCCAAGGCCGGCCTGACCATCGACGACATCGACCTCGTCGAGATCAACGAGGCCTTCGCCGCGGTCGTGCTGCGCTTCGTCAAGGACATGGGCCTCAGCCTCGACAAGGTCAACGTCAACGGCGGCGCCATCGCCATGGGCCACCCGCTCGGCGCCACCGGCGCGATGATCCTGGGCACCCTCGTGGACGAGCTGGAGCGCCGCGACCTGCGCTACGGGCTCGCCACGCTGTGCGTCGGCGGCGGCATGGGCATCGCCACCGTCGTCGAGCGTCTCTGACCGTCCTGTCCCGGCATCCCCTCATACGGACCCCTACGGAGATTTCAGCAATGACGAAGAGCACGACCATCCGCTGGGAACAGGACGAGACCGGCGTCGTCACCCTCGTACTCGACGACCCCAACCAGTCCGCCAACACCATGAACCAGGCGTTCAAGGACTCCATCGAGGCCATCGCCGAGCGCGCCGAGGCCGAGAAGGACTCGATCCGCGGCATCATCTACACCTCCGCCAAGAAGACCTTCTTCGCGGGCGGCGACCTCAAGGACATGATCCAGGTCGGCCCCGAACTCGCCCAGCAGGCCTTCGACACCGGCACCGCCATCAAGCGCTCGCTTCGCCGCATCGAGACCCTGGGCAAGCCGGTCGTCGCCGCCATCAACGGCGCGGCCCTGGGCGGCGGTTACGAGATCGCTCTCGCCTCGCACCACCGCGTCGCCCTGGACGCCCCCGGCTCCAAGATCGGCCTGCCCGAGGTCACCCTCGGCCTGCTCCCGGCGGGCGGCGGCGTGACCCGCACCGTACGCCTCATGGGCATCACCGACGCCCTGCTCAAGGTGCTGCTCCAGGGCACCCAGTACTCCCCGCAGCGGGCCCTCGAGAACGGTCTCGTCCACGAAGTGGCCGCCACCCCGGAGGAGATGATCGCCAAGGCGCGCGCGTTCATCGACGCCCACCCGGAGTCCCAGCAGCCCTGGGACGTCAAGGGCTACAAGATCCCCGGCGGCACGCCCTCCAACCCGCGCTTCGCCGCCAACCTGCCCGCCTTCCCGGCCAACCTGAAGAAGCAGCTCCAGGGCGCGCCCTACCCGGCGCCGCGCAACATCCTGGCGGCCGCCGTCGAGGGCTCCCAGGTCGACTTCGAGACCGCTCTCACCATCGAGGCCCGGTACTTCACCGAGCTCGTCACCGGGCAGACCTCGAAGAACATGATCCAGGCGTTCTTCTTCGACCTCCAGGCCGTCAACTCCGGGGTCAGCCGCCCCCAGGGCATCGAGCCGCGCCCCGTCCGCAAGGTCGCCGTCCTCGGCGCCGGAATGATGGGCGCGGGCATCGCGTACTCGTGCGCGCGGGCCGGCATCGAGGTCGTCCTCAAGGACGTGTCGATCGAGGCAGCCCAGAAGGGCAAGGCGTACTCCGAGAAGCTCCTGGCGAAAGCGCTCTCACGCGGGCGCACCACCGAGGCCAAGCGGGACGCGCTGCTCGCCCTGATCACGCCGACCGCCGACCCGGGGGCGCTCGCGGGCTGCGACGCCGTCATCGAGGCGGTCTTCGAGGACACCGCTCTCAAGCACAAGGTGTTCCAGGAGATCCAGGACATCGTCGAGCCGGACGCGCTCCTGTGCTCCAACACCTCGACGCTGCCCATCACCGGCCTTGCCGAAGGCGTCTCGCGCCAGGCCGACTTCATCGGCCTGCACTTCTTCTCGCCCGTCGACAAGATGCCGCTCGTCGAGATCATCAAGGGCGAGCGCACCGGCGACGAGGCCCTGGCCCGCGCCTTCGACCTGGTCCGTCAGATCAAGAAGACGCCGATCGTCGTGAACGACTCGCGCGGCTTCTTCACCTCGCGCGTGATCGGCCACTTCATCAACGAGGGCGTCGCGATGGTCGGCGAGGGCATCGAGCCCGCCTCCATCGAGCAGGCGGCGGGCCAGGCCGGCTACCCGGCCAAGGTGCTCTCGCTGATGGACGAACTGACCCTGACCCTGCCCCGCAAGATCCGCAACGAGACGAAGCGGGCCGTCGAAGAGTCCGGCGGCGTCTGGCCCGAACACCCCTCGGACGCGGTCATCGACCGCATGGTCGACGAGTTCGGCCGCCCCGGCCGCAGCGGTGGCGCCGGGTTCTACGAGTACGGCGAGGACGGCAGGCGCGGCAAGCTGTGGCCCGGCCTGCGCGAACACTTCACCAGGCCCGGCTACGAGATCCCGTTCGAGGACATGAAGGAGCGGATGCTCTTCTCGGAGTCCCTGGACACCGTCCGCCTCTTCGAGGAGGGCGTCCTCACCTCGGTCGCCGACGCCAACATCGGCTCCATCATGGGCATCGGCTTCCCCGCCTGGACCGGCGGCGTCATCCAGTACATCAACGGCTACGAGGGCGGCCTGCCCGGCTTCGTGGCCCGCGCCCGCGAGCTCGCCGAACGCTACGGAGAGCGCTTCCAGCCGCCGGCGCTGCTCGTCGAGAAGGCGGAGAAGGGCGAGACTTTCAAGGACGCCTAGGCGCTCCTCCGGGCCCGAGCGCTCCTCCGGGCCCGAGCGCTCCTCCGGGCCCGGGCCCGGACTCAGGGGCGCCGACGCGGGCCGGGGGCGTGGGGAGCTGAGCCGCGTGCGCGGTTCCCCACGCCCCCGGCGGGGTGGCGCTTCGGGGCCTTGGCCGGTGCGGGGGCGTCTCGGCGGGTGCGGGAGATCTCTGCGGGTGCCGTGTCTACGTGTCTACGTGTCTTGGTCGCGGGCCGGCGGGGGCTGGTCGCGCGGCTCCCCGTGCCCCTGGCGAAGACCGGGGTCCGCCGAGCCGAAGGCCGCCCGCAGCTCCTCCTTGAGGGAGCGCTGGAAGGCGGTGACGAGCGCCTGGAGCACCATCGGCTGCATGTGCGCCGAGAGCGATTTCATCGCCTCGACATGGTCGGGGTCCGACTCCCTCTCCCGGTACGGGTTCCAGACCTCGTCGCGGAACAGCCGCGTCAGCTCGTGCGCGGCCGAGCGGGTGTGCTCCATGAGCACCGTGCGGGCCGCCAGGATCGTCTCGTGCGCGATCGGCACGTCCAGGAGCTGAACGCCCAGCGCCAGCAGCCCGGGATCGACGCGGAAGGTGTCGGGCGATCCCGCGATCCTTTCCAGGACGTTCATCGCGGCGAGCCGGTCGATGTCGGTCGGGGACAGGGAACGCCCGGCCCGCCGCTCCAGCTCCGCGAGGCTCGCGTCGTCCGCCGAGTCCGGCGCCCACGACGCCACCACGGCCCGGTGGATGGCCAGGTCATGGGCGCTCAGATCGGCCGGCAGCTGCTGGAGGTAGCGCTCGATCGCGGCCAGCGTCATCCCGTGGTGCTGCAACTCCTCGATCAGAGCGAGCCGGGACAGATGGGCCGGCCCGTAGTGGCCGACCCGGCGCGGCCCGATCACCGGCGGCGGCAGCAGCCCCCGGGTGCTGTAGAAACGGATGGTGCGTACGGTGACGCCGGCCCGCGCGGCCAGTTCGTCAACCGTGAGTGTCGGCTCCTCGGTCTCCGTCGCCATGGCAGTGCCTCGCCTCCCCGGTGGTTCCCGGCCGCCCGCGTGCGCGGCCGATCCGGTGCAACAGTATTGCTGTCTCACCAGCACTGCTCAATACGCCCGGGTCCCGAAGACCGGCACGGACGCGCTGCGGGGCACGAAAGGCCCCGGCCGGCCGGTGGGCTGCCGGCCGGCCGGGGCCGGGTGCCGCGATGGGGGCGGGGGCGGGTCGCTCGGTCCGCTACTCGGTCCGGCCGGCCTGGAGCGGGTAGTGGTCACTGAGGTCGGTGTAGGTGTAGTCGGTGCCCCAACTGCTCACGGTCCAGGGGGCCGTGGGCTCCTGCACCACCTTGTTGTTCCAGCCCGACGGACGGGCGTGGCCCGCGAGGTGGAGGACGTAGTCCAGGTCCTCGCTCGGGTCCGTGGGGTAGCGGTAGCGGGCGATCGAGTTCTCGGTGGTGTCGAAGGAGTACGCGTGGCCCGTCCGTGAATCGGCGCCCACCAGACCGCTGTTGGCGAGCATCGAGGCGTACTCCGAGCCGTGCGAGTTCACGTTGAAGTCGCCCGCGACCATGACCTCCTCGCTCGCGGGGATGTTCTTCGAGTCCAGGAAGGACTTGATCGCCTTGAACTGCAGGGCCCGGTCCTTGACCGCCTCGCCCGCGCCGCAGCCGGAGTCCGTCGACTGGGTGTGGGTGCCGACGACGTGCACCTTGGTGCCGTTGACGTTCAACACGGCATAGACGAAGCCCTTGTTGGACCACCAGTCGGAGCCACAGGCATCCTTGTATATGTACTGCTCCTTGTGCAGGATCGGCCACTTGCTGAGCAGCGTGACGCCCCCGTCCTCGGGGGTGGTCGAGGAGTACGGGCCGCCGGTGGCGTCCCAGCCGTCCTTGCCGCGGCCCACGACCGGCGTCTGGTACGGGTACTGGGCGGCGGCGTTGCTCTTCAGCGCGTCCGACGCGGAGTTGTCGAACGCCTCCTGGAGCACGACCACGTCGTTGCCCTGGAAGAAGGGCGCGGCGGGGATCGCCTGCGCCCGGTGGGCCTGGCCCCAGTTCGGGTACAGGCTCTGGCTCATCAGGAACGTGTTGTACGTCAGCACCTTCAGCCGGGGCGGCTCGGCGGCGGCCGCCGGAGCGGGGGCGGCGGCCGTCAGGGCGGCGGCTGCGAGCGCGGCGGCGAGGACCGCCCCATGGGCCCGGCGGAGCGAGGAGTGCGGCACGTGAACTCCTGTGTCTTGAGTGGGATTTGGACCGGCGCGCACATCAAAGCAGCTGCGGTTACCTAGAGGTAACCTCCGTGCGCCCCCCGTCTTACCGCTGTCGTACGATCACGAGTACGAACGCCCGGGCGACATTCGGTCACGGGCGCGTGCGAGAGAGAAGGTGCCAGGCGTGAAGCTTCTTCCGATCAATGTGGGCCCCCTCAACCCCACGGTGCCCGATCTCCTGATCGGCCTGGTGCTGTTCCTGCTCTGCTTCGGGATCCTCGCGGGCGTACTCCTGCCCCGCGTCAAGCGGACCCTGGACGAGCGCGAGGCGCTGACGACGGGCCGCACGCACGAGGCCGAAACCATCCTCGCCGAGGCCGCCGAGGTGCGCTCCCGTTACGAGGCCGAACTCGCCGGGGCGCGCCACGAAGCGGCCCGCATCCGGCAGCAGGCCAAGGAGGAGGGCACCGCGGCGATGGCCGCCGCCCGCGCGGAAGGCGTGCGAGAGCGCGATGAACTCCTCGCCGCCGGCGCCGAGAGCATCGCCGCCGCCCGCGCCGCCGCCGAGGCCGAACTGCGCCCTTACGTCGACGTCCTGGCCGCCGACCTCGCCGGCCGCATCCTCGGCGAGCTCCTGACCGCCCCGGCCGAACGCTGACGCCGCCGCGCCCCCCCGACCCGGGCGGGCCGCCGGGGGTGGAGTCCGGCTGCGCGTGTCCTTGAGGATCCCGCGTGCCCGAGGGGTCCGCGTGCGGCCGTGACCTGCGGGAATGCATACTGGAATCCCTACAGTCACGGCTGTACCACCAGCCCCGTCAGCCTCAGGGAGCCCAGCCATGAGCCGCCGCGCCGAGCCCGCGCCCCCGCCGCCCGGGGGCGTCCTGTGGAGCCTGGCCGGTGACGCCCGGATGCTTCTCGCCCTGCCCGCCGCGCTCACCATGCAGGTCGCGCACCCCGCCGTCGGGGCCGGAGTGGACGAGCACTCGGTGTTCCGCACCGACCCGTGGGGGCGCGGAGAGCGCTCGCTGCGCTCGCTCCAGCTCTGGGTGTACGGGGGCGAACGGGCGGCCGAGGAGGGACGCCGGCTCCGAGAGCTCCACAAGACCATCCAGGGCACCGACGCGACCGGCCGCCGCTACCACGCGCTCACCCCCGCCTACTACGCGTGGGTGCACGCCACCGGCTACCCCGTCTACGCCCACGCCCAGCAGTACCTGGGCCGCCCCTTCACCGACGCCCAGCACCGCAAGCTGTACGCGGAGTGGCTCCAGGTCGGCCGGATCCTCGGGATCAATGACCGGGACATGCCGGGGACCATCGAGGAGTTCTGGCCCTACTACCGCAAGGTCCTCGCCGACGAGATACGCACCAACGCCGTGGTCGAGGAACTCGTCGCCACCGACCGGCCCGTCCCGGCCCCCGACCGGGGGCCGCTGCCACTGCGCCTGCTCCTGAGAGCGCTCTGGCCGGTGCTCCTGCCGCCCCTCGCCCGGTTCCGCCGCTTCGTCACCATCGGGTTCATGCCGCCGGACGCCCGCGAGGCGATCGGCCTCGACTGGAGCGACACACAGGAACGCACCCTGCGCCGTCTCGGACGGGCGGTGCGCATCGTCGCGCCCCTGCTGCCCGAGCGGCTGCGCTATCTGCCGCTCGCGCGCCGCGCCCGGGCCGAGCACCGCCGCTCGGCCGGGCGGCACACCGCCCCGCGCTGACCTGCCGGTCCGCCGAGCGTTGACCCCGGTGGGCGCGTGGCTCAGGCCGAGGCGCGCCGGACCAGCGTGGTCGGGGTGATCACCGAGGCGGGTGGGACCGATCCGGCGCCGCCCTGGTCGAGGCCGCGCAGCAGCAGTCTTGCCATCAGACGGCCCATCTCCTCGATCTCCTGGCGCACGGTCGTCAGCGGCGGGTCGGTCGCCTCCGCGATCGAGACCATGTCGTCGAAGCCGACCAGCGCGACGTCCTCCGGCACCCGCCGGCCGTGCTCGCGCAGCACCCGCAGCGCACCCGAGGCCATCAGGTCGTTGGCGGCGAACACCGCGTCCAACTCCGGCTTCCGGGCGAGGAGTTCGGACATGGCCCGGGCTCCACTGGCGGTGGTGAACGCACCCTCCGCCACCAGTGCGGGATCCGCCTCCGGGAGCATGTCGCGGTACCCGGCGAGCCGGTCGGTGGAAGCCGTCTGGTCCAGCGGGCCCGCGATGTGCGCGATGTGCCTGCGGCCCAGCGAGAGCAGATGGCGCACGGCCTCCCGCGCGCCGCCCCGGTTGTCGGCGTCGACATAGGGGACGGCCGCGGGGAAGCCGGGCCGGCCGCCGAAGACCGTCAGCATGCCGGCGCCCCGGGTGATCGCGGGCAACGGGTCGTCGTCGTGCAGCGAGAAGGCGAGCGCCCCGTCGACATGACCACCCGTCAGATAGCGTGAGATGCGCCCGTAGTCGTCCGGTCCCTCGACGAGCAGCAGCACCAACTGGCTGTCGTTCGCCGACAGTTCCTTGCTGATGCCGCGGATCTGCTGGGAGAAGAACGGGTCGGAGAAGAACCGGGTCTCCGGCTCGGCGACGATCACGGCGACCGCGCCGGTGCGGCGGGTGACCAGTGAACGGGCCGCGGGATTGGGCACATAGCCCAGCTCCTCGACCGCCTGGCGCACCTTGTCGACGAGCGGCGGACGCACCCCGGTACCGCCGTTGACGACCCGGGACGCGGTGGCCCGGGAGACGCCGGCGCGCGCCGCGACGGCTTCGAGGGTGGGTCGCGTCCCGAAGTACTGCTCGGTCACGGCGGGTTCTCCTCATCGGCGGACCACGGGCAGCCCCTGGGCGGAACTGCGTCGCCCGGCAGCGTATCGGCTGCCCAGGCACCCGTGGCCGGCCGGCCGGGATGCCCGACGGGACTTCGCCCGCCGGGCATCCGGGCCGGCCCTGGACCCTTGAGCGTCCCGGCCCCAGCTCCCTTGGCCGTCCCGGTCCTGCCCCCTGGCCGTCCCGGCGTATCGCCCCTGGGGCGTCAGTGCTGGGGGTGGGCCGACGTGTGGGACTCGGCGATCTTCTTCCAGGACTTGGGCTCCACCGGCTTCACCGGGTTGACCGCCTTCGACGACGGCGATGCGGTGACACCGGCCCGGGCGCCGAACTTGGCCTTCAGGGCAGCCGAGTTGGACGGCTTCGACGGCTGGAAGAGCCAGGTGTCGAAGAGCTCCGCGAGCGGCTTGCCCGAGACCTTCTCGGCGTACTTCACGAAGTCGCCCACCGCCGCGTTGCCGTAGGCGTGCTCGGTCGGCCAGCCCTTGAGGATCTTGAAGAAGGAGGCGTCGCCGACCGTGTTGCGCAGCGCCTGGATGGCGACGGCGCCCCGGTCGTAGACGGCGCCGTCGAACTGGTTGTCCGGGCCCGGGTCGCCCGGCTTGACCTTCCAGAACGGGTCGTCGGCGGGGTGCTGGGAGTAGACCCAGTCCGCCAGCTCCTGCGCGGTCCCGTCGCCCTCCTTCTCCGACCAGAGCCACTGGGCGTAGGACGCGAAGCCCTCGTTGTCCCAGATGTCCTTCCAGCCCTTGACCGAGACGCTGTCGCCGTACCACTGGTGCGCCAGCTCGTGGACGACCACGGACACGTTGGCGCCGTTGGCGAACTGTGCGGGGCTGTAGAACGGCCGCGTCTGCGTTTCGAGCGCGAAGTGGCTCGTGACGTTCGGGACGTAGCCGCCGACCGCGTTGAAGGGATACTTGCCGAACACGCTCTCAAGCCACTCGGCGACGTCCTTGGTGCGCTCGATGCTGGCGCGCGCGGACCCGTCGTTGTCGCCCAGGTCCTTGCTGTACGCGTTGAGGACCGGCAGGCCGCTCGCCGTCTTGTCGGTGGTGATGTCGAACTTGCCCACCGCGAGGGTGGTCAGGTAGGAGGCCTGCGGCTTGTTGGAGCGCCAGTTGTACGTGGTCCAGCCGAGCTTCGAACTCTGGCTCTGCAGAACGCCGTTGCTGATCGCCTGGGTGCCGTCGGGCACCTTCACCGACACGTCGTAGGTGGCCTTATCCAGGGGGTGGTCGTTGGAGGGGAACCACCACACGGCCGAGTCCGGCTCCTGGGCCGCCACCCCGCCGTCCGGAGTGCGCGCCCACGCCGTCCAGCCGTCGACCTTCAACTCGGACGGCTTGCCCGCGTACTTGACGACCACCGTGATCGACCGGCCCTTGGGCAGCGGAGTCGCCGGGGTGATCTCCAGCTCGTGGCTGCCGGACTTCGCGAACGTGGCCTTGGTGCCGTTCACCCGCACCTCGCTGACGGCGAGGCCGAAGTCCAGGTTGAAGCGGGACAGGTCCTGCTGGGTGGTGGCGAGCAGCGTGGCCGTGCCCTCCAGCAGGTCCGTCTTCGGCTGGTACCTGAGCTTGAGGTCGTAGTGCGAGACGTCGTAACCGCCGTTGCCGCTGGCCGGGTAGTAGGGGTCGCCGATGCCCGGGGCACCCGGAGTGAAGTCCGCGGCCGATGCCGGGATCACCAGCAGCAGGGAGGCGGCGAGCACGCTCGGGGCGATGATTTTGCGGTGCACGAAAGGCTCCAAGTCGTCAGTGTCGTCGTGGGGTGAACGATGATGAACGATCTCTTCGGAGCCTATTCAGCCCTTGCCGCCCCGGTCATGTCCATGGCTCCTCCTGTCACACGATCGCCATTCGGCCGACATGTTGACTTGTGCCCCTTCGTTCGCTTTGGCGCTTCGACTGCCCTCTTTTGCGCGGGAGTTGACCGGAGTACCTTCCGGCCATGCCGATACGCGCGCGGGGCACCCGCCACAGGTCAAGATCCCTCAGTTCGCTCGTCCTCGCGGCCGTGACCGCCCTGGCGGCGGTGCTCCTGGCTCCGGGCGGCGCCCAGGCGGCGCACGCCAAGGAGAGCCGGCCGGTCTATTCGTACGCGAACGCCGTCCGCGAGGCCGTCTGGGTCGACACCGGCCTGGACGGCGACGGGGACGGCAGGAACGACCGCGTCGCCGTCGACATCGTGCGGCCCCGCGAAGCCGCACAGCAGGGCCGCAAGGTTCCGGTCATCATGGACGCGAGCCCCTACTACTCGTGCTGTGGGCGCGGCAACGAGAGCCAGCTCAAGACGTACGACGCCAACGGGAACGTCGTGCAGATGCCGCTCTATTACGACAACTACTTCGTGCCGCGCGGCTACGCCGTGGTCGGCGTGGACCTGGCCGGAACCAATCGCTCGGACGGCTGTGTCGACGTCGGCGGACCCTCCGACGTGCTCTCCGCGAAGGCGGTCGTCGACTGGCTGAACGGCCGGGCCCGCGCCTACACGACGCGCACCGGGACCCAGCGCGCCGGCGCCGGGTGGAGCAACGGCCGCACCGGCATGATCGGCAAGAGCTGGGACGGCACCATAGCCAACGGCGTCGCCGCCACCGGTGTCGAGGGCCTCAAGACGATCGTGCCGATCAGCTCGATCTCGTCCTGGTACGACTACTACTTCGCCAAGGGCGCCGCCCTCTACGACGGCGGCCCGGCCGAGCTGGCCGGATACGTCGACAGCCCGGACGCACAGGCCCGCTGTGCCGCGGCCCAGCAGAAGCTCGTCGACGGGGCGCCGCGCACCGGCGACTGGACGAAGTTCTGGACCGCCCGGGACTACGTGCTCGGCGCCGACAAGGTGAAGGCCAGCGTCTTCGTCGTGCACGGCATGCAGGACCTCAACGTCCGTACGAAGAACTTCGGCCAGTGGTGGGAAGCGCTCTCCAAGAACGGTGTGGAGCGCAAGATCTGGCTGTCCCAGACCGGCCACGTCGACCCGTTCGACTACCGGCGCGGCGCCTGGGTGGACACCCTGCACCAGTGGTTCGACCACTACCTCCTCGGCTACGACAACGGCATCGAGCGGCAGCCGATGGCCGACATCGAGCGCCACCCCGACCAGTGGAGCACCGACCGCGTGTGGCCGCCGGCCGGCACCTCGGCGACCGTGGTGCACTCCGTGAGCGGGCCGGTCGCGGGTGTCGGCGGGCTCTCGCTGAAGTCCGCGCCCGCCAGGACCACGGCCACGTTCACCGACAACCCGGCCCTCGACGAGACCAGTTGGGCCGCCGCGATCGACAAGTCCACTCCCGAGAAGGCCGGGTTCGTCACGCAGCCGCTCACCAGGGACCTGCGGGTGTCCGGCTCGTCCAAGGTCACCGTGACCGCGACGCCCACCACCAGCAGCGCCCATCTCTCGGCGGTCCTCGTGGACCTCGGGCCCGACACCATCCGCAACTACTCCGGGGACGGCGAAGGCATCCTCACCGGCAGCGACCGCACCTGCTGGGGCGCGAGCACGGCCGGTGACAGCTCCTGCTACCGCACCACCTCGGCCGACAGGGCCGATGTGAGCGCCACCGTGTTCAGCCGTGGCTGGGCCGATCTCGGCCACTACGCATCCGCCGCCAAGGGCGTGGCGCTGACCCCGGGCAAGCCGTACACGATCACGCTCGACCTGGCCGCCACCGACCATGTCGTACCGGCCGGGCACCGGCTCGCGCTGATCGTCGCGGGCACCGACAACGGGCTCATCGAGCCGGCGGCCGACAAGCCGACCCTCACGGTGGATCTGGCGCGCACGGCGGCCCAGGTGCCGTTCGTCGGCGGCTCCCGGGCGTTCGCCCGGGCCACCACGGGCACGCCTCCACGGCTCGGCGCTCAGGCGGCGACGCCGTCCGCCAAGGGCGTACCGGTGCCGCGGATGACGCGGCGGGTTCCGGGAGATGCCCGCCGCTGAGCCGGGCTCAGCCGGCCGAGCGGGGAGCGGCGGAGGGCGTGGTGCGTGCCACGGCCTTCGCCAGCTCCCGCAGCACCGGGGCGGGGTCCTCGCGCAAGTAGAAGTGTCCGCCCGGGAATTGACGAACCGTCAAGTCGGCTTGGGTGTGCTGCTGCCAGGCGTCGAGCTGCTCGCGCGAGTGGTCCGCGCTGCCGCCGAACACCGTGATCGGCACGGGCAGGGGCTCCGCCTTCCGCCAGGCGTACGTCTCCAGGACGCGGTAGTCGGCCCGCAGCGCACCGACGACCAGCTCCCGCAGCTCGGCCGAGTCGAGGACCTCCTGCGGGATGCCGCCGTGGAGCCGCGCGATCCGGTCGATGAGCTCGTTGTCGGGCAGGCGGTGCAGGGGGTCGTCGACGCGTACGTGGCGGCGGTGCGGCGCGGGATAGCCCGACAGGATCAGCCGGTACGGCAGTGGCCGGCCCGCGTCGCGCAGGGCGCGGGTGATCTCGTACGCGACGAGCGAGCCGAGGCTGTGCCCGAAGAAGGCGAACGGCGCCGGGCCGGGTTCCACCTCGTCGAGGAACGCGGCCACCAGCGCGTCCATCGAGGCGAACATCGGCTCGCCGTACCGGGAGCCGCGGCCCGGCAGCTGTACGGCGTGGAGTTCGGCATCCGGCAGGTCGGGCGCCCAGCGCAGGTACTCCGTGGCGGAACCGCCCCCGTGCGCGAAGCAGTAGAGCTTGGGGGCGCCGGGGCGCGGCGACCCGGCGATGAGCCAGCGGGGCGACGCGGCAGTGCTCATGGTGCGGAAACCTCCAAGGTGCGGGGCGGTGGCATGGGCGGGGCCCGTACCTGCGGAGTCTCGCACCGCGAGCCGCCGAAGACGGCCCGTTTCGGCCAGGGCGGCCGGTGATGCGTGCCACCGTGGCCCGGGAGAGCGCGGCCACCGCGACGGGCCATGCCTGGCCGTCCCGTCGTGACCGGTGACGCCCGGCCGTCGTGCCCGCCACGCGGCGGCGGTGGCCCGTGCCGCCAAGTCATCGGCGGCCGGTGACGCGCCGCAGTGGTGGCCCGTGCCGCCCGGCCGTTCGCGATGCGTGAAGCGCTGCCAGGTGGCGGCCCCGGCGGGCGGCGCCGGTGTGGGGGAGGCCGTCGGCGGACGGGGATGGGGGCGGGCCGGGCGACGGCTTAGGATCGGACACCTCATGACTGCAACTCTCGTCGCCAAGGACCTCGCCGCCGGCCACGGCGACCGCACCCTGTTCGCCGGGCTCGACCTGGTGGTCGCCCCCGGCGACGTCATCGGCCTCGTCGGACCCAACGGCGCGGGCAAGTCCTCCCTGCTCCGCCTGCTCGCCGGGCTCGACACCCCCGAACAGGGCGAACTGCGGCTCTCCCCGCCGGGCGCGAGCGTGGGCCACCTTCCGCAGGAGCCCGACCGGCGCCCCGGTGAGACGGTCCGTGCCTTCCTCGCGCGGCGCACCGGAGTCGCCGCCGCCCAGGAAACGATGGACACCGCGACCCAGGCCCTGGTCGACGGAGCCCCCGGCGCCGACGACGCGTACGCCGACAGCCTGGAGCGCTGGCTCGCGCTCGGCGGCGCCGACCTCGACGAGCGGGCCGAGGAGGTGGCGGCCTCCCTCGGCCTGACCACCGGCCTCGACCAGCCGATGACCGCGCTCTCAGGCGGCCAGGCCGCCCGCGCGGGACTCGCCTCGCTGCTCCTGTCCCGCTACGACGTCTTCCTGCTCGACGAGCCGACCAACGACCTCGACCTGGACGGCCTGGAGCGCCTCGAAGCCTTCGTGAAGGGGCTGCGGGCCGGCACCGTCGTCGTCAGCCACGACCGCGAGTTCCTCGCCCGCACCGTCACCAAGGTCCTCGAACTCGACCTGGCCCAGCAGCAGATCAACCTGTACGGCGGCGGCTACGAGGCCTACCTCGAAGAGCGCGACACCGCCCGCCGGCACGCCCGCGAAGACTTCGAGGAGTACGCCGACAAGCGCTCCGCGCTCGAAGGCCGCGCCCAGATGCAGCGCTCCTGGATGGACAAGGGCGTCAAGAACGCCCGCCGCAAGGCCACCGACAGCGACAAGCTGGGCAGGAAGTTCCGCAGCGAGTCCAGCGAGAAGCAGGCCGCCAAGGCCCGTCAGACCCAGCGCATGATCGAACGCCTCGACGTGGTCGACGAGCCCCGCAAGGAGTGGGAGCTGCGCATGGAGATCGCCGCCGCGCCCCGCTCGGGCGCGGTCGTCGCGACGCTGAACGGCGCCGAGGTGCATCGCGAGGGCTTCACCTTCGGGCCCGTCTCGCTCCAGATCGACTGGGCCGACCGCGTCGCCATCACCGGTGCCAACGGCGCGGGCAAGTCCACGCTGCTCGCCGCCCTCCTGGGGCGGCTCCCGCTGGACGCGGGGCAGGGCACGCTCGGCTCCGGTGTCGTCGTCGGCGAGGTCGACCAGGCGCGCGGCCTGTTCCTGGGCGAGGAGTCGCTGCTCGACGCGTTCTGCGCGGCCGTCCCCGACACGGAGCCCGCCGAGGTGCGCACCCTGCTCGCCAAGTTCGGGCTCAAGGCGCACCACGTGCTGCGCCCGGCCGGCTCGCTCTCGCCCGGCGAGCGCACCCGGGCCGCCCTCGCGCTGCTCCAGGGCCGGGGCGTCAACCTCCTCGTCCTCGACGAGCCGACCAACCACCTCGACCTGCCGGCCATCGAACAGCTGGAGTCCGCGCTCGACTCGTACACCGGCACCCTGCTCCTGGTCACCCACGACCGCCGGATGCTCGACGCGGTCCACACGTCCCGCCGCCTGGAAGTCGCGGACGGAAAGGTCACCGAGCACTGACTCCGCCCGGGTCACCGGACCGGGGGCGCGCCCGTTCGCGACCGCGATTCGCGGTGGCCCGAGCGTACGGTGGTCGGGTGCACCGCGACCGACTGCAGGCCGTCCTGGAAGCGCTTCCCAGGGCGGCCATCGTTCAAGGCGGCGACGACATCGTGATCGCCGTCAACCGGCGCTTCACCGAGATGTTCGCCCTCGCGGGCCGCGTCGCGACCACCCCGGGCGCACCGCTCGGCCCGGTCGTCGACGCGGTGTGCGACACCTTCGCCGACCGGCCCGCCTGGGTCGTCGACACCACCCACGCGATCGCCGCCCGCCACATCCACCGGGCCGCCGAGATCGCTCTCACCGACGGCCGGGTGATCCGGCGCGACGTGGAGCCGCTGTACGACGCCGAGGGCGTGCCCTTCGGGTCGCTGTGGACGGCGGAGGACATCACCGAGGACAAGCGCCGCGAGCACGCCCTGGAGCGCGACAACGCGGCCCTGGCCGAGCTCGCCGGGCAGCGCAACGAGTTCCTGGCCCTCGCCTCGCACAGCCTGCGCACCCCGCTGACCTCGATCCTCAGCTTCTGCGAGCTGCTCGCCGACCCGGCGGCCGGCCCGCTCGACCCCGATCAGAGCGCTCTCCTGGCCGCGATCCGGCGCAACGCCGCCCGCATGGAGGGCGTCATGACCACGCTCATGGACACGGCCCGGCTGCGCTCCCCGCAGCTGAAGATGGAGTTCGGCCGGGTGGACATCGCGCGGATGCTCCAGCACGCCGTGCTCGACCGGATGTCCACCACCTCACGGGCCGGGGTGTTCGTGGTGCTGCGCTGCGCCGAGGGCCCGCTGCTGCACGGCGACGAGCACCGCCTGGCGCATGTGCTCGCCAACCTCCTTGAGAACGCTGCCAAGTTCACCCCGCCGGGCGGCCGCATCGACATCGACGCGGCCCCGCACGGCGACCAGTGGCACATCGACGTCACCGACACCGGGATCGGCGTGCCCGAGCAGTACCGCGAGGAGATCTTCTCCGGGTTCGTACGCGCTCCCAACGCCGAGACCGGGGGCTTCCCCGGCACCGGGCTCGGCCTCACCATCAGCCGCGAGATCGTGCGCCGGCACGGCGGCGAGCTCACCGTCTCGGGTGCCGAGGGCGGGGGAGCGGTCTTCGGCATCCGGCTCCCCGTCGCGGGGCCGCCCGCCGAGGAGGGCGGGCGGTGACGCGGATCCTGGTCGTCGAGGACGACCCCGATGTGGCGCTGGCCCTGCGCATCCTGTTCACCCGGGCCGGGTACGAGGTGGTGCCCGCCGCCGACGGCCGCGAGGGGCTGCGCCGGCTCTTCGCGGACAGCCCCGACCTGATGGTCCTGGACGTCGGCCTGCCGGAACTCGACGGCTGGCAGGTCCTGGAACGCACCCGCGACATGACCGACCTGCCCGTGCTGCTGCTCACCGCACGAGGCGCCGAGGGCGACCGGGTGCGCGGGCTGCGGGCCGGGGCGGACGACTATCTGCCCAAGCCGTTCGGCAACGAGGAACTGCTGGCCCGTGTCGAGGCCCTCCTGCGCCGCGCCTCGCCGGCCCGCTGGGCCGGGGCCTCCCACGACGAGGCGCTGCGCCTCGTACCCGAGCGACGCTCGGCGGTCTGGCGCGGCGAGGAGGTGCGGCTCAGCGACATCGAGTACCGGCTGCTCCAGGTGCTGGTCCGCAACCGGGGCCGGGTCGTCACCACCGACCAGCTGCTCGACCAGGTCTGGGACGACCCCCAGGGCATCGGCCGCGAGCGCGTGAAGTTCGCCGTGCTGCGCGTGCGGCGCAAGCTCCAGCAGGCGGCGGGGAGCCTCGAGTCCGACCCGCTCGAAGCCGTGCGGGGGCTCGGCTATCGCTACCGGGGGGATCAGGGCGCCTGAGGTGGCCCCGGCCGGGTGGTCCCACCGGGTACGAGGGCCGGGCGCGTATCCGGCGCGGAGGCTGTGCGGGGGGCGTCTGTGGGGCGAAGGTCCCGGCCGCGCCCGGGACGAAAGGCCCGGGTTGTCCGGTTGGCGGCTTCGCAACCGTTGGGCAACCGAACGCCATCCGGGTGCGCAACGGACACCGGCCACTCTCATGGGCGTCCCCCCGCCGGTCCGTTCCTGGAGTCCCCTTGCCCGCCCTGCCGCCCCGCAGCATCGCCATCGTCCTCGGCACCCGCCCCGAGCTGGTCAAGCTGACCGAGCTGATCCGTCTCCTGGGGCCCGCCGCGCACGTCGTGCACACGGGGCAGCACTACGACGAGGAACTGTCCGGCCGCTTCCTCGCCGACCTCGCGATACCCGAGCCGACCTACCTCACGGGCATCGGCGGCCGGTCCCGGGCGGTTCAGATCTCGGCGGCCCTGGCCCAGCTCGACGCGGTGTTCGCGGCCGAGCCGCCGCGCGCGGTCGTGGTCCAGGGCGACACCAACGCGGCGCTCTCCGGCGCCCTCGCCGCCAACGCGCGCGGCATTCCGCTCGTCCATGTCGAGGCGGGGCTGCGCAGCCACGACCGGAACATGCCCGAGGAGCACAACCGGGTGCTCATCGACCGGCTGGCGGACGTGCTGTGCGCGGCGACGCCGGCGAACCGGGACAACCTCCTGGCGGAGGGCATCGCGGCGGGGCGCGTCGAGGTCACCGGGAACACGGTCGTCGAAGCGGTACGCGGTCAACTGCCCACCAGTGCGCAGCAGTTCGCCGAGCTGGGGCGGCTCGGGCTCGCCAGTGACGGGTACGTCCTGGCGACCGTCCACCGGCCCGAGAACACGGACGACCCGGCGGTGTTGCGGGCCGTCCTCGCCGAACTGGCCTCGCTGGCGGCCGAGTTGCCTGTTGTGCTGCCGCTCCACCCCCGCACCCGTGCGCGTATCGAGGCGGCGGGGCTCGGCGGGCTCCTCGAACCGCTGGTCGTCACCGAGCCGTTGGGCTACCGCACGTTCCTCGCCCTCGCCCGGCACGCGGCGCTGCTGGTGTCCGACTCCGGGGGCGTGCAGGAGGAGGTGACAGTCCTCGGCCGTCCGCTCGTCGTCGTACGCAACTCCACGGAGCGGCCGGAGGCCATGCCCGACTTCGCCGAACTGGTCCCTGCGGGAGCGGAGTTGGGGGAGGCCGTGCGTCGCCGCCTGGCCGGGGGACCGGCCGCCCGGGCCCGCCTCGCGGCCCTCCCCAGCCCCTTCGGCGACGGGCTCGCCTCGCGGCGGATCGTCGCGCTGCTGGCGGGGCTCGGGGTGCGGGGCGGCGCGTATGCGGCGGCGGGGGTGGCATAGCGCGGCCGTCCCGCTCCCGGGGCTCCCTCGCCTGCGGGCCGGTGCGGCCCCTCGCTCCGCTCCCCACATCCCCGAGCACCCCCCTCAAAAGGCCCCACCGGCTCACGAGCGTCAAGGATTCCCATGCCCAACAGCCTGCTCCTCTTCCTCTTCCCCTTCTTTCTCCTCGGGTGCTTCCTGCTCTACTGGGCCGGCGCCCGGCACGCCTACCTGCGGCGTACGGAGACCGAAGCGGGGGAGGCCGGGGCGTTCGACTGGCATTTCTTCGTGCCGTGCCGGGACGAGGAGGCCGTCGTGGGGGCCACCGTGGCTCAGCTGCGCGGGGACTTCCCGGGGGCGCACGTCTGGGTCATCGATGACGACAGCGACGACCGGACCGGGCTGATCGTCGCCGCGCTCGCCGAGGACGACCGGCGCGTTCACCTGGTGCGCCGGGTGCGGCCCGACGCGCGTACGGGCAAGGGCGACGCGCTGAACGCGGCCTATGAGCAGCTCGGGGACTTCCTGCCCGCCGGGGCGGACCGGGAGCGGATCGTCGTCTGCGTCATCGACGCGGACGGGCGGCTCGACCCCGACGCCCTCCGACTCGTCGCGGGACCGGCCGCGTTCGCCGACCCGGAGGTCGGCGGGGTGCAGGTCGGCGTGCGGATGCGCAATGTCGACGACGAGCGCCCGCTGCCCGACCGGGGCCGCGTGGCCAACGCCGTCGCCCGGCTCCTCGTGCGCGTGCAGGACATGGAGTTCGCCGTCTCCAATGCCGGCATGCAGCTGCTGCGCGGCCGCACCGGCTCGGTCGGACTCGGCGGCAACGGCCAGTTCACCCGGCTCTCGGCGCTCGACCGGATCGCCGTGTCCGAACGGCGCCCCTGGCAGCGCGGCGCGCTCCTGGAGGACTACGAGCTGGGCCTGCAGATGATCCTCGCGGGCTACCGCGTCACGCACATCGCCGACACCTGGGTCTCCCAGGAAGGCCTGCCGCACGTGCGCCGGCTGCTCACCCAGCGCACCCGCTGGGCACAGGGCAACCTCCAGTGCGTGCGCTACGCCGCCCGTATCCTCTCCTCGCGCCAGTACACCGGCGCGGGTGTCCTGGAGACGCTGTACACGTTCTTCCAGCCCGTCGCGCACCTGCTCACGCTCGTGCTCTGCGCCTGGATGCTGGTGCTCGGCGGCCTGGGTTCGCTCGCGACGTGGCCGCTCACGCTGGTGCTCGCGGCGCTCTCCATCGGACCGTTCGTGCTGTGGGGGCCCGTCTACCGCCGCGACCACGCCCCGGAGGCCTCGCGGATCACCGGCGTGCTGTGGGGCGTCGCGCTGTGGCTGTACGCCTACCACCTGTTCGTGGTCTCGGCGCGCGGCTTCGTCCGCAGCCTGCGCGGCCGCACCGGCTGGGCCAAGACCCGCCGCAACGCCGAGCCGGTCACGGCCGGTCCCACCGCACTGGAGGGCTGAGGCCCCGTCAACCGGCGGCGGGCGTACGGCAGTTGTCGTACGCCCGCCCTCATGCGGCCCGCTCCCGAGCGGCCCGTCCCCATGCGGCCCGCCCCCATGCGGGTCGCCTCAGCGGCCGCCGCGGCCCTTCGGGTCGACCAGGCCCGCCTTGCGCAGGGCGTCCGCCATCGCGCTGTTGGCGGGAGCCGGCGCCGAGGCGCGGCCCTGGCCGCCGCCCTGCCGGTTGCCGCCGCGGGCCTCGCCGCCGCCGGAGCCGCCCCGGCGCTGCCGGCCTCCCTGGCCCTGGCCCTGGCCCTGCCGCTGCTGCGGGGGCCGGTTGCCCTGGGCCTGGCCCTGGCCGCCCCGCTCGCCCCGCTCCCGCTTGGGCGCGCCGCCCGGCGCGGACGCGTCGTCGTCGAGGCGCAGCGTCAGCGAGATCCGCTTGCGCGGCACGTCGACGTCGAGGACCTTCACCTTCACGATGTCGCCCGGCTTCACCACGTCCCGGGGGTCCTTCACGAACGTCTTCGACAGCGCCGAGACATGCGCGAGCCCGTCCTGGTGCACACCGATGTCGATGAAGGCGCCGAACGCCGCCACGTTGGTGACGACTCCTTCGAGGACCATCCCGGACGCCAGGTCGCCGATCTTCTCGACGCCCTCCTTGAAGGTGGCCGTCTTGAACGCCGGACGCGGGTCGCGGCCCGGCTTCTCCAGCTCGCGCAGGATGTCGGTGACGGTGGGCAGGCCGAAGGTCTCGTCCACGAAGTCGTCGGGCCGCAGCGAGCGCAGCACACCGGTGTTGCCGATGAGGGACGCGACCTCGCTGCCCGCCGTCTTCACCATCCGCCGCACCACCGGATACGCCTCGGGGTGCACGCTGGACGCGTCCAGCGGGTCCTCGCCGTCGCGGATCCGCAGGAAGCCCGCGCACTGCTCGTACGCCTTCGGGCCGAGCCGCGCCACGTCCTTCAGCGCCCGGCGCGAGCGGAACGGGCCGTTGGTGTCGCGGTGCGCCACGATGTTCTCGGCGAGGCCGGAGCCGATGCCGGACACCCGCGAAAGCAGCGGCGCCGACGCGGTGTTGACGTCGACGCCCACGCCGTTCACACAGTCCTCGACCACCGCGTCGAGCGAGCGCGACAGCTTCACCTCGGACAGGTCGTGCTGGTACTGGCCCACCCCGATGGACTTCGGGTCGATCTTCACCAGCTCGGCGAGCGGGTCCTGCAGCCGCCGGGCGATGGAGACCGCGCCGCGCAGCGACACGTCCATGTCCGGGAACTCCTGCGAGGCGAACGCCGAGGCCGAGTACACCGAAGCGCCGGCCTCCGACACCATGACCTTGGCGAGGCCCAACTCCGGCTGCTGGGCGATGAGTTCACCGGCGAGCTTGTCGGTCTCGCGCGATGCGGTGCCGTTGCCGATGGCGATCAGCTCGACCGCGTGCTCCCGGCACAGGCCGGCCAGCTTCGCGAGCGCCTGGTCCCACTTGTTCGCCGGGACGTGCGGGTGGATCACATCGGTGGCGACGACCTTGCCGGTCGCGTCGACGACGGCCACCTTCACACCCGTGCGGAAGCCGGGGTCGAGGCCGAGCGTGGCGCGGGTGCCGGCCGGGGCGGCCAGCAGCAGGTCCCGCAGGTTGGAGGCGAAGACGCGGACCGCCTCGTCCTCGGCGGCCGTACGGAGGCGCAGCCGCAGGTCGATGCCGAGGTGCACCAGGATGCGGGTGCGCCAGGCCCAACGCACCGTGTCGGCGAGCCACTTGTCGCCGGGGCGGCCCCGGTCGGCCACGCCGAAACGGCGCGCCACCATGTTCTCGTACGTCGAGGGGCCGGGCTCCGCCGACGGCTCTTCGGGCTCCAGGACGAGGTCGAGGACCTCCTCCTTCTCGCCGCGCAGCATCGCGAGGACCCGGTGCGAGGGCAGCGCGGTGAACGGCTCGGTGAAGTCGAAGTAGTCGGCGAACTTCGCGCCGGCCTCCTCCTTGCCCTCGCGGACCTTCGCCGCGAGCCGGCCCTTCGTCCACATGCGCTCGCGCAGCTCGCCGGTCAGGTCGGCGTCCTCGGAGAAGCGCTCGGCGAGGATGGAGCGGGCGCCCTCCAGGGCGGCCGCGGGATCGGCGACGCCCTTGTCGGCGTCCACGAACGCGGCGGCCGCGGCGAGCGGATCGGCCGACGGGTCGGTGAGCAGTCCGTCGGCGAGCGGTTCGAGGCCGGCCTCGCGGGCGATCTGCGCCTTGGTGCGCCGCTTCGGCTTGAACGGCAGGTAGATGTCCTCCAGGCGGGCCTTGGTGTCGGCGCCCCGGATCTGCGCCTCGAGCGCCTCGGTGAGCTTGCCCTGCTCCCGTACGGAGTCGAGGACCGCGCTGCGCCGGTCCTCCAGCTCGCGCAGATAGCGCAGCCGCTCCTCAAGGGTGCGCAGCTGGGCGTCGTCCAGCATCTCGGTCGCTTCCTTGCGGTAGCGCGCGATGAACGGGACGGTGGACCCGCCGTCGAGCAGCTCGACGGCGGCCTTCACCTGCCGCTCCCGTACGCCGAGTTCTTCGGCGATCCTGCCTTCGATGGACGTCGTCACGTTGCCGTACCGCCTTCTCGCTGAGCCTGGGGCGCCATTGTGGCAGGCGGCGACGACAATCGACGATCAGCCCTTGCCGACGAGATCGGCCGGGAAGCCGCCCGCGAGGGCCGCCGTCACGGTGAAGCCCTTCGCGAGCTCGGTGAGCCGCGCCACGCCCTGCTCGCCGAGGTGTTCATAAGGGGCGAGGTCGAGACGGTCGGTGCGGTCCTCCAGCTCGGCGCGCAGCGCCACGCCCGCCTCGGTCAACTCGCCGTCCGCGTCCAGGAGTCCGCGCGCGCGAAGCCGCCCGGCCGCCGCCTCCCAGTCCGACCGCTCCCAGCCACGGGTGGCGATGACCCAGCGCGGAGCCATGCCCTTGCCGGTCGCGGTGTGGCTGACGAGCGCCTCCAGGGGGTCGAGTTCCAGGTCGAGCAGCGCGGTGAGGTGGCCGTCGCCCCGGTGTTCGCGCAGCAGTGTCGCCGCGTGCCAGTAGGCGAGGTGCGGCTGCTCGGGCACCGGCAGGTCGGCGTGCGCCGCGTACAGGGGGCGGGCGTGGCGGGTGCAGCCCTCGGTGGCGCGCAGCGCGAGCCGGGCCGCCTCCGCCATCTCCGGCGACGCGACGGTCTCCTCGCCGAGCAGCCGGCGCAGGGTGCTGTCGGCGGCGCGCAGGCGTGCGGCGAGCACGTCCTCGGGGGAGGCGATGTCCCACACGGCGGGCAGGTGCCGGGCGATCAGTTCGTGCTTGAAGTTGTAGAAGGTGGCCGCCACCACGCCGGGCCCCACGGCACCCATCGCGGCCGCCCGCCCGGCGAAGTAGGCGGCGCTGCGGTCCTCGATGCCGAGCCCGGCCAGTTCCTTGGTGAGGTCGGGCGAGAAGTAGAGGGTGGAGTGCAGGGAGTTGACGGGGTTCTGACAGCGGCGCCCGGCGAGCGGGGGGAGAGTACTCATGCACGGCACGTTACCGACTGGTCGGTACGCCGTGAAGGGCAGGGGCGGCCCCGGCATAGGACCACAGCACCCCGATGCCGTCCGCCGGGCTCAGGTGGCCTCCGACAGCCTCTGCCGGCGTCGCGATGGCAGGAAAGGTGGGCTTCTCGTCATTGCGGCCATCGCGCCCCGGCCCAAGGATGGGGATATGACGCAGCGCTCCGTCCTGGTCGTCCTCTTCGACGACGTCCAGAGTCTCGATGTGACCGGACCGGCCGAGGTGTTCGCCGCGGCGTGCCGCGTCCTCGGGGACCCGGCCGCCTACCGGCTGCGCTTCGCCTCGCTCGACGGGGCCCCGGTCACCTCGCACAGCGGGCTGCGCCTCATGGCCGACTGCGCGCTCGCGGACGCCGGGCCCGCCGACATCCTGCTCGTGCCGGGCGGCGACGGCGCGAGTGCGCCCGACCCCCGCCTGGTCAACTGGCTGCGGGCGCACGGCCCGCGCGCCCAGCGGCTCGTCTCGGTGTGCACCGGCTCGCTGCTGCTCGCCGAGGCGGGGCTGCTCGACGGGCGCCGGGCCACCACGCACTGGGCGCTGTGCGCCCGCCTCGCCCACCGCTATCCGGCCGTACGGGTCGAGCCGGATCCGATTTTCGTGCGGGATGGCAACGTTGCCACCTCGGCGGGGGTCACCGCCGGCATCGACCTCTCCCTCGCCCTCGTGGAGGAGGACCACGGCAGGGACGTGGCCCTGGCCATCGCCCGCACCATGGTGGTGTTTCTGCGCAGACCGGGAAATCAGGCTCAGTTCAGCGCCCAGCTCGCCGCGCAGACGGCCCGCCGCGAGCCGCTGCGCGAACTCCAGCAGTGGATCGCCGAGCACCCCGACGGCGACCTGTCGGTGGAGGCCCTCGCCCAGCGCGCCAGCCTCTCGCCCCGGCACTTCGCCCGCGCCTTCCACGCCGAGACCGGCACCACCCCCGGCCGCTACGTCGAGCGCGTCCGCCTCGAATACGCCCGCCGCCTCCTCGAGGAGACCCCGGACGGCATCCAGGAGGTCTCCCGCGCGGCCGGCTACGGCACCCCCGAGGCGATGCGGCGCGCCTTCGTCAAAATGCTGGGCACGGCCCCCGCCGAGTACCGCCGCCGCTTCCGCCCCGCCCCCGCCTAGCCCGTCCCGAGAGGCACCCCATGCAGATCGCGATCCTGCTCTACGACCGGTTCACCGCCCTGGACGCGGTCGGCCCGTACGAGGCGCTCAGCCGGCTTCCCGGCGCCGAGACGGTGTTCGTGGCCGAGCGGGCAGGGGCCGTGCGCAACGACAGCGGCAGCCTCCGCCTCGTCGCCGAGCGGTCCCTGGCGGACGTGGTCCGACCCGACATCGTTGTCGTGCCGGGCGCCCCGTCCGAGGCGGTCGAGCCGCACCTCGGGGGCGGGCCGCTCCTGGACTGGCTGCGCAAGGTGGACGTCATGACGACGTGGACGACGTCGGTGTGCACGGGCTCGCTGCTGCTCGGTGCGGCCGGGCTCCTCAGGGGCCGGCGCGCCACCTCGCACTGGCTCGCCCTGGACGGGCTGCGCGGCTTCGGCGCGACGCCGACGGCGGAGCGGGTGGTCATGGACCACAAGTACGTCACCGCCGCCGGGGTGTCCTCCGGCATCGACATGGGCCTCACGCTGCTCGGCGAGATCGCCGGGGACCGGCACGCCCAGTCCGTCCAGCTCCTCATGGAGTACGACCCGCAGCCGCCCTACGACGCGGGCTCGCCGCGGAAGGCGCCCGCCGACCTGGTCGAGCACCTCAGGGCCAAGGGCGTGCCTCAGGCCTGAGGGTGCCAGGTGAAGCGCGGGGCCCGGCGCTCCAGGAAGGCGGCGATCCCCTCCGCGGTGTCGCCGCAGCCGCGCTCCTGTGCCGCCCAGTGCGCGTCCCGGTCGGTCCTGCCGTCCGCGAACTCCTTCGCCGCCGCCTGGGTGAGCCGCGAGCGCGACACCAGGACGCGGGTGAACTCGGCCACCCGCTCGTCCAGTTCGCCCGCCGCGAGCACCTCGTCCACCAGGCCGGTGCGCAGCGCCCGCGCGCTGTCGATCAACTCCCCTGAGAAAAGAAGGTACTTGGCGGTCGCGGGACCCACGAGCGCGGTGAGCCGGCGGGTCGCCGACGCGGGGTAGACGATGCCGAGCTTCGCGGGGGTGACGCCGAACAGCGCGCCCTCCTGGGCGAACCGCAGATCGCAGGCGGCCGCGAGCTGACTGCCGCCGCCCACGCAGTGCCCCCGCACCGCGGCGAGCGTCGGCTTGGGGAAGGCGGCGAGCGCCTCCTCCGCCCGTACCGCGAGGGCCCTAGGGTCGTCGCCCGGCTCCCGCAGCGTCGAGATGTCCGCGCCCGCGCAGAACGTGTCGCCGGCCCCGGTCAGCACCAGGGCCCCCACCCGTGGATCGCCGGCCAGGGCGTCGAGCAGCGGCGGAAGCTCCCGCCACATCGCGGAGGTCATCGCGTTGCGTTTGGCGGGGTTGCTGATCACGACGGTGGCGACGCCATCGGCGAGGCTCTGCTCCAGCTGCATGCGCCGGATGCTATCCGGGCGGGCGAAACCTATGATCACAAGGGGGTCGCACGCGGATCGATGAGGAGACGCCGATGGCCGGACCCAAGCAGAACGTCGGACGCGAGGGCAGGAGACTCAGCCGCAGCTTCGGACTGCTCGCCCTGCTCGGGGCGGTTCTGGTGGTGGCCGGTCTGGTGGGCCTCGGCTACACCGAGTTCGCCACCCTCACCACGATGCTGCTCTTCGGCTGGCTGCTCCTGATCGGCGGCGTGGTCGGCCTCGCGCACGCGATCCAGTCGCGCGGCTCCGGCTTCTTCTGGCTCGCCGTCGTGGTCGCGGCCCTGAACCTCGCCGCCGGCGTGGTGATCATCAGGCGGCCCGAGGGCAGCGCCGAGGCGCTCACGATGTTCGCGGCCCTGCTGTTCCTGACCGGCGGCGTCTTCCGTCTGGTGGGCAGCGTGGTGGTGCGCGGCCCGCAGTTCGGCTGGACGCTGGTGCAGGGCGCGTTCGGGGTGCTCCTGGGCATCCTGGTGCTCGCCAACTGGCCGAGCAACAGCCGGTACGTCATCGGCTGTTTCTTCTCGCTGGCCCTGCTGTTCGACGGGCTCGGGCTGATCGCCATCGGAGTGGGCGGGCGCAGAATCGTCACTCTCGTCAGCGACGCGGTGACCCCGGGAGAGGGCGGAAAGGGCACCCCTCCGATGTCTCCGACACCCCCGCAAGCCATGGCAAAGCCGTCAGACGAGGGTCAGAACCCGACGGAGAGATGACCTTTTCCCGCATCGGGGATCAAAAAGCGGCGATAGACGCTGACTTCTGTTCAGTCTGCCGGTCCGGACCAACGCACTCCCGACACTCTTCAGCAGACGAGTGTGGAGTCGAGCCGCGAGGGTGGTGCCGGAACATGGAGATCCGCGGGAGCCTGCCGCCCGAACCCGCGGCCCCGGCCCGGCAGCAGTCGTACGAGGGCGTGTGGCGGTTCACCGCCCCCGCCGTCGACGCCTCCGTGCCGCAGGCCCGGCACGCGGTGCGCGACCTGCTGCGCCGCCAGGGGGTGCCGGCCCACGAGGACCTCATCCAGGGCCTGCTCCTGATCGTCTCGGAGCTGGTCACCAACGCGGTCAGACACGCGGCCCTGCTCTCGCCGCAGGTGGCCGTCGAGGTGGCCATCGGCGCCGAGTGGATCAGGGTGTCCGTCGAGGACAACCACCCCTACCGGCCGAAGGCCCTGGAGGCCGACTACGCGCAGACCGGCGGCCGGGGCCTGCTCCTGGTCCGCGAGATCACCGAGGAGGCCGGCGGGGTGTGCGACGTCGAGCAGACCGCCAACGGCGGAAAGATCGTCTGGGCCGCACTCCCGCTGGCCCCCCTGCCGGGGATCACCAGCCCGCGTCGGGCCCCGTGAGTTCCCTGACCGCGGGCCGCGCCGCGTCGAGCACCGTCATGAACCACGCCGAGAACGTGTCGCGCGCGTGCCGCTCGGTGAGCTCGCGCGGCGTCACGAACACGGTCTCGCCGACCTCCTCCGGGTCCGGCCGCAGCGGCGACTGCGCCAGGCCCACGAAGAGGTGGTTGAACTCCTGCTCCACCAGGCCCGACTCCGGGTCCGGGTGGTTGTAGCGCACCGTGCCCGCCTCTGCGAGCAGCGACGGCGCGATGCCCAGCTCCTCGTAGGTGCGCCGGGCGGCCGCCGCGAACGGGGACTCGCCGGGGTAGGGGTGGCCGCAGCACGTGTTGGACCACACACCGGGGGAGTGGTACTTGCCGAGCGCCCGCCGCTGGAGGAGGAGCCGGCCCGCCGGGTCGAAGAGGAAGACGGAGAACGCCCGGTGCAACTGCCCGGGCGCCTGGTGGGCGGAGAGCTTCTCCGCGGTTCCGATGGTGTTGCCGCTCTCGTCGACGAGTTCGAGCATGATCTCTGGTGCGGTGGCGCCCGTGGTCCCGTTCGACGAGTTGTTCGCCGTGGTGGCTGATGTGCTCGGCATAACCATCCTTCGCTTCGGTCCTCGGCTGCTCAGTCTGCCGTACAAAAGCGGCGTCTCCGCCATTGACCGGCATCCGCATGTCCTGCCCCACGCGGGGCCGCCGGAACCGCGCGTCTCAGTGGCAGAGCTTCGCCTCGTGCTCGGCGTGGCCGCCGGGCTCCAGCTGGAACGTGCAGTGCTCCACGTCGAAGTGATCGCCCAGGCAGCCCTGCAGCTCGTGCAGCAGCTTCTCGTGCCCCACGCTGTCCAGCACCTCCTGGCTGACCACCACGTGCGCCGAGAGCACCGGCATGCCGGAGGTGATGGTCCAGGCGTGCAGATCGTGTACGTCCTCCACGCCCGGCAGCTCCACGATGTGGGCCCGCACCTCCGCCATGTCGACCCCCTTGGGCGCCGACTCCAGCAGCACGTTGAGGGTCTCGCGCAGCAGTTTGACGGTCCGGGGCACGATCATCAGGCCGATCACCAGCGAGGCGATCGGGTCGGCCGCCTGCCAGCCCGTGGTCATGATGACCAGACCGGCCACCACCACGGCCGCCGAGCCGAGCGCGTCCGAGAGGACTTCCAGGAAGGCGCCGCGCACGTTGAGGCTGTCCTGCTGCCCCTTCATGAGGAGCGAAAGGGAGACCGAGTTCGCCACCAGACCGATCAGGCCGAAGATCACGGCGGTGCCGCCGGCGGTGTCGGCGGGCTCGACGAACCGCGTGACCGCCTCGAACAGGACGTAGCCGCCGACCCCGAGCAGCAGCAGACAGTTGGCGAGCGCGGCGAGGATCTCGGCGCGGGCGTACCCGTAGGTGCGGTTGCCCCCGGCCGGGCGGTTGGCGAAGTGGATGGCGAGCAGCGCCATCGCGAGCCCCAGGCCGTCCGTCGCCATGTGCGCCGCGTCCGCGACGAGCGCGAGGGAGTCCGCGAGCAGACCGCCGACGATCTCCACGACCATCACGGTCAGTGTGATGCCGAGCGCGATACGTAGCCTGCCGCGATAGGCGGCGGCCGCGGTGCCGGTGGGCGGCGGCCCGCCGTGTGTGTGTCCGTGGTCGTGCCCAGCCCCCATGAAGGCCCTCCCGGATCCGTCGCCGATCAATCCCGATGTCTGTGTACGAGGGGTCAGTGAACTACGGGTAGGGGGTATGTGCAACACGGGACTGAACACCGTTGTCATGTGCTCTGACCTGCGGAAATGCTTGCAGGTCAGAGCGTCGCAGTGATCGCTTCGTGGACGCCCCGGGAGCGCGGGCGCGCGGGGCGGACGAGCGGCGTTCGAACGCGGTTTGTGGGCTGCGCCCTTGATCGACCATGATGATCGCGGCGCCCCGGCAACGGGCGCTCCCGGGCCTCATCGGGCGTAAACGGCCAGTGAATTCCCGGTTCCGCGCATCCGATAGCCTCTGCCGACGTGCCGCCCGCCCCCGTGCCGGGCCGGGCCGTGACGTCAGCCATGTCAGTCGCAAGGAGTGAATTCGTCTGTCGACCGCCATCCTTACCGGTCCGCCGGTGCCCGGATCGCAGCTCGGACCCGATCTGCGCGCGCTGGGATTCGACGTGCGGAACGCCTTGCTCCCCGACGACCTGCCCCGCCTGCTGGCCGAGGTGCCGGCCGGTGAGCGCGTCGCTCTGGTCGACCCGCGCTTCCTCGGCCACGTCCACGCGCTGCGGCTCGCGCTGACCGACCCGCGCTTCGCGGCCGCCTCCGTCCCGGGCGCCCTCACCGTTCAGGCCGAGGCCCGCCCGGCGCTCGTCCGCGCCCTGTCCGGCGGCTCCGCGGCGCCCGCCGCCCAGGTCCGTACGGCCTCGGTGCTCACCGACGACATCGCGGCAGCCGTCGAGGCCGAGGGCGTCGCGGTCCACCACCCCGAGCTCGGCTCGCTGGTCGCGACCGTCCCCGCCGACGCGGTGGCCGCGGCCGCCGCGAGCCAGGCCGTCGCCGCCGTCGACGACGAGGCCGTGCGCCTGCGCAACGCGGTGAAGTCCCGCGACGGCTTCTTCACCACCCACTGCGTCAGCCCGTACTCCCGCTACCTCGCCCGCTGGTGCGCCCGCCGGGGTCTCACCCCCAACCAGGTCACCACCGCCTCGCTGCTCACCGCGCTGATCGCGGCCGGCTGCGCGGCGACCGGGACGCGCGGCGGCTATGTCGCGGCCGGAGTGCTGCTGATCCTCTCCTTCGTCCTGGACTGCACCGACGGGCAGCTCGCCCGCTACTCGCTCCAGTACTCGACGATGGGCGCCTGGCTCGACGCCACGTTCGACCGGGCCAAGGAGTACGCCTACTACGCGGGCCTCGCCCTCGGCGCGGCCCGTGGCGGCGACGACGTGTGGGCCCTCGCGCTCGGCGCGATGGTGCTCCAGACCTGCCGTCACGTCGTGGACTTCTCGTTCAACGAGGCGCACGTCGTAGGCACTGACGCCACCGCCAACACCAGCCCCACCGCGGCCCTCTCCGACAAGCTCGACTCGGTCGGCTGGACGGTGTGGGTGCGGCGCATGATCGTGCTGCCGATCGGTGAGCGCTGGGCGATGATCGCCGTGCTGACCGCCGTCACCACGCCCCGCGTCGTGTTCTACGCGCTGCTCATCGGCTGCGCCTTCGCCGCCTGCTACACCACCGCCGGCCGGGTCCTGCGCTCGCTGAGCCGCCGCGCCGCCCGCACCGACCGCGCGGCCCGGGCCCTCGCCGAGCTCGCCGACAGCGGGCCGCTCGCCCAGCTGGTCGCGGCCAGGGCGCCCCGGATCCCGGGCGCCCCCGTCCTGGCCGCCGTCGGCGCGCTGCTGCTCATCGCCGCCGCGCTCACGCGGCCCGTCGGCAGCGGCCTGGTGACCGGTGCGGCCGTGCTGTACGCGGTCCTGTCCGGCCTCGCCGTCGCCCGGCCCCTCAAGAGCCCGCTGGACTGGCTCGTACCGCCGTTCTTCCGGGTGGCCGAGTACTGCACGGTCCTGATCCTGGCGGCCCGCTCGGACGTGGCCGGGGCCCTTCCCGCGGCCTTCGGGCTCGTCGCGGCGGTCGCCTACCATCACTACGACACGGTCTACCGCATCAAGGGCGGGTCCGGCGCGCCGCCGCAGTGGCTGGTGCGGGTGATCGGCGGCCACGAGGGCCGCACGCTCGTGGTGACGGTGCTCGCCGCCGTCCTCGCCACGCGAGACACAGACTTCACCCTGGCGCTCACCGCCCTCGCGGCGGTCATCGCGCTCGTGGTGCTCGTGGAGTCCATCCGTTTCTGGGTGTCCTCCGGAGCACCTGCCGTACATGACGAAGGAGAAACAGCATGATTGGCCTCGTACTGGCAGCCGGTGCCGGACGCCGTCTGCGCCCCTACACCGACACGCTCCCGAAGGCCCTCGTGCCTGTTGACGGCGACACCACCGTCCTGGACATCGCGCTGAAGAACTTCGCCGAGGTCGGCCTCACCGAGGTCGCCATCGTCGTCGGCTACCGCAAGGAAGCCGTCTACGCGCGCAAGGAGGCCCTGGAGGCCAAGTACGGCGTCGCGATCACGCTGATCGACAACGACAAGGCCGAGGAGTGGAACAACGCCTACTCCCTGTGGTGCGCCCGTGAGGTCCTCAAGCGCGGTGTGATCCTCGCCAACGGCGACACCGTCCACCCCGTCTCGGTCGAGAAGACCCTGCTCGCCGCGCGCGGCGACGGCCAGAAGATCATCCTCGCCCTCGACACGGTGAAGAGCCTCGCCGACGAGGAGATGAAGGTCATCACCGCCGAGGGCAAGGGCGTCCAGCGCATCACCAAGCTGATGGACCCGGCGAGCGCCACCGGCGAGTACATCGGCGTCACGCTCATCGAGGCCGAGGCCGCCGAGGAGCTCGCCGACGCGCTGAAGGCCACCTTCGAGCGCGACCCCGACCTCTACTACGAGGACGGCTACCAGGAGCTCGTCAACCGCGGTTTCACCGTCGACGTGGCCCCCATCGGCGAGGTGTCGTGGGTCGAGATCGACAACCACGACGACCTGGCGAAGGGCCGTGAGATCGCGTGCCAGTACTGACTCGGCTGATCCCCTCGCCGGTTGTCGTCGACATCCGGCGCGGGGCCCTGGACGACCTCGCGGTCGTCCTCGCCGACCAGCGCATCTCCGCCAACGGCAAGCTGGCGATCGCGATCAGCGGCGGCTCGGGGCTCAAGCTGCGCGAGCAGTTCGGCCCCCTGCTGCCGGGCGCCGAGTGGTACCCGGTCGACGGCGGCACCATCGACGCGGCGGTCAGGCTCGCCGACGCGATGCGCGGCAAGCGCTACGACGCGGTGGTGGCGCTCGGCGGCGGGAAGATCATCGACGTGACGAAGTACGCGGCGGCCCGCGTCGGCCTGCCGATGGTCGCCGTCGCCACGAACCTCTCGCACGACGGCATCTGCTCGCCGATCTCCACCCTGGACAACGACAACGGGCGCGGCTCCTACGGCGTGCCCACCCCGATCGCCATCCTGATCGACCTGGACGTGATCCGGGACGCCCCGCCGCGCTTCGTGCGGTCGGGCATCGGCGACGCGATCTCCAACCTGTCCGCGATCGCGGACTGGGAGCTCTCGCACCGCGAGACCGGGGAGCCCGTCGACGGCCTGGCCGCCGCCATGGCGCGCAGCGCCGGCGAGGCGGTCCTGCGCCACCCGGGCACCGTCGGCGACGACGACTTCCTGGTCACGCTCTCCGAGGGCCTGGTCATGTCCGGCATCGCCATGTCGATCAGCGGCGACAGCCGGCCCTCGTCCGGCGCCTGCCACGAGATCAGCCACGCCTTCGACCTGCTCTTCCCGCAGCGCGCGGCCAGCCACGGCGAGCAGTGCGGCCTGGGCGCCGCGTTCGCCATGCACCTGCGCGGTGCCAAGGACGCGTCCGCCCTCATGGCCGAGGTGCTGCGCAGGCACGCCCTGCCGGTGACGGCGGAGGAAATCGGCTTCACCGCCGACGAGTTCGTCCAGGCCGTGGAGTTCGCCCCGCAGACCCGCCCCGGCCGCTACACCATCCTCGAGCACCTCGACCTGTCCACCGACCAGATCAGGGACGCGTACGCCGACTATGCCAAGACCATCCGTAGCTGAGCTCCGCCCGGTCGTGCACCCGGCGGGTGTGAAGGACCGGGTCAGCGGAGAACACTGGGGCGGCCGCCTGTACATGCGCGAGATCTCGCTGCGCATCACCCGCGTCCTGGTCACCACCAAGGTCACGCCGAACCAGCTGACGTACCTGATGACCCTGAGCGGCGTCCTCGCCGCCCCGGCCCTCCTCGTGCCCGGCATCTGGGGCGCCGTGCTCGGTGTCGTCGCCGTCCAGGGCTATCTGCTGCTCGACTGCGTCGACGGCGAAGTCGCCCGCTGGAAGAAGCAGTTCTCGCTGTCCGGCGTCTACCTGGACCGCGTCGGTGCCTATCTGTGCGACGCGGCGGTCCTGGTCGGCTTCGGCCTGCGCGCCGCCGACCTGTGGGGCCCCGGCCGCATCGACTGGCTGTGGGCCTTCCTCGGTACGCTCGCGGCCCTCGGCGCGATCCTGATCAAGGCCGAGACCGACCTCGTGGGCGTCGCCCGCCACCAGGGCGGTCTGCCGCTGGTCAAGGACGCGGCGGCCACCCCGCGCTCCTCCGGTGTGGCGCTGGCCCGCCGTGCCGCGGCCGCGCTGAAGTTCCACCGGCTCGTCCTCGGCATCGAGGCGTCCCTGCTGATCCTGGTCCTCGCGATCGTGGACCAGGTCCGGGGCGACCTGTACTTCTCGCGCCTGGGCGTCGCGGTGCTGGCCGGCATCGCGCTGCTGCAGACGGTGCTGCACCTCGTGTCCATCCTCGCGTCGAGCAGGCTCAAGTGAACGCCCCCCTGAAGGTCGGCGCCGTCGTCATCACGATGGGCAACCGCCCCGCCGAACTGCGCGCCCTGCTCGACTCCGTCGCCAAGCAGGACGGCGACCACGTCGAGGTCGTGGTGGTCGGCAACGGCGCCCCGGTCCCGGACGTCCCCGAGGGCGTACGCACCGTGGAGCTGCCGGAGAACCTGGGCATCCCGGGCGGCCGCAACGTCGGCATCGAGGCGTTCGGCCCCTCGGGCGCCGAGGTCGACGTGCTGCTCTTCCTGGACGACGACGGCCTGCTCCCCAACCCGGACACCGCCGAGCTGTGCCGCCAGGCCTTCGCGGCCGACCCGGAGCTCGGCATCGTCAGCTTCCGGATCGCCGACCCGGACACCGGCGTCACCCAGCGCCGCCACGTGCCGAGGCTGCGCGCCGCCGACCCGATGCGCTCCTCGCGCGTGACGACCTTCCTCGGCGGCGCCAACGCCGTGCGCACCCAGGTGTTCGCGGAGGTCGGCGGGCTGCCCGACGAGTTCTTCTACGCGCACGAGGAGACCGACCTCGCCTGGCGGGCCCTGGACGCCGGCTGGATGATCGACTACCGCGCGGACATGGTCCTGCACCACCCGACGACCGCCCCGTCCCGGCACGCGGTCTACCACCGGATGGTGGCCCGCAACCGGGTCTGGCTGGCCCGGCGCAACCTGCCCGCCCCGCTCGTGCCGGTCTACCTCGGGGTCTGGCTGCTCCTGACCCTGGCGCGCAAGCCGTCGGGCCCGGCGCTCAAGGCCTGGTTCGGCGGGTTCAAGGAGGGCTGGACGACGCCCTGCGGACCGCGTCGCCCCATGAAGTGGCGTACGGTCTTCAAGCTCACCCGGCTGGGCCGTCCCCCCGTCATCTGAGAGTCTCGGCTCTGAGACCATCGGGCGTACTTCTTGAACACGAAAGTTTCCACTTGTGAGTGACACAACCCTGTCCCCGGCGGACCTCGCCGCCAAGCACGGGCTGTCGGTGAGCGGTGCCCGGCCCGGGCTCACCGCTTACATCAAGCAGCTGTGGGGTCGGCGCCACTTCATCCTGTCGTTCTCGTCGGCCAAGCTCACCGCCCAGTACAGCGAGGCGAAGCTCGGCCAGATCTGGCAGGTGGCGACGCCCCTGCTGAACGCGCTGGTCTACTACTTCATCTTCGGCGTGCTCATGGGAACGAGGAAGGGCATCCCCAACGATGTCTTCATCCCGTTCCTGGTGACCGGAGTGTTCCTGTTCACCTTCACGCAGAACTCGCTGATGGCCGGCGTACGGGCCATCTCGGGCAACCTGGGCCTGGTGCGGGCGCTGCACTTCCCGCGCGCCTCGCTGCCCGTCTCCTTCGCGCTGCAGCAGCTCCAGCAGCTGCTGTTCTCGATGATCGTCCTGATGATCGTGGTGGTCGCTTCCGGCTTCATGCCGGGCATGACGTGGATCCTGATCATCCCGGTCCTCGCGCTGCAGTTCGTCTTCAACACCGGACTGGCGCTGATCTTCGCCCGGCTCGGCGCCAAGACGCCGGACCTCGCGCAGCTGATGCCGTTCATCATGCGGACCTGGATGTACTCGTCCGGCGTGATGTTCAGCATCACCGCGGTGCTCCACGACAAGCCGAGCTGGCTCAAGCACGTCCTGCAGGTCAATCCGGCCGCCATCTACATGGACCTGGCGCGCTACGCACTGCTGGACGGCTACGGCGGCGGGTCCCTGCCCCCGCACGTCTGGGCACTCGCCGTCGGCTGGGCCGTCGTCGTGGGCGCCCTCGGATTCGTGTACTTCTGGAAGGCTGAGGAGCGATATGGCCGTGGCTGAGGACATCAGGGACCGCGTCGCGGTCGAGGACGCGCGGATTCCCACCGTCATCTGCGACGACGTGCACATCGTGTACACCGTCAACGGTGGCGGCGGCGGAAAGGGCAGCGCCACCGCCGCCCTGAGCCGCATGGTCAAGAAGGACAAGACCGGCGGAGCCGCCCGGGGCATGCGCCGGGTGCACGCGGTCAAGGGCGTGTCGTTCACCGCGTACCGCGGCGAGGCGATCGGCCTGATCGGCTCCAACGGCTCCGGCAAGTCGACGCTGCTGCGGGCCATCGCCGGCCTGCTGCCGCCCGAGAGCGGCCGGGTCTACACGGATGGGCAGCCCTCGCTGCTCGGCGTGAACGCGGCGCTGATGAACGACCTGACGGGCGAGCGCAACGTCATCCTCGGCGGCCTGGCCATGGGCATGTCCCGCGAGGAGGTCAGGGAGCGCTACGAGGAGATCGTCGACTTCTCCGGCATCAACGACAAGGGCGACTTCATCTCCCTGCCGATGCGGACGTACTCCTCCGGCATGGCGGCCCGGCTGCGGTTCTCCATCGCCGCGGCCAAGGACCATGACGTCCTCATGATCGACGAGGCGCTCGCCACCGGTGACCGCCAGTTCCAGATCCGCTCCGAGGAGCGCATCCGGGAGCTGCGCAAGCACGCGGGAACCGTGTTCCTGGTGAGCCACAGCATCGGCTCCATCCGGGACACCTGCGACCGGGTGCTGTGGCTGGAGCGGGGCGAGCTGCTCATGGACGGGCCGACCGACGAGGTCGTCAAGGCCTACCAGAAGGAGTCCGGCCGCTGACGCGGCGTCATCCGGCGGACCGCGCACATCGAAGCCCCTGTCGATCAACCCCGGCAGGGGCTTCCGCGTCCTATGGTGTGGTCGGACAGTCAAGATCCCGTCAAGTTGCCAGTGTGCGGGGAAGGTTGGGCCGGAATGGAGTGTTCTTGTAATGCTCGCAACACCCCGACGTGGCGTCGGCCGTTGTACAACGTAAGCTGTACCGGTGCTGATTCGCGGCAAGTGGGGTAATACGCCCCCGGCTCCTCGCACGACGGGTCACTCCGTCCGGGGAGGTCAGGCGGCGTGTCCGAAATAGGATGTATTGGGTCGGCGGTGTAGAACGGGAGATGTGACGGCCATGGCTTCGGAAAATCTCCAGCTCAAAGGGACGGCCGCCGTTCCCGCCCCGGGCGGTACCCGGTGACCCCAGTCCGGGACGTGCGCACCGGAACCCCCTCGCGCGCCACGCTCGACAAGGCCGCGGACGAGAACTTCCCGGTGGCCCCCTTCTTCCTGCCGCGCGCCTGGCGCGACGACCTGATGGCCGTGTACGGCTTCGCCCGGCTCGTCGACGACATCGGTGACGGCGACCTCGCCCCCGGCGGTGCCGACGCCCGCCACCTCGGCGTGGCGCCGGCCGACGCCGACGACCGGCTCCTCATGCTCGACGCCTTCGAGGCGGATCTGCGCCGCGTCTTCGACGGCACGCCCCGCCACCCGCTCCTGGTGGCCCTGGAGCCCACCGTGCGGCGCTGCGGGCTGACCCCCGAGCCGTTCCTCGGGCTCGTCGCGGCCAACCGCCAGGACCAGCGGGTCCGGCGCTACGAGACGTACGAGGAGCTGCTCGCCTACTGCGAGCTCTCCGCCAACCCCGTGGGGCGGCTCGTCCTCGCCATCACCGGCACCACGAGCCCGGAGCGCGTCCGCCGCTCCGACGCGATCTGCACGGCGTTGCAGATCGTCGAACACCTCCAGGACGTGAAGGAGGACCTCGGGCGGGACCGGATCTATCTGCCGGCCGAGGACATGTCACGTTTCCATGTCACGCAGGCCGATCTGGCCGCCCCTACGGGGAGCGCTTCGGTGCGTGCCCTGGTCGCGTTCGAAGCGGAACGCGCCGGGTCGTTGCTGAATGAAGGTACCCCTCTGGTGGGTAGCGTCCACGGCAGACTCAAGCTGCTGCTGGCCGGATTCGTGGCCGGAGGACGCGCCGCGCTCGACGCGGTCGCTGCCGCCGGCCACGACGTACTCCCGGGGCCGCCCAAGCCCACCAAGGCAAGGCTGATGCGCGAGGTGGGAGCCGTCTTGCGAAGAGCGCGTAGAGAGGGGTGAGCCGGACAGTGGAGGCACAGGCACCCGTGTCCGCACCGGTACAGGCCGCATACAGCTATTGCGAGGCCGTGACCGGGCAGCAGGCGCGCAATTTCGCGTACGGCATCAGGCTGCTGCCGGCCGACAAGCGGCAGGCGATGTCCGCGCTGTACGCGTTCTCGCGCCGGGTCGACGACATCGGTGACGGAACGCTGGCCAACGACGCCAAGCAGACGCGCCTTGAGGAGACCCGGGCGCTGCTCGGGCGCGTCCGCGACGGCGCCGTCGACGAGGACGACACCGACCCGGTCGCGGTGGCGCTCGCGGACGCGGCACGCCGCTTCCCGATCCCGCTCGGCGGGCTCGACGAGCTCATCGACGGCGTCCTGATGGACGTGCACGGCGAGAGCTACGAGACCTGGGACGACCTGAAGACCTACTGCCGGTGTGTCGCGGGCGCCATCGGCCGGCTCTCGCTCGGCGTGTTCGGCACCCAGCCCGGCGCGCCGGGCATCGAACGCGCCCCGGAGTACGCCGACACGCTGGGGCTCGCACTCCAACTCACCAACATTCTCAGGGACGTTCGCGAGGACGCCGGCAACGGGCGGACGTATCTGCCCTCCGACGACCTCGCCAAGTTCGGCTGCTCGACGGGCTTCGACGGGCCCGTCCCGCCGCCCGGCTCCGACTTCGCCGGGCTCGTCCACTTCGAAGTGCGGCGCGCCCGGGCCCTGTTCGCCGAGGGCTACCGGCTGCTTCCCATGCTGGACCGGCGCAGCGGCGCCTGTGTCGCCGCGATGGCGGGGATCTACCGCCGTCTGCTCGACCGCATCGAGCGCGACCCGGAGGCGGTGCTGCGCGGGCGCGTGTCGCTGCCCGGCCGGGAGAAGGCGTACGTCGCGGTACGCGGACTCTCCGGTCTCGACACCCGGTACGTCTCCCGGCAGACCGCCAGGAGGCGCGTCTGATGCACCACGCGCACCTGGACGCAGGGCCGAGCACCATGGAGCGGGCCCGACGTGCAACTTCTCCGTGCGGCGATGCGTCCCTGACTGTGCCGGCCCGCCGTGCGCACGGCACCGGCGCTGCCCGGGGGGAGCAAGCATGAGCGACACGCGGTCCCAGCGCGCGGTGGTGGTCGGCGGCGGACTCGCCGGCATCACCGCGGCGCTCGAACTCGCCGACGCGGGCCTCGGCGTGACCCTGGTCGAGGGCCGCCCGCGGCTCGGCGGCCTCGCGTTCTCCTTCCGGCGCGGCGACCTCACCGTGGACAACGGCCAGCACGTCTATCTGCGCTGCTGCACCGCCTACCGCTGGTTCCTCGACCGCGTCGGCGGAGCCGAACTCGCCCCGGTCCAGGACCGGTTGGACGTTCCCGTGCTCGACGTCGGGCATCCCAGGGGGCCCCGGCTCGGCCGGCTGCGCCGCGACCCGCTGCCCGTGCCGCTGCACCTGGGGCGCAGCCTCGCGACGTACCCGCACCTCTCGCTCGCCGAGCGCGCCTCGGTCGGGCGCGCCGCGCTCGCGCTGAAGAAGCTCGACCCGAGCGACCCGGCCCTGGACGACGTGGACTTCGCGACCTGGCTGGGCCGGCACGGCCAGTCGGAGCGCACCATCGAAGCCCTGTGGGACCTGGTCGGCGTGGCGACCCTGAACGCCACCGCGCCGCACGCCTCCCTCGGCCTTGCCGCCATGGTCTTCAAGACCGGGCTGCTCTCCGAGGCCGGGGCCGCCGACATCGGCTGGGCCCGGGTGCCGCTCGGCCGGCTGCACGACACGCTGGCCCGCAAGGCCCTGGAGTCGGCGGCCGTGCGCGTCGAGACGCGCACCAAGGCCGAGTCCATCTCCCGTACGGAGAAGGGCGGTTGGCGGGTCGAGCTGGCCGGCGAGACGCTGGACGCCGAGGTCGTCGTGCTCGCCGTACCGCAGAAGGAGACCCACGACCTGCTGCCCGAAGGCGCCCTCGACGAGCCGGACAGGCTCCTCGACATCGGCACCGCGCCGATCCTCAACGTGCACGTCGTCTACGACCGCAAGGTGCTCAAGCAGCCCTTCTTCGCCGCGCTCGGCTCCCCGGTGCAGTGGGTCTTCGACCGGACGGACTCCTCGGGCCTCACCGGCGGGGGGCAGTATCTGGCCGTCTCCCAGTCGGACGCCGGGGACGAGATCGAGCTGCCGGTGGCCGAACTGCGCGCCCGCTATCTGCCCGAGCTGGAAAAGCTGTTGCCCGCGGCGCGCGGCGCGGGGATCCTCGACTTCTTCGTCACCCGGGAGCGTACGGCGACGTTCGCCCCCACCCCCGGCGTCGGACGGCTGCGGCCCTCGGCGCGGACCCGCGCGGACGGCCTGTACCTGGCCGGCGCGTGGACCGCGACCGGCTGGCCCGCGACCATGGAGGGCGCCGTGCGCAGCGGATTCAGTGCCGCCGGCGCCGCTCTGTCCGCCCTCGGCCGCCCCCATGTTCATCCGCTTCAGGAGGCGGCATGACTGTTAGCAGTACTGGAACAAGAGGAGAGACTGTGCCGACTGTGCCTTCGGCTTCGGCGAATCCGGCTGTGGACACCGTGGACGTCACCGCCCTGCTGGAGCGGGGGCGCGCGCTGTCGACTCCGGAGCTGCGCGCGGCCGTCGAGCGGCTCGCGGCTCCCATGGACACCGTCGCCGCCTACCACTTCGGGTGGATCGACGCCCAGGGGCGCCCGGCGGACGGCGACGGCGGCAAGGCCGTACGGCCCGCCCTCGCCCTGCTCTCCGCCGAGGCGGCCGGTGCCGCCGCCGAGGTCGGCGTGCCGGGCGCCGTCGCGGTGGAGCTGGTGCACAACTTCTCGCTGCTGCACGACGACCTCATGGACGGCGACGAGCAGCGCCGCCACCGCGACACGGTGTGGAAGGTGCACGGGCCCGCCCAGGCGATCCTCGTCGGCGACGCCCTGTTCGCCCTCGCCAACGAGGTCCTCCTCGAACTCGGCACGGTCGAAGCGGGCCGCGCCACCCGCCGACTCACCACCGCCACAAGGAAGTTGATCGACGGTCAGGCCCAGGACATCTCCTACGAGCACCGCGAGCGGGTCACCGTCGAGGAGTGCCTGGAGATGGAGGGCAACAAGACGGGCGCGCTGCTCGCCTGCGCCGTCTCCATCGGTGCCGTCCTCGGCGGCGCCGACGACCACACCGCCGACACGCTCGAGGCGTACGGCTACCACCTCGGCCTCGCCTTCCAGGCCGTCGACGACCTGCTCGGCATCTGGGGCGACCCGGACGCCACGGGCAAGCAGACCTGGAGCGACCTGCGCCAGCGCAAGAAGTCGCTGCCGGTCGTGGCCGCGCTCGCCGCGGGCGGCCCGGCCTCGACCCGGCTCGGCGAACTGCTCGCGGCCGACGCCAAGAGCAACGACTTCGACAGCTTCTCCGAGGCGGAGTTCGCCACCCGCGCCGCCCTGATCGAGGAGGCCGGCGGCCGCGAGTGGACCTCGCAGGAGGCCCGCAGGCAGCACACCATCGCGATCCAGGCGCTCGACGCCGTCGACATGCCGGAAAAGGTCCGCGCACAGCTCACCGCGCTCGCGGACTTCGTCGTCGTCCGAAAGAGATGATCACTATTCGCATATGACTCGCAGTCGCCGGAACGGCCCGGGAGACCGGGCCGCCTCCGACGGAGACCCCAGCACAGCAGAAGTAGCTACTGCACGAAGGGGAAGCCATGACAGCGACGACCGACGGAAGCACCGGGGCTCCGCAGCCCCGGGCCGCCGCGGCCAGTGCAACAACCGGGATCGCTCCCGGCGCGGACGCGGTACTCGACGCCGCCCGGCAGGCCGCCGAGCGCGGCGTCGAGCATCTGCTGGCGCGGCAGGACGCCCAGGGCTGGTGGAAGGGCGACCTGGAGACCAACGTCACCATGGACGCCGAGGACCTGCTGCTGCGTCAGTTCCTCGGCATCCAGGACGAGAAGACACTGCACGCCGCCGCCCTCTTCATCCGGGGCGAGCAGCGCGACGACGGGACCTGGGCCACCTTCTACGGCGGCCCCGGCGAACTCTCCACCACCGTCGAGGCGTACGTCGCGCTCAGGCTGGCCGGTGACCGGCCCGAGGACGCGCACATGGCCCGCGCCGCGGCCTGGATCAGAGCCAGGGGCGGCATCGCCGCGAGCCGGGTCTTCACCCGCATCTGGCTGGCCCTGTTCGGCTGGTGGAAGTGGGACGACCTGCCCGAGCTGCCGCCCGAGCTGATCTTCCTGCCCAAGTGGGTCCCGCTCAACATTTACGACTTCGGCTGCTGGGCCCGGCAGACCATCGTGCCGCTCACGGTGGTCTCGGCGAAACGCCCGGTGCGCCCCGCGCCCTTCGCGCTGGATGAGCTGCACACCGACGCCCGCCGGCCCAATCCGGTCAAACCCCTTGCCCCGGTGGCGAGTTGGGACGGCGCGTTCCAGCGCCTCGACAAGGTGTTGCACGCCTACCACAAGGTGGCGCCCCGCAAGCTGCGGCGGGCCGCGATGCGCAGCGCCGCCCGCTGGATCGTGGAGCGCCAGGAGAACGACGGCTGCTGGGGCGGCATCCAGCCCCCCGCCGTCTACTCCGTGATCGCCCTCCATCTGCTCGGCTACGACCTCCAACACCCGGTGATGCGGGCCGGGTTGGAGTCCCTCGACCGGTTCGCGGTATGGCGCGAGGACGGCGCCCGGATGATCGAGGCCTGCCAGTCGCCGGTCTGGGACACCTGCCTCGCCGCCATCGCCCTGGCCGACGCGGGCGTGCCCGGCGACCACCCGGCGCTCGTCAGGGCGGCCGACTGGATGCTGGAGGAGGAGATCACCCGCCCAGGCGACTGGGCGGTGCGCAGACCCCAACTCCAGCCCGGCGGCTGGGCGTTCGAGTTCCACAACGACAACTACCCCGACATCGACGACACCGCCGAGGTCATTCTGGCGCTGCGCCGGGTCAAGCACCCGCAGCAGGAGAAGGTCGAGGCGGCCATCTCCCGAGGGGTGCGCTGGAACCTGGGGATGCAGTCGAAGAACGGCGCCTGGGGCGCCTTCGACGCCGACAACACCAGCGCCTTCCCCAACCGGCTGCCGTTCTGCGACTTCGGCGAGGTCATCGACCCTCCCTCGGCCGATGTCACCGCACACGTCGTGGAGATGCTCGCCTACGAGGGCAAGTCCCACGATCCGCGCACCCGGCGCGGCATCGAGTGGCTGCTCGCCGAACAGGAGGCCAACGGCGCCTGGTTCGGCCGCTGGGGCGTCAACTACGTATATGGCACAGGGTCGGTGGTGCCCGCCCTGGTCGCCGCCGGGATCCCCGCCGCGCACCCCGCGATCCGCCGCGCGGTCGGCTGGCTGGAGTCCGTGCAGAACGACGACGGCGGCTGGGGCGAGGACCTGCGCTCCTACGGCGAGACCGAATGGGTGGGCCGCGGGCCCTCCACCGCCTCGCAGACCGCCTGGGCGCTGCTCGCGCTGCTGGCGGCGGGGGAGCGGGACGCCACGGCGACCGAGCGCGGCATCGCCTGGCTCGCCGAGAACCAGCGCGCGGACGGCTCCTGGGACGAGCCGTACTTCACGGGCACGGGATTCCCCTGGGACTTCTCGATCAACTACCACCTCTACCGGCAGGTCTTCCCGCTGACCGCGCTCGGCCGGTACGTCCATGGAGAACCGTTCTCCCTCATCGCCGCCAAGGGGAGCTGATGGACACCCCCCAGGCCCCGCAGCCCGTCCCGCTGGTGATCGCCTGTGCGCTCACCATCGAGCGGCTGGCGCTGCGCGGCGCCCACGGCGGCGCGGCGGGCCCGGTCACCGTGCTGCGCAGCGGCATGGGCCCCAGGGCCGCCGAACGCGCGATGGTGCGCACGCTCGGCGCGGCAGGGATGCGCGACGCGGCGGTCATCGCCTCAGGCTTCTGCGCCGGCCTCGTCCCCGGGATGCACCCCGGGGACCTGGTCGTCGCCGAGGAAACCCGCGGCCCGGACGGCACCACGGTGTGCACCGACACCGAGGTGCTCGCCAAGGCGCTCGCCGCAGCGCTGCCGGACCGTACGGTGCACACCGGCCCGCTCACCGGGTCGGACCACGTCGTACGAGGCCCTGAGCGGGCCGATCTGAGGGCGACCGGAGCGATCGCGGTGGACATGGAGTCCGCCGCCACGCTGCGGGCCGCCCGGCAGGCCGGATCGCGCCCGGTTGCGGCCGTACGGGTGGTCGTGGACGCTCCAGAACATGAACTCGTCCGGATTGGCACGGTGCGCGGTGGAATATCAGCCTTCCGCGTTCTTCGTGCCGTCCTTCCCGCTTTCTTTGAATGGCACCGTTCTTTGCTGCTCCCCAGGAGGTGAGCCAGATGGCCATGCCGCTTCGCCAGTCCATCAGGGTCGGGACCTATCTCTTTGAACAGAAGTTGCGCAAGCGTGAGAAGTTCCCGCTGATCGTCGAGCTGGAACCGCTCTTCGCCTGCAACCTGAAATGCGAGGGCTGCGGAAAGATCCAGCATCCGGCCGGGATCCTGAAGCAGCGCATGCCGGTGGCCCAGGCCGTCGGAGCGGTACTGGAATCCGGCGCGCCGATGGTCTCCATCGCGGGCGGCGAGCCCCTGATGCACCCTCAGATCGATGAGATCGTGCGGCAGTTGGTGGCCAAGAGGAAGTACGTCTTCCTGTGCACCAACGCGCTCCTGATGCGCAAGAAGCTGGAGAAGTTCACACCGTCGCCCTACTTCGCCTTCGCCGTGCACATCGACGGGCTGCGCGAACGGCACGACGAGTCGGTGGCGAAGGAGGGCGTGTTCGACGAGGCGGTGGAGGCGATCAAGGAGGCCAAGCGGCAGGGCTTCCGGGTCACCACCAACTCGACCTTCTTCAACACCGACACCCCGCAGACCATCATCGAGGTGCTCAACTTCCTCAACGACGACCTCAAGGTCGACGAGATGATGATCTCGCCCGCGTACGCCTACGAGAAGGCCCCCGACCAGGAGCACTTCCTGGGCGTCGAGCAGACCCGGGAGCTCTTCAAGAAGGCGTTCTCCGGCGGCAACCGGGCCCGCTGGCGGCTCAACCACTCGCCGCTCTTCCTGGACTTCCTGGAGGGCAAGGCCGACTTCCCGTGCACCGCGTGGGCGATCCCCAACTACTCGCTCTTCGGCTGGCAGCGACCCTGCTACCTGATGAGCGACGGGTACGTGCCGACGTACCGCGAGCTGGTCGAGGACACCGACTGGAGCAAGTACGGACGCGGCCGCGACGACCGGTGCGCCAACTGCATGGCGCACTGCGGCTACGAGCCGACCGCCGTGCTCGCGACCATGGGGTCGCTGAAGGAGTCGCTCCGGGCGGTCCGCGAGACCGTCCAGGGAAACCGCGGCTGAGGTGATGGGCCCCGGGGAGCCGGTCTCCCCGGGGCTTCCCGCGCCGCGAGCCCGGCCGCCTGCTGTGCGCCGCCCTTCGCGGCGTCCGGGTCGGGCCGGCGGTGGTCGGCGGGGCCGCGCCGGCGACGGTCGCGCGGGCCGCGGATCCCGGTGACCGGGCCCGCGGGGGATGGAGGTTCCGCCGCGGGTCGCGGTCAGGGGCTGTGGGGAGCGGGAGGCATCGCTCCGGGGCGGTCCCGGGTCGCCGCGCGCCGAGTGGGCCGGACCTGAGGTCGATCGTGATCTGAACAGCATCAGAAAGTGGGGGCCCGAACGTGACGATCTTGGAGAACATCCGGGGGCCGCAAGACCTGCAAGTGCTCGATCAGGCGGAACTCGGCGAACTCGCCCAGGAGATAAGGGAGTTCCTCATCCCCGCGGTGGCCCGCACCGGCGGCCATCTCGGGCCCAACCTGGGGGTGGTCGAGCTCTCCATCGCCCTGCACCGGGCCTTCGAGTCACCGGTCGACCGCATCCTGTGGGACACCGGGCACCAGAGCTACGTACACAAGCTGCTCACCGGACGGCAGGACTTCTCGAAGCTGCGCACCAAGGGCGGCCTGTCGGGCTATCCCTCGCGCGCCGAGTCCGAGCACGACGTCATCGAGAACAGCCACGCCTCCACCGTCCTCGGCTGGGCCGACGGCCTCGCCAAGGCCAACGAGGTGCTCGGCCGGGACGGCCATGTCGTCGCCGTCATCGGTGACGGCGCGCTCACCGGCGGCATGGCCTGGGAGGCCCTGAACAACATCGCCGCCGCGCGGGACCGCCCGCTGATCATCGTCGTCAACGACAACGAGCGCTCGTACGGCCCGACCATCGGCGGCCTCGCCGGCCATCTCGCCACCCTGCGCACCACCGACGGCTACGAGCGGGTCCTGGCCTGGGGCAAGGACGTGCTGCGGAACACGCCCGTCGTCGGGCAGCCGCTGTACGAGTCGCTGCACGGCGCGAAGAAGGGCTTCAAGGACGCGTTCGCCCCGCAGGGCATGTTCGAGGACCTGGGTCTGAAGTACGTCGGCCCGATCGACGGGCACGACACGGAGGCCGTCGAATCGGCGCTGCGGCGGGCAAAGCGCTTCCACGGACCGGTACTTGTGCACTGCCTCACCGAGAAGGGCCGCGGCTACCAGCCCGCCCTCGACGACGAGGCCGACCGCTTCCACACCGTCGGTGCGATGGACCCGCTCACGTGCGAGCCGCTGACGCCCCCCAACGGCCCTTCCTGGACCGCCGTGTTCGGCGAGGAGCTGGCCCAACTCGGCGCGGAGCGGCCCGACATCGTGGCCCTCACCGCCGCGATGCTGCACCCCACCGGCCTGACCAGGTTCGCCGAGCTCTTCCCCGAACGGGTGTGGGACGTCGGCATCGCCGAGCAGCACGCCGCGGTCTCCGCGGCCGGGCTCGCCACCGGCGGCCTTCACCCCGTCGTCGCGGTGTACGCCACCTTCCTCAACCGGGCCTTCGACCAGGTCCTGATGGACGTGGCCCTGCACCGGTGCGGGGTGACCTTCGTGCTCGACCGGGCCGGGGTGACCGGCGTCGACGGGCCCTCCCACAACGGCATGTGGGACCTCTCGATGCTCCAGGTCGTGCCCGGGCTCAGGATCGCCGCACCGCGTGACGCGAGCCGGCTGCGGGCGCAGCTGCGCGAGGCCGTGGACGTGGCCGACGCGCCGACGGTGGTGCGCTTCCCCAAGGAGTCCGTCGGGCCCGACATCCCGGCGCTCGCCCGGCTCGGCGGCATGGACGTGCTGCGCCGGGACGAGGACGCCGACGTGCTGCTCGTGGCGGTCGGGGTGCTCGCGTCCGTGTGCCTCCAGGCGGCCGAGCTGCTCGCCGGGCGCGGCATCACCTGCACGGTGGTCGACCCGCGCTGGGTCAAACCCGTCGACGAACAGCTCCCCCTGCTCGCCGCGCGCCACCGCCTGGTCGCGGTCGTGGAGGACAACGTCCGTACCGGTGGCGTCGGTTGGGCCGTCGGGCAGGCCTTGCGGGACGCCGGGGTGGATGTGCCGCTGCGCGGCTTCGGCATCCCCGAGCAGTTCCTCGCGCACGCCAAGCGCGGGGAGGTGCTGGCCGACATCGGGCTCACCCCGGTGGAGATCGCGGGACGGATCGGCGCCGCGCTGGCGGCCACGGAGGAAGCCGCCGCGGCGGCCGAGAAGGAGAACGACGCATGACCGACGGCGAGCCGAAGACCCTCGCGACACCGGGCACCGAGGTCCCCCAGGGCGGGAGCCTCGCGGTACCGGGCACCGACACCCCCCGGGGCAAGGGCTTCGACCTGGCGCGGCTCCTCGCCGAGCGCGGGGCCGAACGCTATGAACTGCACTCCAGATACCTCAACCACCAGCTCCCGCGCATGCTGCACACGATCGGCTTCGACAAGGTCTACGAGCGGGCCGAGGGCGCGTACTTCTGGGACGCCGAGGGCAACGACTACCTCGACATGCTCGCGGGCTTCGGGGTGATGGGCCTCGGCCGGCACCACCCCGTCGTCCGCAAGGCCCTGCACGACGTCCTGGACGCCTCGCTCGCGGACCTGACCCGCTTCGACTGCCAGCCGCTGCCCGGTCTGCTCGCCGAGAAGCTCCTCGCGCACAGCCCGCACCTGGACCGGGTGTTCTTCGGCAACAGCGGCACCGAGGCCGTGGAGACCGCTCTCAAGTTCGCCCGGTACGCCACCGGGAAGCCCAGGGTCCTGTACTGCTCGCACGCCTTCCACGGCCTGACGACCGGATCGCTCTCGGTCAACGGCGAGTCCGGGTTCCGCGACGGCTTCGCTCCGCTGCTGCCCGACACCGCCCTCCCGCTCGGTGATCTGGCCGCGCTGGAAAGGGAGTTGAAGCGCGGCGACGTCGCGGCCCTCATCGTCGAGCCGATCCAGGGCAAGGGCGTCCACGAGTCGCCGCCCGGCTATCTGCGCGCCGCACAGGAGCTCCTGCACCGGCACAAGGCGCTGCTCATCGCGGACGAGGTCCAGACCGGCCTCGGCCGCACCGGCGACTTCTACGCCTACCAGCACGACGAGGGCGTGGAGCCGGACCTGGTGTGCGTCGCGAAAGCGCTCTCGGGCGGCTATGTGCCGGTCGGCGCGACCCTCGGCAAGGAGTGGATCTTCAAGAAGGTCTACTCGTCGATGGACCGCGTCCTGGTGCACTCGGCGAGCTTCGGCTCCAACGCCCAGGCGATGGCGGCCGGGCTCGCGGTGCTCTCGGTGATGGAGGACGAGGGCGTCGTCGAGAACGCGCGCGTCACGGGCGACCTGCTGCGCACCCGGCTCGCCGCGCTGATCGACCGCTACGAGCTCCTCTCGGACGTACGCGGACGCGGACTCATGATCGGCATCGAGTTCGGCCGGCCGTCCTCGCTCAAGCTGCGCAGCCGCTGGACCATGCTCCAGGCCGCCCGCAAGGGGCTCTTCGCGCAGATGGTCGTCGTGCCGCTGCTCCAGAAGCACCGGATCCTCACCCAGGTCTCCGGCGACCACCTCGAAGTGATCAAGCTGATTCCGCCGCTGACCATCACGGAACGCGAGGTGGACCGCTTCGTGGCGGCCTTCACCGCCGTCATGGACGACGCGCACGGCGGTGGCGGGCTGATGTGGGACTTCGGCCGGACCCTGGTGAAGCAGGCGGTCGCCAACCGCTGAGCCGTCGGGGCGGTTTTGCCTCAGAGGCAAAAAGTTTGCCTCTGAGGCAACCAGCTGCCTGAATGGAGCGCATGAGCACTCCTGCCGACGACGACGTCGCGGCGCTTCCGGGCGTCGCGCCCCGGCTGCGCGAACTGCGCCGCCGCCGCGGTCTCACCCTGGAGGCCGCGGCCCAGCGGGCCGGCCTCTCGCCCGCACATCTCTCCCGGCTCGAGACGGGGGCCCGCCAGCCCTCGCTGCCGATGCTGCTCGGGCTCGCCCGCATCTACGGTACGACGGTCTCCGAGCTGCTCGGCGAGATGCCTCCCGAGCGCGAGCCCGTCATCCGGGCCGGCCGGGCCGCACCGCGCGAGGCCGACGGCTGGACCTACCACCAGACCGGCGCCTCCGGCCGCGCCATGCAGGCGCTGCGCGTCGAGGTCCCGTACGGCACCCAGCGCGAACTCGTGCGGGTCCATCCCGGCGAGGAGTGGCTCTACGTCCTGACCGGACGGCTCCGGCTCAGCCTGGGGGACGCCACCCATGAACTCGACCCCGGGGACAGCGCGCACTTCGACTCGCTGACCCCGCACCGGATCTCCGCCGCCTCGCGCGGGGGAGCCGAGTTCCTCTTCGTGCACACCCTGCTGCAGAGCCCCGATCCGCATCCGCACCACCCGCACAGCTGAGAGGACGGCACGCCATGGAGAACGGGACCGGGATGTCCGGGCACGAGGCCGCGCCCGCCGAGGCGCCGGCGCCGCGCAAGAGCATCGAGGAGACCGCGGAGACCAAGTTCCCCCGGGGCCTGGTCGTGCGGCTCTTCGCCTACCTCGTCGCGGGGCACATCTTCGCGGGGTTCCTCTACCTGCTCTTCGAGGTGGGCGGGAAGTAACCGCTCTCAGACCGAGGCGTCCAGGAGGCGTTCGCGCAGGCGCTCGCGGGTCTCGGGGGAGAGGCCGAGGCCCTCGGAGAAGTAGCGGTCGGTGGTGCCCCAGGTCTCCTCGATGGTGTCGAACGCCGCGTGCAGGTAGTCGGCGCGGGCGTCGAAGAGGGGGCTGAGCAGCTCCATCACCTCGGGGGACATCGCGTCCGCCGACGTGCTGGTGCGGCGCACCTTGTAGCGGCGGTGCGGGTCGTTGGACTTGAGGTAGTCCGCCTCGATGGCGTCCCGCTCGACGCCGACCGCGAGCAGCGCCACCGCGATGGACAGGCCCGCGCGGTCCTTGCCCGCGGCGCAGTGCATCAGGGCGGGCACGCTGTCCTCGGCGAGCGCGTGCAGCACCCGGCTGTGCTCGGCGGTGCGCTGGGTGATGATCTCGCGGTACGAGTGGATCATGCGGTCCGCGCCCTTGGTGCCCGCGAGCAGGGAGCGCAGTTCGTCGAGGTCGCCGTCGCGGACCATCTTCCAGAACTCGGCGCCGTCGGCCGGATCCGTCAGCGGGATGTTCACGTTGCGCACGCCCGGCAGCGCGATGTCGGGCCCTTCCAGCTTCTGGTCCCCGGCGTTGCGGAAGTCGAAGACGGTGTGCAGGCCCAGGGTGGCGAGGAAGGCCGCGTCCGCCTCGGTGGCGTGCGCGAGGTGCCCGCTGCGGAAGAGCCGCCCGCCGCGCACCCGCAGCCCGTCCACGGTCGGCAACCCGCCCACATCGCGGAAGTTGCGCACCCCCGAAAGCTCGGGCTCTGCCGCGGGGACCTGCGGAATCTGCTGGGTCACGGGGACTCCTGACGTCGATCCTGGGTGGCGCGTCCTGCGCGTCTGTCGACGATACGACATGCGTTCCTGGGGCAACCATCGCCCGTACACCCCGGTGCACAGCCGTTGCCGTGGAGGTGCCGCGACCCCGATCCTGTGCGTACGTGTGCGGATCTGGGGGGCGCGATGATCGAGACCGGTGACAGCGGACGTCTTTGGCTGCTTTCGGGGCGGGCGAGCAGTTATGCGCTGCACCTCACGGACCGCGATGAACTCCTGCACCTCCACTGGGGGCCGCGGGTCACCGTCGCCGACGCCGAAGCGCTGGCCCGCGAGCCGCTGCCGCCCCACTGGCCCTTCGAGTCCCGCATGGACGGACGCGAGGAGTACCCGGTCGAGGGCGGACCCCGTTTCGCGCGCCCCGCGCTCGTGGTGCGTACCGGACGGGCGCGCGGCACCGCCTGGGACTTCACGGGCGCGGACGTCACGGAGGACGAACTGCGGCTGGGCTTCACCGACCCCGTGAACGGGCTCGCGGTCACCCTGCACTACCGGATGCGCGACGACTTCGACGTCATCGAGCGCTGGATGGCCGCGAGTCACCGAGGAACGGCGGATCGCCAGGGAGCCACGGACCGCCAACGGGCGGACGGGGAAATGGAGTTGCTCCGCGCGGACGCCGCGACCTGGACGCTGCCCGAGCGTGACGGCTGGCGCCTGTCCCAGCTGCACGGCCGCTGGGCCGCCGAGTCCCGTCTCGTACGGGGCGGACTCACCCCCGGCGAGAAGGTGCTCGGCAGCCGGCGCGGCCACACCGGACACCAGCATCTGCCCTGGGTCGCGCTCGACGCCGACGCCGCCGCGACCGAGGAGAGCGGCGAGGTGTACGGGTGCGCGCTCGCCTGGTCGGGGTCCTGGCGCATCGCCGTACAGCATCTGCCGGACGGCCGGGTTCAGATCAACGGCGGTGCGGGGTACGACGATTCGGGTCTGGTGCTGCTCGCGCCCGGCGAGACGTACACCTCGCCGGTGTTCGCCGGACTGTGGAGCGCGGAGGGCTTCGGCGGGGCGAGCCGGCAGTGGCACGCCTGGCAGCTGGCCCAGGTGATCCCCCGGGCCGACCAGCAGCGACCGGTGCTCTACAACTCGTGGGAGGCCACCCTCTTCGACATCTCGGAGGAGCAGCAGCGCACCCTCGCCCACCGTGCGGCCGGGCTCGGCGTCGAGCTGTTCGTGATCGACGACGGCTGGTTCGGCGCCCGCACCCACGACGCGGCCGGGCTCGGCGACTGGACCCCCAACACCGCACGTTTTCCGCGTGGGTTGAAGCCATTGGCCGATGAAGTGCACGGCCTGGGCATGCGGTTCGGCATCTGGGTCGAGCCCGAGATGGTCAACCCGGACAGCGACCTCTACCGCGCCCATCCCGACTGGGTGCAGTTCCAACCCGGCCGCGACCGGACCGAGTTCCGCAACCAGCTCGTCCTGAACCTCGCCCGCCAGGACGTACAGGACCATCTGTGGGAACGGCTCGACGCGCTGCTCTCCAGCGTGCCCGTCGACTACGTCAAGTGGGACTTCAACCGCTGCTTCACGGATGCCGGCTGGCCGGGGGAGCCCTACCCGCAGCGGCTGTGGACCGCGCATGTGCACGCCTTCTACGCGCTGCTCGACCGGCTGCGCGCCGCCCACCCCCACGTCGCCTTCGAGTCCTGCTCGGGCGGTGGCGGCCGGATCGACCTCGGGGTGCTCTCGCGCACCGACCAGGTGTGGACCTCCGACAACACCGACCCGCTCGACCGGCTCGCCATCCAGCACGGCTTCAGCCAGCTGCACCCGGCCCGGGTCATGGCCGCCTGGGTGACCGACAGCCCCAACACCCAGCTCAACGGCCGGGTCAGCAGCCTGCGGTTCCGCTTCGTGAGCGCGATGGCCGGGGTGCTCGGCATCGGCGGCGACCTGGCCCGCTGGAGCCCGGCCGAACTCGCCGAGGCGCGGGACTGGGTCGCGCTGTACAAGGAGGTCAGGCCCGTCGTGCAGCTCGGCGCCCAGTACCGGCTGCGGGCACCCGAGGGCGGTCTGAGCGCGGTCCAGTACACCCGGGGCGCCGACACCGTGGTCCTCGCCTGGCTCCAGGCCCAGCACCACGGAGAGCCGCCGCCCGCCGTCCGGCTGCGCGGGCTCGACCCGGCCGCCTCCTACGTCTGCCGGGAGACCGGGACCGTGCACAGCGGTGCCGTGCTGCTCCACCGGGGACTGGTCACCGGTCTGCGCGGAGACCTGGACGCGGCGGTCTTCCGGCTGCGCGAGGCGTAGACCCAAATCCCCTTTGCCTTCGATTCGGGCTGCTCGCAAGGGGGTTACGCGTTCCGGCCTGACCTCTTCACCACACCATTACTCCGGACACACGCCTCCTCATAGTCGAGAGAAAGCCTTTGCCTTGGGGCTCCTGTCAACCAGTGGGGCCTGTAGGTACGTTCATGGCTGCCCCCACTTCACGTGGTGGCAATCTCCGAACGTCAATTTGTCATGCACTCGACGTTTCTTCGCGTCCGGTCCGTCCCAGGACCGGACGATCCCCCCATGGAGGAAGAACCGTGCAACACATACGAACCTCCAGGTTCGGACAACGAGCGGGCGGCGCCTCCGCGCTGCTCTCCCTTCTCGCGCTCGTCACGGGCGGCCTGCTCGCCGCGGCCCCGTCCGCCGCCGCCCAGCAGGCCGCCGACCCGGCGTCCAACGTGAAGCAGCTGTGCGCCAGTCAGGCGGCCGGCACCATGCACTGCCTCGCGCTGGAGCGCACGGACGTCAAGCAGCACAGAGGCATCACCGCCGACGCCGCCCCCTCCGGCTTCGGCCCCGCCGACCTGCGGAAGGCCTACAGCCTCCCGGCCGACGGCGGTTCGGGCCAGACCGTGTCGATCGTGGACGCGCAGGACGACCCGAACGCCGAGTCGGACCTGGCGACGTACCGCTCCCAGTACGGGCTGCCCGCGTGCACCACCGCGAACGGCTGCTTCAAGAAGGCCGATCAGAACGGCGGCACCAACTACCCGACGGCAGACGCGGGTTGGGCCGGAGAGATCTCCCTCGACGTCGACATGGTCAGCGCCGTCTGCCCGCAGTGCCACATCCTGCTCGTCGAGGCGAACTCGGCGAACATGGACGACCTCGGTGCCGCGGTGAACCGCGCGGTGACGATGGGCGCCAAGTACGTCTCCAACAGCTACGGCGGCAGCGAGGACGCCGCCGACACCACGGCCGACAGCCAGTACTTCAACCACCCGGGCGTCGCCATCACCGTCTCCTCCGGTGACAGCGGCTACGGCGTCGAGTACCCGGCGGCCTCCCAGTACGTCACGGCCGTCGGCGGCACCTCGCTGAAGCAGGACGGCAGCACGCGCGGCTGGTCCGAGTCGGTCTGGGGCTCCGGCTCCGGCGGCGAGGGCGCGGGCTCCGGCTGCTCGGCGTACGACCCCAAGCCGTCCTGGCAGAAGGACACCGGCTGCGCCAAGCGGGCCGTCGCGGACGTGTCCGCGGTCGCCGACCCGGCCACCGGCCTCGCGGTGTACGACAGTTACCAGGCGAACGGCTGGAACGTGTACGGCGGCACCAGCGCGTCCTCGCCGATCATCGCCGGCGTCTACGCCCTGGCCGGCGCCCCGGCCGGGGGCTCCACCCCGTCCTCCTTCCCCTACGCCCACACCGGCTCCCTGAACGACGTCACCTCCGGCGCCAACGGCAGCTGCGCCGACTACCTGTGCAAGGCGGGCGCGGGCTACGACGGCCCGACCGGTCTCGGCACCCCGAACGGCACGGCGGCCTTCACCGGCTGACCCCCCACCGAGGGGGCCGTCGCACCGCGGCGGCCCCCTTCGCCGTGTCCGGGCGGCGGGCTCAGGGCAGCCAGTGCACCGGTGACGCCCGCCGCACGTGGACGAGCACGTCGAAGGCCTCGGGGAGCGAGGCGACACCGATGTACCCGGTCGCGTCGTGGTCCGGGTCGTAGACGCCGCTGATGACCCGGGCCTTCGCCGGTCCCCGCCAGTGACGGCGTACGTCCTCGGCCCGCAGGTCCACCCAGTGGGCGGGCGCGTCCACCTCGCCGAGCCGCGCGTCGATCAGGTCGGCGCCCGGTTCCGGGACGACGACGGAGCCGAGGTCGCCGTGGTGGAAGCCGATGGCGACGGACACGTACCGGGCCCCGAGGCGCTCGCGCAGGACACTGCCGACGGTGGGCCCGGGACCGCGCTCCGGGGTCATGCCCAGGGTCGTCTCGGCCGCCGCGGTGTGGGCGATGCCGTCCCAATAGACCACGCGCAGACCGGTCCGGTGCCAGAAGTCCCCGATGGTGTCCGCCCACACGGCGGCCTCGCCCCCGTAGTCGCCCCGTCCGGCGACGCTGTGCTCGTGGAAGTCCACGATCAGCCGCATCCGCGCCAGGACGTCGTCGTGCTCGCCGATGCCGGGCAGCGAGCCGACCAGCGCGAGCGCGTCCCGGGCGTGCTCGGCGAAGGGGCGTCCCGGGTGCGTGCCCCGGGCTCGCCGCACGTGCTCGTCGATGTCGTGTGCGGTTCGGATGGGCTCCAAGTGGGCCGCCAGTGCGGCCAGTTGATCCGGATCCGCTGTGCGCACGTAGTCGAGGACGGCGTCGTAGTCCTCGGGCCGGGCCTGGGCGGGCTTGACGCCGAAGATCCGTACGGGATCGTCCGGGTGGTCCCGGTTGAACGCGCGGATCCACTCCAGGGCCGCGGCCGTCTCCTCGGTGCGCTGGGGCCGCCAGGCGTGGGCGAGCGCGTCGGCGGCCGTGCCCTCGCCGCCGCGCACGTAACGGTCGAGCTCGGCACCGACCCCCGCGCCGTCCTGCACGGCGAGGGCCCGGAAGCCGTGGTGCAGCACGAGCCGGCGTGTGAGCCGGTCCTGGGTGCCGGAGATCTCCTGGGAGAACCGGGCGGACCCGCCGATGCCGACGACGGTCGCCGTGTCGGCCACCTTCCGGGCGAGCTCGTCGAGTGCGGCGTCGGACAGGGGAACCCGGGCGAGCGCGGTGTCGTTGTTCATGCCGCCGAGCCTCCGACCTGAAGTCCGGTTGAGGTCAAGGGGCGGAGATCCTGGGCTGCGGGGGATGCCAACCGGGTTGCCGCCATGCGTAGTTGAGGGGGTGACGGAGGCCTATTCCCGGTCCCGGGAAACTGACCGGGTGGTCTATATCACCCCCCGTCAACCCCTCCCTACGGTGGCGTAGGTCACTTGCCGGGGTGGAGGATAGGCGCTCGTGGCAGACGATTCGAGATCATTCAGCAGCGGCACGTTCGGGTCGTACGCGGCGATCGGCGACAGCTTCACGGAGGGTGTCGGTGACCCCGGGCCCGACGGGACGTTCGTCGGCTGGGCCGACCGGTTCGCCGTGCTCCTCGCGGACCAGCGGCCGGAGGGGACCTTCCGCTATGCCAACCTCGCCGTCCGGGGCAAGCTCCTCGACCAGATCGTCGAGGACCAGGTGCCCAGGGCGAAGGAGCTCGCTCCCGACCTGGTGAGCTTCTGCGCGGGCGGCAACGACATCATCCGCCCGGGTACGGACCCGGACGAGGTGGCCGAGCGCTTCGAGCGCGCTCTCGCCGACCTGAAGCCGGCCGTCGGCACCGTCATGGTGACCACGGGCTTCGACACCCGAGGCGTCACGCTGCTCCGTCATCTGCGGGGCAAGATCGCGACGTACAACGGGCATGTCCGGGCCATCGCGGACCGCTACGACTGCCCGGTGCTCGACCTCTGGTCGCTCAAGTCCGTTCAGGACCGGCGGGCCTGGGACGGCGACCGCCTGCACCTGTCCGCCGAAGGGCACACCCGGGTCGCGCTGCGCGCCGCTCAGGTGCTCGGGCTAGACGTCCCGGCCGACCCGGACCAGCCGTGGCCCCCGCTACCGCCGCGCGGCACCCTGGAGGTGCGGCGCGACGACATCCACTGGGCGCGCGAGTACCTCGTGCCGTGGATCGGGCGACGGCTGCGCGGTGAGTCCTCGGGTGACGCGGTCTCGGCCAAGCGCCCGGATCTGCTGCCCCTTTGACGATTCGTCATAACTGACGGTTCGTCAAGAACGGCTGTCGGTCAGCCGGCCAGCACCCTCGCCTCAAGGGCCGGGTCGAGGCCGACCCGGGGGCGGTCCGCGCGCTGGGGGGCGGTGCCGCCGATCGAGCGGAGCCAGGCCCAGGTGTCGGCGACCGTCTCCTCGACGGGGCGGCACCGCAGCCCGGTCGCCAGCGCCCTCGTCACGGAGCCGCGGTGCATCGTGTCGTACAGCTCGCCCGGCGGGATCCACACCGGCAGGTGCTGCCAGGGCTCGATCCCGGCGGCCAGGATCGGCTCGGGGTCGGTCCAGCGCGGCACCGCCCGGCCGCCGGTGACCCGTACGCAGGCGTCCACGAGCGAACCCATCGTGGCGTGGCCCTCCGGACTGACCAGGCCGTACGGGCCGCTGAGCCCGGCCTCGGAGGCGTCCAGGATCCACTCCGCCAGGTCGCGGCAGTCGATGTACTGGATCGCGAGATCGCGCGGGCCCGGCGCCAGCATGTCGCCGCCGCGCGCGGTCCGGTCAAGCCACCACGGCAGTCGGCCGATGTTCTCCCACGGGCCGAGGATCAGGCCGGCCCGCACCAACAGGGCCCGGTCCGCGCCGAATTCGCGCATCGCGGCCAGCTCGCCGCCGCGCTTGGCCCGGGCGTAGTCCACCTCGTCCGGGTCGTCGGGGGAGCCCGGCACCACCGGCGCGCTCTCGTCCGCACCGGGCGGCATCGGATGCGGGTGGACCGAGCGGCTCGACACGTACACGTAGTGGCCCGCCCGCCCGGCGAGCAGCGCGGCCGCGTCCCGGACGGCGGCCGGCGCGTGCGACCAGGTGTCCACGACGACGTCCCACTCGCCGTCCGCGAGCGCCGCGAGGCCGCCCTCGGCGGTGCGGTCGCCGTGCAGCGAGGCCACGCCGGCCGGTGGCGCGTGCTGCCCCCGGTGGAAGACCGTCACCTCGTGGCCGCGCCGCAGCGCGCCCTCGGTTACGGCCCGCCCGACGAACTCCGTTCCGCCCAGCATCAGCACTCTCGTGCCGCAACTCTGCCCCGCACGTGGGCAGTTGGGAACGGATGCTTGCTGTGGGCGTAATCGAGCGGTCGGCGCGGCCGAAGGGGCCGACCCCGGGGTCACGGCCGGTAGAGCGCGCCGGGCTGGGGGGTGCCGGGGGCGAGCAGCTGCGGGACGGTCACGAAGGTGTACCCGCGCCTCTTCAGCTCGTCGATGATGCCGGGCACGGCGGGCACGGTGCCGTCGTAGATGTCGTGCAGCAGGATGATGCCGTCCCGCCCGGCCTGGTCCAGGATCCGCTTCCGGATCAGGGCGCTGTCGGTCGTGGCGTAGTCCTTGGCGGTGGCGCTCCACAGCACCTGGGCGAGGCCGAGCTCCTTGGCGACGGCCTTCACCTTGTCGTTGGTGCGGCCCTGCGGCGGGCGCATCAGCGTGGGCTCGTGGCCGGTCAGCTTCTTCACGGCCTGCTGGGTGCGGTCGAGCTCGGAGCGGATCTCGTCCGGCTTCAGCTGGTCGAGGCGCTGGTGCGTCCAGGTGTGGTTGGCGATCTCGTGGCCCTCGGCGGCGGCCCTGCGGACGGTGTCCGGGTAGGTGTCCACGTGCTTCCTGCCGAGCAGGAAGAAGGTGGCGTGCACCTTCTTCTCCTTGAGGATGTCGAGGAGTTGGGGCGTGTGCGGGCCGGGTCCGGCGTCGAAGGTCAGGGCGATGCACTTCGCCTTCGCGCAGTCCACGGCGCCTTGGGGCCCGGCGCCGGCGGCCTTGACCTCGGCGGTGTTGTCGGCCCGGCCGCGCGCCTCCTTGGGCGACGTGGAGTCCTGGCCGCAGCCGGCCAGGGCCAGCGTCAGCGCGGCGGCCGTGACCAGGCCCGCGGCGGCCCGCGTACGTATGGAGCGGGCGGTGTTTTTGAGCATGGCGGTGCTCTCCCCGACGGTGAGTTCGTTGAGAGATCCCCTGCTGAGGATCACTTCGGACTATACGCGAGGTGTATACATCGAGTGCATAGTGGGGTGGAGGGGGCCGATGCCGACGCGGCCCTACGGATGGCGCGGGCTCCGCGTGCGGGTGGGGGGCTCCTCGTGAGGTGGCCCGGGCCATGCGTCACCCGGGGCGGAGGTGGGTGCGGGGCCGGGGTCGGAGCCATGCGTCGCCCGGGTCGGGTGTGGAGGGCGCTGGTGTGTGCCACCCGGGTCGGGCGCGGGGCCGGTGCCGCACACGGCCCGGGTCGGCTGGTGGAGGCGTACGGGCGGAGGTGCGGGCGCCCAGGGATCCGGGCGCCTGGGGGTCAGCTCCCGTCGGGCCAGGGGTCGCCCGCGACCCGGGCGTGCAGATGCTCGTCGTGCCAGCCGTCGGCGTGCAGCAGCGCGCTGCGCATCGTGCCCTCCAGGACGAAACCGGCCCGCTGGGCGACCCGGCACGAGGCCGGGTTGCCCACGGAGTGGGTGATCCTCAGCCGGTGCAGCCCGAGCTCCTCCAGTGCCCACCGGCTGACCCGCACGGTGGCGTCCAGTGCGGCACCGTCGCCGCGGCCGGCCGGGAGGAGCCAGTAGAGGAACTCCGCGCTGCCGCCCCGGAGGTCGAAGTCGCCCAGCCCCATCAGGCCCACGGCCCGGTCGTCCTCGCGCCGCGAGATCGCCCAGATCGCCGCGGCCTCCTCGGTCCAGCGCTGCCCCCAGCGGGCGATCTTCTCGCGGGCCGTACTCGGCGTCAGCTGCTCGACGCGGTTCCACCGCACGATCTCCGGATCCAGGCCGGAGGCCACCAGCACGTCCGCGTCGGTCTCCCGCCAGGGGCGCAGCTCGCGCCCGCCGGGCAGGACGAAGGAGGGCTGCTGCTGCCGGGCCATGCGGCCCGCGGGCACCACGGGAGGTATCGGAGTGATCATCCCCGCATCATGGCAGGCGCCCCCGGGCGTCCTGCGGGAATCCGGCCGACCGGCTCGGCGTTCACCAGCCATGACGGCTTTCGAGGTGTCCCAGGAAGATCTGCTGAAGCTGGTCGGTGAGCAGGGAGGAGGGGTCCTCGTCACCCTGAAACGGGACGGGCGGCCCCAGCTCTCCAACGTGATGCACCACTACTACCCGGCGGAGGGCGTCATCAGGGTGTCGCTCACCGACGACCGGGCCAAGACCAGGAACCTGCGCCGCGATGACCGGGCCAGCTACCACGTGACCAGCGACGACCGCTGGGCGTGGACGGTCGTGGAGGGGACGGCCGAGCTGACGCCGGTCGCCGCCGATCCGCACGACGCGACGGTCGAGGAGCTGATCACGCTCTTCCGGGACGCCCAGGGCGAGCACCCCGACTGGGACGACTTCCGCGCGGCCATGGTCCGCGACCGTCGCCTCGTGCTGCGCCTGAAGGTGGAGCGGGCGTACGGACAGCCGCGCCGGGGCGGATCCTGAGAGCGCTCCCTGCCGGTGCGGAGCCGACCGCCCCCTCACCGGTGCAGGCGTCCTCGCGGCCGTGCGAACGGGACGGCCGCCCATAATGGAAACACCCCGAACCCCAGGAGGTGCCGTGACCGGCGCTGCTTCCCCGCAACCCCTTCGCTCCAGACTCCGCGAGCTGCGGACCGACGCGTTCGGCGCCGACCCGGCGGGGGAGCGGATGGCGCGCATCCGCCGCTCGCCCAACTTCGCGGACGGTGTGTTCCAGAACCCGGAGGGCGCGCGGACCCGGCCCTCGGGCTCGACCCTGGAGTTCGCGAAGCAGTTCTTCGCCAAGGACCAGCGCGCACGCCGCGCGCCCACCGGCACCATCCCGGTCCACCCCACCACCCTCGCGGACATCGCGAAGCCGCCGGCCACCGGGCTGCGGATCACCTGGATGGGGCATTCCAGCGTGCTCGCCGAGATCGACGGGCGGCGGGTGCTCTTCGACCCGGTCTGGGGCGAGCGCTGCTCCCCCTTCGCCTTCGTGGGACCCAAGCGGCTGCACCCCGTCCCGCTGCCGCTGGCCGCGCTCGGCCCGGTCGACGTCGTCGTCATCTCCCACGACCACTACGACCACCTCGACCTGCCCACCATCCGCGACCTCGCCGGAACCGGCACGGTGTTCGCGGTGCCGCTCGGCGTCGGCGCCCATCTGGAGCACTGGGGCGTGCCCGTCGACCGGATCCACGAGCTGGACTGGAACGAGTCCGCGAAGGTCAACGGCATCACCCTCACCGCGACCCCGGCCCGCCACTTCTGCGGCCGCGGCCTGCGCAACCAGCAGCACACGCTCTGGGCGTCCTGGGTGGTGGCCGGGCCCGAGCACCGGATCTACCACAGCGGGGACACGGGCTACTTCGGCGGCTTCCGCGACATCGGCGCGGAACACGGCCCGTTCGACGCGACGATGATCCAGATCGGCGCCTACTCGGAGTTCTGGCCCGACATCCACATGACTCCCGCCGAGGGCCTGCGCGCCCACCTCGACCTCCAGGGCGGCGCCCCGCACGGCGTGGTCATGCCGATCCACTGGGGCACCTTCAACCTGGCCCCGCACGCCTGGGCCGAGCCCGGCGAATGGACCAAGGACGCCGCCGACGAGGCGGGCCAGGCGGCGGCCTTCCCCCGCCCCGGCGAGCCCTTCGAGCCCGCGGGAGCCGTCCCCGCGCAACCGTGGTGGCGCCCCCTGTCCGCCCCCCTCGCCCACCCGTGGCGCACCTCTCCCGACACCTCCCTCACCCCGGTGCCGGTGGGCGAGCTCGACCTGGCGGGGGAGCGCTGAGGTACGGCCCGCGCGCACCTCGGGCTGGGCGAGGAGGCGCTCGACGGCTCCGGCCCGTGCTCGTCTATGACGGAGACTGCGCGTTCTGCACCTCCTGTGTGCGGTTCGTCGAGCGGCGCGTGCGACCGCGCTGCGAGATCACGCCGTGGCAGTTCACGGATCTGGAATCGCTGGGTACGACTCAACAGCGCGCGCGGTACGAGCTGTTGTGGGTCACTCCGGACGGCACGGTCCGTGGTGGGGCGCAGGCCGTCGCCAAGCTCCTGCTGAGCGCGGGCGGCGCATGGGCCGTCCCCGGCGCCCTGCTCACGCTGCCGCCCTTCCGCTGGATCGCCCACGGCCTCTACCGGCTGGTGGCCGACCGCCGCGAACACATGCCGGGCGGCACCCCGGCCTGCGCGGTTCCGGCGGACCGCCGGGATGGACCGTCCTGAGCGGGAACGGAGCCTTGGGCCCGGCAGGCCGACGGCGCCCGGTCTCCTACCAGGGCGGCCGGAATTGCCCTTCAAAGACGATTATTTGACGCGATTCATAGGTCTGCTCAGTATGTTTCGCCGTATGCCCATCACGCGCCCGCGCCCGCCCGCATCCCCGTTCACCCGCTTCCTCAAGTTTCTCGGGGTCAGCGTTCTGGCGGGTGCCCTGGCCGCCGGGATCGCGCTGCCGGTGGCGGGGGCGCTCGGCGTGGGGGCCAAGTCGGCGGCCGAGAGCTTCAACAGCCTGCCCGACGTGTTCAAGACACCTCCGCTCTCCCAGGCGTCCCAGATATACGACGCCGACGGCGGCCTCATCGCCACCGTCTACGACCGCGACCGCACCGTCATACCCGGCGAGCAGATCGCCCCGGTGATGCGCGAGGCGCTGGTCGACATCGAGGACAACCGCTTCTACCAGCACGGAGCCGTGGACCTCCAGGGCGTGCTGCGCGCTCTCAACAAGAACGCGGCCAGCGGCGCCGTGTCCCAGGGCGCCTCCACGCTCACCCAGCAGTACGTGAAGAACGTCTTCGTCGAGCAGGCGGGCAGTGACCAGAAGGCGGTGCTCGAAGCCCAGCGCCAGACCATAGGGCGCAAGATCCAGGAGTTGCGCTACGCGATCGAGCTGGAGCAGACCCTGCCCAAGGAGCAGATCCTCACCAACTACCTGAACATCACGTTCTTCGGCGAGCAGGCCTACGGCATCGAGGCCGCCGCCGAGCGCTACTTCAGCGTGCACGCCAAGGACCTGTCCCTGCCCCAGGCCGCCCTCCTCGCCGGGATCGTCCAGTCGCCGTCCATGTACGACCCGGTCACCAACGCGCGCCTGGCCAAGCAGCGCCGCGACACGGTCCTGAACAAGATGGCCCAGTACGGTTCGATCACCGGCGCACAGGCCCGGCAGGCCATCGCCGTACCGATCAGGCTCAAGGTCAGCAAGCCCCGCCAGGGCTGCATCACCGCCCACCAGGGCGAGGGCTTCTTCTGCGACTACGTACACCGGATCGTCCTGAGCGACCCGGCCTTCGGCAAGACCGCGACCGACCGGCGCGCCCTGTGGAGCAGGGGCGGCCTCCAGATCCACACCACCCTGTCGCCCAAGGCGCAGAAAGCCCTGCAGGATTCGGTCACCTCGCACGCGTACACCACGGACGACGCCGCCGCCGTGATGAGCCTCGTCCAGCCCGGCACCGGCAAGATCGTCGCGATGGGGCAGAGCCGTGACTACGGCCTGGGCGATCACCAGACGGAGATCAACCTCAACGTCGGCACGAACATGGGCGGCGGCCTGGGCTTCCCCACCGGCTCCACGTTCAAGCCGATCGTCGCGGCCGCCGCCCTGGAGAAGGGCACGAGTCCCGGCCAGCAGTACCCGGCTCCGTACTCGATGCCCTGGCCCGCCATGTCGGACTGCGCCGGCAACACCTACCCCGAGAACGGCGAGGTCCACAACGACAGCGAGTCCCTGACCGGGCCCTTCGCCATGCCGGACGCCATGGCCCAGTCCGTCAACACCTACTTCGCCCAGCTGGAGGCCGACACCGGTCTGTGCGACGTGTCGAAGATGGCCAACGCGCTCGGCATCACGGCCCAGGCCGGCGGCACCAAGCTGCAGGTGGTCCCCTCGCTCACGCTCGGCAGCAACGACCTGACCCCGCTGGAGATGGCCAACGTGTACGCGACGTTCGCCAACCACGGCACGTACTGCACCCCGGTCGCCATCAGCGCGGTGACCAAGCCGGACGGCGGGAGCGTCGCGGTGCCGCAGGCCGACTGCCACCAGGTGATGTCCGCGGCGACCGCCGACACCGTCACCACCATGCTGCTCGGCGTCGTGCAGGACGGCACCGGCAAACCCGCCGGGCTCACCGACCGCGACAGCGCGGGCAAGACCGGCACCACCGACGAGAGCAAGCAGGTCTGGTTCGCCGGGTACACCCCCGAACTGGCCGGCGCGGCCGTCGTCAGCGACACCCGCAGCCCGCACGACCTCGACGGCCAGAGCATCGGCGGCAACACCGTCGGCCAGGCCTTCGGCGGCACCCTCGCCGGACCCGTCTGGCGCGACTCCATCGAGGGGGCGCTCGCCGGACAGCCCGCCGGAACGCTCACCACGACCGCCCTGCCCGGGCCCGGCTCCAGCGACTGAGCCCGGCCCGGCCCGGGTAACGGGGCCGCGCCGCCCGAAACGATCGGTCTGTCGTACGAGGCGTCATACCAGAGCGGGACGCTGCGCGGGGAAGTTTGCCAACTGCGCACCGAGGGTGATGGATTGAACACTACGGTGAGTGGTCGACGATCAACGTGGGCCCTACATCAGCCGAGTTGGGCCCACCGCAGTGATCCACGAGACCCCACGCACCGAGGACGCCGATGTCTCACCTCCGCGCACCCGCAGCGCGGCCGGACCGCCGCGAGGGCGGGCGGCACGGCCGCAACACCACCCGGCCGCAGCAGCCCCCCGTCGACGCCGGACGCCCCGCCCCGGGCCGGGCGCCGACGCCCCCCGGGCCGCGCCCGGTACCCGAGTCCCGCATACGCCCGCAGCTGCTGCGCGCTGCCGTGCTGCCCGCCACCGTGGCGGTGCTGTGCGGCGCGGCCGCCGTCGCCTTCACCCTGCACTCCACCGGCCGGCACCCCTCCGTTGGACTCTGGGCCATGCTCGCGGGCTTCGCCGTGCTCGCCCTCGCCGCGCTCGTCGCGGCCGGGATCGGCGCCGACCGGACGGCCAAGACCGTGCTCGGCCGCGCCAACGGACTGCGCCGGGGCAGCGCCCGCTCCGCCGCCGACCTCCGTACGGTCGTGGAGGCTCTGCGGCGTGGAGAGGGCCCGCCCGCGCGTCGCACTCCGGCTCAACTCCCGCCGGGGGCAGATGAGTTCGAGATGCTCGCGCACGAGCTGACCCGTTCTCACGACGCGGCCGTGGTCGCTGTGGTGCAGGCCTCCCAGCTCTCCAGCAGCGTCGGCAACGAACAGAAGGTCGAGGTCTTCGTCAACCTCGCCCGCAGGCTGCAATCCCTGGTCCACCGGGAGATCCAGCTCCTTGACGAGCTGGAGAACGAGGTCGAGGACCCGGAGCTGCTCAAGGGCCTCTTCCACGTCGACCACCTCGCCACCCGCATCCGCCGGCACGCCGAGAACCTCGCCGTGCTCGGCGGCGCCATCTCGCGCCGCCAGTGGTCGCACCCGGTCACCATGACCGAGGTCCTGCGGTCCTCGATCGCCGAGGTCGAGCAGTACCCCCGGGTCAAGCTCGTCCCCCCGATCGACGGCACGCTGCGCGGCCACGCCGTCGCCGACGTCATCCACCTCCTCGCCGAACTCGTCGAGAACGCCACGGTGTTCTCCGCCCCGCACACCCAAGTCCTGCTGCGGGCACAGTTCGTGACGGCGGGTCTGGCCGTCGAGGTCGAGGACCGGGGCCTCGGCATGCCGGTCACCGAGCAGAACAAGATGAACGCGCTGCTCTCCGACCCCGACCAGGTCAATGTCGCCCACCTCCTCCAGGACGGCCGCATCGGCCTGTTCGTGGTCTCCGCGCTCGCCCGCCGGCACGGCATCGCGGTACGCCTCCAGACCAACATCTACGGCGGAGTGCAGGCCGTACTCGTGCTGCCGCAGGGCCTGTTGGGCGCGGAGCCGGAAGGGCTCAACCAGCAGGACCACCCCCAGCAGCAGGATGCGGCGCACACGGACGAGCGCGAGAGCACCGGCCAGATCCCGGTGGTGCGCGCCCCCGAGGTCGCTCGTCCCGTCGAGACGACCGCCCCGCTGCCGGCCCCGGCACCCGCACCCGCCCTCGCTCCCGCCTACCCGGAACCCGTACACCAGGAGCCCCCGCGGCCACAGCCCGTACGCCAGGAGTCCCCGCGGCCACAGCCCGTGCGCCAGGAGTCCCCGCAGCCGGAAGCGCCGCGGCAGGATCCCGGTCACCAAGTTCCCTCCGCCGAGGACCTGTTGACCCCGGCCCGGCCGTACCTGGCCGAGCCGACGACGGCGGGGCGGGGCAATGGGCCGCTGCCGGTGCGCGGGGCGCGCGACGAGCGGCCCAATCCGGCCGCGGCGGCCCCCGGCATCCAGCACGGCACGAGCCCCGAGCCCGCCGAACCCCTGCTGGTCACCGCGCCCAGAGCCCAGAACGGAGCCGTGCGCGGCACCATGGGCCGCCCCGATCTGCCCAGGCGCCGCAGCCAGGAACACCTCGTACCCCAGTTGCGGGACGCGCCCGCACCCCGCAGGAGCGACGAACACGCCCTGCACGACCCGGGGTTGATGGCCGCGTTCCAGCGGGGCATCGGTCTGGCCGAGGCGCAGCAGAGCCACGCAGCACAGTCGACCCACCCCTCCCCCCAGGCGCTCCAGTCGGAAACTGACGCCGAACACTCCAAGGAGTAGATGCACCATGGCGAGCGATGCGCCGACCGGACACGTCTCGGACCTCGACTGGCTGCTGAGCGGACTGGTCCAGCGGGTGCCCTACACCCGCAACGCGGTTCTGCTCTCCTCCGACGGTCTGGTGAAATCCGTCCACGGTCTGGACACCGACAGCGCCGACCACATGGCGGCCCTCGCCTCCGGCCTGTACTCGCTCGGCCGCAGCGCCGGAGCGCGCTTCGGCGACGGAGGCGAGGTCAGGCAGGTCGTGGTGGAACTCGATTCCACCCTGCTCTTCGTGTCGACCGCCGGCTCGGGCACCTGTCTCGCGGTCCTCGCCGGCCGGGAGGCCGACGCGGCGGTCCTCGGCTACGAGATGGCGATGCTCGTCAAGAGCGTACGGCCGTATCTGGTGACACCGGCCCGGCAGGGCGCCGGAACCCCGAGCGGCCTGAGGAGTTGACCGTGGCGGCCCCACAGGACGGGCCTTGGCTCGACGACGCGGCCGGACGGCTGATCCGGCCCTACACAGTGAGCAACGGCCGTACCCGGCCGAGCGCGGCACTGGACCTCCTCTCCCAGATCATGGCCACCGGCACCATTCCCCAGACGCACCTGGGCCCCGAGCACTCGCAGGCACTCGGCCTGTGCAAGGGGCCCACATCGGTGGCGGAGATCTCGGCGCACTTACGGCTGCCGGCCGTCGTCACCAAAGTGCTCCTGTCCGACCTGGTGGACTGCGGGGCGGTGACCGCACGGGCCCCCCGCTTCCATGACACGCCCACCGACCGATCTCTGCTGGAGGCAGTGCTCGATGGCCTACGACGACGGCTTTGACACCCTGCCATCCCTGCCCGACAGGGATGCCGGGGACCCGTTCCCGACCGCGCTGAAGATCCTCGTCGCGGGCGGGTTCGGGGTCGGCAAGACGACCTTTGTCGGAGCGGTCAGCGAGATCGAACCGCTCTCCACCGAGGAGCTGCTCACCACGGTCAGCGCGGCCCACGACAGCCTCGAAGGGATCGAGTCCAAGACCACCACCACGGTCGCCATGGACTTCGGCCGCATCACGCTCGACGACCACCACGTGCTCTATCTGTTCGGCACGCCCGGGCAGGAACGCTTCTGGTTCATGTGGGACGAGCTGTCCGAGGGGGCGCTCGGCGCGGTGATCCTCGCCGACACCCGGCGGCTCGACGAGTGCTTCTGCGCCGTCGACTTCTTCGAGCGTCGGGGCATCGGATTCCTCGTCGCCGTCAACGAGTTCGACGGTTCCTACCGCTACGACCCGGAGGAGGTGCGGGCCGCCATAGACCTCAAGCCCGAGGTCCCCGTCGTGCTCTGCGACGCCCGCATCGGCAGCTCCGGCATCCGGACGCTGGTCACCCTGGTCCAGCATCTGCTCGCCACCATCCCGGCAGCCACCAGCCATGGAGCTTGACTATGACGTACGACCCGACCGGACATCTGCTCCTCACCCCCGTCGACCGGGAGGCACCGGTCCGCGTCCAGCGGCTGCGCCAGCTGGGCATGGGGGAGCGGCCCGACCCGGCCTTCGACGAGTTCGCGCACAAGCTCGCCGAGGTGACCGGGGCACCGTTCTCGATGGTCAACTTCATTGACGAGAACCAGCAGTTCTTCGCCGGTCTGCACACGCCGGACGGCGCTCACAACGGCTCGGACCTGAACGCGGCGGCCGTCTCCGGCGGGGTGAGCCGGATCATGGCGCGCGACCACGGGTACTGCCCGCACGTCGTGGTCCGGCGCAAGGCGCTCGTCCTGGAGGACGTGTGCGACTATCCGCGCTTCGCCGGGAACCCCGTCGTGGACGAGATCGGCATCCGCTCCTACCTCGGGGCGCCGCTCATCGACCGCACCGGCATCGCGCTCGGCACGATCTGCGTGGTGGACACCGAGCCCCGGCCCTGGGGCAGGGCCGGTCTCGAGACGATCAAGTCGATGGCGGCGGAGCTGATCGAGCAGATCCACCGGCGCGAGGACGGCCGGTTCTGAGCCGTCCTCGCGGAACGCCCGCCGTCAGCGGGCCGTGGCCAGTTCCCGCATGCGCAGCAGATCGGAGAGCCGCTGCGACCACTGGCCCTTCGCCGTGCCGAGCGCCACCTCGGCCAGCCGCAGGAGCTGTACGTCGGAGGTGCCGGCCGGGGCGAAGATGTGGTGGGCGTCGCGCAGATACCGCTCGATCGGGCGGTCGGTGAACAGTCCGGCCGCCGCATGGATCTCCATGGCGTTGCGGGCCGAGTCGAGCGCCGACTCCACATTGACGACCTTGGCGTTCATGAGCTCGGCGTCGCACGGCAGCCCCTGATCGAGCAGCTGGACCGCGTGGTAGGCGACGAGCCGGGCTGTCATCACCCGGGACTGCAACTGTCCCAACTTGATTTTGATGTTCGGGAGTTCGTGCAGGGGCTTGCCGTAGCGGATGCGTTCCGTGCAGAACCTGGTGGTCTCCTCCAGGATCGCCTGGTGGATGCCGAGCGACACGGCGGTGAGGTTGGCCCGCCCGTACAGCACGCTCGAGGAGTACGCGACGGCGAGCCCGTCCCCCTCCTCGCCGAGCCGATTGGCCGCCGGCACCCGGCAGTTGTCGAAGCGGACCTCCCCGAAGCTGAACCCGTGCAGCCCCATCGACTCCCGGTGCTCGCCCAGCGAGAAGCCGGGGCGGTCGGACTCCACGAGGAAGGCCGAGAGGCCCTTGGAGCCCGGTCCGGTGCGCAGGACCACCCCATGGAGATCGCCCACATGGCTGTTGCCCACATAGACCTTTCGGCCATTGAGTACGTAGTCGTCGCCGTCACGCACCGCGCTCGCGGCCATGCCCAGCACATGCCCGCCCGACTCGGGCTCGGTGACCGCGATCGTCGGCAGGCACGCGCCCGCCGAGACGGCCGGCAGCCAGCTCTTCTTCTGTTCCTCGCTGCCGAAGTGCACGATCTTGGCGACGCCGAGCTGGGAGGCCTGGACCATGGCCCCCATCGCGCCGCTCACCCGGGACAGCTCCTCGATGATGATGGTCTTTCCGAGGTGCCCCACGCCCATCCCGCCGTACGCGGGGCTGACGGTGGCCCCTATCCAGCCCTGCCGGGCGATGAGCCGCGACAGCTCGTGCTGGACGGTGCGGGCCGCCTCCATCTCGGCTATCCGGGGTCGTACCTCGCGTTCCGCGAAGTGCCTTACGTCTTCCCTGAGTTGTTGGTGCAGCCGGCTGTTGAAGTATCCGTCCATCCCGCGAGCCCTCCTCCGCGAAACGCCTGCCGTGGGAGGCCCCGGCAGGTGGTGCATCGGCAGTGGTCCCGTCCCGAAGAGGCCGACCTCCTCATGCTGTGAAGCGACTTCGACTCCTGCACCGTCCTCGGTCAACTATGGCCAGAATAAGGCGAGTTGACGGTTGGATGGCGATGTGTTGTGTGCGCCCCGGCCTGTTCGGTCCCAGTCGATTGCATCCCCTTCACACAACTTTCTGCCACATGACAACGGCAAAGGTTTCGTGGGCAAGTGGCACTGAGGGCCAGGAAGCGGAATCAGATGAGCACGGTCATGACATCTGAGGACAACCGCAGAACCGATTCGGCTTCGACTTCGACGAAATCTGCCTCCTTTTCACACGTGTGGGTGATGGCGCGCGGGCCGCGCCACCCCGCCGACCAGCACTTTCCGATGCCTGGGGTGGCGTCGGGTGGCGGATCGGACGGCCACGGGACGGGGTGGCGCCGGGGGTGAAGCCGTCGCCCGGCCCCGCGCGGAACGTGCGCGGCCTCCGCGATCACGGCGCTGACCTGGGGGTTCTCCGTGCGGGTCGCGCCGTGCCGGGGTCTGCCGACGGTGGCGGAGTGCGCCACTCCACCCGGCGTCACGTGGGCCTCCGCCTCGGGTGGCCGGCCGGCGCGGTGCGCGACGAGCCGGGCGGAACGAGCGCCATGATTCACAACTTCCGCCTTCCACAAGGGAGTCGGCCGCCTTGGCAAGAGACAGTGGGGCCATTTCCTCGCGGCGGCGGTTGCGTCCGGGGAGGGCGTGTTGGGGTACGGATCGGCGTGAACGGCTCATTCAGGTGGTGCGGGGCGCGCAGGGGAGCGCGAGATCCGGAACCGACCGCCTGGCCTGCGGCGCCGGGATGGCACCACTACCGCCCGGACCAGGCCCGATGGGATTTGGCCACGCCCACGAAGGCGGCACGCGAGGTGCCCCGGTTGCTCCTGCGGCGCTGGGGGGCGGCGCGATGGGCCGGGGTGTGGGGAAGTGGTGAGGAATCCGGCCAGGGGGTGGGGCGCGGCGGGGCTGCCCGATGGTGGGCGGGGTGGACGTTCAGCCCGGGGCCGCCCGACAGGGCATCGGCGTCCAGGCCGGCCCGGACTTCGTGGTTCGCTCGGGGCCGCCCGGCCCAGGAGTTTCGCCGGCTGCGACGATGCCCCTGCCTGACCCGCCCGCATCGAGAACACCGCGCGGCGTGCTCCAGGACGACAGGGCCCCGGCCGACGCGGCCTCCGCTGCCCGGGCGGCCCGACCGTCGTCCACGCCAACACCGCCCGACGAGAAGGAAGTTGACATGACCGACCTCCGTATCGGCGTCATTGGATACGGGCTGCGCGGCAGCATCGCGCGCACCGCACACCGGCCCGGCCGCGGCTCCGTAGTCGCCGCCGTCGCGGACCCCGACCCCGAGGCGCGCGCGGCGGCGGCCGCCGCCTTCCCGGGGGCGCTCGTCCTGGCCGACCACCGCGAGGTCATCGACGCGGCCGAACTCGACGCCGTGCTCGTCCTCACCCCCGACCACACCCACGCCGACCTCGCTCGCGCCGCCCTGGTCGCCGGGAAGCCGGTCTTCGTCGAGAAGCCCCTGGACATCACGGTCGAGCGCTGCGACGAGATCCTGCGCACGGCACGCGAGACCGGTACGCGCCTCTACGTGGGCCACAACATGCGCCACATGCCCGTCGTCCGGATGATGCGCGACCTGATCGCGCGCGGAGCCATCGGCACGGTCAAGACGGTGTGGGTGCGCCACTTCGTGGGCTACGGCGGCGACTGGTACTTCAAGGACTGGCACGCCGAGCGCCGCTACACCACCGGCCTCCTGCTCCAGAAGGCCGCGCACGACATCGACGTACTGCACTGGCTGTCCGGCGGTTACACGCGTGACGTCCAGGCCATGGGCGATCTGATGGTGTACGGCGACAACCCGCACCGCCGCTCGCCCGGCGAACCCAAGGCCGAGGACTGGTACACCAAGGACGGCCACTGGCCGCCGCACACCCAGCGCGCGCTCAACCCGGTGATCGACGTCGAGGACGTATCGCTGCTCAACATGCGCCTCGACAACGGTGTCCTCGCCTCCTACCAGCAGTGCCACTTCACCCCGGACTACTGGCGCAACTACACGGTCATCGGTGACGCGGGCCGTCTGGAGAACTTCGGCGACGGCCCCGGCGGCCAGGTCAAGGTCTGGAACTCCCGGCGCTCCGAATACCGCGCCGAGCCCGACGAGACGTACGCCGTCCCCGACGCCCAGGAGGACGAGGGGCACGCCGGGGCGGACCCGTTGATCATCGACGAGTTCCTGCGCTTCGTACGGGACGGGGGCGTCACCGACACCTCGCCGGTCGCCGCCCGGATGGCGGTCGCGGCGGGCTGCGAGGCCACGGCCTCGCTACGGTCCGGCGGAGTCCCGCGCCAGGTGCCCCCGCTCGACCCCGACCTCGCGGCGTACTTCGAGCGGGGCCAGCGCTAGGGCCTGTCCGGCGGATCTTGTCTGGGATGGGGGGGGCTGGCATGCCCATCTGCGGCGTTGTCGTCAATCTCCCCCAAGCTCTCAACTTCGTTCGAGCAGGGAGGTACCCCCGCCGCTCCGCGTCGCCTCAATCCTCCGCCTTGCGGCTGGACGCACCAGACCCCCGCGCACCAGCACCGTAAAGCCGAAGCCCGCCGACGGCGACCGGATCCGCCGGACAGACCCCAGCCCGAGGGGCGCCCGGACGGGCCTTCCCCGGGCCGGGTGTCAGTGCCGCGGCGTACGGTTTTTCCATGGCCACCGCCGAAGACGTACGCCGCATCGCGCTGTCGCTCCCCGGGGCGACGGAGAAGCTCGCCTGGGGCAGGCCCACCTTCCGGGTCGCGGGGAAGATATTCGCCTCCCTGGGCGACGACGACGCCTGGATGGGCGTGAAATGTCCGAAGGAGGACCGGGACGAGCTGATCGCGGCCGAGCCCGGCAAGTTCTTCCTGCGCGAGGGACACGACGACCACTACGCGTGGCTGAGGGTGCGGCTCGCCGCGCTCGCCGGCGACGACGAGCTGTCCGCGATCCTGACCGACTCGTGGCGCCAGGCGGCCCCCCGCAAGCTCCTGGACGCCCACCTGGCCCCGGGCGCGTAAGGCGCCGCGCCGGGACCGGGCGGGGAAAGCGGTTCGTGACCACCCGGGGAAGTGCGGTATTGTTCTCATGCACGAACGGCCAGGGGAAACCCCAGGTCAGACGGGCATCGGGACGTGGCGCAGCTTGGTAGCGCACTTGACTGGGGGTCAAGGGGTCGCAGGTTCAAATCCTGTCGTCCCGACGAGAGGTTCGCCTCGTAGTCGCAGGTCAGGGCCGGTATCGGAGAAATCCGATACCGGCCCTGACCGTTTTTGGGTGCCGTCGGGGACCCTCGGGGGCCGAGGCGGCGGAGGTCGTGGCGGCGCAGGAGGAACCCTCCTCGGCTCATCCATGGACGCCCTCGCCCGCGAGCGGGCCGTACGGCCACCTCCGCTCGTAATGTGCCCCGGGTCACATGTCGTGGCGAGACTTGTGCGGGCTGTATCAGCCGTGCTGGGGTGCCGACGCCGTCCAGTACGGCGACGGGTCCGACGCCGCGGTGGGATCGCACATCGATGATCGCCTGAGGTGCACAAGCCCGGCGGGCACTGCCTGCACCGTAGGGGGGCGCGGGAGCGCCGGACGTCGGAAGGCGCGGGGCATGCGTGGCGCTCGTGGGTGGCTTCTCCCTGCTGAGAGGAAAAGGACCCGGCTTATGCATTCGGGTGCACCGGGGATGCCTCACCTGCCCAGCCATCGCCATGGATGCCTCGGCATTGCAGACCTTGCGGCCATGGCGCGCCCGGCCCGGACGGGACTCGCCACGGCCTGTGTCGTGGAGGTATCAGGGGTTGGCTGGCCAGGCGTTCTTGCCGACGGTGATGGAGCCGTTGCCGTTGCCCTGGTAGAAGTTGAAGCGCTGCTGGTTGTTCCAGAGGCCGCCCATGTCGTCGTTGCCGTCGCCGTCGAAGTCAGCGGCCAGGACTGGGAGTTGACGGCGATGAGTTCGGGGGTGCCGTTGTTGTCGCGCAGCGCGGGGCCGCCGGCGTCGCCCTGGCAGATGACCGCGTCGGCCGAGCCGTGGGGGTCGACCGTCTTGTCACCGACCCCGCCGACGGTGAAGGCGGCGGAGTGCGTCTTGTCGGGCACCCACTCGGTCTTCGTCCGTCCGAACCCGGCAGCTATCACCTTGTCCGAGGCGGTGGGCGCACGGGTGGCGACCTTGACCGGGGTGATGCCGGTGACGGACTTGGCCAGCTTGACCATCGCTATGTCACGGTCGGCGTGCGGGACCACGTAGGCGGCATCGATGACGATGCCGGCAGTCGTGTTGAGGTCGGTGCGGCCCACCGTCACGGTCGTCTTCACGGCCGGCGCACAGGCCTGGGTGGCCTTGCCGTCGACGACAAAGCAGCTGGCGGCGGTCAGCACCCATTGCGGGTCCACCAGCGCGCCGGAACAGGCCTGTTCGTCGGCGATGTTGAGCTTTGTCGAGCAAGAGGAGAAGCGAGTTGGTGGAGAAGCCGCACCCGTCTCCTTCAAATTGGTGACTCAGCTGCTTGTGGCTGTCTGCGGGGGGCTTCTCCTGTGGCTTTGGATTCGCTGAGCAGTGCAACGGGGGAAGTGTCTGGTCCTCAGGATCGGGACAACGCCGCGCAGTGCCGGCCGGAGCGAGGGGTTCGGCCGCGGCCTGTGGATCGGGTCGCCGACGGCTCTTGACGCCTGGCGAAGCGGCCTTGACGATCATGGGGTTGTGCCATGGAGATGTGAGTGGCACGGGGCACCCGTGCGTGCGGGTGGCTTCGGGCCGGCCGGAACCGGCGACGCACGGGTCGTCGATGCCGCAGGACGTCAGAGAGCGAGCAAGCAGATGCAACCGACATTCGTACTGGTTCACGGAGCCTTCTCCAACTCCTTCGCCTTCGCACCACTGCAGGCCGAACTCGGCCTCCTGGGACACCGTTCGGTCGCCGTCGACCTGCCCGGCCATGGTTTCGAGGCGACCTATTCGCGCTCCTACCAGACGCCGCAGGACCTGGCGGCGCTCGCGACGGAGCCCGGCTCGCTCAAGGGCGTAACCCTTGCCGACAACGCCGCGCACCTGATCGGGATCCTCGAACGTGCCAAGCGGAACGGGCCGGTGATCCTCGTTTCCCACAGTCGCGGCGGCATGACGGCCACGGCCGCGGCCAATGCGCGGCCGGATCTGATCGACCGCCTTGTCTACGTCTCGGCCTGGTGCCCCGTCGATCTCGCCGTCAGCGACTACTACGCCGAACCGGAGATGGCGTCGGTCGACGCCGCTTCCCTCGGTTTGGCGCTGGTGGGGAACCCGGCCGAACTCGGTCTGCTCCGCGTCAACTTCCGCACCGCGCATCCGGAGGCCCTCGCGGCCTTCAAGGCGGCCTTCCTCGCCGACGGCACCGACGAGGAGTTCCTGACCTTCCTCAACACCTTCCAGCCCGACGAGAACCTGGACGTCGGCACCCCGGCCGACCGGGCGCGGGCCGAGTCCTGGGGTCGCATCCCGAAGAGCTACGTCCGCCTGACCGACGACACGAGCCTGCCGCTCGCCCTGCAGGACCGGCTGATCCGCGAGGGCAACGCCCTGACGCCGGACAACCCGTACGACGTCCGCACCCTTGCGGGCAGCCACCTGAAGTGGCTGGTCGACCCTGCGCCGGCGGCCCGAGTCCTGGGCGACATCGCGGCGTTGACGCGATAGCCCGGGCGCGGGCCCTGCCTGTTCGGCCGCCGTCGACCGGAGCGGAGGGCGGCTCGTCAGGCCGCGCTGTCGGCCGTCGTCGTCGGTGCGCTCCGCGCCGGGCCGTACAGCTCCGTGAGCTCACCGGCCAGCGTGGCGAGGCGGCGACGGGCCTCCGGTGGTGCCAGGACCTCGACCCGTCGGCCGAGCCCGGCCAGCTGGGCGGCGACGATCTCGGCCGTCGGGCCGTCGACCTCGATGGCCAGCCGGCCGTCGGGAAGCGTGCGCGTGATGCGCAGGCGACTCGCGAGCAGGCCGCGCAGGAGGGGCTCGGTGTCCGCCTCCGCGCGGGCGTGGACGGTGGCCGCGAGCATGCGGTCCTCGATGCGCGCGGCCAGTGAGCGCCACGCCTCCGCGAGGTCGAAGCCGTCGGGACGCACGACGGGGATGCCCGTCGGTACGACGTGGGTGATGCGGCTGAGCCGGTAGACGCGCAGCCCGCGGTCGGTGCCGGCGACCAGGTAGTCGTTGCCCGCCTTGGAGGCGAGGCCCAGCGGGTGGACCGTGCGCTCGTCGGCGGCGCTGCCGGGCCGGGCGTACCCGAGCATGATCTGGATGCCGTCCACGACGGCGTGCCTGAGGGTGTCCAGGGCGGCGCTGTGGGCGGTCATGGCGGGGGAGCGCGACCAGTCGAGGCCGTCGGTGACCTGGGCGCGGGCCGCCGCCTCGGCTTTGGAGCGCAGCGTGGACGGCATGGCCCGTACGAGCTTGCGCAGCGCGGTGCGTGAGGCGGGGGTGGTCGACAGTGGCCCCACGGCGAGGAACAGTGTGCGGATCTCGTCGGCCGTCAGGCCGGTGAGGTCGGTTCTGGCGCCGCCGACCAGGGACCAGCCACCACCGCGCCCCCGTTGGGAGTAGACGGGGACGCCGGCGGCGGCCAGGGCCTCCAGATCGCGCCGGGCGGTGCGCTCGGACGTCTCCAGCTCCGCCGCCAGCTCGGCCGCGGTCACCCGGCCCCGGGTCTGCAGGAACAGCAGCGTCGCCACCAGGCGGTCAGCTCTCATGCGGATCATTCTTTCCGGAGAACCGGCCAGAAGGTGGCCAGTTCGGCTCCGAAGCTGAGGTCATGAACAACACCGCGCACCTCGGCGGAGCCCCCGCCGCCGCATCCACCACCGACCCCCGCCACGACTTCGCCCAGGCGGTTGCCCTGGCAGGGCGTACGGTCGCCGCACTGCGACCGGAGCACTACGACGCATCCACCCCGTGCCCCGACTACAGCGTCCGCGATCTCGCACGCCATGAACTCGCCGTTCTGCGCAGGCTCGTTGCCCTGGGCCGGGGGGACGACCCGTTCGCCCTGCCCGGGCTCGCGCAGGATGTGGATGTGGCCGATGACGCGTGGCCGACGGCGTGGGAGGCCGCCGCGCGGGACGCGGTCGCGGTGTGGGAGCCGTCCGAAACGCTGACCCGGCTCCTGACGCTGCCGTTCGGCACGTTGCCCGGCGCCGCGGTCCTCGGCGTGTACGTCACCGAATTCACCCTGCACACCTGGGACTTGGCCAAGGCGACGGGCCTGAGCCCGGCCTGGGACCAGGAGTTGGTGGAACGAGCCCTCACGGCCATGCGGCGCGCGGTGCCGGCCGAACGGCGCGGTGGAGGTGTGCCGTTCGGCCCCGTCGTGGAGATCGCGGCGGACGCCCCCGCCATCGACCGGCTGGCGGCCTGGGCCGGTCGCACGCCCTGAGCCCCACGACGATCAGCCCCTGGCGTCCCCGTGGCCGCGTGGCGATGGCACGGCTCGTGCCGCGCCTGCTCCGTCGCCGGCACGCCGGGGATCGGCGGAGCGCACCCGCGCGGCGAGGCCGTCGAAGGGGACGGGAAGTCCGGCGACCCGGCTGAGTGTGGCGAGGCCCAGGCTGTCCTGGGCCAACGCCTCGACCTCCGGGCCCGGCAGGACGTAGAAGGACCACTGGCTCACGTCGAGCGGGTCGTAGGCCGTGTGGTCGGCGGCGGTGTGGAGAGCGAAGACGTAGACGTCGGCGTTGTACGTGGGCTCTGCCGCATCGCCGTCGCGCGGGTTCCAGGTGCGTCCCCGCAGCCGGGTGAAACGGATGGCCGAGGGGCGGCGCTGGTCCCATGCCTGCACGTACGCGCTGGCCTTCACCTCGACGCGCAGTCCGTCCTCGGTCAGGACGTCGAAACTCTCCCACTCCACGTTTCGCGTCCGCGCCCCCAGCGCCCGGTGCACCAGAAACTCCGCGAGCAGGCCACGCGTGGTGTTGGTCCGCAGGTCGGGCATCGCGTACCGCCAGAAGTCCAGGACCGTGAAAGGGTCCGCCGGGCGCGACGCCCCGGTGAACGCCTCGTCCCCACGCAGGGGGTCCAGGACCGGCGCGACTGCCCAAGCGAGGGCTTCCTCGGGTTCTGACTCCATGGCGGACAGCATCCCAGCCCTGCCTGCTCGTCGACGCGGTGCCCGTCGGCCACGGGCTGTGAGCGGACTCACGCCCTGCTGTGGCGGGGTGGGGCCGGGGCGGAACACCGTGGCCGGTGAAGCGATTACGATCCGGGCTCATGAGCACCTCGGATCAGGAACAAGTGGCGGGCGCGGCCCCGGAGACGCGCGGTGGGTCCCGCACGGCGAAGGCGACGGTACCTAGCCAGGACCCGAACCGGCCCACGGGCAGTGGGCCTTCGGGAACGCGGGACGCCGAGGTGAGCGGGAGTCCGAGAGCTGCCGAGGCGGCAGGAGCGGACGGGCGCGCCCGAGCGGTGGAGAGTTCGGCGACCGGCGAGGCCGCTGAAGTCGGCCAGGCCGTCAGGGCTGTCGATGGCCTCGATGGCGCTGAGCCCCGCGCTGCGGCCGAGGCCACCGCTTCTGCCGCCGACGCGGGCCCCGCCGCCCCTGTTGACGCCGTAGCCCCTGCCGAGCCCGCCCCCGCCGCCCCTGCGGCTTCCGCCGCCGCGCCGGACGCCCCTGGAGCCGCGAACCCCGGGGCTCCTCAACATTCCCTGGAAACAGGGGAGTTCGGCCATGCTGACGACGAAGCCGAGGGCAGCCCCGAGGAGGGGGACGAGCCCCGGGCCGGCATGGCGCCCTGGATGGCTCGGCGGGTTCGGATGATTGCCGCCGGGGTGCTCATGGCGGCCATGGGCGTCATCCTCGTCGTACGGCTGGCCACCCGGTCCTCGGTACTCGTGGTCGGCGTGTACGGACTCGCCCTCATCCTCTGCGGCGTCGTGATCGAGCTGAGCCGCAACGGACGTACGCGGCTGGGTTCCTGGCTGCTCGTGGTGGGTCTGGCCGCGGCTTTCGGGATGGACTGGTTCGTCCTGCCGTAGCCGTAGCCGTAGCCGTCGGCGAGCGGCCCTCGCCACTCGGGCCCTGCGGCGGCTCGCGGGGTCTCCTTCGGCACCTTGGCCCCGTGCGGATCGCGATGCCCCCTCCGGTGCGTTCCCGGAGGGGGCATCGCCGCGCCGGTGAACTCCCGGCGGCGGCCGCTGTCGTGGTCCGGGCCGAGGCCGCCCGGAGGGATATTTCCGGTGTTGTGCTCCCCAAGTCGCCTATTGCGCACCGGTGAGGCCCGTTCCCGCACGCCACAGGCGTTGACATGTACCCGCCTCAAGGTGAATCTTGATGCTCGAAACTCCACTGTTCCAAGCATGAACGCGCACGCCGCGCCCGGCTGTTGCTCGGTACGAACGGAGAACGAAACCTTGCGGACCCCTTCGCGGACCCCCTGGCATGGCTCCCATCCGCCCCGACGGCCCGCCGTCGCCGTCTTCTCGGCGTTGGCGCTCGCCCTCACCGCCCTGGCCGTTCCGGCCGCCCACGCCGAGGGCGCGACGCCGCCCGGTGGCGTACTGGACAGCGGCACCAAGTCCCTGACCTGGCAGAGCCCGGTCTACGAGAAGGGCACCGTCGACTCGCCCGACAAGTGCCCGCCGCCCGCGCAGGATCCGGAGGGCGCGGTCTGCGCCCGCTTCGACCTGACCGTGAAGCCGCCGGCCGGACAGTGGGACGACAACCCGGAGGGCGGCGTGCCCGTTTCCGTCCAATGGGCCACCCCCACCGACGACTTCGACATGTACGTCTACGACGACGCGGGCAAGCAGGTCGCATCGAGCGCCGGCACCGCCGATCCCGAGTCGACCGTCATCCCGAAGGCGTCGGGTACGTACCACGTGGTCGTCGTCCCCTACGACGTACACCACAACTCGTTCACCGGCACCGCGTACCTGCCCGAGCCGTCCGACGCCGGGAACCTCACCTCCTTCGCCGGCAGGGACGGCACGTACGACATCGCGGCCGGTGCGCTCAGGGCGCGGGTGGACTTCCTCGCCGACGACACGCTGCGGCTGCGCGCCGCGCCGGACGGAACGTTCACGGACCCGCCCGGCAGCCACATGATCCAGACCCAGCCGAAGCCGCAGAAGAGCACCAACTCCTTTGACGCGGGCGCCTATTACGGCATCCGGAGCAAGGACGTCGTCCTGCGCGTCTACAAGAAGCCGCTCCGCTTCGCGCTCTACAAGGGCGACAACCGAAGCGTGATCTGGTCCGAGGCCGACCCGCTGCGGTGGACCTCCGGCGGCATGCGGCAGAGCCTGACGCGCGGCGCCGACGAGCAGTTCTTCGGCGGCGGTGAGCAGAACGGCAGCTTCTCGCACCGCGACCAGATCATGAACGTGGGCAACAACACCAACTGGAACGAGGGCGGCTGGAACAACTCCCAGCCCTTCTACATCTCGTCCGCCGGATACGGGGTGTTCCGCAACACCTTCACGCCCGGCGTGTACGACTTCGGGCCGCGCGTGCGTACCGGGCAGCAGGAACGGCGCCTGGACGCCTACTACTTCACCGGCGACGTGAAGTCCGTCATCGGCAAGTACACCTCGCTGGTGGGCAAGCCGTTCATGCCGCCGGTGTACGGGCTCGAACCGGGGGACTCCGACTGCTACTTGCACAACGCCAACCGGGGAGAGCGCCACACCCTGGATGCGCTCAAGGTCGCCGACGGCTACACCCAGAACCAGATGCCGCTCGGCTGGATGCTCGTCAATGACGGCTACGGCTGCGGCTACGAGAACCTTCCCGAGACCGGCAAGGGCCTCCAGGCGCACAACGCCCAGCTGGGTCTGTGGACCCAGGACGGCCTCGACAAGCTCGCCGAACAGGTCAAGGCCGGCCAGCGGGTCGCGAAACTGGACGTCGCCTGGGTCGGCAACGGCTACGGCTTCGCCCTGAACGCCTGCGACCAGGCGAAGGCCGGCATCGAGGACAACAGCGACGCGCGCGGCTTCGTCTGGCTGCCCGTCTCCTGGTCCGGCGCCCAGCGCTGCGGCGTCCTGTGGAGCGGCGACCAGAAGCTCAGCTGGGACTACCTCCGCTGGCAGATCCCCACGTACGCGGGCGCCACGCTCTCCGGGATCGCGTACAACACGGGCGACATCGGCAGCATCTACGGCCACGACCCGAAGATGTACACCCGTGACCTGCAGTGGAAGGCGTTCCTGCCCGCCGTGATGACGATGGACGGCTGGGCCAAGGACCTGACCACCGGCAAGGCCGCCGATCAGCAGCCCTGGCTCGACGGCGAGCCGTACGCCTCCATCAACCGCAAGTACCTCCAGTTGAAGGAGCGGCTCATCCCGTACATGTACGGGCTCTCCAAGGACGCCACGAAGACCGGCGTCGGCGCGGTCCGCCCGCTCTCCCTGGAGTACCCGGACGACCCCAACACCCTTGGTGCGAACGCCAAGTACGAGTTCCTGGCCGGACCGGACTTCCTGGTCGCGCCCGTCTACAGCGACACCAGTGTCCGCAACGGCATCTACCTGCCCAAGGGCACCTGGACCGACTACTGGACCGGCAAGACCTACCAGGGCCCCACGACGATCGACAACTACGCGGCCCCGCTCGACACCCTCCCGCTGTTCGTCAAGGGCGGCTCCATCGTGCCGATGTGGCCCCAGGGCACCACGTCCTGGCAGACCCGGGACAAGGGCGAGCTGGATTACGACATCTACCCGCGGCTGGGCAACTCCTCCTACACGCTGTACGAGGACGACGGCGTCACCCGGCAGTTCGCCGAGGGCGCCTCGGCCACCCAGCAGGTGCGGGTCACCTCGGCCGGGCGTGCCTCGGTCGTCAACGTCGGCGCCAGCGTGGGCGGTTACCAGGGCAAGCCCGCCGCACGCGCCTACCGCCTCACCGTCCACACCAAGGCGGCGCCGGGCGTCGTCGCGCTCGGCGGGAAGCGGCTGCACCGCTACGGTTCGGCGGCGGAACTGACCGCCGCGGGCACCGGCTGGTTCTTCGATCCCGCGACCGGAGTGACGGAGGTGAAGACGCCGTCGCAGTCGACCGCGCACGGCTTCTCCGTCGAGATCGCGTGACCTGACACCCGCCACCAGGTCGGGGGCCGTGCCGTGAGCCGTCCGGTGCGGCCCCTCCGCACGTGCCGAGGGGTGACTGGGGCAAGATCGAGGTACCGCTGGACAGCACCCGACCGCCAGGAGATGGATCCGATGTCATTCCGCGCCATCCGCGTGTTCAAGGACGAGCAGGGCCACCGGGTCGACACCGTCACCCTGGAGGAGCACGAGCTCCACGAGGGCGATGTGACCGTCGCCGTGGAGTACTCGGACGTCAACTACAAGGACGGCCTCGCGCTCGCCCACGGCAAGGGCGTCGTGCGGACCTATCCGCTGGTGCCGGGCATCGACTTCGCGGGCACGGTCGAATCGTCCGCGCACGCCTCGTTCGCGCCGGGCGACAAGGTGGTGCTCAACGGATACGGCGTCGGGGAGGGGCACGACGGCGGGTTCGCGCAGAAGGCCCGGGTCCCCGGCGACTGGCTGGTCCCGCTGCCGGAAGCGCTCACCACCCGGCAGGCCGCCGCGATCGGCACCGCCGGATACACCGCGATGCTCAGCGTGCTCGCCCTGGAGGACGCGGGTCTCACCCCGGACAGCGGTGACGTGCTGGTGACGGGCGCCGCCGGCGGTGTCGGCTCGGTCGCCGTGGCGCTGCTCGCCAGGCTCGGCCACCGGGTGATCGCCTCCACCGGGCGGCCCGCCGAGGCCGACTACCTGCGCGATCTCGGCGCGGCCGAGATCATCGACCGCGCCGAACTCGCGGCCCCCGGCCGCCCGCTCGGCAAGGAGCGCTGGGCCGGCGCGGTCGATCCGGTCGGCAGCCACACCCTGGTCAACGTCCTCGCGGGCACCCGCTACGGCGGCACCGTCACGAGCTGCGGCCTCGCCCAGGGGCCCGACCTGCCGGGCACGGTCCTGCCGTTCATCCTGCGCGGGGTGACGCTGATCGGCATCGACTCCGTACAGGCCCCCATGGACCGCCGGGTCAGGGCGTACGAGCGCCTCGCCCGCGATCTCGACCTGACCCGCCTGGAGAAGATGACCACCGTGGTCGGTCTGGACGAGGTGCCGGACGTCGCGGGGCGCATCCTCGCGGGCCAGGTGCGCGGCCGGACCGTGGTGGACGTCAACGCCTGACGGCCGGGGCGGAGACCGCTCTCAGGCCGTGATCCGAACCGCCGGTTCCGGGGTCGGGATTTCGGTGGGGAGCACGGGGGCCACGGGGGTGGGAAGGTCCGCCGGGGTGGCCCCCGTCAGCATGAGGACGCCACGGGCCGCGACGGCGGCCGACGCTGCCGCGGTCAGCCAGCCGAGCGGTCCTCCGTGGAAGCTCTCGCCGAGCAGTGCGACTCCGATGACCGCGGCCGCCGCCGGGTTGGCGAGGTTCACCACGGCCAGTGGCGCGGCGAGTCCGCCGCGGTAGGCCGCCTGCGAGAGCAGGAGGCCTCCGACCGCGAACGTCGCCACGAGGACCGCGACCAGGGAGGTCCCCCACCAGGGCAGCGGCCCGCCGGGAAGTTCGCGGGCCAGTGAGGCGGTGACCGTCTGGGTCAGCGCGGACGCCACACCGGATGCGATGCCGGACGCGGTGGCGTGGCCGAGGCCGGTGCCGCGCGCGGAGTGCGCCCCGGCCCGCACCAGGAAGGCGAGCAGCAGCGCGGTCGCCGCGGCGATGGCGAGGGCCTCGGTCAGGCTGAGCGCGTCGCCGGGGCTCGCGGGCCCGGTGACCGCGATCAGCCCGGTGAGCCCGGCCAGCGTCCAGGCCGCGCCCCGCCACTCGCGCCGGGTGACGCGGCGCCGCTCGTAGTACGCGGAGAGCGGCAGCGCGGCGACCAGGGTGAGGGCGCCCAGCGGCTGGACCAGGGTGAGCGGGCCGTAGTGCAGCGCGGCCACGTGCATGAGGGCGCCGGCGGCGTTGAGGCCGACCGCCCACCACCACAGCGGCCGGGTGAGCAACTTGCCCACGCCCGAGCCGCCCTGGGCGGCGAGCCGGGACTGGCCGACGGCGGCCAGCGCGTAGCCGGCGGCCGAGGCGAGCGAGAGCAGGATGGCGAGCAGCGCGGATTCGTTCATCGCACGGCCTCGGAGAGCTGGGGCGCGGGGGTGGGCGCGGGAAGAGCGGGTGCCTGCCGGGACACGGGCGTGGGCTGCCGGAGCGGTATGGGGCCGGATTCGGCCGCATACACCGGTACGGGGTCGGATTCGGCCGCGGACACCGGTACGGGCTCCGGGCGCGGTGCGGGGGAGCGGCGGGTCCGCTTGGGTGCCGCAGGCAACTGTGTGGGCTGCGGCGACGGCACGAAGTACAGGACCGCGCCGAGGAGCGCGGTGGCCACGATCGCGTCCAGCCAGTAGTGGTTCGCCGTGCCGACGACCACGAGCAGGGTGAGCAGCGGGTGCAGCAGCCACAGGGCGCGCCAGCGGCTCCGGGTCGCCATGATCATGCCGATCGCGACCATCAGGGCCCACCCGAAGTGCAGCGAGGGCATCGCCGCGAACTGGTTGGCCATCGTGTCGGTGTCGGGCGTCGCCGCGTACACGGAGGGTCCGTAGACCTGCGCGGTGTCGACCAGTCCGGCCGTGGTCAGCATGCGCGGCGGGGCCAGCGGGACCGTGATGTGCAGCACCAGTGCGGCGGCGGTGAGCCCGGCGAGCACCCGGCGCGACCACAGGTAGTGGCCCGGCCGGCGCAGGTACAGGAAGACCAGGAAGGCCACGGTGGCGGGGAAGTGCACCGTCGCGTAGAAGGTGTTGGCGACCTTGACCAGGGTGTCGCCGTGCAGCAGCAGGTGCTGGACGGAACCCTCGCCGGGCAGGTGCAGCGCGCGCTCCCAGCTCCATACGCGGTCGGCGTTGTCGAACGCCCTCGCCTCGTGCCCGTTCGCCAGCTGACGGCCGAACTTGTACACGAGGAAGAGCGCGGTCACGAGCAGCAGCTCGCGCACCAGGGGCGGCCGGGAAGCGGTCGTCTCCGGTCCGGCGGGACGGGTCTCACGACGCGCCCCCGTGGTTATACCGGCAAACATTCTCCGGCCCCTTTGAACCTGGATCGATACGAGGAAGAAACACAAGCAAACGTAGGAAGGCTAGATCGAAACTCATCGAGACGCAAACGTCTCGATACGTTTGCGTCTCGATTGAGCGGAGCCTACTCTCGTACGTGCAGGAGTGCCCCTTGTTTTCAGTGCCCCTTGTTCGTCTCCGGAGGGAACGATGTCGACGCAGGCCGCCACGGCCGCTGCCCGCCGCAGCAAGATCAGCCCCGAGCGCGAGCTTGAGCTGTACGACGCGGTGCTCGACCTCCTCAGAGAGGGCGGCTACGACTCCGTGACGATGGAGGGCGTGGCCGCGCGGACCAAGTGCGGCAAGGCCACCCTGTACCGGCAGTGGAAGAGCAAGCCCCTCCTCGTCACGGCGGCGCTCGGCAGGAACCGCTGCTCGTTCTTCTCCGGCATCGACACCGGTTCGCTCGCCGGGGACCTGCGGGCGGCGGCCCAGGTGGTGGGCCGGCGCGAAGGTCCCGACACGGCGCTGATGGAAGCCGTCGGGCAGGCCTACATCAAGCACCCCGACCTGCGCGAAGCCCTGCGCGAGACCGTTCTCAACCCGGAGATCGCGGCGCTCGACGCCATGCTGAGGCGCGGGGTGGAGCGCGGCGAGGTCGCGGCGGACAACCCGGCGATCGGTTACGTCGCCCCGATGATCATGGGCATGCTGCGCGTGGAGCGGCTCTTCGAGGACCGCTTCCACGGCGAGGACACGGTGCTGGGCCTGCTCGAGTCCGTCATCTTCCCGGCGCTGCGGATCGGCTGAGCCCGGCCCGAGAGCGCTTTCACGTACAAGTGGCGCACTCCGCAGGCGAGTTGGACCCCTCGCGGCCGCTCAGACCGCGAGGACCGTCACGCCCGCCTCGGTGAACTCCGCGACCGTCTCGTCCGAGACGGCCGTGTCCGTCACCAGCGTGCCCACCTGGGCCGTCGAGCAGATCCTGGCGAAGGTGCGCTTGCCCAGCTTCGTGGAGTCGGCGGCCACCACGACCCGCTCGGCCCGCTCGCACAGGAGCCGGTTGATGCCGGCCTCGTCCTCGTCGTGCGCCGAGGCGCCGTGCACCACGTCGAACGCCCCCACGCCGAGCACCGCCACGTCCATCGTGATCTGGTTCAGGACGCCGCCCGCGAGCGGCCCGGTGAGCTCGTAGGACTGCGGGCGGGCCACCCCGCCGGTCACCACGATCTTGAACTGCGGCCGCACCGCCAGCTCGTTGGCGATGTTGAGCGCGTTCGTCACGATCGTCAACGCCGGTGATCCATTGGCCAGTTCGGGCCGCACCGCGAGCGCGCGGGCCACCTCCGTCGTGGTGGTGCCGCCCGTCAGGCCGACCGCCTCGCCCGGCGCGACCAGGTCCGCCACCGCCTTCGCGATCCGCTGCTTCTCGGAGGCCTGGCGCGCCGTCTTGTAGCGCAGCGGCAGCTCGTAGGAGACGCCGTGCACGAGCGCGCCACCCCGGGTGCGCACCAGCATCTGCTGCTCGGCGAGCTGGTCGAAGTCGCGCCGGATCGTCGCGGCCGACACCCCGAGGGCCGTCGCCGCCTCGTCGACATCGAGGCGGCCCTGCTCCACGAGGAGCTCGAGCAGCGCCTGCCAGCGGGCGTCGCGCGACATCCGCCACTCCGTTCTTCGTACTGGTAACCGTCCGTAGTGACCTTAGCGCACGTCCATATGCTTGATCGTGCTCGATATCGAGCTATATTTTGCAGAAACAAGCACGAGCGCGTCACGTCCAGAGGGTGGGAGCCCGGCATGAGCCATGTCGAGAACGAACTGAGCAGTCAGCCCGAATGCTGGAAGCGGGCGGCCGAACTGGCCCTCCCGCACAAGGACGCCCTGCCGGCCGCCGGCGAGCGCGTCGCCGTCGTCGGCTGCGGCACCTCCTTCTTCATGGCGCAGGCCGTCGCGGCCCTCCGCGAGAGCGCGGGACTCGGCGAGACCGACGCCTTCGCCGCCTCCGAGTTCCCCGCCGCCCGCCGCTACGACCGGGTCGTCGCCCTCACCCGCTCCGGCACCACCACCGAGGTGCTCGACCTCCTCGCGCAGGTGCGCGGCCGCACCCGTACCACCGCCATCACGGCCGACCCCGCCACGCCGGTGATGCGGGCCGCCGACGACATCGTGGTGCTCGACTTCGCGGACGAGGAGTCGGTCGTCCAGACCCGCTTCGCCACCACCGCCTTCACGCTGCTGCGCGCCCACCTCGGGCTGCACACCGAGCAGGCCGTCGCCGACGCGCGCACCGCGCTCGCCGAGCCGCTGCCCGAAGGCCTCGTGGAATCAACCCAGTTCAGCTTCCTGGGCCGCGGCTGGACCAACGGCCTCGCCCAGGAAGCCGCCCTGAAGATGCGCGAGGCGTCGCTGTCCTGGACCGAGGCCTACCCGGCGATGGAGTACCGCCACGGACCCATCAGCATCTCCACCACCTCGACCGCGACCTGGATGTTCGGCGAGGCCCCCGAAGGGCTCGCCGAGCAGGTGGCCGCCACCGGCGCGCTGTGGATCGAGGGGCGCCTCGACCCGCTGGCCGAACTCGTCCGCGCCCAGCGCCTCGCCGTCGCCGTCGCGGCCGCCCGCGGCCTCGACCCCGACCGCCCGCGCCACCTCACCCGCTCGGTGATCCTCGACGGCGCCTGAGCGCGGCGGGCCCGACGCATGAGACCGAACCACGTGACACAGGTGAAGGGGAAGCACTGATGCCACTCGCCAGGACCGGCACACTCGTCGCCGAGGCCGCCGACAAACGCCGCGCCGTCGCGGCCTTCAACATCATCACGCTGGAACACGCCGAGGCCGTCATCGCCGGCGCCGAGGCGGCCAAGTCGCCGGTCGTCCTCCAGGTCAGCGAGAACGCGGTCAAGTTCCGCTACGGGCGCGTCCTGCCGCTCGCCCGGGCGGCGGTAGCCGCAGCCGAGGCCGCCTCCGTTCCGGTCGCGCTCCACCTCGACCACGTCAAGCAGGACGAGCTGCTGCGCCAGGCCGCCGACGCCGGGTTCAGCTCCGCCATGTACGACGCGGCCCACCTGCCGTACGAGGAGAACCTGGCGGCCACGCGCGCCGCCGCCGATTGGGCGCACACCCAAGGCCTGTGGATCGAGGCCGAGTTGGGGGAGGTCGGCGGCAAGGACGGCAAGGCTCCGCTCGACGCCCACGCGCCCGGCGCACGCACCGACCCCGACGAGGCGCGGCAGTTCGTCGCCGAGTCGGGCGTCGACGCGCTCGCAGTCGCCATCGGCAGCACCCACGCCATGACCTCGCGCACCGCCGAACTGGACCACGCCCTGCTGGCCCGGCTCGACGCCGCGCTGCGCGTGCCCCTCGTGCTGCACGGCTCCTCCGGCGTCCCGGACGACGCCCTTTCCGCAGCGGTGGCCGCCGGCATCGCCAAGGTCAACATCGGCACCGCCCTGAACATCGCGATGACCGACGCCATCCGCGCCTACCTCGCGGCCAACCCCGAGGCGGTCGACGCCCGCACCTATCTGACGGTCGGCCGTCAGGCGATGGCCGCGACCGTCACCCGGCTCATCGGGGTGCTCGACCGGACCGCCTGAGCGTACGCGGCCGCCGCCGGCCTTCCCGGGCAGGTACGCGGCGCCGCCGGGGCCTTCCGGGGCACCCGGTGGCGGCCGTGGCACGGGCCTCCCGGGCACCCGGTGGCAGCCGCGTCACGGGCCTCCCGGGCACCCGGCGGCGACAGTGACGGGCCCTGCGGGGCCCCCGCAGGCGAAAGCGCCACTTTCTGCCCGCCCGGCGCTCTTCCGATGTGGCCGGACGTCGTAGACGATGGGCCTTGTGGACAGGCATGAGCACGCTCGGCTCGACGCGCTGCAGCGCGACCCCTATCCGCACTATGCGCGGGCCCGCGAAGCCGAAGGCCTGACGTTCGTGCCGGAGCTCGACGCCTGGCTGGTGGCCCGGGACGCCGATGTGCGCGAAGTCCTGCGCCGCCCCGAGGCGTTCTCCTCCGCCAACGCGCTGCGCCCCGACGTCCTGCCCGGGCCCACGGTGCTTGCCGAGATGGGCCGGGGCTTCGGCGGCCGTCCCGTCGTGGTCACCTCCGACGGAGCCCTGCACCACCGGCTGCGCGCCCCCATCGTGCACGGCCTCTCGCCCGTCCGCGTCGCCGCGATCGTGCCGTACGCGGCGGAGCGGGCCGCCGAGCTGATCGACGCCTTCGCCGAGCGCGGCTCGGCCGATCTGATGGCCCAGTTCGCGCTCAAGCTGCCCGGCCAGGTGATCGGCCGGCTCATCGGGCTCGACCCGGCCGATGTGCCGCTCGCGGTGCACGGCGGCTACCGGGCCGAGCAACTGCTGTTCCGGCCGATGGAGGAGCCCGGCCAACTGGCGGCCGCGCGCGACGTCGTCGCGATGCAGCACCTCCTCGACACGTATGTACGGGAGCGCCACGCCCGCCCCCAGGACGATCTGTGCACCTCGCTGATCAGCGCGCTCGCACCCGGCGGCGAGTCGCCCGGCGCCGAGCTCACCCTGGACGAGCGGCACGAGATGGTCGCCCATCTGCAGAACTTCCTGCTTGCCGGGCACCTCACCACGAGCGCGCTGATCGGCACGACCGTGCTGCACCTGCTGCACCACCGGACGCAGTGGGAACTGCTCTGCGAGAAGCCGGAGTTGATACCGGCCGCCGTCGAGGAGGCCGCCCGTTACGACAGCCCGATCCAGGGCTTCCGCCGCATCACCACCCGCCCGGTCATGCTGTCCGGCACCGAACTCCCCATCGGCGCGGTGGTGTTCGTCGCGTACGGCTCCGCCAACCGCGACCCGAGCCGCCACGAGCGCCCCGACGTCTTCGACATCACCCGCCCGCTCGCCCGCCACCTCGCGTTCGGGTACGGCGTGCACGGCTGCCCGGGCTCGTCCCTGGCCCGCGAGCAGCTCCGGGTCACCCTGGAACTCCTGACGGCGCGCCTTCCGGGACTGCGTCTGGCCGAGGACAGACCCGTCGTCATGCGCCCCACGATGATCCACCGCTCGCCGGAGGAACTGCCGGTGCTGTGGTGAGTACTCTCAACCAGCTTTTCCTGTACGCCAGTTGTCCGATGTCTCGCCGCGCGTGGCTTGGCCACACGTCCCGTTTCGGGTGCGATCTCCGCTGATCACGGTCCTACCGCCGGCTCTTCGTGCGGCATATCCTCCGACCATGCGAGTCGCACTCTTCGTCACCTGCGTCAATGACGCGGTGTACACCGCCACCGGCATCGCGACGGTGAAGCTGCTCGAACGGCTCGGGGTCGAGGTCGACTTCCCGGCCGGGCAGACGTGCTGCGGACAGCCCCAGTTCAACACGGGTTACCGGCACGAGACCGAGCCCCTGGTGCGCCGGATGGGCCGGGTCTTCGAGGGCTACGACCACATCGTCACCCCGTCCGGCTCCTGCGTGGCGATGGTCCGCGACAACTATCCGCGCATCGCCCGCAAGGCGGCCGCCGAGGGGCGGGGCGACGAGCTGGGCGAAGCCGCGCGGTCGCTGGTGCCCCGCGTGTACGAGCTGACGGAGTTCCTCGTCGACGTACTGGGCGTGACCGACGTCGGCGCGTACTTCCCGCACACCGTCACCTACCACCCCTCCTGCCACGGCCTGCGCGTGCTGGGCCTGGGCGACCGGCCGCGCAGGCTCCTCGAAGCGGTCAAGGGGCTGGAGCTGCGGGAGCTGCCCGGCGCCGAGGAGTGCTGCGGATTCGGCGGCACCTTCGCCGTCAAGAACCCGGACGTCTCCGCGGCGATGGGCACCGACAAGGTCCGCAACGCCGCCGCCACCGGAGCCGAGGTCCTGTGCGGAGCCGACAACTCCTGCCTGATGCACATCGGCGGCATCCTCCACCGCCAGGACGCCCCCCTGCGGGCGCTCCACATCGCCGAGATCCTCCAGAGCACGGAAGCGGAGCCCCACCTGTGAGCGGCACCTTCGTCGGCATGCCCGCGTTCCCGAAGGCCGCGCGCGACGCCGTGCGCGACACCACCCTGCGCGGCAATCTGCGCCACGCGACCCACACCATCCGCGACAAGCGCGCCAAGGCCGTCGCCGAACTCGCCGACTGGCAGCAACTGCGCGAGGCGGGACGACGCATCAAGGACCTGACGCTCCGTCATTTGGACCGCTATCTAGTCCAGTTGGAGGAGTCGGTCACCGCGGCCGGGGGAACGGTGCACTGGGCCGCCGACGCGGACGAGGCGAACCGCATCGTCGCCGACCTGGTCAAGGCCACCGGGGAGACCGAGGTGGTCAAGGTCAAGTCGATGGCCACCCAGGAGACCGGCCTCAACGAGGCGCTCGCCGCCGAGGGCATCCACGCCTACGAGACCGACCTCGCCGAGCTCATCGTCCAGCTCGGCGACGACCGTCCCTCGCACATCCTGGTCCCCGCGATCCACCGCAACCGGGGTGAGATCCGCGACATCTTCCGCGACCGGATGGCCAGTTGGGGCAGGCCCGCGCCGGAAGGCCTCACCGACACCCCGGCCGACCTCGCCGAGGCGGCCCGGCTGCACCTGCGCGAGAAGTTCCTGCGGGCGAAGGTCGGCATCTCGGGCGCCAACTTCATGGTCGCCGAGACGGGCACCCTGGTCGTCTTCGAGTCGGAGGGAAACGGCCGCATGTGTCTGACCCTGCCCGAGACCCTGATCTCCGTCGTCGGCATCGAGAAGACCGTCCCCACCTGGCAGGACCTGGAAGTCTTCCTCCAGACGCTGCCGCGCTCCTCGACCGCCGAGCGCATGAACCCGTACACCAGCATGTGGACCGGCACGGCCGACGGCGACGGCCCGGCGGCCTTCCACCTCGTCCTGCTGGACAACGGCCGCACCGACGCCCTCGCCGACGACATCGGCCGCCAGGCGCTGCGCTGCATCCGCTGCTCGGCCTGTCTCAACGTGTGCCCGGTGTACGAACGGGCCGGCGGACACGCCTACGGCTCGGTCTATCCGGGCCCCATCGGCGCCATCCTGACCCCCCAACTCCGGGGCACCACAAGCGAGATCGACGCCTCCCTGCCGTACGCCTCCTCGCTGTGCGGCGCCTGCTACGAGGTGTGCCCGGTCGCCATCGACATCCCGGAGGTCCTGGTCCACCTCCGTGAGCGGGTCGCCGGCCAGGGCGGTCCGGGGCACCGCCTGGAGAAGGCGGCGATGAAGGCCGCCACCTGGGCCATGGACCATCCCGGCGTCATGGCGGCGGGGGAGCGCACGGCGTCGCGGACCCGCGCCCTCCACCCGAAGCGGCCCCCGGGCGCCAAGGCCTGGACCGAGAGCCGCGACCTCCCCGAACTCCCCGAAGAGCCCTTCCGCGACTGGTGGAGGAAGAACCGCACGTGAACGGACGGATGTGGAGGACCGGATGGAGGGAAAGCCGCACGTGAACGGACGGGCGGAGGGACGGAAGGAAGGGAAGCCGCACGTGAACGGACCGGTGCCGGTGGAGGAGCAACCGCACAGGAGCGCGCGCGACCGCATCCTGGCCCGTGTCCGGGCCGCCGTGCAGGACGCCCCCGAGGCTCCGGCAGTCGTGCGCGACTACCTGGTGAGCCACACGCCCGACGATCCGAAGGCCGTCCTCGACCTGCTGCACGAGAACCTCGCCGACTACCGCGCCGTCGTGCACCGCACGGACGCGGCCGGAGTCGGCGCGCTGGTCGCCGGCCTGCTCGGCGCACGAGGAGCCACGAGCGTCCTCGCGCCGGCGGGGCTGCCGCCCGAGTGGCTGGCGGACACGGCCTGCGCGCGCGTCGAGGACACCCCGGAGTCCACCCCGGCAGAACTCGACGCCGTCGACAGCGTGGTCACCGGCTGCGCCCTCGCGATCGCCGAGACCGGCACCCTCGTCCTGGACGCGGGGCCGGCCCAGGGGCGGCGCCGCGTCACACTCGTGCCGGACCACCACATCTGCGTGGTGCGGGTGCCGGACCAGGTCGTCGCCTCCGTACCGCAGGCGATGGCGCGCCTGGATCCCGGCCGCCCGCTGACCTGGATCTCAGGTCCGTCGGCCACCAGCGACATCGAACTCGACCGCGTCGAGGGCGTACACGGCCCCCGCACCCTCGAAGTGATCCTGCTCAGCCCCTGATCCGGGGCGCCTCGGCCGCCGCGTCCAACGGCCCTGGCAGCCGGTCCGCCAGCTCCCGCGCCCAGGTCGCGAGCCCGGCGAGATCGATCCCGTACGTCGGTACGCCGGAGCCGGCCGCGTACCGGGCGAGCGAGCCGGTGCCGCGCTCAAGCAGGGAGGCGCCGCCCTTGGCGTTGCCGCGCGCGGCGTGCGTGAGGCCCACCGCGAGCTGCGCCAACCCCCGCCACAGGGGCTCCTCCTGCGGCGGCCCCGACTTCCACGCGTCCTCGAACACCTCGTGCGCGTGGAACGGCATCCCGGCGTCGAGCAGCCGCTGCGCCTCCACCAGCGTCTGCTCGGGCGTGCGCGCCACGTCCTCCGGCTGACGGGCCACCCCGTCGGCGCCATAGGGCAGCGGCCGCCCGAGCCCGTCCCTGGGCCGCGCGTTGCGCGCCCGTCCCTCGGCATCACGATCACGTGCGGAACCGTCCATGCGCCGATTGTCCCCCGTTCCTGTGGCGCTGCCGGAGTGCGGTATGGTTCTCATGCACGAACGGCCGGGGGAAACCCCAGGTCAGACGGGCATCGGGACGTGGCGCAGCTTGGTAGCGCACTTGACTGGGGGTCAAGGGGTCGCAGGTTCAAATCCTGTCGTCCCGACCATGCTTCAAGCAGGTCGGAGGCCGTTCTCTCATCCATGGGAGGACGGCCTTTCGTGCGCCCGGGGCCATGGTGGTCGCAGTGTGGTCGCACGTCCAGGCTGGGGCCGGTCGGCCGTGGTGCTGAAGGCCGGCGGCGCGGGGAGCGGAGTGCGCCGAGGGCCTCGCGGAGTTGGCGGATGTGGTCGCGTGGTGGTCGCGGCCACGCCGGACGGCTCGTTTCGGGGCCGGTCTTCTCGGCTCCGGTGTGGGTGCGGTCGATGGTGTCGATTGCCTCGCGGGCTGCCTGTCGGGTGAGGTGGCTGTAGATGTTCGCCGTGGTCGACAGAGTGGAGTGCCGCAGCGTCTTCGACACCACGGTGAGCGGGACACCGGCGGAGATGGTGATCGTTGCCGCCAGGTGGCGCAGATCGTGGACGGTGATCCTGGGGACGCCGGCTTCCTCAGCCGGTTCGAGAGGCGGGTCGCTTCCGCGGCGAGGTCGTCGTCGAACCCGACGATCATCGACAGCTCGGCGATCGTCTAGTCGTCGAGGTCCACCGACCGCAGCGTGTGCGGCATTGCCCTGGCCTCGTCGGCGAGGATGAACGCGTCCTTCGCGTCGGTCTTGGCCTCGCCGGGGCAGAGGTCGGCGATCCGCCGCATGGTCAGGCCGGGCAGGTAGGCGACGTGGCAGCCGAGCTCGCGGGCGACGGTCAGAGGCAGGGCGCCGATGGAGGCGACCTGGTCGACGATGACGAGCACGGTGCCGTGCCTGGCCTGCAGTTTGGCGAAGACCTCGCGGAGCTTGGGCTCGCTGTTGGGCAGCCGCTTGTCGAAGGTCTTCTTCCCGGCCGGGGTGAGCGCGGTGGCGTGGTGTTCGCCCTTGCCGACGTCCAGGCCGAGGTAGACGTCGATATCGCCGGTATCGATCACGCGCGGTGCCCTCCGGTCGTACTCACCCGGCCTGCCACGGCACTGATCGCCACATCCACATTACGAAGAGCCTCCCGACCTGCGAAGAAGTCGGTGGTCATGCCCCTAATCAGCGGTCTGTCAGTGCCTCCGGAGCTGGTGACACCACCCCCCAGGCCATGCACTCGACAAGGGGAGGTAGTCATGCCAACTCCGAAGGCCGGTAACCCCGTTGCGGGGCTACGAAGACGGTAATGGGGGCGCGTGTCCTAGACATGCTGTGGGGACCCGGGACCGGTCCTAACGGCTCGGCAAGCCCGCCGGCCCGGGTCGCCCTGCTCAGAGTTGGTGAGTTTGCCCCGGCACGACTTGCCTCAGCGCGGCTGGCTGGGCGACGGCTTCACCGAAGAGGGTGTGGCGGGGCCGATCTCGGACATCGTCCGACTCCGGGTGCGGGTCACACCGTGTGCCCGGCACCGCGCAGCAGCGGCGGGTTGAGCAGCCAGGCGTCACCGCGGCGGTAGAGGGCAGCCGGGCGGCCGGTGGGGGGGAAGCGTTGATCGCCGGTGGGCTTGACGAAGCCCGTGGTGTTGAGCACCTTGCGGCGGAAGTTGCTCGGGTCCAGTTGCTGGCCCCAGATCACTTCGTAGACCGTGCGCAACTCGCTCAGGGTGAGGAGTTCCTCGCAGAAGGCCGTGGCGACTGCGGTGTATTCGAGCTTGCTCCGTACCTGCTCCAGGGCTTCGGCGAGAATCGCCGGATGATCGAACGCCAACGCCGCCTGCTTCCCTTCCAGTTGGGAGACGGGAGCCCAATAGGCGCGCCGGGCGTCGGTGCCGCCCACAGGGGCGGGCAAGTCCGGTCCCAATGCGAGATAGGCGATGGTGACCACTCGCCCCCTCGGGTCTCGTCGGGGGTCTCCGTAAGCGCCGAGTTGTTCGAGGTGCAACTTGTTCCCGTCGATTCCGGCCTCCTCGCGGAGTTCACGGAGCGCGCCCTCACGCAGGGTCTCGTTCTTTTGCACGTAACCGCCTGGCAGCGCAGGCCGACCGAGGAAGGGCTCCACCCCGCGCTCGATCAACAGCACCATCAACTGCCCGGACCTGATCGTGAAGATCGCCAGGTCGACGGTCACCCATGACGCCTCCACCTCGGTGGAGCCTTTGAGCCAGTCATCCACGCTGAACCCCTAAAGGTCACATTGACTTAAACGCTTGCGCGACTTATGGTCTCACAGACCAAAACACAACGAGGGCAGGGGTAGGGCATGTTCACTTCCCATGCGCCATCAGCCAAGGTGGTGGGAGACGAACCTTCCGCCGCCACCCGTCACTTATGCAGCGGCGTATACGTGGATGAGCGCTTCCGGGATCTCGTGATCGACGAGGTGTGCACCGCCCCGTACCGCAGGGTCGCCCCGTCCTACGGTTTCGACATCGTCCCAGTCATGCGCCACGCGTGGCGGGCCGCCGCGCTGACCGCGCTGCTGCGGGGGACAGTGGCCGGCGCGGTGAGTGTCCCGGTCTTAGTTGGCGCCCTGCCCGCCGCCGTCATGGTCTTCTGCGGTCTCGCTCTCCTGTGCCTGATTCCGCTCGCCGTTGAGCTGAGGAAGCTGGACCGGGAGCCGGAGCTCGACCGGATCGGCCGGACCAGGCGCAACAGACGGAAGGCGCGGAGATCCAAGCGCCGGGGCCTGGGACCGGTGCCGGGCCCTCGGGCTCTGTTGAGGTGGCTGTTCCCCCGTAGGTACTCGGAGAGCGCACACGCCCTCAGACGCGTCGGCTGGGCTGCCCTGTCCCTGACGCTGGTCGGCCTGATGTTTGCGCTCACCCATCCGCGCCAGGCGACTACCGCCGTCCACATAGGCGCGGGTATCACGTTCGTATGTCTCGGCGTCGGAGCCGTAAGGCAGTTGCTACTCCACCGCATCATGCGGGCACCGACTCTGCGGCCCCGGTACCTGTCCCGCCGGGAGCAGGCGGCAGACACGGAGCAGCGCCATCCCTGTGCGGTCTACCGCCGCGCTCGTCACAGCGAGGACGATGACGAGGACGACTTCGCTGTCTTCACGCTGTTCGGCGACGAGTCGCCCTTCATCGGAGCGGGTGAGCTGGTCTACCAGTGGAACCCGCCCATGAGCATCCAACTGCTCCGACCCTCTGACGACGACGGCGCACCGCTGCACGAACGGGAGCACCCCGTCCCTCCGTTCCGGGCGCATGAACTGGTCGACTATCTGCGCGAGGCGGTCCAGCTACTCGACACCGACAGCCAGGACGTCCGGCTTCCAGCACGAGTCACCGACCGCGTGTACGTCGCCGAGACCGATGTGGCGATTGACCGTTCGCTTCTGACCCGCGAGTTCGACGCAACCCGGCTGCGGGAGATCATTAACACGCCCGGATCGAAGGAGTACCACTTCCTTGAGGTGACCACTCCCGCCGAAGGGGCCGAGTTCGTCGCGACGGTCCTGCTGCACATCAGCGTTCAAGGGCGCACGCTGAGCATCTCCACCGCCGCGTGCGTCCTCGCCCACACGCCGAGATCTTTCCAGCGCACCGCGGAATTCGGGCACCATGGTGTCCTGGCAGTCGCCTGGGCGGCTCTGCGTGAGCTGGCTGAACTGCCTTTGGAGATCCGACACTCCTGGCGACTCGCGCGCTATCTCTATTCCCTGGCAAAAGCGGTCATATTTCCCCGCGATCTCACCTCCACGCCAATCCGTAACGTTCTGATCGGCAGCCGAGTGAGCATACGAGAGCAGTCGGCGCAGGAATGGTCCAAGATCCAGCTGGAGAAGACCGAAATTCTCGGACGGATGAAGACGATCGAGCGCCGGCTGCTCCGGGCTACCGGTGACTTCCTGGCCTCTCACGATGTGGACGCGTCCGAGTTCAACGATCGCGCGACCAAAATCATCAACAGTGGCATCTTCAACTTCGGCGACAACAACAATTTCAGCAACAACGCCGTGGGCGACGCCGCGCAGGTAGGCGCGTCCGCGCATGAAATATCAGGCCCCAATTCCAGCGGTGGAGGAAACAAATGAAAACCAATCACGGAATCGTCAGCCACGGCGACCACAACAATTTCAACAACAACGCCATCGGGGAGCGCGCTCGCGTCTCCCCGGCCGATCCCTCCCACCACTCCACGCGCCTCGCCGAGGTCGGTTCGGACGGCGAACCGGCCGCCGCCGGATGGGACATCGGTGTGGTCACAATCTTGAGTGAGGAACTGCGCTCCGTAGTAGACGAGTTGAAACTCGAACGGCGCAAGGTGGGCGGGGGACTGTATTTCTACCAGGGCGAACACACTACTCCGGAGGCAACCGTACGCATCGTGGCCACCCAGAGTCAGAGCCAGGGACAGCGCTCGGCGATGGCCGCACTGGAGAACCTGCGCCGCCACTACACCCCGCGGCTGTGGGCACTCGTGGGCGTGGGCGGTGGAATTCACGATCAGCACGCGCGTGTCGGCAACGTGATTGTCTCCACCGAGATCGTGTATTACGAGAACCGCAAGATCAATCCGCTGGGGGACGTCCGCCGGCGCGGCGAACACCGCCAGGCCCCCGCACCGGTCGTCCATGGGGTAAATGCCTTCTTCGCCGATCACGGAACCCCGGCACGGATCGACGGTCAAATTGCCACGCACGCATCGGAGGAATTCGAAGTCTACCCAGGCTTGATCGGGTCCGGTGAAGCCGTCATCGCTGATCGGGAGAGCGATATCCGTGACTGGCTCAAGAATTATCACGAGAAGGTCTTGGCGGTCGACATGGAAGCCGGCGGACTGAGCCAGTACTGGCAGGAGAACTCCGTCCATGGCGAACCCAACCCCGGCTGGATCGTTATCCGGGGCGTGTCCGACAATGCCGACCAGGACAAGGGTCACGGCTTTCACGAGCTGGCGGCACGGAACGCCGCATATATCCTACGAGAACTCCTGCCCTATCTCTGCTGACTCTCCACCGAACGCCAAATCCGCCTGCCCGAGGTCAGCCATACACAGGGAGATGGCTCGCATGACTGCTTTTCTATTCGGAATACTCAGCTCGCTCGCAGCCAGCGCGATCATCCTCGTCCTTGGCCTCGTACGCGGGTCCCGCCCTCTGTGGTGGCTGGTCGCGGTCTGCTCGCGCCTCACCGGCACCGGGCTCGCCCGTGTGTACCGTCACCAGTCGTCCGCCGAAGGGGACATTGCCCGCGACCTCGGCCGAGCCAGTTGGATCAAAGTCTTGGCGGGACGAGGAAACGTACTCACCCGCGAGGTCTTCTCCTCTCTGTGGTCGGGGGAGCTATCCCCGGGATCCGTCCAGGTACTGCTGCCCGACACACTCGCGCCGGCCGACTCCTGGCTCGACCGGCGCTCACAGGATCTACGCCTCTTCGATCCCGGCTTCACGCCCGGTCTGCTCAAGAACCAGGTTCGGGCGAACACGGACTACATCGCCCAGGTGACCCGCGAGCAACCCCATGTCCAACTGCGCAGCTTCAACCTCCCCAACACCTGCCGCGTGATCGCCACGGACCGGGTGGCCTACCTCACCTTCTATAGCAGCTCCAGCCACGCCAGGAACTCCCCTTGCCTCTACGCCCGGGCTCCCGGACTTCTTTACTCGATAGCCCTCCAGCAGTTCGACGTGGCATGGAGGAACAGTTCCTCAGCCCGCCCCACTCCCTGACCTCTATCGACCTGATGGCCAAAAGATTCGTCAAGGGGAGCACGGCACGATTTACCAAGGTGAAGTTGCTATGGGCCTGCTGCGCCCGAGATAGGCGGCACACCTGAGGCTCGACAGGCTTCCCTCGCCCGGAGCGCTCTGCGGCAGCTGAGTGAAAAACGTGATGTGCGCAGGCTTGAACTGCTGGCACGATGGCTGGAAGCGGCTGCCCGGCTCTCTCGGACAGCTTTGGTCCGGGACCCGCCGCAGAAGGCGACATCAGACACCGCACGGGGAGCACGGCCCACCTATGACGACGCGCCTGTCCGGAAACGACTTCGCAGTGCAGCTGATCATGCAAGACGGCATGTTCCTGCGGCGCTTCTTGCAGCGAGTCATTGCCAGACCGGAACTGACCATCCTCCCGGTCTTCTGTCTGTACAACTACATGTGCCTGATCCTCCACGAGTCCCAGCGGGCGCTGGGCCGTATCGCACCCGATCTTGCGACCTCACTTGCCTACGACCATGCCGAGACGATCGCTCGGGCCCGGCACTCGGTCAAGCTCTACGATGACAAGGCCAAGGAACCGGCGGAGCTGAGTGCCGAGTTCCGGCGCATCATCGAGCAGCACCGCCAGGAGTTCCTCAACAACACATGGCTCCCGCTAGCGCGGCCGCTGGAGACAGACCTGGGCCTGTGGCGCTTCCGAGGGAGGCTCGTCTCGACCTCTCACACGGTGAGTTTCTTCCTCGGTTTCCCGCCCGAACGTTTCGAAGCCGAGGTACTGGGCGCACGACTCCGTACGGTCGCTGCGGAAATTGGACGCTACGTGAGGGCCATATCCGGCGGACTGCCGTGGGAAGGGCCTTCCTGCCTCGACACGGTACGCAAGTCAGACTTGAGGATGCAAGACGTGCGGGCCAAGAGGCATTACCGAGGAAGTTTCGACCCCTCTTTGCCTGAGGAGGTCAAAGCATTTTTGACGGCCATGACTTGCGCGCTGAACACCCTTGATGTCCTCTTATCCGAGGAGGCAGAGCACTCTGCGATCAGTCTTTGGAAGCTGCGCTATATCACGCTCCACCATGTGTTCTCCAGTCTCGCCAAGCTGGATGAGGAGTACGGAGCTGGCCTGCGAACTCCCGACCGCTCCGTGCTGAGGGAGATCCTGGACGCCCCAATGACCGGTCTGATCTTGCAGGCTCACAGCGGCTTTCGGAACACCCTGGTCCACTACGTACCCCCGCGGAACGTGCACGAGCAACTGTTCCTCCACAAACCGTTTTACGGCTTGCTGGACGCCTACTTCCCCGACGTGGACGCCCGCCTTCTGTATGAGGGGCTCGCCGACCATACCAGTCACGTCGCCAGCATCCTGGATGCATGGTCGCGATCGCGCATCCCTAGACGGTGTGAGGCACGCTCGCGCAGCCCCCGGACTGCCGGGTAAGAAGCCCCGCCGAGGAGCTCCGGGCGATGGAATCCGGCTACGCCGATGTCCTCGACGACCTCCAAATCCAGTACAGGCATATCATCCGCACCATCCAAGCCAGGACTTTTCGGCAGAAGCGGGGGCCTGAAACTGAGGGTTCTCGGCCTGCGCGGGGTGGATCACTTTCACAGCGACACGGAGGTCGGCTGGATCGAGTCGTGGCGGGGGTCGGCCTGGGCGAACGGGCCGTCTTCCAGTGCGTCGCCCGGCACATCGGTGAACCACCTCAGGTGCCCGGAGGAAACAGGGCCCCGCGCTCGTCCGGGGCGCCATTGAGCAGGTCGTGGTGCGGAACATCATCTGTCGCGTAGCCGTAGCGCGAGGCCAACAGCTCTTTGAACGCCTGCAGGTTGGGGGTCCTCATGGCGGAGCCCAATTTCCAGCGGCGTTGGGCGATGGCCAGGAGAGTTACGTCCATCTGCGCACGCAGGCTGTCAGCGGTGAAGGCGTTCAGGGGCAGTGGGGTTGCGTAATGGCTTTCCGGCGTTCGGAAGAAGCGGGCGGGATAGTCCCGGGGGATGCTGCCCGGGCTGGCCTGCTGCGGCCGCAGGTTAGCGGCGATGTTGGCCAGGGTCAGCAGGATCTGCCAGTCGAGCCATCCTTCCTCGCGCAGTTCCTGCAGTGCTGAGCGAATGCCGGGGTCGGCCAGGACACGGGGCAGTGTCTCGCTGAGTACCTGGGGCAGGTCGGTGTAGTTGTCGCGGATCATGTCGAGTGCTCTGGTGCGGTCGTAGCCGGGTCCCGGCGTTGTGGGCTGGGCGAGTTGCGGGGCGGTGGGGGCCTGGAATGCCGTGTCCGACCACGGTGGCATGGCGGATTGCCGCAGGGTGTTGTAGTGGGCCTCGGCCAGCAAGCCGGCGGCTTCGTCGTAGGGGCGACCGCTGATCAGTTTGTGCAGGAGTCCGCGGGCGAATGTTGTCTTCACCAGGGACATGAACGCCTCGGTGGGCCTGGCGCTGAGGTGGGCCAGCAGGTGCACCACCGTGGTGGACAGTTCACGTTCGAAGGCTGTGTGGTCGGTTGAGGCGCTGTAGGGGCTGAGGATGACAGTGCAGTCGATGGCGTGATTGTTGGGCCGGAAGGTGACTCTGTCTCCTCCGCCCAGTGGTGTGCCCGTGATCACTCGGACGAGGATGTCCTGGGGGAAGAACAGGGGATCGTGTGGGGCGAGTTCCGCGAGCGAGATCTGTACCGCGGCGGTGAAACGCTCGGCTGCCAGGACGGTAGCGCGGGTGTTGTCGCACCGGATACGCCATGTCGTGCCTAGGGCTGCGAAGTTCATATCCCGGTGCGCTCCCACGTCCGAAAACGGTCTTCCGGTGAGCTGGTCGTCTGCGTTCTGGATGAACTGCTGCTCGGTTTGCGTGAAGCTTGGCCGGATCAGCGGGAGGTGTTCGTCCAGGTCGGCTAGGTAGTCCGCATCGGTGAGCTCACGCAGGACCGGCATGAGCGCGGGGCGGAACCGCTCTGCACTGAGCATCACCATGCTGGCGTGGAAGTCGAGTTGCTGGATGTAGCTGTGAGAGGGGTAGTCCTCGGGGGTTTCGGCGAACAGGTGGTGGGCCATGAAGGCGAGTCCGCCGAGAGCGAGGGCGTCGCCCCAGTGGCCAGCCGCGTGGGTATGGGCCATGGCTTGGGTTAATGCGGCGGGTAGCAGGTCTTGATGTTCTTGGCCTGCGGGTGAGGCGGCGACGGCGGCGGCGGTTAGCGCGTACTGCCGGGCGGCTTGCTGCAGGTCCAGGTCGCCGTAGATCTTTCCGATCATGCGCATGGTGAGGAGCGCGCCGCGCAGGGTGTCGCCGTGCCACCAGTTGATTTTGACCTCGTGTAGTTCGTGCAGCGCGTCCAGCGGTCTGCCCGCGCGAAGGAATGCCATCGCACGGTCTCGGCAGCGTGCGGCGACACTGCTGTCGCCTGCGAGGTCCGCCTGCGCGGCGTCCAGCGCGTCACGGATCTTCTCGTAGCGTGGGTCTTCGGTGAGGGAGGGTGCGAAGATCTGGAACGTCTCGCTCACACCGTCGACTGGGAAGGCAGGGGCCTGCGGCAGCAGGTCGACCAGCTGTTCCAGACAGTCCATCGCCACGGTGACGTCCACCAGCGGGTTGGCCGAGCTGACAGTGGGCACGATCTCACCCGCCCGCCGCAGCCGTGTCGTCTCCTGCGGGGTGGGTAGCGCCCCTGCGGCCGGGCGTGTGACCTGCGGCCAACGCGGGTGCAGACACAGGCGGGCGGCCACGTCGAGGAGCGACGCCTTGCGTACGGGGTAGACAGCGGCGTCGGTGGCCTCGATCACGACGGCTACACGCTGCCGCAGGCGGAGGTTCAACTCGCGCAGTTCCTGGGCGTTCGCCGTACCCAGGTGACGCAGCCAGGCACCGCCCCAGTACAGCAGCAGTTGGCCCGCGTCATCCAGGAGCGCGACACGCTCCGAGGACAGGGCGGCGTCGATGACTTCCCGGATATCCGCTTCGACACCGTCCAAGCTGTTCTTCCCGCGCAGAACAGCCAACACTCGTTCGTAGCGCGCCCGCAGAGCGAGCTCTCCGTCCCAAGCGTCGATGAATTCCCCGACGTAGCCGAGCCACTCGGCCAGGTCCACTCGCGCCTCGTCGTCGAAGGTCGCATGCCGCAAACCGTCCCGGACCTCGGACAGGGCTCCCGGCGTCAGACGCTTACCCGGCCGCTCCCGCAAAGCGGTCAGGGTGGAGCGGTACCAGTCCGGATGTGCCTCGGCTGGCTCGTCCGGGATCATCGCCGAGGGCAGATCCAGAAACCGCTGGGCGACCCAGACCAGGTCGCCCTGGGCGAGCATGCCAGCCACAGCCTGCCCGTCGAACACGTCCAGGGCGACGTCATAGGTGTCCCGCGCATGTTGCTGCAACCGGTGCCGTGCCGCCACCGGGATTTCGTGCACCGCGAAGAAGGCCACCCTGCGCACGGGTTCGCCTCGGCTGCAGATCGACTTCAGGTCGTCGCGGATCTTCCCGTCCAACGGCGGCTTCTGCACGGATGCCGCCAGGACCCATGGCTCCGTGGTGGCACGCCCGACGAACCCGCCTGCCCCAGGCAGCTCGTGTGGCAGGTTCGTGTAGTACGACTCGGCATCACGTCCCTGGTCCCCGCCAGCACTTACCGGACCGGTAGCGGGCACGATGTTGCTGCTCAGCCGGCGCAGCGCAATCTGAAATACGATCTGCTCGAACACATGGTGCTCGTTGCGGCCCGCCAACTGCTCAAGCAGAAACTGGATATAGCGTTCGGTCTCAGGGTAAGTCGCCACGCAAGGATTCTTTCCCACACCACTGACAACCGGCGTGCTGTCGGAGGGAACGTCGTGAGCCACGTTCTTCTGTGCGCGCTGGAGCAGCCGCCGACCCACGATCGGTGCGGGCAGACGTGATGCGCGACCGCCTCGGGGCCGAGAGGGCCCGCTGGAGGTCAAGGGGCGCAGGTTCAAAACATGCCATCTCGACCATGCTTTTCGCAGTTCGGAGGCCGTTCTCTCATCCGTGGGAGCGCGGCCTCCCGGGGCGTGGTTGTCCCAGGCGTGCGGTCCGGCCCGCACGGTTGGCCGTCTGCTCGGCTCCCCTGAGTACGTGAGGGGCGGTCATGAGAGGTTGAGCCCCGCGTGGTCCCACTGATCGAGCAGCATCTCTGCCGGTAGCGCGCTGCCGTCGGGAGCCAGGCGTTGGACCGGCATGTTCTCGGAGGCGCATTCGAGCAGTTGCTCGGCGACGAGGTGGGGAACGAGCAGCGCTGTGGTGCCGGCCTTCCGGTTGAAGGCCACCTGGTAGGTGGCGATGACCGCTGCTTCCCACAAGGTGAGAGGGTCGCGTTCCGGCTCGCTGTGGTGGGTCCTGACGAGGGCGGGCGCCTTCACCGCCATCAGCTGCCATGGCGTACTGACGGGGCGGCCGGCTTCTTCGCGTGCCTGACGGATCCAGTCGGCAGTGAGTCGGCGGAAGGCGGCGTGGGCCTCGAGCTTCCCCTTACGGCGACGTCCGAAGGCGTCGCTGACGACGGTGTAGACCGAGAAGTCCTGATCTTCCAGGCGGCGCCAGGACCAGACGGCTCGCCGACTCCACTCGTACCATGCTCGCCGGAAGGTCTTCTCCGCCTCCGCCCCCAACCCGGCGAGGCCCGGGTTGGGGGAGAACTTCGGCTCGGGCATGGTACGCACGGCAGCCGCCTCCAGCAGGCGGATCGGCTGCACGAGGGCCGCGAAGGCCCGACGCTCCTCGTCGAGGGCCGTGGCGAGGCGACTCTGCAGACCATCGGCCCAGGGGGCGAGGAAGGGGTACTCGGACACGGCCTCGTTGCTCCGTGTCAGGTAGGAGTGCAGCCGACGCCAGTGCTCGTGACGGCGGGAGCGGAAGTTGCGGGCGCGGTCGTATCGCTTCCATTCCTCGTCGTGCCCGGCCTCGTCGTCGTCTTTCTCCTGCTCGTCGCCGGATTCGGTGGCGGGGGGCGGGTACTCGCCGGCGGTGAGGGCGGTGGCGGCGTCACGCTCGGCCTCGAGGTCCTCCTCGTTCTTGGACTCACGGTCGAGCCAGATGGCGAGTGAATCCACTTCGCTTACGGCGGCGCCGAGCGGCAGGATGAGGCTGTCTGTGGGCAGAGGCCACCGACAGCTCGGGCAGAGCCGCGCCACGGCTTCGTCGAAGGGGACGTCGATCTGGTTCACGGAGGCGGCTGACCGCAGCGTGCGGCACTCGGGGATTCCGTGGAGCTTGCCCTTGCCTGTCGCCGAGACGTGGCAGGTGATGAGGATGCCCCGGGTCAACCCCAGGGGAACCTCAGGTGTAAAGAGGGAACCGAGCATGACATGGCGAAGCTCATCGCGAGTCGAGGACATGTCGGCAGGCTATGCGCGGGCACTGACAGTCCGCCGGCAAATCTGCCCTCACCCTGCGGTGACCAGAGACGCCAGAGCGATCCTCACCGCCAGGACAGCGATCTTGGGGACCACACGGTACGCGCGGTGGTGCACGGTGCATGCTTCCATGCACAGCTTGCACGCGGATTAAGTCCGCTATATCCAGAAAATATTCTCGACCCTGGGGGTCAAGGGGTCGCAGGTTCAAATCCTGTCGTCCCGACCATGCTTCAAGCAGGTCGGAGGCCGTTCTCTCATCCATGGGAGGACGGCCTTTCGTGCGTCCGGGGCCATGGTGGTCGCGGTGTGGTCGCACGTCCAGGCTGGGGCCGGTCGGCCGTGGTGCTGAAGGCCGGCGGCGCGGGGAGCGGAGTGCGCCGAGGGCCTCGCGGAGTTGGCGGATGTGGTCGCGTGGTGGTCGCGGCCACGCCGGACGGCTCGTTTCGGGGCCGGTCTTCTCGGCTCCGGTGTGGGTGCGGTCGATGGTGTCGACTGCCTCGCGGGCTGCCTGTCGGGTGAGGTGGCTGTAGATGTTCGCCGTGGGCGACAGGCTCAGTAGATTCTTCGTCTGCTGCCACGGCACGGCTTTCGCCGATCGAGTGACGCCACCGAGGCCCGGTCCTGGTGAGCGGCTTCACCGACCGGCTATCGGATTTTCGGTCCGGGGCTGGGAGGCCGCGTGGAAGAGACTGGACTGGACGCCTGTGGAGAGGTGCACGCGCGCGGGTCCGAAGTCCCCTGTGCTTGCGACCCATGCCCAAGGGCTTTGGGCGTCGCGGGGCGGCATGCCGCTGGGCGCCGGGGCCGGAGGCGGTATGGCGTTGTCGACACCACCCGCACGTTGACGAAAGCCTTTCAAGACCGATTCCAGGGCTTCGGTGGACATCGGCCGACCGCGCGTCGGCCCTCGCAACACGACGAACAGCCAGTCGTGCGGGACGCGGGGGCGCTCGCGGGCGACGTATTCGTCCACCGCACTGACGAAGGGCTCGGAAACGCGAGCGAGGCGTCCGGCCTTTCCTCCGGCCTCGCGGACGTGGACGTGGTTCTCCTCCGGTAGAAGATCGCTCACGCGGAGTCCGAGCAGCTCACGGCGGTCCAGTTCGCCTCGCAGCACGGCACTGACCATGGCACGGTCGCGGGCGGTGGCGAGCGCCATGAGGGCCCGTTCGGCTTCCTTCGGTACGGGGGTGGCCGGGAAGGAGCGTCGCGGGCGCAGGGGTGGTGTGCTGGGGAGGCCGGTCCGGCGAGTGTCGGGAGGCGGCACCGGATTGTGATCGATGGACAGGTCGTCACGGGTCATCAGGTAGCCGAACAGATTTGACACACTGGCCAGTTGGCGCTCGATGGTTCGTCTTGAGAGACGCGCGCCGCGGGTCTCCCTCTGAGCTCCGGACGAGAAGTGGTGCCTGTTCTGCTGTTCGGTGACGAACGTGAGGACGTCTCGGGTGACGACGTCGGCCGGATCCTTGGGCACTGTGGAGAAGAACGCCTTGAGGTCGTAGGCCCGGGACAGGAGTGTGTTGGGGCGACGGTGTGCCGCGAGGTTGCGCAGATAGTCGTCGACCAAGGGATGTCCGAGCGTCAGCGAGAGGTGCCCCGGGGCGTTGCTGCGGATCAGCTTCGGTTGCCACGGCATACGAACTCCTCGGGGCGTCAGCTGTCCGTTTCGAGCGAGGGGTGTGCGGGCACTTCGGGTCGTCGATGATCGGGCGCCGAGAGGGGCGTCGCCGGGGGAACTCCACTGGTGCGGAAGGATGTTCGGGGCGCGTGCCTCGGGGCTGCTGTGCCGCAGCAACGGGTCGGTTCCGGTGAGAGGCCGGCGTGAGCGGGCCCGGCGGGGAGGGCATCGCGCCGGGCCCGCGAAGGGCTAGAAGCTGGTCCAGGTGAAGGCGACCTTGTCACCGGACTTGAGGGCGAACTGGCAGCCGCCGACCGGGGTGGGGGTGCCGTTGACGGAGATGTTCCAGTAGGCCGACGTGCCGCCGCTCACGTTCTTGATGGTGTCCACGGAGAAGTCGTCGAACGAGGCGTACCAGGTGCCGTCCCAGGTGAAGCCGCGCCGATGGGCGGCGTCGTCCAGGGCGGCGGTCGGGGTGGGGACGGGCGCGGGGTTCTTGGCGCCGTTGGTGCCGTCGCAGGTGTGGGTCCCGCCGGTGGTGGTCACGGCGTGACCCTTGGTTCTGATCTTGCCGTTGAAGAGCGTGCCGTCGGGTCCCTTGACCGTGACCGTCACGACGACGGGTGCGTTCGTGTTCGGGGCGGGGCAGGCGAATGCCGGGGTCGCGGTGAGGGCGAGACCTATGGCGGTGGTGGACAGGGCGGCGTGGCGCAGGACTGTCTGGCGCATGGTGGAGCCTCTCTAGGGTTGGGCTGGGATGGGCCGCAGGGCGCATCTGCGCCGTGCGGGGCATGGGGCGGCGCGGCCGTTCGCTACGCCTCGACAGCCGGGACGCTCGCGTCGGGCCGGGCGGCGAACGTGATGGGAGCCTGGAAGCGGGCCTTGCGGGCGGCACGGCGGAAGACGGTGAGGACCGCCGGTCCCGCGAGGGTGACGCAGATGAAGTTGGTGACCGCCCGCCCGGTGTCCCAGCCGAGGGACGTGGCCAGGTCGAAGGCGAGGTAGCGGTGCCACTGCTCGGTGAAGGGCAGGCCGGGAAGGTAGGCGATCGAGCTGTTGGGGTCGAGGGAGAACGGCCAGAACGACAGGTTGAGGAGGAAGCCGAACAGATAGCCCGAGAGGGATCCGTACACCGCGAGCATCAGGACCTCCAGGCGGCCCGAGGCGCGCGGCAGGAAGCCGGCCAGCATGCCGACGAAGGCGCAGCCGAACATCTGGTACGGCATCCACGGCCCGACGCCGCCGGTGATGAGGGCCGAGGCGAACAGCGAAGTGCAGCCGAGGGTGAAGCCGAAGCCCGGTCCGTAGACGCGGCCGGCCAGGACCAGGATGAAGAACACCGTCTCGATGCCCGCGGTCCCCGCGCCGAGCGGCCGGATCGCCGCGTTGACCGCCGACAGCACTCCGAGCATGGCGAGCGCCTTGGAGCTGATGCCGCCCTCGGCGATCTCCGAGACCACCACGCACAGGACGAGGACGAGCAGCGCTCCGAAAATGAGCGGCGGCGCGTACTGGGAGCCGAACTTCCCCGGAGCGACCACGAACGGCCAGAAGAAGGCGACCAGGCCCAGGAAGGCCGCCATCGCGATGACGACGCCGGCGCGCGGCGTGACGCGGATGGCGGTGGTACGCACCCGGGTGATGGCGTCGCTCACTGAACACCGCCTTCAACGCGGGCACTCTCGGTCCCAGTCCTCACCTGATCGATCGTCAGGTAGGGCAGCGGGGAGAGCACCTTGGCGACCTGTGGGGCGAAGACCGGTGAGGAGACCACGACATCGGCGGCAGGGCCGTCGGCGACGATCTCGCCCTCGGCCATGACTACGACGCGGTCCGCGGTGCGGGCGACGAACTCCACGTCGTGGGTCGAGACGACCACCGCCCGGCCCTCGGCCGCCAACGTGTCCAAAATCGCGTTCAGTTGGGCCTTCGCGCGGTAGTCGAGGCCGCGGGTCGGCTCGTCGAGGAGGACGACGCCGGGTGCCGCGGAGAGCTGGATCGCCAGGACGAGCGCCAGCTTCTGCCCCTCGGACAGGTCCCGGGGGTGTGCCGCGTCGCCGATGCCGGGTGCCAGCCGGTCCAGGATCGAGCGGGCGGAGGGCCCCGCGGCCACGGCGGACTCGCTGTCCGCCTGGTCGAGTTCCTGCTTCACACTCTCCAGATAGAGCAGGTCGGTCGGGGTCTGGGGCACCAGCCCCACCAGCTGTCGCGCCCGGGTCGCGGACACCGAGCCGGGGTCGCGGGCCACGCCCGGCGCGGCGCGGTCCGAGGGGTTCCATGGGGTCACGCGCACGGTCCCGTCCGAGCGCTGTCCCGAGCCCTGGAGCGCCCAGAGCAGCGAGGACTTGCCGGAGCCGTTGCGGCCCATGAGAGCGACCGTTTCGCCTCCGCGCAGCTCCAGGTCGACCTCACGCACCGCGGGCAGCGCCTGGCCCCGGTAGCGGACGCTCACCCCACGGGCGTCGAGGACGCGCGGGCGCGGTGCGCCGGAGGCCGTCGGCCGGGCGGGCGGGACCACGCGGCCGGTCAGGCGCGTGCGCAGCGGCGCCGCCGCGCGGCGGGCATCCCGTACGGAGAGCGGCAGAGGGGTCCAGCCGGCGTGCCGGCCCAGTTCGACGATCGGTGGTGCGATGGCCGTCGTGCGGAACACCTCGGCGGGCGCGCCTGTGACGACACGGCCGTCGCCCGGCAGGTAGAGGACCCGGTCCGCGTACTGCACCACCCGTTCCAACCGGTGCTCCGCGAGCAGCACGGTGACACCGAGATCGTGGACGAGACGGGTGATCGCCGCGAGGACCTCCTCGGCGGCGGTCGGGTCAAGCGCGGAGGTCGGCTCGTCGAGGACCAGGACGCGTGGGTGCGCGGTGAGGACGGAGCCGATGGCCACACGCTGCTGCTGCCCGCCGGAGAGCTCGTGCAGCGCGCGGTGGCGCAGGTCGGCGAGGCCGAGCAGGTCCAGCGTCTCCTCGACGCGCTTGCGCATGGTCTCCGGCGGCACCGCCAACTGTTCCATCGCGTAAGCCAGTTCCTCCTCGACGGTGTCGGTCACGAAGCCGTCGAGCGGGTCCTGGCCTACGACACCGACCACATCGGCCAGCTCGCGCGGCGGGTGGTGCGCGGTGTCGCGGCCGTCCACGGTCACGGAGCCGTAGACCGTCCCACCGGTGAAGTGGGGCACCAGCCCGTTCACCGCGCCCAGCAGGGTCGACTTGCCGACACCGGTGTGGCCCACGACGAGACAGAGTTCGCCCTCCTCGACGGTCAGGTCGACGTCGCGCAGTACGGGTTCGGCCGCCTCGTCGTACTGGACGGTGACATGGTCGAAGGTGATCACGTGGCGGCGGCTTTCTCGGAGGGCTGCGCGGCAGCGCGCTGCGGTGCGGCCGGAAGGGTCGCGGGCAGCGGCGGCGGAGCGATGAACCCGGCGGCGCCCGCGAGCAGGATCGCGGCGGCCGGAACCAGCGGCAGGGTGGGCCAGCTCAACGGGTAGATGGATGGGTTGAGTTCGGCCGCGTTGAACCCGACGTCGGTGAAGAGCAGGACTGCGGACAGCACGCCGGACCCCGTCACGGCCCACTCCTCGAACCGCCAGGGATCGGGGCGATAGGACGTGCGGGTGACCCGCCGGCCTCCGAGCCGCAGCCCCGCGATGCAGAGCAGCGCGCCGACCGCCATGGAGGGAAAGCCGAGCAGCTTGGGCGCGGTGGCGTCGAGCAGCCCGTACGCCCCCGAGCAGAGCCCGCACATGCCGAGCAGGAGGAGGAGCCCGGTCAGCCGGCGGGAGCGCTTCGTCGCGCTCCCGGCCCTGCCGTAGCCGCGCGAGTCCATGGCCGCGGCCAGGCGCAGCGAGCGCTCCAGGGCGTCTTCGAGGACGGGGACGACGATGCCGCGCAGCGCGCGCAGCCCCTTGGTGCGGCCGGCGCGCAGGCGCCGTGCCCGGTGCACCCGCTGGACGCTCTGCACCAGTTGGGGGGCCACGCTGATCGACACGGTGACCGCGACACCGAGTTCGTAGAGGGCGCCGGGCAGGACGCGCAGCGCCCGCTTCGGGTTGGCCAGGGTGTTGGCGGCGCCGATGCAGCACAGCATGCAGGCCAGGCGCAGCCCGTCCACGGCTGCCGAGAGCAGGGCCTCCAGCGAGACGGGGCCGCCGAGTTGGATGCCCGCGTACCAGGCGGGAGTCGGGATGTGGGGGAGCGAGAAGAGGAAGTGGTCGTGCGGGGTGATGCCGGTGGCGAACAGGGCCCGGAAGACCACGCGGATCGCGACGACCGAAACCGCCAGGTACAGGTAGTACTTGAAGCCCCGGGCCCAGGGCGCCTCGGTGCGGCGCATGGTGATCACGTAGCCGAGAACCGTGAGGACCAGGATCAGCAGCAGGGGGTTGTTGGTGCGGCTGACGGCGGTGGCCAGGGCCAGGGCCCACACCCACCAGGCCATGGGGTGCAGTGTGCGGGGCAGGCGGCGCCCGTCCGTGTCCGGTGCGGCACCGGACACGGACGGGCGCGCTCTGGCGGGCGCGTTCATGCGGCTACTCCGACCGTCTGCGGCGGCGCTGGGCCGCGTAGGTGCCGCCCCCGGCGATCAGCAGCACCAGGCCCGCGGTGAGGGCGATCGGTGTCATCGATCCCGGATCATGGGCGGCGTCGGCCGCCGGTGCCGCGTTGACCACCTTCGTACCGGTACTGGGCGAGGGTGCGGCACTGGCCTCGGCGCTTGCCGAGGCGGACGGTGATGGTGACGCGGACGGTGCGGGGGACGCCGTCGGTGAAGCGCTGGACGCCGAGGGCGACGGGGTGGCCGGGTGCTCCGGTGCGGGGCCGGTGTCGGTGCCGGGAGGGAGCGGGTCGGCCTTCTTCGTCGCGTCGGAGCCCTGCGGCACGGCGCCGCCGGTGGCCTGTGCGTTGTGGGCACGCAGCTGGTCCGGGGAGATCGCCGGGCGTCCTTCGGTGCCCTCGACGTTGGTGCCGCCGAAGATCCACAGGTCGACGCTGCCCGGCTTCGGCTTGTAGAGCATCGCGCCGAGCTGGCTGTACTCCCAGGTGTTGGCGCCCGGGTCGGCGTGCCAGTACGACCAGTAGGCGGACGCCGGCGGGGTGAGGACGCAGTCGTCCTGGGAGGGCGGCGGGAACTGCTTGCCGCCCTGGTAGCCGCTGTAGCCGATGCGGCAGATGAACGCCGGGCCGTCGTGGCCGGTGCCCGTGGTGCGCCAGCCGCCCTGGTTGAGCAGTTCGTACCCCGTGGTGGGGGTGGTTCCGCAGGAGCGGTAGACGGGCCCGCCCCACTTGCTGAAGTCCACGGCGAGCACCGCCCCCGAGGAGGTGGTGCACTGCCCCATGGGCTGGGGCGCGGCGGCGGCCGGGTGGGCCACCGCGGTCAGCGCGCCGACCACGAGTGCCAGAGCGCCGGCCGCGCGGGCGACGGCCCGAGGTATGCGCGCGATCATCGCCTGCCTCCCGCGGCCGCCCGGCGCCGGGCGACGACGACCGTGCGCCACCCGGCGAGGCACAGCAGCACCGCAGCGAGAACAAGTCCGCCCGTCTGCACGCCGGTTGACGCCAGGGCGCCGCCACCGGACGAGCCGGAGCCGTCGCCGCCCGGGGTGACGACGGCCGGTGTCGAACCGCTCGCGGACGTGCCCGGAGCCTGCGCCTTCGTGCCGCTCAGGTCTCGCGTCAGCGTGCCGAAGGACGTGCCGATCGCCCCGCCGAGCGCCTGGGTGGAGGCGCGGACGTCCGAGCCCCGCTGGCCGTCGGCCGCGACGTTGAAACCGCCGTCACTGTTCTGCTGGCCGACCAGGAACGTGCGTGCCTTCTTGATCTGGTCTCCGTACTTCGCCGCGTCCAGGGACAGCCCCTGGACAGCGAGTGCCGCGGAGTTGACCGAGTCGCCCGAGGCGCCCTTGAAGCCTCCGTCCGGCAGCTGCTTGCTCGCGATCCAGGCGAGAGCCTTGGTGACGGCGGCCTTCGCCTTGTCGTCCTTGACGAGGTCGAGGGTCATGGCGGCCATCGCGGTCGAGTCGACCTCGGAGTCGCCGGTCGAGGGGATCAGGCTCGGCCAGGCGCCCGTGTCGCTGTGCTGGAGGCTCTCCAGGTAGGCGACGGGCTCGGTGGCCGCGGCCTTCTCACCCGCGCGCAGCTGGGCGATGACGCCGAGGGACTGGGCGAACACCGACGGGGCGTAGCGGTAGGCCCCCTTCGCTGGGCAGCTTTTGTCGGAGCCCGTGCTCGGGGCCGCGCAGACGGCTTGGCCGAGCGCGGCGATGAGGTCGTGCCCCGCGAAGGCCCTGGGATCGCGTCCGACGGACTGCGCGAGGACGGCGACCTTGCCGATGGAGCCGCCTGCGGCGTGCGAAGTGCCCACGCCGGTCCACTCGTTGATGGTCCGTGCCGGTGTGGCGCCGTCCTTGCCCTTGGTGTCGAGGAAGTCCACGATGCCGCGCAGGGCCGCGTTGTCGGTGCCGGTCGCCGCGAGGGCGTAGGCCCCGTCGATGGTCAGTCCGAAGTCGGCGAAGCCGGTGCCGGCGACGTTCTCGTAGAAGTGGCCCTGCTTCAGCCGCGAGCCGTCGGTGAGGTAAGCGGAGCCCTTGGCGAGGTCGGGACCCTCGCCCTTGGCCCACGGAGGCGCCGAGCCGGTGGGGGAGGGACCGGTGGGCTTCGTGCTCGGATCCGTGGACGGCGGGGTCGTCGGGTCCTTGGTGGGCGGAGTGGTGGGCGGGGCCGTCCGTGTGGTGGTGAGGGTCGCCAGGTCGGTCCGCGCGCCCGCGATGACGGCGCCCCAGGTCGGGTAGATCTCCGGGTCGGTCGCGCCTTCGTCGAAGCCGAAGCCGCCGGCCTTCGTCTGCTGCCGGCCGAGCCAGGAGACGGCGGCGTCGGCGCGGGTGGTGTCGCCGAGCAGCCGCAGCGCCTGCGCTGCTTCGCCGGTCGCGGTGACGTCGCCGGTGGTGACGCCGGGATAGGCGCCGAAGGCGCCGGTGGGCAGTTGGGCCGCGCGCAGGTTCTTGCGCGCGCTCGCGACGGCGTCGTCGTGACCGCCCGCGCGCCGGAGGACGACCGTGGCGTACGGGGTGGTGGCCGGGTCGCTGGACGAGCAGGTCTCACCGGCGCGCAGCAGGGTGGGGCCGAAGCCGCCGTCCTTGCACTGATGGGCGGCGATCCGCGCGAGGGCGTCGGCCGGCACCGGGGCGTCGGCCCGCTGGAGTGCGAGGACCGCGAGGGCCTGGGTCGCCACGTCGCCGACCGCCGGGAAGTCGCCCTTGCCGACGCAGTCGGGCAGTGCTTCGGCGGTGCACATGCTCTTGGTGAGGTCACCTAGCAGGTCGTGGCCGCCGAAGGCGTGCGGGTCGTGCTCGGTGCTCTCGGCCAGCAGGGCGAGCAGCGCGGCGCCGGTGGGGCTGGGCGCCTGACCGACACCGTTGAGGTAGGCGAACTCGTCGGTGTGCGCGGCGAGATACGTGGTCATCCGGTCGAGCGCGTCACTCCTGCCGCCTGCCGCGGCGAGGGCGAGCGCCGTGCGCGCTGTCTGGTACAGGTTGGGCGCGGAGCTGCCTTCGTCGTAGATGTGGTCGCCGTCGTGGAGCAGGCCCTTCAGCCAGCCGGCCGCGGCCGTGAGGTTGACCTCGGCGGGCTCGACGACGGGCGGATGGTCGCCCGGGTCGCTCTGGCCCTGAGCGCGTACCTGGGCGGGCGTGAAGGAGGGGCCGCCGCTCGTGCCGTTGGGGTCGGTGGGGCCGAAGACCCACGCCTCGACGGAGCCGTCCTTGGGATGCTGGCTCATCGCGCCCAGCGGGCTGTACGTCCAGTAGTCCTGGCCGGGCGGTGCGATCCAGTAGGACCAGTAGGCCGTGGCCGGAGGCGTGAGCTTGCAGGCGTCCTGATCCGGCGTGGGGTACTGCGTACCCGTATCGAACTTGGCATTTCCGAGGCGGCAGATGAACGCGGGGCCGTCGTGCTCGGTACCGGTCGTCGTGAAGCCCGCCTCGTGCAGCAGGTCGTAGCCGGTGGTCGGGGTGGCGTCACAGCCACGGACGACTCCGCCGCCCCAGTGTCCGAAGTCGACGGCGACGACGGCGCCCTTGACGGATGTGCAGTCGCCCAGGGGATCGGCTGCCGCCGGTGCGGCCCCGGCGAGGAAGGACACCCCGCCACCGACCGTCAGTGCGACCGCGCACAGCGCGGAGGCGAATCTGGCCCGTATGCCTCGGCCTGGTCTGCTGGTGTGTCCCACCGTTACCCCCTGCTTCACCCGCAACGGAGTTCTGCATGGGAGAGGGGCCCCGCCGCTGGAACAGGGGCCGATCCGCACCACACCGTAGTCCGCGACGGCGTCTGTTGCTTGAGTCAGTCCGGGTAATCCGGCTTGTCCGGTGGGTACTTGAGGTACCACCGAATCCACGGTTGCGGGTCAGCGCCGGATTTCGACCGGCTTCCCCCGGAACTGACAAGAGAATCGGGCGGATCAGAACACAAGTCCGGCAAGACAGTCAAGTGGTGGGCAGTCGCGGCAGGTTGGGGTAGCGTCCGGTGCTGCCGCATGGGGGAATCTGGTGCGAATCCAGAGCTGACGCGCAACGGTGTGGACCGGCCGGGGGCCGGGGCGAGCCCGAAGACCCGTACGGCAGTCACATCAAGGAAGTCGACCACGCGCTCGGACGACGGCCTGCTGCCGCGCGCCGGGCGTCCTCGTGCGAGGGGACGGACGCGGCGGACCGGTCGGCGTCCCCTCTCCCCGGGAGTACCCGACATGACCTCCACCCGCGTTTCCCGCCGGGCCCTGCTGACGGCGGCCTGCTCGCTGAGCGCCCTGGCGCTCACGGCCGTGCCCGCCTCCGCCACTTCGTCACCCGCGCAGATAGCCACCGCCAAGACCAACGGCGTGAGCTACCTCAGATCACTTCAGGCGGCCGACGGCTCCTACGCCGGCGCCGGACTCTCCAACGAGTGGGCCTTCTCCGCGTTCGCCGCGGCCGGCACCGCCGCCGTCGACGTCACCCCGGGCGGCGACACCACGAAGAACGCCCGCGCCGTCTACCGCAACCTCCTCGCCACTCCCGCGTGGCCCAGCACCTCGCCGGTCGTGACCGACTACGAACGCGGCATCGTCAACGCCTACTCGGCCGGCATCGACCCGGCCCGCGTCTCGGCGAACCGCAACCTCATCGCGGACACCTACGCGTACTGGCAGAACTCCGCCCCCGGCTACTGGGGTGCGTCGAGCAACTTCAACGGGACCGTGTTCGCGCTGCTCTCGCTCGGCGGCGCCAGGACGCAAGCCGGCGTCCAGCGCATCCCGCAGACGCTCCTCAACGCCTCCGTCACCACCGTACGGGCCAACCAGCACAACGACGGCGGCTGGAACTTCAGCAAGGCCGAGGGCGACCCGACCGCACTCGCCGCGGCCAGTGACATCGACATGACCGGCGCCACCATGGCCTCCCTGTGCGTCTCCGGCGTCCCGGCCACCGACCCCGCCATCACCAAGGCGAAGGGCTTCCTCAAGTCGAAGCTCATCAACACCTCCGGCGCCTTCGACGCCATGTTCGGCGTCAACACCGACTCCAACGGCTGGGCCGTCTCCGGCCTGAACGCCTGCGGCATCAACCCCCAGACCGGTGACTTCCTCACGAAGGCCGGGAAGACCCCCGTGGACTTCCTGATCGCCCAGCAGTTCAAGCCCGGCGGCGGCTTCAAGTACCAGCCCAGCGACACCTCGCCGTCCGCCTATGCCTCCATCGACGGCCTGCGCGCCGTGGTGGGCGGCGGCTTCACGGCGACACCGCCGGTCCCCACCACGACCGGTGCCCCGCAGTGGGTGGCCACCTCCGGCTTCACCACGGGCACCACGTCCAAGCTGGCCCTGACCGTGGACACCGGCAGCTCGCTCAAGGTCTGCTCGGTGGCCGTCACCCCCACCGCCGCGACCCTCACCCTGGGCGCGGTGCTGGACGCGGCGACGAGCGCCGCCACCCCCGCCGGATGTGTCACCTCCGTCACCCCCGGTAGCGGAAGCGGCATCATCACGTCGGTCAACGGGCTTGCGAACAGCGGTAGTTCTACGTGGAAGGCGAGTGTCGACGGCGCCTCGGCCGCTGGCGCCAACCGTGACACCGTGATCAGCCTGGGCGACACGATCTCGCTGCGCTACGGCAGCTGAGCCCGACCACGGCGGCGTGCCCGGCGCCCGGTGCGCAGCGCTGGTAGCCGTGCTTCGGGGCGGGGGCGCCGGTAATCGCGTGGGGATGCGGTGGGGGGCCCGGGGCGGGGTAGGGGGGTGGGTAGGCTCCGGCCGAGATTCCGCTGCGGTGTCTCCTGCCGCGCCGGTCGGGAAAAGTGTGGTGCCTGCCCCTCGGGTCGAGACGATCGCCTCAAGTCGCTGTTTGGTGGCCCGAGTGGGCGGCGACATGGATTACGTGACAGCTCCGGTGTTCCGGCCGCGGCTCAGGGAACTGCTCTCCCGGGGCGAGCGCTTCGTCGTGCTGGACCTGTCGCGGGTCCAGTTCTGTGACTCGGTCGGCCTGGACATGCTGCTGGATGTGTGGCGGCGGGCGGACGGGAGCGGGACGGTGCTGGTCCTTGCGTGTGTGCCCCAGGCGTTGCGGCAGATCTTCCAGGTGACCGGGGCGGACGAGCTCCTGCGGGTCTACGACACGGTCACCGCCGCCGAAGCGGCCATGGGGGTCTGAGCTGCGGGGGCTGCCGTGACCCGGCCCGGGCGACACCCGGTCGACGGGGCCGGCTTCCGCGCGGGGGCACGGCACAGTAAGGGCACCACTGTGTCAGAGGGAGGAACGTGTGCTCGGTCTTGAGCTTGTCGTGCTGCTGGGGGTCGCCGTCCTTGTCGGCTCCGCCCTCGGCGACCGGCTGCGCATCGCGCCGCCCGTGGTGCTCATGGTCATGGGCGTACTGATCGGCCTGATCCCCGCGCTCCGGAAGGTGGAACTGCCTTCCGAAGTAGTGCTGTTGCTGTTCCTGCCCGCGCTCCTTGCCTGGGAGAGCCTCAACACGTCCCTGCGTGAGATCCGCCGCCACCTCACCGACGTCGCACTGGCCGCCACGCTGCTCGTCATCGCCTCGGCGGCATCCGTGGCCTGCGTCGCGCACGGGCTCGGGATCGGCTGGGGCCCGGCCTGGGTGCTGGGCGCGGCCGTCGCGCCGACCGACGCGACGGCGGTCAACGTCGTGGCCCGGCTGCTGCCGCGCAGGGACGTCACGCTGCTGCGCGCCGAGAGTCTCCTCAACGACGGTACGGCACTGGTCGTCTACGGCATCGCGGTCGGCGTGACCGTCGGCACGGAGCACATCACCGCCCCGCACGTCGGGTGGCTGTTCGTCCTCGGGTACGGCGGCGGAGGGCTGATCGGCCTCGTCACGGGCACGGTCGTGCAGTGGCTCCGGGCCCGGATGGCGCAGACGGACGCGCTGCGCGGCCAGGTGCTTCTGCTGCTCGCCCCGTTCTCCGCGTACCTCGTCGCCGAGGACATCGACGCCTCGGGCGTGGTCGCCGTCGTGGTGTGCGGCCTCATGCTCAGCCAGAGCGGTCCGCGCACCGTACGGGCCGAGGTGCGGGTCCAGGCGCAGAACTTCTGGACGGTCGCCACCTACCTCCTGAACGGCTCCCTGTTCGTCCTCATCGGCGTCGAACTCGACTACTCGGTACGGATGATGGGCGACGCCGAGCTCCCGCGCGCGCTCGCCACCGGCTTCGCCGTGGCCGGCACGCTCGTCGCCGTCCGCTTCGCCTACTACTTCGGCGTCGCCGCGTTCTTCCGGATCGTCCGCAGGGGCACCGCCCGTGCCTCCGGTACGACGTACTCGGGCCGGCGCCTGACCGTCAGCGCCCTGTCCGGGTTCCGCGGGTCGATCTCGCTGGCGGCGGTGCTCGGTGTCCCCGCTCACCTCGACGACGGTGCCGCCTTCCCGTCCCGTCAGCTCATCGTCTTCGTCACCGGCGTGGTGATCGTCGTGACGATGGCGCAGGCGCTGATCCTGCCGTGGGTGGTGCGCTGGGCGCGGATCCCGCACGACCGGACGGCCGCCCGGGAGGAGTGGCTCGCCGAGTCGGCGGCGCTCGAGTCCGCGCTCGCCGCCCTGTCCGACCTGGCCGGCCGCCTGGAGACCGCGCCCACCGTGCGGGAGGCGATCCTGCGCTCCCACCAACTGCGCGCGGACGCGGTGGCGCAGCGCTGCGCCACGATCCCGGACGATCCCGAGGAGCTCGCCGTCCACCCGGTGCGCCTCACCGACGACCACGCGGCCCTCAGCCTCGCCCTCCTCGCCGAGCGCCGGGCGGTCGTCATCCGGCTGCGGGACGCGGGCGACATCGACGACACGGTGCTGCGCCGTCTGCAAGGGCGCCTGGACACCGAGGAACTCCATCTCCTCGAGCACGTCCCGTTGGCGGAGTGAACCCGCTCGCGCCGACCGCTGTGCGCGGCTGCCCACGGCCGCCAACTGGCCTTACGCGCCTGCCGTCACGCCGAAACCGGCGAACCGCCCCGCCGACCGTGTTCCACATCACGTTACCGGCGGTATCTGAAACGCCGTGTCGCAGGTAAATTGCGAGGAGGCGCAGAGGGGTCACCACGAGCCTGAGCAAGCGTCAGCGCCCCGAGCGGCAGCGGTCTCCCGGCCTCTGCCCCGCTCAGGTGCCCACGAGCGAGAGCGAGGGTCTCCGCGATGGAGCAGCAGCACGTCGACGTCCTGGTCATCGGCGCCGGGATATCCGGTATCAGCGCCGCATGCCACATCCTGCGGGCGAATCCCGGCGCTTCGGTCGTCGTGCTCGAGCGGCGCGCCCGGGTCGGCGGCACCTGGGACCTGTTCCGGTATCCCGGCATCCGCTCCGACTCCGACATGGCCACCTTCGGTTTCGGCTTCCGCCCCTGGCGCCAGGCCCGCATCCTCGCCGGTGGCGCGGACATCCGGCAGTACGTCGAGGATGCCGCGGCCGACGCGGGGGTGCTTGAGCGCATTCGCTTCGGCCGCCGCGCGATCAGCGCCGACTTCTCGGGCGCCGAAGGCCGGTGGACGGTCGAGGTCGAGGACGAGACGACCGGCGAGCGCGAGTCGTACAGCGCGGGCTACCTGGTCGGGGCGACCGGCTACTACGACTACGACGAGCCCTATCGCCCCGAGTTCCCCGGCGAGGCGGACTACCGGGGCACGCTCGTCCACCCCCAGCACTGGCCCGAGGACCTCGACCACACCGGCAAGCACGTGGTCGTCATCGGCTCCGGCGCCACCGCCATCACCCTGCTCCCCGCGATGGCCGACGACGCGGCGAGCGTCACCATGCTGCAGCGCTCGCCCACGTACATCCTCGCCCTGCCCGAGGTCGACCCGGTCACCTCCCTCCTGCAGAAGCTGCGCGCCCCGGCCCGGCTGACCCACAAGATCGCCCGTACCCGCAACATCGCGCTGCAGCGCGGGAGTTACGCCTTCTGCCGCAAGTACCCCCGGCTCGCCCGCAAGGTCCTCCTCGGTCTCGTGCGGGCCCGGGCGGGCAAGGGCGTCGACATGCGCCACTTCAGCCCGCGCTACAAGCCCTGGGACCAGCGGCTGTGCGTCGTCCCCGGCGGTGACCTGTTCAAGGTGCTCAAGAGCGGCAGGGCGGCCATCGCCACCGACCACATCGACACGTTCACCGCCGACGGCATCCGGCTGAAGTCCGGCAGGGAGCTGAAGGCCGACATCGTCGTCACCGCCACCGGACTGAGCGTCCGGCTTCTCGGCGGCATGGCGCTCACCGTCGACGGCAGCCCGGTGGACGTCACGAACCGCGTGCTCTACAAGGCCGTTCTGCTCGAAGGCGTGCCCAACATGTCCCTCGTCATCGGATACACCAACGCCTCCTGGACCCTGAAGGCCGACCTGGCGGCCGACTACACCGCCCGCCTCCTCGCCCACATGCGGCGCCACGGGCACGACATCGCCACCCCGGTGGCCTCCGATGCCGACCGCTCGGAGTTCTCCGTCATGGGCGAGGCGCTGACCTCCGGCTACATCGCACGGGCCGACAAGGCCATGCCGCGCCAGGGCACCCGCGACCCGTGGCGGCTGTGGAACAACTACTACCGCGACCGCGCCATGCTGAGCGGCGCCCCCATCGAGGACGCCCCGCTGCGCTTCGACAAGGCGGGCCCGTCCGGCGCGGACACCGCGGCAGGCCCCCAGGAACCGACCCGCGCCGCCTGACCGCCGGGCCGGTGCCTCCCATCCGCCTCCAGCCGGGGCGGCCCACCAGACAAGCGAGGACGAAGATGACCGCGCACCTCACCAGGAAGGCCTACGACGAGCGCCTGCGGACCCTGTCCGAGGGTTCCGTCAACGTCCACTTCAACGCCTTCACCGACATCGCGTGGGACGACCCCGAGTTCGCCGTGGACACGAGCGACCCGCGCTGGGTCCTCACCTCGGCGGACGCGCTCGGCGCCCACCCCTGGTACCAGGAGCAGCCGCTGGAGACGCGGATCCGGATCGGGATCTGGCGCTGGGCGGTGATCGCCAAGGTGGGCATGCAGTTCGAGAACCTGCTCATGCGCGGGGCGCTGGACTACGTCTACCAACTGGGCAACGGGGACCAGGAGTTCAGGTACCTCACCCACGAGGTCACCGAAGAGACCCACCACACCCAGATGTTCCAGGAACTGGTCAACCGCACCGGCGTGGACGCCGCCGGCGGCAAGCGCTGGTTCCGCCAGCTCAGCCGTGTCCTGCCGCTGTTCGGGTCCCTCTACCCCGAGGCGTTCTTCACCGGCATCCTGGCCGGCGAGGAGCCCATCGACCACCTGCAGAAGGCGGCCCTGCGCAGCGGGGAGCCGGTGCATCCGCTGCCGCAGCGGATCATGCAGATCCACATAGCGGAGGAGGCCCGCCACATCTCCTTCGCGCACGAGTTCCTGCGGCTGCGCGTCCCGCGCTTCGGCAAGGCCCGCCGCGGCGCCCTGTCCGTGCTCTTCCCGCTGATCATGCGCAGTCTGTGCGACGTCATCATGATCCCCGACCGGAAGTCCGCCGAGCAGGTCGGCATCCCGGCCTGGGTGGTCAAGGACGTCTTCTGGAAGTCCGAGGCCGGCCGGAAACTGCTCCACGAGCTCTTCTCCGACGTACGCATGCTCGCCGAGGACATCGGCCTGATGAACAAGGTGTCCCGCCCGCTGTGGCGGGCCCTGCGCATCGACGGCCGCCCCGCACGCTTCCGGGGCGAGCCCGTCCCGCTCACCGACTGACGCCCTGCGCGCCGCCCTTCGCCGCGCGCCCCAACTCCCCAACGCCCGAACGGAGATCAGCCCGCCGTGCCGTACGTCGTCACCCGATCCTGCTGCGCCGACGCCTCCTGCGTGCTGGCCTGCCCGGTCAACTGCATCCACCCCGCGCCGGGCGAACCCGGCTTCGGGACTACGGAGATGCTGTACGTCGATCCGCGTACCTGCGTGGACTGCGGTGCCTGCACGACGGCCTGCCCGGTGGACGCGCTCAAGCCCCACACGGCCCTCGGCGCGGCGGAGTTGCCGTTCCTGGAGCTGAACGCCTCGTACTACAAGGAGAACGCGCACGCCGACCGTGCCCCCATGTACGTGGTGCCGAGACAACGCCAGCTGCCGGAGGGCGAGTTGAGCGTCGCGGTCGTCGGCGCCGGACCGGCCGGACTGTTCGCCGCCGACGAGCTGCTGCGCCACCCGGGCGTGCGCGTCACCGTCTACGACCGCCTGCCGACCCCGTACGGCCTCGCACGGGCCGGCGTCGCGCCGGACCACCAGGACACCAAGCGGGTCACGGAGCTGTTCCGGGCCATCGAGTCGCAGACCGCCTTCAGCTACCGCCTCGGGGTCGAGGTCGGATCCGACGTCACCCACGCCGACCTGCTGCGCGAGCACCACGCGGTGATCTACGCGGTCGGCGCCGCCACCGACAAGCGCCTCGGTATCGAGGGCGAGGACCTGCCCGGCAGCGTCTCCGCCACGGACTTCGTCGCCTGGTACAACGGCCACCCCGACCACGCGCACGACGACCACGACCTCGGCTGTGAACGCGCGGTCGTCATCGGCAACGGCAACGTCGCCCTCGACGTCGCCCGCATCCTCACCGCGGACCCCGACGCCCTGGCCCGTACCGACATCTCCGACTGCGCGCTCGCCGCGCTGCGCACCAGCAAGGTCCGCGAGGTCGTCCTCCTCGGCCGGCGCGGACCCGCGCAGGCCGCGTTCACCGTGCCCGAACTCCTCGCCCTCGGCGCCCTGAAGGACGTGGACGTGCGCGTCGAGGGCTGGCCCGAGGATTTGGCGCCCGACGCCACCGAGAAGACCCGGCTCCTGTCGGAGCTGGCCGCCCGTCCGCACGCCGAGGGGCGTCGCCGCATCGTGCTGCGCTTCCTCACCGGCCCGGTGCGGATCACCGGCGACGGCTCCGTACGCGCCCTTGAGGTCACCGCCACCACACTGGACACCGACGACGACGGCACGGTCCGCGCCCGGCCCACCGGCGAGACCCTGACCCTGGAGACCGGCCTCGTCCTGCGCTCCGTCGGCTACCGGGCCCGTCCCGTCCCCGGCCTGCCCTTCGACGAGGACACCGCGACCATTCCGCACGACTCCGGGCGGGTCGAGCCCGGCGTCTACGTCGCGGGCTGGATCAAGCGGGGCCCGACCGGCTTCATCGGGACGAACAAGACCTGCGCCCACGAGACGGTCGCATCCCTCCTGGACGACTTCGCCGCCGGGCGCCTCACCCGGCCGCTGTCCACCGTGGGTGCGGCGGGGAACGGCCTGGGCCTGGCGGCCTGGCGCGCGATCGACCGCGTGGAGCGAGCGGCGGGCGAGGCCCAGGGGCGGCCCCGCGTCAAACTCACGGACACCGAGTCCCTGCACCGCGCGGCGGCGCGAGCCGTCCCGGCGGTACGCGGCTGACGGCCCGGCCGGCCCTCACCCGAGCACGGTCAGTGCCGCTCCAGGTCCGACACGCGCTGCTGCGGCGACACTTCCACGCCCAGGTCCCGCAGCGTCGCGTCGAGGACCGCCCAGACCGAGCGGCACAGCATCGCGCGCAGCTCCTCCTCGGACTGCTCACGCCGCTCGTCGCGCACCCACTGGTTGACCGCGGTGTCCACGAAACCCACGATGCCGATCGCGACCGAACGGATCGGCGCCTGCGGCACCCCGAGCGCCTTGAGCACGTCCCCGAACCGGTCGCTCAGCATCAGCGCGATCGCCGTCTTGGTGTCCGCCACCAGCGAGCCGTCGCCCATCGAGTGCTCCGCGACCCCCATGTAGGCGTACAGGCGCGGGTGTTGGGCCACCCAGTCGAGATGCGCGCCCACCACCCGGTGCACGGCGTCCTCGACGGTCCCCTCGAAGGTGAGGGTGGGCTCCATCCGCCGCAGGAACGAGTCCACCACCCGCCGGCGGATCAACTCGTCCAGATGGGCGCGGTCCTTGAAGTGCCGGTAGAGCACCGATCGCGGCAGCCCCACCCGCTCGGCGAGACGCTGCACGCGAAAGCGCGTGCCCTCCTCCTCGATGAGCGCGACGGCCGCGTCCACCAAGTCGACCTGGCGCCGCGCCTTGTGCTCGTCCCACCGGGTGGAGCGTCCGTCGATCTGCGGCTCTCCGCCGGTTCTGTCCGCCACCTCGTCAGGATATCGGACCGGCTCAGCACGCCCGAGGGTCCGGGCGAGGGCCGGACCGCCCCGACGATCTACAGTCGCCCTCATGAGTCGTTGGCAGGAATTGACCGGTGGAACGTCCGGAGGCGAGTACGCCGCGCGCTTCGAGGCGCTGGCCCGGGGCGGGAAGGACGTACACGGCGAGGCGGCGTTCTGCGCGTCCCTGGTACCGCCGGGCGCCCGCGTCCTCGACGCGGGGTGCGGCACCGGGCGGGTCATGATCCGCCTCGCCGAGCTCGGGTACGACTGCGTCGGCGTCGACCTGGACGCCTCGATGCTGGACGTGGCGCGGGAGCGGGCGCCTCGGCTGCCCTGGTTCCAGGTGGACCTGGCCGCGTTCGACCCGGCCCCGCTCGGTGTCCCCGGCGACTTCGACCTCGTCGTCGCCGCCGGGAACGTCCTGCCGCTGGTCACGCCGGGCACGGAGGCCGCGGTGGTGGGGCGGCTGACGGCCGCGCTGCGCCCGGGCGGCCTGCTGGTCGCGGGCTTCGGCCTCGACGCCGCCCACCTGCCCGTGCCGCCGGCCCTCACGCTCGCGCAGTACGACGCCCACTGCGCCGCCGCCGGCCTCGCCCCCGTCGCCCGCTTCGCCACCTGGGACGCGGCCCCCTACGACGACGGCGGGTACGCCGTCAGCGTCCATCGCCGCGACCGCTGATCCGGAAGCGGTCGCGCGGGGCGGGTTCGCCAGTGGGGATCACCCGCGTTGTCAGCCGATGACCCCGCACGCGTACAGCAGTCCGGCCAGCGCGACCAGCACGCCGATGACGCGGAAGGCCACCGTGTTGGACGGGGCGAAGGCGCGGCCCGCGCGGGTGCCGCCGGAGGCGGACAGGCCGGGGGCGAACACCGCGAAGGCGAGGCCGAAGGCCAGCAGGACGATCCCTACGAGTATGTGCATCGGCACACCGTTCCGTGGTCGGGGCGGGAAGAGCGCGAAGGTGGGCGGCCCCCGCGTCGGGAGCCGCCCACCAGGTGTCTAGCGGCGTTTGTTCAGGAGGCGGACCACGAGGAAGACTCCGACGAGTACCGCCACCGCCACGAAGGCGTAGGGGAACCAGGACGGTCCGTCCGGCCGGTTCTGAGCCAGCGTCACCAGGTCGTTCATCGCGTCACTCTCCTGTTCAGAACGTGTACTTGGCGCTCGCCGAGCACTTGCCGCTGCTGCCTCCGGTGCCCACGCCCTCCGAGCCGTCCGTGGCGACGGACAGCTCCGCGGGGCCGAACCCGCAGGCCACCTCGCCCGTGAGGCCGCTGTCCGCGCTGCCCGACGCGAGGCTCGCGTCGGCGCTCACGCCGGGCGTTCCGCCGCCCACCGAGAGGTAGGGGTGGACGCTGCCGTCCTCGTTGATGCTGACTCCGCCGCCCAGGCACAGCAGGTCGCAGGCCTCGATGCCGAGGTCGAGGGAGAGCAGCCCGCGCGGGTCGATGCGGTTGACCGGGTCGCCCTCGGCGTACAGGTACGGGTTCTTCTCCTGGCCGGAGGGGTCGGGCTGGGTGAAGCGGCCGAGGTTGGGGTCGTAGTAGCGGGCGCCGAGGTGGTAGAGCCCGGTCGGGTCCTGGTGGCCGCCGGCGAAACGGTAGGGCTGCGGGGCCGCCTCGGTGGTGGTGCGCGACACCCCGCGCGGGCTGTAGGTGTAGGTGTTGACCTTGGTGCCGGACTGGTCGGCGAGGCCGATCACCGAACCGAGCGCGTCGGTCAGGTAGTAGTAGGCCCTGCCCCCGGTCGTCATGGAGTTCAGGGTGCCCCCGGGCTCCCGGTTGAATCCGGTGTCGACGCCGCCGGTGGTCTCCGCCGAGAGGCCCAACGGGCCGTTGTGGAAGGTGGTTTGACCCAGCTTCGTGCGCTCGGACTGGTCGGTCGAGGCGTACTGCCCGGCGTAGGTCGTGCCGCCCACGACGAGCGACTTCAGCTGCGCGTAGTCGGACCACTTCTCCGCGGTGCGGGTGCCCTCGGGGGTGGATGCCCCGGCGGTCTCGTTGCCGGCCTTGTCGTAGGACCAGTTGGCGGTGGATCCGTTCTTGCCGGTGATCTGCTGCGCGTCGTTCACGGTGTACGTGGTGCCGCGCGGGCAGCCGGGGTCGACGCCCTGGGAGGTCAGGTTGCCGGCGAGGTCGTAGCAGTACTGCCAGGAGGAGTTGAGGGTGCTGCCCTTCTCCTCCTCGGCGTAGGAGAAGCGACCCGCGACGTCATAGGTGTAGGACGTCTTGAGTCCGGCCAGGACGTCGGTCGCGGTGCGGATCTTCGTGCCGTCGGTCGCGCCGCCGGTCCCGTAGCCGTAGGTGTAGGTCAGATGGGTCAGCGTGCCCTTGGGCGAGGTGGTCTTGACGGTGGTGGGACGGCCGGACGCGTCCACCTCCACGCTCTGCACGGTGTTGCCGGGGTAGGTGGTACCGGTCCGGGTGTCGTTGTTGTTGTAGTCGTACGTCGTCCGCCGGCCGGCCTGGTCCTTCAGTTCGGCCAGGCGGTTGGCCGCGTCCCAGGTGTAGTCCAGGACGCCCGAGGGGTCGGTGTAGGTGTCGACGTTGCCGTTGGCCGTGTAGGCGAGGACCGTCTGCGAGCCGTCCTGGAGGGTGCGGATCGTCTCGCGGGACAGGGCGTCGAACTGGTAGGTCTGGGTGCCGGTGCGGTCGGTGCGCGAGGTGAGGTTGCCGTCGCCGTCATAGGTGTACAGGACGGTGTCGTAGCTTCCGGTGTCGACCTTCTTGACCCGGTCCCGGTTGTCGTAGGTGTAGAGCGTGGTGACGCCGCGGCCGTCCTTGGAGTCGGTGACCCGGCCCAGCGCGTCGTAGTGGTAGGTCACCTTGCCGATCTGGGTCGGCGGTGTCACCGAGTCCAGGTTGCCCCGGGTGTCGTAGTGGAACGACGTCACCGAGTTCGTGGTGCCGCTCAACTTCGTGGTGGCCTTGCAGCGCTGGCCCTGGAAGCCGCCGCAGGTCGCGGTCGCCGGGTTGTAGTCGATGGTCGCGGAGCCGCCGCCGGTGCCGCTCTGGGCCACGGAGATGGTGTTGCCGGCCGTGTCGTACCCGTAGTCCGTCTTGTCGCCGTCGGCCGAGGTCGCCGATGCCGGCACGTCCCGGCCCGCCTTCGTCGACCAGCCCGCCACCGTGGAGGTGGCGCCCGTGGGCAGCTTGGCGGAGGTCGGGTTGCCGCGGGTGTCCCAGCCGTAGGTGGTCACGTTGCCGCTGCCGGTGCCCACCCCCATCGCGTCGGTGGCGGTCTGGGTCAGATGGGCCTTGTACGACTTGGACCGTTCGTGGCCGAGCGCGTCGGTGACCTTGCTGACCTCGCCGTCCCCGTTGTGCTCGAACTTCGTCGCGTTCAGAAGCGGATCGGTGACCGTCGTCCTACCGGCGTCGAAGGGGCTCTCCTTGTCGTAGGAGTAGGTGTACGTGGGGGCATCGCCGCCCGACCCGCCGAGTTCGACGAAGCGGCGCATCGATGTGACGCGGTTCGCCGAGTCGTAGGTGAACACCGTCGAACGGGACTCGGGCGTCGTCACCTTGACCAGGCGCCCGTCCTCGTCGTAGCCGTACGTCGTCGACTGGTTCTCCGGGTCCCAGGACCGTACGAGACGGCCGTCGGTGTCGATGTCGTACCGCACGGTGCGTCCGCCGTTGTCGGTGGCCGTCCAGATCGTGGCGCTCGTCCGGACGAGGTCGACGGTGCGGCCCGAGCGGTCCTCGGTCAGTTTGAAGCCGGCTATGTAGCCGTCGGCGTCCTTGTGCGCGGCGACCGTGATGGTGCCGTTGTTGCGGTCGGTGACCTTGGTGAGGTCACCGGCGGCGCTGTAGGTGTCCTTGGAGCCGGACTTGCGGTCGGTGAGGGTGTAGGTGCCGTCGCCGTTCTTCTTCAGGTCCTGGCCGTAGCCGTCCGGCGTCTTGAACGTCCCGTCGGAGTTCTTCGTGAACCTGATCGTGGCTCCGGAGGAGTCGTACCAGACCACCTCGCTGGTGAAGGTGTCGAGGCGGCGCTCGTACCCGGTCCACCAGGGACCGGAGACCTGGCCGTAGGGGCCGGCGAGGGAGTTGTACGTGCGGGTGAGCTGGAGGGAGTCGCCCACGCCGGCGATGTCGAAGTCGGTGGCGGCCAGCATCAGGTTGCCGGTCGAGTAGTCGACGCGCCCCACGAGGGCGTCGGTGATGCGGAAGTCGAAGATCTGGTGCCAGGGCACGTTGCCCTGCCCCTCGGGGACGAAGACCTTCGTGGACGGTGCGGCGGCGTCGGGCGAGGAGGACTGCGGCTCCGCCCCGAGCCCTGTCTTCCGCCGGGCCTCCCGCTGCCGCTCGTCGGCGCCGGGCGCCGTCCTGCGCTGGTTCTTCGGCGGCCTGTTCTTTCCGACCTTCACCGCCGGCATGGTGGCCCGCGCCTTGCTCTGCCCCCACACCGAGACCGGTGCGGGGGCCGGGTCGGCCGCCATGGCGGGCAGCGCGGACGCGCCGATGCCCAGCACCGCGACGGATGCGATCAGAGATCTTCTGGCCGTTGTACGGGCATGCCGAAAAGGCATGCCGAAGGCACGCGAACGCATGCTTCCCCCCGTTAGGAAGTAGTCCCGGTTGCCCCACTGGCCACCGGGAGCGCACACATTCGCACAGGACCCTCACAGAATGGCGACCCGTTCCCCCGAAGTTCGCACGCATGCGCTCAGGAATGAGCCCCTCCTCTTCGACTGGCTCCCCGCGCGGAAAACGGGCGTGTGCGGGCGATCCCCCTGCGGTGAGAGGGCCTGGACCGCCCTTCCGTCGAAACCCGCGCGGACGACATTGGCCGGAAAGCGCCCCTGCCGAAGGGAGCCGTCGCCCCAAGTCCCCGCAAGTGGTGGGGAGACGGGGCGCTCGGTGAAGGGGCGGCCTCAGGGGGTGAACAAGCCGCCACGGCCGGGCGCGACTGGTGCGGCACACGGAAAACCACCAGAGGACCGAGCCGACTCTGGAGGATCAACCAAGAGGTGTATCGGCCGTCTCTCCTTGCATCTACGATGCAGAAACTCGTGTTCACCTGGTGAATGCGGATCTGGTGCCTCCAGCCCGGCACCCGCACCAAGGAGCCACCCATGCACGTCGAAGACCTCCTGCGTCTCGAATCCCTGGATCTTGAACTGCTCTGGGGCGAGGAGCAGCAGCTCCTCCGGGAGATCACCGGGGTGACCGCCACCGACCTGGAGGACCCGACTCGTTTTCTGCGGCCGGGCGAGGTCGTGCTGAGCGGTCTCGTGTGGTGGACCCCCGGGAACGGGACCGAGAAGGTCAGCCGTTTCGTCTCCGCGCTCGCCACCGCCGGAGCGGCCGCGCTCCTCGCCGGCGAGGAGACGCACGGCGGCGTGCCCGAGGAGCTGACCCGGTCGTGCCGCGAGAAAGGCATAGCCCTGCTCGCCGTGCCCTCACGCACCAACTTCCGGGCCATCACCGAGGCCGTCTACCTGCGCCAGTGGGGCGACCTCAGCCGACGGCCCACCTCGCACCGCCACGCCCTGCCCGACAACGTGCGCAGCGAGCTCAGCGACCTCGTCCGGGCCGGGGCCGAACCGGACGTCCTGCTCGACCGCGCGCTCGCCCACGTCGGGACGCCGGACTGCTACGTCCTGACCCCGACGGGACGGACCGTGGCACGCACCCCTGAGGCTCCGGCGATCCCCGCGCGGCGCGGCCGCGAGCTGCTGCGCCGTGCGCCCGACGGCCTCACTCTCCTGATCGACACGGACAGTTCGCCGTACGACAGCTGGCACCTGCACCTCGCGGACGCGTCCGCCGTCCCGCCGCGGCTGCTGCACGAGACGGCGGACGTGCTCGCCGACCACCGGTACGGCCGGGACCGGGCGCGCAACGAGACCCGGCGGCGGGCCGGCGAGCTGATCCGGCTCGTCGACGCGCCGGCCACCGACCTGCCCGCGCTGAGCGGCGCCCTGAGCGCCTGCGGGCTTTCCCCCGACGGCCCCTTCCACGTGATCGGCGCCGCGGCCCGCGCCGACGGCGACCAGGCCGCGGCGGCCGACGCCCTGGCCGAGGCGCTCCGCCACACCCCCGACCGGCCCTTCGCGCTCGGCCGCCTCCCGCGCGGAGAGGTGGTTGCCGTGGTCCAGGGCGGGCCCGAAGTGCCGCTGGAACTGAGGGAGTTGTGGCGGGTGGTGCAGGCCTGCGAGCCCCTCGTGCCGCTCCATGTCGGCGTCGGCGCCCAGGCGGACACCCCGGACCGGCTCAACTCCAGCCTGACCGGGGCGCGTTACGCCCTCGTCGCGGCCCGCACGCGGGAGCCCGAGGGGGCCGGCCTGGCCGCCGTGGACGACCTCGCCACGCTGGAGGAGCTGCTCGCCGGCATCCCCGCCGACGTGCGGACCGTGTATCACGACAAGGTCCTCGGCCCGCTGGCCGACGACGCCCACACCTCCTCGCAGATGCTCCGGGAGACCCTGGAGTCCTTCCTCGCGCACAACGGGTCCTGGGCGCGCACGGCGGCCTCCCTGCATCTGCACGTGAACACGGTCCACTACCGCATCCAGCGGATCGAGGTCCTCACCGGCCGCGACCTCTCGCGCCTGGAGCACAAGCTGGACCTGTACGCCGCGCTGCGCTGTCGCTGACCCGGGGATCTGGGCGCTTCGGCGCGGGGCGGGGCGTCATGGAATGTGGCTGTATGGGTAGGGAGAGCCTGTTCGTGTGAAGGCGCGGCCCGAGTGGGAAGGGGCAGGGATGACGCAGGTGGTGGCCGGGGTGCTGGAGCCGAGCGGGCAGGGCTGGGTCCAGGCGGGCGAGTTCGGTCTGGCGTTCCTGCTCTCCGCGGCCATCGGCCTGGAGCGGGAGATCCGCCAGAAGGCCGCGGGGCTGCGGACGTACACCACGGTCGGCGTCGGCTCCGCCCTGTTCACGCTGGTCAGCAAGTACGGGTTCGGTGACGTGCTGAGCGCGGGGACCATCGAGCTCGACCCGTCCCGGGTGACCGCGCAGATCGTGTCGGGCGTCGGTTTCATCGGCGCCGGGGTCATCTTCGTGCACCGGGGTTCGGTCCAGGGGCTCACCACGGCGGCGACGATCTGGCTGACGGCGGCCGTGGGCGCCGCCGCCGCGGCCGGACTTCCGCTGCTGTCGATACTGGCGACCGCCGCGTACTTCGTCGCCGCGTATCTGGTGCGTCCGCTGGTCCACCGGCTGCCGCAGATGCGCTCGGTGGCGTCGACCTTCCGGATCGCGTACGAGCAGCGGCCGGGGCTGCTGCGCGAACTCATGGAGCAGTGCGAGCGCGCCGGGTTCAGCGTGGCGGGCCTTCAGATGCTGCGGGCCGGCGGCACCGGGGACCCGGCGGAGGTGCTGATCTCGGCGGTGGGCCGCGCCGACCCGGCCGTTCTCACCGCCCGGTTCGCCGATGTGGCCGGCGTGGTGGCCGTCATGCCCGGCGGCAACGAGGACGAGTGAGCCGGAGGGCCCGGCTCAGGCCGGGCCCCGGCCCTCGCGCGGTGCGCGATCGCGGCGGGTGGCGAGCAGGCCGAGGAGCACCGCGACCGTGATGGCGACCAGGTGCTCGCGGCCCGCCAGGTTCGGTTTGTGGATGGATCTGAGCACGGTCGGGGTGACCGCGCACAGGAACAGGACGGGCGCCCGCTTCACCGTGGCGATATGGGCGAAGAGCCCCACCACCGCGGCGGACGCCCCCGTGTCGATCACCTGCGCCGCCTCCGGGGGAAGCCCCCACCACCGCGGCCCCGCCGCGATCATGACGCGGGCGCTGAGCGTGCCCGCAAGCGAGACGGCGTAGGCCACCACGATGGTCCTGGTGCGCCCGAGCACCAGCTGGGCCAGCGCGACGCAGAGGAAAAGCACGGGGATGCCGGGCAGTGCGGGCATGTCACGGGCCGGGACGAACAACGACAGCGGGGTCCGCAGCAGCACGAGCGGGAGCGGGATGTCGCCCCGCACGTGCGAGGTGAGCCGCACCAGCGTCGCCCCGGTCCTGGACTGGTCCACCTGGTGCAGCGTCAGGACCGCGACGGCCGTGAACACCGCCAGGAGGACGCCGGGAAGGCCCCGCCGCACGAGCGTGCGCACCGGTTCGGCGACGATGACGCGGAACTCGCGGAGCAGATGCCGTCCGAGGAAGCGTGCGAACCGGTTGAGCCGGCGTTCGGCTCGGGGCGGCGGCCCGGCCGTCGGGACGACGACGGGATGGCGGACCGGCGAGGGGGCCGGTTCCGGCCCGCCCGTCCGCTCCCGGGGTTTCGTGTCCCCGCGCACCGTCCACCCCCACACCCGCTCCGGCCAGGGACTCCCCACCGGCCTTCGGAGGATCTTGCCATGGGGCGCGCGGGGGAGAGGGGCCGCCCCCCGACCCATTCGACCTGGTGTGCGGCGCCTTGTCGCGGGTTACCGAACCGGCGGAAATCAGAGCAGAAGTGACCGCCGGGGTTCAAATCGATAATCAGGCCACTCGATGGGGTGAAAGGCGTATTAGGCATAACCCATCCGGCCCCGTCGCCGTTGATGGCGGTGCGGGCGAGTAGTCCGTGACGAACTCCGGAAGGCAGGAAACCAATGAGACGGGTCGCCATGAAGGGCCTGGTCACGGCGGTGGCCACGGGCGGCGTACTGGCCGCGACCGGCTACGCCTACGCGGACTCGAACGCCGGCGGAAGCGCCGACTCCTCCCCGGGGGTGCTCGCGGGCAACGCGGTACAGCTTCCGGTCGATCTCCCCGTCAATGTGTGCGGGAACACCGTGGATGTGCTCGGACTGCTCAACCCCAGCGCCGGCAACACCTGCGCCAATGCCTCGCGCGCCCCCCACGGCGCCAAGGCGGGCTCCCCGCGCGCGGGCAACGGCGGCGGTGCCTCCGCCTCCGGCGGCGGAAAGGATTCGCCGGGCGTGCTCACGGGCAACGGTCTCCAGCTCCCTGTTGATCTCCCCGTCAACATCTCCGGGAACTCGATCGGTGTCGTCGGTGTGCTCAACCCGTCCGTCGGCAACACCTCGACGAACGGCTCCACACCGCCGGTCCGCCACCACCCCGCCCCGCCGCCGGCCCCCGCGCCGCCCGCGAAGCCCCTCCCGGTCCCGGCACCCCCGGCCGCCCCCGCGCTCCCCGTGCCGCAGGGGAAGGCGCTCGCCCACACCGGCGCCGACGGTGTCGGATTCGCCGTCCCCGCGTCCGCCGCGCTGCTCCTCGGCGGCGGAGTCCTCTACCGCCGGTTCCGCGGCGCCACGCGATAGCGCGCCCCAGCGGTCGTGGCCCCGGCATCGATGCCGGGGCCACGACCATGCGGCGGCACGCCTCAGTGCGGGGCCGGGCAGTCGACCCTGACCTCCGGGCTCCCGTACGTATCACTCGTGGAGAACAGGCCGCTGCCGTACTCGTAGTAGAGGTACGAGGAGAAGCCCAGGGTCCGCCCGCACGCGGAGTCCGGGGCGACGCGGTACGTCAGGGTCACCGTGCGGCTCGCGCCGGGAGCCAGCGGGACCGCGTAGTCGAGGCCGAGCCGGTCGGTGTCCTGGCAGGCGGACCCCCCGGCTTCGCAGGAGACCAGCGCGTACTTGAGGTCCGCCTGCCGTTCGGTGCCCCAGGTCGGGCGGATCGTCTGGTAGACGAACCTGATCTCGGTCGACTGGGTGTTGGTGAGCGTCATGGTCAGCTCGACGGTGGAGCCCGGCATGACCGCGGTCCTGTCCGTACTGAACGTCAGGTCCGCGGTGTCGGCCTCCGCGGGGGTGCCCACGCAGAACAACAGGGCTCCGGTACATGACAGGACCGCGGCGAGGCCGAGACCTGCGAGGCGCGTCGTGTTCATGGGTTCGCAGACTAGAAGCTGCCCGGCCCGCCGTCGCCCACCCGCGCGGGGTACGGCTCGAATCGCTCGGTCCTGTCCGGTTCGGCGGGCAGGGCCGTACGGGGGCGAATTCGCCCAGTACAGCCGGGAGACGGGGCCGCGTGTCGTGCGGCGCCGCGCCGGAGCGCCGCGTGCGCGGGGCTCCGGCGGAAACGGCGGACTCCGTGCTGGTGCCCTGCCCTCCTCAAGGCGCCTGCACGAGAAGCGGGTTGGGGTCGCGTGCCGGGAACTGGCTTGATGATCCCGGGCGTTGGGCAGGCAAGCGGGGGAAACGGCTACGCACGAGCCGGCAACGCGACCGCATTGGGGGCGGATGACGTCATGGAGCAGAGCGCCTGGCGATTCTCGGACGACCGTGGGCAGCTGTCGACGGCGCCGGCACCGCCGTCCCGCCCGGTGGCCTACATCCAGGCCGGCGCCACCCTGGCGGACCTGGGCATCCTTCCGGCGGCGGTGTTCGGCTCCTTCCACGACGGGGCGGACCCCGACCCGGCGAAAACCGGCGCGCTGCCGCTGGACGAGGTCCGCTACCTGGGAGCGGGAGACGGCCTCACCGTGGACGCGCTGCTCTCGACCGGGCCGGACCTCGTCGTCGCCGTCAGCTACGGCGGCGGCCAGGTGTACGGGCTCGACCCCGAGACGGCGAAGCACCTGGAGGAGCGGGTGCCGGTGGCCGTCCTCGACGTGGGCCAGGCCCGCTCCCTGGCGCACATACGCGGCCGATTCGCCGATCTGGCACGGTCGTTGGGGGCGCCGGAAGAGGACACCACCGCACTCGCCACCACGGCCGAACGGCTGCGCAGGGCCGCCGGGCGGACCCCGCGACCGCGGGTCCTCGCGCTCTCGCCGGCCGGTCCCGACCAGGTCCACCTGGCCCGGCCGGGCGCCTGGCCCGAGCTGCGCGGCCTCACCGAGTACGGCGTGGACCTGGTCGAGCCGGGGGAGGGGCCGGGGGCGAACTGGCTGACCGCGCCCTGGGCCACGGCGGCCGGCCTTCGGCCCGACATCGTCCTCGCCGACGTCAGGTCCAACGCGGCCCCGCTCGACACCCTGCACTCCGATGCCTCGTGGCGCGCACTGGAGGCCGGCGCCCGCATCCTTGCCTGGAACCCGGAATCCCCCTGCAGCGCCCGCGCCCACGCCGCCTTCTTCGGCGCCGTCGCGGACGCCCTCGAAGGAGTGTGAAGGCGCCGGGCGGGGCGTGCGGAGATGCACGGCCCCGCCCGTGCCGCGCCCACGCCCGCCCGGCGCCCCGCTCGCCCGCGTGGAGGCCCTCACCGCACTCCCGGCCGTCTTCGACCGCTTCCCCGATCTCGAACTGGCGGTGAAAACAACCGAGTTGATGCAGGTGCCCTCCTTCATCGCCAGTGGCTGGCAGGAGATCCCGGTGCGCCTCGGGCGCTGATCCGGCGACTCGCACGCGCTGCCCGGCATGAGACACCCGTGCGCTACGGCACGTTCTCTGTGACAGTTCGCAACGCGAGTATCTAGATTGGCCGTTGACGCAGCGCCGCATCTCCAGGAGACACCCGTGACCGATAATCCCGCACCCTCGTCGACGCCCGACCACGTGCGCGACCGCATCAACACCGCGCAGCCGCACACCGCCCGCATCTGGAACTACTGGCTCGGCGGCAAGGACAACTACCCCGTCGACCGTGAGGTGGGCGACCAGATCCGCGCCCTGCATCCCGGCATCGGCGACTACGCCCTGGCCGACCGGCTGTTCCTCGGCAGAGCCGTGCGGCATCTGGTGGCCGACCGGGGGGTGCGCCAGTTCCTCGACGTCGGCACCGGGCTGCCCACCGCCGACAACACCCACGAGGTCGCCCAGCGCCTGGCGCCCGACGCGCGGATCGTCTACGTCGACAACGACCCGCTGGTCCTCGCGCACGCCCGCGCCCTGCTGACCAGCACCCCGGAGGGCCGCACCGACTACCTCGACGCCGATCTGCGGGACACCGCGGGCATCCTCGAACACGCGGCCAAGACCCTGGACCTGAGCCGGCCGGTCGCGCTGATGCTGCTCGGCGTCGTCATCTTCATCCCCGACGAGGACGAGGCCCGCGCCCTCGTGCGCGACCTCATGAAGGAACTGGCCCCGGGCAGCTACCTCGTGCTCTCGCACACCATCACCAGCCCGGCCATGCCCGATGTGGACGCCGCCGTGGCGTTCTGGAACGAGCACGGCACGCCGAAGCTGACCCAGCGCACCCCGGATCGGGTGGCCGGGTTCTTCGAGGGGCTCGACGTGCTGGAGCCCGGCATCGTGTCGTGCTCGCGCTGGCGCCCGGAGGCGGGCGACACGCTGCCCGACGAGGTCGCGATGTACGGCGGTGTCGGCCTCAAGAGCTGACCCGGCGAACGGCCGGCGCCGCGTTCAACGGCGGGGCTGCCCCGGTGCGGGCGCCCCGCCGGTGTGCAGGCTGCCCACCAGGGCGAACAACACCGCCTCATTGCCCGCGAGCCCGGCACGCGCCAGCGCCTCGTCCGCCTCGGCGATGACGCCGTCGAGCGAGACGGGAGCCCCCGGCCGGTCCACGGGGGCGTCGAGGGCGGCGCGCACGGTACTCAGAAGCCGCAGATAGGCCTGGGCGGCGGAGCGTTCATGGGACGTCATCACGGCGGTGGCGGTCATCGGCAGCCTTCCCTCGGAGTACGGGCTCACTGTTCACGATGCCGCATGCCACTGACAATCGAGGCTCACGGCCCGCTGACGCGCGGCCGATCGGCCCTCAACCCACCAGGCGGAGCGCGGTGTCCGCGACGCCGACGCTCACCGACTGGCCCCAGGTCAGATCGAGCGCGTCGCCCTCCATGCCGTCCCCGAACGCGACGAGCCGGTCGGACTCGACGGTGATCCGCAGCCGCCGGGAGCCGGACAACTCCCCCTCGACCAGCGAGGTCCCGGTCACCGGCGATGGCCACGCCTCGCGCACGAACCACACCAGACGGGCGTCCACCCGGGCGGGCAGCACGGGGGCGTCCGCGCGCTGCTGCCACAGTGAGCGCAGCCAGCCGGTGGCCCCCGTACCGGTGCCGACCAGAACGCCGGAGGACGCCTGTGCCTCGGCGGTGGCGGCCGGGTCGTCGGGCCCGATGCGGTAACGGGCCGTCTGGTGGCCCGGCGCTCCGAGGTAGATCTCGTTGAGCGCGAGCAGCCGCTGACGGTCGTCGGTGAGCGCCTCCACCATCGTGAGTTCCTCGACCGAGCAGCCGGGCGCGGCCGCCGCGGGCAGCAGCGCCGCAGCGGCGGACGCCGGGTGGCGCACCAGCACACCGGGGTTGCGGCCCGGCTCCGGATCGACGCCGATCACGGGCTGACCCGACAGGTACTTGGCGGCGTTGGCGACCAGACCGTCCTGGCCGACCACCACCACGACGTCCTCCGGCGCGAACAGGAAGCGGTCGAGATCGGCGCGCTCCACCCGCGCCTGGCGCCACTGGGAGGGAACGGCCGCGGCCACGTCGGCCAGCGCGCGCAGTGCCCGGTGATGGCGCTCGGCCACCTCGCGGATGCTCCGGCCGCGCGAGGCGAGGAAGAAGTCGGCCTGGCCGTGCGTGCCGTGCCGGGCCAGCAACTCCTCGTACTCCGAGGTGCGGTGGACCAGGACCGCGCGCGGGGCCAGACTCACGGCCGCTCACCCCGTCCGAGCCGGGCGAGCAGCGTGGTGAGCACATCGGGGGACAGGGTCAGGCTGTCGATCCGGGGCAGGTTCTCGGCCAGCCGGGTCGCGGCCAGGGCGTGCAGGGTGGCCGCGTCGGCCTCGCCGTGCACCTGGAGCCAGGCCGCCTGGGCCGCTGCCCTGGCCTCGCCCGAGGCACGGGCGGCCGCCGCCTCCGCCTGCGCGAGCCGTAGCGTACGGGCGGCCTCCGCCTCGGTGCGTACCGCGTCGGCGGCCGCCGCCTCCTCGGCCTCCCGGCGGGTGTTGGTGCCGCGCTGCTCCACCAACTCCTCCTCGCGGCGCGCCAGTTCGATGCGGCTGGCGAGCTCGTTCTCGGCGATGGTGCGCTCCCGCTCGACGGCCACGGCCCGCCGTTCGTACGTCGCCCGGTCCGCCTCCTGCTGGATGCGCTCCCGCGCCGGGGTCCGCAGCGCCCGCTCCACCTCGGGCTCGGGGCGGATGGCGACGACCCGCACCGCGACCACCTCGATGCCGGTCGCGGGCAGCCGGGGCTCCGCGGCGAGCCCGGCCGCGATCCGCTCCCGTACCGCGGCCACGCCGTCGGCGAGCGCGGCCGACAGGTCGGTGCGCGCCAGCACGTCCAGGGCGTGCTGTTGTGCCGTCTCGGTGAGCAGCGTCGACAGCTGCTCCAGGGGGTCGCCCCGCCAGATCCCGGTGTCCGGGTCGATCGAGAAGTCGAGGCGGTCGGCGGCGGTGCCCGGCTCGCTGATCCGGTAGGTCACGGTCGCCTGCACGGTGACGTCCTGGAAGTCGGCGGTGCGGGCGTGGAAGGCCATGGCCAGTTCCCGGTCGTTGACCGGCACTTCGGACAGCGCGGCACTGAGCGGTCTGAACCAGAAGCTGAGTCCCACGCCGTCGTGGGCCGGCCGGCCGTTCCGTTGGTGCCGGACGTACGAGGTGGGCGCGGACCGCAGATGACGCCGGCCCAGGCGCCGCGAGATGTCGGCCATGGTGGCCCCCTTTCTTTTCGTCATTTAGACGATAGAGGCCGGACGCTCTTATCGTCAAGATGACAGAAAGGGAGGAAGCCGGGCCGATCTGGCGCGAGTTGAAGGGGGTCCGCGCCGAGACGGGGCCAGTGCCATTCAGGCCGTCCCGTCCGACGTGCGAGCGGAGGGTGGGCGGATGGTTACGCGTGGTGACGTCGGGGTCTCTGTGGCATGGCGGGCGGCTCAATGTAGGTGGATATCGGGTTAATTAAGGACTATCCGGTCTACACATCTCACGTCCGTGGGATGAGTGACGGGAGCTGGCATGCGGGACATCGGTCGAAGGGGATTGCTGGGCGCGGGACTTGGGGCCGCCGCGGCGGTGGGGCTCGCCGGATGCGGATCACCGGGGGGTGGCGCCTCCGCCGGCTCCAGTCGGCCGGGACAGGGACAGGGGCCGGGCAAACCCGCGAAGTCGCAGGCCAGGCTGATCGGTGACGGTTCGACGGCGGACACGGGCAGGCAGCCGAACCAGCCCGACAAGCCCGTCCGGCTCGAACCCGGCGAGACTCCGCCGCAGTTCGTGATCTTCTCCTGGGACGGCGCGGGCGAGGTCGGCAACGGGCTCTTCCCGCGCTTCCTCGAACTCGCCAGGAACCACGGTGCGGGGATGACGTTCTTCCTCTCCGGCCTGTATCTGCTCCCGGAGTCGAAGAAGCGCCTCTACCAGCCGCCGAACAACCCCGTGGGCGCGTCCGACATCGGCTACCTCAGCGACGAGCACGTCAGGGAGACGCTGAAGTACACCCGGCAGGCCTGGACGGAGGGCCATGAGATCGGCACCCACTTCAACGGCCACTTCTGCGGCGGCTCGGGATCGGTCGCCAACTGGACCCCGGCCCAGTGGAACAGCGAGATCGACCAGGCGGTCTCCTTCGTCACCGAATGGCGCACCAACACCGGCTGGGCGGACGAGGAGCCGCTGCCGTTCGACTACCACCGGGAACTCGTCGGCGGCCGTACGCCCTGTCTGCTCGGCCAGGACAACTTGCTGCCCACCGCGAAGGGGCGGGGCTGGCGCTACGACGCCTCGTCGCCCGGAGGCCGTCAGATGTGGCCGGAGAAGCGTCACGGCGTATGGGACCTTCCGCTCCAGGGCATCCCGTTCCCCGGTCACTCCTTCGACGTCCTGTCGATGGACTACAACATCCTCGCCAACCAGTCGAAGAACACCACCAAGGGCATGACGTCCCGCTATCCCGCCTGGCGGGCGCAGGCGACCGCCTCGTACATGGCGGGCTTCAAGCGCGCGTACGAGACCAACCGCGCGCCCTTCTACATCGGCAACCACTTCGAGGAGTGGAACGGCGGCATCTACATGGACGCCGTCGAGGAGGCGCTGAAGGGGATGGCCGGCAGGCCGGACGTGCGCCTGGTGTCGTTCCGCCAGTTCGTCGACTGGCTCGACGCGCAGGACCCCAAAGTGCTCGACCGGCTGCGCTCGCTCGAAGTGGGCCAGGCGCCTCCCGGCGGCTGGAACGCCTTCTTCAAGGCGGCCTGACCGGAGGGGGTCAAGATGCCGCGCGGGGAGCCCAGTTGACGGCCGCCCGGCCGTGCTCACTCGTACGGGCGCCCTGTTCCGCACTTTGCCCCGACGCCGTCTGGCCGTCGCACCCTGCGGCGATGCCTGCCGTCAAGCGCAACACGCCGGATTCGGCGGGGCGGTTCGGGCGGCGCCGGGAGGCGGGCGTCCCGGCGCCGGGGTCTGCTCGGTGCAGGGAAGCGGGCCCGGCCGGGTCGGCCGGCGCGCGCGTGCGCCGGCTCCGCGCGGCCGGGCACACCGGCCGGCCGCGGCACTCAGAGCGCGAGGCGGTCCCGGCGCGGCCCGGGGCGGAGGGAGACACCATGCGTGAACTGCGGGCGGAAGCGGTTCTCGACCGGGCGGGCGCGGAGCGGCGCGACGCCCTCCTGTGGCACGTGATGAGCGCCGACGACCCGACCACCCTGTGCGGCCGCAGCCTCGACCGCCACGAGGCGGCGACGCCGCCGAAGCCGGACTTGAGCGACACCGACCGCTACTGCGGGGCCTGCATGGCCGCCTGCTGAATCCGGAGAGGGGGCGAACGAGCCTATGGGGAAGGGAAGTTGGCGCTTGGCGCCTCAACGGGCACGAGATTCAAGGGAGTTGAGTGGGCGCCGGGGCGGCCGGATCCTCCGGGACGTCGGAGGGGTCCGTCCGCAGGGCGCGTACGTAAGGGGCCGTGGCCAAGGACGCGAGGCAGAGCCAGAGGGCGGCGAACAGCCAGCCGCCCAGCACATCGCTCGCCCAGTGCACCCCGAGATAGACCCGGGAGAGACCGACGGCGACCGCCCACAGGGCGATCAGCGCGACCGTGAACCGGGCGGCGGAAAGGCGTGAGCGAAGCAGCACCCCCCAGATCAGGAGCCCCGCCGTGAGCGCGCTCGTGGCGGTGTGACCGGAGGGGAAGGAGTGGCCGGATGCGGTGGTCGCCCAGTCGAGGGCGGCCGGGCGCGGGCGGGCGACGACCACCATCAGGCCGTACCGCACTGCCTGGCCGAGCAGGAGTACCGCGAGCGCCCCGGCCACCGCGTACCGGCGCCGCACGCTGTCGCGGCCCGCGATCAGGCCCGCGACGACGGCCAGGACGTAGGGGAAGACCCCCGTGCCGGTCGCCGTGACGGCACGGGCGGCGGCCACGGCGACCGGCGGGCGGTGGTCGAGCGGCCACCGGTGCAGGGCCGGATCGCCGGGCAGCGGCGCCCCGTGGCGCACGGCGACGAACGCCGTGAGCAGCGCGAGGAGGAGCAGCAGCACGCCGGCCGCGGTGCCCGTGCGCCGGGCCGGCGTCATCGAGCGGTCACCAGCGGCCGCAGTCGGGTGCCGCCGAGCCGCTCCACGAAGGGCGCGGCCCGGCGGGCGGCGAGCGTGAGGGCGAGGCCGACGACCGCGCCGACCGCCAGGCCGACCACCACGTCGTGCGGGTAGTGGGCCCCGATCCAGACGCGCGATGCGGCCATCAGGAGCGCGGCCGGGACCGCGATCGCGCCGAGCGTCCGGTCCGTGAGGAGGATCGCCGCCGCGGCCGCCGCGGCGATCGCCGCGTGGTTGCTGGGGAACGACCAGTCGCCGAGCGGGGGACATGCCTCGACGGTCAGGGTGTGCAGCGTCTGGCAGGGCCGCTGCTCGTGGACGACCGCCTTGAAGAGGTCGTTGACCGCGTACGCCGCGATCACGACGAACGGCGCGGCCAGCGCCATGGCGGTGCGGACGGTGCCGAGCGGGCGGGCCCGCCACCAGGCGAGCACCATCAGGACGGCGAACAGCGCGAGACCGTAGTCCGACCAGAGCGAGATCAGCGTGTCCAGCGGCCCGGGCGCGCCGCGCGCGAGGTCGGTGACCCAGGTGTAGAGGCCGTCGTCGAAGTGCATCAGCGGGCGTCCTCATGGGCCGTACGCGAGCGGCGGGCGCGCAGGATCTCCAGCGCGACCGGGATGAGCGAGACGGCCACGACCAGCGCGACGAGCGGCAGCAGGTAGCGGTCGATGTTCGGCACGGACGAGCCGAGCGCGTAACCGCCGAGGACCAGCGCACAGGTCCACAGGAGGCCACCGGCGACCTGCCAGAGCGCGAAGACCCGGGCCGGTACGCCGAGTGCGCCCGCCAGCGGGTTGAGCACCGTGCGGACGATCGGCACGAAGCGGGCCAGCACGATCGCCTTCGCGTGCCCGTACTTGGCCAGCAGCTCCTCGGCGCGGGCCGCTCCCTCGTGGAGCTTGCGGGACCTGCTGCGGGCCAGCAGGGCGCGGCCGCCGCGACGGCCGATCCAGTAGCCCACCTGCGCGCCGACCAGCGCGCCGACCACCGAGCAGAGCAGGACCTGCGGCAGGGAGAGCGTCACGGGCCCGTTGCCGCCAGGCACGCACAGCAGGCCCGCGGTGAAGAGCAGGGAGTCGCCCGGGAGCAGGAAGCCGACGAGGAGACCGGTCTCGGCGAACAGCACCACGGCGATGCCCAGGGCCCCGAACGCGGACAGCAGCGATCCCGCGTCGAGGACGTTCACGGCCTGTGGGGCCGCGGCCGCGAACAGGGGTACGACAGCCATGTCAGTGGGCCCTCCCATAATGGTGGTCGGGCCGCTCATCCACGGGGGACGCGCAGGGCCCGGCTGGCTACAGTGATGTAGACGGTCTACAGCACTGTAGACGAATGAAGCGGGAGGAGTGTTCCATGACTGTCACGGGAGACGCCGGGCACGGGGACGCGCGACGCCCGGCGGGCGAACTGGAGGCCGGGGTCCTCGCCGCACTCTGGGCCGCCGACCGGCCCCTCACCCCCGCCGAGGTCCAGGCCGGGCTCGGTGGACGCCTGGCCCGCACCACCGTGACCACGATCCTCTCCCGCCTCCACGACAAGGGCGCCGTCACCCGCACGCGCGTCGGGCGCGGCTACGCGTACACCCCCACCGAGGACGCGCCGGGGCTCACCGCCCGCCGGATGCACACCGAGCTGGCCAAGGAGGAGGACCGCTCCACGGTCCTCGCCCGGTTCGTCTCCCAGCTCAGCGACGAGGACGAGCAGTTGCTTCGCTCCCTCCTGGACGAGTCCGGAGGCGACGGGCAATGATCTTCTCGGTCTGGATCCCGCTGCTCGTGCCGTTCCTCGCGGCGCCCGCCGCCCGCAGGCTCGCCGAGGCACTGCCGCCCCGGCCCGCCGCCTGGCTGCTCGCGATCGCGGCCACCGGCCTCGCCGCCTGCTCGACGGCCGCCCTCGGCCTGATCGCGCTGGCCGGCGCGCTGCGGCTGCCCTTCTTCGCCTCGCTCGAAGACCTGACGTCCCCGCTGGACGCGCTTCCGGCGTGGCTCGCCTTCCCGGCCGCGGCCACCGCGGCGGGGCTCGTCGCCGCCTCGGGCGTGGCCCTGGTCCGCACCGCCCGCCGCCACCTGGCCGAACTGCGCGGCGCCCACGCCCAGTTGACCCCCGGCACCGGCGAGCTGGCCGTGCTGCGCGACCCGGCTCCGGACGCCTACGCACTGCCCGGCCGCCCCGGCCGGATCGTCGTCACCACCGGCATGCTGCGGGCCCTGGGGCCCGCCGAGCGGGAGGCCCTGTTCGCGCACGAGCGGGCCCACCTCACGGGCCGCCACCACCTGTTCCTCGCCGCCGCCGAGCTCGCGGCGCACTGCCACCCGTCGCTGCGCTCGCTGCGCGCCCCGCTCGCCTTCGCCCTGGAGCGGGCCGCCGACGAGTACGCGGCCGGGGCCGTGGGCGACCGCAAGCTGGCCGCGCGCGCGATCGGCCGCGCCGCCCTCGCCTCCCGGGCCGCAGCTCCTGGTGCGAGCCGGCCGCGCGCGGTGCTGGCCGCCGCGGCCGGGCCGGTGCCGCGCAGGGTCGCGGCCCTGCTCGACCGGCGCCCCGTGGCCCGGCTGCCCCGCTCGCGCGGCGCCCGGCTCATAGCGGCCGTCGTGCTCGGCTGCCTGTGCGCCTCGGCGATCTCGGCGGTCGAAGCCGCGGCGGATCTGCACGGAGGCATCGAGATAGCCCAGGGGGAGGCGCCTCGCTGAGCGCGAGCCGCGGCCCGAGCGAGGCGCCGCCGAGCGCCGCGCGGGTGCGGCCGGGGCGGGGGCCGGGGTGTGGTCACCGCCAGAGCCTGACCCTTGCGGCCGGGGGCCGAGGCGTGCGGCCGGTGCGTCGCCACTAGGGCCCGTGACCCGTACGGCCCAGCAACGCTGCGGGTCGGCGCCGGGTGCCCCGGAGAGTGGATCCCGAGTCCACCGCCGCACGCCCAGGGAGATGCCATGACCTGCCTCAACCGACGCGACCTCGGACTGCTCGTGCTGCGGGTCGGCACCGGAGCGGTCCTGATGGCGCACGGGTCCCAGAAGCTCTTCGGCTGCTTCGGCGGCGGCGGGCTCGAAGGCACCGCGGCAGCCATGGAACACATGGGGTTCAAGCCCGGCAAGCAGAGCGCGGTGGCCGCCGGGCTCGGTGAGATGGGCGGCGGCGCCCTGCTCGCCCTCGGCCTCGCCACCCCCGCCGCCGGAGCAGCCGCCGCCGGCGCCATGGCGGGCGCCGTCTCCGTCCACGCGCCGGCGGGCTTCTTCGCCCAGGGCGGCGGCTTCGAGTACCCGGCGTTCCTCGGCTTCACCGCCGCCGCGATCGGCCTCGCGGGCGCGGGGCGCTACTCGCTCGACCACGCCACGGACCACGTACTGGACCAGCCCTGGACCGTCGCCCTCGCCTTCCTCGGCAGCGCGGTGGCGGCCGCGGCCGTGGTCGGACGCCGCGCCAGGAACCAGGAGCGCGAGCAGGACCAGGAGCAGGACGGGGTCGAGAGCTTCGACTGAGGCGCGCACCCAGGGCCGGGGCCCAGCCCGTCCCGCCGAGCACGCCCGGCACGCCCCTCGAAACCCGGCCAGCCTCGCGCGCGGCCCGCCCCCCCCGCTTCACCGCCCCTCCACCCCGCCGGACAGTGCGCCAAAGGTCCCCTCGCACGGCAGACAGGGTCACGACCATGAAGAACGACTCGGCCGCCGAGCGCGGTACCGGACTGCTGCACCGCCTCGGAAGCTGGTGCGCCCGGCACGCCTGGCGGATCATCGTCGCCTGGCTGGTCCTGCTCGTGGCGGTCGGCGTGGCCGACGCACGGTGGGGCGGCAGCTTCGCCGACAGCTTCTCGCTGCCCGGCACCAGCACCCAGACCGGCGCGGACCTGCTCAAGGCCCACGGCGGCACGTCGGGCACCACGGCCCCGGTCGTGATCAAGTCCGACCAGGGCTCGGTCGCCGACCACCAGACGTCCGTCGAGGCGGCCGTGAACAACCTGAAGCACCTCCCCGACGTGGTCGCCGTGAGCGACCCGCTCACCACCCCCGGCGCCGTGTCGCCACACGGCGACATCGCCCAGATCGGCGTCACGTTCACCAGCAACCCCGCGGGCTTCGACCGCTCGTACATCGGCAAGGTCGACACCGCCGTCCAGCCGCTGCGCGCCGACCACGTGACCGTCGAATACGGCGATCCGCTCGGGCAGCTGGCCGCGCCGAAGGCCGCCGACCTGACCTCGGAGGTCATCGGTCTCGGCGTCGCCCTCCTCGTGCTTCTGATCGGCTTCGGCAGCGTCGCCGCCGCCGTGCTGCCCCTGGTGACCGCCGTGCTCGGCCTCGCCGTCGGCCTGGCCGGACTCGGCCTGCTCGCCGCCCAGTTCAGCTTCGGGCAGGCCGCCCCGACGCTGGCCGCGATGATGGGCCTGGGCGTCGGCATCGACTACGCCCTCTTCCTGTCCACCCGCTACCGGGCACTGCTCGGCACCGACGGGAGCGACGGCGACGGCAACGGCCTCGACCCCGCCGAGGCGGTCGGCCGCACCGTCGCCACCAGCGGGCGGTCCGTCCTGGTCGCCGCCGCGACCGTGGCCATGGCGCTCGCCGGCCTGTACGTCTCCGGCATGAGCTTCATCGGCACCCTGGGCGCCGCGGCCGGGCTGACCGTGATCGTCGCGGCGGCCGCGTCCGTCACGCTCACCCCCGCGCTCCTCGGCCTGCTCGGCCGCCGCATCGACCGCCTGCACGTCCGCACGCCGGTCGCCGAACCCACCGGCACCAACGACGTATGGCACCGCTGGGCCGCGCGGGTCGGCCGCAGCCCCTGGCTCTTCCTCGCGGCGGGCCTGGTCCTGCTCGGGGTCCTCGCCATTCCGGTCGGCTCGATGCACCTGGGCCACATCGACGCCGGCGCCCAGCCCACCTCCAGCACCGACCGGCGGGCCTACGACCTCATCAGCCAGGGCTTCGGCCCCGGTGCCAACGGGCCGCTCACCGTCGTCACCAACCTCGACAGTCAGCAGGCCGCCGACCCGAGCCAGAGCCAGGCCCTCGCCGGCACCCTGCAACACGACCTGACGGCCGTCCCCGGCGTCGCATCGGTGACACCGCCCCAACCCAGCCCCGACCACGCCCTGTTGGTCAGCACGGTCACCCCGGCCACCGGGCCGCAGGACCGGGCCACCACCGACCTGATCCACACCCTCCAGGACCACACCGTGCCCGACGCCCTCTCCGGCACCGGCGCGACCGGCTACGTCACCGGCCCCACGGTCTCCGGGCAGACGTTCACCGACACCCTCGTGGCGAAACTGCCGCTGATCATCGGCGTGGTCGTCGCCGCCGCGTTCGTGCTGCTGCTCTGCGTCTTCCGCAGCCTCTTGGTCGCGCTCAAGGCCGCCGTGCTGAACCTGTTCTCCATCGCCTCGGCCTACGGTGTGGTGGTCGCGGTCTTCCAATGGGGCTGGGGCGGCGCCCTGTTGGGCGTCGGCGAGAAGGTGCCGATCGAGTCCTACGTGCCGATGATGATGTTCGCGATCATCTTCGGACTCTCGATGGACTACGAGGTCTTCCTGCTGGCCCGCATCCGTGAGACCTGGCTGCACCGAGGCGACAACCACCTCGCCGTCGCCACCGGCCTCGCCGCCACGGCACGCGTGATCACCTGCGCGGCGCTCATCATGACCAGCGTCTTCCTGGCCTTCATGCTCTCCCCGAACGTCGTGGTGAAGATGCTCGCGCTCGGCCTCGGCGTGAGCGTGATCGTCGACGCGACCGTCGTCCGCCTGCTGCTCGTGCCCGCGACGATGTACCTCTTCGGCCGCACCAACTGGTGGATCCCGGCCTGGCTGGACCGCCTCCTGCCCCGACTCGACCCGGAGGGTCCCGCGCCCGCGCGGCCCCCGAAACCCGTCGCGTAGGCCGCGCGCGTCGGCCGCCGGGGCGGGCGTCGTCCCGACGCCGAGGTCAGGCCGACACCAGGAGCGACGTGACCGTGTTGATCATCAGCGACGGAGTCGGCGGTCCCGGCGGGCTCGCCAGGCGGAGCGTGGGGAAGCGGGCGAAGAGGGCGCAAAGAGCGGTGCGGAGCTGGAGGCGGGCGAGGGGCGCGCCCAGGCAGAAGTGCGGGCCGCGCCCGAACGCGAGGTGCGGGCCGCCTTCGCCCGGGAGCTGGAAGGAGTCGCCGCGTTCGCGGGCGGGGTCGCGGTTGGCCGCCGAGTAGCACAGCAGCAGCGCGTCACCGGCGGGAATGTGCCGCCCGCCGAGTGTGACGTCCTCGCGCGGGAAGGCGAAGGGAAGGGAGAAGACGCTCGCGTCATAGCGCAGCGCCTCCTCCACGACGTGGTCCCAGGACACCTCGCCGGAGCGGACGCGGTCCAGTGCGCCGCGATGTTCCAGCAGGGCACGCACCGCGTTGACGAGGGCGGCCACCGTCGTGTCGAAGCCGGCGGCGAGGAACAGCCACAGGGTGTCACGGGCCTCCTGATGACTCAGCCCGTCACCGGAGTCGGCGGATCTCCTCAAGTCGGCCACCAGGCCGCCTTCTTCACCCGGTTCAACCGGCCTGCCGAGCAAGCGGTCGAGGTAGGTGTGGATCTCCGCGCTGAGCTGTTGTGACTCCTGCGGAGTGAGCGCCGCGCGGGACAGCGCGCGGAAGACCAGTGCGGTGGCCGCGGGGCGCTCGTCGACGGGGATCGCGAGAAGGGCGCACAAGGTGTCCAGGGCGAGGGGCAGCGCGAACTCCTCGCGCAGGTCCACCGGGTGGGCCGCAGGATCGATGCCGTCGAGCCGACGGTTCACCACGGCGGCCACGGAAGGCAGGAGCATCGCGACCCGGCGTGGTGCGAAGGCGCCTGACGCGGCCCTGCGGAGCCGGGAGTGCTCGGCGCCGTCGGAGGTGAGCATCCACTGTCTGCTGAGGTGGTCGGTCATGGGCCAGTCCGCGGGGATCTCGCCGTCCCGCAGGGCCCGCCAGTGACTGGGGGAGCGGGCGAAGAGGGGCTGCGTCAGGACCGCTTCCAGTTCCGCGTATCCGACGACGGCCCAGCATTCCACGCCGCCCGGCCACGAGGCCGGGACAACGCTGCCGTGGGCCCTCAGCCGCCGTGCCTGTTCCCGGAGGTCCAGGTGGGGATCGAGGGCGACGCGGGCCGTGAGCATGGGAGCCTCCGTGGAATTGCTGCGCCTGGACAGGTGTGTTGCGGCCGGGGGCGGATCCGGTCGGACCGGCCGCCGCTGCTCAGCCGGGGATCAGTACGGGTTTGACCACCTCGCCGTTCGCCGCGTCGCGTTCCGCGCGGTCGATCTCATGGAGCGGGTAGGTCCGGATCAAGCGGTCGAAGGGGAACAGCCCCTGCTGCCACAGCGCGATCAGCCGTGGCAGGAACAGCCGTGGTACGGCGTCCCCTTCGATGATGCCTTTGACCGTGCGCCCGGAGGCGAGGAGCAGGGGATCAATGGTCAGATCCCCCTGTTGGACGCCCACCAGGCCGCAGGTTCCACAACTGTGCAGGGAACGAAGGAGGTTGGTGATGACCGCGGGATGCCCCGTCGTGTCGACGGCGTGGTCGGCGCCGCCGTCGGTGAGCTCCAGGATCTGGTCGGTGAGATCCGCCGAGCGGCCACCGAGGGTGTGGGTCGCGCCGAGGTCCTGGGCAGTTCGCAGCCGCCCGGGCAGCACGTCGATCGCGACGACGGTGGTCGCTCCGACAGCACGCGCGGCCATCACGGCGGCCAGCCCCACAGCTCCCGCACCCGCCACGACGACGCTCGAACCGGGCCGCACTGCAAGGGAGTTGATGATGGCGCCCGCCCCGGTCTGGAAGCCGCAGCCGAGCGGGCCGAGCAGTTCCAGAGGCAGGGAATCGGGCACCGGTACGAGGAGGTGCGCGGGGACCACGGCATGGCTGGCGAAGGAGGACTGGCCGAACCAGCGTGTCGAGACTTCCTCCCCGGCCGCGTCGCGTGCGGTGGGCCCGTTGTCGGGCCGTCGGCCGGTGAGGTTGCGGGAGAAGAACGTCGCGCAGCCGGCCGGCCGGGCCGCGATACAGGCCCGGCACGTCCCGCAGGAGTCGAAGGACATGACCACGTGGTCGCCTACGGTCACGCCCTGGGTCGCCGGGCCCGTCGCCACCACCGTGCCCGCCCCCTCGTGCCCCGCGACCAGCGGCAGCGCGATGTCGAGACGGTCGGTACGCGGGAGCAGGTCGGTGTGGCAGAAGCCCGTACCCGAGATCTCGACCAGTGCCTCGCCGGGCCCGGGGCCGTTCAGCCACAGGTCCTCGACACGGAAGGGGAGGCCGCGGGAACGCAGCACGGCGGCCCTGGCCTTCACGCTGTTCGTGGGGGTGGTCGTCACACCCTGCTCCGGGTGCCGTCCCAGAACTGTTCCGACCACACGTCTCCGTACAGCCAGTTCCCGGCGGACTCCGCGTCCGTGCTGGTGTAGAACTCCCGGTGCGCGTCGAGCACATCGGCGAGCAGCAGGGCGGAACTGTCGCTGTGCAGCCCCATGCGGTGGGCAGCCAGTTCGACGTTGGGGTCGGAGGTTCCCATGCCGCGCTGGAACGCGATGAACTCCGGTCGCCGTACGACACCGTCGTCGTCACGGTCCACCGCCGCCCAGACGGATTCGCCGACCGGCCGGAAGTGGGCGTCGTAGTCGGCGCGTCCGTTGGCGAGCGCCTTCGCCATGGCCTCGCGCCATTCCGCCGGGGTGATCCTGCGGTCGGGGGCCCAGCCGGTCAGGGAGGCCACGTGGTCGCAGAACCCTTGTGACGCGGCGTGCACCGCGCGCGCCTTCGGGCTGCCGAGTGGTTCTCCGACGTAGACGAGGATCCGTGTGAACAGCACGGACACGTCGGCGAGGTCGATCAGGGCGTCCTGGTCGCGGTCGGCGTGCGCGAAGCACACGTCGACCTTCCGTTCGGCCAGCCGGGGGCCCAGGTCATGAGGTGTGCGCATGAAGGTTTCTCTCCGAGTGGGTGCGAAGGGGCGAGGCCGCGGGAGCCCGCCGGGAGGCGGGGGGTGACTGGAACGCCGGCGTGCTCAGGAGCGGGACGAGCGTGTGCCGGTCGGTGATGCTCCAGCCGCTGTCCCGGGCCACGGCCAGCAGCGCTTCGTCCGGCTCGAAGGCGACGGGGTGACCGACGGCCGCGAGCATGGCACGGTCCGACGCGCTGTTGCCGACGGCCACCGCACACGCCAGATCGGCGCCGAGGCCTTCGGCCAGTGCGCACAGCAACCGGGCCTTGGCCTCGGGCACGGCCGGCAGACTGGTGAAGCGGCGCGTCCAGCGACCGCCCGGGCCGGTGGCGAGCCGCATGCCGAACCGGTGGCCAATGCCCAGGTCCGTGGCGACCCGGTCGATCATCTCCTGGGGGCTGCCGGAGAGCAGGACGGGTGTGAAGCCCGCACCGCGCAGACTCTCGACCAAGGGCACGGCGCAGGCCAGCAGACGGTGACGGACACGAGGCCAGACCCGACAGGAGGCGAGCACGGCGTCCCGCGGCAACACGCCTTCGACGGCACGGGCGTAGGCGTCACTCGCCGGGCCGGTGGTGTCGCGGAACCGGCCGCCGGAGCGCCGGTGCTCCCGCATGGTGTCGCGTACGTGCCGCACGGCCGAGGAGCTGACGAGTCCGCCGGCCCGCAGTTCGTCGAGCAGGGCGAAGCCGAGCGTCCCGTCGTAGAGCGTGCCGTCGACGTCCAATGCCGCAAGCTTCATTCGGTGTTCCCGGTCCCGCCGCATGGGTCTGAGGTGGATGCCCGCCGCGCGGGGCGGGCGAGGAGAGGGCGACGGGCACGCGGCAGGAACCGGATGCCCGTCGGTGCTCGGTCAGCGGGTCACCGAGCGGTCTGGAAGTCCGCGCCGAAGAGCCAGTTGCCGTTGGTGCTGGGGTCGGTGCTGGTGTAGAAGTCGCGGAAGGCGATGGTGAGTTCATCGACAGAGAGCGAACCGTCGCCGTTGAGGTCGAGCTTCTCGAAGCCGATGCGGGCGTTCTCCGGCGTGGTGCCGAAGGCGAGTTGGACGGCACTGAACTCCTCGGCCGTCACCTCGCCGTCGTTGTCGCGATCGCAGAGCTTCCAGATGGCGGTGGCCACGGGCCGGCTCGCGGCCTCGAAGGCGGACTTGGAACCGACGAGCCGGCGCATCCCGACGCGGTACTCCTGGGGGTCGATCTTCCCGTCCTGGTTGGTGTCGAGCGCCGAGGCCATCCCCTCCCACCAGTTCTGGCACACGCGCAGCATTTCCGTGGACTTGGGGCTGTCGAACGGCTCGTTGACCGCGGCGATCACGCGGGCCGCGAAGGTGAGGATGTCGGCGGAGTCGACCACGCCGTCCTTGTTCTGGTCGGCGTGCCCGAAACACATGTCGAACTTGTGGTCCTGGAGGTCGTTCTGGACTGCTGAGGTCATGGGTGGGCGCCTTTCGGGTGCGTCAGGGGGACGGCCGCCTGCCGGGCGGCCGTCTGGATCAAGGGCGGACCACGTCAGCGTAGGGATGGACGCCGCCCGCCCACGCACTCGCGGAGGGCTGTTAGCTCGAACGAATGGAAAGCGTACGATCCAGGGAATACCTAACGGATAAGCCCATTCCTGGCCGAATCCCGACTGCTCCCCGTCCAGCTCCTCCACCCGATGACCGCGACCGCCGCAGGCCGCCGGTGCACGGGCCGGTCCGGAGAGACGCTCCGCGTGGTGCGGCCTGGCTGGATAGCGGCAAGCCGGCTGCCGAACCTGTGTGTTGATGCCGCATCGCTGGACGATCCCGGTGACAGGCCGGCGGACGCCGGGCCGGTGTCCCGTTCCCGTCCCGTGCGCCCCCGGCGGCGGCAAGGGTGAGGGTCCCGTTCGCCAAGGCGATCGATGTGCTACGGAGTCTTCGATTCCAAGGCACGCCGAGGTACAGTGACCGACGCCCCTGACCTGCAGAAAGCTAGCGGGGAGCCGTCATACGGGAGTCCACAGTGCTGCGCACCATGTTCAAGTCCAAGATCTAGCATTTAGACGTCTGTGCAGGTCAGGGGTATGGTAGAGGGCCCTCAGGTCAGTAAAAGGTCAGCTTGCGTCGCAGCCCTGTCTCCGCTTGCTGACCTTCCGCCCTCCGCGCAGCGCCTGTGCATGGTTCCTCGCTCCCGCTCGGAAGGTTCGACACGTGGCTCGACAGCTCGCCCGCGGCATGGGCTCCTTCTTCAAGGAATGTGACTGCGCCAAGCCCACCCGCTGCCCGCACCCGTACACGATTCGCTTCAGGGACGCGCTCGGCAAGCAGCGCGAAGAGTCTGGGTACGACACGCAGGACGACGCGATCGAGCGTCTCACGGAGGTCTACAAAGAGAAGAAGAGCACGGCGCCGTCCGTCGCCGAGGCCCGCCGCGAGCTGGGCCAGCAGACGGTCGAGGAATACGCCAAGCAGTGGCGACCTCGGCAGCGCAAGATGACGGAGTACTCCACCGGCGAGCACGTCGACAGTTCGATCAATGTGCACATCGTTCCCCGCCTCGGATCGCGAAAGCTGAACTCGGTCACGCCGATCGTCGTCGAGCGCTTCTTGGACGTACTGGAGGCCGACAAGGTCGGTCGCGGGAATCAGGTGAACATATTCCGCACCCTTAAGGCCATCTTGCGAGACGCTTACGGCAAAGGTGCCATGGCAGACGACCCGGTGAAGGGCGTCCAAGAGCCGGAGTACGTTCGCGAGAAGGTGGTTATCCCGTCCCTCGCCTATGTGAAGAAGGCGCTGACTGTCGCCGACGAGCACCTCGCGCTTGAGATCGTCATGATGGTCGGCTGCGGCCTGCGCAACGGTGAGGCCCGGGCGGTGAACGTCAACAACGTTGTGGCGGACGACGTCTACCGGGTGCACGAGCAGATCCACTCCAACACGCACAAGCCGGCGAAGCTGAAGCACCGCAAGGCGGGCGAGTTCAGGGAGGTTCCGCTCCCGCGCTCGGTGAAGGAGGCGTTGGAACGCTACGAGGAGCAGCACGGCACCACCAAGGACGGCTACCTGCTACGCGGCCCAAGCGGCCACTACACGGAGCCGATGGAACGCCGTCGTGTGCAGAAGCTCTTCACAGACCTCCCCGCGGAGAATGGCGTCGGTATGTACAGCTTCCGGCACTATTTCGCCTCGAATGCGCTTGGGAACGGCATACCCATCACCGACGTGGCGGAGTGGATGGGCCACAAGTCCATCGAGGAGACTTACCGAACGTATCGGCACCTGATGCCGGGAAGCATCACCAAGGCCGCCCGTATTCTGGATGCCGGCCTCTGGGAAGCGGCTTGATTCGTCGCTCCTCGGCCTCGCCGGACAACCGACGGAGGGGCCGTCGGTGTGGGGGTGGTCCAAGCGGGGCGATGGCGGGATTCCGCTCGCGCGAGAGCACGTCTGCTGGCCTTCGGAGTGCCGGTACAAGGGCCGAATCGCCTCCGGGGAGCGGTGGTCAAGCCGCAATCGCATCGTAGATCGTGCGGAAGCCCCTCGGCGGTGACCCGGGCCAGATTTCGGGCTCGTATCACCTGGAAGGGCGACCTGTCCTCGCCCTCGCACCCGCCCTCGTGCTGCCAGCACAGATCCTGCGGAAGTCGTGCGGGGAATGACGAGCGGTTCGCCGCCGGCATCGGTCAGGCCCGTGGTGGCCAGCGCGTTGATCAGAAGCTTGCGGAGCGCGGTCGGAGTGAAAGCGCGGTGTTCGGTGCCGATATCGCGTTGGAACAGCAGCGGCATCGGCGGGTTCCAGACCCGCTCGTGGACGTCGTAGGAGGCGACCAGCGGGATCGCGCGGCTGCTTCCTCGCAGGCGGCGGATGATGGTGGAAAGGATGTCCGCCAGTTCCGGGCTGACCAGCAGGAGTCGTTCGCTGTCGGTCTTGGAGGGTGCGACCTGCAGCAGGGGGCATGACTTCGCCGGCGCTGGGGAGCCGGTATTCGGTGATGCTCTGGTGGGTCAGCTCCAGGAGTTCCTCACGAAGTCGAAGGGTGCACAAACGTCTTCACCCCATGCGCAAGTCAGCCCACCACAGCCAACTCCACGTAAGGGGAAGCTGGTAGAGGACTTCAAGGCCGTGCCCGAGAATGCGGTCATGGCACCACGAGGCATACGGCACATCCTCGGAGCAGGGCTGAGCGCGACGCTCCTGCTTTCCTGCACGACGAACGGCGGCGACAGACGTGCCCCCGAGGCCGCCCGTCCCAGCGGGAGCGGCTTCACCATCCGCTATGAGGAACCCACCGCCGCCGACCGGCCATCCGCGTCATTCCTTCGCGACCGACAAATTGCCGCCACCGCCACAGATGCCCTCAACACCCTGCTCACCCTCAACCAGCTGATAATCGTGGCCAGCCGCTCCTGCAACGGAGAAGGGTCCGCCTACGACCCGCAGACCCACACCATCGAACTCTGCTACGACGACACCACCGAAGACCGCGCCCTCTTCCAGAGCGCCGGACGGCACCCGGCCGACGACGAAACCGCCGCCATCGCCACCGAAACCCTCTACCACGAAGCCGGACACGCCCTCATCGACCTCCTGGACCTGCCCCTCACCAACCGCCAGGAAGAAGACGCCGCCGACCAGTTCGCCGCCCTCATGCTCCTGCGCACCGATCCCACCGGCGAACGCCAGCTCCGCACCGCCGCCGAAGCATACGAACTCACCACCGCCACGGAAGACCAAACCGACAGCAAAGACGAGCACTCCCCCAACCCGGTACGCGCAGCAAATCACCTCTGCTACCTCTATGGCTTTGCCCCCGACCACAACAAAGACCTCACAATCATGGGCCGGTTGCCCTCCGCACGCGCCACCGCATGCCCACAGGCATGGGCCGAGGCTCGCACAGCCTGGATGACCCGCCTGCAGCCCCTCCTGCGAGAGGAGCCGGAGTAGGGGCGATAATCACCTGCGACAGCTACGAAGTCACCCAGCTATTGCTGTCCGCAGAGCAGCCCCGGGCGGCACTGTGGCCGAACGCGGCAAGTCGCTGTTGGCGTGGTCGTCCAGTGGGTGCTGATTACGTCGGAGGTAGCCCTTGCCCTGAGCTTCATGGCGTGGGCCGGGCAGGCATACCGCGTTGTTCCAGGCCCGCTGGTGCTCTGCATCCCGCGGATAGCGGCGTGGGGTGCCGGCGGCTGAATGGTGGAATGCGGCAGACGGCCGCGCGGTCTGGCGTAGGGTGCGCCGGGTGACGGACGAGACACTTCACGACCGCGTTCTCCTCGGCGCTCTCCCGGACCTTGCCGCGGCATTCGACCTTCCCGAGGTGCGCGAACACTGGTTCCTGGCCGAGGGGTTGATGAATCTCAACTGGCGCATCGACACCGAGCGAGCCAGCTATGCGGTCAAGCGGATCACGGATATGCCCGTGGCGAAGGTGCGACGGAACCTGGGCGTCCTGTCTCACCTGGCGGCCGACGGACTGCCTGTCCCGGCGCCGCTCTCCACTTTGGATGGAAAACATGTGGTGGAGGTCGCAGACCACCACTACTGCGTACTTCCGTGGGTGGAAGGTGTCCACATGCCGGGTATCGCCTTGGCTGCCGGGCAGGCTCACGAGCTGGGTGTGCTGCTGGCTCGGCTCCACGACAGTCTCAAGGGGCATGGGCCCGGGCCGTTGCCGGAGCAGTCGCCGACGGCGAAGGTCACCGCCTCCGACCAGGCCGCCGCAGCCGCCGATCGCCTGCTGACGCTGATCCCGCAGGATTCGGCCGACTCGTTCGACCAGGCGGCAGCCCACGCTCTGCAGGAGCGCAAGATCCTCTTGGACAAGCACGCAGATGCACGACCGGTGAGCAGCGTGCCGGTTGGCCCGTACGGATGGACACACGGCGACTTCCAATACCGCAATCTGTTGTGGAACGACGCCCACGTGGTGGCGATCTTGGACTGGGACCGGCTTGCGGTACGCCCTTACGCCGAGGAGGTCGCGCGCACGGCACAGGTGCAGTTCGGCGTGGACGGCCGGTTCGACCTGGAGCGCGTCGCCGCGTTCGTAGCCGGCTACCGCTCGCTCCTCCCTCTGACCGCCGAGGAGTTGGCGGACGGTGTGGAGCGGCTGTGGTGGAAGCGTATGACGGACTTCTGGCAGTTGGAGTTCCACTACGACCGCGGCGATGCCGGTTGCGACGATCTATTCCTCGCCGACGAGGAACTGCTCGTGTGGTGGACCGGCCACCGAGACGACGTCCAGGCGGCATTCCAGGCCGCCCCTTAGGCCGCGCCCGCTCATCCCAGCAGCCCGAACGCTGCGAGTTCGGGCAAGCACGCTCGCACGAGCGGCAGTGCCCGCTCCCGGGCTCTGCCGCCCAGGGTTTCTCCCTCGCGGCCTTCGATGGCCTTGGCCCAGGCCCCGACATCGTCGTGCGCCAGCAGCAGGCCGCCCCCTGCGATCGCTTCTGGGATGCCTCCCCGGCGTGAGCCGAGGGCCGGACATCCGTGCAGGGCTGCCTCCACGATGACGCGGGGAAACGCGTCCTCGACGACCGAGGGCACCAACAGGAGCCGGTGCGCCCCATACAGGGGTTCCATATCGTAAGTCCGTGGCACGTACGTGACGTTGGGGTACCGAGCGAAGTCGCTGGCGGTGTCCCACCATCCTTCGACCAGGGTGAACCGTTCGGCGGGTAGCAGCTGGACCAGGTCGTGCAAAAGTGCGGAGCCCTTCGCGGGGACGGGGTTGACCATCAGGAGCCCGCCCGCTGGCGAGCGGGAGAGACCAGGGCGGAGGTCCAGGGGTTTGTCGGCGCTCGCTGAGGGAGGCCGGAAGGGCGGGTAGTACACCACAGTCTTGGTTTCGGCTGCGGGGCGGATTCGGTCTGCGACGAAGCGGGATGTGGCCAAAGCGACGTGCGGGCGGCCATGTAGGACGTTCTGGCTGGTGGGGGAGACAGAGTGAAGCCAGCCCGCGACCTGGTGGCCGCTTCGGCGGGCGAGGGCCGCGAGGTCGGCAGCACGCTCCTGCGACGTGATCACGAGTTGTGGGGAGAGGGCTTGGATGGCGCGGCTGAAGGCTCGTTCAAGCCGATGCTGTGACACGGCCATGCAGTCCACGCCGTTCCAGCGGTACCGCATCTCTCCAGCGGTTTCCTCGAACGGAACGTGAGCGCGGGCGAGGTGAGAACGGAGGGAGTCGAGCTGCGATGGAGCGTTCCACGGTGGCTCGAACGAACCGATGTAGACGGTGGTCCATCCGGCGGCGGCGAACTCTTCGGCCAGGAGTTGCTGCGACACCTCGGCGCCGCCGACCAGGAGCGGTGGTGGAGTGCGCCGCCAGCCGAAGAGGACGGTGGGCCCGGTCATGAGGGCGCCCAGAACCGGACGAGCGCTTCCGTGGCCTGTGCGATGTCGTGCCTGGGGCCGTCACCGGGCACGACTGTGACCTCGGCAGCCACGGTCGACGCGGCTGCGCGGGAGGGGGCGCAGAAGTAGGCGCGGGTGTGGTGGAGGAATTGCGCATCGTGAAGGAAGTACTCCGGCTCGACCGCGGTGTGCCCTGCCTCTTTACGCCGCAGGCTGAGGACTTCGGGGGAGGTGTCCAGGTACAGCGTGTGGTCCGGGCGCAGGTGCGGGAGCGCACCAAGACGCCAACGGGCCCGGTCCAGAACCCCGTATCCATACATGGCGTCCAGGGCGTGGGCGTGAGCCAGGAGGGTGTCCACGGATCGGTCCAGGACCGCCAGTCGCGTCTTGGGCCGGCGTGCGAGAAGAGTGGCTCTGGCCTCTTCGATCCGCATGAATGTCTCGAACGCGCGTAGCTGCTCGTCGGCGGACTGAGTGGAGGGACGGGGTATGTCCTGGCGGTGGGGGATGCTGCGAACGTAGCAGTCGCAGAACAGCACGCAGTTCGGGTCCAGCGTGCTGCGGAGGTGGTCGATTGCGGTGGTCTTGCCGCCGTAGGAGGGTCCCTCGAACGCGATGACGGTGGTCATACGACGTCCTCCAGCCGGTAGAACCGCTCTGCGTACCGGGCCGCGTCGACGGAGTTCCGGTCGATGAGATCGGCGGCGACGGTCCAGGCATGCCGTAGGGGCCGGTACATCTTGCGGGGCGGGTGCATCTGCGATCCGTGGAGACGCAGCAGCGTGAGCTTGTCCAGGACGACGTCGGTGATGTCGGTGAGTTCGGGGCACAGCGTCTTCGCAGTGCGCTGCTCGAACAAGGCGCGGTCGCACCCGGCGAGCGCATAGGTGGGCCAGAACGCCACGTCTTCCCAGTACCAGCGGCAGCCCAGCGCGCGGGCTGCCTCGTGGACGAGGAGGTGATCGGAGTGGCGGGTGACACCTGCCGGGCCAAGCAGTTCCGCCCCCGGGTGGTCGGCCAGGATCGTCCGGAGTTCAGCGGTGATCGTCTGTGCGCGTTGATCGTCGAAGGCCCGGTAGGGAGGGCTGGCGTCCCGGTGCCCCAGCAGGATGCGACGGGCGCCGAACGGCCTCAGCGCGGCAGCGGCTTCCTCTTCCCGGATCGATGAGACTGCCTTGACGGTCGGGTAGGCGGCCTCCAGAGACGGGTGGACGCTGCGGGAGCGGGTGAACACCGTGATCACGGTCAGCGGGCGCGGGTGCGCCAGGAACCGGCCGGACGCTGACAGGACGAAGTCGTCATGGTGCGGCTCGATCACCACGACCGGGCGCCCCTCTGGGCGGCGCTCCTCGATACGGTAGCGCTCGCCGGTGGCCGGAGCCTTGACCTGCATGACCGGCGTCATGATTGCGGGGGAGGCCAAGGCTGCCATCCAGTGGCGGTGAGCGGTCTCCAAGTCGTGGGCGAAGGAGTAGATCCCTTGGCCGTCGGGTACCGGCAGGTTCGGCACGTCAGACTCCTTATGAGGGTGGGGTCAGCGGACTGTGGACTGGTACCAGTGGCGCCAGAACCGGGGCGAGGACAGGGCGAGACGGGCGGTGACGGGGTTTTGCCACCACCACATGCGCCAGCTGGACCACTGGTCGTAGCGGCGGGTCGAGGGGCGCACGCGCAACTCGTCGACGATCCGCACGGGTTGACCGGTACGGTGACCGTGGTCGGTCAGGCGGGCAAAGAACTCGACGTCCTCGCTCATGAGCAAGTCGGCCCGGTAGCCGCCCAGTTCAGCGAAGACGGCTGCGGTGCAGAACTGGGCCACGCCTTGGGCTCCGCCCTTGCGGGTGCGGTAGGCATCCCAGAACGCGCACAGCAGCCGGGCTCCGAAGCGGGCTGGTGTGTAGAGCGGCGGTATCGCCCCGCCCACGCAGGCCCCCTCCGGCATGAGGCGCATGGATACGGCCAAGGCTTCCAGGGGCACCGCCACGTCGGCGTCGGTGAAGAACAGGACGCGGCCGTGGGCGGCCCGGGCTCCGGTATTGCGGGCCTGCCCGATGCTGCGGATCGGCTCGCTGACGACGCGCGCCCCCAACTGGGTCGCGATCTGCGGGGTCATATCGGTGCTCGCGTTGTCCACCACGATGATCTCTCCGCTTTGACCGGTGGCCGTCTCCCAGTGCAGCAGTGCGGCTTTCACGGTCGGCAGGTAGTGAGGCAAGTAGTCGGCCTCGTTGAATGCGGGGATGATCACCGACAGTTCCGGCGAGCTCATGGGCGCGCTCCTTCGGGGCCGGGAGTAGACGGACGTACCTGGTGGGGGAAGTCGGTCAGTGCGTGATGGAGCCGAGCGGCCCATTTCTCCCGGTCGCGCTGCTCCACCTGGGCTGCGAAAGTCCAGCCCCGTACGGCTTGGAAGACGGTGAAGGCATCGAGGAGGCGAGCATCGAGCGGCCGCCAGTAGGCGGCGGTAAGCCTGGTACGGGCGGTCGGCGTGAAGGCGTCACAGGTGACCAAGGTCTGGGCCACGTCGTACTCCGGAGCACACAGAGTGGAACCTTCGAAGTCCACCAGCCGCTCCGAGAGGAGCCCGGGCAGACGTCTGCCGGTCAGGTACTCCCGTCCCTCCGCTGCAGGGATCACGTTGTCCCAGTGCAAGTCTCCGTGACACCAGACGAATCCGCCGCGGTCCCCACAGCGTTCGGCGATGGCCTCCAGGGCCGGTGCGATCCGTGACGCCAGCCCGTCCGGACAACGACTGACTACGGCGCCGGCCTGTTCGATGACCCCGGGAGCCATCCGTGCACCGGTCGGAGCGGGAATGGCATGGAAGGCGGCCAGAAGAGTGCCCAATCGTCTCAACGCCCGTTCGGGAGTTATCGAGCCGGCACGGACGAGGCCGCCCAGGGTGACGTCTCCGACGTCCTGACTGATCAGCGCCGTCCCCGCAAATCCCGGAACACGGCCGGCCGCCAGAACCTCGGGCACGGCAGTCCGGCCAGAGACCGCCACCGCCCGCAGCATGCGCGCCTCACCCTCCGCTGTGTGGGCACAGGATTCGGCGAACAGCTTGACCACCACCCGGCGGCCATCAGCAAGCGTCACTCGATACACCGACGAGGCAGGACCCGTCCGGGTGCGGGCCATCAGCAGAGGGCTGCTTCCCATCAGCATCCGACAGGCCCGCTCCACGGCGGGAAAACGAACGCTCACCACATACCGCCCGGGACACCGATGGACTGGTCCCCGAGACGGCCCACGAACCGCAACGCCCGGACGGCATGTGCCCGATACCTACGGACATCGTCGGTGTTCGGGCACGATGCCTGCCACGGCTTGTGCTCACCCACGAAGTGCAAGGCGGTGGCGTCCGATCGCAGCGGACGGTGGATGACGCGCCGGACCCAGTCGCCACGTTCCAGGAACCTGCCGAGCTCGAACCGGTTGAACTCCCCGGGTACGGGATGGGCTGCCCCGGTCTCCAACAGCCACAAGTTCAGGGCGTCCTGGTCGTTGTGGAGAATGTGGCGACGCCCCTGGACCAGGGCCTTCTCGACCCCCGCGCGCAGCCTCGGTAAGAGGGCGACGGGCAGCCACAACATCCCTGCGTTTACGTAGGGCCGGCCGTACAGCTGTGGCCACCTCTCAGTGACACCGGGCAGCGCCGGGCACTGGCCGACGGACCAGTTGAACTCATCGCGTACCGCTCCCACTCGGTCCGCCGGCAACCCGTGCAGCGGGACCGACAGATCTCCCGTAACCAACACGTCGGCGTCCACGTAGATCAGATGCGAGCGGCCAACGAACGACGACGTGAACTGGAACCGCAGATAAGTAGTGACCGTGATGTACGAGGCGTCGTCCATCACACTGACCGGGTCAGGGCGGCGGTAGTCGAGGCCGAACGAGCCGAACCCGCACCGCTTGGCCACGGCCGCCATGGTCTCGGCGTGCTGACGGCTGAGATCCAACGTCAGGACCCGCAGCGCCACATCGCGCCGGGCCGCGGTGTCAAGGCCGTCGGCCAGCGATGTGAGCGTGACCAGCGATGGCAGAAGGTAACGCTCATCCACGCACATACCAATCGCGTACATTCCACGGGCTCCTCGGGAAGTTGAGCGGGGAGAGAGGGCGGGCTGGTGGCTCTGGCTCGAAGCGACCGAGAAGCCACACCGTGTACGTGAGGAACGAGGTGCGTCGCACGGCCCCGGCAAGGGCCAGTGGACGAACCCGGTGGCGCTGTCCGGAAGCCTGGTCTGTCTGGTGGATCATGAGGTCCGGGGCCGGAGGGATCCATTGGGCCTGTCACTGGTTGGGACCTTCTCCGGTACGGAAACGGCGGCCCCTGGGCTGGACGGTCGGTCCGTGATCTCGTGACTGACGCTCGCTCCGAGCAAGCCGAATCCGGCCGCAATCGCTGCCCACCATGCGACGGCCGCGACCACATCACTGTCGACTTCCAGCCGATGGCGGCCCCTCACGACGGGCCTGACGGACGGAAACGCGCGGCCTCACGGGCGAGAATGGCCCGCTCGATCTGGATGCCTGCGGCGTGCAGCTGAGACGGGTTGAGGACCATCTCCGTACGGACCGTGGACCCATCGACGAACTGGATCTCCACCGGCATGCGAGCCCTGTCCGTATTCAAGTCGTACGTCGTGTCACGGCGGAGCGGTACTACCTGATGCACGGAAGGCCAGAAGGCGATCGGGCTGGAGGGAGCAGGGGGCACATCGCCGTCCTCGGTGCTGTGCGTCACCTGCCCGTGGACAGCTCTTCCGGTGTCACTGATTTTCATCGGGCCTCTCCGAATGCGGGGCGAGGGGAAGGGTGGCCGCTTCGACTGCACCGAGTTCGTCGGTGCTGCTGCGCTGGCGCACCTGTAGCGCAGAAGGTGGGGGCCGCCGCGTCGTCGTACGTGGCAGCTGTGACCTCACGTTGGTGGAGCAAAATTGCGGTCTCATCACAGGCCTGCCGCGAGCCAGCCGAAGCCCTGGGCCACGTCAGCTCAGCCGAAACCGAGCTGCACCATTGCGTCCCTGGGTGGCTCCGCTTTCCCACGTCTCGTGGGTCTGGCGCCACGTCCGTTGTCCCGCAAACGAGATCACCGATGCAGAACGAGCCGGAGGCGGTGCTGAATGTCTCGGCAGGCATGGCCGATACCTCCGTGGGACGAGGGGGCGCGGTATGTCGTACGGACAGACAACCGCCCGTCGCGCGCTGGGACCATGACGAACAACGTGTAGCCTGCCTGCCTCGCTACTGACGACTTGGTAGGCCGTTTACCTTTCGCTTGTGCCGTCCCGCCTTACGGTGAGGGCATGAAACGGGCGAGAAACAAGGCACTCGCTGCCTGGATGGACGCGCATGACATCAGCCCCGACGCGGTAGCCGACCAGGTCAACAAGGCCGTAGGCGAGATCACTGGGAAGATCGGCGAGACATCGGAGCGCAATGTGTTCCGTTGGCTGTCCGGCGAGACCCGGTGGCCGCAGCTACGTCAGCGGCTGGCATTGGAGGCCGTCTCAGGCCGCCCCGTCCGCTCCCTGGGGTTCGTGCCCCGGGGCGAGCCCATCCCACCTGTACACCCGGAGGATGACCCCGTGCTCCGCCGCGCATTCATGACCGCCGCCACCGGCACTGCCCTGGCCCTTACCCCCACCAACACGGTTGCCGCGGGTCGGCTCGGCCGCGGCGACGTCGAGCGCTTGAACGCCCGCTTCGCCGACCTCGTCGTGCGCGACCACCACCGTGGCGGGCAACTCCGGGTGGAGCAAAGGGCGATCGCGCTGTCGGAGGAAGCCTTACGCCTCCAGCAGGATCACAGCGCGAGCCAGCGCGTCCGGAGCTCTCTCTACGCGTGTGCGGCGTCGTTCATGTCCTCGGCGATGTGGGCGGCCATCGACGGCAAACGCTTCGGGGCCGCACAGAACCATCTCAACAGGGCTTCCGGTCTGGCCGCGATGAGTGGAGAGCAGGGCATCCAGTTCCGTATCTGGTCGCACGCGGGAAGCCTCTACCGACATATGGGCCGACCTGCCGACGCCCTGGCCGCCAACGACGTGGCCCGCAACCTCGCGATTACCCGCCGGGACCCCATGTTCGCGTCCTTGGGGCATGCCCGGCACGCCGCGATCCTGGGTCTGGCGGGCAGCGCCAGCATGACCGACCGTTGTATCGGATATGCCAGTGAAGCTCTGGACCGTGCTGACGCCTACACTCCGCGCCCCGTATGGATAACGGCGTTCTTCGGCCCGAGCGAGATCGACAGCCTCAGTTCCGTAGCCCATCTCGCCCTCGGCCAGTACGAGCGCGCCGAAGCCGAGGGCCACCGCAGCCTCGCCTACCTGCAGCCCCACATGGAGCGAAGCCGCGCCATCATGACCGTCCGCGTGGCCCGAGCCCAGCTCGGCCAGGGCGACCTGGATCACGCCGTCTCCACCGCCATGTCGGTCCCCAGCAACAACGGCCACCACCCGCGCGTGATCGCGATGCTGGACACTTTCACCACGAAGCTGAACTCCACCGCCCCGGACAGCAACGCGGCCCGAACCTGGGCCAGTTACCTCCACGACTACCGGAAGGCCCTTCCCATATGACCACCGCGCCCGGCGTCGAATTGCGCCACCACACCGACATCGTCTGCGTGCGCAAGGACCTCCTCGACGTGTACGCCGACGTCCGGGCCCCGCTCCTCCATCTGCCCCACTACGCGGTCGACGCCTATGCCGAGCGCCTTGACCGCCATGCCACCGAGGCCGGCTTCGAGGTGGTCATCGGCTACGAGGGCACAGAGGCGGTCGGATACGCATACTGCAACACCGTCGAGCCCGGAAACCGCTGGTGGAACCGCATGGACCCGCCCCTGCCCGACCAGCTGACCGCTGCCCCGGCCATCGCGCTGAAGGAAATCATGGTGCGCACACCATGGCGCGGAACCGGAACCGCCCGGCGCATCCACGACGAACTCCTCGCCCATCGACCCGAACAGCGGGTCAGCCTGCTTGTGAACCCGACCGCCGGCAATGGCAAGGTGCACCGCCTCTACGAGAGGTGGGGATACGAGACAGTCAGCGCGCAGCGGCCCTCGCCCGGTTCCCCGCCTTTGGCCGCGATGATCCGCCGTGTCAGTGGCTGAGGGCCTGCTCGAGGGTGTCGCTGGTGCCGATGACGGAGTCGATGCCGACGATGTGGAGGGCGCGCATCACGGCTTCGGTGGGGGCTGCCAGACGCAGCCATCCGCCTGCTTCGGTGAGGGCGTTGTGAGCCGTGACGAGAATGTTGATCCCGCTGGAGTCCATGAAGGAGACCTGGCGCAGATCAATGGCAATGCGCGCGGTGGGCGCGCTTGCCGGATCGAGTGCCGCGCTCAGGATGCTGCCCGTCTGGTGGTCGATCTCTCCGGCCAGAGCGACGACGCGGATGCCGTCCGTCTTACATGCCTCCACGCCTCCGGCGCCTCTCGTGGAAACAATCGCGCGCTCATCGGCGTTGGTGATCTCTGCGTAGAGAAGGGGGAGGTGTCGGGACTGAGGCTGTTCCGCACGGACACGACGAATAGCGGCATGGCGGAGGTGATGCCGCGTCTTGCTGAGGTCGAGTCAGATGTGCAGGGTCTCGTAGAGGCGAATATGGAGACGCTGCTGGGAGTCCGGTTCCTGGCGAGCGAGTACGGTACCGGACCGCTGCACGGGGGCCGGATCGACTCGCTCGGTCTGGACGAGAACGGATCGCCGGTCATCGTCGAGTACAAACGCGGCACGGATGCCGGCGTGATCAACCAGGGCCTGTTCTACCTGGCCTGGTTGATGGATCACCGCGCCGAGTTCGAGCACCTGGTCCGCGACCGGCTCGGGGTGACGGCCGTGTCGCAGGTCCTGTGGAGCGGCCCGCGCCTGATCTGCATCGCAGGCGACTTCACCCGTTATGACGTGCACGCCGTGCGCGAGCATCGACGCTCGATTGATCTGGTCCGCTACCGGCTCTTCGGCAGCGAGTTGCTCGGCCTTGAGACTGTGGCATCCGTCAGCAGCGCCATGCAGGCGTCGCACCGGGCACGGCGCCATTCGGTTGCCCAGGCGGTGGCGGGCGTCCAGGGCTCGGCGATGGCGGAGCTGACGGGCGCGGTCGACGAGGTTCTCCTCGGGCTTGGAGACGGCGTGAACCGCGTGGAGCGCAAGCAGTACCGGGCGTATCAGCGGCTGCGGAACTTCGCCTGCCTGTGCCCGCCGCAGCGGACCAAGTTGCTGGTCTACCTCAAGGTCAACCCGAAGGGCGTCGACCTCGTTCCGGGCTTTACTCGGGACGTGTCTGGTCTCGGTCACCACGGGACGGGCGACCTGGAGGTTCAGCTTCGTACGCCGAGGGACGTGGAGCGGGCGCAGGATATGTTTCGAGCGAGCTACGCGGCGGCGTGAATGGCTGCCGCCGCCTGGCAACCGAGACAGGCGGCCAAGCCGCCAGACAGGCGTAAGGCGTCAGCAGCCCTGCGAGAGCGAGACACCTGAGAGGGTGGACACTGCCTTCGCCGCGTTAACCCAGTGATCGCCGGTTTGGCCAACTGGTGGTCCCACGCTATGTTGCCCCGCTCTTACGGGCCGATGATCATCGTGAACGAGGGGTGGGAAGGCTGGCGCCGGCCGTCGGAGCCGCCGGGGCATTCGCAGTGAGGTCGGCTCCGTGCTTGCGACCCGGCTTGGCCGCACGTGTGTCGGTCTCCTGGGCCAGAGTTTCTGTGAGAGTCGCCAGCAGCGAACTCGGGGCGTGCGGGGACGCGGTGATGGCCCAGGTGGGCTGGTTCGGGGCGGAGCCGGCCCAGATGCTCCAGACAGTCGAGTTGTGGGCATGCTGCGCTGACAGTGGGTCGAACTGCACGCCTGCTTCGCCGTTGGGGGATGTCCAGCGGATTCCGTACCCGGTCAAGGTGTGGTCCATCCGGCCTCGGTGAGCGGCCGAATGGCGTCGGTGATCGTCTCCTCGTCCACCGGCGTGGCGATAACCTCGTCCCAGTCTTCGCCGTCGCCGAGATGGACCAGGAGCGCCTGAAGTACCGGGGCGGGGGTGTCGCTGGTGGCGGTGAGGTGCCACATGCGGTCGGAGACGGGCGTCTCGTAGGCGGCCACGGTCCAGGCTGTGTCGCGGGCTTGAGTGTCGTGGATGTGTTCGATGCGCAGAGTCTGCGATTCGTGGATGACGTGGGTCGTGTCATCCGACCAAGTGCGCCACTTCTCGAACTCGCAGTACGTGTTGAGGAGGCTATCCAGGAGCGCGTCGTGGTCGCCGGCGTCGGCCAGGTAGGCGGGGACGGTCTCCGGCTCAGGGCGGGATGGTTCGGAGATGGCTGTGGTGGCGTCGATGACGGAGCGTGCTGCGATGGCGGCGCGCTCGGTGTCGGTCAGGGGAGCCGATCCGGGGCGCATCTTGGCCGCGTGGACCTTCTCGAAGGCCGTCAGCGCCTCTGCGGGCGAGTCGAAGGTGTCGGCAATCTGACGCAGGTGGTCCTCGCCGTGCAGGTAGACGGACTTGCCGCCCCGGTGCAGATAGGTGCCGACCGCGACGGTGGTGTGGCCGTCCGGGGCGTGGGCGTGGATGAGCAGCTGACCGTGGCGGATGTCGTCGTGGATCTTCTGTGCCTGATTGGATATTTCGCGGATCTCGCTGCGGGTGCACCACGGCATCGGGTAGCCCGCCCAGGTCCACTCCTCGTCGATGGCCTCCTGGAGTCGCGGGGTGATCTCGACGCTGATGCCTTCGGAACGCAGATGCCTGGCTGCGTCATTGGCCCAATAGGGCTCCTCGTGATCAATGCGGGCCAGAACCAGGACGTTGGTGGCGGCGACGCTCCAGTCGGCGGCTTCCAGCGCCAGGAGGGCGACGCGGGCCTGGGTGCCGGTCAGGACGGCCTGCACGGCGCTCGGGTGAGTGGGGTGGGTGTCGAGTCGGACGTGTGCGTCGATGGCGGGAGTCACGTGGGGTCTCTGTTCTGCCGTTGGCCGGACCTTTGGGTCTGGCCAACGGCGTAGTCGCGGCTATCGAGTTGCGCCTGTGACCCGGGCGGCGTGCGCGGCCCTGGTCGTCGGGGGGCCGGCGCGGGTAGTGGGCGCGGGACGTCGGCGTTGCGGAGGGGTGGCTCCGGTGGCGTGCTGCCAGCGCGTGCGGACGGCTGCGATGTCGACGAGGGCGCGGCGGGCTGCGATGACGAGTTGGAACGGGGTGTTCGCCGGGTCGCCGGCGTACGCCTCGATGCGCTGGCCGGTGTGTTCGGCGGCGGCCAGGAGAGCGCGTTCCAGGACGTGTTCGCTCCAGTGCTCGACGGATCCGGCGGGTTCGGCCAGCATGCGCAGGACCTCGCCCGGTTCGTTGCCGTTGTCCAGCAGGCCGCGCTGCTGGGCCTCCCACAGGACCGTGACGGGGTCGACCGGCTCCTGGCGGCGGGCCAAGGCCGTCAGGCACTGCCACAATCCGGCGTGCAGCGGCACGGTGAAGTCGTCGGCGAGCAGCCACCCGACAGAGTCGATGTCGGCGGGGTGGGCCGTGGCGGCGGCGAGGAGGAGCTGCTCCTCCTCGCCGGCCTCTGCATGCTCGCGAGCGAGGGACGGCGGTGTCGTGGTGCGGGGCAGCACGCCTGCGCGGGGCGGGAAGCGGTGAGCGATGTTGTCCACAACCGTGGCGAGCGCGTCGGCCTCGGTGAGGGCCGTTGGTACGGGGTGCGGGAGGGAGAGATCGTGGGCGGTGCGGACGAGGCGTCCGGCTGCCGTCTGAAGGCGACGCCGGGCGTGCTCGGCCTCGACCATCCGGGCATAGGCGCGGGCGTGGCTGGGCCAGGGACAGACCTGGACAAGGGCATGCACGTAGGCAGCGGTCAGCCCTCGCGCCTGCTCCCGCGCCGTGGCGAGTACGCGGTCGAGCCACTGGGTGCTCCTCGCGTGCGCGGCGGGATCGGGCCGCGGCAGCGTGATGATCGCGCCGTATAGGGCGGCGTGTGCGGCGGTGGAGAAGGAGTCGGCGGTGATGCCGCTCACGTCGTCCGCACGGTGCGGGTCGAGGAGTAGGGCGCCGAGGAGGGCTTGCTCGACGTGGAAAACGGGCGGGGGCGGTGCGGGGGTGTCGAGGCCGTCGTCGGGTTCGGGGGTGTGGGGCATCAGGCGGCGAGGGTGAAGTCGTCGGGGTCGAGGGTGACGCCGAGATGCGGGGCCAGGAGATGGCCCGCAAGGAGCGGCGGCACAGCATTGCCGATCTGAGAGAACTGCTGGCCTTTGTTTCCGGCCCAGGGGTAGTTGGTGGGGAACGTCTGCAATACCCCGGCCTCTTCGGCCGTGATCCGGATCGGCTGAGGAACGGCCAGCGCGTCGGCGTTCTCGGCCGGAGGTGTGGCGGGTTCGGCGACCCACGTGCACTCGTTCGCACGGTGACCGAAGAACAGCGTGCCGGCCGGCTCCGACAGCGGACGGACGGTGGCGTTGGCTTGGCTGTTGTTGCGCAGGGACCAGGACCAGCGGTGGGCGTCGGCGGTGAACTTCGGTACAGGAGCGCCTGCATGGCCTTCACGGCCGCCGTGTCCGGCCAACCGCCTCGTGCCTTCGCGACGAGGGGCGAGGACGATCCCGTCCGGCCGGGGCGTCCAGGTGCCGCGCTCCCGGGCGTCGGACAACGCCTTGCGGGAGCCCGACGGGAACGGCTCCGGCCCGCCGCCGGGGCCGCCGCCTGCGCAGACGGTGGGGACCGGGCGGTCGGTCGCGCCCCACCCCAGTGCTTCGGCCATGCTGACCCAGCGAGTTCGGCCCGGCCCGAACAGTGATTCGGGCTCGGCGAGTTGAGCGTGCGTGGGGGTGGGCGGCTGTGCCGTCCGGCTGCGAGAGGCCAGGAGGATGGCCCGCCGTCTGGTCTGCGGAACACCGAAGTCGGCGGCGTTGAGGATGCCGTACCAGACGGAGAATCCCCACCCGCGCATGATGGCCGCGTACTGCTTCCACAGCGGCAGGACGTCCGGGACTTCCTCCATGGCGACCCAGTCGGGGTCGCCGACCGTGTTCAGTGCGTAGAGGTAGCGCATCGGCTCGGCGGCGAGCAGGGAGCGCTCGTCCCGGCAGGCGGCGAGGAGACGCTCGCGGGTGTCGCGCCCGGCGGCCAGGTCGTCGACCGCGGCGTGCACCAGTGGCCGGTCGAGCAGCCCCAGACGCTTGCCGGCCATGCTCCATGCCTGACAGGGCGGAGAGGCGATTACACCGCGGGTGCGGCCGACGAACGGCCAGGTCGGATACATCGCAACGTCCGCCCGGATGGTCAACTGCCCAGCCGCACGGCGGGTCTTGCATGCCCACGGGTCCCACTCCAGCCCGACGTCGCGGGCACCGAGGACGTGCAGTGCCCTGCTCCAGCCGCCCGGACCCGCGAAGAGGTCGAGTATCACGTGGCCAGCCCGAAGTCGTCCTGTGCCAGCGCATCGGTGTCACCGCGGCACGCCCAGGGCGAGCAGCCGTCTTCGACACCGTTCTCCAGGACGTTGGCCTCGTCCGCGGTGATCTGCTGGGCGGCTCGCTCGGCTGCGGTGACGTGGTCGATCGGCGCCCGGCTCAGCGGTACGCGGGAGCGGTGCAGGAACGCCTCGCCGAGCAGGCGGCTGCCCGACGCATTGGCGCGGGCGTTTCCCCGCCGGATGGCCGCGTCGAATTCGACGACGTCTGCCCACTCCGACGGGGAGGCGTCGCGTATATGCCGCCACTGCGCGTTTCCGTGAAAGGGGCAGCCCAGGCAACTGGATTTCGGCGTATCGGCAAGCCCGAGCGAGGTCAGATATCGTATGCAGTCGGACCTGTTCCATGACAGGTCCAGTAGAGGATGCCGATTACGCATATACTTGACGTCGGCGTCCTTCGCGCGATGGAATTCATCCTTGGAGATTCCCACCCACTGCTCGACGAAAATGTTCTTCGGGATGCGTGCAGGGTAGGGGTAGCCGAGCAGTTCACGAACCCTCTGCTTGATCGGCTTCACCTTATATTCGCCGGTACTTCTCTGCACTTCATTCGTTCGGGTGACCAGGGGTATGTGGTTGGGCAATGGGGCTCCGTGGAGTAGGGGATGCGGGCGGCTCGATGTCGGCGCCTGAGGGCGGCGCCGCTTGGGGGCGCGAGGTGCCAAGATCAGTGCGATGACGAGTGTTGGGGAGGGTGAGTGGGTTGAGCTATGACCTCAAGGCAGTGATCGCGGGGAGCGGCCTGTTGGCTGCGGTGACCGGTGGTCTTCCGTCGGCGTGCGTCGCTGATCTGCAGCAAGGTCTGGCGTTGCTGCCTCTGTCTGATGCCTTCTCCGAGGCAGTGGCCGACGCTGATCAGCCGCGCCGTGGCGACTTCTGGAGCCTTCCGCCTGGCTTCGACCGTGTGCTGGCCGCGTGGTCGATGGAAGGCTCCGTCGCGTATGTGGAATCCGAGTACTTCGGAGGTGCAGGCGAGGAGAACGTGGCGGTCTGGCGCAATGGGCGGCTCGTGCTGGGCCCGCTTCACCTTGCCGAAGGCGAACTGCCCCCAGATGCGGGCACGCCCGTCTGCCGCGCTCTGCGCGAACTTGGTGTCCGCGTGCGTGAGCGGGAGGATGAGTTCACGGCCGTGGGTCTGGGCCTGCATCGGAATACCGAGGAGTGGGCCAGCGCGACGACGTGAATCTCGTGCGCCGTGAGCGCCCGCATCACTCCTGGGCTCTGAGGGTACGAGGCCGGGGCTTGGGGATACCGAGGTCGACGGCTGGTCGGCGTGCCATGCGCTGAGACTCCTCGCGCTTGGAGCGTAGGAGGGCGAGGGTGAGGTTCAGTCCTTCGATCTCACCGGCCCAGCCTTCCCGCTCGGCCCTGTCCCGACGGGCGAGGAGGTCCTTCTCGAGTTCGTCGAGGCGGCCCAGCATCTTTGGGTTGACGTGCAGCATCGGGCAGCGGATGCAGGCGTGCTCGTGCTGGCAGGGGGTTCCGTAGGGGCGGCCGCAGGAGCCGAGTTCGACCTTGCGCTTGTCGAAGTGCTCGGTGAATTCATCCCACTCTTCGGTGCTGGCGGGGCGGTACTCGTCGCTGGGGCGGATCTTGCGTCGGTTGTCGAGGTGGGTGACGTAGTGGCGGATGACGTCTTCGTCGAAGACTGCGACGTAACCACGGGTGGTTTGGATGTTGAGGTGTCCGAGCAGGGCCGCTCCGATGTGGATGGGTAGTCCGCTGTTGACCAGTTCGGTGGCGAAGATCCGGCGGAAGTCGTGCGGGGTGAAGTGCAGGTCCCGGAAGCCAGGGTGCGTCTCGCCGAGAGCCTCGCAGCGGCGCCGGATCATGTTGAGGACGGTGTTGGCGCCAATCACCCCGCGGTTGGCGCCGATGCGACGCTGGAACAGGAACGGCAAAGGGGTGCTCCAGAGCTTGTCGTGCGGGTCGTAGCGGCTGACCAGCGGGATCGAATGTCCGTCGCGGGTGTGGCGGCGGATGAGGCAGGCGATGACGTGGAACAGCTCGGGCGACATAGGGATGACGCGTTCCCGGTCAGTCTTGGACGGTGCGATCACGAGCAGGCCGACGACTTCGCCGCTGGGGCGCTGGTATTGCCGGATGCTGAGGTGGCTGAGCTCGCACATCTCCTCGATGCGGATGCCGGAGTGCCGCAGCACCTCAATACTGGCCCAGTCCCAGAACGCCGTCTCCTCATCGGTCGTGATGTGGATGAGCCGGCCGGTTGCCTCGTCGGTGACCTTGACGGGCGGTGTCTCGTGGCGTGCGATCTTTCGGTCGGACTCGGTCACGGTCCGCCGGTAGCTCGTGCCGTCCAGGACGAAGCGGATGCCGTCAGGTGTGCTCGTCGCCTGCTCCAGCAACCTGCGGGCGTGGTCGTAGCGGTTCTCGACGTGCTCGGCGAGGACCGGCAGAAGGGGCTGTCGCTGGCGGGTTCGGTCAGCAGTGCGCTCGTCGTGGCGACGTCGGCGCTTGCCCACTCCTCGTAGTTCTCCCGGCGGAATGGGGCAGGGGACGACCCAGTGGGCCCATCGTTCGGGTTCCTGCGCGGCCCAGGTGTGCAGGTCGAGGTAGAGGCTGCGGACGGTGATGATGATGTCGTCCTGCTGTCGGCGGGGCTTGCCGTCATCCCGGATGGTGATCGCTTGGCGCCAGGCCGCATAGGTCTCGGGGGTGAGGCGCAGGTCGGCTTGGTCGGGGTTGATCTGCTCGACCTTGCGCCAGAACATCGATCCCAGCAGGTAGCAGATGTGCGACAAGGTGGCGTAGTCGGTCTCGACCATGCGGCGGCTGCAGTAGTCGATCAGGAGTTGGCGGATGCCCTGGTTGCGGATCGGGTAGCGGTCGATCAGGTCCTCGACGCTGAGCTGGCCGCGGGTGAGCGCCCCCCGCAGCGTGGTTGGGGTGCCGAGCGGGAAGTGCTCCATGGCGTGCAGGACGTTCCAGGCGCCGATCCCAGGGAAGACGACCTTCCGTGCCTCGCCCAGCCCGAGGGCGACTGCGGCCCGTCGGCTCTCATGTCCGTGGTGCAGCATGGCCGCCGGGGTGACATCGGACAGTGAGACGCCCTGGACAGCAAGCAGGGCGCAGATGTCGTTGAGCGCGTTGCGCTTGTGCTGCCAGGACATGTCATGTGCCTGGACGCGGTCGTGGAAGGCGTCGAGTAGTGGGTCGTTCTGCGCCTCGTGGAACGGCGTGGCGAAGCTGGGGAAGGTCTGGCTGCGGAAGGCTCTCAAGGACGGCTGGAGCACCCGCAGGCAGATCAGGGAGCGCAGGCCGGTGTTCAGGTCCCGGCCGAAGCCGAGCTCCTGGCTGAGGTCGCTGGAGTTGATACCGCCAGGCGCGATCGGGCAGGCGTCCCAGCGTTCTTGCCAGGTGCCTCCGGGAAAGTCGCTCAGGTAGTCGAGCATCGTCCGCGTCACCTGGACCCGCTTGCTGCGGGTGTTGGCGGACATCTGCCCGATGTCGCGTACGACTTCAGCGATGCCCTGCGCGGAAGCCGTGCTCAGGTCCCCGTGGGGCCGCGGGAGCGTGGCGGCGACCGCGGGTGCCGCTTCCAGAGAACCGGAGATGAAGCGGCTGGGAAAGCTCAGTTCCTTGTCGGCGTACTCATGCCGACGGGTGCGGCCCGTGGCCGGCAGGGAGGTCGTGGCCTCAGGCACCGAACACCGCCGCGATGTCGGACGGGTCGTAGCCGACCGCGTAGTGGGTGGGTGTGCGCGGCTTGGCGTAGTGCGCGGCCATCACGTCGAAGAGTTCCTCGACGCGGACGGTCAGGTACCGGTTAGTGGTCTGGATGTTCGCGTGCCGCAGGACGGCCTGGACCTCTTCCAGCTTGAGCGTGCCGCCGTTGGCCATGCGGTAGGCGGCCGTGTGCCGCATGTCGTGGAGCGACCAGTTCGTCCCGAGCCTGGTGTTGGCCCGCTGGATGATTCGTCGCATCGCCCAGTAGCTCAGTGGCCGGTCCTGTCCGTGCCGGGTCCGCCAGACCGGTTCGCCTGGGGGAGGAGTTCCGCGTTGATCGAGGTAGCTGGCCAGCCTCAGGAACGCTGCCGGGGAAGCGGGTACCGCCTCGCGGGCTAGGGTGCCCTTGGAGATGACGTAGACCTTCTGGCCGGACCAGTCGATGTCCTGCAGGCCCACCCCGAGGAGTTCCTCCGCCCTTGCACCGCTGGAGACGTAGAAGTCGAGCAGCGCCCGGTCGCGCTCACAGCCCATAGCGGCGAACAGCTCGTCCCAGAGCAAATCCGGGATAGACCGCGGCGGCCGGTCAGCAACCTTCTGCCGCAGCCGTGCCCTGCCCAGCACGGGCGCCAGCTCCAGGGGGCTGCGATGGCCGAGTACCCGCCGACGCTGCGGCGAGGCTGGCACCGGGTTCACGACCGGCCCGCGGCCCTGATGCCCGTGGAACTCGTAGAACCCGCTGACGACTGACAACGCATGGTTGATCGTTCGCGGCGCGTACCCCGGGCCCAGACTGGCCTTGCCTGTACGGATATTCACGGCTCCCGCCGCGCTGCTCTGGGACGAGCTCCGCTGACGCTGCGGATTACGGGCCGACCGCAGCCATCCCGCAAGGACCGCGACTTCGGCCTCCGTCGCCTTCTCCCATGCCGTGCCCAGCAGCCACAACAGCCGGAACCAGCGCAGGAGGCCGTATGCGTAGCTCCGACCGGTCAGTGGACTGCAGTCGCCCAGAGCCAGGTCTTTCAAGTACGCGGTCGCCGGCTCCACTTCACTACCAAAGCCGTTGACGACGATGTACGGAGGGTGCTGCCCCTCGGCCGGTACAACTGCCCCGGCCGAGGGGACGACAGCACGTCCCTCCATCAGTTCCTGTCGGATATCCACTCCACACTCCTTGATCACGTGCGTCGGTCACGCGATCAACGAGCCTGAGGAGGTGCAGATAACGGAGCACTGCCGTCGCGTCATTCCAGGTCGCCCGTCCTGATTGAGGATGTGGAGAGGCATGGATGCGAACCGGCGATCTGGATTGAGGGCGTCATCGCGGATATTCCCGGCCGATACGCGAAGTATGGGTATTCCGGCCGGTGCGGCTATTTCTTTTTCTAGGCGGTCGAGGTGGACGTAAACCGCCTTGGGTTCCCAGCCGGTGTCGGCGAAAATCGCGTAATCGACTCTGGGGAGAATGCCTTCGGAAGACAGGGCGAGCAGGGTGCTGGACTGGACTCCGGCGCCCAGGGACAGGGCGCGGAACTGAGGCTTATCTGAAATGGGTCGGTCCTGGGTGTGAGGAAATTGGAGGCGTTGCACTCCATCGCGGCCCCACTGCGGCTGGGGGCGTGGTGCGAGAGGGGGCTGGCGGGACTCAGCGGTGGCGTGGGGCTGGTGACGGCGGGCGGTCCACGGGAAGGCTCCGTCCCTGGGGCGCCTGAGCACGGGGCGTGGCCGTTGCGGTGGGCTGGAGGCTGAAGGCCGGGGCCGCGTGATCGAGGGCCTGGGCGAGAAGCTGGGCCTGGTCGTGAGCGGCGGCGAGCTGCTGGGCGGCCTCGGTAGGGAGCCGCTCCCACTGGGCTTGGTATTGGTAGCGCCGAATGATCTCGGCGGCATCGCGTATCTGCTCGGCGACGTGCCGCAGCGTGGCCGTTTCTTGCTCGGGAGCAGTCGCGGTGTGCGTGGCCTGCAGAAGCTTGCTGAGGGAGTCGGGCAGCGGCGCGTCGTGCGAGGGAAGGCCGTAGAGAGCGGCGTGCAGCGCCTGGGCGAAGGCTGGTACGGGTCCGCCCCGGCTGCGGTCGCGGTATTCGACAGGGGCCTGTCGGCGGGCGGCGAAGGAGACGGTCACGTCGCGGGGCGCGGCGCCGGGCTGGAGCAGGTCGGCGAGTGCGCGGGCGATGTCGTGGGGAGTGGGTGTATCGGAGGGCGTGCGATCTCCCGGAGATGGGCGGCTCACCAGCGCCGGACGGCTGCGGTGGGCCGGGTCGTGGACGGGTTCACCGGCCGCGGCGGGCATTGAGGTGCCATGGGGGCGTAGGGGTGCGGGGTGTGTGGTCGCCAGGGCGGCGGGCGGGGGTGGGCGAAGGAGGCGGCGAGGTCACGGCGCCCGGCCGGACTCAGGTGAAGACGCTCGTCGCGGAACCAGTCCGGGCAGTCCTGGCGGAGGATCATGCCCCGGTCCAGGGAGCGGATGGGGTGATGGTGACGCGGAGGTCGTCGCGGCGCAGGACGGGCTTGCCGTCGGTGATGGCCACATCGCCGCCGGCTATCGCGCGCAGGGCGGTGTTCTGGGCCGCGCTCAGGGCGGGCGGCTGATGTGTGGGGAGGAAGCCGCGGTGTCGCCGCTCGGCGATGTAGGTCTCCGCCGTCGCCAGGGTGTCTGTGGCTCCGAGGGCGGTGAGGGTGCCGACGAGGTTGAAGTGCCGACCTGCCTCCTGGCGGGCTTGCTGATCGGTCAGGATGGCCAGGAAGTCGTCGCCCAGCTCGATGGGAGCCCCGCGCGGGTGTCGTTGAGGATGTCGACGGCGTCGATGAGGTGGTCTGCGGCGTCGGTCGCGAGGTGGGCGAGTTGACGCACGCGCGCGAACACCGCGCGGATGACAGGGCTGTGATACATCGACGGCTGGTGGCCGAGGGTTTCCGCGATGGCGAGAGCGGACCGTGCCAGGTGCTGGGCGGTATCCGTCTGCTGCGTCAGCACAGTGGTCGGGTTTGCGGCGGTGGAGTTCGGCGGGGATGTGCGCGTCATTGAAGCGGGTGAAATCCGCAGCGAGTGCTAGGAGTTGCTCGGCGGGCTCAAGTGAACAGGTCTTCGTCAGGGGGACTCCGCAGGAGAGGAGATTTAGCGGCGGCGGCCGGGAGAGCCGAGAATCTGGTCGAGGGCATGCACGAGTTCGATGTCCACTCCGGCTGGGCGCACCGGGGTGATCAGCGCGCTGCGTGTCTGCCGGGTACTCGGGGGCAGGTCCCCGAACGACCTCTCCACCGCGATGGGTGTCGCCAAGTACGTAAAGAACTGGCGCACGAGGATCTCGGGGGCGTCCTGCGTGAATGTGGCGAGCGGTGCGTGCTCGTAGAAGAGGTGCTCGACCTGCCAGGCGGTCTCCTCGCCGGGTGTGTGCTCCAGGCGGCAGTAGTGGTCGGGTGAGGTGAGGACTCCCTTGTCGCCAACCGCCCAGTCGTGCAGTTCGGCGGGCTGGTCCAGCGGCGTGTCCGTGATTGGGATGCGGTTGCTGTGCCGGGTGTCACCGAGTAGTTGCGGCAGGGCCTGTGTGACGGCGGCGACCGCTTCCAGCGGTGCCTGCCGGCTGAACGACGCCTTCCAGTACGGCTCGTGATGGGTGACGGTCACCCAGCGTCCGAGCGGGTGCAGCGGGCGGAAGTCCACGAAGGTGCTGCCGTCGGGGCTGTCGATGGTGACGTTCCCGGTGGCCGGGTCGTGGTCGTGACGCCATCCGAAGAGGTGGATCTCAGGGGACCGAGTACATCGGCGAACCGGTCCCGGCGCCCGCCATGTAGCGCGGCGAGACCATGACCCGGTCATGGTCTGCGTGACGGCTCATCGCCGCACCTGCCGGTCGGCGGCCGAGGATGTGGTGGCAGGCCTGCCAGGCAGAGGGGGCCGGACGCTGGGTGCAGATTCGAGGCCTACCAGGGCTTGTTCACCGGCGTGGGTAAGGAGCAGGCGGCGGCCTGAGTAGAGGAGACGGCCGCCGGACTCCGAGTTGATGAGTCCTCGGCCGCGCAGGGATTCGTAGGTCGCCATGGTGATCTTTGTGGACGTGCCCGTTTCGATACGTCGCTTCCCGGCCTCGTTCTCGTGCAGGCGGGCGTACCCGCGGCGGATCATCCGCAGCGCTCCGCGCTGCGCCGGACTCAGTCCTGTAGCCGGGCTGCCGATGGCAGCTGTGCGAGCCTCGTCGCGTGACGCGGAGGTGCCTGCGTGGGCCTGGCCTGTCTCACGTCGGCGGCGCTGTTCGGCGGCGTCGAGGGCCTGGGCCGCGTCGGTCGCGCGCGTATATCCCTCGTTCGCGAGCGGGACCGCGGCCTGGAGATGTGCGGTCAGTTCGTCCTGCCGTTGGGCCTGTCGCGGTTGGAGGTGCCCGGCGGTGTCGTTGACGCCGTCGATGCGGTGGTACTGGGCGGCGACCTGGAGCGCGGAGGCGATGCGATGGGTGACGGTGGTGCTGACCCGCACGTAGTGTCCAAGGCTCTCCACGGCGTAGTGGCCCTCGACTGTGTCCGTGGCCAGAGGGTGGCTGGACGCGCTGAGCAGAAGGAGGAGTGACGTGTTTGCCAGCTCCTGAGCGGAGGCGTAGGGCTTGGCCAGGGAATCCAGAGACTGGAGGCCAGCAACCGGGTTGCTGCGATCGAGGTCGCGGCTCAGGTCCAGGAAGCCGTCGGCGATGACCCGGAGCCGGTCGCCGGGCATACCCGGGGAAGAAACTGTCATGGGCGATACAGGCTTTCGGTACGAGCCCCCCTGAACGGCGCCACCCCCTGCGAGGGAGTGTGAGGGGCACTTGGTAGCGGAGGCGCGGCTGCTCTGCGGTGAGGGGTGGGGCAGGATCAGCGAATCCGGCGTACGTCGCACGGACTTGGCATCGCCGCTGGGAGCTCGATGGCTGATGCCGTACGGGGCGGCGCAGAAACAGGCGCGGTGAGAGTGCAGCGGGCTTCGGCGAGGGATTCCTCGACGGCGCGCAGGTGGCCGTGGAGGGTGCTGCGGTGCTCAAGTCCGTCGAGGCGCGCGGCCATGGAGGTGTCGGTGTTCGGCCTGCCGATTGCTGCGATCGCGGCCATGACGTGCGTGTAGTGGTACTGGGCCCGGCTGAGGGGGACAGCGGCGGTGGTGAGTGCTTCCACAGGGCGCCACGGGGCGCCCATCTGCCGGTGCTCGTCTAGGTGATGGACGGCATCGCCGGCAAACCGCAGAGCGAGATGGCTGATCAGATCGATGTGGCGCAGGGCGGTGAAGAAGCCGCTGGGGCCGGCGCCGCCGGGGTGGGAGCGGATGTCGGCGATGACGGCATCGAGCGCGGCGTCGGCCGTCATGTCGTCGAGGTCGGGGGAGGTGTAGGTGGCGATGGGCTTTCCTGTACGAGGGTGACGCGGCATGGCGGGCAGATCCAGGGCTGTCGTGGCCGGCAGGGCAGCTCGGGTCGGCTGTGGCAGCGATTGGTTCGGTCAGCGGCTTCGGCTGGCCGTCTTCGCGGTGATGGGTGAGGGCGCTGGAGCTTCGCCGGATGGCCGGGCGGTTGACGGGCCGGGGAGCGCGGCAGCCAGGGCGGTGGTGCCGGCGGCGGTCAGGCGTACCCGGTCCTGGGGCGGTCCGCCCGCGTAGACGGAGGGCACAGAAGCTGTGACCCGCTCGGCGAGGCCCTTCGCCTCCAGTGACCGCAGCGTGCCGATCAGCACTTGTTCGTCGCGGCAGCGGACGTACTGGCGCCCCAGCGAGCGTGTCGCCGCGATGTGCCCGCAAGCGATCTCCCCGCAGAGCGCCATGCTGGGCGGCGGTCAGCTCACAGAGGGGATCTACGCCGGTACGACCGCGTGCGCGGGCGATCTCTTGGGCGACGCTTTCGGCGCAGCCCAAGACGGCTTCGGGGGCCAGGGCCGTCATGGTGCGGGCAGTCTGAAGGGTTTGGTCGGCCCGGAGGCCTGCTCAGGAAGGCGAGCTGATGCAGGCGGACCATGGCGTCCCACATCGCGTGGCTCTCGTAGAGCCGTTCCTCTGTCACTGCCTTGATGGTGGTGCGGGTCGCGGACGCGAGGAGCTGGGCGGAGGCGGCATGGGCGTTGAGGCTGGACGGGCGAGCGGCTCCCAGCAGACGGTCGAGGGTGTCGTTGTGCTGCACGTACTGGTCAGCGAGGAGCAGAAGCCGCTCCACCGGCGTCGGCGGCGTGGCCACGTCGAACAAGAGATCGTCGTGGGGTGTTGTCATGAGTGACGCCTGCCGGTGAAGACGGCTGGCCTCGGCGGTGCGTGCTGAGAGCTCGGCGGTTGAGCGTCGGCGACGAGCTATGTGTCCTCGGCCCGCGCCGCGAAGGATCCGAGGCGGTGAGAAAGCTGCCGCGTCACGCTGCGATAGGTGGTGGCAGCCCTCTTCATCTCGCCCCCGGCACGGCGTAGTTGGTCTCGGCTGGTCGCGGGAGTCGCGTCGGCGTCTTCGTACTGCAGGATCTCGGTGCGGTGATGGATGGCGAGGTTGCACAGGGTGGCGGCGAGCGAGATCTGGGCGCAGGCACCGGCGAGCTGCGCCAGATTCTCAGCACGGTTCTTCATCGCGGGGTACTGGCTGACCGGCAGATCGTGGACCTGCCGCGTGCACTTCACCGCCAGCTCGTGCACCCGCAGGCTCAGAGGCGCGATCTCACGAACGGGCTTGGCGATCTCGCCTTCCCGGACCCGTGTCGCCTCCGCACGCAACTCCGAGAGTGGGGGGCCCACTTCGACCAGGAGACGGGTGTGTTGAGTCAGGTCGACGGTGTGCAGAGCAACTCCGTAGGGGTCGGCTGGGCGAGGGCTGCGCGAAAGGGTTGGCGTGTCGTCGCACAGGACGGGTTCGGTCAGGGGGCTTCCCACAAGAAGCGGGAGACGTGATCGTTTCCGTGGTCGACGCGGGGCCTGGACGGGGTATGCCATCCAGCCCGAGGCTGTCGGCTGGCGATCAGGCGCCAGCCCGCGCCGCGCAGGGAAGCGCCGCTCTCGCCCTCCTGGGTGAAGGTGACCAGGCGCCGGTACCCGAGTGCCTTCGCCGCGCGCCACGACGCGCTGTACAAGAGGGAGTTGGCGTTGCGGGCGCCGTCGCTGGCGGTCCGGGTGACTTCGAGAGTGGCGCCGTCGTCGAGGTGGCGGGCAACGGGCCGCCCGACGATGGCGACAGCGCGCAGGGTGCCCGTCTCGTCGGCGGCGCCGACGGCGAAGATCTGGCCCGGGGGCGGCCGGTGGTGGCGGTGCCAGGTCTGCACGAAGTCCTTGGCTTCACGGGAGCGGACCGGGACCAGGTGCAGTCGGGCGGTGTCGCTCACGCGGCCTTCCCGAAGTCGGCCTGCGTCGGTGCGTGTTTGGCCACGGCGCGGATAGTGATCGCCTTTGACGCGCGGGCGGAAGCCGCTGACAGTTCCTGTGCGCCGGACTCCAGGTACCACGGGCGAAGGTCGAGCATCGCGGCTCGCATGCCGGTGGCGAAGCAGAGGGCTGTGCCCTTGGGCAGGGCGCGGATCGCGTCGGCGGGCAGAATTCGCTCCTGCCGCATCGACACCGAAGTGCTCTTGCCGGACTCGGAGTGCGAGGTGGACGTGGTCTCCACGTCGTGGTCGCCGATCAGCCGGGAGAGCTTGTCCGCGAAGTCCGGGTCATCGATTCCGGAGCCGATCACCTTGACGGTGGAGGCGGACCACATGGCGTCCATGCCCGCGTCCCCCCACACCTTCTGACCCTGGCGGTAGGACTGCAGGATGGTGATCGGGATGATGCCGCGCGAGCCCAAGTGGCTGTACAGGTCAGGCAAGTCGCTGATCTTGCACACGTTGGCGGCCTCGTCCAGGATCGCGAGCATGGGCGGATCAAGTCGGCCGCCGGCGCGTTCGGCCTGTGCGGTCGCGGCCCGCATCACCGAGTCCGCGCACGCGGCGATCAGTGCCGAGGCGCCACCGCCGCCGTCCTTGCTGAGCAGGAACAGGGTGTCCGTGGACGTGACGAACTCGGCTGGCCGGAACTCGGCGACGTCCTTCTGTGGGGTCACCCACACGGCGATCTCCGCGTTCAGGAGGGCGGCTGCGTACTGCCGGGCGGTCTCGTAGATGCCGTCCCTCGTCTCCGGGGGACCTTCCACGGTGCCCTTGAGCTGAGCGGCGACGGCGGTGAAACTGTGATCGCGCAGGATGTCCAGCGGGGTGCGGTCGGCGGGGAAGGCGAGCCACTGCATGATGTCGGTGATCGGCCGCTCGTCGAGCGCTGCGGCCAGCAGCAGTTGGGACAGGATGTTGCTTCCGGCCTTGGACCAGAAGTCGCCCTGTTGGGAGGCATCGACGCTTGCCGCGAGGAAGTGTCCGGCGAGCCGGTTCGCGCCGTCCAGGGTTTTCGCGGAGGCGAGGGGGTTCCACCACATCTCGCGGGCGGCGTGCGCGATCTGCTGCGGGTCCATGGTCCACACCCTCCCCGCCCGGGCCCTGGCTTCGTAGGCGGTGGTGAAGGCATCGCCGGCGGCCTTGTTCGAGGTCAGCAGGACCGGGCCCGGAGCCGCGAGCATGGAGGGGATGGCGAGCGAGGTGGTCTTGCCGGACCGTGGCGCCATGATCGCTACGGCAACGTCCTCGAACCCCATGCGTACTTCGTGACGGCTGCCCTGCAGGTTGCCGAGAAGGATGCCGGTGTCCTTCGCCTCGATGTGCTTGGTGTCCTTCAGGCTGGGGCGCAGGGAGCGGGCTTTGTCGGTGATCGCCTTGGCCATCAGCGGCTCGATGTCCCGGGCCTTGGCCATGTCGGTAATCTTCTTCCGCCCGCCGCTTCGGTTCTTGTGCCGGGCCCACAGGAGGCCCGCCCCCGCCCCGAGAGCGAGAAATACGAGAACCGGGACGATGCGGGCGCCGATCAGCAGGGACGTTTCTCCTGCGGCGGGCCAGACCTGTGCGGGGTGAAGCAGGGCCCTGGCCGGCTGGTAGGGGGCCCAGCTGGTGCCGGTGAGGTAGGCGGTGATGTTGCCGGACAGCCAGGCCAGGTGGGACAGGGGTACGGCCACAGCGAGGACGCCGAACAGGAGGCGCAGGACGAGGTCGTATCCGTCGGTGTTGCCATTGGATGAAGTAGGGGGCAAGGACTACGGGCTTCCGGGTGGGGTGCGGGGGTCAGCGGCTGTGGCCGGGTCTGGGCGAGGGGATCGCGGCCGGGGCCTGGTCATTTCCGTGTCGCGTTGCGCTGGGCGGGCGCGAGCGCCGGTGTGGGGGCCAGAGGTGAGGGGGCCTTGTGGGCTGCGGTGTTGATTTCCCTGATCGCCTTGCCGTGGGTGGCCCAGTCGTCGAGGTAGCTCCACGATTCGCCGTGGTATTCGGCGAGGGCGTTGTCGTGGTCCGGCGTGCCTGGCTTGGCGCTGGCTGGGAGTGTGTCGAGGGTGAGCAGCCATTGCTCGTGCAGTTCGTCGAGCCGGTCGAGAGCCGTGTGCAGGACGCCCAGTTGATAGACCCAGCGGCTCTGGGCCGCGTTCTCCGGCAGCCGGGTCAGCTGTGTCTCGGCCGTGGCCAGCAGGTGGCGCGCGCCGTAGCGGAGCGTTTCGAACGCCTCGGCGGTGTCGGCGTCGCGCTGGCTCTTGCGTATGCCGTACGTGTGGTCGTCGTGGGGCCAGCCGTCGAGGTCGGTGTGCTCGTCGGAGTAGGCGCCCCAGGCGTCGAGGATGTTCTGGCTGTCCCGCACGTAGTGGTCGAGGTTCCGCAGGGAGTTGCGGTGTGCGCGGTGGTCGGGGGCGATGGGGAGGAGTCCTGTCGAGTCAGGGGCGGGCGACGCACGGCATGGGTCCGGTGTTCACCGGGGGCGGCGCGGGTGTGGTCTGCTGCCGACGGGCGGAGCGTGCCTGCGAGCGGAGCGACGTGACGCGCGCGGTGTGGGCGTCGACGACCTGCTCTGGCCGCAGAGGGCTCGCGTATGTCGATATGCCACGACGGTTGGTCGTGGAATTCGCTCAGCAGACGCAGTTCGATATGGCACATGGAGTCAGGCGAGCTCGCGTAGACGCCTGATGCGCGGTGCCAGCCTGCCGAAGTCACCGCCCGCCACGGGTCTGCCTGCTGCCGAGGCTTGGTGATGAGGGCATCGGTGAAGGCGGCAAGGATCTCGGCGGGCATGAGTTCGCCGAACTCGGCGTACCAACCTCGTTCGGTGTCGCTGGATTCCGTCCGTAGCCGCCACCACGCCGAGGTGGTGGTCTGCGGATCGAACTGGAGCCGGTGTCGATGGTCCGGACTGGTCATGACGATTTCGGCACTCAGCAGATCGGAGACGGTGTTCCAGCCGCCGGCGGCCAGACCGTGGGTGACGTGGCGGGCATCCCCGGGGCCTGCCAGGTGGCGGGGGCTGGTGTCGAGCGGAATCTGCGTGGCGTGCTTGTCGGCGAAGGCCGCGAGCTGGCGTTCACTCAGCGGCACGGCTGCACACTGCGGCGTGCGTGGGTGAACTGCCGTACAGGAAGCGGAGTTCGTCCAGCACGTAGTGAAGAGTGTGCTGGTCGGCCAGTTCCCACGCGGCCGTGCGCAACTCGGTGATCAGCAGGTTGCCCTGCGGCGTGCGCGGTGTGTCCGGGTGCTCCTGCACGGCGCGGGCGAGGGCGCGCAGCGTGTCGGCGAACTGGACGGGCAAGCCATTGTATTCGTCGAGGAGAGGCTCGACGAGGGCGAGGGCCTCAGCGGGGTCGGGGGCCTCGCGCAGATAGTCAGTGAGGTCGGCGAGCGTTTCGGTCAGGGTGCGGATGGTGTCCGGGGTGAGTGCCGGCATCGGGCTCCTTCGGGGCCGGGGTGGGTGATCAGCGGCGGTTGCCTACGCCGCCGGACGGCGTGTGGGGACGGGCGCTGGTGCGCGGCCTGGTGCTGGGGGCGCTGTTGCGAGCCCAGGTGGCGGCGCGGGCGGCGGTGATACGGGCCTGCTGCCATGCGCTGAGCTCACTGGGGCGCACGGAGACCGACCAGGTGCGGATCTGCGCGCTCGTCGGTACGCGTCCGCGTGGGCGCATCACCGGCCCTGGGCTGGCGAGTTCGGCGGAGAGGGCTTGCACCAGGTGCATCGGGGTGTTCGGGGTGAGGGTGGCGGTCCAGCCGTTGCCCTGCTTGTCCTGCGCTCCGGTCCACCACATCGCCTGTCCGTCGGGATCGTGGCGGTACTGCATCCACGCCGTGCCGTCGGGGCTCGTCGCGATGTAGTCCTTGCCCTCGAAACGCGTGTGCCAGGTCTGTTCCTGCAGCGGGGCCCAGACGTTGGGGGCGTGGGCGGTGAGGGGGCGCGTGAGGGCGTCGGTCAGGCCGGCGACGATCTCCACCGGTGCCTGCCTGCCCAAGTGGGCGGACCACTCGCCGTTGGCGCCGTCCGCGCGGCCGTGGATGGTCCATCCGCCAGGGAGAACGTAGGGGTCGTAGGCGATGCGCACGGTGCGGTCCGGGCTCTCCAGGTCCAGGGGGCCGCCCGTCTTGGACCTGTCGCGCCAGCCGGAGGCACGCAGGAACTCCGAGACGTGCCGGACGTCGCCGCCGCCGGCCAGGGTGCGGGGCTGGATCAAGTAGTGCTGCTCGGCCTGCTCGCCGGGCCCCCAGCCCTGCCACTGCGTCTTCTTCACCGGCGGCGCCGTACGACGAGCGGGGCGGGGACCGGAGGCGTGGCCGCGGTGGTGGTGGGCTTGGTGGCGACCTCTCTGAGTGTGGCGCGGTGTTCGTCGAGATCTGTGCCGATGGCGTCGAGGTCGTTGGTGGCCCGGCCGAGGGCAAGACATACCTCGGCCGGCAGCACGCCGCGTTTGGCCTGGGCCATGGCCACGGTGCTGCCCACGGACACGAGGCCGGTGACGCTGTCGAGCAGACCGTCGTCGGGATCGAGGACGCGTGCGATGACCTGCATGGCTTCATGCGGGGGAAGCTGGGCGAGGTGATCGGTCAACAGGCCGAGTTGCCGGGTGATCTCCTCGACCAGTTTCACCGGATGAGAGGTGGAGGGGGACATATTCCTTCGTGGGGCAGAGGGACAGTCGTGGCGGTGATGTTCATCCGCTGCCTCTCGGCGAGCACGGCTTCCGGGCGGGCACCGGCCAGCGGGGAGCCGGGGTGACCGGTGGGGATGCAGGCGCGCAGGTAGCGGCGGAAGAGGGCGGTCGCGATTCGGGGCGTGAGCCGGTTGCTGATCGGTGGGGGGTTTTGGGGTGCTACGAGGTTCTCCGGAAGGTCGGGACGGGGTGGCCCCGGCAGGGTGCCGGGGCCACCCCAGGCGCCGGCAGGCGCCATTGGTGGGCGTGACGGGAACGGGCCGGTGTCGGCTGCTGAGCGTCAGCCCGTCGGCGGGGCAGTGATGCGACGGCGAGGTCGCTGCGCGGGCCTTGAGTGTTGGAGGCGAACTCCAGCACTCAGGAATGCGGGCTGCGGTTCAGTCACCGAGACCTGGTGGCCGATGTGCGGCTGCTCGACGGGATCGGCGGAGTGGATGCCGCAGTGGCGGCGGGCGTGGTGCGGCCCGCGGGATGCTGCAAAGCCGTGCCGATGCCGAGTGCGTCGAGCTGAGGGCCGAGTGCGCGCAGTGCTCGGGCCTGAGCCTGGGTGTCGTCGCCGTCGAGGTGGTAGATGCCGCTCTGCGGGTCCCGCAGGAAGCCGTGCGCCGTCAGGACAGCGCCGGCGCGCTCGTCGGCCGGGGCGGTGGCGACGCTGCCGTCCGGCTGCCAGGTCAGGACGAGCCGGTCCGGCTGGGAGGGCTGAACGCCGCCCAGCGCATTGTGGCGGACCTGGGCGAGCGCGCCGTCGTAGCGAGCGAGCAGGTCGCCGGCGACCTGCTCGGCGCCCAGAAACGGGTCGTCGGCCAGCGCAATACCGTTGGGCTCGGGGACGGCGCGGTACGCCTCGCCGGGCAGAGCCCGTGGGGCGACGGCGGCTATGAGCAAGCCGTCACGTTCGTCATGCCGGTCGAGAACGACGAGCTGTGCGCCGTCCGGGCGGCTCAGGACGGCTGCCTGCTGGAGCGGATGTTCGGCGAGGGAAGCCGCAGCCAGGTCCAGGTCCCAGATCCGTGCCGAGAGTTCGGCGAGGTCGTCCTTGGCATCCGGGGGGAGGTGGGAGCTGGTCCAGGTATCGGGGAGTTCACCGGCGAGAACGTCGGCGTACGAGGCGAGGCGCTCGGAGGTGTCGTCGTGGTCGTGCATGGTGTCCTTGGGCGAGTTGGTGTCAGAGGCGCCGTCCGGCGGCCACCGGGGGCGGCGGAGCCGGGAGCACGCGTGGCGGGGGCGGGCAGGCGCACACGGCGGAGCGTTCGCGTTCAGTCGCGGGGACGTCTGCGCTGCAGATGCTGCGACCGGGGTGCGGGGCGTGCCGATCGGCGAGCTGATTGCGGGTGTCGGCCAGATCAGTGCGGATCAGGCGCAGGGGCTGGTCGGCGAGGTAGCGCAGGCGCCGGGCGATGTTGGGGTCGGCCGCGTGGCCGAGCCCGTCGTAGAAGTCGGCTGTGGCGGTGAGGACTTCTTCCAACGCGGCCAAGACGCCGTCGTGGGCGGCGGTCAGCTCGGTCAGGGCCTCGGCCGCCTCGTCCGTCGTGACGGCTTGGCCAATGCGCTCGGCGAGGTGAGCGACGGAGCTGCCCAGAGGCAGGTCGCTCGATGGACGTGCATCGGTGTCGAAGACCTCGTCGCATTCGACGTAATATCCGTTGGCCCGTAGACGGGCGACGGCGTTGGTGGCGAGGCGGTCCTCGTCCTTGTCGGCCAAGCCGGTGGGGGCGCGGTGGTAGGTCTCGTGCACGCGGGTGACTGCGACGAGTCCCGCCCGCTCCAGGATGCTGTGTGCTTCGGAGTCACCACCGCGGGCGAGGATTTCGCCGGAGTGCGGGTCACGGCGGACATCCAAGAAACGCTCGGCGAGGGACAAAGGGTGTGGTTCTCCTACAGCGAGCGTTGGGCGGTGTGCCGGGTGGCTGGTGGTACAGGAGGGATCCGGGGCTGGGCCATGCGAACGGCGGCGGTGTCCAAGTCCTGCTGGATGGCGTGGAGGCGGCGGGCGAGCAGCTCCAGATGGTGGACCGTGTCGGTGCCGGCGGATCCTGGCTGGCGGGCGACGCGGTGGGCGGCGTGCTCGATGAGCCCGCGGACCGCGGCCAGAGGGCCGGTCCGTTCGTCGGCGAGCTGCGCGAGAACACCCGCGAGCGAGGTGGATGCCGTGGGCACCGTCGGGGCGATCGGCCGGCCTGTGGGCTCGCCACGGACGCGGACCAGGTGGAGGTCCCGCTCGATGCGGCGCGCCTCGCGCGAAAGGCGCCGCAGGATCGTGGGGGGTGCGGCGTCGAATCCGCGGTCATGGCGGACCAGGTTGGCGATCAGATCGAGGCGCCCGGGCTGGGCCTGGACGGCGATCCACCGGCAGCCGCTGGCCTCGCCGGGGACCTCGATGCCGGCAGCACGCGCGAGGCGACGAGCAGCCTCGGACCACTCGGGGATGGTCAGCTGCCGGTCGTCCGGATGCAGGCGCACTTCGAGGTGAAGGATGCCCAGACGGTCGTCGGGGCCTGCGCCGATTGTGTGTTCAAAGAATGCCCCTGCGAGGTGCTCGGCCCATTCGAGGGCTGTCCAGATCTCCTGCTCGTCGTCCAGGGTGAAGTAATCCAGTCCCGGCCAGTGGGCGACGACCGTGTGCTCGGTCAGGCCCTCGGCCGGGGAGACCGGCCGCCCCAGTGCCTCGGAGAGCGGGGCGTGTGGCGTGTGCGTCCGCGCGTGGACGCGGGGGATCACCGGCCGCCCCGGATGTCGGCGATGTGCACGAGCTGGCCCAGGGCGGTGGTGGTGTACCAGCCGCAGTCGATCAGTTCGTCGCGGTCGGCGAACCGGGTCAGGAGCGCGTCCTCCATGGCCCGCAGGTGGATCAGGCAGTCCGGGCAGCGGCGCGAGAGGTGCACGAGGTAGCGGGGGTGGGCGGTGACGTAGGACTGGTCTCCGCCGGTCGCGTCCCGCAGCCGCCATCCGTTCTCGTCGGTCGGGGTGTGCCAGGACGGGGCCACGACGCGCATCGCGTCTCCCCACAGTTCGCCGGCTGCCACCCCTTTCAGCACGACGACGGTGTCACCGGCCTGAAAGTGCTGGTGTGTGATGTCCCGGTCGGGGGTGAGCGGGTCGGGCGTCGGCGCGAACGCCGACGGAGGTGGGGGCTGGGACATGAGTTCCTTCCACGCAGTGGCTGGCGGGGTGGGAGCATCAATAGTCCGGAGGAACGCCGGTTTGGCTAACCGGCGATCGTCGCCTATGTTGCCCCGCCATCAGCGGAACGGGTTCTCCGTCCCGCGGTCCGCCTCGGTGGCCGCGTCGAGGAGTTCGAGCAGGTCCGTGCCGTCGGCGTCACGCTGGTCTATCCACCATCCGGCACGGGTGACGGACCGTGCCTTCTCCTCCAGCTCCGCCCAGTCCGCCTCGTCCCAACTCCCCTCCACGACGAGGGCGGTGTGCGCGGCGGTCATGAGCTGGTGACGGGAGCGCTCGCCCCAGTCCAGGGCCTTCTCCGGGCCCTCCAACTGCGGCATGTCGAACTGCTTCGCCCACGCGAGGGCAGCCTCCTGTTCTGCGGCGCGCTTGGCCGCGAGCCACTCCTCCTTCGAGGCGGTGTCGGCGTCGCGCGCTGCCTTCCAGCAGTCGGTGCAGTCCCGGCCGGCGAGCCAGCGGGCGAATCCGGCCCGCTGGTCGGCCGGACGTCCGGAAAGGTCATGAACCACCTGATGGGAGCAGGTGTGCTCCACGGTCCACTTGGTCTGGACAGCCATGTGTTGATCTCCTCAAAGGGTCGAGAAAACGGGGGAGTTGCGCCCGGATCAGGGCGTCTTGTGGCGCCCTCGGACGGGGCGGCGGTGACGACCGCGGCGCGCGCATCCGGTGGGGCCGAGGTGCCGCCGCGCAGCGAGAAGGACGCTGAGCGCGAAGGCTGAACCGGCGGCGGGGAGCACGGCACTGGTCAGGGACTGCTCGGCGAGGCGTCCTGAGAGAGCGGTCCCGGCGGACTGCCCGGCGCCGATCGAAAGGATCAGCCAGGCGTACGCCTCGTTGGTGCGGCCCGCAGGTGCGAGGGCACCGGTGATGACGTAGGCGCAGGCGACCACGATGCTCAAGAACGCGCCGGGCGCGGCGACCGTGGCGATGGCCGCGCAGGGGCCCGGGAGCGACAGCAGGGGGAGCCATCCGGTCAGGAACGCGGCTGTGGCGATGATCAGTCGCCTGGTGATGGTGCCCTGCCAGGTGCGACGTCCGTAGATGAGGCCGCCGATGAGGCTGCCGGTGGAGCACGTGGCGGGGATGATGCCCGAGAGCATGTCCTGGTGGTGGTGCTCGGCCATCGTGATCGACCACACGTTCATGGCTCCGAGCGCGAACCCGACGCCCGTGAGCGCGATGAACAGGAACACCAGGCCGGGGCTGACCAGCCGGTCAACTGCGCCCGTCCGAGGGCCGTTTGGCGGCGCTGGCCGCCAGCGTCGTGACGGCGGGGCGAGTACGACCACGAGGGTGCCCGCCAGGCCGAGCACGGCGGTGACGGCCAGTGCGACGCTCGGGCTGCACGCGGAGGCGAGCGCGGCGACAAACACAGGTCCGGCGACGTAGAGAAGACCCTGGGCGCCGGTATCGAGGGCCAGCGCGGCGTGCCGCAGCCGGGGGTCGGGCAGCACCGTCGGCCACAGCGCCCGCAGCCCGGCCTCCAACGACGGCACGGTCATGCCGATGCCGACGACCAGGCCCAGGGCCAGGCCCGGCCCGCCGGACGGACCGGCCACAGGCAGGATCACCAGGAGCGCCGCATTGAGCAGGGCCGCCGGAAGGTGCACGGCACTTTGGCCGTGACGGTCCATGAGGCGTCCCTTGACCGGCTGCACCAGCGCCGAGGACAGCCCGTAAAGGGCGCTGAGCAGCCCGCCGAACGCGATACTGCTGCCGCTCGCGGTGGCCCACAGCACGAGGGCGACCGGCACCATGCTGTCGGGGAGCCTGCCGGTGAGGGTGCCGCCGAGCAGGCGGGCGACGTACGGGCTGCCCAGCACCGCGCGGTAGGTGATGCGCGGTGCCCGGGTGGGGAGTGCGGTCAGGGACAAGAACGCTTTCTCGTGGTCAGCGGTGGCGGGCGGGCGTGCTCGCGTAGGCCGCCGGAGTGGGGGGCGTGGTGTCCACGGCGGGGCGCGGGCGGACGCGCAGCACGGGGGTGCGATGCGGAGGCAGGACGGCGATGGTCGCGCCGAGGTCCTCGGCTGCTTCTTCTACTTCGCGGGTGAGGAATTCGATCTGCCGTCCCAGTGCCCAGAGACGGGCCGCGATCTGGCGGCCTTGCACGGTCGCCAGCGCGCTGGCGAACTGGCCTCCGGTTTCCAGGAGTTCTTGGAGACGGACCATCGGTCCTGCTTCGTAGCCGCGTTGGGTGGCGGTCAGCAGGGCGTTGGAGGCGTCGCCGGCGTGCTGTGCCTCGATGACATCCCGGATGAGTTCCTGAAGCGAGACCTCGGGGGCAGGCTCGGGCCGGTTGAAAAGGGAGAAGTCGGGGCGCAGCACACCGGGAGGGACTGCCGCGGGCAGCATGTTCCCCGGCATGTCGGCGTGCGTGTAGTGCCCGATCACCTGCCAGCCCGGAGTGTCGGGGTCGCCTCGAAGGGCGACCACGGTCGAGTTGTCGTCCTCGACCAGGTCGGCGAGGAAGATCGGTTGCCCGTCGGCGGTGTGCCAGGACTCGGTCAGCTCCAGTTCGCCTCGTTTGTGCGCGGCCTGGGCCATCTCGGTCCACATCCGCTGTTCCTCAGCGGTCAGCGGAGCCTTTTGGTGCTGCTCGCTGTGCTGGTCGGCGAGGTTGCTGGCGATCGGGCTGTGATCGGCCCAGGCGGCGAGGTAGGGCCACAGGGCTGCGTGCTGGGCACGTTCGGCTGGAGAGCCGGGGGCGGCAGGACGGTCGAGTGCCCGGCGGATTTCGGCGGTGGCGGTGGCCAGGCCGTCGAGTACGGAGCGCCAACCGGCCAGGTGCCGAGCGGGCGGCAGTTCGTCGAGGGCGCGGCGGGCTGCATCGAGCAGAGCGTCGGCGTGCGGGGCAAGGTGAGTGAGGTATGCGTCGAGCGCGGTCTTGTCGCGGTGGGCGCGTGCGGCTGCGGCGGTACTTTCGTGAACGGTGCGGCCATAGCGGTCCCGCGTCGTGTCGAGGGCCCTCGCTGTCTCGCAGTCGATCACCGACATGCGCAGGCGGAAATCGTGTGCGCTGCGGGCGAGTTCGGGTGATTGGGCCAGTGTCCCGTCGGGGTTGGGCGTCATCGGGACCGGCCCCCGCCCGCGGTCATCAGGTGGACGGTCGGTGCGTAGGCGGGCTTCGGCGGGACCAGCCGGGCTGCGGGCAGGGAGGTCGTGGGCGGTGTCGCGCGGCGCTGGGTCGTTCGGCCGGCGGCTTGGGCGAGCCGACTGCGGCGCTCCAGGAGGCCGTTCGGGGGGACCGGGCGGGGCGGGGCCTTGGATCGGGCCGGGTCGAGGCGGATGTCGGCCTGCACGGCGAAGTGCAGGCGGCGAAGGTCGTGGACGGCCTGGCGGATCCGGCGGGGGCCGTCGCGCTCCGGCTCGCTGAGCCGGAACAGCCCTGGTTCATCCGGGATGGGCTCGAACTGCTGGCGTTCTAGGTACCAGTGGGCGACGTGCGCGGGAAGGGCGGAGGCGAAGGAGGCGACGAGGCCGTGTTCCGCGTGGTCGCCGAAGGCGAAGTGGGGGCCGGGGTGCAAGGGGGCGGGGTTCTCCTCACGGTGGTGGCTGGTGCGGTCAGGGGCCGCGGTGCGTGGCACGGCCTGCGGCGGGAGGCCGTGGTGGTGCGGTGACAGGGAGGGAGGGTCGGCGGTGGGGAGCGCTCACGCGGACCTGCCGCAGGAAGACTTCACCGTCGGTGAGCCAGGTCTTGATGGCCAACCAGGATCGATTTCGGCGCTCGGCCTCCGACACCTGTCCGCTGCGGATTTCGTCGACCAGTGCCTTGGCATCCGCTACGGCGTCGGCCAGGTGGGAGAGTGCCGCGGCGTCGTCGGGCCACGGGCTCCTGTCGGGACGACAGCGGTCGAGCAGCGTCGGGGCGTGGTCGATGACGACGAGGAAGCGATGCCAGGCGTGGTCGAGGAACATCTGGGTCGAAGTACCGAAGGCGGCGGCGCTCAGCGGGGTAGCGTCGCTGAACCGGCCGGAGGCGCTCAAGGTCTGCCAGGTGCGGTGCTCGGAGCGGATGTACCCGAGCGCGGTGGCGATGTCCGCATTCTGGTGGGCGTGGATGGCCTGCTCGTAGGAGGGCAGATAGCGGTCGGCGAGGATCTGGGCAGCCTGCCCGGGAGATGGCGGCAGGACGACGCTGCGCGGAGCGTATGGATCGCCGTAGCCCACATCGAGCCCCTCCGGGGCGAAGGCGCCCACGAGGTGATCGAGTTGATTGCCAGGCCGGTCGATGAGCAGCAGCGTGGTGCCCTGCACCACATCGGTGAGGAAAGCGGCGCAGGGAATCCGCTCACTCTGAACGGCACGGCCGAGTTCACCGCTCCCAGATCCAGGGAACCAGATCTTCCTGCCCGGCGGGGTGCGGGTAGATCTCGACCGATGCCTCCCACTGGCCGGGTAGTTGGTGCGCGAGGTCGCGCGCGGCGTCGCCGATGAACCGGCGGCTGCTCGTGTGCACGCTCGCGCCGTGCCGCTTGGCGGACGCGAGCAAGTCGGTCTGGGCTTGCGCGGGGCGCCAGACGCCGTCGCTGTCGCGCTGGAATCCGCACTCCGCGAGGGCGGTATACGCCAACGGGTACTGCTCGCCCGAGGCGACGGCGACGATCCCGGACTCATGGCTGGACGAGAGTAGGATCTGTGCTTCAGCCACGGGCGAGATCCTCTGTAGGTCCCGCAGTTCCGTGAGCAGCGGGCTCAGCGCTTTCGTCTGTTCCGCACGAGATGGACACTGTTTCGTGCGGGTGATCATGAGCAGAGCGCTGCTGTCGAGGGTGGGTCAGTATCATCCTCTGAGGTCGCCTGCTGAAGGCAGATCGATTCTGCGTCAAATTGTGATGCCTCCACGGATGGCGAGTGGGATGCGTCAATGGTCGCGAGAAAAGCCGGTTTCCCTAACTGGCGATCGTCGGCTATGTTGCCTCGCGCGCTCGGCGCGGGACGATGCCGCCGTAAGCGCCGTGCAGCTGACGCCGCCGTGAGCGAGGCCGGCTTCTCGGCCTACTGGCCTACCGGCGGGACCGCCGTGTGCGCCATATGCCCCATGCGAACATCCCTATCAGGAAGACCAGCAGCACTATGGCCGCGATCTTCCCTACCGCCCCATCTGGCCAGTGTCTTGCCGCCAGCTCCATGCCCTTGCCACCTCGCATCGAAGTTCGACAAAGGACCGCCTACCCCTGCGCCTTGTGCCTCACCGTCATCGCCGGCACGTCAATCGTCGTGGAGTTCTGCCTGGACCTCGGTGGGACGGGCGGAAGGTGTATATGTCGAGGACGTCGGGCGTATCGGCGAGCCCGGGACCGCCGTGCTCGATCCAGGTGATGTTGGCGGATGCGTCGGGATCGTTGACGAGTCCGAGCCAGACGGGTCGGCCGCCCTGTCGGCGTTCTTCGGCGGAGGGCTGGACGACGATGATGTTGGTGCGCTCGCAGGCGTCGAGACAGCCGGTGCCCCCTACGGTCGCGGTCCGTCGAGGGACTGGCGCAGTTGGCGCAGCTGGGCGGTGGGGTCGAGGCCGGGGATCTTTGCGATGCCGTAGCAGCGGCCGCGGCAGACGGGTGGGCCGTGCGGGCCCCGCAGGTGGGGGCGGAACGGTCGGCGCGATTACTCACAAGGTGTCCTTGCCGAGGCGGGGCCAGATGGCGTCGCGTAGCAGGCGCAGTCTGTTCGTCCCGACGATGACGGTGGAGCCTTCGTGACCGGCGACGCCGAGTGGCAGGGAGAGGGTGTCGATCAGGTCCCAGGTGACCAGGACGGTGATGAACGCCACGGCCATGACTAGATTCTGGGCGACGAAGCGGCGCGCGGTGCGGGAGCGACTGCACGACCTTGCAAGAAAGCCAGGCTCGTACCGGTCTTGGAGTAGGAGGCTCTAGGTCGGGTAGTCAGGGTCAACCCCAAGCGAGCGGCACGTGAGCCGTTGGCCCCGATGCGAGGCACACCCCGCTCGCGGCCAGTACTGGAGTGGTGAGGTCAAACCCGGCGTCGGTGGCGTGGACGGCGATCACCGTCGTGAAGACGGAGCTGCCGTTCGCGGTCGAAGCACCAGGGGAAACTCGGCATCTGCGACGTTAGCTGCCGATGCCGAGTTGCTTCAGGAGCTCCGGCCACTCCTCTTCGGCTGTCGGGTAGCCCTTGGCTCGGCCCTCGCGGATGCGCTTGTCGAACTGGGCTCTGGCCCGGGGGACACCGAACCTGGCAGACGGGTATCCGTAAGGTTCGAAGTTCCGCCGGAACCAGGCCGTGCGTCCCGGATCGTTAACTTCGGCCTGTACTTCTTCCAGTTCGTCCAGGACTTCCAGAACCTGCTGGTGGGTAAGCAGATACAGCTCCCGTAGGCTCTTATCCCCAAGGACAGCGCCGTTGAGTAGTGAGCCCGTGCCGCTCCAGCGGAGAGACAGATCCATGGCGACGTGCCAAACGACCGGGTTCTTCTTGCCTTTGGTTCGGTTGCACGGGCGGCATATCGGCAGCAGATTTTTCAGTTCGTCCGCGCCGCCGTCCGAGAAGGGGATGACATGGTCCATCGTCTGAGATCGGCGGAAGCAGTACAGGCAGCTGCCGTCACCGGCAGAAAGCACGGCCAACCACTCCCAGATCATGAACCGTCGGCGTCGTCGCCCCATCGCCAGTCTCCCCTCGCCGGCACGGCACTGCGCTGTCCCAAAGAGAAGACTCTTCCATGGAGCGGACCTGTTCCTCGACGCGTCGTTCCCGCTATCGTCCAACGCGAGTCCGGAGGTGCGCGGTGTTGCCGTCAGCCATTGGCGAGGATTCGCATCCTGCCTGGGTGTCACCGAGCACTGGGTGACCTACCAGGGCGTCATGAGCTTCATTCGTCATGGGGTTCTGGCTCGTCTGCTGGAGGGGCCTTGCTCGGTGAGCGACCTGGCCGAGGAAGCCCGCAACAAAGGGCGAACTTCCGCTACGCGAGGCCTGCCGTCAGCGTAAAGAGCTCGCGAAGCACTCTTTCGAGTGGGATTGCACTGCCGAATGCTCCGTGAGTTGCACAGCAAGCGACGGTTGCGGTTAGCTGCTGCCACCTGGCAGGTGGCAGCCAGGTCCGGGCGCCGCGAACCGACCCTGACGCCGACGGACAACACCACCCCGTGCCTTGCCCGTCTCGCGCACTAACCCGTACGCACCGCTTGCTTGTGAACTTCACGCACCTCCTGCCGGGTCGGGGCAGGAACAAAGGAGAGCGTGATGCGCATCGAGCAATACATCGTCGACGTCCGCCGCCAGCACACTGGCGAAACGCTCAGAGAAGCGCGGCTCCGCCTGACCGAACTTCCGGACTGGTCCGAGGCCATTCCCGCCGCCAGGGACTCCGATCAAGCGCGACTGGAGTCGTACTTGCTGCACGCGCTCGGTCAAGGACAGGGGCTTAGCCCGCTCGGCGTCAGCGAAGTCATCCCCAGCGCCGACCAGATCGTACTGCGTCTGGAGTCGCCGGAGCCCTTCTCCTCGCTACTGGGACTGCTGCCCTACAAGGACCGGCGCCGGTCCCGGCACGGTGTACTCGACCTCCGTGCATATGCCGGCCGACAGGGCATCGAGCTCGCCCTGGGCAGGAACGCTGCCGGCCGCGTCCTGGTCCTTGGTCCCGAGGGCTGCGACCTCGCCACGATCCTGGACGCCCACCGGACGGCGGTGGAGGAGCAGCGCTATGAGCCGCTATGGACCAAGGGCACCTCGCACGGCCCGATGCCGCAGCCCCTGCGCCGAAGCACGCCAACGACGAGCAAGACGGCTAAGCCGGTGGACCCGCACACAGTGCGCCCGTACCTCGCCAGCGGGCTCCTGCGCCGCCTGCACCTGTGGTCGTCGCTGACCAGCGGCAGCACGGTGACGTTCACCAGTCAGGCGCACAACTCCGGCCTGAACTGGACGGTGCAACACGGGGTGCCACGCCAACGCCCCTTGCACGACGATCGCGTCGCCATCGCGCTGGCCGAGACGGTGGCCGGACCGGGACTGGTCGTTGACGCGGACGGTCACGAATGCGATCAGCAGCAGTGCGTCCAGACCTTCACCTCCGGACGGCTCACCGTCCGCACCATCCATACCGACAACCCCCGCCCCGCTCAGCGGCCGGGGCGCGCACGTGCGAGCATCCTGTCGACTTTTCTGAGCGAAGCGCAGCCTCCAGCAATCGGCGCAGGAAGATCACCGGGCGGGCACGTCCTCCAGCTTGTGGATCCTTGGGGTGACGATCGGCTGGAAGCGGCCAAGCAACTCGCCGCCGTCTGGGCACAGCAGGAGCTGCGCACCCTGGTGCTGCGCGTGGACAGCAGCCGCAGCCGGCGCGGTGAGAGCGGATCGTGGGAGCGGGCGCGACTGACCGGTGGGCCGGGGGCCATGTTCACAGGGTATGCCGACTTCGTCCATGGCGATCTCGAGTCCGAACTGGACCGTGCCCGAGCAGAGTTCGACCACATCATCATGATGAAACGCCAATGGACGGGCCTGCCTCTGGCGGGCCTTTCCTCGCTGGCCGACGACCACGTCATCATCACAGGAGGAGACTTCGACAGGACGACGAGAAGCACCAGCATCCGGGACGGCGAACTACGGCGCACCACCATCCCGCTGACGTCCAGCGAGTCCGCGGTGGCCTGGCTGAACCGTCACCTGTCAAGGGTTCCCTTCGCTGAGGTGCCCCTGACTGGCCTCGTCCTGTGGTGCGCGCACGACGAGCGCGGACCCGACACCTTTGACGCCGCAGTCGATGTCCAACTGGCCCGCCACGGCATGCCGGTTCTGGGCAGATTGCCGCGTGCGCCTCGCCGCAGCCCGCACCGCACCGTGCTGGACTGCCTTCCCGACCAGCGGCGCGTGTTCGAGACACGGCAGGCCATGCAAATCCGCAGCAGCCTCGGGCCTCCGCGTGAGAAGGCGGAGGTGTTCCTGGTCGCCCTGCGCGAGTACGCCGAGTGTTAGCGGGACCGAATGCGAGCACGAAGCCGTAGGGGCGGATACGGAGACAGAAGTGGGATGTCCGTAGGACTCACGAACGCCCCGCCCAAACTGGGAGATCGTTGATGGTCGGCAGGTGACAACTACTGGGCGTCACTGGTGTCCATGATCACGCGCTAATGCCTTAAGAATCCTAACGAAATGATCTTCTAGGTGGTTGGATTACTCCGGGACCGTTGATCGGGGTGCGGGGTGGCTCGACCGCCCCGTCCGAGACGGCGGATGAGCTCCACGACGACCAGGTCCACGGCGAAGCTGAGGGAAGCATCTGATGAGCGTGATGGACTCTGCCCTGCGTGAGTCGCTGAAGTCACTGCGACTCTCGGGGATGCTGGAAACCCTCGATGCCCGCCTGGCCCAGGCCCACGGCGGCGAGCTCGGGCACCTGGACTTCCTCCAGGTCCTCTGCCAGGACGAGATCACCCGCCGCGAGACCGTCGCCTTCCAACGACGCCTGAGTCGGGCAAAGTTCGAGCAGCAGGTCACCCTGGAGGAGTTCGACTTCACCGCCTCTTCGAAGCTTCCAGCCGCCCAGATCCGCGACCTCGGGGCCCTTCGCTGGCTCCATTCGGGCGAGTCGGTCATCCTGTTCGGCCCGGTCGGGGTTGGTAAGACACACGTCGCCCAGGCCCTCGGCCATCTCGCGGTCCGCCAGGGCGCCCACGTCCGGTTCGCCAAGACCAGCCGGATCCTCGCGGACCTCGCCGGCGGCCACGCGGACCGCACCTGGGACAAGCGGATCCGTGAACTGGTACGGCCCGACGTGCTCATCCTCGACGACTTCGCCATGCGCCAGCTCGGAGCGTCCCAGGCCGATGACCTCTATGAACTGGTCAGCGAACGGCAGGGCCGGTCCCTGATCATCACCAGCAACCGGGCACCCAGCGACTGGTATCCCCTCTTCCCGAACCCGGTCGTCGCCGAGTCGCTGCTGGACCGGCTGATCAACACCAGCCACCAGGTCATCATGAACGGCCCCAGCTACCGCCCGAACAAGCGACCCAAAAACCCCACCGACAAGCCCGACAAACCCCCGGTCCGCTAACGCCCAGCCCAGTCCACGTTCCATTCCCGCGGCAGGTCCTCGTCACAGAAGACGCAGACGAAGTCCTCCTCCCGAACGATGTTCAGCTGGCTACAGGCGGGACAGCGCCGGAACACCACCTCGTGGGTGAAGCCGGGAGGGTGCTCGATCCCGGCTGAGTCCAGAGCCTTCGCGACGGCCGGCCACGAGCTGATGTCCGGGCAGAATCCGGTCGACTGGTTACTCACCTCGGCGACCACCCACTGCCCGGACTCTTCGCGGAAGCTCATCTCCCCGGCACCGAGCACGGGGCCGCCGCCGGCACACACCACGTGCTCGCTCCGGCGCGGCGCGAGCCGCAGCACACCCGCCGAGTCGATGACGAACGTGAAAGGCTCGGCCAGCTCCACCGCCGCCAGACCCGACACCCAGTCGTTGAAGTCCGATGCCGAGTGGATGCTTCGGCCCTCAGCCTCCGGCCGGACAAGGGCCCGCAGATCAGGCGGTCCCACATACCGATAGCTCCACCCCAGCAAGTTCACGCTGGCCAACCTAACCCCCGGCCGCGGCCAGGGCCTGGGGAATTACGTGAACTTACGCCTGGGGAATAACGAGAACGTTCACATTAGGGGTTCTAAGAGTTCAGAGGACGGTCAGCGGCCCGAGTGGTCGATGACGTTGCCGTTGGAGCAGTTGTTCTTGTGGTTGCCGGTCCAGTCGCTCAGGGCTGGCACCACGGCGAGTTCCTGGATACATACGTCGGCGGCGGTGAAGTTCCAGTTGTTGGCGGCGTTGACTCCGCTGCCGAAGTTGTCGTCATTGTCGGCGTGGGCGGGGGCGGCGAGCGCAACGCTGGCGAGGACCAGAGCAGCGGCGCTAATGATCTTCTTCATGTTCTGGAAACGACCCGTGTGCGTCGGCGATACGGTCGATCACTCTTATGCCAGTACGACCCACCAGGAGCCATGCGCTGTATCGACTGCACCGAGCCCGCGACCCATCGGGGAGACGAAGTCCTGTTGACCGGGGCAGAACCGGCAGTAAGCACCACCTGATCACCGACGCCACCGGCATCCCGCTCGCCGTCTCGCTGACCGGCGGCAACCGCAACGACGTCACCCAGCTCATCCCGCTCCTCGAAGCCGTGCCTCCCGTGCGAGGCAAAAGAGGCCGACCCCGTCGTCGCCCGGACGTCGTGCTGGGTGACCGCGGCTACGACCACGACACGTATCGCCGCCTTGCCCGAAAGCTCGGAGTGAAGCCCGTCATCGCCCGCCGGGGCACCGAGCACGGCTCCGGCCTAAGGACCCAACGCTGGGTCGTGGAGCGCGCGTTCGCTCATCTGCACTGGTTCCGCCGCCTGCGGATCCGCTGGGAGATACGCGACGACATCCACGAAGCCTTCCTCACCCTCGGATGCGCGCTGGTCTGCTGGCGGCGCCTGGCCGCCCTGCCCAGAACCCAGACGCCAAAAGATTGACACGCAGGTCGCTCCGGCTGCTTCGCCCTGTGTTCTCTTAGCTTGGACGAGACAAAGATTTGCCGGGAAGGAACCAAAATGTCGAATATTCGCGTCCAACAGTTGTCCGACCAGTTGGTTACCAAGTGGACCTCGCCCCAGGGTGTTGAGCTGATGGCCGCGGGAGCCCCGTCGTCGGCGGCCTCCTCGAACACGGGCCGCTCACCCTCCAAGAGGCCTCCCGGCTGCTGGACTGGCCCGCCGACCAGATTCTCGACCGCTTTCGCGCCATGAGTTTCGACCTGGAAACCGACAGGCGGGGTCGCATCATCGGCGCCGGTGTCTCCCTCAACGACCAGCGCCCTCACACCATGCAGCTCCAGGGCCAGCGCCGCTACGGCTGGTGCGCCATGGACGTGCTGATGTTCCCCGTCGTCTTCAAGGAGCCGACGAGCACGGTCACCTCTCGCTGCGCCGCCACCGGCGAACCGATCGCCCTCACCGTTACACCGGACGGCATCCGCGACCAGAGCCCCGCCACCGCGTCGGTCACCATCGCCCCCGCCACCGGGGCGGACATCCGCGAAGTCTTCTGCAACCGCGTCAACTTGTACGCCACCGCCCAACTCGCCGACACCGCAGTGGCCCGCGACAGCGACCTGGCCGCCTGCACCGTCGACGAGGCGTGGGCCATCGGCAAGCGCCTGGCGGATCTCTTCTGATCCGATGCGCCATCAGGCCACTCGATTGATCATTCTGTAAGGAGTTCTAAGTCGCGCCCGATCACGCGGAAATGTCCCATGGAGTCGTGGAAGCTGCATCCTCGCCGCGACGCATCACAGCGCGCAGGCTGCGTCCGTAGGCCCAGGCGTGTTCTCTGGCCGCTGCCTCCAGCTGGTCGTATTCCGCCTGGGCTGTCATCTGACCGTCCCATTTGCGGTATCTGTACACAGGAGTGGGCAGCAGGATTCCGGGCGCGAGAGCGGTTACGCCGAGGGCCGCGCAGTAGTCCTCGCCCTGGACGAGTCCGCCCATCGGCGCGGCGCGAACCAGGTCGGTGCGAGCGAGGATCGTGGTCGGCCCGATGGGGATGGTGTCCTGCGGCGACTTCCAGTACGTCCACACGTCACCGGCCTCGTGCCGGCCGGGCGGCGTGGGGCACCGCCACACGGAGGTCGAACCGTCCTGGTACTGATCCTCGCTCCATCCCGCACACCAGCCCACCCCGGTCGATTCCAGCGTGTCCAGCCTCACGGACATGGCGTCGTCGGTGAACTCGTCATCGTCGTCGGCCCAGTTCGTGTACTGCGTCCGAACGTGGGCGAGGGCCAGGTTCCTGGCGCAGGCGGCGCCGACCGGACGGGGCAGCGCCAGTGTGCGGACGCGGGGGTCTTGCGCGAGAGGGGCCGGCAGGCGGTCGGGCGAGGCACCATCGATCGCGATCACGGCCTCCCACGGCACGGTCTGCCGGGTGAGGCTGGCGTGCATGGCGGTCAGGTAGTCGAGCCGGTCTTCGCGCAGACGGCTTGCGATAACGACGGTGATCAGGGGTGTGGTCTTCGGGGGCAGGGAGGGCTCCGGGGGACGAGGGGAACTAGCGGCGCGTGGCGGGGCGCGAGGTACTGGACTTCGCCGGGGCGCCGGCGGGAGCACTGCGGGGTGGCGCGCTGTGTGATGCCCGGATCGTGGGCGCGTGGGCGCGGGAGGACCAGGCTGCCGGGTGGTCGTCGAAGACGGTGCGCGGGTCGGTGGCCCAGTCCACGACCGGGCCGATGTCCTCGTTCAGAAGGCTGATCACCTCAATGCCTTCCGGGCGCAGGACATATCCCCACTCGGCGCCCTGCTCCTCGGCGGTGGTGTCGGTGACCGACATGCGCACCGGCGGTGAACCGTCCGGGGTTATGAGGTGATCGAGGGTCCGGCTGGGCCAGTTCTCACCGCCGGTCAAGGCATCCACGAGTGGGCGTGGGGCGCGGTCGAGGAGGTCGGTGCCGAGTTCGCTCCAGCCGACCGAGACGTCGTCGATGAGGTGGCAGGACATGGCCTCGATGTCGCGATCGAACTTGTACTGGTAGGCGGCCAGGAGCAGGGGGAGGTGGTGGCTGGGCAGGCCGTCGGACTGGACATGGATGCCCGTGTATGCGCTCCAGGTGGTGGGGCGGGCGATGAAGGAGAGAGTGGACAGGGAGTTCTCCGGATCGGGCAACGGGGACGGGGGACGTTGTGTTGTCGCCGAGGGCCGCAGGTGTGGTCAGGCGCGGTCCGACCAGGACGCGACCGGGGGGCCGGAGGCGTCGGTGCGGGCGCAGGTGTAGCCGATGAGGCGGGAGGGGGCGGCCTTCGCGGGGACGGTGGCCGCGTCGTTGCACACGAAGGTGAAGGTGATGGAGGTGCGGGGCACGTCGTGGAGCCATGCCCGGTCGGACGGGCCGGGATTGATCTGGAGGCCGGGGTGTGCGACGGCGTCCGTCTGGGTGTGCGTGTGCGAGAAGAGGACCAGCGCACCGCCGTCGGTGGTCTTGAGGGCGTACGTGTCGCTGTAGCGGTTGTCGGCGCCGGCGAAGACGGTGGTGCCCTGGTTTCCGTAGCGGGTGCCGGCCTTGTCGTGGACTTCGACCTGCTGCTCACTCGCCCTGGTCGGCGTGAAGACCTTCTTGCCGGTGCCTCCGGTGGCGAAGTTGTCGATCACGCCTGCGCGCAGGAGGTCGGCATCGGCCGCGAGCTCCTTGTTGCCGTTGGCAGGGACAGCGGTGGCGTATCCGCCGCTGTCGAGGGCGACGCTCGGCATCTCGGTGCTGTCGAGGTCGACGACGGAGACCAGCTCCCAGCGCTTGTGCTGGGGCTGTTCGGCGAACACGCCCAGCCGCGAGGGGGGCTCGCCCTTCTGGTCCGAGAGCGCGGCGGCGAACCAGCGGTGCTGCCCGGCGCTCAGCCGCGGGATGTACAGCTTGGCGTCTGCGGCGTCGTAGGACCACGGCTTGTACGGCTTGCGGTCCGCCGCGGGAAGTCCTTCGGCCTCGGTGTAGTCCGAGACGGACATCGCGTATGTCGGGCCGTCTTCGATCGTGTCGAGCAGGCGCCGGTTGTTGTCGGTGTTGGCCTCGTTGTTGATCTTCGAGTAGAGGGTGATGACGGCGCGGGCCTGGGTGTCACTGAGCGCGGGTACCGGCGCCTGTGCGGTCGGCGCGACGGGGTTTTGCTTCGTGGGCGGGCTGTCGTCGCCGCTGCCGCAGGCGGTGGCGGCGACGACGAGGAGCGCGGCGGGGACGAGCAAGGCCAGGGCGCGGCGGGCGGTGTGGATGAGCGGGCTCCTGAGAGTTGGGGGATGTGGGTGGCGGCCGAGGTACTTGCTCGACGGACCTGGACGCGGGCCGGGTCTGGCGGTCAGCGGAGTCGTGGGCGTGTGCCGACTGGTGGGTTGGCCGGTGCGCGTGTTCCGCGGACGGGTGGGTTCTGCGAGATCACGGCACCCACGCGTCCCGTGCCTTGGTTTGGGGTTGGAGTTCGTCGCGCGGTGTGGGGAGCGGCGGCCGGTTGTATGCCGCCGGGGAGGTCGGCTGTGTTGGCGAGCACGGTCTGCAGGGCCTGCTCGTAGCGGGGCAGGAGCCGCCGGATCACTCGCGCCGCGGCCCGGGCAGGGTCCTTGGGGACGGCGATGCCGTGGGGTTCGGTGACGGCGTCGTAGTGGTGCGGCTCGATGTCCGGGCGGGCTGGGGTGAGCGGTGCGACGACGAACTGGTGCGGCCAGCGCGGCCGTTCGGTGACATACAGCCGCTGATCGGCCGGGCCGTGGAGCACGGCGTCGTGGTTGAGGACGTACCGACTGACGAGGTGGTCGACGTGGCCGGTGTCCCAGAGCTGTGCAGTGCGGGGGAACTGGTCGGCGTACTGCGTGTGGCGTTGGTAGTCGCAGGTCCAGGTGCCGGGCAGGCGGTCGGCGAGGGCGGTGGCGAAGGCGGGCAGATCTGCCTGGGGTGGGGGCATGTGGTCCTTGCGGCGAGCGGGGTCACCGGGTGTGTCGCATCGGGGCCGGAGTGAGCACGTGCGGCGGTAGCGACGGTGGACGGGCCGGGGCAGACGGCGCCCGCCGTGCGGGTGTGATCGGGGTGAGGGCCCGCATGCGTTCCTCGGCCACGTGCAGGACCTCTCCGAGGTTGCGGATCTCGGCGGCGGCGTCGGCAAGGTCGTAGGACAGGTCGAAGCCGTCATCCTCCTCGGCTTCCTTGGCCTTTTCGCCGGCTGCTTCGAAGAAGTCGCCGAGCTGTGCGAGCAGGCCCTTGGTGGGTTCCAGGATCTGGTGCAGCAGGGCGGCTGCATCCGCGTGCGAATTGGCGCCGTTGAGACGGTCGGTCAGATCGCGCACCGCGGTGCCGTAGACGTAGTCGGGGGTTGGTTGGACTGGGTGCACGGAGGGGCCTTCATGGTGCGGGGCGGACTGGGGCAGCAGGCCGAGTTCGGTGAGGCGCTGGTCGATCGCCTCGATCAGAGCCTGGGCCCTGCCGCCATGGCGGGCTTGTGGTTGCTCGGGGCCACCGGGGTAGGCGGGAGGCGCCGAGTCGTAGATGCGCTCGAACAGGCTTGACCGGCCGCTGGTGTGCTCACGGGTCACGATCCAGCCCTCGGGGTCTCCGGACGGGCGCCTGGAGGCAGGTTCCTGCGGCGGGCTGATGATCAGGTGGCTGTCGTCAGGCAGCGAGACGCGCACGATGAAGGCGCTGAGTCCGAACTGGACGTCGCAGGGCAGTCCGCGCTCTCGCAGCGGTGTGGTGATGTGCGCGTGGCGACGCCACTGCTCCTGCCACCACGGTGTGTTCACGTTGTGGTGGTCGGGGAGCGGCGCGAGCGGGTCCGAGCGGACGGCCGTGGCGTTCGCGTCGTCAGCGTCCACGGCCTCGCCTGCCGGACGCCGGACGGTGTGGCTGAGGAGGCCGGCTTGGGAGGTCGGCGTCCGCGTGCGGGGGCGCACCCAAGTCGCTGTCGTACGCGTTGTCGGCGGTGATCAGGTCGTGTTCTATGCGGGCCGTGCGCTCGGCGGCCTCGGCCACGAAGTCGTCGTGTTCGGCCCGGCGCTGCTGGTACGTGGCCCAGTCGGCGTCGCTGAAGTGAGAGGGGTTCAGAGCATTCCTTGGGGAGATGGAGCGGATTGAGCTTCGGCACCGGCGCGTTCAGCGGTGACGGCCACCGGGCCTGGGCGGCGCGGGGGCCAGTGGGTCTTCCTTGCGGGTGAGCGTTGTGAGGAAGCGGTGGAAGCCGAGGTGGTCGTCGAGTTCCTTGGCTGCTGCGCGAAGGCATCGCGAGGCGCCGCGCAGGGAGGCGCGGGCCGAAGCGTGTTCGATGAACATGCGGTTCGCGACGTGGGGCTGGTCACGCGGGTCGGTGGACCGGAGCAGGGCCAGGGCGCACTCGGCGGTCTCGTTGAAGTGCGGTGCTGCGTGGCTCGACATGGTTGCCGCCGCGGCAAGGTGCTTCAGGACCGTGCTGCCGGCGGACGTGGTGTGGTGCGGGCTGCGGGCGAAGTCGGCCGTGAGCGCGAGGACGTCGCGGGTGAGGTCGTGTGCGTCGATGGCGTGCTGGAGCAGCGCGGTGTAGGAGGGCTCGGCCGGCACGTGTCCGTCCTCGTCCAAGAGCTCCCACTCCTGGGCGGCGCCATACAGTTTGTCTGTCATCGAGTGCAGCGCGCCGAGAAGGTGCTCGACGTCCGCGCGCGGTATCAGGTCATGTTGGAAGTCGGGCGGCATGGAGCTGCTGTTCCTCAATGCATTCGGGCGTCGGTGTCGAAGAGCGCCAGTTCGTGGCTGTGCAGCAGGTGCTGCACGATGAAGTCCCTGCCTGCGACTTTCCACAGCCCGCGGCCGCGATTGAGGTGGGCGATGGCGTCCATCTCGACGGATGTGAGGCCGAGCAGGGAGGCTGCGGCGTGCAGCTGGTCGGTCTCCTGGCGGTAGATGATCCGGGTCGAGCAGTCCGCGAGGAGACCCTCGGCCAAGGCCCGACCCTGGGACCCTGCGTCGCCTGCGGTGAGCAGGTCGCTGAGCCGGTGGATCACCAGCAGGTTGGCGATGCCGAGCCCGCGGGAGAGTTTCCACTGGGCCTGCATGCGCTGGAGCAGGCCGACGTGCCGCATCAGCCTCCACGCCTCGTCATAGACGATCCAGCGCCGGCCGCCATTGGGGTCGGAGAGCGCGGATTCCATCCAGGCGGAGGCGCAGGTCATCGCGAGGACGAGCGCGGTGTCGTCTCCGCTGCCGCCGAGGCGGGACAGGTCGATGGTGAGCATCGGCGCGTTCGGGTCGAAGGCGACGGTGGAGGGGGCGTCGAACATTCCGGCCAGGTCGCCGTGGACCAGGCGCCGCATGGCGTGGGCCAGGTCTCGGGCGGCGTCGCCGAGCTGGCCCGACATGATCCCGGCGGCCTGTTCGAGCGCACCGGGGTTGTTGAGGGTGGCGGCGATGTCGCCGAGGAGCGGGGTGCGGTGGCTTGCGGCGGCGTGGGTGACGACGGCGTCGAGGGCGACGTCCAGGGCGGTGTGCTCCATGGGCATCAGGTCCCGGCCCAGGACGGTGCGGGCGAGGGAGCCGAGTAGAAGGAGGCGCCGCTTGCGGATCTCGCCGACCCAATCGGCGTCGGACACGCTCTGCGGGCGCGGGGCTGCGTCCAGGGGGTTCAGGCGTCCTGGTAGTCCGGGACCGAGGGCGACCGACCGGCCGCCGAGGGCTTCGGCGACTGGCGTCCACTCGCCCTTGGGGTCGCACGGAACGTAGACCCTGTATCCGAAGGCGACCGAACGCAGCGCGACCGACTTGGCGAGGGCACTCTTGCCCTGGCCGATCACTCCCGCCAGCAGCAGGTTCGGATTGGTGAACCCCTCGACCTTGCCGTACAGCGCGAAGGGGTCGAAGACGAAGGAGGCTTCGGCGTGGACGTCGCGGCCGATGTAGATGCCTTCGGCGCCGAGCCCGCCTTCGGCCAGGAACGGATACGCTCCGGCCGCGACGGCGGTGGTCATGCGGTGGGCGGGCAGCTTCAGCCGGTTCTTCCGCGCGGAGGCGGGCCCGGGGCGTCCGCCCGGCGGGTAGAGGCCGGCGGGCATCTCGAGCTCGGTGGATGCGCTCTGGAGCTGCTGCGTGCCGGCTTCCGCGCGGGCCTTGGCGATGGCCTCCGCGAGCTGGCGGCGGGCGGCCTTGCGGCTGCCGCGGTCGGTGCCGTGGGGGGTGAAGAGCGGGCTGGCGGAGGCGCGGCGGGCGCGCCGGGCGGGCCGGTGGCTCATCGGTGGCCCTCGTTTCTGCGGGTGGCGCTCATCGCACGCACGCTGTGGTGTGCGGGCGCAGGTCGGTGGGGGTGGTCTTGCGGCGGATGATGTGCCCGGCGGTCAGGTGGCGTTGGCAGATCGTCAGCACGGGGGGTCCCTCGGGCAGTCGCTCCGGATGGCATGTGCCTGCTTCGGCTTCTTCTGTGCTGTTGGCGGGCAGCAGGTGGAAGGCGGAGTGGACCTCGCTGATGGCCTGCCAGAGGCGGGTATGCGCGGCGGTGAGGTGGCGGCCGGCCGCGGGGTGCGGCGGCCGGGTGGTTTCGGCGAGCCGGTCCAGGAGCTGGAGCAGAACGGTGAGATGGGCGTGCAGCACGTCTAGGTGCAGGCGGTCCGCCGGGGGCTGCCTCGTGTCCGACGGTGTCAGTGCCCGGGTGTGATGGCGTACTCCGGCGCTCGCCGCGCGGAGGTAGGGGTGCGCGTCGCCGTGCGCGGCGGTCGTGTGGATCAAGGGGACCTTTCGGTTGGGGCTGGTTCAGGCGGCGAGGCCGTACTTCTTCTGTCCTTCGGTGCGTGCGAGGGGGAGGGCGGCGAGGGTGAAGGCGCTGGGCTGTTGGTAGTTGAGCCTCCGCAGGTCGACTCCGGCGGTGACGGCGGCGGTCTCGATCTGGGCGCAGGCGGCGTCCAGCAGGGTGTCGGTCTCGGCGGTGACGGTGACCAGTCCGGTCAGGGCCACGTCGGCGTGTCCGGCGATGAGCTGGCGTTCGCGTGTTTTGACGTCGGCGTACTCGACGGAGTCCTCTTCGGAGTCGACCTGTCCGCGGCGGGCGCGTTCGTTGGCGTCGGAGACGATCGCGGCCTTCTTGCGCTGGACATCGCGCAGTGCGGACTCAAGTCCCTGCGGCACGTAGAGGAGGGAGAGGCTGCGGCGTACCCCGGCCGTGAACAGGATGCCGTGCAGGAAACCGGCTCCCATTTCGGTGCGCGGCCAGTTCTCCACCCAGTACGTCGCGTGGCGTGCGCTGTCGGTGGCGAGGCGGTCGTACTCCTCGACCTGGACGACGGGTCCGGCGGCTGCGGGGTCGGCCTCGGCGCGGCCGGTGTCGGACCACTGCTGGAGGGCGCCGAGTGATTTGGGGTCGTAGGCGGTGCGGATGACGGCGGCTATTTCCCGGGCGCTCAGCCACCCGGTGACCTGGAGACCGGCGGTGCGGGCGGCCTGCGCGATGCTGGCCGTGGTCTGTTCCATGACGGTGAACGCCCCGGGAAGTCCCCCTCCGGCCTGGTTGATCAGGCGGCGGGCGGCTTTCAGATCGAGGGAGATGGCGAGGTAGGTCTCGTGCGGGGCGGCGGCGGGGCCGGCCGAGGCGACCAGTTCGGAGTAGATCTGTCCGGCGACCGGGGCCTGGGGCTGCCCGTTCTGTATCCAGTGGCGGGTGAGGGTGTCGCCGCTGTCGGGGACGGTGCGTTCCAGCACCTGCACCGTGGCGACGTGTCCGGTGCGGGCGATGCCCGCGAGCGCCCGCCCCCAGCTGCTGACGTTGTGGTTCTGGGTTGCTGGGTCGAGGAGGGCGAAGGCGCGGCTGCTGACGCGGGCGATGGCGGTCAGGGTCTGCTGGTGGGGGTCATGCACGGCGGCGGCGCCGTTGGCCGAGTCGCCGGGGGTGACCACTTTGAGGGAGGCGGCGGTGCCGGGCAGGTGCAGGATGCCTTCCTGCCGTGGCCGGTTGGCGGGCCGGGCGAGCCAGAGCGTCTGGCCGGTACGGCGCCGGTGTGCGTAGCGGGCGACGATCGGCGCCCAGTCGATCAGGGAGCGGCCGTGCCGGCGGAGCACGACAAGCACACCGGACGCGGCCCATACCGGGGCCAGGGCGACGGCGCCGAGCAGACCGGTGGACACCACCGTCATCAGGAGCAGCGCCACGGTGCAGGAGACGAGGACGAGTTGGGGCAGGGAGAGGCCGAGGAGAATGCCGCGGCGGGACCGGTGCGGGAATTTCACCGTGACCGGGGCGACGGACAGATCAGTCAAGGGGCGAGTCCTGGAGGCGCGGATGGAACCCGGGGGCGGGAGGGCGTGTGCACGTCCCGCCCCCGGGAGTCGGTCAGGGGATCAGGGGCCGGTCGCAGGCGGCGGCGGTGAAACCGGCCCGCTCGAGGGGGCGTTCTGTGAGCCGGGGGACGGGGGTGCGCCCTGCGGCGGCGGCGGGGTGGTGGTCGGTGGCGAGGTCTGCCATCCGCCGCCTTGCCCGGACGCGGCGGTGCCAGGGCCGCCTGTTCCAGGGCTGCCGCCCACGTGGCCGCTGGTGTCGTCGGACACGCTCGTCGGCGCGGGCTGAACGGCCGTCTCCAGACCGGACTTGACGGCTCCGCCGCCGGGGGAGGCACCCGTTGAGCCGCTCTGCGAACCCTTCTTGGCGTCGGCGCCTGCGCCCGTCGGGTGGGCGGCGACATCGCCGGGGAAGCCGCCGTCGGGACCTTGCGGGGCGGCGCCCGCTCCGGCTGCAGCGCCGCCGGTTCCGGCGGTTGCCACCGCCGCGGTTGCCTTGCGGGCGGCCTTCTCGGCGTGCGCCCTGGCGATCTGCGCTCCGGCGCCGCCGGCGCGATGGATGGACTCGCCGTCCGTCCCGTCGGCCGCCCAGTGGACGAACCTGAATACGGCGTAGGGGCAGAGCAGCACCAGGATCATGATCACGATGCCGGACATGACGTCGGCCAGGGCGCCGATGCCGTCCTTGGCCTCCGTCTTGCCCAGGGCGGCGATACCGAGCACGAAGATCACGGTCATCAGGAGCTTGGAGACCACGAGGGTGGCGGTGGCTTCGATCCAGCCCTTGCGCCAGCGCCGGGCGACCTCCCAGCCGCCGCCGGCCGAGGCGAAGATCGCCAGGGTGACCATGACGAGGATGCCGACCTTGCGGACCATCATCACGCACCAGTAGAGGAACGCGCCGATCGCTGCGCCGAGGCCGGCGACGACCGGGACGAGCCACCCCAGCCCCGACAGGGCGCCGATCTGGTTGACCTTCACGATGCGGCGTACGGCCGACTCGATGTTCAGGTGCGCGGTCTTGAACAGGCCGTCGCTTAGGGCGTCGACCACTTCGACGGCAACGGTGGTGAAGGCGATGGCGCAGAAGGCGAACAGGACGCCGCTCATGGTGCCGGTGAACGCCTGGGTCAGAGCTTGTCCGTCCCGCCGGATGGCGGCCCGGACGAGCTGCGCGCAGAAGGTGGCGACGAGCAGGACCAGGCCCAGCGGCAGCAGCATCTCGTAGTTGTCGACGAACCAGGTCGCGTTGAGGTCGACCTTCGTGGTGGTGTCGACGGCCTTGGCGGCCAGATCGGCTGCGGCGGCGGCCAGTTCACCGGCGCTCTTGGCCATCCAGTCGCCGATGGCCTTGCCGGGGTCCGAGGCGAAGCTCACCGCGTCGCCGACGGCGCACAGTTTGTCGGCCAGGGGCAAATCACAGAAACCCAAAGCGAGTTACTCCTCCATTCTTGTCTCAGGCGCGGGTCACTGCGTGACGCTCGGGGCGATGGCGGCCAGGGTGCAGTCGTGGTTCGGGCGGCACTGGACGGCGAGGGTCACCGCCCGTTCCTCGGCCCCGCTGCCGCCCTGCTTCCAGGCGATCTGCTGTCGGCCGTTGACGGTGACGACGTAGATGTACGCCTTGGTGATCGCCGACGGGTCGTCGGTCAGCGCCTGTTTGAACGCGGAGGGGTAGTGGCCTTCGGTGACGCTGGCGGTGGCGCGCTGGTCCTGGTCGGCCATCCGCGACCACAGCACCGGATCAGGTACCTGGCCGGAGACCGAGGCCCAGTCGGCGTACGTGGTCTCATTCGTCATCCAGGCGCGCATGCCGGTGAGCTGCTGGTCGCGGCTCGTGCTGTGGGTGTCGTAGGACCAGAGCATCTGGGCCGCGGCCTTGGCGTAGGCGACCGGTTCGGAGATCTGCGGAGGCGTGGGCACCGATCCCGATCCGGAGGTGGGCTTCGGGGCGGTCTCGGGAGCGGACGGGCTGCTGTTCGGCAGGGGCGCGGCGCTGTCCTGGGGCTGCCGGCTGTTGCTGGCGCCGGTCAGCAGGGCGACGGTCCCGGCGATGGCGAGCAGGACGGCGATGGCGCCGGTGATGACCGCGATGCGCCGGTTGGCGGACCAGCCCGTGCCGTACGAGGACAACGAAAGGGAGGGGAGCCGGCTACGCATCAGTGGACCTGCGACCCGAGGGCCGAGAAGAAGGCGACGATGCCGTTGGCCGCGCCCAGGCCGAGGGCGGCGCCTGCGGCCACGACGGCGCCCTTCTTGCCGTTGGCCTCGGCCTGGTGGCCACCGGTGTGGTGGCCCCAGGCCCATACGCCGAGGGAGACGGCGAGGGCGCCGACGACGGCGATGATGCCGAACATGTTGATGCTGTTGACGACGTTCTTCAGCACGGCGAGGCCGGGCAGTCCGCCGCCCTGGGGCGAGATGCCTGGGTCGTAGGCGAGCTTGATGACGCGGTCGGAGAGGGGGACGGACATATGGGTGGCGGGGCTCCTTGCATGCGCGGGCCGGGGGAGGCCGGCGGGAAGGCGGAGGGGGAGGTGCGTTCGGGCGCATAGGTGCCGCAGCGGCGGCCCGCCCGGAGCGGTGTTAGGCGGGGGAGGCGTCAGAGGACGCGGCGGGCGGCGAGGATGTCCCAGTCCTTGAGCGGGGTGATCCGGACTGGCTTGGTGGTGCGCGGCGCCTCGATGACGAGGCCCTCGCCGATGTACATGCCGACGTGTTCGGGCCGTGCGGCGCTGCCGCGGCTGAAGATCAGGTCACCGGGCTTGAGCTGGGCGGGCGGGACCGCCTTGCCCTCGTTGACCTGCGTGTACGTGGTGCGGGTGAGCGTGATGCCGGCATGCGCGTACGCCTGCTGCATCAGGCTGGAGCAGTCGCAGCGGCCCATCGGGTCGGGGCCGTGCGAGTTCGTGCAGGACCCGCCCCACTGGTAGAGCGTGCCGAGCTGGTGCATCGCCCACTCGATGGCCGTGCGGGCCTTCGGATCGGCGTCCTTCGGGATCGCGTAGCCCTGGGGAACCCTGCCCTCGGGGATGCGGCCGAAGCCGGAACCGTCCTGGCTTGGCGTGCAGCCGGCCGCACCGGTTGCGGGCTGCTTGCCCTGTTCCGCGCTCTTGCCATCGCCGGGAAAACTCTTGGCGATGGCGCCCTGCAGGGCGGTGGCCAGGTCTTCCCACTGCGCGTACGCGTCCGGCAGGCCGGACCTTTGCACGGCTTGGGCGGCCTGGGTCACCGTCATCTGCTGCCAGCCGCTCACCTTCAGCAGGTGCTTGTAGAACTGCTCGCTCGCGTAGACCGGGTCGCGGATCTGCTGGGCGCTGCCCCAGCCCTGGGAGGGACGCTGCTGGAAGAGGCCGAGACTGTCCCTGTCGCCGTAGTTGAGGTTGCGCAGCCGGCTCTCCTGCATCGCCGTGGCGAGCGCGATGACCTGTCCCTTGGCGGGGACGTCGAGGGACAGGCCGGCGGCCACGATCGTGCGGGCGTTGGGGACTTGCTCGGCGGGCAGGTCCAGACCCTCAATGCGGACGTTCTGTCCGGACGCGCCGTCAAGGATCTTGGCGACCTGCTCGGCGACCTGGTCCGTGTCGAGATCGGTCAGGCAGCTGCTGAAGGAGCCGTTGCGCTGCACGGCGTCGGCGGAAGAGGCCAGCATCATGCCGGTGCCGGCGATGATGATCGGAGAAAGGAAGACGACGCCGATACCGGCGGCGAGCCACTTCAACCCGAGCGGGCCGCTCGCCGGTCAGCGCATTCGGGCAGGGGTGGGTAGCGATACGTCATGCATGTGTCCTTCGGGATGCGGTGTCCGGCGTGCCGCGTGCGCGAGGCGTATCGGAAGGGCGCGGCGGCCGGGGTGGGCGATCGGGGCGGCCGATGGGGGCGAGTTGCCGCTCGCTCCGCGGGGCCGGACGTTGGCTAGGTGCGTCGGGGCACGGAAAATCTCCGTGAGATGTGTCAGGGGTTGCCAGCGGCGATGTGCGCCGGGCGGTTCAGAAACAGTAGGCGCGGATTGGCGGTTGGCCAAAAAGTCGGCGGGAGGTATCGGAATCCGGCACCCCAGCAGCGCACTTCTTGGTCATCGGCACATTCGCCTCTACAGTTTTTGAACTCCCCCTCGTCCTCCTCGGTCTGCGGCCCCGGGCTTCTGCATACCCACTTACGGCCCCTGAGGACTTCTGTGCGAGGCGGTGAGTCATCTCCGCTACTCCGTACCCGAATTGGGGTTCCTCTTTGCCTTTTTCCCTGCACCAGGGCGACGCCCTCAGTGTTCTCGCCGGCCTTCCGGACGGTTGCGTCGACTCCGTCATCACCGACCCGCCGTACAACAGCGGGGGCAGGACCGCGAAGGAGCGCACCTCCCGCTCCGCGAAGCAGAAGTACACCTCCGCCGATTCCAAGAACGAACTCGCCGACTTCACCGGCGAGAACATGGACCAAAGGAGCTACGGCTTCTGGCTCACCCAGATCATGACCGAAGCCCACCGGCTCACGAAGACCGGGGGAACCGCGGCGCTGTTCACCGACTGGCGCCAGCTCCCGACGACAACGGATGCGATCCAGGCCGCCGGCTGGCTGTGGCGCGGCGTGCTGGCCTGGCACAAGCCGCAGGCCCGGCCGCAAAAGGGCCGGTTCACCCAGAACTGTGAATTCATCGTCTGGGCGTCCAAGGGACCGATCGACGGTTCCCGGAACCCGGTCTATCTGCCGGGCATGTACTCGGCGTCGCAGCCATCGGGGGCCCAGCGCCGCCACATCACGCAGAAGCCCATCTCGGTGATGCGCGAGCTGGTCAAGATCAGCCCTGACGGCGGCACGGTGCTCGACTTCTGCGCCGGGTCCGGCTCCACGGGCGTCGCCGCGCTGCTGGAAGGCCGGGATTTCATCGGCGTGGAGAAGACCGAGCACTATGCGTCGATCGCAGCCGATCGGCTCACCGAAACGATCCGCGCGACCCTCACACAGGACGACGTGGTTCTCACCGTCTGAACCGGAGTGAGTGCCCGGTCAAGGCCGCCGGCGCCGTCGTCGCCAATCCCCAGGCGGGCGGGCGGCACGCCGGGCACCCGGCGCGCTGCCGCTGTTGCCCGTCTCCCATTCCGTGTCCTGTAGGAGGCTCAGCTTTCCATGCCCGAATCCGTAAACCCCTCTGACGACGGCGAGTTGGAGCCAGTCCGCATTCCGGATCCGCAGCTGGAGGGGATCGAGGCGAGCGTACGGCGGCTCATGGAGCAGTCGGCGCAACAGGCTCAGCAGCTCGACCATCTCGCGTCCGCGCCAGTGCCGGGAGGGTCACCGTTCGCCGCATTCGGCATGCCGGGATTCGGCGGACCGCCTCCCGCCGCTCCGCCCGAGCCCCGTCCGATCCTCGAACTCGCGGGTGAGGAACGGGAGGACGAACTCGACGCACTCAGCGACTGGGTCGACGACTTCCTCCTCCCCGTCTACGGGGCTGAGGTCACGACTGCGGCTCCCTGGTGCCTGCAGTGGCAGGAGCACGACGACGTGGTGGCCTGGCTCCATGCCCTGTGGCTCGCCTACCAGCAGCACAAGGACCCCGAAGCCGGCTTGTCCGGACTGTTTGTGTGGCACCGGGACTTCCTCACCCACGCCGTCGCGGCGATCCGTGCACCGGGCGGGCCCCTGTCGGCCTGCATGACCTCCCCTGAGAGGCCCGCACACCGGCTCCTGCCGGGTCCGCCGCCGTCCATACGCACGGAGACGGCAGAGAACACGGAAGCGGCCGGGGCCGCTCAGTCGGACGAGCCGACGTCATGACCGAGGGACAGGGACAGCCCGCCTTCGCACTCAGCTTCGACCCCCGCGCGCTGGGCGATCTCCTTCAGGCCCCCAGCGACATCCGCGATCTCTCCCTCGTCTACCTGCAGGAAGTCGTGAACGCGGAGCGCTTCGGGCTGCGCCTGGACGGCGACCTGGAGGGCTACCGCAAGCTGTTCGCGGACTCGCGACGAGAGTGGCGCGTCGTCTACGGCATCCGCCCGGCGCCCGCGGAGTCGGCGCACCGCAAGGAGATCCACGTCGTCGCGATCCGGCCGCGTGCGGGCAACGACGTCTACGACGAGGTCGGCCGCCGCCTGGGGATGACCCGCCGGCCACTGAGCGCCCGCACCCACGCGGCCCGCTCCCGCCCGCCGCAGCTCACCACCCGCGCCCCCGTGCCCCGGCCCGGTCCACCGTCCGCCGCACTGCCGGGTCTGCCCCGTCCCGCATACAACCCCGAACACCACCACGCCCGCTGAACGCCACGGAGCGTCGCCTATGCCCACTGAACCCGCGCCGGCACCCTTCCGGCGCGCGGTCTCCCCACTCGACCACCGCCTTGAAGCCGCCACCGGCCACGACATCGACACCCTGTGGGCCTTCCGCGACCGCGGCATTCTTGACGAAGCCCATGCCCACCTGGTCGACCTGCAACGCGAGTTGGCCACCGCGCAGACGAGCGTCGCCTTCTACCTCCGTCTCCTCAACCGGCTGTCCAGCGGTGACTTCGACGTGGACGACGCCCTGTTCACGCGCATCGACCGCACTGTGGACCAGCTGGAGGAGGCCACAGGCGCACGGGATACCGCCGCCCGGAAGGTGATCGCCGCTCTGGAACCCATGGAGGGCGCCGCAGCAGCCTCGATGCACCGCACGAAGCAGCTCTCCACGGACGAGCAGTCCACGCTGCTCACCATCGCCGGCGGCGCCAAGCTCTACCAGCACCTGCTGACCGGCCGGATGTCTGTCGCATCGGCCTCTGGCACCCGTGTCCCCCACGGCACGTTGCAGCGGTTGGAGGACGCCGGCCTCGTCGTGCGGGACACCGACCACCCCGTGCACGCGGGTCAGCCGGTCGCCCTCACGGACGCGGGACGCGCAGCGCTGTTCGCCGCCCGCCGTGCGCCCACCACCCAGGCAGCGCCCGTCCCGGCCCGAGTCGGCACCCCGCTCCCCACTGCGGCGCAGCGGCGTTGATCTCCACCGAAAGGCTCTTTTGTCTCCCAGCGAACCGGCGCAGGCCCGCACCCCCCTCCCTCAAGTCGACTTCGGCCTGGACGACTTCGATGCCGACGAGGACAAGTACCTCGACTTCTACCGCAAGGTCGGCGTCCACGAGGACATGCTCGTCCCCCTCGCTCAACACCATGACGGCGCGCACAGCTATTACGTCCTCTTCGACCGCACGGCCACCTACGGGCACCCGGGCATGCCGCAGTACGTCGCCGTGCACCTGGAGCGGGACCGGGAGAGGAGAACGTTCAATTTCGACCGCGAGCTGCTGCCGCTGCCGGCGATGGCACAGTCCTGGCTCATCCACCGCGGCTGCCCGCACGACGCCATCGGCCTCACCTTCGAGCTGGGCCCACCGCCCGCGGACGAAGCCACCCGTGCCCTGGAGCGACGCCTCGCGCGCGACGGCGACCACTACGCCATGGGCTATTCCTACACCGCCGACAATCCGGGCGACATGGTCACCGTTGTGGCCCTGCGCGCTTTGGACGAGCAAGCCTCCAGTGCGTTCCGCGTCGTGGTCGAGGAGGTCGACGACGTCGCGTGGACGTACACCCTGCGCGAGGGCGGTTTCGACACAGTGGGCGAGGCCCTGCAGTGGTGCGACGACCGGCTCACCGGCGCGGCCGGCCCACTCCCACCGGTACGTCCGACAGCCGCGGTCAGCCGCCCGATGGGTGTGGCACAGGCCCCAGTTCTGCGCCCGCCGGGCCGTTCGCGCTGACCTCTATGTGCTGCGGGGCCGCGCAACATAGCCGACGATCGCCTGTTAGCCAAACCGGCGATTCTCCGGACTCTTGGACAGCAGCCGGAATACGAGCTGCGGCATCACCTATCGCATCCCTATGTCCGCAGGGGTATTTCCGCATGCACGTAACCCAAATCGCAACAACCGCTGCCGTGCTCTATTCCGCGCAGGCGCTCTGGCGGTACTGCCTGCCCTCGACACACCGCGGAGAAACGGCGGCACCGCGCCAGACGCCGCTCGCTTCGGCGCCCGCCCCCGCAGCCGGGCCGTCCGAGCCGCCGGCACCGGTTCCCGGCCTCTCCAGGACGGCCCGGCGGTCCGCACAGAGGCACTAGACGCCTCTACCGGTTCGCGGCGCACGAACGGCGCTGCCCCAATTCTGTTGCCTGGCCTTCCAGGTGACGCCATCTGTAAAGGAGTTCTCCTTGTCCGACGGCATATCCAACAGCCCCGAGGACGTCGTGGGCGTGCTCACCGAACGGATCGAAGCCCGCTTCGGCATGGCGATGGCCCAGCTGACAGTTGCGGTCACCTCCGCGCCGACTGCGCATCCGGAGGCCACCGATGTCGTCAAGTGGCACGGCATGCTCGTCGCATCTCAGCAGGCACTCGACCAGGCCGAGGACGACCTCCTGGCGGCGCTGGACAAGCAGCCCAGCGAGATAGACGACTCGACCATGGGCCTCGCCCATCGCGTCAACGACGCCGTCACCGCGCGCGACGGCCGGGCCTTGGTCGTGCGCTGGCTCCTTGGCCCGCACGCCCCCGGCAAGAAGGGCCTGGCCGCCGAACGCCTCGCCCGGCTTCGGCCCCGCACCGGACCGGCAGTGCAGACCAGCGCTCCCTCCCGGCCTGCGGGCGCAACCGCGCCGACCACGGCGTGGCGGTCGACAAGGGCCGCCCGATGAGCCGGGACAAGGCCAGCACCATGGACGCCGACCTGCAAGACACGTTCGGGAGACCGGTTCCAGAACTGTATGAGGCGGCCGTCGGCACCGACGCCTTGCCCACCCTCGTCCGCGCCCTGGAACTGCGCTCCTTCCTGGCTCTGACCGAGGAACAGGTCGCCCGTGTCCGCGACCACCTGCACGCGGACATGGATCCGGACCGCGACATGGGCGACCTGTCGGCAGACAGACTCCGCTCCGACGCGCAGTGGCTGGACGCGGCACTGAAGGCACGCGACGGCTACCGCGCCGCCCTCGGCGAACTGCTGCGCACCCTGCCCCCGCCCGACCAGCACGCCCGGCCCGTCCCCGCCGCGCAGCTCAGAGCCACAGCACGCCTGCCCCCGTCCGCCGCACCGGCACCCACGGGCGCCGGGGCGGCCCGGGCCCGCCAACCGTGAAAGCCCCCGCTTGACCCACCTCACATCCGCCGAGACAGCCGGACGGATCGAGGACCTGTACGGCGCCCCGCTCGCCGACCTCGAAGCTCACGTCCAGGACCAGCCGCCCGGGATGCTCTCCGCCCTGCTCGGCATGCACGAAGACCTCGCCCTCGCTGAGCGCAGCATCGACTTCCACCGCGACCAGCTCGCCCGACTCCTCCACCCCGAGCGGCAGATCGGCCGCCACGACGTCTCCCACCTCCTCGATTGGACCCGCCGCCTCGCCGAAGCGGTGGCGGTTCGCGAGGTCCAAGCCACATCGATCAACGCCGTCCTGCAGAGCCTCGCCCGCGTCCCGGCCCTCACACCGAACCCGTCGGCTCCCTCTCCGCCCGTTCCGGCTCCGCCTGTGGCGGCCCCGAGTCCTGTGCACAGCCGCTGACCCTCAGGCGATCCCCCCTTCCACCCACCCAGGAGCTCCTGCCTTGGCCACCACCACTCTGCCCCCGGACACCGACGCCGATATCGCCCGCGTCACCGAGGCCCTCGCCATGATCACTCCGCGCTGGAACGTCCGGATCCTGCTGGCGCTGTCCGGACCGCCCCTGCGGTACAGCGAGCTGGCAGGCAAGGTGTCCTGGCTGGAGAACGGACAGCTCCATCCCAAGGTCAAGGCATTGTGCGACGCCGGTCTCGTTGAGCGCACCGAGCACAGCGCACGGCATGTGACCTACGGTCACACCGCGCGCGGTGTGACCCTGCTGCCGGTCCTGCCGCTGATCGTCAACTGGGCCGAGGAGTACCTGGATCCCGCGGACCGTCCGCTGCCCGCGATCGAGCAGATCGAGGACAGCCTCACCCTGCTCACCCGCCGCCACGCCGCCTCCATCCTGTGGGTGCTCAAGTCCCGCGAGGAGGCCAGCGGGCGGGCCCTGGCCTCGATCGTGCTGCCCAGCAAGGACTGGACCAACATCTACCCGCCGCTGCGGCAGCTCGTCGCCGACGGCCTGGTCGACACCGAGGGCCTCGGCCGGCCCTACCGGCTGTCCGCAGCCGGCAACGGCCTGGGCCCTGTGCTCGGCGCCCTGTCCGCGTGGTCCGCAGGGCAGCCCCTCGACCAAGCGGCCCACCACCCGGTCTGGGGCCACACACGGGCCACACCCGCTCCGAGGCAGTGGGTCACCAGTCAGTCCCGGCCCGCCCCAGCCACCCTCCCAGCCGCGCGAGCGGCCGGTTCCTCTCCCGCGTGGCACAACCGAGAGATCTTCTCCCACGCCGCAACCGCCCGCCCCACGAAGGCCATCCCGGCGGGAGGCCCGCGCCGATGACCACCCCCTTCACCCCTGCCGACATACGCCAGGCCGTTGACCTGCTGGCCTCGCGGCCGTTGATCCGGCTGGTCACCGAGATCGACGACAACGGAGCAATCCCGCCGCGACGACTCGCCAGCACCCTCCCCGACCTGTCCTCGCATCAACTGCGCTGGGCTGCTGAGGCGGCCCGAGCCCACGGTCTCGTGCGCACCGTTCCCGGCGCCGGCCTGGTGCTCACCACCCGCGGCACGGAGTTGGCCGACGTGTACGACGCGGCTGCGCGCTGGGCCCGCCAGTACGCATACCCGGCGCCGGTCTGCGAGTTCAGCCTCCGCATCCGTCGCGTCCTCGACCTTCTGACTCCCTCGCTCGCGACCGAACAGGCCGATGGCGTCGGCCGGTCCGCCGCCGGGCACCTGACGAGCGCCGACGACGCGGAGGGCCTTGCCCGTCCCCGCGCCCTCCTGATCCAGTGGCTGGCCGTTAATCGCCCCGCCACTTGGGTGTCCGAACCTGAGCGGGCCGCGTGAGCCAAGCGGTCACACCCCGGCACGCACGCCACACCGCCGGGCTGGCCGGTGCCATCTATCTGCCGCGCACGGCGGACGCGTTGGCTTTCGCGATGTCCACGTACGGCATCCCGCTCCTGGTGCTCGCGACGACGCGGTCCGCCGCGCTGACGGGCTTGGCGTTCGCCCTGGAGTGGGTCCCGCGTCTGGCGGCGTTCGGGTGGGCCGGATCGATCGTCGACCGGCGCGGAGCGGCCGTCGTTTTCCATCTCGCCTCTCTGGGACGCGCGGTGGCCCTCGCTGCCGGCGCGGTCTTGCTCCACCTGCAGCCGTCCGGCACTGCGGCGAGCGCGACCGTCATGGTGCTCGCGGCGGCGACCGGCGTGCTCACCGAGTTCAGTTACATCGCGGCCGAGACCGCGGGCGCCGGAGCCGGCCGCCGAGCAGGACGGCGGGCCCACCGCGTGCAGGCCGTCCTGCTCGGCATCGACCAGACCGCGACGCTGACCGGCCCCGCGCTGGCCGGGGTTCTCCTGCTCGCCGGGCCTTCGCCGATGCTGGCGGTGATTGCCGTGCTCTCGCTGCTCGCCGCGCTGCTCGCCCTGCGCACCCCGCCCTCGCCCGTCACACCGGCCCGCGCGCCGAAGGGGCAGCCCGGCGGGGGGCTTCGCACCGGCTGGCGCACGATCCGCTCGCTTCCCGCGCTCGGCTGGCTCGTGGCCGGGCTGACCCTGTCCAACCTGGCCACCGGCCTCCTCCAGGCGGCCGGCCCCGTGATCGTCGTGCAGCACTTCGGGCAGTCCACTACCGCCGTCGGCCTGGTCTGGTCCGTCGCCGCGGCGGCCACCCTGCTGGCCGTCACTGTCTGCCGGTTCGCGATTGACCGCCTGGGCCTGTGGCCGGTCGGAGCTGCCTGCGCCGCGCTCGCCTCGCTCGCCTGCCTCGCAGCCGCCCAGGCCCCCGACTACCGGTCCTACCTCGTCCTGGTCGCGATCCTCATGGCGGGCGAAGGCGGCATGACCGTCGTCTTGCGCACCCTGCGCTCCCGCGTGATTCCCCCGGAAAGGTTCGGCAGCACCCTGTCGGCGACCATCCTCATCCTCCTGCTGCCCTTCCCCGTCGCCGGCGTACTCACCGCCATCACGCCGCCCGACGCTCTGGGGCATGTCGTCACCGCATGCGCCGCGATGCAGGCCCTCGGCCTGTTCTGCGCCTTCGCCCGGCTGCGCGCCGATCCCGCCCTGCGCACCTGACCCCGCCGCATCCCCAGCCTGTGGAGAACCTCATGCCCACCGCCGTCCTCGGATCACACCGCGCCACCGGTCGCAGCATCACCGACTAGCTGCGCGCCTTCGACGCACGCAACCGCACGTCTACCGCGCCCCGGAGTGCATGGCCGCCCGCCGCCTGATCGACGAACACCCCTACTGGGCCGCGGCGTTCGAGCCGCGCCGCCGCCGAGCGGCCTGACACCCCGCTCCCTCGCCCTTGCCGTCCACCGATACGGAGAACCCCTTCTTGTCCGCTCGTCCCACCGTGCTCGTCGTGTCTCCCGGCGATGAGACCTATCGCGGCTACTGCCTTGAACAGGTGGCCGCCGCCTATGACGTCGTCCTGCTCACCGGCGTCGAGCCGTCGTGGGAGAAGCCGTTCATCGTCGACCACGCCGTCGTCGACCCGAGCGATCCCACCGCCCTGCTTACCGGTGGCCGGGCCCTGGCGCAGCGGCACGACCTCGCCGGTGTGATGACCTGGGACGAGTGGCATCTCGTCCCCACCGCACGCCTCGCCCGCGTGCTCGGTCTGTCCTCGCCGTCCGTCGAGGTGATGCGAGCCTGCCGCAACAAGGCGACCGCCCGCACGCTGTTCGCCCGCCACGGGGTGCCGTCGGCCGCCTCGATGAAGGCACGGACCCTGCTGGAGGCCGGCCTTGCGACGATGACGCTGGGCTACCCCGCCGTCATCAAGCCCGCCGCGTCCGCCGGCAGCATCGGTGTGATTCGCCTCGACCGTCCCGAAGAGCTGCCCGCCGCTTTCGCGTTCGCCTCGGCCGGCGCGGGCCGCAGCCGCGAGGACACCGCAATCCTGGTCGAGGAGTACCTCGACGGGCCGGAGATCTCGGTCGAATGCGTCACCCACCGAGGCGAGACCACCGCGGTCGCCGTCACCCGCAAACACCTCGGCCCCGCACCGTACTTCGACGAGACCGGGCACACCGTCGATGCCGCCGACCCACTCCTGGCCCAGGTCACCCCGGCAGCCGCCGCTGCTGTCAGGGCCCTGGGAATCACCGACGGTGTGCAGCACGTCGAGCTGCGCCTCGTGGACGGCCGCCCCCGGCTGATCGAGGTCAACGCACGCATCGGCGGCGACAGGATCGGCCACCTGGTCCACCTCGCCACCGGCATCGACCTGCCCAAGGCTGCCGCTGACCTCGCCTGCGGCCGGGCACCGGACCTCACCCCAACGCGGTCTGGGGCTGCGGGAATCCGCATGCTCTATCCGGACACCTCCGGCACGCTCACCGCACGGCACATCGACCAGCAGTTCGCCGCCCACACCCCGTGGCTGCGGCAGGTCCAGTGGATCCGCGAGATCGGCGACCACCTCGATCTGCCCCCCGTAGGCGACCTGTTCACCGCCCGGGCCGGGTTCTACATTGTCACCGGCCGCAACACCGCCGAAGTCACCGAACGCCTCGACACGGCAGCCGGCGCGATCACCGTCACCGCGAAGGCGGACCGATGAGCCACCAGCCCGACGATCTTGGTGATCTCGACGGCGACGTGTACATCTCCCCGCGCCATCTCGCCTCCACCACCGGGACCGGCGACCCCGCCCTCGCCCCCTTGCTCGCCCTCGGCTGGGAGCTTCAGCACGACGATCTCGGAAACGTCTACGTCAGTGCCCCCGACCGGCGTGTACGCCTGGGCTATCTGCCCGAAGGCGACGACGACGGGCTCTGGCGTATCAACGCCTACAAGGACTCGTTCGGGCCGCCAGCCTGGGGCGTCTGCTTCAACGACAGCGTCCCCACGGAGTTCGTCCAGGCGTTCACCACCGTGCTGGCCACGGCATACGAGCAGGGGCCGGACGCCTACCTCGCCCGGCCGGTCGCCGGGACGGACGAGCACGATCCCTTCCTCACGATCGTGCCGCTCCTGAACCTGGGCTGGGAGATGGACCGACCCCGCTGGGACGTCATCACAGTGAACGCCCCTGACGGGCTCGCCGGATTGGAGTTCACCGCCGGCGACCTCGATCCGGAAGCCGAGCTGACCACGCGAGCGGCCCGCTGGCACCTGTGGGCCGGCAAGTCCGCCGACCGGCCAGCCTGGTACGCCACCGCCAGTACCGACACCCCCGTCGCCCTGCTCGCCGCTGTCACCAAGTGCGTCGCCGACCCGGCTCCGCTTCCCCGGTGGCGCGCGGCGACCTTCAGCTACATCAAGGGCATGGCCCAACTCACCCCGATCCTTCCGCCCAGCCCGTCGGCCCCCACTCCGCTCGACGTGCGCCGGGCCATAGCATCCCGCCGCCCGGCCGCGCTCCCCGCGGCCAGCGTCCCGCGCTGGAGCACGACCAGCCCACCGGCCCTGCCTCGTCCACGCCGGTAGGACCAGCCCCACCCCGACCGGAGCACCCACTTGCCCCTTCAGGCCGCCGAGTTCTTCGCCGAGCTGTGCCTCCCCTTCCACGACCACGCCGTCGTGGGCAACACCTACTTCGCCACCCCCCGCCCCCGGCGCACCCCTGCGGCTGCGCATCGACTTCACCCGCACCATCCACGCGGACACCTACGGCGGGCTGCGTGTCGCGGTCGTCCACCCGGACCGTGGAGAAATCGACGCGGTGGCCCTCGGCTTCGTGGAACACGGCACCTTCCACCGCCGCGACGAGGCCAGCACCATCCGGCCGAACACGAAGCAGTACGGCACGTTCGACAACTATCACCGCCCAGGCCGCCCGCCGTGGGACGGGGCCGTCACCACCGGCCTGCGCGACGCCATTAAGCAGTACGCCGCCGTCTGGTTCCCCGGCACCTGGACCGAATCCGCCCCGAGCCGCGCCCCTGGACGGACCGCAATCCCGGCACCCGCCCCTTCAGCCCCGCACAACGGCTCCCGAGCCCGTTGAACCCCCACGGAGCCCCATGTCGCCGCCCCGCTGGCTGCCCTCCCGCCGTCAGCCTCCCCAGCCGCCTCCACCTCCCGGTGACCCGCCATCCTCGCCCCCGGAACCGGGCGCACTCTGGCTCGCCGACCCTGCCTCTCAAGACCAGTGCACCGGGCCACACTCATCCTGCTCGACATCATCGAGGACGTCATGAACGACGACGTTCCCCTCGCTGAGGTCTTGCGCGAAGCGCGGTTCCACGCCGTCGACATGCTCGGCATCCCGGCCGAATACAGCGCCGTGGTCGAAGCCTCGGCCGCCTGGCAGATCGTTCAAGAGGCCGGCGACACCATCGACTCACCCTTCGGGCGCAAGATCGCTCAGGGCCTGGCCCGCATCGAGCAGAGCCCAGTCGAGGAACAGCAGCGACTCGTGCGGGCGGCGGCCCGCCGCTACGCGATGACCGCACCGCCGCGCCCAGCCTCACCACCCGCAAGCCGAGCCCCCGGCCATTCCCGCTGAACCGGCCGATCCCCACCCACCGGGCCCTGCGGCCTGCCGAACAACCAGGAGAATCTCCACTTGCGCATCTCCTCCCGGCGCCTCGCCCCTGCCATCGCAGTCGCCACCACGACGACCATCACCTTGATCTCCGCCCCGAGCGCTTTCGCCCATGCTCCTGACACCGGCGGCATCCAGATCCTCAAGCAGGACACCGGCGGCACCGCGATCGGCGGTGTCTCCTTCACCCTGCTCGACAGCACCGGCAAGGAAGCCGCCAGCGGCAAGACCGACGCGGACGGCAAGCTCGTCTTCAAGAGCTTGGAGGTAGGCGTCTACCGGCTCAAGGAGACCTCCAGCGGCAGCCCGCTCCTTGACGTCGTACCCGACCAGGACGTCATCGTGACCGCCGGCGCCGGCACCCCCGTCACTGTGATCGATCCGTTCATGCCCGCCGAGGTGACCGTCAAGAAGACCGACAAGAGCACCGGCCAGCCCCTCGCAGGCGCCGTCATCAACATCGCCCCCACCACCGGCGGCACGCCGGTCACCCTGACCACCGGCAAGGACGGAACGGCCAAGGCCACCCTCCCCGTCTCCTCGCGTGCCGGCACCAACTACACCGCCACCGAGGTCAAGGCCCCCCAGGGCTACCAACTCGACGCCGCCCCGCAGAAGTTCGCCGCCAAGCCCGGCGTCCGGGGCAACGTCGCCCTCACCGACACCAAGAAGGAACAGGCCCCCAGCCCGAAGCCGACCCCTCCCACGGCCAAGCCGACTCCACCGACACCGGACACCAGCACGCCGCCCACGCCAGCTCCGCACACCCCCACCACCCCTTCGCCCTCCGCCTCGACATCGGTCTCCCTGCCCCCGGTGCCGAATGATGTGCCGAGGCCTCCGGCCCCCACGTCGGAAGGCGCCCTTGCTCACACGGGTGCCGACGCCACCCCCTGGCTGCTCGGCGGCGCCGTAGCGCTGCTCGTAGCGGGCGGTGGCGCGATCGCGCTGGCCCGCCGACGCCGCACGGCGAAGCATGGCGACAACGGTTCTGTGGAGAGCTAGCTTCGCCCACCCCACCCGCTTTGCGGCGCCCTCGGAACCCCCCCTGGTTCCGGGGGCTTTTGCGTCGCCGAACAGCATCGTTCGACGGCATTAGCGGTCGGCGGCCGCCACGTTGTCCAGGCCTGTCTCGCGCAGGATGCGCGTCACTGTTGCGTCCAGGGTGTTGTTCGAAGCTGCGGGGCAGTAGATCCGTTCGCAGTATCACTCGTGAAGGTGCCCTTCGGCGGCTCGGGCGAGATACGTGGAGTGCGACCTTGAGGAATGCCTCTGTTCCCTCGGACCGGTAGTGACGCGCTCCTGCGGCCAGCCAGCGATAGGAAGGCCGGACCGCGATGGGCTGTCCAGAAGGGGTGAGCTGCTTGCCGGACGTGCGGGGGACTGGCGTGCGGGCGGTCTAATCGGCGAGGGAGACTCGCCGGGGGCAGCATGCGGACAGTGTCAGACGAATTGCAGGCATCTGGCGTGATCGCGATGGTTCCGATGTGGATGTCATCGCTGAGCCACCGACGCATGTGCCTCAATTGTCTCGTCGTGCCTAGGGGGGGGCTGACGCTCAACGCCGCGGGGATTGGGTGGGCTCCCTCTGGAGGCCAAAAAGGGAACGATCGTTTGCGCTACGGATGGCCGACTGCTACCTTCATATTGAAACGCAAACGTACGTTTTCGTTTGGCGTCGGGTTGGTGCCGCTCGTTCTCATCCGGCCGCCGCTACCCCCGCCGGACGGCGAGGAGCGCATCATGTCGCAGGCCCCAGCACTCCCCTCCCTTCCGTGTCGGACGGACGTTCTGATCTCCGGAGCGGGGCCCACGGGCCTGGCTCTGGCGGCGAGCCTGCGCCGGCTGGGCGTGGACCACGTCCTGATCGACCGCAATGCTGGGATCCAGCCCGGATCCAAGGCAGCCGCGGTGCAGCCGAGAACGCTGGAGTATCTGGACCGGATCGGTATCGGTGCGGCTCTTGTCGAGCGTGGGAAGAAGGGGCGCGGATTCTGCCTGCGCGATCGGGACCGGATCCTGCTGCGGGCCTGCTACGACCGTCTCGACACGCCGCACCCCTACATGCTGCTGGCCTCCCAGCAGACCACCGAGGAACTCCTGGTGCGCCGGCTCGTGGAGGTGGGTGGCACCGTGCACCGGGAACACCGGCTGATGGGCTTCAGCCCCGACTTCCCGGGTGTGACCGCGACGGTGGCCGGCCCGGGCGGCATGGTGCGTGCGCTGAGTGCACGGTACCTGGTGGGCTGCGACGGCATTCACAGCACGGTGCGTACGGCGGCCGGGATCGCGTTCCCGGGGGAGTCGCCGGAGCAGCTGTTCGCGCTCGCCGACGTCCGCCTCGCACCCGGGCGGCAGAGCGCGGCGTCCGAGGATGCCGCGTTCTACCTGTCGGAGGCGGGGCTGCTGCTGATGTCCCCGCTCTCCGACGGCCTGCACCGTCTGGTCGCACCCGTGCCGCCCGGCACTGCCGCGCCGGATGCGGGTGATGTCGAGCGGCTGTTGGCCACGCGCGGCCCTGCCGGAGAGCGCCAGCGCGTACGAGAAGTCGTGGCGGCCTCCACCTACCGAGCCCAGGAGCGGGTGGCCGAGCGGTTCCGTGCCGGACCGGTCCTCCTGGCCGGGGATGCCGCCCATACGCACAGTCCGGCCGGCGCCCAGGGCATGAACACCGGGATGCAGGACGCCGGGAATCTGGCCTGGAAGCTGCACGCCGTCCTGTCCGGCGCCGCCCCCGGGGCGCTCCTTGACACCTACCACCGCGAGCGGCAGCCCGTGGCGGCCCAACTCGTCGCCTTTACCGGCCAGTTCGCCCGGATCGCCGCCCTCGCCGACCCGGCGGCGGGCCGACGTCGCAACGCGCTGCTCGCGGCAGCGGCGGCCACCCCCGGCATCACCGACTGGCTGGCGTCCACCCTCGCCCAGCTCGACATCGCCTACACCAGCGAGCCCGACCTCGGCGTTCCCCGCCCCGGCACGCGCGTCTCGCCACTCGTCGTCCGGCCGAACGGTCTGCACTGGACCCTCGCCGTGCCCGGCACACCACGGCACGGCACAGTGGCGAGCGGGCTCGGATCGCTGGCCGTCCAGTACGTGCCCAGCCTGCCGACCACGCTCCTCGTGCGCCCCGACGGCTACCTGGCCGCCGCCGGAGTCCCCAGCGATCCGGCCGCCGTCATCGAGCGGCTCGGCCAGTACCTGCCCCAGTAGGCCCGTCAGTCAGTACCTGCCCGAGTAAGTCCGCCCGGACAACGGCCTGTTCAAGGAGACACGGACATGACTACGCAAGCCACTTCCCCCACCCTCATCCGTCAGGCGGCTGTCTTCGACGGAAGCCGGCTGGTGGCCGCACAGGACGTCCTCATCGACGGCCCGCTGATCGCCGCCGTCGGGGCCCACCTGGAGGCCTCCGCCGGGGCGACGGTCCTGGACGGCGCCGGGCGCACCCTGCTGCCCGGCCTCATCGACGCCCACACCCACACCACCGACACCACTCAGCTGCGCCAGGCCCTGCTGTTCGGGATCACGACCGAACTCGACATGGGCGGCTCCGCCGGGACCGCCCGTCGGATGCGTGCCGCCGCCAATGAGCGGGACGACCTGGCCGACGTACGCGTCGCCACCACCGGCGCGACCGCTCCCGGCGGCCACCCCTGCCAGCTGGTCGAGCTCGGCATGATCGAACCGTTCCCCACGGTCGCGGGGCCCGACGAGGCCGACGCCTTCGTCGCGGCCCGGGTCGCCGAAGGCGCCGACCACCTGAAGATCTTCATCGAGGACGGCACCGCCATCGGCAAGCCGCTGCCCCTCATGTCCCCGCAGACGGTCACCGCCCTCATCCGGGCCGCGCACGAGCGGGGACTGCGAACCGTCGCCCACACCCTCACCCGCGACGCGGCACGCCAGGCCATCGACTGCGGCATCGACGGCCTGGCCCACGCCCCCGCCGACGGCCCCAGCGACCCGGCACTGATCGAAGCGGCGGCAGCGGGCGGCGTGTTCGTCGTGCCCACCCTGACCGCACTCACCGGCATGACCACCACCCCGGCCGAGTACGAACTCGCCGACGACCCCAGGCTGCACCCCTACGCGGACCCGCAGTGGCTGGCGGACCTGGACGAGATCCGCACCACCGCCCCCGCCCAGCGAATCGGCCCGATCGGAGTGGATCCCCGGCACGCCGCCGACGCCGCCCTGCGGATGTACCAACTCGGCGTCCCCCTGCTCGCGGGCACCGACGGCACCGGCGGCCACGGTCATCCCACCACCCACGGGATCAGCTACCACGGCGAACTCGCCCTGCTCGTAGCCGCCGGACTCACCCCCGCCCAGGCCCTGACGGCCGCCACCGCCGCGCCCGCCGACGCGTTCGGCCTCACCGACCGCGGACGCATCGCCCCGGGACTCCGGGCCGACCTGCTGCTCGTCGACGGGGACCCTACCCGCGATGTCACCGCACTGCGCAGCATCACCGCCCTGTGGCGCAACGGCACCCCCGTCGAGCGCACCGCCCCTCGCGCAGTACAGACCCAGTACCAGATCCAGGAGTAGCCATGGCCACCGGCAGCACCTCGACGAATCCCGTGCCTCTGGGCATCCATCACCTCAAGCTGCCCGTCACCGACCTTGAGCGCAGCGCCCGTTGGTACGGCAAGGTGCTGGGTGCCCACCGCCTGACCGAGCTGGACCACCGCCGCCCCGACGGCACGCTCTTCGCCGTCATCCTCGACGTCCCCGGACTCGGCACCCGCCTCGAACTGCGTCTGGACCCGGACACCGCCACCGCCCTCGACGGCTACGACTTCCTCACCCTGGCCGTCAACGACCGCACTGCCCTGGACCGTTGGACTGCCCACCTGGACGCCCTCGACGTTCCGCACTCCCCGCCGGTCGTCGCCCTGGTGGGCTGGCTTCTGGTCGTCCCCGACCCCGACGGACTGCGCCTGCGCCTCTACACCGCCGCGCCCCACGGCCTGGACCCCGCACGTATCGAGTACGACTCCCCCTGGCTCAGCACCGGCCCCGCCCCCGAGTCGAAACCAGGCCGATGACGTCGCCACGGACGACACCGCTGCGACGCTGTATCCCGGGCCGGCTCACCTCTCTGCCCAGACACAACGGTCTCTTGGCCTCCCGGTTCCCGCCCCTGAGCATGTTGCGAACGTGGCGGTCACCGCCGTTCGTTGGCGGTCGCGACCATCGAGATTGTGATGCTGCCCGTGCAAGGTCTAGGCACTCCGAATTGGAAGGCGCCCCCTGTGTACGGGTTCTGGGCCCGGCACCCCGTTCCCGTCCCATGGATGCTGCGGCGGGCCGCGTCGTGGCCGAGCCGGGGCGCTGCGGTGATGAGAGCAGCCGGTTTACTCGGCGTTGGCCAGATGGGTCCCGAAGAAGTCGGTGAGCTTTGCGACCGCGGGGCCGACGTACTGCTCCTTGTCGTAGAGGTCGACGTGGCTGGCTCCGTCGATCCAGTGCAGTTCCTTGGGACCGCGGGCGCTCTGGAACGCTTCCACCGCCATCCAGGAGGTCACCGATGCGCTTCCAACGATCATCAGCAGCGGACGGGGCGCGATCAGGTCGACGAAGCGGAAGGCGTCGAAGCTGACCATCCGGTCGACGCTGGACCAGGTGAAGGATTTCGCCGAGCGCGGGTGCCGAGCGCGGTCCGTGCGGTAGTACTCGAAGCCCTCCAAACCGTGCTGCCCGCCCAGCGCACGGGCCTGCTCGGCGGTGTCGGGGAACAGTTGAAAGCGCTGCACGCCCTCACCACGAGCCTCAGCGGTACGGGCGTCCGCGGCCACGTCAAGCATCCGCTGGATGACGCTGGGGTCCTGGGTGCCGTCGGCACCCAGGCGGAACTGGCGGGCGATGTCGACGGCGCTGACTGTGCCCACGGCCTTGATGCGGTGGTCGCCGGCGGCGGCGGAAAGCACGTATCCGCCTGAGGCACAAAGGCCCAGCGCCCCGATCCGGCCGGGGTCGACATCCCCGCGCGTGCTGAGGAATGAGACCGCGGCCTTGACGTCCTCCACCCGATGGGCCGGATCCTCCAAGCCGCGCGGGGTCCCCTCGCTCTCACCCTGATAGGCGGCGTCGAACGCGAGGGCAATAAAGCCCTGCTCCGCCAGGCGCCCCGCGTACAGGCCGGCGGCCTGCTCCTTCACGCCGCTGCCGGGATGACCCACCACGATCGCGGGTCGGGGCCCGCCGGCTTCGCTGTCGGGGGTGTAGAGGTGGCCGGCAAGCCTCAGGCCGGCGCTGGGATAGGTGACGTCCGTTTTCATGGTGATGCTCTCCGGTCTTGGAAGAAGGCGGCCCCAGCGGTGCGATCCAGTGACCTGCACCGAAAACGCCAGCCGGCTACCTCCATCACCATCGCGCTGCCCGTAGTGCATTGCCAGGGAGGGGCCTGCCTGTGCAGACCAGTACCAGGCAGGCAGCCGCGGCCTGGGGGACACTGGAAACCATGGACAAGCCGGGGACCCCTCCAGGAGGCAATGACCTGGGCGACTTCTTGCGCGCCCGCCGCGCCGCCCTGGACCCGCGCCGCATCGGCCTGCTCGACGACGGACGCCTGCGTCGCGTACCGGGCCTGCGCCGCGAGGAACTGGCCCAGCTCGCCCACGTGAGCATCGACTACGTCGTACGCCTGGAACAGGGCCGCACCCGCCGGGTCTCCCGCCCGGTCCTGGACGCACTCGCCGACGCCCTGCAACTGGCCCCGGACGAACGGGCGTACCTGTTCACCGTGGCCGACGTCGCGCAAACCACCCGCGCCCGCACGTCCGCCGGGCAGTGCGTCGACCCGCAACTGCGGCAACTGCTCGACGGTATGCACGACATCCCCGCCATGGTCCTCAGCCGCCGCATGGACGTGCTGGCCTGGAACCGGGGTGCGGCGGCTCTGCTGACCGACTTCGCCGAGCTGTCCGCACCCGAGCGCAACCTGATCCGTCTGACGTTCCTCGACGACGCCTATCGGTCTCTGTACGCGGACTGGCCACGGGCCGCCCGCGAATGCGTCGCGGTCCTGCGAATGGAGGCCGGATGCAACCCCAACGACCGTGCCCTGACCGACCTGGTCGCTGAACTTACTGTCCGAGACCCGGACTTCCGCGCATGGTGGGCGAGCCACCAGGTCCGCGGCCCCAGACAGCTCACCAAGACCTACCGCCACCCGGTCATCGGCACCGTGACCCTCGACGTTCAGCAGTTCGGCGTCGACAGACAGCCCGACCAGCAGCTGGTCGCCTACACCGCCCCACCGGGCTCGCCCTCTCAGGAAGCGCTGCGCTTCCTCCTCCAGTGGGCTGCGCAGCCGGGCGACCACGCCACGAACCAAAGGCGCCTCTACTAGCGCGGGCCGCAGCCCGAAGCCGTGTCCGGCCGGGACGCGCCGTCAAGATCACGGATGCGATGTGCCGGACAGCGCGGAGGCGAGGGAGGCGAGTCCGCCGACGAGCCGGTCCGCGTCGACCGGCGTCACCAGGTGGCGGCCGACCAAGAGCCCGGGCATGAGTGTCATGAGGACCGTCGCGACCTGCTCAGGGTCCGCTGTGGACGGCAGGGTCCCTTCTTCGCGCCAGCGGCGGGCCAGTTCGGCGAGCTTGTCGCGCATGCCCAAGTAGAAGGTGCGGGTGCGTCCTTCGAGGCCAGGGCTGCGCAGTGCCTCGCCCCACGCCTGGATCGCGATACGCGTCAGGTCGTACGGCCGGCCCTCGCCCCGGTCGTGGGCTTCGGCGGCCATGGTCCGCAGGACCTCTGCGGGCGAGGGAGTGGGGCGGCGTTCCAGGAGCCGCTCGAAGAGGTCCCCGACCAGGGTCAGGGCCTCGTCCGCGGCGGCGTCGATGAGGTCGTCCTTGCTGCGGAAGTAGCGGTAGACGGCACTGGAGGACATGCCAGTCGCGGCGATGACGTCATCCATCGACGTGGCGTGAAAGCCGTTGCGGGAGAAGCAACTCCAGGCACTGGTGAGGATGTGGCGCCGCCGCTCTTCGCGGCGCTCCTCGCTCAAGCGGGGCATGCTCCCACTCTAAACAAGAACGGTGGTTTCCGTTACTGGGGAGCGCTGAGGGGCTGCCGATGCTCCGGTGACCGCAGGGCACAGAGCGACGCCAGGCGGTCGGCGTTCGTACTGCCGGGCTCGGCGGTGCCCACGAGGAGGCTCTGCCCGGGAGCGTCCTGCACCTCGAAGGTCTGGTACGAGAGCGTCATCCGGCCTGCCGTGGGGTGGTGGAAGGTCTTGACCCGGCTGCCCAGCCGCCCGACGTCCTGACGTTCCCACAGGGTCGTGAACTCCTCGCTCTCAGCGTGGAGTTCGGCGATCAGGGCCGTGAGGCAGGGGTCGTGGCGCTCGTGGCCGTAGGCGAGCCGGAGCGCGGCGACGGTGTCGCGCGCCACGCTGTCCCACTCCACGAACAGGGTGCGTGCGGCGGGGTCGCGGAAGAGGGAGCGGACCATGTGTCGGGGATCTGCCAGCGGTGACAGCAGTGCGGTGGCCGGCGCGTTCGAGGCGAGAACGTCCAGGCGGCGGTTGACGACGTAGGCGACCGCCGCCGGAAACGCCTCCATCAGCTGTCGCAGCTGGGGCGCCACGCGCTCCGCGCCCGGGGCGCCGTCGCGCGGGACGAGGCCGGCCAGGCGGTAGGCGTGCCAGCACGCGTCGGAGTCCAGGTTCAGGGCCCTGGCGAGGGCGTCGATGACCTGGCCTGAGGGATGCCGTTCGCGGCCCTGCTCCAGGCGGGCGTAGTAGTCGGCGCTGACCCCGGCGAGGACGGCGACCTCCTCGCGCCGCAGCCCGCTGACCCGGCGGCCCGTCGAGCGGGGCAGCCCCGCGTCCTGCGGACTGACGCGCGAACGGCGTGCCAGCAGGAATGCGCCCAGTTCATTGCCGCTCATACCCAAAAGCCTACGCCGCAGCTTCCTAGGAGTACGGCACCCAGGAAGAGCCCTCCTGCCGCCCGCGCGGCATCAGGCCGATGCTGAGGGAACCGGACGGTCCGCTACGAAGACCGCCGGTCCGACGAAGGAACGAGCGAGCATGACGCATCCACTGAGCACGGCCGCCCCGGAGACCGTGAAGACCGTCCTGATCACGGGGGCCAGCAGCGGCATCGGCGAAGCGACCGCCCGGCGGCTGGCGGCGGCCGGGCATCACGTGGTCCTCGGCGCGCGCCGCGCGGGCCGCCTCGCGACCCTCGCCAAGGACATCGAAGCCGCCGGGGGCAGCGCCCTGCCGCACGCCCTGGACGTGACCGATCCGCTCAGCATGCGCGCCTTCGTCCAGGCCGCTCTGGACCAGTACGGCCGGATCGACGTCCTGGTCAACAACGCTGGAGTCATGCCCCTGTCCCGCCTCGACGCGCTGCGGACCGACGAGTGGGACCGCATGATCGACGTCAACCTGCGTGGGGTCCTGCACGGCATCGCCGCGGTCCTGCCCACCATGACCTCCCAGGGCGCTGGGCACATCGTGAACATCGCGTCGGTGTCCGGACTACGCGTGGACCCGACCGCCGCCGTGTACAGCGCCACCAAGCACGCGGTCCGCGCGCTGTCGGAGGGCCTGCGTCAGGAGAGCCGTCACCTGCGGGTGACCGTGATCAGCCCCGGCCTGACCCGCAGCGAACTGGCCGACACCATCGCCGACCAGGACACCAAGGACGCGGTCGCGGGCCAGATGGCCATCGCGATCCCCGCGGCGGCGATCGGCGAGGCGGTCCACTACGCCATCGGCCAGCCGTCGGACGTCGACGTGAACGAACTCGTCGTCCGCCCCGCCGCCCAGGGCTGATCCGCTCAACGCCCGTGCACGGGAAGGCAGTTGGCATGGTGACGGAAAATCAGGTACGCAGCTGGGTCGAGGGATACCTGAGGGCTTGGGCCAGCAGCACGCGGAAGGACATCGCCACGCTGTTCACCCCGCACGCCGAATACCACGAGTGGCCCTACGCAACGGATTGGATCGGCCGCGACGCCATCGTCGAGGGCTGGCAGAGCCGCACCCCCTGGCAGGAGGGAGGCTGGGCATTCGACTGGTCCATCCTCACCATCAACGGCGACACCGCGGCCATCCAGGGCACCGGCCGCTACAAGGAGTTGGGCACCTTCGCCAACCTCTGGACGGTGACGTTCGACGGCAACGGCCGCTGCACCACGTTCCGCATGTGGAACAACGAGATCTGACTCACGGTGCGCAGAGCCGGTTGAGGTCGTTGACGTCCTGATGGAGAGCTTGAGTCCCCGGGCCGTTCCACGGGTGACTGTTGAGGTAGTTCTGCGCCGCGTTGCGCACCGACTGCCAGTCCGTCGCGTTGGTCGGGGCGCCCGCCTTCTGCAGATCGGCCCGGGTGTTGCGCACGGCCTCGCCGCAATTGGTGGCACTCAGGCCGAGGGATGCGGGAGCCTGCGCGGCGACGGCGACGGTCGCGTGGGTGGTGCCGAGCACCACCGCACCCATGACGGCGGCGAGGGCCGCCTTTCGGATCTTCATGTGCTGTGCCTTTCTGGTTCGTGCCGCCGCCATGACGCTGAGCGGGCGAGCGGCGTCCGGGCTTTCGCCGGTGATTACAACGGGCCTGAGCCGTAGCGCCCGGTTCGTGGTGCCCAGTCGTAGGGGCCGCGCATGACGGCGTGGAGGGCGTCCCTGAGGTAGCGGTCCAGGGTGGTGCGGTCGTGAGGGGCGAGCCGGGCGACACTGTCGTGGGTGCGCAAGTCGCCTTCCAGACCGCGGAAGCGGGCGATGCGCTCGTGCAGCATGGCCAGCACCCTGGCGCAGGCGTCGTCGTCCTCCACCGTGTCCGTGCGCTGGAGGATCAGCAGGAGATTGTGCGGATCCGCACCGGCTTCCTCCTTGGACCGTGAGTAGAGGTCGTTGTGCAGGGAGTCGATCTCGGCGGCCAGGGTGCGCAGCGCGACCACCGTGTCCGAGGTGAAGAGCTCGGCAGTCAGCTCGTAGTGGCCGATCCGCTCGGCCAGGTCGAGCGTGGGCTGCACGCCGATGGTGTCGCGGCGCAACCGCAGGTACTCGTCAACGGTCAGCGGGATTCCGGAGCGCCGGTGGGCGGCCTCTTCGACGTGCCCGTACAGGTACGCCCGCCAGTGTGCGGCCGCCCGCTCCCGCCAGGACGGCGACATGCCCTCGCGGCTGCGTAGCCAAAGGTCCCTGAAGGCACGGGCCAGCGGGGGCGCGCCGGCGGCGGGAGGCTGGTCCAGAACGGCTGCGACCGCGTCGACCAGAGCGCGGGCCTGTTCGGGGTGGCGGCCGGCCGGGCCGTCGAAGGCATCGTCGAAGCAGAAGAACCAGCTCATCTGGTCGACGCCCAGAGCGAGATCCGGCCCGGTCGCGGTGGGGTGGAAGCGGGCGGCGAGTTCGGCGTAGTGCGCGCGGGCGTGGCGCTCTGCGGCCGCGTCGGTGGCCAGCAGGCCGAAGGACCGTGGCCACTGCAGGTGTTCGGCGGCCGCGCGTGCGGCATCGGGGCTGATCCTTGCGGGGAAGGGGAGTTGGAGGCCGGCGTCACGCCGTGTCCCGCCGCTTCGGGTCCCTGCGGCGCGAGGCTGCGGGGACATCCGCAACTGGCTCGGCACCAGTACAGCGCCGGGGACCTCGCGGGGCGGCTGCTTTGAGAGCGGTACCAGCCGCCAGCGGGCGGCGACAGTGGCGACCACCGTGGCCATCTCGGTAAGGGCGAAGTGGTCGCCGATGCACTTGCGGGGTCCCGCGCCGAACGGCAGGAAGGCCCAGCCGCGAGGGTCGGCGGTCAGCCATCGGTCCGGGTCGAACTCCATCGGATTCGGGTAGAGGCCGGGATCGCGGTGGATGGTGAGCGGGCTGAACAGGAGCTCGGTCCCCTCGGGGATCTCCACTCCGCCGAGCACTACGCCGGGGCGGGCGGGCTGGCGCATCAGGATCCAGGCCGGACTGCGCAGCCGGAGGGTCTCTCTGACCAGGTTCTGTGTGAAGACGAGCTTCGGCAGATCCTCGAAGGTGACCGGCCTCGATCCGAGGACCTCGTCGAGCTCGGCGTGGAGCCTGCGCTCGATCCCGGGACGGGAGCCGACTTCGTGGAAGAGCCAGGTGAGGCTCGTGGAAGCGGTTTCGATCCCGGCGGCCATGACGGTCATGACCTCGTCGTGGAGCTGGTCCGGGCTCATCGGTTCGCCCGTGTCGGCGTCGCGTGCGGCCATCAGCATGCCGAGGAGGTCCGCGCGGGGCCGCTCGTCGTCGAGGCGTTCGCGGATCAGCCGGTCGACGACCTTGCGCAACTGGGTGCCCGACTCGCTGAAGCGCCGATTGCCTGGGGTGGGGAGCCGGTCCAGCCAGTCCATCGGTGAGACGACGCGGCGCATCAACTCGTGCACGTAGGTGGGCAGCCAGCGCCGGATGAGACGCACCTCCTCGTTGCCCAACGTGCTGCCGAAAAGCGCTTTCGCCACGGCCTCGCTGCCGATCGCGTACATCTCGGAGGCCACGTCGATCGTGCTGCCCGGTGTCCAGGCTTCGGAGTACGTGGTGGCGCTCAGACGCATGACGCCGGTGTAGGCATTGAGCTTCTCGCGATGGAAGGCGGGGATCATCAGACGGCGCTGGCGGCGGTGGAAATCCCCCTCGGAGTTGGGCAGTCCGTTGCCGAGGAAGGGGCGCGACTTCTGGAAGTAGCGGCCCTTCTCGTAGGAGACGGCGTCGGTGACGAGCATCTCCCGCAGGAGCGCCGGTGAGTTCACTGCGTATACGGACAGGGTGCCGAGCCGGATTTCCACCAGGTCGCCCAGGGGGCGGATCGACTGCAGTATGCCGATCGGGTCGCGCAGCAGGGCCAGGGAGTGCCCCACCAGGGGCAGGCACCCCGGCGCGATGGCGACGGTAGTACAGGGCGGCAGGTGTGCGGGGGCGTCCGTTGTCACGTTGTCGTCCTAGGAGAGCGCGTTCCCGCGCGGGCGAAGTTTCCGGCGCGGCAGTTGATGACGAGCGGGTGCTGCGGCGGCCCCGGATCGGGTTCCGCCGCCCGCAGAGCCAGGCTAGGTCTGTCGGCCAGCGGGATTGAATGCGCAGCCGTTCAGGCTTCTTGCGCGAGAGTCCGCCACCGGGGCAGGCGTCCTGACCGCGTCCTGCCCCCGGCGCGCCGAGCCCCGCCGCACCACCTGGACGTTGCCGCGAGAGGGCTGTGCCCGTTGCCTCGGCGGGCTCAGTTGGCCCGTGCGGCCTCCCGGTAGCGGCGCGGGGCCACTCCGGTGGTGCGCTTGAAGGCGTTGCTGAAAGCGCTCTCGGAGCCGTAGCCCAGGGAGGCGGCGATGGCCGCCACGGGCGTGTCCTCGCGGCGCAGGATGTGCCGGGCCAGACGCATGCGCCAGACGCACAGATACGTCAGCGGCGGCAGGCCCGCGACCTCCTTGAACCGCTGGGCGAAGCTGGTACGGGACATCGCCGTGGCGCGGGCGAGCTCGGTCAGGCTCCAGGAGCGGGCCGGGTCCCCGTGCATGAGCCGCAGCGCGGGGGCGACGCGTTCGTCGGCGAGGGCGCGCAGCCAGCCCGTCGGATAGGTGTCCGCGTTCGCGTTGGCCAGGAAGACACGCAGGACCTGTACGAAGAGCAGTTGCGCCAGGTGGTCTGCCGCGAAGGCGGCGCCCGGGGCGTCCGACCGCATCTCGTGGAGCGTCCGGTCCATGAGCCAGCAGGCCGCGGGCGCCTCGGCCGTGGCGGCGCCGACGTGCATCATGGGCGGGAGCGCGCTCAGGAGCAGGTCCTTGCCGGTGGTGTTGAGGTCGATGTGGCCGCCGATCGTGACCGCGTCCCGCCCTTCGTCCCCGACGTGGAAGAAGGTGTCGGTGGTCGCCCGGAGTACGGGCAGCGCGTCGATCGCCGGCACGGCCGGATCGCTCGCGAGGGTGTAGCGGCGGTCCCCGGCGAAGACGGCGATGTCACCCGCTTCCAGCCGGACCGGATGCTCGATGCCCTCTATCACCAGCCACACAACACCGTGGATCACCACCTGGATCTTGAGACGCCCCGGCGCCGGAAAGGCAAGCGCCCAGTCCCCCGCGGCCACGAGGCCACGGGACAAGGCACAGCGGGCGCCGGTCAGTTCGAGGGTCTCCGTGATGGGATCTCCCCAGGTCGTTGACGCGGGGAGGGACGGGGACAGCGGTGCAGCCATGTGCGGACTGTCGCGCACGTCGCACCGGTGGGCAAGCTGGCATTCACCTTCTCCAACCTGTGGAAGGTGACATTCGACAGCACCTCCGCTGCACCATGTTCCGCATGTGGAATAGCGAGATTTGCTCCAGGCGACCTCAGATCTGTGGCCGCTCGGCCGCTACTCGGCTACCGTTCGTGAGATTCGGTCACAGAATTTGAGGCCCTACATGAGTTGTCTGCCACCAGTTCGCCGGGGGCAGACAGGAAAGATCGCGGAAGGACTCGCCAACGGGTAAGAGGGCATGTCAAGGTAGACGACCTTGCAAGAAACCCCAGGTCAGAGAGGTGATTGCCTGTGACCGTAGCCCCTGTGGGCCCCGGTTTCTCCACCACCGTCGAAGCGCTCCGGCTGCGGCAGTGGCAACTCGGTCCCGGCCAGCCGACCTTGGTCATGGACCAGTTCTCCGCCGAAGACTTCCATCTCGTCGTCGATGACCGTGCGGACGCACACGTCAGCAGCAAGGACGGCCGCTTCTACCTCGGCTGGTTCCCGCTGGGCCGGCCCGGTACGGACGGCGAGGGATGGAAGATCGCGGTCACGGGCACCGCCAAGGTGCGCGGATACCACGTGTCGTTCGACACCGATACGCCGGCCGACATTGTCGCCGCCGCCGTAGCGCGCGTGCTGGAGACCTCGCGCCGTCTGTGACACCTCGAACACCGAGAGGCTGTGCCCCCTTCAGCGAGCTGGCCGCCCTAGCGGTGGTCCGCTCCGCGCACCCGTTGCCCGCACCCCAGGAGGTTGTTCATGACGTCCCCGGAGATGACCGTCGGCGGTCTCATCGACCTGTTGTCCGGCTGCGACCGGGACGCTCCGGTCCGCCAGGCCATGAACCCGTTCTTCCCGATGGCTCACCGCCTCGGGCAGGTCCTGCAGTCGGTCGATGAGACCGGCCGGACCGTCGTCTACCTCGCCGAAGGGCAGGACGAGGGCGCGCAGCTCGGCCACCTGCCACCCGAGGTCGCCATTGCCCTGACGTGGCAGGGCCCCGTCCAGGCACCCCCGCACCGCCCCCGCCGCCGTGCCGGCGGCAACTAGATACGCACCGAGCCCTTGGAGGCGCCCCTGTACCCCGACTTCCCGCCCGACTCGTCCAACCCGTACGGCGGGCCGCCTGCGTTCTGGGTCGGTCCCCGGCACCTTGCCGGTGACGACGGGCGCCTCTACGACGTGGTCGCCGACACACTCGCCGGCCTGGGCTGGACGAGCCTGACGATCATCCGCGGACGCCTAGAGCCGGACGACGCACCGGAGGACCGCCAGGTCCTGCGGAGCACTGTCCTGCACATCAGCCCCGACGCTCTTCGCTGGGCCCAGTGGGGTCTGGCTGACGAGCCGTTCCATTTGGGCGGGCAGCCGGTCGCCTGGCAGGTCTCGGCTCGGGCCGAGGCGAGCAGCCCGCTTGCCCAGTGGTCCGCCTATTTCACCCGCGACGTCCCCGGTGAAGCGGTGGTCGACTTCCTCGTCGCGCTCGACGCGAGCGACCGGCCGGCCGTTCCGCTCGCCGGACCTGAGCTGGTCCTCGACGCAGTCGCCGCCCATGGATGGCTCCGCGACATCGACCAGCCTCAAGCGGCTGCGACGGATACGACGTTCACCTCGCACGTCAGCCTCGGCGAGGTCCCGCCCCTCGTTCAGGACGCCGACCCGCGGATCATGTCTGCCGAGGACGACGCCACGGGACTCTCTGGATGGCAGGCGTGGGCCGAGCCCGCGCTCGGAGCGCCGTGTCTGTGGGCGGCCTCGTTCGCCGCCTGCGTCCCGCACGACCTGGTTGCCGCCTTCGCCGCTTCCCTCAGCTCGACCGCGCCGGTCCTGCGGCGGGTTCTGCCCGAGGCCACCCGGGAACGTCTCCTGCGGGCTCCGGCCGTATAACACTCCGCCCGCTTCACTCGACGAACGCAGTCCGGCACCAACCCAGTTGGGGGGTGCCGGACCTTCCTGCTTCCAAGGTGTGAACTGGCCAAGGGGTTTGCCACGCCGGGGGCAATTGGCGCCCCGTGATGGAACGGTGCAGGATGCCGCCATGCAACCCAGCGTCGGAGCCTTCTGGTCGTTGTTCTCGTCGTCGCCGTGGCGATCGCGTTGACGGTCCGTTCTGGGCGTAAGCGCACGGCCGTCCTCGCGGCGCAGTGGAAGGTGTTCCAGCAGCACCGCAGCTCCGGCCAGGGGCAACCCCTTCAGGTCACACGGGTCTATCAACGCGGTCGTCGTGGTTCAAAAGCCGTCGTGCCCTGGTGCGACACCGGGTGGCAGCAGGACGCTTGGTTCTGGAACTGGCACGTTCCGGTCGGGGCTTATCTACACGCGTCTAGCGGCTACGGGCCGCATAGTCGTAACCCGAACGTGCTCTATGTCCAGCCCGGCCAGGTCCGCGCCCGGGTGCCGGGTCAGGCCGCTCGCGCCGCTCAGCGCATTAGCCAGTGACGATGCTGCCCCCGACCATGGCGGTCGAGGGCAGCATCACAGGACGGGGACGGGCAGGATCAGTTCGTCGCCGTGGCCATGGTGAGGGCCTTGTCGAGGTGACGGTCGACGAGGGCTGGGGAGCCGGAGACGATTACCAGCAGGTTGCCGCTGCGGATCGCGGTCTGCTTGACCACGCTGCTCCGCCCTGCGCTGGTGAACGTCAAGAGCTGGCTCAACTGCTGGTCACCGACGGTGTTGGGAGCGGTCAGCTTCTGCGAGGCGACGTCAACCAGGGTGCCGCCGGAGATGACCTGGTAGGTCGGGCAGCCGGTCATGGCGGCGAAGATCCGGGTGATGGCGTCGGACAGCTTCTTCGCGCTGTCGCTGTACAGCTCCTCGGAGATCTCCGAGGCGGTGCCGCCGTAGGTGAAGGCCGCCTTCGCCTTGTACGGGAAGGCGAGTGCTTGTACGGGAAGGCGAGTGGTCCGCCGGTCGCCGCGTTGCCGCCCAGCTTGCTCAGGGCCGGGCAGCCGAGGACGGTCACGTCGTCGTGCTGGGCTGGATGCTGCGGCTTGGGTAGGTAGCCGTTGCCGAGGTCGCTCTGCTCGAGCAGGCGGGACGTGAGCGCGGCAGAGGAGAGCACAGAGGTTTCCTGAGTGCGGTCGGACGGTGTGGCCGCCTGCTCTGTTGCCGGGTGCTGGGCTCCGGTGGTGTCGGGAGAGCAGGCGGGCAGGACGAGGAGGGCGGCGGTGATGCCGAGGGCGGTGGTGGTGACGCGAACGCGCATGACGGAACTGACCCCTTGGTGCTGGGCGACGGGTGGTCAGCGCGGGCCCGCGGGCCCGGTGGGGTCGTAGGAGTGGTGGTCAGTACCCGAGGTGGCGCAGGCCGTCCTCGAACGTGGCGTGCGTCGCGTCCGCAGGGCCGGAGTGCCGGTTGTACCAGGCGGTGTCGATGCGGGTCTCCCGCTGCTGGTGGCCTGCCCGGCAGCGCAGCCAGATCTCGCCGCGAGTGGACAGGATGAGCCAGTCCCGGTACGCGCCGCACTCGGCGCAGGCGGCCATCTCGCCGTCGAGGACGAGGGGCTGCGCCCAGGGCATCATCCGGCCGTCGACTTGGTCGTGGCTCGGCACACGCAGCTCCGGCGGAAGGAATTCGTCCACGACGGCCACCGGCGCGGCGGCCTCCGGCTCAGGTGCCGGCACTCCGAAGCCGGGCGGGACCTGGCCCTGCAGCTGCGCGTGCAGCTCGGCGAACTTCCTTTGGGCGTCGGTCGGTTCCTTGGCCCGTCGGCGTATGCGGTGAAACACCCTCGCGTCCTCCTCTGCCTCGTCACCTCGTCCTGCGCGCTTCATGATCGTGCCCCACGCCCCAGCCGGTTTCAATTCATGAAGTCCACAGTCTCTCCGGCCAGGTCAGCAGGGGTGCTCGCGCTTCTCACCTGCCCAGGTGACGAGTTGGCCACAATGCGTGTCTCGGACCCGGGGGGCGTTGCCACAGTGTGCCCGACCACACGACATCGTCCCCTTGGACCGCCCAACTGCACGGCGCCTACTGGCTCGACTCACCCCGCCTACGGCATGGGCCGTCCGGCGGGTGCACGGACCCAGGCAGCCTCCCCATCGGACCCGGCCACCGCCCGGGTCCGATGGGGCGCACGATCATGTTGTGGATCGCGGGTGGGACGGTGGCCTTGTCGCTTCTCTCCGTGGTGCGCCGAGGCGAATGAAAGCATCGAGGGGGTCTAACGGCTCGGGCGCGCAGTGTCCTCGCTGCTACGCCGCCCGCCGGACGCGGAGGGCCTGGTACTCGTCCCGCGCCGCGCAGGCCGGGTCGCTGCGACGTTGGTCTCGGGAAGATGGGAGGCGTCGGCGGGCAGGTCTGCGGCCCGCCGCAGCCGCCATACGAGCACGTCGCTGACGGAGTCTGCGGTACCGAGTTCGCGCTGTGCGGCAGCGTCGGAGAGCAGAGTGGCAGGGTCGTGGCCGGCGGCTTCGGCTTCCGCGACGGTGGCGGCCAGGGCGTACCAGCCGGGCTCCGCGAGGATCTGTTCGGCCAGCTCGGGCAGAGCCCCGCGCAGCAGCGTGGTCTGGCGCTGGAGCAGCTGCCGGTTCAGGCGCCGACCGCGCTCGTAGAGAACGCCGACGGGCTGGGCGGCGGCGGCCTGGTAGGCGGTGCGCAGGTGCTGAGCGGCCCGGGTGGCGGCCTCGGCCTGCTGCGCATGGCCCTTGCGGGCGTGCCAGTGCGCGGCGGCGGTGATCAGGAAAAACAGCATGTCGATGGCCATCGCCGTGGCGGCGCCGTCCTCTCCGCGGCCGAGTGCCGTGCCGCCCTGGACGAGGTCGCGGGCGGCTTGCCGCAGGGCGCGATCGTGCCCGTGTACGGCACGAACGTGGGAGCGGGAGGCCCGCTCGAAAGCCGTTGCGGCGTCGCGCAGTTCACGGCGGGTGTGGGCGGCCGAGGTCTTCGCGAGGGCGTCCAGGACTTCACCGGCCGCGGCGATGTGGGCTGCGGCGACCGCGTCTTCGCCGTGTTCGAAGACGAGAACGGTCTGCCACACGGCCGAGGCCGTTCCGCGGCGCGCGGCGGCCGGACCGACCGGCCCCGGACGGATGACATCGTCGTTCGGGGAGGAGGCGGCGTCGGCGGACCAGCGCTCGCGGATGCGCGGCAGCGACAGGTCGGGAGCCAGGCGAGCGCCCGGATAGAAGACGGGCTCGCCGTCCTTGTTGAGGTCGTCGGGCAAAGCGACCTTGTATCCGAGCAGGTCGCCGGAGGGCGCCGCGCGCTTGCGGATCAGGAGGCCGGCGGCGGCGAGCCGGTCGAAGAACTCCTCGTCGCTCCGGGCCCCGCTCACCGCACGTCTTACGGCTTCGCGTAGTTCCTCGCGGGCGGTGCGCTCGCGACCTTGCCGCTCGGCCTTGTGGCGCTCGGCGCTGGTGGGCCGCTTCGCTCCGGTGCCGTCACCCTTCTTGAGGCGTCGCAGACCCAGCTCTGCTTCGAGCGCCCTGGCCTGGGCCTGCACTCGGCTGGCGTCGTTATCCAGGTCAGGGCTGTATCCGTCTTCGCGGACAAGAGTGGCGACGATGTGGATGTGGTCGTCGGCATGACGGACGGCCGCCCACCTGCAGCCCGCCTCTGTCTGGGAGGCGTCGACCCCGGCTGCGGCGACCATACGCCGGGCAACGTCGCCCCACTCCTCATCCGAAAGGATCCGGTCCTCGCTGCCATTGCGCACGGAAAGGTGCCACACGTGCTTCTTCGGGCGTTGCGACGGGTCAATGTTCTCGACGGGTTGATCCAGCAGTTGCTGGAGCTGTTTGAGGGTCGCGGTGTCGTCGCGGCCGGGGTCGGGTGCGTTGTGGTCCCAGGACGCGACAAGGTGGGGATCGGTGTGCTCTTCGAACTTCCCAGGGCCATATAGGTAGTAGAGGAGCCCGATGGTGCGCTGTCCGCGCTTCTGGATCCTAGGGATCATGGAAGTGGGTTGGTCCTAGCCTTGGTCGAGGAGCCGGTCTGTGACCTGCTGGACGCGCTGGACGGCGCGCTCGGTGGCCTCGATGACCACGTCGAGCTGACCCGGTTGCGCGCCGGTGTTGAACGCTCGGGCGATCTGGTTCAGGTTGCTGCCGATGTGGCCGAGGTGCCGTCGGGCGGCGAAGAACTCGGCGATCACCTCCCGTTCGTCGGCAACAGCACTTGCGGTCCGTTCCAGGTCACGGGCGGCGGAGAGAGCGGCACGGGCGAGGAAGCCGGCGAGGGTGAGGCCAGCGGCCTTCGCGCCCGCAGTCACGAGGGTGAGTTCGTCGTTACTGAAGCGGGTGTTGCGGACGTGCGGGCGCTGGCGACGCTGATACTTGCGGCGGCGCGTGCGTGGCTGCTGGAGTCCTTCCTTTGGCCCCTCGGGCTGCGATCCGCCCTTGGTCGCAGCCTCCTCGTCTGGCGTCCCCCGGCGCCGGACGAACCCCTGCCCCCCAGGGGCAGGGGAACCCTTGGATACTCCGCTCATGGCGGAGTATCCAAGGGGATAACTTGCTCGCCCCGAGACCGAGTTGGAGTCGGGATCAGGTTCCGGGGCGGAGCCGTACTTACGGACTTTCGTCATGACGATTCGGACCTCGTGGAGCGGGTGGTGGTCGCGGCCAGGCCAGAACATCGGTCTGGTTCGCGAAAAGCTGGGGATTTGCGAGTTCAGCCGCACTCGGGGCAGCGCCCGACGTGGCTGTTGAGCGCGCGGGCCATCCGCTGCTTCGTCGAGGCGGCGTGCTTCGCGCTGGACTTCGCCGCCGGCCTGCCCGCGTGTCGCTCGGAGTGAGCGAGCATGAAGCCGATCTCTCGCTCGTACTCCGCGCGAACGGTGTCGAACTGATGGCAGGTCCTCATCGCGTGGTGCTCCTCTTCGTAGTGGTGTCCTCGTTCCGCAGCTCTCGGAGGACGAGGCCGAGTCGGTCGTTGCCGACCCCCGTCAGGCCATGGCGGCGGATGATCTCTCGCAGCTGCACGCGGGTGACCGCGGCATTGCCGTCTCTGGCGAGCAGGGCGGGGACGTGGGGGCTCACATCACGGACGAGCTGGCGTTCGGACTCGCTCAGCGCACGTGTCGTGCGCTCCGTGTGCGCAGAGCGGGACCCGACGCGCTTGGCCGTGGCCTTCGTCTGCGACTTCCGGACCGGCTTCCGGCGGAGCGGAACCTTGTGTCCTGGGTCCTGGGTGGTCCCGGTCCCGGACTGGGTGGCGGTCGGTCCTGGGTCCTGGGTGGTCGTGGTCCCGGACTCGGTGGCGGTCGCTCCTCGGTTCGCAGCTCCTGCGGTCCCGGACTTGGCGAGGCCTGGTCCCAGTCGAGAATTAGCGCCCTGACCTGCTACTTCTCGCCCGTCGCAGCCGGTTCCCGTGGCCCCGGCGCCCCGTGCTGCGGCATCCGTATCGGCGAGTTCGGTCCCCGGGACCGCGCCGACGTCACGTGGCTTGGACCCGGCGTGCCTCTCCGTTTCATGGTCCTCGGTCCCCGAGTCGACCTTGGCTTCGAGATCCACCCCAGCGGGAACCGGCCCCCAAGGAGTTCCCGGTCCCCGGTCCGGGACCAGCTCGTCGGAATCTCCGGGACCGGGGACGGGGGCCGAGGTACTCGATGCTGGCTGTGCGGGGACCGTGACAGCCGATGTGCTGCCGTGCGCCGGGGACCAAGGCGAAGGGAGCGAGATCGTGGCGAGCGCGAGTGCGTGTCGCCGCGCGGCGAGCTGGTCGAGCAGCTGCGCCCGCTGGAGGGGGTTGGTGCCGACCGAGGCCTTACCGACGGCCTTCGACAGCCGCCGGGTCAGCCGTCGGCCGCGACGGCTTTCCTGCTGCTCGGGTGTGCGCTCTGCGAGGCGTGCGGCGAGGGTGACCGCGCGGACTGTGGCCCGGTCTTGAGTGATCTGTGCGGCGTCGCGGTCCCGCGCGGCGATACCCAGGCGCGACAGCAGCCGCTCACGTGCTTCCCGGCCCAGGACGGCGATCAGTCCATTCGAAGCGGCGCCGGGGGTGCGCAGTCGCAGTTCGATGCCCATGGCCAGGTGCCACAGCATCGCCGCCATGACCGGCCCGACAAAGGCGCGGACCGTCCCGCCGATCGGGCCGCTCTCGGCGTAGGCCGGAATCACCTGCACCGTGGTGATCACCCAGACCAGCGTGCCCGGCAGACCGGGAGCGCCTTGGACGGCCAGGTTCTGCCGGGCCATCAACGCGGTCGCGAACAGGGCGAGTTCAGCTGCGGCGAACATGCCGGCCCTCTCGGCGGCGCCGGCCATGTTGAGGTAGTCGGCGGCGAAGCGCCAGCTTGTGTCCGCCGAGTAGGCGGTGCAGCCCAGAGCTGCGATGGCAGCGACCTTGACCGCCGGACCGCCCAGACGTTTCCGCGATCGGGTTCCCCGCCACCGGACAGCCCAGGCAGTCACCATGAGCGCCAAGGCGGCGGACACGATCGCGACCAGGAGTTGGGGGAGGTCCGAGGTAGCACCAAAGGCGAGTACGGGGTGGTTCATGCGGCCTTTCCAAGAGGGGCCGGCGCCGCGGTGCGGTCTGCGGGCTGCTGGGCGGCGGGAGCTGGGTGCGTCAGGACACCCGTGGCCGTGGAGGTCTTCTTCCGCTTCTTCTTGGGGCGGGGCACGCCGTAGTTGCGGTCGCGGTCGAGGACCTTGTTGGCTGCCTGCCGGAGCAGGTCTCGGGCGTGCTTGTGGCTGATCTGCAGGGCGGCGGCGAGCCGGTCGGGCCGCCAGCCCCGCACGTAGGCGTGGTCGATGGCGACCTTCCGCTCGGCCTCGGTCAGATGCACGTCGCGCCCCTGGAAGAAGGCGGTCACACGCCGGTAGTCCAGGCGCCGATGCAGGTTGTCGTGCAGGGGGCGCCGCTCCGCTTCAGTCAGGCCGCCCCAAACGCCTTCCTTGAGGACGTTCTCCAGGGCGAAGTCCAGGCAGCCGCGGCGCACGGGACACCAGCCGCACAACTCCTTCGCCTCCGCGATCTCATCGTGATCCCGGGGTCCGGGGAAGAACACGGCGTCGGCGTCATCGACGTCCAGGCCGTGGCACGCCCCGCGGGTATGCCAGCTGGTGTCTCCGATGCCGCGCAGGCCGGTGGTCGGCGCGTCGTGGGTGGTGATGTAGCGCAAGGCAGGTCTCCGATGTGCTGCCGCGCCGGCCTGCTGGAGCGGTCTTCGGCGGGTGCGGCGTCGGGTGCCGGCTGCGGCACGTGGGCGTGCGCCGCAGCCGATGCGGGGACAGTGAGGTCGGGTGGCGGTGCAGCGGCAGGGATGCACGCGCGGGGTATGCCGGTCAGGCCAGAGCGGGCTGCTGGTCCTGCTCGGTGCTCTGTGTCTGCTGAGCGGCGGCGAGTTCGAGGCGGCCGGGGTGCGGGGTGGCGCGCGGGGCGGTTCCGCGGGCCCCACCGTCGGGGCCGATCCTGCGGCGGGTGCAGGGCTCGTTCGGCTGGGCCTGGCACCATTCGCATCGCACGTTCAGGGCGTCGGGCATTCCCTTTGCGACGGCGGCCTCTCGTGCTGCGCGTGCGGGACGGTAGGGCGCGAGCGCGGCGCGTGCGGCCGGTGGGATGCAGGAGCCAATCTGCCGGAGCCGAGCCTCCAGCTCGGGGTCGGCCCCGTCCCGCCCCGTGGTGATCGCCTTGGCCTGGGCGGGCTGCGCGGCGCCTGCGGCGACAGCGCGGCGGGCGCCCGTCAGCGCGGCGGTCCAGGCGGCCTGATCGTCCGGATCGACGGATGGTGTCGGGTCGGTGTGCCTCGCCAGACGATCGCGGCGGTAGCTGTCCCAGGGCCGGGCCAGGTCCGCAGGCAGGATCGGGAACGGCGAGGTGCGGATGTGCTGGCGGGCGGTGACGCGGACGTCCCATCCGTGCGGGGTGGCCATGGGCACCCCGCCGAGCAGTTCGTGCCATTGGGCGAGCTGGTCGCCCGCTTCGCCTCGATCGGTGCGGATGGTACGCGGATCGAGTCGGCCGATGTAGGCCAGCAGGGCGGCTATTTCGCGGCGGTCCACGGTCAGCCCTCCGTTCCCGTCGGTTCGCCGAGTGCGGCCAAGAGGGCGGCGGTGTGGGCCTCAGTCCGCGTCATGCCCCCCTGCGCGGCGGTGTTGCCGGACGCGGCGTAGATGTTCGGGCGGCTGGGGGTGTGCTCCCGAGTGACCCAGGAGCGCCAGTCGGCAGCCCAGCCATCCGCGGGCCTCGGAGCATGGCCCGCCCGGTGGGCACGCCATTTCGCGTCGGCGGCTCGCAGCCCTTCCTCGCCGAGGCGATCCAGGTGTCCCTGCTGGCGGGTCCAGGTGTGGGTGGCCGGGTCGATCTGCCACTCGGCAGCCGGGAGGATGGCGGCACCACCACTGCTGTACCTCCGGTTCAAATCAGGTTCACTACGGTTCTGTGTGCCGGTGGCCGGTACATCGCCGTGCCGGTGGCCGGTACGTCGCTGTGCCGGTTTCCGCCTCGACCTGCCGGTCTCCGGTACTGCCGGTTTCCGGCCCCAGGCCGGGGAATCCGGCATTTCACGCGGGCGGATTCCGTATCGCCGCAGCGCAGAGAGCCGGAGCGTCACGGGGGCGGCGGGCTCACCGGACGCCGCCGTGTTGCCGTCCTCTTGCTGCTCGCTCTGAGCGTTCGAGATTGCTTCGGCGGCTTGGGGGAGGCGGTAGACCGTGCTGCGCTGCGGGCCGACGAGGTCGTCGAGCTGCTCCAGCTCCCCGGCCATGAGGAGGCGCTCGATGGCGTCGCGCACCGTGGAGACAGAGGCGCGGGTGCGCTTGGCCAGGCTGGACAGGGAGGCCCAGGAGATGCACTGGTCGTCGGCCACTCGGTCGGCGATCGAGAGCAGGACCAGGCGCGCGGCGCCTCGGCTGGAGCTGTGCTCCCACACCCATTCACGGGCTTCGCTGCTCATCGGCTGCCCCCGAGGATCGGGCGGCTAGCCGTGGCCAGCGTGGTGCCGTCCGGCTCGGGGCACTGAGGCGCCGAGGCGGGGGTGGCTGCCGCGCAGGCCAGGCGGAAGGGCCTTTTGCGCAGGGCAGGAGGCATGCAAGAATCCCCTTTGCAGTGTTGCCACGCTGGTGCGCCCCTAGGAAGGACTCAGCGTGGTGATGGTGGGCAATCGCCGCCCTTGCCGGGGCGCGTATGCCGCTTAGCGTTCGGCGTCCATGAGTTGCCGCTCTGGGCGCCGTCGCTGTTTTCGGACTCTGGTCGTTCGGCCTGTGGGCCACCGTGTATCTCTCGTGCCGGGCGGGGTGCCCGGGGGACGACGAACATACGCAGGGCGCGGCGTCAAGATCCAGACTTGGTTCTTAATCTCTGTACTAGTTGCAGCGAGTGACGTCGCGCGGTGGCGGCTCCTGTCAGGATGGACGGTCTGCATATCTCGCCGCCTCCGGCTCAAGCCGGAGGCGGCGAAGGCATACGGATGGCGCGGCGATGGGGCGCAAGCTCGAAACCCTGACCTCGTCGGTGAAATGAAACTATCCTCGTTTGGTCTACGGATCAAGTGGCTACAGTGGTCCGGACACCCTCGGATTGATGTGGAAGGACGTGTGGATGCCGGGCCGTCGGTTCGAGGCACAGGAGCTGCTGCTCGCGCGCAGGGAGAGACGTCTCAAGCAGAGCGACGTCGCGCGCGTCGTGGGCGTCAGCGCTGCGCGCGTGAGCGCCTGGGAGACAGGCCGATCGGTGCCCGACCCGGAGAAGCTGCCGCGGCTGGCCGAGGCCCTTTCCTGTGACCTGGACCGCCTGTTCCCGCGCGTGGGGCGTCCCGATCTCAAGGACCTGCGGGCGGACGCCGGCTATTCCCAGACCGCGACCCGAGAGCTGACCAGGACGAGTACGGCGGGCCCCGTGGCCGCGGCGGAGACCGCGCAGCGGAGGCTGGCGGCCGAGTATGAACAGGGCGTGGCCGATGCCTACGGTGTGAGCGTAGAGGCCCTCCGGCGAGCGCAGGAACGCTCGTTCGGACACGACGTTCCGGAGCCGGGCGAACCGGAAGCGGAAGCCTACGGCGGGGCAAGCGACACGACGCTGCCCGCCACGCTTGACGGGAAGATCACGTATCTCCTGCAGCAGCTGCCGGACCCGTTGTCGGACGCCGAGATCGCCGAGCGCGGCAACAACAGGGTCACGGCTCCCGTCCTGACGGCTGACCTGGTGTGTGGGCTGAGGACAGGTGCGGTCGCCCGTGCGTCCGACGATGTTCTCGACGCCCTCGCGGAGGCCCTGGACACCACGCCGCTGATCTTCAGGTCCGGCGATGCCGGTGTCCAGCGGATCATCGCGGAGACGCTCGCGCTCAAGAATCAGGTCGCTGCTATTGCCGCCCGAGGCGGTGCAGAGAGCGGTCTTTCGGCTGAGCTTCTGGCCTTCATCAACCAGGAGGTCGGCAAGGCCCGGACCGAAGCTGCCGAGCACCACGACCAGCGTCGGCCGGCCTAACCGCCGCGCCAGACAAGGGCTGGCGGCCCGGCCCACACCTAACGGCGCAGCCGGGCCGGTCATTCACAGCCGCACGGGGACGTAACCGATCCGTTGCGTGTCGCGTGCTTCGAGAACCTGCTGCCACACGTCGGCCAGGTGCGGGGGGATGAGCCCGTCGTCCATGCCGCGGGGCGGGCAGAAGCGGTACTCGCTCAACTCACTCTCCTGCAGGGTGATCGCCGCCTGATCGTTGGGGCTCAGGATGCCGCCGTCGAAGACGTAGAGCACCTGCGCGCCCCTGCCAGGAACTGTGATCCATGCGTGGACCAGCAGTCGCCCGATGGCCGGGGAAATTCCGAGTTCCTCGCGGACTTCTCGGACGGCTGCATCGTAGGGGGTCTCTCCCTGATCGACGTCGACACCGCCTCCGGGCAAGTTCCAGTGATCCTTGTACGTCGGGTTGACGATGAGGACCTCGCCGTCGTGATTGAAGAACACGGCAGCGGCCGAGGCGGTCAGTGCAGTCATGGTCGTCTACTTTGCGGTGGGGGAGACCGAGGCGGGCGCCACGGCATCCAGGATTGCGGTCGTGTGGGGGCTGGCCTGCCGGTACGCGCGCGCGACGCGCAGCAGCCACGGAACCTCTGAGGCGAAGTCGTCGCCCACCGTGTGAAAGGCAACGGGAACCCCGGCCGGCGCGTGGACAGTAGCGAGCGCCGCCTTCAGCCAGTACGCCTCGGCAGCGGCGTTGGCCTCCAGTGCGGTGCGTCCCTCTGCTTCCGCCAGCCGACGAGCGCGCTGGAAGAGGTCGGAGGGAGCGCGGCGGCGCAGTTCGTGAGTGGCATCGCGAATCTCTGTGACGTAGCGGCCCAGGCGGATCTGAGGCGTGGCGTCATGGGAGACGATGTCGCGCACCGTGTTTACGGCTGCACCGACGTGATGCGCTCTTCGGAGTCTGCTCGGCTGGTGCAGGGCGACGCCGTCGACGGCCAGGACCAGGTCCCGCCAGAGAGAGTGCAGGCCGACGATGGCCTTCAGAGCGCGGGCCCTGGAGGCGAACGCCCGGGTGGCGGGCGTAATGGAGCCGAGCAGCCACAGCAGGAACGCCGCATACAGCAGGGCGTCCGTGACGTGCTCCTGCGCTGTGCCGGCCACGTCGGCGGCGGGATGGACCGTGATCGCCACGAGGTAGACGGTGCGCAGGGCGGCGTAGAGGACGAGCAGCGCCATACCGACGGCCATCATGGTCAGCCCGGCTCGCAAGCTACGGCGCCGCGCGAGCCGTGCTGCCCGCCCCCACTGGTAGGAGCACACTGCGGCGGCTGACGCCATGTAGCAGTTGAACAGGCCCAGATACAGGGCGAGGCCCGGTTCGCCGGCGTGCCGGCCCATGAAGTAGGGGCTGTCAGCGGCGGTCTTCGAGCGGTTCAGGGCGAGGGCAAACACGGCAACCAGGCATAGCACGGTGGCCAGCGAAGCCCGGGCGGCGACGCGGTGCACCCAGGAGGTGATCTTGATGTGGCGTGCGGTGGCGTCCTCGTCCTTGTAGACGTCGGTGATGTACGTCAGGAGCACGCAGATACCGAGGATTGCCAAGACGTGTTTGAGGAGGGTGGGGAGGTCGTTGATGCCGAGTGGGTCGATCACGGCGCGACCGCTGTCCGTGCGTAGCCACCACGCCACGGCGAAGGTGACGAAGGCGCCCCACAGTGAGCGCTCACGACGGCGGCCGCGCAGCACGCCCGGCAGACGGATAGCGGCCTGCAGGATCAGGAGCGCGATGATGAGGCAGACGAACGCATTAGAGACGGGCACGGTTCTTCCGGGGAGTGCGGGGGGTGAAGTTGAGGTACGACAAGTCCTCGTCGAGATGCCGGAGCACGGAGTCCTCGATGTAGTCGGTGCCGTATGCCTCGTGGTGAAGCAGGTCAGCCAGCATCTCGGCCCGCCTCTCGACCGCGGTGTCGTAGCGATGCCGGGCCATACCCCGGCCGCTTTCCGTGAGGCGGTGCAGCACGTTCGGAGGAAGGTCAGGCAGAAGCCTGGCCAGGGCCGTGAAACTGGGCTCGCCGACGTCGTCACACCACAGATGAGCGAGCTCGTGGAGGATGATCCTTTGGCGGTGAAAGGCTGTGGTGCCTTCGACGTAGAGAATCAAGTCGACCGGAGTATCGTTCAGTCGGAGCCACAGGCCGCATACGTCCGTGTTGGCCAGCAGGTGGTCCGGGATCGCGACCAGCTTGATGCGCCGGCCGCGCTCGGCCTCGATGCCGGCGATCAGAGCGTCCAGAGAGAAGGGGCGAGGCACCGGCATCTCGGCCAGTAGCCTCCGGCACTCCTGGCGAAGCGAAAGCCGATCAACCGTCCCCCAGCCTGGACCTGCGTTCTTCCTAACTGGTCGACCTTGCCTCCAGCCCGTACGCAGCCGCTCGTTTGGCCGACGGGACATCTTCGAGAAGAGCGACCCTGACCGCACCGCCGGGCTGCCGTCTCGCCACCACATAGGTCTTCCTTCCACTCATCCCCCGCCGTCGCGCCAGCAGCTGGCGTAGTGAAGCGGGTCGTGCTGTGACCCCCGTCCGCACGGCAAGGGCCAGTCGTGAGGCTCGGCGCCTGAGGCACGCCAGACACCGGACCTCCGCCTCCGACCGATCTGTGAATCAGGTTCAAGGAAAACGATCACCCTGGCAGGTGAGCTAAGTGAGAGCGGATCGGTCGAACCCGCTGATGAAAAGATTCAAGCCAGGGACTTAGCGGTAGTCAACGGCGCACCAATGTCCCGGTTTGGCTGTGTTGGTCTAACCGCGATTAGCTTTCCGTCGCAGCATGCGAGGAGGCGCAAGTCGCCTTCCATCAGCGCTAATTGGCGCGCTGTGGAGCACGGATGATCTTTCCCTGTGGGCTACAGGTAAGGGCTGTTCTCTGGAGTGAACGAAAATCGGCAAATATTTGCCGATTCCCTTGCCTGGACCCTGCCGTGAGGCCGGATGCCTGATTCGCGATTGGATGCCCATGCCGCTTGACCTGCGACGTTTCCTGTTGCGATGGCCTTGACCCCTTGAGTTGTGGCGTGAGCCACGGGGGTGATGTAGGTCAAAATGTCCAGTATGGTCGTACGGGGGCAGTGAGGGGGCTGGCGATCAGGCGGCCTCCTTTTTTCATGCCTGAAACCCGGCATGCGGGCGCGAAGACTGAGAGGGCGATGTTGATGGCCGCGATGCGGCGAGATGGCGGCGGTTCCGGCGACGTCGGGAAGGCCGCCGGGCAAAAGGCCCCGACCGAGCCGCCCAAGGGCGTATCCGGCCAGTACATCGGCTTCGGCGGGATGCTCAAACAGTGGCGGAATGCCCGCGGCCTCAATCAAGGACCTGTGGCCCGGGCTCTGGGCATCAGCCTGCGAACGTATGGGTCCATCGAGCGGGGAGCCACCCCGAAGTTCGACCAGGCGCAGTGCGATGCCTTGGCGGCGGTCCTGCAACTGGACGCTGACGGACGCCACGCACTGATGCTCTATAGCGTCGGCGCATATCTCCGTAACTCAACGGCGGAGGGGCAGCCCGAAGTCGGTCCGGCACTGCGTCTGCTCATCGACCGGCAGATGCCCTCGCCGACCTACCTGTCCGACAGAAACTGGAACATCCTCGCCTACAACCAGGCGATGGCCGAGATCTGGCCCTGGGTGATGGAGCCCAAAGCCAACCTGATCCGCTGGGCACTCACCACCGAGGAGGGACGCGCCACATACCACGACTGGCACAAGCACGCACGAGTCTTCGTCCGCATGCTGCGCTTCGCGCAGACCACCCACGGGGATGACCCTGACCTCCTTGAACTGATCGACGATGTCAAGGCGAACCCCGAGATCCGTGAGATCTGGGACACGGACCGCGACATGGTCGTACACCGTGACGGTCATGTTTTCCTTGCAACGGTCCCCACGCTGGACTATCGGACGATCGAGATCGTCAGCCACGTGGCCTACCCGGCGATCATGCCTGACTGCCGCTTTGTCGTCATGACCTGGGTCGAGGCCGACCTGGATGCCAAGCAGGACGCACTCGGCGGCGCGAGAGGCGCTTGGGCGGACGAAACGCACAACGCGCCGCACGAGAAGGACCTTGCTCAAGAGCGGATCTCTGCGGCCGAACGCCACCGCGCCAAGGGCACCCGCCATGCCCGCCTCGTGGTGAACAGTGCAGAGGAGGCTGCGGCCCAGGCGGGAGGTGGCGCTGTACCGCTGCCGGCCCTTAGCCGCCTCTTGGGCCGAGATGCGCAGCTGACGCTATCGCCGACGAAACGCAGCGTCGTGTGGGCTGTTGCGGAGACACCCGGCCGCTGGGGCGTCACGCAGGTCGCTCCGCGCACGGTCATAGCGCGGATTCCGCGGGAGAACTGGGTCGGGGAGCGGCGAGCGGAAATGAAGAAGCTGGTTCGCTTGGCTCTTCCGCTTGACCATGACTCTGCTGTGGCCCGTATAGCGCAGCTTCTCGGCGACCGTGACCTGGAGCAGGGCATACTGCGCGAGATCCTCGCGGAGCTGTTCGGGTCGGACTGCCTCCCGCCGGAGCCGAAGAACTCGTCCTGCGAAGCCAGCTGACTTCTCGCCAGCCCTCAGACGTAATGACTTCTATCGCTTACGTAGTAGTCGCCATATCGGCGATGGCTGGAGGCTGTTTTCCCTTCCCTCAGAAGGAGTTCACCCGTGTACCGCTACACCTACCAGTGCCCCCTACGCTGGGCCGACATGGATGCCTACGGGCACATCAACAACGCCAAATTCCTCCAGTACATCGAGGAAGCGCGGACCCGCATGGTCCAGGAGCTAATGCCGGCCGACGAGTCCGAGCGGCGACGACACGCCTTCGTGGTGAAGCAGTCCGTCATCGACTACAAGACGCCACTGGAATACCGCGACGAGCCTGTCAGCGTGGACGTCTGGGTCATCACCTGCCGTGGCGCGCGACTTGAGTTGGGCTACGCCATCCGGGACGGCGTGACCACGTACGCCGAAGCCGTGACCAAGATGGCCGCCTACAACTTGGAAACGAGCACACCGCGACGCATCTCCGAAGCCGAAGCCGACTTCTTCGCGCGATACAGCGTGGTCTGACCTCACTGTCGCTGGGCCCGTAGTGGCGCCCTGGCTGCGTAGCGTGCTGATCTCGTGGCGTAATCGTCGGACGGTGCTGGAAGTTCACGGGCCGTACGAGCTCGTGCATGGTTGGCGGTGGCGCGCCGAGACCTTGGTCGTTGATTATGGTCTGTGGTGGGGAACCGGGTTTGTGCGGCAATCATCCGAAGCAAGCGGATCACGGGGCTGTCGCCCGACGTGATCGCTGAACTCTTTGCTGAGATCGGCCCGTTGTGGCACGAGCGTCACCAGGCGGCACTCATCGCGCGCGGCCTCGCCGCCGAGCCCTGGGTGCCGGGGCCAAACACAAACTAGTCTTTGTCGACCGTCTGTTGGCCACGCTGGTGCTTCTCCGGCATGGCGTCACGCATGACGTGCTGGCCTGCTGGTTCGGTGTCGACCGCTCCACCATTACACGTGCGATCGGTGGTGCGGCCACTGCTCGCCGAGCGGGGCTGCACGATCGCGCCCGGTCTGCGGCTGCGCACCCTCGCCGAGGCCATCGACTACATCGGCGCCGATGGGGGCACCGGGATCATCGATGAGACCGAGGCCCGTGTGCGCTGTCCGGCTGCCGGGCGCAGGAACCGGGAGAGGTTCATCTCCGGCAGAACAAGCAGGACGCTGTGTAGTCGCTGGTCGTCACGGACGCCGAGGGGCGGCTGCTGTTCTGCAACCCGGCCGAGCCGGACAGCTGCGCGGACATCACCCACGCCTGGAAGCTGGGCCTGGTCAAGCCACTCGTCGTGGGCCCGCCGTGGAGATCTTGGCCGATGTCGGCTACCAGGGGCTGGGTACCCAGACCGGCGGGCGCGTAGTGACGCCGCCACACCGCAAGTTCAAGAAAAACCCGCCCGAGTGGTACGAGGAGATGCGCGAGCGATGCGGGTATGCACGCCGTGGACGAAGCCCCGGCTGCATGAGTGAGGCCGCAGACCTGGACCAGCGGTCGGGTCCTACGGGCCAGCGCGGCGGCTGTTTCGTGTACTTCTTGACGTGCGCCGGGAATCTGCTGACCATGCTGATAGAAGTACCCAGCAGCCTCATGCGAGGGGAGGCGGCGATGACCGCGTCCGCCCACGGGGGCGACCCCGCCCTCGAGGTCGAGGTCCGGCCCGGTCCGGACTCCGCGACGGTGGAGGTCCGTGTCCGCGGAGACATCGACGCGCAGAGCGCTGACGTGCTCCACGAGATGCTGATCACCGCCCTGACCTCGCAGCGCAGCACCCTCCTGATCGACCTCGCGCAAGTCACCGACTGCGACCGTCACGGTCTGGATGCGCTCCTGGCCGCTTACCTCGCTGCTCAGCGGGCCGGCCGCCGCCTGCGCATCACCGCCGCCAGCCACCGGGTCACCCAGTTCCTGCACAGCAGCGGCGCCCACACCTTGCTCAGGGCGCCCAGCACGTTGGAGGGCCGGTGACTGCCACGACGGCTCCAAGGTTGCACTCCCAGGACAGGGACGTTCAGGCGCGCTCTTCGATCGAGGAAAAGGCCCGTTACCCACGTCTTTTCCCGGCACCAGGAGTCTCTTTGTTCAACCGCAAAGGTTGGACGATCAGGGTTTCCTGCACTCGTTAGCTTTCAGTCCTGGGCTCGCCAAATCGGCGACCGGCCTTGTCTCCGAGGGCGTTGATCCATCCAGGCAGGTTGGAGTGGCGTGAGGCCTGGGTGCCGGTGACGTTGTGCAAGGGCTGCTTGCCGGGTGTGGGCAGCAGGCGTCCTGCGGTGCTCAGCAGGCGTGCTGTTGTGGCGGGTGCCAGGCCCTTGAGGCGCACGGCGGCTTTCGCGGCCGGTGTCAGGACGAGTTCGGGACGTCGGCGTTCGGCGGCGCGGACGATGGCCCGGGCCGCGCGCTCAGCGTCCATGGACAGCAGGGGCAGGGAGGCCGCCGCCGCGAACCAGCTGTACTCGGCGCCCGGGCGTCCGGAGAAGCGGGCCGCAGTGTGTGAGCCGGTGCGCATGAGTCCCGGGAAGACGGTCGTCACGCTCACGCCCGATTGGGTGATCTCCGCTCGTAGGCCCTCGGAGAACCCTGCGTGGGCGAACTTGGCTGCGGCGTAGGGGAGTAGATGGGGTGCGGCGATCCTGCCGCCGATCGAGGAGATGCTCACCAGCGTTCCTGCGCCGGCCCGCAGATCGGGCAGAGCCGCCTTCGCGAGACGCAAGGGGGCGAAGAACATCGCTTCCATCGCCTCGCGGAAATCCTGTTCCTCGAAGGTGGTCATGGGGCCGACCTGGATGATGCCCGCGTTGTTGACGAGGATGTCCAGACGTCCGAACCGGTCGTGGACGGCATCCAGAAGGAGCTGGGGTGTGTCGGGACTGGTGATGTCACAGGTCTGCGTGGCGACGTCTGCGCCGCGTTGTCGCAACTTTTCCTCCGCCGCCGCGAGGCCGTCAGTTCCCCGGGCACAGAGCATGATGCGGCAGCCGTGGTCGGCGAGTTCGCGAGCGAGGAGGAGGCCCAGGCCGCGCGAGCTCCCTGTCACAAGGGCCGTACGGCCGGCGAATCGATTGGAACGCGACATCAACGTCTCCCGGGTAGAGCGCGGTCTGCACGGCGTGCTTCCAGTTCCCCCGGATACCGCCCCTACCCTCATCAGAACATCCGGACCTGCCCACTGCGATCCGTCCGGAGCGCGAAGACGCCCGGGACCGCAGCGTGGTAGTCCCTTGTGAGCGGGTCGGTCGCTGCTCTGGCCCATTATCGGGCGCTGGTATGTGCAGATGCCCCGTCAGAAGGAGGAGATCCGCGCCCTGCGCGCTGGTTGGCGCCCGCGCGGTCTGGTCGGTGTATGGCTTGCCGCGCCGCGATGCGGACAGCCGGACCGCTGGCGAGGATGAAAGGCGGCCTCACTCTCGGGATGCCCCGTAGGGCACACGCATCGTCTGCCGTCCCAGGGGTACGCCACGAGAGCCGTATGCGAGCCCGCACCCGCAGCGTGCCTGGGCAGGAAGGACCGCGATGCAAGACACCGAATGTGCAGGGCCAGCGCTGCCGGGTGCAGGGGCTGCCGCTACGTCGGCCGGCCATTGCCGGGAGGTGGCGGCCGCGTTCGCCCGCTGCGTGGATGAGATCGCGAGTGGGAGGCTGGACGTTCCGCTGCCTGGGACGGGCCGGACCGTGCAGAGGTTCCTGGCGCTGGCCCAGGTGGCCGAGGAGGATCTCTCGCTGGTGCGCCTGGTGGAGGGGCATGTCGACGCGGTCGCGATCCTGGCCGAGCTGGGCGGGCCGGTAGCTGCCCCCGGTGAGCGGTGGGGGGTGTGGGCTGCCGAGCCGCCCGGGCCGGGGCTTACTGCCTCGCTCGGCGCGGACGGCTGGGTGATCAGCGGGCGCAAGCGCTACTGCTCGGGGGCGCACAGCTGCACCAACGCGCTGGTGACCGCGCTGGCCGACGATGGCCGCCGGCTCTTCGCCGTCAGGACCGGCCTCGGCTCCGGCTCGGCGGGCTGCCGGCCGGTGGAGGGGAGCTGGCAGGCGCTGGGCATGGCGGCCAGCGACAGCGCCGACGTGATCTTCACCGATGTGCGCGCGATCCCGGTCGGCGGCGTGGAGGCCTACGTGGAGCGGCCTGGGTTCCAGCACGGTGGCATTGGCGTCGCGGCCTGCTGGTACGGCGGGGCCCGGGCCGTGGCGCGCACCCTGGCCGCCATGGCGGCTCAGCGCGGCGCGAACCCGTTGACCGATGCCCATCTGGGCGCGGTCGACATGCGCCTGCACGCGGCCGGCGCCGTCCTGGCCCAGGCCGCGGACGAGATCGACAAGGACCCGGACGACACGGTAGGCGCGGGCCGCATGCGGAGCCTGCGGGTGCGCGGTTTTATCGAATCCGTCTGCGCCGATGTCCTCACCCACGTCGGCCGCGCCACCGGCGCCGAACCGCTGTGCCACAACCCGGTCCATACCCGTCACGCGACCGACCTCGCCGTCTACATCCGCCAGCACCACGGTGAACGCAACCTCGCGGAACTCGGACGGCTCGCCGCGGAATCGGGGGAGTGGCAGTGACCGGATCGACGCCCGGCTCGCCCGCGGACGCGATCCAGGCCCCTGGCACGCCGGAGCGGGTATGGCGTGCCTGGAGCGGACTGGAGCGGCTGCCGGCAGCGGCCCTGCCGCACGACGGGCGGATCGTGATCGTGGCCGCCCACCCGGACGACGAGGTCCTCGGCGCGGGCGGGACCATCGCCCGCCTGGCAGCCGCCGGTGCCCGATTCACCGTGGTGTCCGTCACCGACGGCGAAGCGTCCCACCCTCACAGCAGCCGCGTCACCCCCGCCCAGCTGGCCGCCATCCGGGCCAAGGAACTGCGCGAGGCGCTGACGACCCTCGGCGCACCCGACGCGGACGTGGTCCGCCTCCAGGTCGCCGACACCCGGGTCGGTGCCCACGAGGACGAGGTCGCGGCAGCGATCGAGCCGCTCCTCAAGGGGGCGCGGCTGTGTCTGGCGCCCTGGACCGGTGACGTGCACAGCGATCACGAGGCCGCCGGCCGGGCCGCACTGGCCGCGGCCCGAGCCGCGGCCGTGGACTGCTGGATGTATCCGGTGTGGATGTGGCACTGGGCCCGGCCGGACGATGTCCGCGTGCCATGGGACCGTGCCGTGGCGGTCGCTTTGGCGGACCGTATCCCGGAGCTCAAACGGAAGTCAGTGGGCTGCTTCGTCTCCCAGATCCATCCGCTGGGCCCGGGCGAGGCCGATGCCGCGGTCCTGCCTCCCGACGAACTCGCCCACCATTTGCGCGACATCGAGGTGTTCTTCACGTGACCGCAGACTCGACGCCCGCGGCGTACTTCGACGACATGTACCGCCATACAGCCGACCCCTGGCATCTCGCGGAGCGCTGGTACGAGCGGCGCAAATACGACCTGACCGTTGCGGCCCTGCCGCAGGAGCACTACCGCAGAGCCTTCGAACCCGCCTGCTCCGTAGGGGAACTCACCCGAAGGCTGGCGACCCGCTGCGACACGGTGCTCGCCTGCGACCGCGTCGCCGACGCCGTCAGCACCGCGCAGCAGCGCACCAGAGAGTTTCGCCAGGTGACCGTCCAGCAGATGACCATTCCCGCACAGTGGCCCGAGGGCACCTTCGACCTGATCGTGCTCTCCGAACTGCTCTACTACCTCGACGCCGCCACACTGGACAGCGTGCTGGAACACACGGTCACAGCCCTGGAGCCCGGCGGCACCCTGGCCACCGTGCACTGGAACCACCCTGTCGACGAGCACCTCTCCACCGGGAGCGGCATCGCCGAAACCCTGTCCCGGTTGCCGGGGATGCATCTGCTGGCCGATCACCGTGAGAACGACTTCGTCCTGCAGATCCATCAGCGCCTGCGGCCGGATGGCAGCAGGCCGCCCACACCCGCCGAGCGGGAGGGCCTGGCGTGAGCATCCGGGCCGTCGCCGTCATCATCCCCGCCTGCAACGAGGAAACCCTGCTGCCGGCCGCTCTCAAGGCAGTCCGCACCGCGGGCCGGCACCCGGGCCTGCACCAGGTCCGCGTCCTCACCGTCGTCGTCGCCGATGCGTGCACAGACCGCACCGCCCGCCTCGCACGCGAAGCCCGCGCCGAAGTGGTCGCCGTGTCCTGCCGCAACCCGGGACGCGCCCGTGCCGCCGGAGTGACCCACGCCCTGCGCGAACTGGACACGCCCCCCGGCCACGTGTGGATCGCCACCACCGACGCCGACAGCGAGGTCCCGGCGAACTGGCTCGCCCACCAACTGGCCCGCGCCCGGGAAGGCTGGGAAGCCGTGGTCGGCACCGTCGCACTGCCACCCGCCTCACCCCTCACACCCGTCCACCAGATCGGGTACGAGACCAGCAAGCCGCACCGCGGCACATGGGACCACCCGCACGTCCACGGCGCCAACCTCGGCCTCACCGCGGCCGCCTACCTCGCTGCCGGCGGCTTTCCACCCCTCGGCGTCGGCGAGGACCACGCCCTGATCGCCGCTCTGCGACAGGCAGGGCACCGCGTTCTCGCCACCGACGCCTGCCCGGTTCGCACCTCGCCGCGCCTGAAAGGCCGCGCGCACGGCGGATTCGCGGACCACCTGACCAGCCTGGCCCTGCGCACTCACGGCCAGACCGCCGTCGAATAACGGCAGGCCTCACCACGCCCTCAGGGCAAGAAGGCCGGCACTCACCGGGGAAAGACAGACTGTTCACCGCGCCGTACGGGCCCATGCGATGGAGCGACGGGACACAGGCAAGGCGCGGCGCGGGGAGGCTACGGTGGCCGCTGTGAGTACCTCATACACGATCGGTCAAGCTGCGGTCCTTCTCGGCGTCAGCACCGATACCGCGCGCCGGTGGGCGGATGCCGGACGCTTCCCCACGCATCACGACGGGACCCGTCGGGTGGTCGACGGGGTCGGCCTGGCCGCGTTCTGTGTGCAACTGGCTCAGGAGAACGCCGCTCGCGACGACGAGCCGTCCACCACCTCGACGCGCAACGCCTTTCCCGGCATCGTGACCGGGGTAAAGCTCGGTGCGATCGACGCCCAGGTGGAGATCCAGTCCGGCCCGCACCGGCTCGTGTCGCTGCTGACCCGCGAGGCGGTCGAGGAATTGGGCCTTCAGGTCGGGATGGAGGCAACCGCCCGGGTGAAGTCCACCAGCGTCCACGTTGACCGCACCTGACCTGTCTGCCCCGTACGCTGTGGCCCCCCTCAGCCGCCGGAGGCCACGAGCTTTCCCCAGGTGGTGCCAGGCCTTGGGGCGGGCTGCGCACGTGTATTTCTATGTAGATTTATCCATTCCGCAGTCGTGGTCGCGGAGGCAGCGGCAAGGATTCGGGCACTGTAGGACAGAGGCCAACGGAACCGCGGTCTGCACTGAGGGGTGGGATTCTCAGCACCGGGCAGCTGCACGATGCCGTTTCCTGGCCCTGGCCCTGTTATCTGCCTGGGCTTGACGTCTGCTAGGCGGCCTGGGTGAGTTCGGCGCGGCCGAATAGCAGGGCGTATCCGGAGGGGAGCTGGGTGAGGATGCGGTCCAGGAGGTCGGGGCCGGCGAGGTGTCCGACGATGCGCAGGACCGTCCCCGTGTCCCAGCGGGCTGTCGCAAGTGTGCCGCCGCTGCGGGTCGCGAGGTCTTTGACGAAACTCCATCCGGTGAGCCGTTGGGCGTCGGGGATCTGGGAGGTGAGGTCGAGGGCGGCTTCGACGGGAAGGCGGGCTGCGAGCTCGACGCGTTCAGCGCCGGTGAGCTGACGGCCGAGTGCGCCCAGTACCGCTCGCGTGACGTCTTCTGCCTGTTCCCGGGTGGGGTAGGCGCCTTCGTAGCGGATTCTCTCGGTCATCTGGTGAAAGGTCATGCCGGTCTGGGCGGCGGGTTCACGCAGCGAGAACATCGGAAAGCGGTTGCCTTTCGCTTGCAGGGGAGGGGCGGCAGAACCGGCTGGGGGCGGCAGCCGGTCTGGCGCAGGGTCAGGGGGGGGGTGCCTGATCGGCGCCCTACGTGTGCTGGGGGCGGCCGAAGAGGAGGTCGTAGCCCGGGGGAAGTTGGAGCAGGACGCGGTTCGTCAGGTCTTCGCCTGCCGCGTCGGCGGTCACGCTCAGGACGGCGCTGACGTCCCAGGTCGCGGTGTGTTCGGTGGCTCCCTCGATCCACGCGGCGGTCGCCCGTAGGAAGCGCTCCGGCGGGAGGGGCTCGGTGGCCCGCAGCGGGTTGAGGAGAATCAGGGCGAAGGTCTCGGGGAGCCGGGCGGCAAGCTCGGCCCGGACCTCACCCACCAGATGCGCGCCCAGCAGCGCCAGCACCGTACGCGCAGCGCGCTCGGCTTCCTGGGGTGTGGTGTACTCGCCGCGCTCCTGCACCTGGGTGAGGAACGCTTCCCAACGCATGGTCATCACTTCCCCCTTTGCGTCGTGATGCGAGGGACGGGATTCGGGACACGGAGAAATGCGGGGAGCGAGTTCCTGTGTGGGGGAACGGGACCTGAGGGAGCGGGCCCGTCCCCCGTCGTAGGTTCGGCCGAAGGCGGGCTTGTCAGCCGCTGATCTGCTTGTGCTCGGCCTGTCCGCCGATGGTGATCTTGCGGGGCTTGGCGCGCTCGGCGATGGGGATCCGCAGGGTCAGCACGCCCGCCTCGTAGTCGGCGGTGATGCGCTCGGTGTCGAGGGTGTCGGCGAGCACCAGCTGGCGGGAGAAGACACCCAGCGGCCGCTCGGAGAGCTCCATCTGTACGTCGTCTGCCTTCACGGCGGGGCGGCGCTCGGCCCTGACGGTGAGCATGTTCCGCTCGACGTCGATGTCGATCGCGTCCTTCGCGACGCCGGGCAGGTCGAGGGCGATCACGTACTCCTCGCCTTCGCGGTAGGCGTCCATCGGCATCGCCGAGGGCCTGGACCACGTGCCGGTCGTGCCCGTGAGCTGCTGGGCGAGACGGTCGAGTTCGCGGAACGGGTCGGTGCGCATCAACATCGCGAAAACACCTCCAATTGGTCTGGCAGTGACTGCCAATGCGCTTGGTCTGCCTCCGTTGTAACATGTCATCGAAACGATGACAAGTTCCGATGTCATCCAAACAGTGACGACCGGAAGGAGCCCTCGTGAGTGTCTCCTCGGAGCCCCGCGACCCCACCTCGTTCTTCGCCGCGGAAGCAGCGCTGAACACGATCAACGAAGCCGTGCACACCGCCCAGACTCCCCAGACGGGGCCGCCGTCGAAGGGTGGGCGGGCCAGCGCTGAGCAGGCGCTGGCCGCTCTGCTCATGCTGCGGGAACTGCGGGACCAGCTCGCCGGGTGGGAGCCAGGCCTGATCGAAGCGGCCCGAGCCGCGGGCTCCAGCTGGGCCGATCTCGCCGGCCCGCTGGGCGTCGCCAGCCGCCAGGCCGCCGAGCGCCGCTACCTGCGCGTACGTCCGGGAGCCCCCGGCGAGACCGGCGAGCAGCGGGTACAGGCCACCCGCGACCGCCGAGCTGCCGATCGCACCGTCACCGCCTGGGCCCGGACCAACGCCGGTGAACTGCGCCAACTGGCAGGCCAGATCAGCGCACTGACGGATCTCCCCGCCCGCGCCCGCACCTCGCTGGCCAAGCTCAACGACACGCTCGCCGAAAACGACGCGGCCCTCCTCGTCGCCCCGCTCGCCGACACGCGCATACACCTGGAAGCCGACCACCCGGACCTCGCGGCCCGCGTCACCACCATCACCGACCACGCCGACCAACTCCGCTGGGCCGGCAACGGACCACACTGAATCAGGGATCGCACGCAGGCACCGGGGCCAGAAGCACGAGCGCTATGCCAGCCGGGGCTCCGACGCACGGTAGGAGGGCTGCCCTGCGCGGTGTCCGTTCGCCGGATGCTCGCAGGGACCGCGCTGCCGGGCGCGTAGCAGGGCCTCAAGTGTAGCTCCGGTTCTGCGCTCGGCCCGGCTTGCAGCAGCGTCCGCCAACGTGCGTGGGTGCCCACTGCGCTCCCGAGCGGACCCCGTATCTACCTGCGCTTATTGCCTCAGAGAGGTCTCTGTGCTCGTACTGGGCTGATTCAGGTGGCTGAGGTCGTGGATGAGCTGTTGGGCACGGGCGACCAGGGCGCCGACGACGGCCTCGGTCTCGCGGTCGTCCTGGGCCAGGAGGAAGAGCTTCAGCTGCTCCAGCGCGTCACGGGCCCGCTGTGTCGCCTCCTCAATTCCGTCGTCCTGTTCGTGCCAAGGCTCGGTGAGGTTCAGTACGTTTCCGTCGCACACGTCGGCGACCGCGCGCAGCAGCTGAGCTGCGCGGGCGGGTACGTCGGTCGGGGGAGCGGCGAGGGCCGGCTCATCACGGGTGCCTTCGGCGAGCAGTCCGGCCAGCGAGCTCAAGTGGTGCGCGATCCGCTCCCAGCTTGTATCCCAGGCGGGAGCGGGAAGGGCGCCGGGCGGGCGGCGCAGGCGGTGCCCAGGGTTGAACCGCAGGCTCTCCTGGGTCCAGCTACGGGCACTACGCAGATCGGCGAGTGCCTGGGTGAGGCGGTCGGACTGCGCCTTCCACTGCTGTGCGTGGTCGGAGCCGTGGCCGGCCTCCAGGTCGTCGGCCATCAGCCGGGCCAGCCGGGCGGCTTGCCGCGGCGGCCCGGGTAGCACGTCGCGGACCCCGCGCAGATGCACCGGCGGCAGGACCAGGGCGTTCACGACGATCCCGACCACCGCTCCGAGCAGGCTCTCCATAAGCCGGTGTCCGATGTCGGTGGCGCTGTAGGTGCCGTAGGTGAGGACGAACAGGGCGGTGCTGGAGGCGTAGAGCCCCTGTTCGCCGAAGCGCGTGTAGTTCCCCAGCAGCGTGGTGAGGGGCAGCGCCAGCGCGATCGCGGCCGTGGTGCTGTGTGTCACCGACACCGCCGCCGCGGCGATGAGGGTGCCGGACGTGATGAGCGCCAGCTGCTGCACGCCGGCGCGCACCGAGCGGTACACCGTGCTCTGCACCAGGGCGATCGCTGTCCACGGCGCCATCAGCGCCATCGGGGCCTGCCACCACCAGCCGGCCAGCAGCCATGCGATGAGCGCCGCACCTGCGGCCTTGAGCGCCTGCACGCCCATGTCGCGTTCGGGCCCCGGGCCCGCGAGAGCGCGTTGCAGGGAGCCTTTGACGGCGCCGGCCTCGTGCCGCAGCCTGTGCCACCATTTCACTGTTCCTGCGTACCTTCCCTATCCCGGTACTCGTGACTCGTACTTACCATGGGCGTGTCTTCCAGGATCCCGGAGGGGACCGCCGACGGTGTTGGTTTCTCCACCGGAATTCTCTCAGGGATGTTCTGACTGATGGCGTCGCACGGGAGCTTTCCTAAGCTTTTGCCGACGGCGTCCGCAGCGCGGAGTGTGAACACTGGGCGCTTGAGGCCGTGGCGGCGGTTTCCTGGAGGCGTGGTCCCAATGCGCGGAGGCCGACGCCACGGCCATTCGCTCCTGATACCCACAAATCTGTGCATGCCCCACCCTTCACGGAGCTTCTCCCTACTCGCGCGGGCACACGTAAGAGGGGCTCCCCGCCCTTGACCGGGTGGGGAGCCCCTCTTACGTCGAGTCCGCGCGGCCGACGGCTACCAGCGGTACCAGCGCGCGCTTCCTCCCTTGGGACGGGCGAAGAACCCGACCAGCCAAACAACCAGCACGATGACCGCGATCCACCACAGGGCCTTTAGCGCGAAACCCGCACCGAAGAGGATCAGAGCCAGCAGAAGAACGAGAAGCAGGGGAACCATAGTTATCAACCTCCGAGCCATCGAATGCCCCGCCGCAGCAGGGCTACACGGCCCCGATAGGGCTGTTTATAAGATTCTTAACCGGGCAATCGGCCATGTCTTTCCGCTGGTCGAGTGCAGTGGGTGCCAAGCGGGCGGCGGAGCAGCACAACATCCCGGCGGGATAGGCAACCACGCGGTGTTTCCGGAGACCTATCCGGGACAGCCGGTTCCTCGAGCAATACTCGTATCGTGCCGAGAGGTTGAGTGCCGTGGCAGGCGACTATAAGGCGCGGTCCAAGGTCGAGCAGGCCAAGGGCAAGGTCAAGGAGAAGGCCGGCAGTGCGGTCGGCAACGAGCGCCTGGAGGCCGAAGGCCACGCCGAGCAGGCCAAGGGCGACGCCCGAGAGGCCAAGGAGAAGGTGAAGGACGTCCTCAGGGACTGAGCCGCACCGCTCCGATTCACCCGGTGGCCGGGGCCATACCAGGTGGTACGACCCCGGCCACCGGCATGCGGTACGTATTCGCCGAGTTCTGCCCAGTCTGCCTTCGCAGGCCCGCAGTGCTGAGCGAGGCAGCCCGGCTCCGTGCTCTTGGCGGACCTCCAAATGCCGGGTGGCCCGGGATCGCTGAGGCTGTCAGCGACGGCGCACGCGTCCGCTGCGCCGTGGGGGGCCAAGGAGGTCATAATGAAAAAGATGCAGGGCAAGGCGCAGGAAGCGGTCGGCAGAGTCAGGGAGACCGCCGGCAATGCCTCGGGTCAGGACGACCTCCGGTCGACGGGCAAGGCCGAGCGGGGCGAGGCCAGGGCGAAGCAGGCAGCCCAGCCACCAAGGATGCGCCCGCGCAGAGACTCAAGGGGAAGCAGACCGGCCGCCCCTTCATCGCCGCATCCAGGAGCGAAGCGTGAGTATCGAAGACGAATACCGTGTCCTGGTCCGCGAGTTGCAGGTCAGGGCACGGGAGTTGGGGGAGGCGGCCGAGCGGGCCACCGACCCGGAGCAGCGCCGACGCTTGAGGGCCAAAGCCCGCAGGGCGGAGGAGCAGAGCCAGCGGTCAGGCCGCATGAACCTTCAAAGCGGCGGCCCGAGCTCGCAGTAACCAGGAGAACTCGTCCCGCGGTGCGGTCGGCATCTCAGGCTTCTCCCCATCTGGGGCGCGGCGTAGCAGGCTGCGCCCCAGAAGGCATTGCGTCAGTAGGTGAGGGCCTGCTCGAGCGTTGCGCTGGTGCCGATGACGGAGTCGATGCCGACGATATGGAGGGCGCGCATCACAGCTTCGGTGGGGGCTGCCAGACGCAGCCACCCACCTGCTTCGGTGAGGGCGTTGTGAACCGTGACGAGGATGTTGATCCCGCTGGAGTCCATGAAGGAGACCTGGCGCAGATCAACGGCAATGCGCGCGGTGGGCGCGCTTGCCGGATCGAGTGCCGCTCTCAGGATGCTGCCCGTCTGGTGGTCGATCTCTCCGGCCAGAGCGACGACGCGGATGCCGTCGGTCTCCGAGACCACAGCCGACAGCAGCTCGGTGTGTTCCACCCTCGTTGCACCTTCCGATTCAGCCATGCGGAGGATCCTGGCACACTCAGTGTCCGGTCGGTACCGCCGCCGACATGGGAAATGAGGCCGGTGTGTTCTGTGCGCGCGGGGGTACTCGCTTGACGTTCCGAGGGGGAGTTATGGCAGTCGTTCAGGAGAGAGGCCCGGTGGAGGAAGGCGGGGAAGCCTCCGACTCCTGGACGCTCCAGACCAGTGCGGCTTTGGAGGGCGACAGTGCGTGCATCGCCCAAGCCCGCCACTTGGCTGCGGACTTCCTCATCCTCATGCGGGACGAACACGGGGTCCCGGTTGCCCCGCGGTCACAGGACATAGTGGCCTTGGTCGTCAGCGAGCTGGTCACCAACGCGCTGAAATACGCACCAGGCCCTCTCCTGCTGAGCCTGAGGATCGAGGGCGAGACGGTGAAGATCTCGGTATGGGACTCCGACCCCGTGCTGCCGATAGCCCGTGCCGCAGATGCCGGCAGGGTGGGGCAGCACGGTCTCGAAATCGTGCTAGCGGTGGCCGCGAGCTTCGAAGCGCGGAAGGAAATTGTCGGCAAACGCATCACCGTCGGCGTCACCCTCCCCGACCTGCCCGAGCACCACAAGGCCACCTGACACGAATCGCCATGGCCGGCGTGATCTGTTGTGCTGCTGGTGGCCCAGAGCGGTGCGAGACAATGAGGGCCACGGCGTTGTGGGCGTGGCTACTGGCGGGCGCGTCGTTGGCCGGAGTCGGTGCGCAGGCTCGGCCCAGACGGGTCCGGCCGCGCAGTACGTCAGTACCTGTCTGACCTCTGGCATTGGGTCCAGGGACCTAGTTACTTCGGCACAGGGCTGCGCGGTGCAGGGTTGGCTATGTCGGTGAGTAGGGGGTTCTGGCACAGATCTTGGGGAGCGATCACGGATTGCGACGATGCAAGAAGTGCCGATGTCAGCGGGCCCACGTAGCTTTCCGTTGACCGCCCGGCCGGGTGGCGAGGAGGGAGTGAGACATGGAGTGGGTCAGGGACGCGCGGCTGGCAGCCGGGCCTGAGGCCACCTGGTACTTGGAGGCGGCTTTCACGCCCGGTGCTCACCTTGGGACGGTGTACGACGATCCGACGACGCCGGTAGTCGTGACGGGCATCGAGGAGCTGACGACGATCCGCGTACCGAGCGGCCGGCTCGTCGTCGATGCACCATGGCACGACGACCAGGTCTGGGAGTACCAGAGGGGGCTGCCGACCAGGCCCCCGCGGGAGCTGGCGGTGCGCATTCCCCCGGGCGTCTACCGGGTAGAGATCGCGTGGACGGCGGGCCCGTACGAGTTCATGGGCGAGCACGTCGACGGCGTTGAGTGCGCCGCAACGCGCCTGTGCATCAGCGACGACCCTGTCGTCGGATGGGAGATGGGCCTGAGTGTCGAGGACAACATCGCCCGGCTTCAGCCGGGCGAGGAGCCCCGCTTCTTCTCCGATGCCAATGTCGGCTGCTTCGCCGACGCAGGCGCGTGGACGACCTTGTCCGCACCGTTTCGCACGTTCATAGACGGGGTTCCTGCACCGCGCGACTCCGAGCAGTTGGCTGACGGGTGCGAACGGGTACGCGACGAGTCGCAGCAAGCCGATTTGGTCACGTTCGGGGCCGAGTCGGGCGGCGTCGTCTGGTTGGGCCGCACGAAGACCGGCGATGTGGCGGCGATCGTCGTCACCAGCGGCATGCCCGACGCCAAAGCATGACGTCGCTGCCGCCTCTCCCTGTCCTGCAAGTCGCACAGCCGGACGTGGCGGCTCGCCTTCACTAGGAGTGAGCAGCCTGAGGAGAGGTCTCGGGAGTCGCACCCCGAGTAGCCACGGCGAGGCGCTACTGCAGCAGGATCATCTTCCGAAGCAGGTGGAAGCCGGCTCGGCCGTAGAGCTGTCTCTTGATCTTTTTAATGCGGTTCACGGCTCCCTCGATGCTGCCCGAGTTCCAGTCCAGAGTGAGGCCGGCGGTCACAGCGTCGAGGTCCCGGAGCAGGTGGCGTGCGAAGCCGGCAAGGCCGGGTAGCTGGCTGGCTTCGACGGTGCTGATCCAGACAGGGAGCGTGGTGCCGAGGCGGCCGCTGAGCATCTCGCCGAAATCACGGACGTGTCCGGCGGCTATGTCCAGTTCGGGACAACGGGCCAGGACGTCTTTCAGGCCGATGCGGTCTTCCTGGGTCAGAGCGGTGGGGTGGCGGGTGAGCCAGCCGGTCACCTGCCGTACCGTCGGCGGCCGTGGCGGTGCTACGGACGGAGCCCCGCGCAAGGTGGCGATGTGGGCTCGGACCATGCCGTAGGTGACGGGTGCTTGCTCGGCAACCAGCTCGTCGTGGAGCTGGGTGACGCTGGTGCATCCTTCTGTGAATCGTCGTTCCAGGTAGGGCTTGTAGGGGTCCAGTCTGCTGGGCCGAGGCCGGTTCTCGCGGAGGGTCTCCTGCCAGTGTGCGGCGTTCGCGTACCGGAGGACGGTGTTGAGGCCCCAGCCCAGGTGCCGGGCGATTGCCCGGCGTGAGTGGCCTTGGGCGAGCATCTCGTGGACGAGAGCGTGTGCTGCCTTCTTTCGCTCGGCCCGTCGGCCGACGGGCTCCGAGTCGTCCTTCGGCCGATTGGAAGCCGGTGGGTTGTCCTGCGGCAGCACGCCGCTGGGTGTCGGGGTACGCAGGCAGTCGCGGTGAGCGGCGACGCAGGTCTCTACCGCCCGGCCGAGGCCCTGCCACAGATGGAACCGGTCAGCGACCTGCAGAGCATCGGGGGCGCCTCGTCGAGCGCCCTCGGCGTAGGCGCCTGCCCGATCCCGGCAGATGATCTCCACGCCGGGATGGCGGTCCAACCAGTCGGCCAGTGGCCCGGCTTCTCGCGTTGGGAGAACATCGACCACGCGGCGGTCTTCGACGCTGGTCAGCACGGTGGAGTAGGTCTGGCCGCGACGGAGCGCGAAGTCGTCCACGCCCAGTACCCGCGGAGTGCTGAACCGCGGGTCGGGCAGTGCCATGACCCTGCGTAACAAGGTCATCCGTCCCGCACCGAAGCCCAGCTGGGCCGCCAGCCGAGCGCCAGCCCGCCCCGCCAGGGCGAGCCCCACCCGTTCCAGGGCGCGGTTGAGCCGCGAGGTAAACCGTGAGTGAGGGACAGTCAGCCGGGGGAACGGCTCGGCGAACGTCCGGCGTGGGCAGTCGCCCGACCCGCAGATGAAGCGCCTGACCGTCAGCCGGATCACAAGGCCCTGGTCAGCCAGAGGAAGGTCCCTCAGCCTGCGCTGGTAACGGTCGTGGACTCGGTCCGAGAAGCGGCCGCAGCCCGGGCAGGAAGCGCCGCCTGCGTGACCTCTCGCCACTACTTCGATCGTGCCGAAGGCGGCCGTAACCGCCTCGACCTCCACATCGGCGATCTCCTCGAACACCAGCGGGCTCCAGAGCAGTGCGTTGGTCTGCATGACCAGCACCATCACCGTCCACTGCCGACCACAGCGGCGAACGGGAGGAACCTGAGGGAGCGTCACTTCCGGCTGTCAGCGACATGGCGCACGAGCCGACTTCTCACAATCGAGCACCGAGGTAACGCTCCGCGACTGCTCCCCAAGATCTGTGCCAGAACCGAGTAGGGGAGGCGTTTGTCGTCCGGTACGGGAGGCGGCTTCGTGTCGCGGAGGGCCAGCTTCCTCCCCTTGCCCGGGGGCGCCGTGACCGCCGCCAAGTTCCGCCACGTGAGCACCCGGGTCCTCGCCGTCGTGCTCGGCTCCGGCCTGGCCGGGGGATGTCCATGGCAGCGGTCGCGCAGGCAACCGCATTGGGGTGCCCGCCGTCGCGCGCCATCGTCGAGTCCTTCGCGAATGACGTACGGCAGAGCCGCCTCGGAAGGCTCTGCCACTCACGGGTACGGCCGTCAGATCTGCCTTACCGTCAGCAAACCAGCCGCACATCTGGCTTCGGCCTCCGCAAGCACAACTTCACCTACTTTGGGACCGCTGGAGGTCGCGTGTCGCGGGAGCAGGGGGAACCTCGCACCAGTCGCTAACGGCCGAGCGCCGTGCGCAGTTCCTGCTTGTTCATCGAGGAGCGGCCCTGGATGTTGCGCTTCTTGGCCTCCTGATACAGCTGGTCTTTCGTAGGCTCCTGGGGACCCCTGTGCGAGCGTTCCCCACCCCGCTGAGAGGTCGACTTCCTGTCCTGCGTGGAGGTCTTGCTCGCAGTCTTGGACTCGCCCGAACGAGCACGCTCCTTGTTGACTGTCCGGGACGCGAGTTCCTTGGCTCGCTTGGACGAGGCGCCTCGTTCCTCCGTGTTTTCCTTGATGTGCTCGTATTGCCGTTCCCGCTTGGGACTGGAGCCTCGGGGCATCACTCACTCCTGATTCTTAGGCTGAGGGAGCCATCCGTGGTGACGGCTCATATCTCTGCGGGTGCCCCATCATCTACACCCAAGCACGAGGGCGACCCGCCAGCTCCATTCCACGTCAGGACCCCGCCCACCGCGAGGAGCGAAGCCCGACTGGGTGGTGCGCCTGGATGCCTAACCCCCGACATCCCGCCGAACGAGCACGGCTATTGCCGTGACCGCGACCGCGGGCGCCTTGCGACCGCGGCTTCCGCCTTCGTTGCACCTCGCAAGACGGGCTCATAGGGGGCAGCGAAGCCCAGGGCTCAGGAGAGCTGTCGGTCTCTGGTGGTGCGGCCGTCGTACAGGGCCGAGCGTCCCTCGCTCCACGCGGCGAGGAGGTGTCCGGCCAGGCGGTCCTCGACCAGTCCTGTGGCGTCCGCGCCGAAGGCGATGTCCGCGTCGAGGAAGGGCTCGTCGGCCAGGAGGCCGGCCACCACCTCGTGCCGCACCACCTGTTCGTGCACCGCGTCCGCCTCGACGTGTTCCGCGTAGAAGTGTTCGGCGGCCGACCCCG
>NZ_JBIATV010000009.1:0-302173 GCF_042892175.1 Streptomyces sp. NPDC001828
CGCCCGGTTACATTCCGAACCCGGAAGCTAAGCCTTTCAGCGCCGATGGTACTGCAGGGGGGACCCTGTGGGAGAGTAGGACGCCGCCGAACAATATTTCAGGACCCTTGGTCCCAGCGTTCACGCTGGGACCAAGGGTCCTTTTGTTTTTCCGCTTTTCTTTGCCGAAGCGCGTCGGGCAGCCGACTGCGCGAGAATGACTGCAGTACCCGAAGACTAGGAGTCACGATGCCCACCAACTCTCCCGACGACCGTCCGGAGCGCGAGCCGCGCCGTCAGGACGGTGGCGACCGGGGCGGCTACCGCGGTGGTCGAGACGACCGCGGTCCGCGTCGCGACAACGACCGGGGCGGTTACGGCGGGCGTCGTGACGACAGTCGTGGTGGCTCCTCCGGCGGTGGTTACCCCCGCCGCGACGACCGCGGCGGTCGCCCCGCCGGCGGTGGCAGCTCGTTCGGCCGCCGTGAAGACCGTCCCGCCCCGCGTCGTGATGACGACCGTGGTGGGTTCCGTCGCGATGACAACCGTGGCGGTGGCGGCGGTGGTTTCCGTCGTGACGACACTTCCGGTGGTGGCTACGGTCGTCGTGACGACAGCCGTCCGGCCCCGCGTCGTGATGACGACCGTGGTGGTTTCCGCCGTGACGACAACCGTGGCGGTGGCGGCGGTTTCCGCCGCGATGACAACCGTGGTGGGTCTTCCGGTGGTGGCTACGGTCGTCGTGACGACAGCCGTCCGGCCCCGCGTCGTGATGACGACCGTGGTGGTTTCCGTCGTGACGACAACCGTGGCGGTGGCGGCGGTGGTTTCCGTCGTGATGACAACCGTGGTGGCGGTAGCTCGTACGGGCGTCGTGACGACAGCCGTCCGGCTCCCCGTCGTGATGACGACCGTGGTGGCTACGGTCGTCGCGATGACAGCCGTCCGGCCCCGCGTCGTGATGACGACCGTGGTGGTTTCCGCCGCGACGACAACCGTGGTGGTGGCGGCGGTTTCCGCCGCGATGACAGCCGTCCGGCTCCGCGTCGTGACGACGACCGTGGCGGCTTCCGCCGCGACGACAATCGCGGTGGCGGCGGTGGCTCCTACGGCCGTCGCGACGACAACCGTGGTGGCTCTTCCGGTGGTGGCTACGGTCGTCGCGATGACAGCCGTCCGGCCCCGCGTCGTGATGACGACCGTGGTGGCTTCCGTCGCGATGACAACCGTGGCGGCGGTGGCGGCGGTGGTTTCCGTCGTGATGACAACCGTGGTGGCGGTAGCTCGTACGGGCGTCGTGACGACAGCCGTCCGGCTCCCCGTCGTGATGACGACCGTGGTGGCTACGGTCGTCGCGATGACAGCCGTCCGGCTCCGCGCCGGGACGATGACCGTGGTGGGTTCCGTCGCGATGACAACCGTGGCGGTGGCGGCGGTTTCCGTCGCGATGACAGCCGTCCGGCTCCCCGTCGTGATGACGACCGTGGTGGCTACGGCCGCCGCGATGACAGCCGTCCGGCCCCGCGCCGGGACGACGACCGTGGCGGATTCCGTGGGCGTGACGACCGGGGTGACCGCGGTGGGTACCGTGGGCGCGACGACCGGGGCGACCGTGGCCGTGACGACCGTGGTGGCTTCGGGCGTCGGGACGACCGGGACCGCGACCGTGAGCCCATCAAGCGGCTGCCGATCGACGAGGACATCACCGGCGACGAGATCGACGCCGATGTGCGCCAGGAGCTGATGAGCCTGCCCAAGGGTCTCGCCGAGGACGTCGCGAGCAACCTGGTCATGGTGGCGCGGCTCATCGACGAGGACCCCGAGCAGGCCTACGCCTACTCCCGCATCGCGCTGCGGCTCGCCTCCCGCGTGGCCGCCGTTCGCGAGGCCGCAGGCTTCGCCGCGTACGCCACGCAGAAGTACTCGGAGGCGCTCGCGGAGTTCCGTGCGGCGCGTCGGATGACCGGCACCGTGGAGCTGTGGCCCGTCATGGCGGACTGCGAGCGCGGTCTCGGCCGTCCCGAGCGGGCGCTTGCCATGGCCGGCGAGCCCGAGGTGCAGAAGCTCGACAAGGCCGGACAGGTCGAGATGCGCCTGGTCGCGGCCGGTGCGCGCCGGGACATGGGGCAGCTCGACGCCGCCATCGTGACCCTGCAGAGCCCCGAGCTCGCGTCGAACTCCGTACAGCCGTGGACCGCGCGCCTGCGCTACGCCTACGCCGATGCGCTGCTGGCGGCCACGCGTGAGGACGAGGCCCGTGAGTGGTTCGCCAAGGCTCTCGAGGCGGACAAGGACGGTTCGACCGACGCCTCCGACCGGCTCGCCGAGCTCGACGGTGTCGACTTCGTCGACGCCATGGTCGAGGACGACGAGGACGTGGACGGCGACATCGACGCGCCGCGCGCCGATGTCGAGGACGAGCCCGACTTCGACGACGAGGGCGAGGAGGAGGACGACTTCGAGGGCGACGACACCGACGTCGTGCGCGCCGCCGAGATCGTCGACGCCGACCTGGTGGAGCCCGCGCCGGGCGAGTCCGAGTCCGCCGTGTCGGCCGAGTCCGTTCCGTCGGCCGAGCCGGTCCAGCCGGTCGAGGGCGAGAAGAACGCCTGACAGATGACGGTGTTTGACAGCCGATAGCTGATAGCTGACAACTGGCTTCTGCGAATGGTCAGTTGTCAGCCGGTAGTTGAGCGAGAGAGGCGGTGCCCCATCCGGGGCACCGCCTCTTTTCGTTTCGCCTCTCGTCCCGCTCGCCGTTCGGCGGTCAGTTCACCGTCAGGCTGCGCAGGACCAGGCCCGTCGCCGGCTTCGGGCCGAAGGAGGTCGACTTGCGGGGCATCGTGACGCCCTGGCGGGCCAGGTCCCGGACGACCTCCTCGCGTACCGGATGCATCAGGACCGCCGTCTTGCCGTGGCGTTCCGCCTGCTCGACCGTCGCGGCCGTGTCGTGGATGTACGCGATCTCGTCCGGGGTGTCCGGCGTGTGCCAGATCTCGTCGAGCAGGGTCGAGTGCAGGACCGTCGCGTCGAGGGAGCGCCAGGCCGGGGGCCGGTCGGCGCGGATCGTGCGGGCGAGCAGGGCCTCGTCCGGGTGGTCCAGGAGGTGGAAGCGGCCGTCGCCCGCGAGGAGGAACGCGTTGCCCCGCGCGGCCGCTTCGGCGAGCGTCTCCAAGGCGCCGGCGAGCGGCACGTCGAGGGTGCGGACGCGGAAGGCGCCGGACTCGGTGACCGCCGCGAGGGCCTTGGACACCGGGAGCCGGTGCAGGAGGCGGTGGATCGCGCGGACCCGCAGCGGATAGCGGGCCGTGTCCACCAGGAGCACGAGGCCGAAGTCCCAGGGGCCCGGCGAGCTCTGTTCGTCGCGCAGGCGCAGATAGGTGGCCCACCGGTGGTGGCCGTCGGCGATCACGGCCTGGTGCGCCGCGAGGTCGGCCTGCACCTCCGCGAGATCGGCCGGATCCGTGAGTGCCCACAGCCGGTGGCGGAATCCGTCCTCCGTGGTGGTGCGCAGCAGCGGTTCGCGCAGGATGGCGCGGTCGATGACGGCGGTCGCGCCGGGCGGGGTGCTGCTGCCCTGGTAGGTCAGGAGCAGCGGTTCGAGATGGGCGGCGGTGGTCCGCATGAGGGCCGCGCGGTCCTCGACGACGTGCGGCATCACGTCCTCGTGCGGCAGGACGATGCCCTCGGCCGGTTCGGAGAGGGCGAGCGCGCCGATCAGCCCGCGTTGCAGGATGCCGTCGCCCTCCTGCTCGTACACGTAGAGGGCGGGCACGGGGTCGGGCGCGAGGACGCCCTCGTCGAGCCAGTCGTCCAGGGTCAGGGCGGCCTTCTGGTTGCGGGCGGCCGGTGAGGAGGCCTGCGGAAGGATCAGCCGGACGATGTTGTACGGGTCCGCCGACTCCAGGTGCAGCAGCCCGTCGGGGCGTACGACTACGTCGTACGGCGGTGAGGTCACCGCCGCGAGGCTGCCCACCCGCTCGGGAACATAGCGCAGTCCGCGGAACGGGATCAGGCGCAGCCCGAGGTCCGCACGCCCAGTTGTGCTCATCTGTGCATCGTATGTGGGAGACGGGTATGCGCGATGATCGGGGGCAGAGCATCGAAAGAGGAGTGGATGAGGATGAGCCAGACCGGCCGGATCATGACGAGCGGCAGCGAGCGGGCGCTGAGCGAGGCGTACGACACGGCGCTGCTGGATCTGGACGGGGTCGTCTACGCGGGTGGCGAGGCCATCGCCCATGCCGTGGACGCGCTGGCCGAGGCGCGGGACGGCGGGATGCACCTCGCGTACGTGACGAACAACGCGCTGCGGACACCGGACGCGGTGGCCGAGCACCTGACCGAGCTCGGGGTGCCCGCCGAGGCGGGCGATGTGATCACCTCGGCGCAGGCGGTGGCACGGCTCGTCTCCGATCAACTCCCGCAGGGATCAAGGGTGTTGCTCATCGGTGGCGAGGGGCTGCGGGTCGCCCTCGTGGAGCGCGGGCTGGTCCCGGTGGAGTCGGCGGACGACGATCCGGCCGCCGTGGTGCAGGGCTACGGGGGTCCGGACATCACCTGGTCGCGGTTCGCGGAGGCCTCCTACGCGGTGGCTCGCGGGGTGCCGTGGTTCGCTTCCAACACCGATCTGACCATTCCCAGCGGGCGGGGCATCGCGCCCGGCAACGGCGCCGCGGTCGAGGTCGTGCGCATCGCGACCGGAGCCGAGCCCCAGGTCGCGGGCAAGCCGCTGCCCCCGATGCACCGCGAGACGGTGCTGCGGACCGGCGCCAAGAAGCCGCTGGTGGTCGGGGACCGGCTCGACACGGACATCGAGGGTGCCTCCAACGGCAAGGTGGACTCGCTGCTCGTGCTGACCGGGGTGACGGACGGCGCCCAGCTCCTGGCCGCGCGGCCCGAGCACCGGCCCACCTATGTCGACGCGGACCTGCGCGGCCTGCTGACCGGGCAGTCCGAGGTGAAGGGCGAGGGCGGCCGGTTCGCGTGCGGCGGCTGGACCGCTTCCGTGACGGACGGGGAGTTCGCCCTCGACGGGGACGGGGAGGCGCTGGACGGGCTGCGGGCGCTGTGCGCGGCCGCCTGGAGCCACGCCGGGGACGGGGCCTGCGAGCTGGACGCGGCGAAGGTGCTTGAGCGCCTGGGCCTTTGAGCCCGGGCCGGGGGCGCCGCAAGTGAAGTGCAGGGTAGGCTAACCTAACCTGCGTGTTGGTAGACAGCCCCCCTCAGCAGCGCGACGGGACCACGTCCGCGCCCCCGGCCCCGACCGCGAAACGCCGTACGCTGCGCGCCGCGGGTCTGTTCGCGTCCGTGGGCGTGCTCGCGCTCGTCGCCGTCGCGAGCATCGCGGTCGGCGCGAAACCCATGCCGCTCGGGGATGTCTGGCACGGCCTCTTCCACGCCTCGGGCACCGCCAACGACGTCCTCGTTCATGACGTACGGGTGCCGCGGACGCTGCTCGGACTGCTCGTCGGGGCCGCGCTCGGGCTCGCCGGAGCGGTCATGCAGGCCCTCACCCGCAACCCGCTCGCCGAACCCGGCATCCTCGGCGTCAACGCGGGAGCGGCCGCCGCCGTGGTGTCCGCCATCAGCTTCCTCGGGGTCAACTCCCTCACCGGATATGTGTGGTTCGCGTTCCTGGGCGCGGGCGTCGTGTCGGCGGCGGTGTACCTCCTCGGCGGCAGCCGGGCCGCCACACCCGTGCGGCTCGCGCTCGCCGGAACGGCCGCGAGCGCCGCGCTCTACGGCTACATCAACGCCGTGCAGCTCACCGACTCGGCCGCCCTCAACCAGCTCCGGTTCTGGCAGGTCGGCTCGCTGGCCGCGGCGGACATGGCGACCGTCACCAAGGTCGCGCCGTTCATCCTGGCCGGTGTCGTCGTCGCCCTGCTGCTCGCGCGGCCGCTGAACGCGATGGCCATGGGCGACGACACCGCCCGCGCGCTCGGCGCCCGGCTGACCCGTACCCGTGTCCTGTCGATGGTCGTGATCACCCTGCTGTGCGGGGCGGCGACCGCCGCCTGCGGGCCCATCGTGTTCATCGGGCTCATGGTCCCGCACATCGTGCGCGCCATCACCGGGCCCGACCTGCGGTGGATCCTGCCGTACGCGGCCGTGCTCTCGCCCGTGCTGCTGCTCGGCTCCGACGTGGTCGGCCGGGTCGTCACCCGGCCCGCCGAGCTCCAGGTCGGCATCGTCACGGCGCTCATCGGCGGGCCCGTCTTCATCTGTCTCGTACGGCGCAAGAGGATGGCCCAGCTGTGAAGGCGATACGCATCCCCGGCGGCTTCTCGCTGCGGGCCGAGCCGCGCGCGATGGCCGTGGTCGGCGGGCTCGTGGTGGTGGCGCTCGCGGCCGCCGTGGTCCTGATCGGCACCGGCGACTTCACGATCCCGCCCGCCGACGTGATCAGCGGTCTGCTCGGCTCCGGCACCCCGGCGCAGGACTTCATCATCAACGAACTGCGGCTGCCGCGCGTGCTCGTGGCGCTCCTGGTGGGGGCCTCGCTCGGGATCTCGGGGGCGCTGTTCCAGTCCATCTCCCGCAATCCGCTGGGCAGTCCGGACGTCATCGGCTTCGGCCAGGGCTCCTCGGTCGGCGCGCTCACCGTCATCGTGTTCTTCCACGGCGGCACGGTCGCCGTCTCCTTCGGGGCGCTCGCCGGCGGCCTCGCCACCGGCCTCGCCGTCTACCTCCTCGCGTGGAAGAAGGGCGTACACGGCTACCGGCTGGTGCTCGTCGGCATCGGCGCGGCCGCGATGCTCACCGCCGGCATCCACTACCTCCTCACCAAGTCCACCCTGGTCGACGCCACCCGCGCGATGGTCTGGCTCACCGGCTCCCTCGACGGGCGCGACTGGGCGCAGGTCTGGCCGCTGCTCGTGCTGTTCGTGGTGCTGCTTCCGGTGGTACTCGCCTACGGGCGGCCGCTCAGGATGCTGGAGATGGGCGACGACGCGGCGTACGCGCTCGGCGTGCCGGTGCAGCGCACCCGCACCGTCCTGATGCTCTGTGCCGTGCTGCTCAACGCCTCGGCGACGGCGGCCGCCGGGCCCATCTCCTTCGTGGCGCTGACCGCGCCGCAGCTGGCCCGCCGCCTCACCCGGGCCACCGGGCCGAACATCCTCGCGTCGGCCTGCATGGGCGCGGCCCTGCTGGTCGTCGCCGACTGGGGTGCGCAGCGGCTGTTCGGCGAGAGCACGCTGCCGGTGGGGGTCCTGACCGGCATGGTCGGCGGCGTCTACCTGCTGTGGCTCCTGGTCACCGAGCGCCGGGCGGGCCGGATATGAGCCGTCGTCCCGCGACCCCAACCCCCAACTCCCTTACGGCTTCCGGTTCTTCTGGCAGGAGTACGAGCATGCAGCGCCTCAGCGCGGAGTCGGTCACCCTCGGCTACGACCAGCGGGTGATCGCCAAGGACCTGTCGGTCGAGATCCCGGACCACTCCTTCACGGTGATCGTCGGGCCCAACGCCTGCGGTAAGTCCACCCTGCTGCGGGCCCTGTCCCGGATGCTCAAGCCCAGCGAGGGGCGGGTGCTGCTCGACGGGCAGACCATCCACTCGCTGCCCGCGAAGAAGGTGGCGCGGACCCTCGGGCTGCTTCCGCAGTCGTCCATCGCGCCGGACGGGATCACGGTGGGCGACCTCGTGGCGCGCGGGCGCTACCCCCACCAGGGGCTGCTGCGGCAGTGGTCGCCCGAGGACGAGCGGATCGTCCAGGAGTCCATGGAGGCGACGGGGGTCGGGGGACTGGGGGAGCGGTACGTCGACGAGCTGTCCGGTGGGCAGCGCCAGCGCGTCTGGATCGCCATGGCGCTGGCTCAGCAGACGCCGCTGCTGTTGCTCGACGAGCCGACGACGTTCCTGGACATCCAGCACCAGATCGAGGTGCTGGATCTCTGTGCGGAGCTCCATGAGTCGCAGGGCCGGACGCTGGTGGCCGTGCTCCACGATCTCAACCAGGCCGCGCGGTATGCCTCTCACCTCATTGCCATGCGGGACGGGGAGGTGGTGGCCGAGGGGCCGCCGTCTTCCGTGGTCACGGCGGAGCTGGTGGAGCGGGTGTTCGGGGTGCGGTGTCAGGTGATCCCGGATCCGGAGACGGGGACGCCGCTCGTGGTGCCGGCCGCGCCGCGTCGCTCCGCGCTGGTGGGCTGAGTCTTCCCCGCCCCGCCCCTGTGCGGGTGGGTGAGCTGGTCTCCTGGGGGCTGTGCCCCGCAGCCCCCCGTTCGCCCGTACCCGGGGCTTTCAGGGGCGCGGGGAACTGCGCGAACGGCCCCGGTCAGAGCAGGGTGCGGAGGTGGAGGAGGTCTCGTAGTCCCGCTTCCAGGCGGACTCGGCCCGAGGCCCACGCCTTCGCGAAGTTCAGGTCGCCGGCGACCAGGGCGACCAGGTCGTCGCCCTTCATCGCCAGGCGGATCTGGGCCTTCTCGCGGGGGCGTCCCGGCGCCGTGTCGAGGACCTCGATGCGGCCGCCCCGCAGCCGGCCCGCGAACGTGACGTCCAGGTCCGTGATGTGGCAGCTCAGCGAGCGGTCAAGGGTGGCCGCGGCGCGCACGTCGCCCCGCGCGCGGGCCAGGTTGTCCGAAAGTCTGTCGAGTGCGTCGCGGCACTCCTCCATGGTCGCCATCGTGACCGACCGTACCCCAGGGCTTCGCGGTAGCGTCTTGGCATGAGCGACTCGATGCCGGGCCCCGAGGCGGAACCCGAGGTGGAATCCCGGACGGAACCCGAGGCGGGCGGGCCCCTTCCGCTGGGCGTGGCCCGTACGCCCACCGGCGACGCCGACACCGACGCCCTCGTCGAGCGGCTCGGGGACGTGGATCACCTCGGTACGGACGGCCACCTGGAGGTGTACGAGGATGTACACCGGGGGCTGCGCGACGCGCTGACCGCGTTGGACGCCGGCCAGGGGGGAACCTCCGGGCCGGTCCGGCCGTTGGCCGGTCAACGGCCCTAGCGGTCCGCCGGACCGTCGACGAACTACGACTACAGGAGCTGAACCGAACGTGGCAGGAGTGGCACGCCGCCGCCTCGACGCCGAGCTGGTGCGCCGGAAACTCGCGCGGTCGCGGGAGCACGCCGCCCAGCTGATCGCCGCGGGGCGGGTGAGCGTCGGCAAGACCGTCGCCACGAAGTCCGCGACCCAGGTCGAGACCGCTGCCGCCATCGTCGTCGTCGAGGACGACAGCGATCCGGACTACGTGTCGCGCGGCGGGCACAAGCTCGCCGGGGCGTTCGCGGCCTTCGTCCCGCGGGGCCTGAAGGTCGAGGGCCGCCGGGCGCTCGACGCGGGCGCCTCCACCGGCGGCTTCACCGACGTGCTGCTGCGCGCCGGAGCCGGCCACGTGGTCGCCGTCGACGTCGGTTACGGACAGCTCGCCTGGTCCCTGCAGAGCGACGACCGGGTCACCGTGAAGGACCGTACGAACGTACGCGAGTTGACGCTCGACGACCTCGACGGACAGCCCGCCGACCTCGTCGTGGGCGACCTCTCCTTCATCGCGCTCGGCCTGGTCCTGCCCGCCCTGGTGCGCTGCTCGGCGCCCGACGCGGACCTGGTCCTCATGGTCAAGCCGCAGTTCGAGATCGGCAAGGAGCGGCTCGGCAGCGGCGGCGTCGTGCGCAGCCCCGAGCTGCGGGCCGAGACCGTGCGGACCGTGGCGGCCCAGGCGGCCGGGCTCGGCCACGGCGTGGTCGGGGTCACCGCGAGCCCGCTGCCCGGGCCCTCCGGCAACGTCGAGTACTTTCTGTGGCTGCGGGCCGGGGCGCCCGCACTGGATCCCGCGGACGTGGAACGCGCGGTGGCGGAGGGACCTCAGTGAGCTCGTTGGAGAACACCCCGGAGAGCGGTACGGCGACCCGTACCGTGTTCCTGCTCGCGCACACCGGAAGACCCGCCGCCATCCGCAGTGCGGAGCTGGTCGTGCGGGGGCTGCTGCGCAGCGGCCTCGGCGTGCGGGTGCTGCGGGCGGAGGCGGCCGATCTGCCGCTGCCCGCCGAGGCGGACATCGTCGAGGACGCCACCCCCGAGTGCCTCGACGCCTGTGAACTGCTCATCGTCCTCGGCGGCGACGGCACGCTGCTGCGCGGCGCCGAGCTCGCCCGGGCGTCCGGCGTGCCGATGCTCGGCGTCAACCTGGGCCGGGTCGGCTTCCTCGCGGAGGCCGAGCGCGACGACCTCGACAAGGTCGTCGACCGGGTCGTGACCCGGGCCTACGAGGTCGAGGAGCGCATGACGCTCGACGTCGTCGTGCACAACAACGGCGATGTGGTGCACGAGGACTGGGCGCTGAACGAGGCCGCCGTCCAGAAGGTGTCGCCCGAGCGGATGCTGGAGGTCGTCCTGGAGATCGACGGCCGTCCGGTGACCGGGTTCGGCTGCGACGGCATCGTGTGCGCGACCCCGACCGGTTCGACCGCCTACGCCTTCTCGGCCGGCGGGCCCGTGGTGTGGCCCGAGGTCGAGGCGCTGCTCATGGTCCCGATCAGCGCGCACGCCCTGTTCGCCAAGCCGCTGGTCACCTCGCCGACCTCGGTCCTCGCGGTCGAGGTCCAGCCGGGCACCCCGCACGGCGTGCTGTGGTGCGACGGTCGCCGTACGGTCGAACTCCCTTCGGGCGCGCGGGTGGAGGTGCGGCGAGGAGCCGTTCCGGTACGGCTCGCCCGGCTGCACCACGCCTCGTTCACCGACCGGCTCGTCGCCAAGTTCGCCCTGCCGGTGTCGGGTTGGCGCGGCGCGCCGCACTGATCGGTCCGCGCGCGGCGGGCCTCAGGACAGGGCCAGCGTCCTGATCGCCCGCCGCCGCAGCGCCGCGCGCACCGGGATCCCCGTGGCGAGCAGCGTGAGGACGAGCGTGCCGCCCGTGATGGCGAGCGCGGTCGGCCACGGCAGGAACGGGATCCACGAGCCGAACGCGGCCACCAGCATCGGGGCCAGGGTCGCGAGCGCGATCACCGCGCCGAGCACCAGAGCCGTGGCCGCGACGATGCCGGCCTCCCACGCGGCCATCGAGCGGACCTGCCGGGGCAGCGTGCCCACCACGCGGAGCAGGGCGATGTCGCGGCGGCGCTCGAAGGAGATCATCGCCAGTGTGTTGGCCGCCGCGATCGCGGCGAAGCCGGCGTAGAGGCCCGTACCGAAGTAGTCGAGCCAGACCTCGCCCGGGCTGCCCGCCGAACCGGTGTAGTGGGCCGCCGTCGTATGCATCGCGATCTTGGTGAGGCCGAAGCCCGTGACCAGGACCAGCGGGACCACCGCGGCCGAGAAGCGGCGCGGCTGCGAGCGGACGTTGAGCATCGCCAGGCGGGCGCTGCCGCCGAACCCGCGGGCCGGCGCCGAGACGAGCCGGGCGGCCGGGCCCACCACCTTCGGGCCGAGCAGGCCCGCACCGGCGCAGAACAGCAGCAGGACGAGGAACGAGGCCTGTGCCGCGTCGTCCGAGGACTGCCGGGCCAGCGTCACCGACAGGGCGGCGCCGCCCGCCACCGCGAGCACGCCCAGCGGGGCCCGTACCCTGCCGAGCCCGCGCCGGCCCGCCGACGCCTCCTCCAGGGCCCGTGCCGGACGCAGGACCGAGAAGCGCAGCGCGGCCAGGAACGCGGCGAGCGCGGAGGTGACCACGGCGACGGCGAGACAGACCGGCAGCGCCCACCAGGTGAAGCGGTACGTCACCTCGGCCGGGATCAGGCCGTGCTCGCGCAGCCCCGTGAACCAGACCCGGCTCAACAGCCCGCCGCCGAGCAGGAACCCGCCCGCCGCGGCCGGTACGGCGGCGGCGACCGCCTGGGCCACCACGGCCCGCCGCACCTGCCGGGGCCGGGCTCCGATGGCCCGCACCAGGGCGAACTCGCGGTGCTGCTGGGTCACCGCGGTGCCCATCGTCGAGGCGATCACGAAGATCGACATGTAGATGGAGCCGATGAGCATCACGACCGCCATGTCGCCTATGCCATGGGCCGACATCTCGGCACGGGCGCCCGGGGACAGGCCGTCCGCCGACGTGCTGAGGAGAAGGGTCATCGACGCGCTCACCACGGTCGCCGCGAACAGCGCCGCCACGAACGTGCCGACGAACGCCGGGCGGTGGCCGCGCAGGGCGCAGTGGGCCAGTCCTGTACTCATGCGGCAAGGCTCCCGTCGGGGGTGGTGCCGGGACCATCCGGCGGGCCTCCCGATCATGCTGGGGTTTTCCCCCGCAACGGCGGTCCGGGCTCCACGAGAGGGCTCCACGAGAGGGTGACGGCACGGGGGGCGTCGCACACAGGGCTCTGGACCTCGTAAGGTCGTGTCCGTGTTGGAGGAGATGCGGATACGGTCGCTCGGGGTCATCGACGACGCTGTCGTGGAGCTGTCACCCGGTTTCACCGCGGTGACCGGCGAGACCGGCGCGGGCAAGACCATGGTCGTCACCAGCCTGGGGCTGCTGCTCGGCGGACGCGCCGACCCCGCCCTGGTGCGGATCGGCGCCAAGGCGGCGGTCGTCGAGGGCCGGATCGCGCTGCGGCCCGGCAGCTCGGCGGTGCTGCGGGCCGAGGAGGCCGGGGCCGAGCTGGACGACGGCACGCTGCTCGTGAGCCGTACCGTTTCCGCGGAGGGGCGCTCCCGGGCGTTCCTCGGCGGCCGGTCGGTGCCGGTCGGGGTGCTCGCCGAACTCGCCGACGAACTCGTCGCGGTGCACGGCCAGACCGACCAGCAGGGCCTGCTGCGTCCGGCCCGGCAGCGCGAGGCCCTCGACCGGTACGCCGGGGACGCGGTGGCGGGCCCGCTCGCCAAGTACGCCGGGGCCTACCGGAGGCTGCGGGCCGTGGCCGTCGAGCTGGAGGAGCTGATCACCCGGGCGCGCGAGCGTGCCCAGGAGGCCGATCTGCTGCGGTTCGGGCTCGACGAGATCGCCGCCGTCGAGCCGCTGCCGGGCGAGGACGCCGAACTCGCGGCCGAGGCCGAGCGGCTCGGGCACGCCGAGGCCCTCGCATCGGCCGCGGCCCTCGCGCACGCGGCCCTGGCCGGGAACCCGGAGGACCCCGAGAGCGTGGACGGGGCGACCCTGGTCGCCGGCGCGCACCGGGCCCTGGAGAGCGTACGGTCCCACGACCCGGCGCTCGCGGCGCTCGCCGAACGCATCGGCGAGGTCGCGATCCTGCTCGGTGACGTGGCCGGCGAACTCGCCGGATACGCCGACGACCTGGACGCCGACCCGCTGCGGCTGGCCGCCGTCGAGGAGCGCCGGGCCGCCCTGACCGCCCTCACCCGCAAGTACGGCGAGGACATCACGGCCGTGCTCGCCTGGGCGCAGGAGGGCGCGGCCCGGCTGACCGAACTGGACGGCGACGACGACCGGATCGAGCAGCTGACGGCCGAGCGGGACGGGCTGCGCGGTGAACTGTCGCTCCTGGCGCAGGAGTTGACGGACGCCCGGACCGAGGCCGCGGCCCGGTTCGCCGAGGCCGTCACCGCCGAACTCGCCTCCCTCGCGATGCCGCACGCGCGCGTCTCGTTCGCGGTCGGCCAGAGCGAGGACCCCGAGGGTGTGGAGGTGGGCGGGCGGACCGTGGCGTACGGGCCGACCGGCGCCGACGAGGTCGAGTTGCTGCTGGCCCCGCACCCGGGCGCACCGGCCCGGCCGATCGCCAAGGGCGCGTCCGGCGGTGAGCTCTCGCGGGTGATGCTCGCGGTGGAGGTCGTCTTCGCGGGCACGGACCCGGTGCCGACCTACCTCTTCGACGAGGTCGACGCGGGCGTCGGCGGCAAGGCGGCGGTCGAGATCGGCCGCCGGCTCGCCAAGCTCGCCAAGTCGGCGCAGGTCGTGGTGGTGACCCATCTGCCGCAGGTGGCCGCGTTCGCCGACCGTCAGCTCCTGGTCGAGAAGACCAACGACGGCACCGTGACCCGGTCCGGCGTCACCGTCCTGGAGGGCGAGAACCGGGTGCGCGAGCTGTCGCGGATGCTGGCGGGCCAGGAGGACTCGGAGACGGCCCGGGCGCACGCCGAGGAACTCCTCGCCACCGCCCGCGCCGACGGATAGGGCCTGTCCGGGTCGCCCCGCGCCTCTCGTAGGGTGACCCGTATGGCTGGAACAGGGCGCGGGATCAGGGCATTCGGGGTGGCCGGCGTGGTGGCGCGGGGCGTCTACGCGGGGCTGCGGACCCGACGCGACGAGCGCTTCCGGCGCACGAACTACGCGGGGCGCAGTGTCGACCTGTACTCCGGGCCCGCCGTCGCACTCGGCACGCTCGCCGGGAGCGCGACCCTGCCCACCCGGGCGGCCGGGCTGTTCGCGGTCGGGGCGGGCGCGCTGTGCGGGGCATACGACGATCTCCACAAGGACCACCGACGCGGCTTCCGCGACCACCTCTCGGCGCTGCGGAAGGGCGAAGTCACCAGCGGATCCGTCAAGTTGATCGGGATCGGCGGGGGCGCGCTGGTGGCCGGGGCGCTGCTCAAGGAGCGGCCCCTGGACAAGGTGCTCGCCGGGGTGGTCGTGGCCGGATCCGCGCACCTCGTCAACCTGGTGGACCTGCGGCCCGGCCGCGCCACCGGAGCCGTGCTCGCGCTCGCCGCCCCCGGCCTGCTGCGCGGTGCCGAGGCGGCCGTGCCGATGGGAGCGGCCGTGGCCGTGCTCGCCGATGACCTCGGCGAACGCACGATGATCGGTGACAGTGGGGCTCACGCGCTGGGTGCGGCGCTCGGGGTCGCCATCGCCGAGGGTAACGGGCGCGCCGGTCTCGCCCTGCATGCCGCCGGACTGCTCGCGGTGGCCGCGTGGGCGGAGTTCCGCATATCCCGCTCCCGCTGAGCGAGCGGCTGCGCCTGCGGCTGTCGGCAGAGCGGTTGCGGGTTCGGCCGCGGTGCGGGTGTGGGGTTCGGCCGCGTCGGCGCCGGCGGGTTCGGCCGCGGGCCGTGCGTGGCCGGGCGCGCGGTTCCCCGCGCCCCTTCTGGGGGCTGTGGCGCGGGCGGTCGTGGGCATCGCGGCCCAGCCGCACGGGGCACGGGCCCGCCCCCGCCTCCCAGGTTCACCCGTGGGGGTGTTTCCGGTGCGGTGATCTTCCCGGCACGACACGGGAGGAACCCCCGGACGGTCCCGGAACGCCCGTGCGGACTGGCATCCTTGGCCGGGAAACACCGACCTCCGCCCACCGACTCGGCCGCTCCGGGAGCCTGTTCACGTGTCACAGCTGCGTACGGTGCAAGTGCTGGGCGGGGGCAGTGCGGGCAGCAGCGCACATGTCAGGTCGCTCGCGGCCGGTCTGGTCGCGCGGGGGGTGCGCGTCACCGTCTGCGCCCCCGCCGAACTGGAGCGGGAGTACGACTTCCCCGCCGCCGGGGCCCGTTTCGTGCCGGTCTCGCGGCGCGGCGACCCGGCGGCGGTCGGCGCGCTGCGGGCCGCCTGCGCCGACGCGGACGTGGTGCACGCGCACGGGCTGCACGCCGCCGTCCGCGCCGCCCTCGCGCTGCGCGGCCGCAAGGGCGTCCCGCTGGTCGTCACCTGGCACACCCGCGCGCACGCCGAGGGAGCCCGTGGCCAGGTACTGCGTCTGGTGGAGCGCAGGGTCTCGCGGGCCGCGGCGGTGGTCCTCGCCACGTCGTCCGACCTCGTCGACCGGGCGCGCAGCCGAGGCGCCCGCGACGCCCGGCTCGCCCCGGTCTCGGTCCCCGCGCCCCGCCTCGCCGCCGGGTTCCTCGACGGCAAGGCGCGGGCCGAACTCGGCGCCGTGGACCGGCCGTTGCTCATGGCGGTGGGCAGTCTGGTCGCCCACCGCGGTTATGACGTGCTCCTGGACGCCGCCCGCACCTGGCGCGACCTCGACCCGGCGCCGCTGCTCGTCATCGCGGGGGAGGGGCCCGGCCGGTCCGCGCTCCAGCGGCGCATCGAGGCGGAGGCCCTGCCGGTGCGGCTCGTGGGGCGGCGCGACGACATCACCGAGCTGCTCTCCGCCGCCGATGTCGCGGTCCTGCCCAGCCGCTGGGAGGCCCGCTCGCTGCTCGCCCAGGAGGCGCTGCGCCTGGGCGTGCCGCTGGTCGCGACGGCGGTGGGCGGGGTGCCCGAGCTGGTCGGGGACGCGGCGCTGCTCGTGCCGTACGGGGACGCCGGGGCGCTGGCGGGCGCGGTCGTGGGCCTCCTCGCGGATCCCGGGGCCCGCCGCGCGCTGGCCGATGCGGGGCGGGCGCAGGCCGGGACCTGGCCCACCGAGGACGAGACGGTGGCCCAAGTCCTCGCCGTGTACGACGAGTTGGCGGGCGCCTGAGCCGCTCGTGGGCGGTACGCCCCTACTGGCCCGCCGCGTGCCGGCGGGCCCGCAGCGCGAGCGACAGGGCCAGCACCGTCTGCGGGTCGTCCAGATCCGTGCCCAGGAGGTCCCCGATGCGGGCCAGGCGGTTGTAGAGGGTCTGCCGGTTGAGGTGGAGCTCGCGGGCGGTCTCCGCCTTGCGGCCCGCGTGCGCGAGGTACGTCTCCAGGGTGGGCAGCAGGGGCGGGCGCGAGGCCCGGTCGTGGGCCTGGAGGGGGCCGATCGCCCGCTCCACGAATGCCGCCAGGTCGGGGTGTTCGCGCAGCCGCCACAGGAGGAGGTCGATGTCGAGGCGGCGGGCGTCGTACCAGGGCCGCTCGGGCAGGCCCTGGGCCGCGGCCGCCGTCTCCGCCGCGTGCCGGAGCCCGGCGCCGGCCGCCGCCCAGCCGCCCGCCACCCCGACCACGACCACCGGCTGCGTCCCGGCCCGCGCGCCCATCAGCCCGGCCCGTTCGACACCCGCCCGCAGCGCGGCGGCGACCCGGTCGGCGACCGCGGTGCGCTCCGGCTCCGAGCGAAGGCCGAGCAGCAGCGGCACCCGGCCCTCGACGGGGCGTACGCCGAGCAGGACCGGCACGCCGACCGACGACAGCTCTTCGAGGACCGCCCTCGCCAGGACCGCCCAGTTGCCCGTCGGGGCCAGTTCGGATGCGAGGCGCATCACGACCGGCAGGAGCGGCCCGTCACCGGGCTTGAAGCCGAGGACCTTGGCCTGCGCCGGGGCGTCCTCGGGGGTGATGCGGCCCTCGGCGAGGTCGGTCAGGAAGTCGCCGCGGCCGCGCGCGGCCAGCTCCTCCTCCTGGCGGGCCTGCATGAGGACGACGGCGAGGATGCCCGCCGCCCGCTCGGCCGCCATCCGGTGCACCGGAAGCAGCGGCGGGCCGACCGCGAGCAGCGCGAGGCGGGCCCGTACCGAGCCCACGCCGTGGCCGCCGCCCGGCACGTCGACCAGGACCGCGCCCGTCGGCGGCCCCGAGGCGCGGGCCTCGCGCTGGCCGCGCAGCCCCTCCCAGACCTGGAGGGGGTCGGCCGCCGCCTCGCCGGAATCGCAGGCGGCGGCGTACAGGAGCTGGCCGTCGGGGGTTTCGAGGAAGACCGGGTTGGCGGTGAAGTCGGCCAGGATGCCGAGTACTTGGGGGATTCCGCCGCCGCCGAGGAGTGCTCCGGTGCAGCGCCGGTGGACCTCCTCGGCGCGTTGCAGCAGGGCGTAGTGGCCGTTGACGATCTCGGTGTGGATCTCCTCGGTCACCGCCACGAACGGCACCTCGCGGTGCAGCTGGACCAGCGGGAGACCGGCCGACCGCGCGGTCTCGACGAGGGTGGCCGGAAGGCGGGCGAAGCGCGGGCCGAGCTCGACGACCAGGGCCGCGATGCCCCGGTCGGCGAGCCGGCGCACGAACGCGCGCTGCTCGGCGGGACGGGAGCCGAGGCCGAGCCCGGTGGTCAGGAGCAGCTCGCCGCCCTTGAGGAGCGAGGCGATGTTGGGCACCTCGCCGGCGTGCACCCAGCGCACCGTGCGCTGGAGCCGCTCGGCGCCGGCGACGACCTCGGGGAGGCCGCCGCGCAGCCCCGGCAGCTCAAGGGCCCGCTGCACGGTGATCCCGCCCTGCGTGTCCATCGCGCCCACCTCTCGTCCTGCGGGACCCGGGGCCCGACCCCGGGACGACACCGCTTGCGGCGGACGCTACCTGCGGTTACGTCCCGGGATCCGCCCCTTGTGGCATACGTCACGCGGGGCGGCCGGGCCGGACCGTCAGCCGCCGTACGCGCCGGACGCGGTCAGCCGCAGGGCGGTGTCGATCAGCGGGACGTGGCTGAAGGCCTGCGGGAAGTTGCCGACCTGGCGCTGGAGGTGCGGGTCCCACTCCTCGGCGAGCAGACCCAGGTCGTTGCGCAGGGCGAGCAGCTTCTCGAAGAGCTTGCGGGCCTCGTCGACCCGGCCGATCATCGCGAGGTCGTCCGCCATCCAGAACGAGCAGGCCAGGAAGGCCCCCTCCTCGCCGAGGAGCCCGTCCAGGTTGTCGTCGTCGCCGCCCGTCGTCGGGTAGCGCAGGATGAACCCGTCCGGCGTGGACAGCTCGCGCTGGATCGCCTCGATGGTGCCGATCACGCGCTTGTCGTCCGGCGGCAGGAAGCCCATCTGCGGGATGAGCAGCAAGGACGCGTCCAGCTCCTGCGAGCCGTAGGACTGTGTGAAGGTGTTGCGTTCCTTGTCGTAGCCCTTCTCGCAGACGTCCCGGTGGATGTCGTCGCGCAGCTCGCGCCACTTGTCGAGCGGGCCGTCCGCGTCGCCGGACTCGATGAGCTTGATCGTGCGGTCCACGGCCACCCAGGCCATCACCTTGGAGTGCACGAAGTGGCGGCGCGGGCCGCGCACCTCCCAGATGCCCTCGTCCGGCTGGTCCCAGTGGCTCTCCAGGTAGCGGATCAGCTTCAGCTGGAGCAGGGACGCGTAGTCGTTGCGGGCCAGGCCCGTCATGTGCGCCAGGTGCAGCGCCTCGGTGACCTCGCCGTACACGTCGAGCTGGAGCTGGTGGGCCGCGCCGTTGCCGGCCCGTACCGGGGTCGAGTTCTCGTACCCGGGCAGCCAGTCCAGCTCGGTCTCGCCGAGCTCGCGCTCGCCGGCGATCCCGTACATGATCTGGAGGTTCTCCGGGTCGCCGGCCACCGAGCGCAGCAGCCACTCGCGCCAGGCGCGGGCCTCCTCGCGGTAGCCGGTGCGCAGCAGCGAGGACAGCGTGATCGCCGCGTCCCGCAGCCAGGTGTAGCGGTAGTCCCAGTTGCGCTCGCCGCCGATGTGCTCGGGCAGCGACATCGTGGGGGCGGCGACGATGCCGCCGGTCGGCGCGTAGGTGAGCGCCTTGAGGGTGATCAGGGAGCGGACCACGGCCTCGCGGTAGGGCCCGTGGTAGGTGCAGTGGTCCACCCACTCCCGCCAGAAGTCCTCGGTCGCCTCCAGGGACGCCTCGGGCTCCGGAAGGGCCGGCGGCTTCTGGTGAGAGGGCTGCCAGCTGATGGTGAACGCGACCCGCTCGCCGGGCGAGACGGTGAAGTCGGAGTACGTCGTGAGGTTCTTGCCGTACGTCTCCGCCTCGGTGTCCAGCCAGACCGAGTCGGGGCCCGCGACGGCCACCGTGCGCGCGTCGACCTTGTGCACCCAGGGGGTGATCCGGCCGTAACTGAACCGCATGCGCAGCATGGAGCGCATCGGCACCCGGCCGGTGACGCCCTCCACGATGCGGATCAGCTGCGGGGCGCCGTCACGCGGCGGCATGAAATCGGTCACTCGGACCGTGCCGCGCGGGGTGTCCCACTCCGATTCCAGGATGAGCGAGTCGCCCCGGTAGCGACGGCGGTCGGCCGCCGGGGGCGGGTCGTCGGTACCGTGTGCCGGTCCGACCCGCCAGAAACCGTGTTCCTCGGTGCCGAGCAGTCCGGCGAAGACGGCGTGCGAGTCGAAGCGGGGCAGGCAGAGCCAGTCCGCCGTGCCGTCCCGGCAGACCAGTGCCGCGGTCTGCATGTCTCCGATGAGTGCGTAATCCTCGATGCGCCCGGCCACGTGCAATCTCCAGTCGAACGGCCACGTCCGCCCCCTGGGGGCGCTTACAGCGACAGCGGTCAAGGGTTCGCCAACGAGCGCATGTTCCGGGTGACGGGCTGGGTGGTGCCGTGCTACCAGGTGGCTCGGCAAGCGAGTGTCCGAGCAGGATACGACGCACCTTAGTGATCCGCTTAAGCCTTCCTCGAACGCCGCTGGGCCGAACGAGTGAGGCTCGTACTCAGGGCTGACCAGCGGCATACAGAGCGTGGCCGGACGCGGTCTCCCGCTGTCGCTGATACCCTGGTAGCCCGTGGCCGGGTGCTGAAAAAAGCCCCGAACCGCAGCGACGGCACCCTCTGAATCTCGCGTAATCTCGCACAAGATCCACACAGGGTGACCGGTACGCACTCCAGACAGCGACCACGGGAGCCCCCTCTTGGCCATGCAGCCCACGGCTTTGCGAAACAGCGCAGCCACGACGACCAAGCACATCTTCGTCACCGGGGGTGTCGCCTCTTCCCTCGGCAAGGGTCTGACTGCCTCCAGCCTGGGTGCGCTCCTCAAGGCCCGCGGCCTGCGGGTCACGATGCAGAAGCTCGACCCGTACCTGAACGTCGACCCCGGCACGATGAACCCGTTCCAGCACGGCGAGGTGTTCGTCACCAACGACGGCGCCGAGACGGACCTCGACATCGGCCACTACGAGCGCTTCCTCGACGTGGACCTCGACGGTTCCGCCAACGTGACGACCGGCCAGGTCTACTCGCAGGTCATCGCCAAGGAGCGGCGCGGCGAGTACCTCGGCGACACGGTCCAGGTCATCCCGCACATCACCAACGAGATCAAGCACCGCATCCGCCGGATGGCGACCGACGACGTCGACGTCGTCATCACGGAGGTCGGCGGCACGGTCGGCGACATCGAGTCGCTGCCGTTCCTGGAGACGGTCCGCCAGGTCCGCCACGAGGTGGGCCGCGACAACGTCTTCGTGGTGCACATCTCGCTGCTGCCCTACATCGGCCCCTCGGGCGAGCTGAAGACCAAGCCGACCCAGCACTCGGTCGCCGCCCTGCGCAACATCGGCATCCAGCCCGACGCGATCGTGCTGCGCGCCGACCGCGAGGTGCCGCTGTCCATCAAGCGCAAGATCTCGCTGATGTGCGACGTCGACGAGGCGGCCGTGGTCGCCGCCATCGACGCCAAGTCGATCTACGACATCCCCAAGGTGCTGCACACCGAGGGCCTGGACGCCTACGTCGTCCGCAAGCTGGACCTGCCGTTCCGCGATGTGGACTGGACGCAGTGGGACGACCTGCTCGACCGGGTCCACAACCCGCTGCACGAGGTCACCGTCGCGCTGGTCGGCAAGTACATCGACCTGCCCGACGCCTACCTCTCGATCACCGAGGCCATGCGGGCCGGCGGCTTCGCCAACAAGGCCCGCGTCAAGGTCAAGTGGGTCACCTCGGACGACTGCAAGACCCCGGCGGGCGCCAAGAAGAACCTCGGCGACGTGGACGCGATCCTGGTCCCCGGCGGCTTCGGCGACCGCGGTGTGAACGGCAAGATCGGCGCGATCCAGTACGCCCGCGAGAACAAGGTGCCGCTGCTCGGCATCTGCCTGGGCCTGCAGTGCATCGTCATCGAGGCGGCGCGCAACCTGGCCGGCATCCCGGACGCCAACTCCACCGAGTTCGACGCCGCCACCGCCCACCCCGTCATCTCGACGATGGAGGAGCAGCTGGCCTACGTCGAGGGCGCGGGCGACCTGGGCGGCACGATGCGCCTGGGCCTGTACCCGGCGAAGCTCGCCGAGGGCTCGATCGTGCGTGAGGTCTACGACGACCAGCCCTACGTCGAGGAGCGCCACCGCCACCGCTACGAGGTGAACAACACCTACCGCGCGGAGCTGGAGAAGAAGGCGGGCCTCGTCTTCTCGGGCACCTCCCCGGACAACAAGCTCGTCGAGTACGTCGAGTACCCGCGCGAGGTGCACCCCTACCTGGTCGCCACGCAGGCGCACCCGGAGCTCCGCTCGCGTCCGACGCGCCCGCACCCGCTCTTCGCGGGCCTGGTCAAGGCCGCCGTCGAGCGCAAGACGGGCAAGCCCGTCAAGTAGTCGCGTGCGGTCCCGCGCGAGTTAACGTTGCCGGGGTACGGGGTCCTCACCAGGGCCCGTACCCCGGTTTCTGTTTTTGCGCGCGCACTGTGGGAGGACGCCGACATGGCCATCGAGGACACCGCCGAACACTGGCAGGTCGTGGCGAGTGCCACCCCCTTCACCGGCCACAAGACCAGCGTCCGCACCGACGACGTCGTGATGCCCGACGGCTCGGTGCACCAGCGCGACTACCAGGTCCACCCCGGCTCGGTGGCGATCTGCGCCCTGGACGACGAGGGCCGGGTCCTGGTGCTGCGCCAGTACCGCCACCCGGTGCGCCACAAGCTCTGGGAGATCCCGGCCGGGCTCCTGGACGTGCCCGGCGAGAATCCGCTGCACGCCGCCCAGCGCGAGCTGTACGAGGAGGCGCACGTCAAGGCCGAGCAGTGGCACGTCCTGACCGATGTGTACACCTCGCCCGGCGGCAGCGACGAAGCCGTACGGATCTTCCTGGCGCGCGGTCTGTCCGAGGCGGACGGCGAGCGCTTCGAGGTCTCCGAGGAGGAGGCCGACATGGAGCTGGCCCGGATCCCGCTCGACGAACTCGTACGCGGCGCGCTCGCGGGGGAGCTGCACAACACCTGCCTGGTGGTCGGCGCGCTCGCCCTCTCGGCCGTGCTGCGGGGCGACGGCGTGGACGCGCTGCGTCCGGCCGACGCGCCCTGGCCGGCCCGGCCCTTCGAGGCGTGAGCCGAGCCGTGCCGTGGCCCGTGCCGCCGGTCATGTTTGATCGCACCCGATCCCGTCCGATCTGAAAATCCGCTGATCCGATCGGGCGACATCTCCGCCGCGCTCCGCCCAAACGGTCACGAAGCGTGAACTACGCTCGGACTGCCCGTGCGGAGACCCGCACGGTCTCCAGGTGCTCAGGCGGACGGAGCGTGGCCCGTGACGGATCAGGCGGTGGACGTGGGTGGCGCTGCCGCCGGGCAGTGCGTGGACCAATTCCTGGGCAGACAGCGGGAGTTGAAGGAACTCCGGGCCGACATCGAACGGGCCGGACTTGACACACTGTCAGGAAAGAAGTCGCCCCGGGCCAGGGTTCTGCTGATCGCGGGCCGGCCCGGATCGGGACGCTCCGCGCTCGCCGCCGAACTGGCCCGGCGGGTGGCCGCCGACTACCCCGACGGGGTGCTGCGCGCCACGCTCACCGAACCCGGCGGCGCCCCGGTCCCGGTCGCCCGGGTCGCCCGGGACCTGCTCGACGCCCTGGAGGTCCCGGCGCCGCCCGGGGCGGGCGAGGGCGAGCTCACCCAGCTGGTCCGCGAGGCGCTCGCCGGACGCCGGGCGATCGTGCTGCTCGACGACGCGGCCGACGCCGAACAGGTCGGCCCGCTCCTTCCCGACACCTCCCGGTGCCTGATCGTGGCGACCGCGCAGGGACCGCTCACCGGGATCCCCGACGTGCGCCCGTGCACCCTCGGCGGACTCGACGTGAAGTCGGCCGTCGAACTCCTGGAGGGCTACACCGGCTCGGTGCGCGTCACGGTCGACCCGCGCGCCGCCGAGACGCTCGTCGAGGTCTGCGGCGGACAGCCCGCGGCCCTCGTCCTGGTCGGCGGCTGGCTCGCGGCCCGCCCCAAGGCCGCCGTCGCCGACGTGGCCAAGCGACTGCGTGCGATGGCGGACGACGGGGACGAAGTCCCGGACGCCACAAGGCCGTTGGCGCGTTCCTTCCGGCTCGTGTACGAGTCCCTCTCGCAGCCGGCCGCGCGGATACTGCGACTGCTTGCGCTCGCCCCCGCCGGGGTCGCCGACGCGCACACCGCCTCCGCGCTCGCCGGCTGCTCGGTCTCGGGCGCCCAGACGGCCCTTGCCGACTTCGTGACGTACGGCCTGCTGCGGCGCGACCCGGGCGTGCCCGAGCAGTACCGGGTGCCCGGCGCTCTCGCGCCGCTGCTGCGCGCGCTCTGCGAGCGGGTCGACCGGCCCGGCGAGGTGCAGCTGGCCCGCGCCCGGATGCTGGAGCGGACGGTCCGGCTGCTCCAGTCCTGCCGCGCGGTCACCGAGCCGGAGGGCTCGGCCGCCCGCAAGAAGCTCGCCGGGCTGCCGCGCGCCCTGCGCTTCCCCAGCGCCGCCGTCGCCGCCGCCTGGCTCGACACCCGCCAGCCGGCGCTGCTCGCCGCCGCCCGGCTCGCGGTGCGGGACGGCGAGCTCGACACCCTGGCCCGGCGCCTGGTGGCCGCGCTGGTCCGCGCGCTGGCCGCGCACCGCGGCGCCGAGGCCGCGGCCCCCGAGCTGTACGGCCTGCACCAGCTGGTCCTTGACGTCGCCGAGCGCCGCGAGCTGCACCGCGAGAAGGCCGCGGCCCTGCTCAACCTGGGCGACCTGGACGCCGGGAACGGGCGCACGGCCGAGGCGCTGGCCCGCTACCGGCTCGCCCTGGACGCCGGGCGGGCCGCGAACGACCCGTACGCGACGGGCCGCGCGATGGAATCCGTAGGCGGCGCCCACCAGGAGCTGGGGGACTGGCACCGGGCCTCCGACTGGTACGGGCGCGCGCTGTCCCAGCGGCTCGCGCGCGGCGAGCGCGCCGACGAGGCCCGGCTGTACGGCCGGCTCGCCACCGTGCACACCTACGCGGGCCGCTACGGCGAGGCGCTGCGCTGCTGGCGGGCCGCGGTGGCCGGATACCGGCGCCTGGGTGATCTCCCAAGCCAGGCAAGGGCGTTGAGCGAGGCGGCCCGGGTCCAGGAGTACGCGGGGCGGCCCGAGGAGTCGCTGCGCACCTGCCGCGAGGCCGTCGAGCTGGCCCGCACCGCCGGTGATCTGCGACTCCAGGCCGCGCTCCAGCTCAGGCTGGCCGACACCCTGGACCGGCTCGGCGACCCCGCGGCGGCGCGATTGCACCGCGCGACGGCCGACCGGCTTCTGGAAGATGAGGCTGCAGCGCCGGGGGGCCTGCGAAATCCGTAGCGCTTCAGCCAAAGATTGAAGCTTTGTAAGGGTAGACAGCGAGAAAACCTTCATTAGACTGGCTCTGCCGCAACGTCCTGCGGTACCTCCCGGTGTGCCGTCGTGCTTCCGGGTATGTATGGCATTGCCCCCCTTTTTCCCTGAGCCAAGGACCGTGATCGACGTGAAGGTCGGTATCCCCCGCGAGGTCAAGAACAACGAGTTCCGGGTGGCCATCACCCCCGCCGGCGTGCACGAGCTGGTGCGCCACGGCCACCAGGTCTTCGTCGAGCAGAACGCCGGCGTCGGCTCGTCGATCACGGACGCCGAGTACGTCTCCGCCGGCGCCGAGATCCTCGGCAGCGCCGACGAGGTCTGGGCCACCGCCGACCTGCTGCTCAAGGTCAAGGAGCCGATCGCGGAGGAGTACCACCGCCTCCGCAAGGACCAGACGCTCTTCACCTACCTGCACCTCGCCGCCTCCCGCGAGTGCACGGACGCCCTCCTGGAGTCCGGCACCACCGCGATCGCGTACGAGACGGTCGAGACCGCCAACCGCCAGCTGCCGCTGCTCGCCCCGATGTCCGAGGTCGCGGGCCGGCTCGCCCCGCAGGTCGGCGCCTACCACCTGATGCGCTCGGCCGGCGGCCGCGGCGTGCTGCCCGGCGGCGTCCCCGGCACCCACGCCGGCAAGGCGGTCGTCATCGGCGGCGGCGTCTCCGGCTGGAACGCGGCGCAGATCGCCGTCGGCATGGGCTTCCACGTGACCCTGCTCGACAAGGACATCAACAAGCTCCGCGAGGCCGACAAGGTCTTCGGCACCAAGGTGCAGACGATCGTCTCCAACGCCTTCGAGCTGGAGAAGGCCGTCATCGAGGCCGACCTCGTCATCGGCGCGGTGCTCATCCCCGGAGCCAAGGCCCCGAAGCTGGTCACCAACGAGCTCGTCGCCAAGATGAAGCCCGGAAGTGTTCTTGTCGACATTGCGATCGACCAGGGCGGCTGCTTCGAGGACTCGCGTCCGACCACCCACGCCGAGCCGACCTTCATGGTCCACAACTCGGTCTTCTACTGCGTCGCCAACATGCCGGGCGCGGTGCCGAACACCTCCACCTACGCACTCACCAACGCCACGCTGCCCTACATCGTGTCGCTGGCGAACAACGGCTGGGCCGAGGCGCTGCGCCGCGACGCCGCCCTCGCGCTGGGCCTCAACACCCATGACGGCCAGGTGGTTTACGGTCCCGTCGCCGAGGCGCACGGCCTGGAGCAGGTCGAGCTGCACACGCTCATCGGCTAGTCAAAAGCCGGTTCGTCAACCCGGACCGTCAACCTCGTACATCCGGCCGGACCTTGTCGACCAAGGTCCGGCCGGATGTGTGTCACGACACTTCCGCCCGCCTGTGCCGGGCTTGCTCAACTCGCCTCGAACGTAACTCTTTAACCGTTTCGCGCACTGGTGAAACGTGTGCCTGAGTGCCCGTACGCCCTTGACAGAGGGGTGTTCGGTTGCCGACACATCGGGCCGGGTCCGGCGGATTGTGTTGCTGCGGACCGGTGACACGCCATAGAGTCGCCAACCGTCGGCATGGTGCCACGCTGACCTATCGATAAAGTTTCCTGGTCACGTCCAAGGAGGTAAGACGACTTGTGAATGAGTCGACATTTACTCCCGGAGGTGGTCAGTCTGGATTCCCTGCGGGGACGTCCGTACGGGGCCAGAGCCCTTCGGGGCCCGAGGCTGTCGGCTCCGTCGCGGTCCGCACCTTCGAAACCACTCCGCTCCCCGCCCACGCGGGGATGGTCCCCACCCAGCACATGACGACAGCCCCACGGATGATGGACGGCCTACACGTGAACGCCACGGCCGGCAACGAGAGCGGCCGGGACACCGCCGCTCTCGCCGACTTTGACGAAGTGCCCCAGGGGCACTTCTACGACCCCGACGCCGAGTACGAGCCCGACCCCGAGTACGCGGCCACCCTCGCACCCGACGCCGCCCGCCAGCGCCGCGAGCGGATCGGTCCGACCGGACGGCCGCTGCCGTACTTCCCGATCCCGGGTCCGCTGACCGACCACGGTCCCGCGAAGATCATCGCGATGTGCAACCAGAAGGGCGGCGTGGGCAAGACGACGTCGACCATCAACCTGGGTGCCGCGCTCGCGGAGTACGGACGGCGCGTGCTGCTCGTCGACTTCGACCCGCAGGGAGCCCTGTCGGTCGGCCTCGGCGTGAACCCGATGGAACTCGACCTCACCGTCTACAACCTGCTCATGGAGCGGGGCATGTCGGCCGACGAGGTGCTGCTCAAGACCGCGGTCCCCAACATGGACCTGCTGCCGAGCAACATCGACCTGTCCGCCGCCGAGGTGCAGTTGGTGAGCGAGGTCGCGCGCGAGTCCACGCTCCAGCGGGCGCTCAAGCCGCTGATGCAGGACTACGACTACATCGTGATCGACTGTCAGCCCTCGCTCGGCCTGCTCACCGTGAACGCCCTGACGGCGGCTCACAAGGTGATCGTGCCGCTCGAGTGCGAGTTCTTCGCGCTGCGCGGCGTCGCGCTGCTCACCGAGACGATCGAGAAGGTGCAGGAACGCCTCAACCCCGACCTGGAGTTGGACGGCATCCTCGCCACGATGTACGACTCCCGCACGGTGCACAGCCGTGAGGTCCTGGCCCGTGTGGTCGAGGCCTTCGACGACCACGTCTACCACACGGTCATCGGCCGGACCGTGCGCTTCCCGGAGACCACGGTCGCCGGTGAGCCGATCACGACGTACGCCTCCAACTCCGTCGGCGCGGCCGCCTACCGTCAGCTCGCCAGGGAGGTGCTCGCCCGGTGTCACGCCGAGTGAGTCTGCCCGGGGCCGACGAGCTGTTCCGTACGACCGGGGGGATGGCGCTCTCGCCGTCCGCCCCGAGGCGGGGGACCAACGGCGAGGCGCGGGTGCCGTCCCCGGCGGGCGAGAGCGACCCCGTCGCCGAGCCCGCCGAGGCGGAGCACACCGCCGCGGACGAGGACTCCGGCTCCGGCGAGCCGCGCAGCCGGGGCGCCGCGGAGGCGGAGGCCGGCAAGGCCCGGCGTACGCCCGCGCAGGGCGGCTCCGGCACCGCGCAGCAGCGGCGCCGCCAGCGGGCCGCCAACCGGCGGCCCAGCGGGCGGGAGCGGCACGACGAGAAGATCACGGTCTACGTCTCCGCCGAGGAGCTGATGGACCTGGAGCACGCTCGCCTGGTCCTGCGCGGGGAGCACGGGCTCGCGGTCGACCGCGGGCGGATCGTCCGCGAGGCGGTGGCCGTCGTCCTCGCCGACCTGGAATCGCGGGGCGACGCGAGCATTCTCGTACGGCGTCTTCGGGGGCGGTAGCCGTTAGCCTGCGGCGGAGCCCTCCTCGCCCCGCCCGCCATTCCCTCCCCTGGACCACCCTTGCCGACTGCTGACGAGCCCGACGTTTCCGCCGCGCGTGGGGTGCGGCGTGCGCTGGGGCGGGGGCCGGGGGCCGCGGCGGAGCCGCCAATGAGCACAGCGCCCCCGGACCCCCGCTCCTCAGACGCCGGAGGGGCTGACTTCTCGCCGGCCGGGGCTGAATCGGCTTCCGCCGACGACGAGTTGGTGCTCGCCGAAGCCGAAGCCGAAGCCGAGCCCGAGCCCGACGCCGAGCGCGAAGCCGGTACCGAGCGCGCGGCCGGCAGCGGCCCCGAGCCCGGTGACGGGCGGTTCACCGTTCGGCTCGCCAACTTCGAGGGGCCGTTCGATCTGCTCCTCCAGCTGATCTCCAAGCACAAGATGGACGTCACCGAGGTCGCCCTCTCCAAGGTGACCGATGAGTTCATGGCGCACATCAGGGGCATGGGGGCGGACTGGGATCTGGACCAGACCACCGAGTTCCTCGTCGTCGCGGCCACCCTGCTCGATCTCAAGGCGGCCCGGCTGCTGCCCGTCGCCGAGGTGGAGGACGAGGCGGACCTCGCCCTCCTGGAGGCCCGGGACCTGCTGTTCGCGCGGCTGCTCCAGTACCGGGCGTACAAGCGGATCGCGGACATCTTCAGCGAGCGGCTCGACACCGAGGCGCGCCGGTATCCGCGTACCGTCGGCCTGGAGGCGCACCTCGCCGAGCTGCTTCCCGAGGTCGTCATCAGCATCGGCGCCGAGGGCTTCGCGAAGCTGGCCGTCAAGGCCATGCAGCCGAGGGCCGAGCCGCAGGTGTACGTCGACCACATCCACGCCCCGCTCGTCTCGGTGCGGGAGCAGGCCGACATCGTGGTGGCCCGGCTGCGGGAGGCGGGCGAGGTCAGCTTCCAGGTGCTCGCCGAGGACGCCCCGGACACCCTCACCGTGGTGGCCCGGTTCCTGGCCCTCCTGGAGCTGTACCGCGAGAAGGCCGTCGTCCTGGACCAGGACGAGGCGCTGGGGGAGCTGAGGGTGCGCTGGAGCGGGGGCGAGGGCGACGGCGTGCCGACGGTGACCGACGAGTTCGACCGAGTCGTGACGGAGGAGAAGGCGTGAGCGAGGGCCCGCGTGAGGAACTGGAGCTGAAGCCGGCCCTGGAAGCCGTCCTCATGGTCGTCGACGAGCCCGCCACCGAGGAGCACCTCGCCAAGGTCCTGGAGCGGCCCAGACGGGCCGTGGCGGACGCCCTGCGGGAGCTGGCCGACGAGTACACCGTCCAGGGCCGCGGCTTCGAGCTGAGGCTCGTGGCGGGCGGCTGGCGGTTCTACAGCCGGGCCGCCTACGCGGACGCCGTCGAGGGCTTCGTCCTGGACGGCCAGCACGCCCGGCTCACCCAGGCGGCCCTGGAGACCCTGGCGGTCGTCGCGTACCGCCAGCCGGTGAGCCGGTCGAGGGTCTCCGCGGTGCGCGGAGTGAACTGCGACGGGGTCATGCGGACCCTGCTCCAGCGGGGTCTGGTCGACGAGGCGGGCACGGAACCCGAAACAGGTGCGATCCTGTACAGGACGACGAACTACTTTCTGGAGCGGATGGGCCTGCGCGGCCTGGACGAGCTCCCGGAGCTCGCGCCCTTCCTCCCCGAGGCGGACGCGATCGAGGCCGAGACGCTGGAGGGTGTTCCGTCGTTCGATCCGGACGCGCCTGACGCTCCGGATACCCATGCGGACGACAAGACGGAAATGTGATGCGAAGCAGCAGCGGCAACAACAGCAGCGGAAACAACGGCGGGAGCCGTGGTGGCAACAGCGGCGGCCGCGGCAGCAGTGGCGGCGGCGGTGGCCGAGGCGGCAACCGGGGTGCCGGTGGCGGTCGCGACGGCCAGCGCCAGGGCGGCGGCCCGCGCCAGAGCGGCAGCGGCAAGCCGCGCCCGCTGCGCCCCGAGGAGCGCACCTACGACGTGGGCAACGACGCCCCTCGCAGCGGTCGCGGTGCCTCCGCGCGCGGCGGCGCCAAGGGCGGACCCAAGTCGCCGCAGGGCGGCACCCCGGTGCGCCGCGGCCCGCACGGCCAGCGCCTGGGCCAGGCCCGCCCGCGCGAGCTCGACGCCAAGATCGAGCAGCGCAACCGCGACCGGTACGCGGACAAGCCGGACGTGAAGACCCCCAAGACCTTCCCGGGCGCCGAGCAGGAGGGCGAGCGGCTGCAGAAGGTCCTCGCCCGGGCCGGCATGGGCTCGCGCCGCGCCTGCGAGGAGCTGATCGAGCAGGCCCGTGTCGAGGTCAACGGCGAGATCGTGCTCGAGCAGGGCAAGCGCGTCGACCCCGAGAAGGACGAGATCAAGGTGGACGGCCTGACCGTCGCCACCCAGTCGTACCTGTTCTTCGCGCTGAACAAGCCCGCCGGTGTCGTCTCCACCATGGAGGACCCGGACGGGCGCCAGTGCCTCGGTGACTACGTCACCAACCGCGAGACCCGGCTCTTCCACGTCGGCCGGCTCGACACGGAGACCGAGGGCATCATCCTGCTCACCAACCACGGTGAGCTGGCCCACCGTCTGACGCACCCCAAGTACGGCGTGAAGAAGACCTATCTGGCCGCCATCACGGGCCCGCTGCCGCGCGAGATCGGCAAGCGGCTCAAGGAGGGCATCCAGCTGGAGGACGGCTACGCGCGGGCCGACGCCTTCCGGGTCGTCCAGCAGACCGGCAAGAACTACCTCGTCGAGATCGAGCTGCACGAGGGCCGCAAGCACATCGTGCGCCGCATGATGGCCGAGGCCGGCTTCCCGGTCGAGAAGCTGGTCCGCGTCGCGTTCGGCCCGATCGGGCTCGGCGACCAGAAGTCCGGCTGGCTGCGCCGCCTCACCAACACCGAGGTCGGCATGCTGATGCGCGAGGTCGACCTCTAGGCACCCCGGGCAGTCGCGAGAAGAGCCCGGTTTCCCCGTTCGCGGGGGAGCCGGGCTCTTTCGTGCGCGTGCACGGGTGGCCACGCATACGCGAGGCCGCATGCACGCGAGGCCGCGTACACGCGGACATGCGCGGGCCCGAAGCCTCGTGCGTCCGAAGCCTTGTGCGCCCGCCCAGGACGCCTTTATAGTCACAGTGACCATTAAGGGGGGTACGGCGTGAGCCTCACCTGGACCGAGACATTCGGCGTCGCCGGGCACGGCAGGCGGACCTGGGCCCACGGGGGTGGACCAGGTCCCGGCGCCGGCCCGGCGCGGCCCGCGGGGCGACGATGACCGCGGCCGGCCCCCGGGCTCAGGAGGGGGGAGCCCGGGGGCCCCGGGGCCAGGTGCCCGAGGGGTACGACCCGCACGCCTTCGAGCCGTTCGCCGTCACCGTCGACCTGGCCGTCTTCACCGTGCGCGAGGGCGTCCTGCACGCCCTGCTCATCCGGCGCGGCCAGGACCCGTACGCGGGGGCGTGGGCGCTGCCCGGCGGGTTCGTGCTGCCGCGCGAGTCCACCGAGCTCGCGGCCCGGCGCGAACTGGCCGAGGAGACCGGCCTGCCCGACGACCTGGTGGCCCGGCTCCACCTGGAACAGCTGCGCACCTACAGCGAGCCGGACCGCGACCCCAGGATGCGGGTCGTGTCGGTGGCGTACACCGCGCTCGTGCCCGACCTGCCCGAACCGCACGGCGGCGGCGACGCGGCGCACGCCGAGTGGGTCGCCTTCGGCAGCTACGGGCAGCTCGCCTTCGACCACGCCGAGATCCTCGCCGACGCCCGTGAACGCATCGGCGCCAAGCTCGAGTACACCTGCCTCGCCACGTCGTTCTGCCCGCCCGAGTTCACCCTCGGCGAGCTCCAGCAGGTGTACGAGACGGTCTGGGGCACCGTCCTCGACCGCCCCAACTTCCGCCGCAAGGTGCTTGCCACGCCCGGCTTCGTCGAGCAGGTGACAGGTGCCTCGCGGCTGACCGGCGGCCGGGGCAAACCGGCCGCGCTCCACCGGGCGGGTCCGGCCACCGCGCTGCATCCGCCCCTTCTGCGCCCGGAGGGACGACAGACATGAACCGTGCCGCGAAACAGACGGCGACCGGCGCCCTGGTCGGCCTCGCGCTGGGGGACGCCCTCGGCTTCCCCACCGAGTTCAACGACGTGCCCGCGATCCTCGCCAAGTGCGGGCCGTGGCGCGAGATGGCGCTGCCGGACCCCGCGATCGTCACCGACGACACCCAGATGACGCTCGCGCTCGGCCGGGGCATCCGCACCGCGATGGACCGCGGGCTGCTCGGCCCGGACCGGCTCGAAGGGCCGGTCCGCGCCGAGTTCATCGACTGGTACCACTCGCCCGAGAACAACCGGGCACCCGGCCGCACCTGCCTGGTGGCCTGCGCCCAGTTGGACAGCGGGCTGCCCTGGCAGCAGGCGAGCCAGCTCGGCTCCAAGGGGTGCGGTGCCAACATGCGGGTCGCGCCCGTCGGCCTGGTGCCGGGCCTGAGCGAGGAACAGCGCGCGGGCGCCGCCCAGTTGCAGTCCGCGCTCACCCACGGCCACCCCACCGCGCTGGCCGCCTCCGACCTCACCGCGCGCGCGGTCTTCCTGCTCGCCCAGGGCGCCGACCCGACGGGCCTGGTCGGCCAGCTGCGCTCGTACGCGTACGAGAACCGCAGCCGCTACCACGACCGCTGGCTCGGTGACCTGTGGACGCACTCGCAGGACCCGACGCCCGGCCACTTCATCGCGCGCGGCTGGGACGACTGCCTCGACGCCCTCGACCGGGTGCTCAAGGCGCTGCGCGACCCCTCGCCGGAGACCGACCCGTGCCTGGATACCGGCGACGGCTGGATCGCCGAAGAGGCCTTCGCCACCGCTCTGTTGTGCTTCCTGCTCTTCCCCGACGAGCCGCTCACCGCGCTGCGCCGGGCCGCCTGCACCCAGGGCGACTCGGACTCCATCGCCTGCCTGGCCGGCGCCTTCGCGGGCGCCCACCTGGGGGCCGCGGCCTGGCCCAAGGAGTGGGCCGAGCGCATCGAGTACCGCAGCGAACTCCTGACCCTGGGGGCGCTCTGGGATGCTTGAGCCATGATCGACCTCCGAACCGCCGACCTCGCGCCCGTGATAGCCGAACAGCCCGACCCGCTGCTGTTCGCCACGGTCTCGGGCGCCCATCTGTACGGCTTCCCCTCCCGGGACTCCGACGTCGACCTGCGCGGCGTCCACGTCCTGCCGGCCGAGGCCCTGGTGGGGCTGCGCGAACCGGAGGAGACGCGGACGCGGATGTGGTTCGAGGACGGCGTGGAGATGGACCTCGTCACGCACGATCTGCGCAAGTTCGTCCGCCTGATGCTGCGCCGCAACGGTTACGTACTGGAGCAGCTGCTCTCGCCGCTGGTCGTGCACACGACGGACGCGCACGCCGAACTCGTGGCGCTGGCACCCTCGGTGCTGACCTCGCACCACGCCCACCACTACCGGGGGTTCGCCACCACGCAGTGGCGGCTGTTCGAGAGGACCGGTGAACTCAAGCCGCTGCTCTACGCGTTCAGGGTGCTGCTCACCGGGATCCACCTCATGCGCAGCGGCCGGGTGCAGGCCGACCTGACGGCCCTCGTCGGCGAGGTGGCCGCCCCCGGCTATCTGCCCGAGCTGATCGCCGCCAAGGCGGAGGCCGAGCACGGCGCCGCGAGCGGACCGGGCCGCGAGCGCCTCGCCGAGGACATCGAGGCGCTGCACGCCGTTCTGGACGAGGCGCAGGCCGCCTCGCTACTGCCCGAAACCGCCGCCGGGCACGACGCGCTGCACGACTTCGTCGTACGCGTCCGCCTCCAGGGCTGACGCCCGGCGCACCCGGAACAGGAAGTCCGCGACCCGGGCCCCGTCCGGTTCGGCCGGCAGGGGAGAGGCGGCGGCCGCCTCGTCGGACGCGGCGGCGAGGCCGGCCATCCAGGACTCCACCCGGGTCCAGGGCACCTCGCCGCGCTTGACCGCGAGCAGCCGCTCGCGCTCGGCGCCGACGTCGATGGTGAGCACCCCGGTGCGCAGCAGATCGCGGCAGCTCATCAGCAGCCGCAGCAGATGCATCGCGTGCTTCCAGCGGGGCGCCCCGTGCTGCCGGACATCGGCGTCGAGCTTCTTGCGCTGGCCGAGCGCGTAACGCGCGAACGTCTCGTGGGCCCGGCGGGAGAGGAACGCCCCGCGCAGGGAGAGGAGTTCACGCCCGGTGTCGTCGAGGTGCTCGACCAGCGGGGAGTGCAGGCACTCCAGGATGTTCGGGTTGGCGCGCAGGGCCAGCTCGCAGAACCGCTCCAGCTCCCAGCTGAACTGCTCGTCGGCCGGCCCCTCGATGTGGGTCGGGGGCTTCTCGAACCGCCAGAACAGCGCGGTCGGCGCGAGGTAGATCCCGCGTACGTCGGTGTCGCTGCCCTCGGTCGCGAGCCCGAAGGCGCGCGAGCCCATGACACAGGAGTACACGGTGTGGTCGGCGATCAGCTCCTCGGGCGTCATGGCGGTCATTGTGGCTGGTCAGGGCAGCCGGATCGAATCCTTATCGACGGTGATCTGCCGGGCGGGCAGCGGACGCGTGGCCGGCCCGTGCGCCACCGAGGCGTCCGCGATCCGGTACTTGCTGCCGTGGCAGGGGCAGTCGATGGTGCCGTCCGCGACGGTGGAGACCGTGCAGCCCTGGTGGGTGCAGATCGCCGAGAAGCCCTTGAAGGTGCCCGCCGTCGGCTGGGTGACGACGACCTTCTGCTCCGCGAACACCTTGCCGCCGCCCACCGGGATGTCCGAGACCTTGGCGAGGACCTGTCCTGCCCGCGCGGGCGCGCTGGACTGGCCGGAGGCCGCGGGAGGGCTGGACTCGCCCGGCGCGGCGGACGCGCTGCCGCTCGGCGCGCCGGGGGTCGACGCGCTGGAGGCCGGGGTCGAACTCCCGCCGCTGTCACCGGAGTTGGAGCACCCGGCGAGGGCCGCCGCCCCCGCCGCCGCCACGAGTACCGTCCTGCGGCTGTTGACTGCGTCCACCGTGTGCTCCTCAGATCGTCGTCACGCCGGACGCGGAACCGTCCCGCACGTGAAGTCGTCGCACCGGGCGCCCGGACGGCGCGCGGCAGGAGCATCCTGGCGCCGAAGGGGCCCGGGACGAAGCACCGGCGGGTCGCATGTCCCCCGCGCCGGGCCACGGCCGGGGCGCTTCGGGCCAGGGACGCGTCAGGTTCGGGGCGCGAGACCCAGCGCGCGGCCCTCGGCGTCCCGGCGCACTTCCAGGACCGCCGTCACGGCCGCCCGCTCGATGGGCCCGTACACATGGGGGAACAGCACATCCCCCGGGCCCTCCCAGCGGACCTCGGCGGCCAGCGCCGACTCCTCGACGCACAGGACCACGAGCGGGCCGGGAACGGCGCGGTAGCGGGCATCGGCGACGGCCAGGGCCGAGGCCTCGTCGGCCGAGCAGTGCACGAAGCCCTCGGCGGCGAGCGAGGGCGGACGGTAGGGGAGGCCGGGCCCGGCCGACCACTCGACCAGGGGAACCACATGCAGGATCATCCGTCGGTTCTACACCGGGCCCGGGCCGGACGCGGCGGGCGGCGGCGGTTCGCCCAGGTGGCGCAGGTGCCCCGGCCGGGTGAGATTGGCCCTGTTCTCCTGCGTACCCTCCATCCGAAAGGCACGACAATGGCGGGAAATGACCTGGGCAGCCTTCTGGGCGGCCTCCTCGGCGGCAGCGGCGGCGGAGCATCCTCCTCCGGCGGCGCCGGGAACATCCTCGGCGCGCTGCTCGGCGCCCTCGGCGGCGGCGGAGCCGCGGGAGCCGGAGGCGGCCAGAACGGCGGCAACCCGCTCGGCGGCCTCATGGACATGCTCACCAAGTCCGGACTCGTCGACCAGGCCAAGTCCTGGGTCGGCAACGGCGACAACCAGCCGGTGAGCGGCGCCCAGATCGCCGAGGCACTGCCCGACGAAGCGCTCCAGCAGGCCGCCCAGCAGGCCGGCGTCTCCCCCGAGGAGGCCGCCGACCAGATCGCGCAGCACCTGCCGCAGGCCGTCGACAAGCTGACCCCGGGCGGGCAGCTGCCGCAGGCGGGCACCTCGCTGGAGGACCTGATCAAGCAGCAGAACCTGTAACGAGCACCGCACGCGGCGGCCGTCCTCGTCCGGAGGTCGGCCGCCGCGTACGTCCACCGGCGGCGCTGACTACGCTGAACGGGAACGAAGACCGAGGCTAGGAGCACGTCGTGGCGGTACGAGCGGTCCGTGGGGCAGTCCAGCTGGAGCGGGACGAGGCCGGGCACATGGACGAGCAGGTCGGGTCGCTGCTCACCGAGATCCTGGAGCGCAACGGCCTGACGCCGGACGACCTCATCAGCATCTGGTTCACCGCCACCCCCGATCTGCACAGCGACTTCCCGGCCGCCGCCGCGCGGGGCCTCGGCATCACCGACGTACCCCTGATCTGCGCGCAGGAGCTCGACATAACCGGGGCCATGCCCCGGGTGGTGCGGATCCTCGCGCACGTCGAGACCTATCTCGACCGTTCCGAGATCGCCCATGTCTACCTCGGCTCCGCCGCCGCACTCCGCAAGGACATCGCCCAGTGAGAACCGCCCTCGTCATCGGTACCGGACTCATCGGCACCTCCGCGGCCCTGGCCCTCGCCGGCCGGGGGATCACCGTCCACCTCGTCGACCACGACCCGGGCCAGGCCCGCACCGCCGCCGCGCTCGGCGCCGGCACCGACGAGGCACCCGAGGGCCGGGTCGACCTCGCCGTCGTCGCCGTGCCGCCCGCGCACGTGGCCGCGACCCTGGCCGAGGCGATCCGGGGCGGGATCGCCCGCGCGTACATCGACGTGGCCAGCGTCAAGGGCGGCCCGCGCCGCGAGCTGCTCGCGCTCGGCTGCGACCTGAGCTCCTACATCGGCACGCACCCCATGGCGGGCAAGGAGCGCTCGGGCCCGCTGGCCGCCACGGCCGACCTCTTCGAGGGCCGGCCCTGGGTGCTCACGCCGACCCGGGACACCGACACCGAGGTGCTCAACCTGGCGCTCGAACTGGTCGCGCTGTGCCGGGCCGTGCCGGTCGTCATGGACGCCGACGCCCACGACCGGGCCGTCGCGCTCGTCTCGCACACCCCGCAGCTGGTCTCCTCCATGGTCGCCGCCCGCCTCGAAGAGGCCGACGAGACGGCGGTCCGGCTGTGCGGTCAGGGCATCCGCGACGTCACCCGCATCGCGGCCTCCGACCCGGGGATGTGGGTGGAGATCCTCTCCGCCAACCCGGGCCCGGTCGCCGACGTCCTGTCCGGGATCGCCGCCGACCTCGACGAGACCGTGCGCGCACTGCGCTCCCTCGAGTCCGCCGACGAGGACAAGCGGCGCGGCGGCGCCCTCGGCATCGAGGACGTGCTGCGGCGCGGCAACGCCGGCCGGGTCAGGGTGCCCGGCAAGCACGGGACCGCGCCCGCCACGTACGAGATCGTCGCCGTGCTGCTCAGCGACGAGCCGGGCGGCCTCGCGCGGCTGTTCGCGGACGCGGGCCGGGCCGGGGTCAACATCGAGGACGTCCGCATCGAGCACGCCACCGGCCAGCAGGCGGGCCTGGTCCAGCTGATGGTCGAGCCGGCCGCGGCCCCGGGTCTCACCGCGGCGCTGCGGGAGCGGGGCTGGTCGATCAGGCAGTGACGCGGTCGTCCCGACCGGGCGGGACGGGGGGCTCGCACGAGCCAGTAACCTTGTGGGGGGCGGATTTGCGCCCCGAGCATCCCCGCCCCGTACCAGGAAGGTGTCCGTCACCGTGGAAAGCGCCGCCCGGACCGCTCCGGCAGCAGTGATTGTCGCCATCGACGGCCCCTCCGGCACCGGCAAGTCCAGCACCTCCAAGGCCGTCGCCGCCAAGCTGGGCCTGAGCTACCTGGACACCGGCGCCCAGTACCGGGCGATCACCTGGTGGATGATCGGCAACGGGATCGACATCGACGACCCGGCGGAGATCGCCGTCGCGGCCGCCAAGCCCGTGATCGTCTCCGGCACCGACCCCTCGGCGCCGACCATCACGGTCGACGGCGAGGACGCCTCGGGACCGATCCGCACCCAGGAGGTCACCTCCAAGGTCAGCGCGGTCAGCGCGGTGCCCGAGGTGCGGGCCCTGATCACCCAGCTCCAGCGCGACATCGCGGCGGCCGCCGGGCAGGGCATCGTGGTCGAGGGCCGTGACATCGGCACCACCGTGCTGCCCGACGCCGACGTGAAGGTGTTCCTCACCGCGTCCCCCGAGGCGCGGGCGGCCCGCCGCAGCGGCGAGCTCAAGGGCGCCGACGTGGCGGCCACCAGGGAAGCCCTGGTCAAGCGGGACGCGGCGGACTCCGGCCGCAAGACCTCCCCGCTGGCCAAGGCGGACGACGCGGTCGAGGTGGACACCACCGAGCTCACCCTGGACCAGGTCATCGAGTGCGTGGTCACCCTCATCGAGGAGAAGCGGGCCGCCAAGTGACAGCAGCAGTACCTGTCGCGGAGCGGGGCGCGGAGATCGGACGCCGGATCGGTGTCGGCCTGATGTACGGCCTGTGGCGGCCGCGCGTGCTGGGATCCTGGCGGGTCCCGGCGGGCGGCCCGGTGATCCTCGCCGTCAACCACTCGCACAACATCGACGGCCCCATGGTGATGGGCACCGCCCCGCGCGGCACCCACTTCCTGATCAAGAAGGAAGCCTTCGTCGGGCCGCTCGGGTCCTTCCTCGAAGGCATCGGCCAGCTCAAGGTGGACCGGTCGGTCGCCGACCGCACCGCGATCACCGACGCGCTCGCCGTGCTCGAAGGGGGCGGCGTCCTCGGGATCTTCCCCGAGGGCACGCGCGGCGACGGCGACTTCGCCTCGCTGCGGGCCGGCCTCGCCTACTTCGCCGTGCGGTCGGGCGCGCCCATCGTGCCGGTGGCGGTACTGGGAAGCACCGAGCGCCGCGGCCGGTTGATAAAGGGGCTGCCGCCGCTGCGCAGCCGCGTGGACGTGGTCTTCGGGGACCCCTTCGAAGCGGGCGACGGCAGCGGCAGACGCACCCGCAAAGCCCTGGACGAGGCCACCGTCCGCATCCAGGACCGGCTCACCGGCCACCTGGACACCGCCAGGCGCCTGACCGGGCGCTAGGCCAGACTTTCAGTAGTGGACCGCTCGATCGCGGTCCACCGATCACCACGATGAACGAGGTACGGACTTCATGAACGACCAGCACGAACACGGAGCGCTCGGCGACGCCGAGTACGCGGAGTTCATGGAGCTCGCCGCCGAAGAGGGCTTCGACGTCGAGGACGTCGAGGAGGCCCTCGGCGAAGCCGGCCACGGCCCGCTGCCGGCCCTCGCCGTCGTCGGCCGCCCCAACGTCGGCAAGTCGACCCTGGTGAACCGCATCATCGGCCGCCGCGAGGCCGTGGTCCAGGACAAGCCCGGCGTCACCCGCGACCGCGTCACCTACGAGGCCGAGTGGGCGGGCCGCCGCTTCAAGGTCGTCGACACCGGCGGCTGGGAGCAGGACGTCCTGGGCCTCGACGCCTCCGTCGCCGCCCAGGCCGAGTACGCCATCGAGGCCGCCGACGCCGTGGTCTTCGTCGTCGACGCCACCGTGGGCGCCACCGACACCGACGAGGCCGTCGTCAGGCTGCTGCGCCGGGCCGGCAAGCCCGTCGTGCTCGCCGCCAACAAGGTCGACGGCATGTCCGGCGAGTCCGACGCCGCCGCCCTGTGGTCGCTCGGCCTCGGCGAGCCCTTCCCGATCTCGGCGCTGCACGGCCGCGGCACCGGCGACCTGCTCGACGAGATCCTCAAGGCCCTGCCCGAGGCCCCGCCGCAGCGCTTCGGCACCTCGGTGGGCGGCCCCCGCCGCATCGCCCTCATCGGGCGCCCGAACGTGGGCAAGTCCTCGCTCCTGAACCAGGTCGCCAAGGAGGACCGGGTCGTCGTCAACGCCCAGTCCGGCACCACCCGCGACCCGGTCGACGAGCTCATCGAACTCGGCGGAATCACCTGGAAGTTCGTCGACACGGCCGGCATCCGCCGCCGCGTCCACCTCCAGGAGGGCGCCGACTACTACGCCTCGCTGCGTACCGCCGCCGCCGTCGAGAAGGCGGAGGTCGCGGTCGTCCTCATCGACACCAGCGAGTCCATCTCGGTGCAGGACCAGCGCATCATCACGATGGCCGTCGACGCCGGGCGCGCGCTGGTCATCGCGTACAACAAGTGGGACACCCTCGACGAGGAGCGGCGCTACTACCTGGAGCGCGAGATCGAGACCGAGATGCAGCAGGTCGCCTGGGCGCCCCGGGTCAACGTCTCCGCGCTGACCGGCCGCCACATGGAGAAGCTGGTCCCGGCGATCGAGACGGCGCTCGCGGGCTGGGAGACCCGGGTCCCCACCGGTCGCCTCAACGCCTTCCTCGGCGAGCTCGTGGCCGGTCACCCGCACCCGATCCGCGGCGGAAAGCAGCCGCGCATCCTGTTCGGCACGCAGGCGGGCACCAAGCCGCCGCGGTTCGTCCTGTTCGCCTCCGGCTTCATCGAGGCCGGCTACCGGCGCTTCATCGAGCGCCGGCTGCGCGAGGAGTTCGGCTTCGACGGCACCCCGATCCACATCTCGGTGCGGGTGCGCGAGAAGCGCGGGCGTAAGAAGTAACTCCCCCACGGGAGCCCGCAAGGGAGTAACTCCCTTGCGGGAGAAGGTCAGAGCCCCCTGCGGGGGCCGGGCGGCAGTGCCGCCGGGAGCTGGTGCTGCCCGGCGTACTGCCGCCCGTTCGCGTTCATCGCGGGGTGCACATGCCAGTTCCCGGCGTAGGTGGCCGGGAAGTGCTGGGTCTGATGGCCGGTCTGGTGGCCGGTGCGGGCGCTGTGCATCCCCGTCCCGAAGCCGCCGATGACGCCGAACCCGGTGAAGCCGAGGTCCTCCTCGCCGGACCGGTCACCGGGCAGGGCCCGGAAGGACCGCAGGTACTCCGAGTACAGCGCGTCGTAGATCGGCGTGGGGGACTGGGCTCCCGACGCCTCGCCCGAGGGACGCATGGCGGGGATCTGGGACTGGTACGGCTGGCGGGAGGAGTCGTATGTGTGCACGTATGTGCCAACGACCCCGTAGGGCCGGGGATGCGGGGCGTTCCGGCTTATCGGTTGCGCGCCGCCGGGTGCCCCACGCCCCTTCCCGCGCCCGCCCCGGAGCTGCCGGGGCGGGTCCGCGGGCATCCTCAGGTGCCGGCCAGCGGCATGGCCGCGGCGACCAGCCGGCCGTCGGCGGCGGCCTTCTCCAGGGCGTCCCTGAGCAGGTCCTCGCGCGGCTGCTGGCCGATCATGCCGACCGGGGCCGCGAAGACCAGGACGCGCTGGGACTTGTTGGCGGCCGCGCGCCAGCCCTCCGTCACCTGGAGCGGCTGATGGGCCTGCCACCAGGACACCGAGCTGCTGCCGCCGCCGGTGCCGGGCTGCAGGACCGCGTGCAGCTGGCCCATGGCGAGCAGCACGGACCAGCCCGGCAGCACCGCGGGCAGCCGGGCCATGTCGGTCACCGGCACGAAGCCCTGCTCGATGAGGAGCGGGAGGAACTCGTCGGTGCTGCCGCCCGAGCCGGCCCGGGCGATCGGGCCGGTCGGCTCGACGACGAGCGCCGGATGCAGATCGCCCTCGATCAGGACCAGACCGCTGGTGATGCCGAGCACGGCCTGCTCGGGCGAACCGCCGACCGCGACCGGGTCCTCGCCGGTGATGGAGCGTACGGCGCCCTGGAGCTGCTCCTCGGCGACCTGGACGACCTGGGAGGGGATGCAGCTGGCGTGGGCGAAGGCGAGCACGGCCGTTTCCTCGCCGACGAACAGGACGGTGCTGGTGCGCTCCTGCTCGGAGTCGCCCGGCGTGCGGCAGGAGGTGCAGTCGTAGCTGCCCGGGGCGTTCTCGCCGGCGAGCAGCCGCTCGGCTTCTTCGTCGCCGATCTCGGCGCGGACGTCCTCACTGACGTCGAGCATGCGCGGCACGGGTGGCTCCTAGGAACTGAGTGGATGCGCCGGGCGGTTCCCGGCTTCTCTCGTACAAACGACAACGGGCGATCTGTGGCCGGAGTCACGCGCGGCGCCGGACGGAATCGAACCGCGCCCAGCGGAGGGTGAATTCGCCCCCGGAACCCCTCACTCCCTGTCAACGCGTGTGGGGGACATGGAAGTTGGGGCGGTGAACTGGCTCACAGATCGCTTGGCCGACAGGTCGACAAATCCTGAAATCCTGCCATTCAGTGGGTGACCGGAAATTGCCGCTACTGCCGGTAACGGGCAACTGGCCTTGCCGGACGGGCCGTTGGTTGATGCCGGAGCCCGCGGGTCCCTAGATTCCAGCCCCGTGTGCATCGAGCACCGCCCGGGAACGCCCGCCGGCCGCACAGCCAGCTACGACCTTCCGGTGGGCGGGGGCGGCACGGAACGCGGCGCAGGACGCGCCGAGGGCCGGGCCGCCCAGGGGGACCCCGGGTCCTTCGAGAGGGATTTCATGTCCGTTGGTACCAGTGGTTCCAGCTCCGTACGCAGGCGTGGCACGGCAGCGTTGATCGGCGCCGCGATCGCGGCCCCGGCCGCCCTGCTCGGCGTCGCCACCGGCCCGGCCGCCGCGGCCGACGCCGGCGTGTGGGACCGCATCGCCCAGTGCGAGAGCGGCGGAAACTGGCACATCAACACCGGAAACGGCTACTACGGCGGGCTTCAGTTCGCCGCCGGGACCTGGCGGGCGCACGGCGGCGGGGCGTACGCGGCCACCGCCGACCGGGCCAGCAGGGCCGAGCAGATAGCCATCGCCACCAAGGTCCAGAACGCACAGGGCTGGGGAGCCTGGCCGGTCTGCTCGCGCCGGGCGGGCGCGACCGGCGGCGCCCCGGGAGCGGCGGCACCGGCCCGGCCGAAGAAGCAGGCCGAGCGGCCCCGTCAGGCGGAGCGCCCCCGCGAGGCGGCGCCGGAACCGCACAAGGCCCCCGAGCCCCAGCGGCAGGCGGCCGAGCAGCGGCCCGTGGCCCCGCTCCGCGCCGCGAGCGCGCCCGCCGCTCCGGCCGGGTCCTACACGGTCAGGAGCGGGGACACGCTCTCCGCCGTCGCGGCGGCCCACGGCACGGCGTGGGAGGCGCTGTACGCGGCCAACAGGGCCGTCATCGGCGGTGACCCGGATCTCATCCTGCCCGGGCAGCGGCTGAAGGTCTGAGGGCCGAAGCCCCGTCCGGCCGCCCGGACGGGGCTTCGCTCCGCCACGGAACCCGCTCGCCCCCGTTCCCGGGTGGACCAGTGGTGATCAGGTCCTGGAGTACAGGTGACGGACAGGCCAAGTACAGTCCGTACCTGACCGAAGGATTTCGGTCCCGACCCACCCGGACGGTCAAATGATCAAGTCCACGATCGACTGACCGATCGAACGACCAAGGGACGTCTGGCCCATGCACCTCTCGTTTCTGCTGCACAACGCGTACAGCCTGGGCGGCACCATACGGTCGACCTTCAACCTCGCCGGTGAGCTCGCCCGGCGGCACGACGTCGAGATCGTCTCCGTCTTCCGCCACCACGACGAGCCCACCCTGCCCGCCCCCGAGGGCGTCCGCCTGAGGCACCTCGTCGACCTCCGCGAGAACGGCCCCGGCTACGAGGGCGAGCACCCCGAGCACCGGCGGCCCGCCAAGGTCTTCCCGCGCGGCGACGGCCGCCACAGCCAGTACAGCCGCCTCACCGACGCCCGGATCGGCGCCCACCTCGCGGCGACCGAGGCCGACGTCGTCATCGGCACCCGGCCCGGCCTCAACGTCCACATCGCGCGCGAGACCCGCCCCGGCGTGGTCCGGGTCGGCCAGGAACACCTGACCCTGGCCGGGCACAGCTACCGGCTGCGCAGCGAGATAACCCACTCCTATCCGCTGCTCGACGCGATCACCACGGTCACCCGGGCCGACGCCGAGGCCTACCGCGCGCTGCGCCTGAGCGGGGTCCGCGTCGACGCGGTGCCCAACTCGGTGCCCGCCCCCCTGGTGGAGCCCGCGTCCGGCGACAGCAGGCTGGTGGTGGCGGCCGGGCGGCTCACCCCCGTCAAGCGGTACGACCTCCTGGTACGGGCCTTCGCGCAGGTGGTCGCCGTGCGGCCGGACTGGCGGCTGCGGATCCACGGCTCCGGGGACGCCTTCGGCAACGAACGCGACGCCCTGCGCAACCTCATCGACGATCTCGGCCTCTACAACCATGTGTTCCTCATGGGCGTGGCAGGCGACCTCGACGGCGAGTGGATCAAGGGATCCCTCGCGGCCGTCACCTCGAGCCACGAGTCCTTCGGCATGACCATCGTCGAGGCCATGCGCTGCGGCCTCCCGGTCGTCTCGACCGACTGCCCCCAGGGACCACGCGAGATCATCGACGACGGAGTGGACGGCCGGCTCGTCGAGACCGGCAACGTCGACGCGGTGGCCGCGGGCCTGCTCGAACTGATCCAGGACGACGCGCTGCGCCACCGCATGGCGAAGGCGGCCCTGGACAGTTCCCAGCGCTTCGACCCGGCCCGGATCGCCGAACGGCACGAGGCGATCTTCGGCGAACTGCATGCCCGCGGCGGCGGCAGCCGCTCCGCCGGGGCGCTGCGCGACGGCCTCCACCGCGCCCGCAGCACGGCCCTCGACGGGGCCTACGCCCTGCGCCACAAGGCCGCCTCCGCGCTCCGGAAAGGGCAGACCGCATGACCACCACCGCCGAGTCACCCGGCACCGGAAGCGCCTCCGCCGCGCCCCGCGTCGACTGCATAGCCGACTCCGCGGGCGGGGTGACCTTCGACGTCATCGCGACCGCGGACACCGACGCCACGCTCGTCCTGCGCCGGCGCGGCCCGAACCCCGGCGCCGATGTACTGCTTCCGCTCACCCCGGCCGCCGAGGGACTGCTGCGGGCCGTGCTGCCCAGCACGGTCGACGTCGCCGAGGGCGTGTGGGACACGTGGCTGCGCTTCGGAGAGGGTGCCGAGCGGCGCCTCGAGCCGGGCGTCCGGGACCTGCGCGCGCTGGTCGACCGGGAGCCGGGGGCGGACGCGGAACGGATCGCGGTGCGCATCCCCTACCCGGGCCGCTCCGGCGAGCTCGTGGTCCGCAGCTGGCTGCGCAGGCCGCACGCCGAGACCGGCACGATCGGCTTCGACGGGGCCGCGGTCACCGTCCAGGGCCGCCTGTACGGAACGGAGCTCGGCCCCGGCGCGGCCGTCGAGGCACGGCTGCGGGGCGGCGGCCGCGTCCACCGGGTCGCGGCGAGCGCGGAGGGCGACGGCTTCACCTTCACGCTGCCGTACGCGCCGCTCGCCGAAGGGCTGGACGCCAAGGAATGGCTCTGGGACCTGTGGCTCCTGACCGGCGCCGACGGCCCCGCCGTCCGCCTCGCCCGCATCCTCGACGACGTACCGCTGAAGCAGGCGATCTTCGTCTACCCGGGCTCGAAGGCGGGGGCCGCCGTGGTCCGCCCGTACTACACCGGCGCCAACGACCTGAGCGTGCGGGTCGACGCGGTGCGGAGCTGAGCGGACCCGCCGTCGCTCAGGCCCCTGGCTCCTCCGGTCCCGGCACGGCCACCTGCTCGGCCGCCGGCTCCAGGTCGTCGCGGAACGGCGCGAACTCGGGGTGGTGCAGATCGAACGCCGGGGACTCGGTGCGGATGCGCGGGAGGGTCACGAAGTTGTGCCGGGGCGGCGGGCACGAGGTCGCCCACTCCAGCGAGCGGCCGAACCCCCACGGGTCGTCGACCTCCACCTTCTCGCCGTACCTCGCCGTCTTCCAGACGTTGTAGAAGAAGGGCAGCGTGGACAGGCCGAGCAGGAACGCGCCGATCGACGAGAGCGTGTTGAGCGCCGTGAAGCCGTCCGCCGCCAGATAGTCCGCGTACCGCCGCGGCATGCCCTCCGCGCCCAGCCAGTGCTGGACCAGGAAGGTGGTGTGGAAGCCGATGAAGAGCGTCCAGAAGTGCATCTTGCCGAGCCGCTCGTCGAGCATCCTGCCGGTCAGTTTCGGCCACCAGAAGTAGAAGCCGCCGAAGGTCGCGAAGACCACCGTGCCGAACACCACGTAGTGGAAGTGGGCCACCACGAAGTACGAGTCCGTGACGTGGAAGTCCAGCGGGGGCGAGGCCAGGATCACGCCGGTGAGGCCGCCGAACAGGAAGCTCACCAGGAAGCCGACCGCCCACAGCATCGGGGTCTCGAAGCTCAGTGAGCCCCTCAGCATCGTGCCGGTCCAGTTGAAGAACTTCACGCCGGTGGGCACCGCGATCAGGAACGACATGAACGAGAAGAACGGCAGCAACACCGCCCCGGTCGCGAACATGTGGTGCGCCCACACCACGACGGAGAGCCCGGTGATGGCCGCCGTCGCGCCGATCAGGGCCGTGTAGCCGAAGATCGGCTTGCGCGAGAAGACCGGGATGATCTCCGTGATGATGCCGAAGAACGGCAACGCGATGATGTAGACCTCGGGATGGCCGAAGAACCAGAAGAGGTGCTGCCACAGCAGCGCTCCTCCGTACTGCGCCTCGAAGACCACCGAGCCGAACCTGCGGTCCGCCTCCAGGACGAGCAGCGCCGCCGCGAGCACCGGGAACGCGATGAGCACCAGGATCGAGGTGAACAGGACGTTCCAGGTGAAGACCGGCATCCGGAACATCGTCATGCCGGGCGCGCGCATGCCGATGATGGTCGTCAGGAAGTTGACCGCGCCGAGGATGGTGCCGAAGCCGGAGAGCGCGAGGCCCATGATCCAGAGGTCGGCGCCGGCGCCGGGGGAGCGGGTCAGCGAGTTGAGCGGCGCGTAGGCGAACCAGCCGAAGCTCGCGGGCCCCGTGGGCAGCAGCACCGAGCCGAGCACGATGAGCCCGCCGAACAGGAACAGCCAGTACGCGAGCATGTTCAGGCGCGGGAACGCCACATCGGGGGAGCCGATCTGCAACGGCATGATCGCGTTGGCGAACCCGGCGAAGGTCGGCGTCGCGAAGAGCAGCAGCATGATCGTGCCGTGCATCGTGAAGAGCTGGTTGTACTCCTCGTTGGTCATGAGCTGCAGCCCCGGCCGGGCCAGTTCGGCCCGCATCAGGAGCGCCATCACACCGGCGATCAGGAAGAAGACGAACGACGTGATCAGGTAGAGGTGCCCGATCTTCTTGTGGTCCGTGGTGGTCAGCCAGTCGACGATCACCGCGCCCGGCCGGCCGGCCCGTGCGGGCTCCGCCGCCGGGGTCACCGTCTCCGTACCCATCGCACCCCCAGAGGTGTCTGGCGTCAGGCCAGGGGACATGATGCTCGCGCTCCGGGCCGCCGCAACAGAGGGCGTGCGTCATCCGGCCGCGCCATCGATCGGTGCGGGTCACGGGGGCGAAAGTAGGGATCGTGTAAGGGTGCGGTGAATTGCCTACGCTCTGTCAATTCCGTCCTGTGGCCCGTCGAGTGGGAATTGACCGGATGCCGCGCGAGGGAATTGCAGCATTTCGAAAAATGCGTTCGAGTGGCCGAAACCGTGATGTGCGATAACTGGGCAAGGGGTCAGGAACTGCCCGTACGAGTGACGGAGTTCGAGGCGAAGTCGAGCCCCGATCCTGTGACAGAAGTGTGACTGGTGGGGTACCGGGGGCGGACAACCAGCGGGTCCGCCGGGCCGCCGGGCCCCCCGCTTCCGTCCGCGCCGCGCCCCGCCTACGGTGGGGTGCATGGCACCCATACCGTCCCACTCCGCCCACCCCGACGACGCCCCCGAGACCTATGTCGGCCTCGACGCGCAGGAGGCCGAGCGGCTGGCCAGGTCGCGCGGCTGGTCCACCGTCAGGTCGCTCGCGCCGGGCTCGATCATCACCATGGAGTACCTGGCGGGCCGGCTGAACTTCGAGGTCGAGAACGGCAGCGTGCGGCGCTGCTGGCACGGCTGAGACCCCTGCCCGCCCCGCCTTCGCCGGCGGACACGACGAAGGCCCCCGGCTGATGCCGGGGGCCTTCGTGCCGCGTGCGTACCGTGCGCGTCGCCGGTGCCGTCAGCCGCCCAGGGGGCGGGCCGGGGCGGTGCGCGGCGCGCGCTCGGTGTGCGGGGAGCGCCGGGTGCCGGCGGGGACGGCCGGGGGCCGCTCCGAACGGGCCGGCTGGTAGGGCCGGGCCGGGAGCGGCCGGCCGGAGCCGCGTCCGCTCGCCGCGCCCACCGGCTCGCGCACCGGGACGTCGTCCTCGTCGTGCCCGCGCTGGGGGACCATCGCGGGCGCCGCGGGGGCGGGCACCGGGGCCGGGGCGGCGGCCGCGCGGGGCCGCCGGCGCTCGCGCACCTTGGCACGCACCGCGAAGACGAAGGCCTCGGCGCGGGCGATCAGCGGCTCGAACCAGGGCAGGGCCAGCAGGATCAGCAGCCCGGCCGCCCAGCCGAGGAGGACATCGCTCACCCAGTGGGTGCCCAGGTACACGGTGGTCGCCCCGACTCCCAGGGCGACCATGGCCGAAATGACCGACAGCCAGCGTCTCGCGCGGGGGGTGGTGGCGAGGTAGGCGAGGATGCCCCAGGTCACGACCGCGTTGGCGGTGTGGCCCGAGGGAAATATGTCGCCGCCGGCGAAGAGCTCGGCGGACCCTATCTGCGTGGCGTAGTGCGGCCCGAGCCGTCCGAGGCCGAGCTTGACCGAACCGACCGTCATGTTGAGCAGCAGAAGGGCCGCCCCGAGGGTCAGGAGCGGCCGCAGTGTGTGCTGACGCCAGGAGCGCCAGCCCAGCCAGGCCATCACCATCACCGCGGTGGGACCGCGCTGGCCGAGGACCACGAAGTAGTCCAGGAAGGCGTGCAGCTGCGGCCACTGCTCGTACGGCCGGTACAGCATGACCTTCCAGTCCAGCTCGACGAGCCAGGAGGAGCCCAGCACGGCGACGACGATGGCGAGGTAGAACGCCATCGTCGCCCCGAAGAGGACCACGCGGTGACGGCTCATCCGCGGGATCTCTATCTTCGGTGGCTCGGGCTCCCGGTCCAGGCGGGCGAAGATTCGGTCAGTACGCACTCAATCGACGTTACAGCGAGTGAGTGACGGCCCAGGCCGATCCGGGGTCTTTGTGATGACGATGTGATGTGGAGTATGTCTCACGCCCGCCTTTATTCCCGAGCCCCTCCGAATACCCCGGGTCCTTGTCCTCTATTCATTCGACTCGCCTCCGGAAGGACTGTTTCTATCCGGCGGAATTCCGTTTGCCGGACGGGTGAGCGGAATTCATGCTTCGGTCACCGGTCCGGTACGGAGCGTAAAGATCACTCCATGGAGCGGGCGGGCGTGGCGCACACCACACCGGGGCCGGCCGCACGGTGAGAGGTGGACCACGCGCCACGCGGGCGAACTCGCGTACGCTGACGAACCACTCGCCCGTCGATGCCGGGCCTTCGGGGACCTCGATCAGGGCTGGTCACTGGTCCGCCCGGCCCGCCGACCGCGAGAGTGGTGACGGCGCGGTCCGCCCCGGCCGCACCGTCCCGGACCCGCTCGGTCCGCAGTACTGGGAGGTACGTACATGACAGGGACGACCATGACCGGTGCGGAACCGCGCGCCCATGCCGGTGGCGCCAACCGCTGGGTCATCCTCGTCGTCCTGTGCGTGAGCCTGCTGTTCGTGGCGCTCGACGCCACCGTCCTGCACGTCGCGATCCCCTCGGTCACCGAGGACCTGCGGCCGGGCTCGGTGGAACTCCTGTGGATCGTCGACGCCTACCCGCTGGTCTGCGCCGCCCTCCTCATCCTCTTCGGCACCCTCGGCGACCGGGTGGGCCGGCGCCGGGTGCTGCTGCTCGGCTACGCGATCTTCGGCGCCGCCTCCGCGGTCGCGGCGCTCGCCGAGTCGGCGCCGGTGCTCATCGCGGCCCGCGCGCTGCTCGGCATCGGCGGCGCGATGATCATGCCCGCCACCCTCTCCATCCTGCGCGTCGTCTTCCCCGACCGCCGCGAGCGGGCCACCGCCATCGGCATCTGGACGGCGGTCGCCGCGATCGGCGCCGCCACCGGGCCGGTGCTCGGCGGCTTCCTGGTCCAGCACTTCTGGTGGGGTTCGGTCTTCCTCATCAACATCCCGCTGATGGCCCTGATATTGCCGCTGGGCCGCTGGATCCTGCCCGAGTCCAAGGGCAGCTCCGACGGACCCTGGGACGTGCTCGGCGCGCTGATGGCGGCCGGCGGCATCCTCGCGGTGGTCTTCGGAGTGAAGCGGCTCGGCACCGGAACCGGCGTCCTCGACGGCCGCACCCTCGCCGCCCTCTGCGTCGGCGCCGCCCTGCTCGTCCTGTTCGTCCGCAGGCAGCGCCGCCGCGAGCATCCCCTGATCGACATCGGCATGTTCTCCCGGCCCGCCTTCACCACCTCGGTCGGCTGCATCATCGTCGCCATGCTGGCGCTCGTCGGCCTGGAACTCATAGCGGTCCAGTACCTCCAGCTCGTCCTCGGGCTCTCCCCGCTCCAGACCGGTCTGCGCATGCTGCCGCTCACCTTCGCCGCGATGGCGGCCGGCGCGACCGGGTCGTACACCCTGCGGTGGCTCGGCCCGCGCCGCATGGTCTGTACCGGCTTCGTGCTGACGGCGGGCGCCGTGCTGCTGCTCGTCCTGATGGGCCAGACCGACTGGCCGGCCCTGATGATCGTCTCGTTCGTCATGCTCGGCTTCGGCCTCCAGACCACCCTCTTCGCCGCGTACGAGTCGATGCTCAGCGAGGCCCCGCCCGAGCGGGCCGGCGGCGCGGCCGCCATCGGCGAGACCTCCTACCAACTCGGCGCCGGCATGGGCATCGCGCTGCTCGGCAGCGTCATGAACGCGGCCTACGCGCCCGGGCTCGCCTCCGTGCGTGGGGTTCCCGCCGCGTCCTCCGCCGCCGCGGCCAATTCGCTCGGCGAGGCCTACGACGTCGCCGCCCGCCTCGGCGGCTCGGCCGGTCAGGCGCTGCGCGCCGCGGCCCGGACCTCCTTCGTGCACGGCGTGCACGTCACGCTGTTCGTCAGCGCCGCGCTGCTGCTCCTCGGCGCGGTGGCCGGCCTGCGGCTGCCGCGGATCATGGACTGCTCGGTGGCCGGACAGGACCGGGACGCCGAGCCGGAGCCCGGCCACGAGGAGCGGGCGCGCCCGGCGCGGCAGCGCGACGTGAAGGTGCCCGCCCCGGCCCGGCCCGGCGATGTGGCGGCCGTGGAGTCTGGACGCACGGGACACTGACCCGTAACGTCAGCGCTCAGGTAATAACTAACACTGCTAGTTTTAGTTGAGCGAGAGCCGCGGAGGCGCCCCCATGTCCGCTCCTTCCTCCAAGCTGCCCCCCTTCGACCCGGCCGACCCGCTCGGCATCGACGACCTGCTGAGCCCCGAGGACCTCGCGGTCCGCGACACCGTGCGCTCGTGGGCCGCCGACCGGGTCCTGCCCCACATCGCCGAGTGGTACGAGAACGGCGAACTGCCCGGCATCCGCGAACTGGCCCGTGAACTCGGCTCGATCGGCGCGCTCGGCATGTCCCTGACGGGCTATGGCTGCGCCGGCGCCAGTGCCGTCCAGTACGGCCTGGCCTGCCTGGAGCTGGAGGCCGCGGACTCCGGCATCCGCTCGCTCGTCTCCGTACAGGGCTCCCTCGCGATGTACGCGATCTGGCGGTTCGGCTCCGAGGAGCAGAAGCAGCGGTGGCTGCCGGGCATGGCGTCGGGCGAGATCATCGGCTGCTTCGGCCTCACCGAGCCCGACCACGGCTCCGATCCGGCCGGCATGCGCACGTACGCCAAGAAGGACGGCACCGACTGGGTCCTGAACGGCCGCAAGATGTGGATCACCAACGGTTCGGTGGCGGGCGTCGCCGTGGTCTGGGCGCAGACCGACGACGGCATCCGCGGCTTCGCCGTGCCGACCGGAACGCCCGGCTTCTCGGCCCCCGAGATCAAACACAAGTGGTCGCTGCGGGCCAGCGTCACCAGCGAGCTGGTCCTGGACGAGGTGCGGCTGCCCGCCGACGCCGTGCTCCCGGAGGTCACCGGGCTCAAGGGCCCGCTCAGCTGCCTCTCGCACGCGCGGTACGGAATCGTCTGGGGCGCGATGGGCGCGGCCCGGGCCTCCTTCGAGGCGGCGGTCGGCTACGCGAAGACCCGCGAGCAGTTCGGCAGGCCCATCGGCGGCTTCCAGCTCACCCAGGCGAAGCTCGCCGACATGGCGCTCGAACTGCACAAGGGGATCCTGCTCGCCCACCACCTGGGCCGCCGCATGGACGCGGGGCGGCTGCGCCCGGAGCAGGTCAGCTTCGGCAAGCTCAACAACGTGCGCGAGGCGATCGAGATCTGCCGCACCTCACGCACCATCCTCGGCGCGAACGGCATCTCGCTCGAATATCCGGTGATGCGGCACGCCACCAACCTCGAATCGGTGCTCACCTACGAGGGCACCGTGGAGATGCACCAGCTCGTGCTCGGCAAGGCGCTCACCGGACTCGACGCGTTCCGCTAGGAACGCCCGGGCCCGGCGGTCACCCGTCTCCCCCGGGGGCCAAGGCCCCCGGGCCCCCGGCCGGAACGCACCGGGGTTCAGCTCTGGTTGAAGAAGCCGCCGGTCTGGCGGCCCGCGGCCTCGCCGCTGACGATCTGGGTGTCGGCGGGGGTGAGCAGGAAGACTCTCGTCGCCACGCGCTCGATGGAGCCGCGCAGACCGAAGGTGAGCCCGGCCGCGAAGTCGACCACGCGCTTGGCGTCCCCGGCGTCCATGGCCGTGAGGTTCACGATCACCGGCACGCCCTCGCGGAAGAGTTCGCCGATGCCCCGCGCGTCCCGGAAGCCGTCCGGCGTGACGGTGGCGATCCGGCGGCCCTGCTCCTCGGCCGTCTCGGAGGCCACCCGCACCCGCGGGTCGGTCACCCAGGCCTCGCCGGACTCGGCGGCACCCTCGGTGTACTCGTCGTCGTAGTAGCGGTCGTCGTTGTCCTCGACAAGCCCCAGCCAGGCACTGGCCTTGCGCACCGATCCCATGGACGCCTCCTCTCACTGCGGTCAGCTTCTTGCTGCTTCTTCAGTTCCCTATCCCTATGGTCGTCCATGATGCGGATACCGCGCCAAGTGGATAGTCGCCGCGCAGGTGATTCGTGACGGTACTGGCACAGATCATGTGGCGATTCGTCAGGAATCTTCTGGGATACGCCCGGTACGTGAAGCCCGGAGTAACAAAATTATGTATGTCCCTCCACATGAGTGACACAGGGGTCGTACGGGTGAACGGATGGCTCGATACGGTGCCTGCCGTACTGAAGAACGAGGCGTGAGCGGGGCGCCTTCGGTGCCCCCGGCCGCCAGGACGGCCTGATCGGCGCGGTCCTGACGGAGGCTCAGGACGACGGCGGCGGGACGGGGAACGCCGAAGCCGCCCCGGCCGGGGCGCGCGGGCGGCGGGGAGTGCCCCCCAAGCTGCCGCCGCGAAACGCTACTTGTGCTCGGGCGGGGAGATCTGGGACTGCTCGATGCCCGAGCCCGTGGTGCCCCACTTCGCCAGGATCCGGTCGTACGTGCCGTCCTTCCTGAGCCGGTTCACCGCGGCCTGGAAGGCCGGGGCCAGCGGGGTGCCCTTCTTGAAGGCGAAGCCCACGTCCAGGCGGTGGTACTCGTTGAGGAACTTCAGCCCCTCCTGCCGGCCCACCGCGTACCGCAGCCCGTTGATCGTCGACATGACGACATCGCTGCGGCCCTGCTGGAGCGAGATCCACAGGGCGCCCTGGTCGCTGTAGGTCTGCACCGCGTACGGCTTCTTGCCCGCGTCCACGCACTTGGCCTTGTTCTGCTCCAGCGTCGCCTCGAAGGTGGTGCCCGCGCCCGTGGCCACGTTCAGTCCGCAGAGCTGGGCGAGGTCGGTCACGGAGGTCAGCTTGCTGTCCTTGCGGACGGCGAAGCCCTGGCCGTCGTTGATGTACGTCACGAAGTCGATGGTCTTGCGGCGGGCGTCGGTCACGCCGAAGTTGCCGGTGCCCAGGTCGTACTTGCCGCTGTCGAGCGCGGGCAGGATCACCTCGAACGCCGCCACCTCGCGCTTCAGCTTCAGGCCCAGCACCTTGGCGACCGCGTCCGCGAAGTCGACGTCCTGGCCGACGACCGTCTTCCCGTCCTCCAGATAGGTCGCCCCGGGCGGGGTGCCCACGCTGGTGGCGATGGTGAGGGTGCCGGCGGCGCGGACGTTCGCGGGCAGCAGCGCCGCCGCGGCGTCGTCCTTGCGTACGGCCGACACCACATCGGCGGTGGGGATCTTCCCCTGCTGTCCGGCGGCCGGCCCGGCGCCCACCGCGTCCGTCCCGCCCGCCTCCCCGGACCCGCAGGCGGTCAGGCCGAGGGCCGCGGCGGTGATGAGGGCGAACGCGGCGAGGCCGCGCGATCGGCTCAGGCTTCGGGACCGGCTCATGGCGGGATGTGCTCCAGGGTTTTCGGGCAGGCGGAAGTGCCGGGGGAGAGGTGCGACAAGAGCGTCGCGGGGTGTGACGAGGGGAGGGGTGCGCGAGAGAGCGAAGACGTGAAGACGCGAAGGGAACGGCGCGAAGGGAACGGCGCGAAGGCGCACGAAGGACGCGAGGCGCGCCGGGCGCGCGGGACGCGGGGGAAACCGCGCAGGGAGTCAGCTCAACAGGAAGAGGACCACACTCGACCGAAGTCGATGTGGGAGCGCGTGACCAGCCACTGCTGCGGATGCATGGCCCAAGTGGAACAGGCATCCGTTTCCGCGTCAACTGCGCTGAGACGTACTGCTCACAGTGCGGACAAGCTTGACAACCTCCAGCACCCACCGCATAGCCTCGGGAGCGGAAGCCGTGCTGAGGGGCTCGGTTCCGCACCACCCGCGCCAAGCGTCCGTGAAGGCCTTTCCCGTGTTCGATCCCTGTATCCACGGAGCCTTCGCATGTCCCTCACCCTCCCCAAACGCCCGTCCACGGCGACCGACGACGGCGCTCCCGAAACCCCGCGCATAGTCCCCGCACGCCGAACAGGACAGCGCATCACGGCAGTTGCCGTCCTGGTGCTGCTCGGTCTCGCGCTCAACTCCGTCGTGCGCAACGAGGCCTTCCAGTGGGGCGTGGTCGCCGACTACTTCGCCACCACCGCCGTCCTGCGCGGGCTCTGGCTCACCGTGTGGCTCACCGCCGTCGTCATGGCCCTCGGCTTCGCGCTCGGCACGCTCCTCGCGGTCCTGCGCCTCTCCGCCAACCCCGTTCTGCGGGCGGTGAGTTGGGGGTACGTCTGGCTGTTCCGCTCGACGCCGATCCTGGTGCAGCTGCTCTTCTGGTTCAACATCGGGGCGCTGTACCCGCACATCCTCGGGGTGCGCACGGTCGACCTGATGGGCCCGGTGACCGTCGCCGTCGTCGGACTCACCCTGCACGAGGCCGCCTACGCCGCCGAAGTCGTGCGCGGCGGCATCCTCTCGGTCCCGCGCGGCCAGCTGGAGGCCGCGCAGTCGCTCGGCCTGAGCCGCTCGCGCCGGCTGCGCCGCATCGTGCTTCCGCAGGCCATGCGCTCCATCGTGCCGCCCGCCGGGAACATGCTGATCGGCACCCTCAAGGGCACCTCGATCGTCTCCATCATCGCCGTCAACGACCTTCTGTACTCGACCCAGTTGATCTACCACCGGACCTACCAGGTGGTCCCGCTCCTCCTCGTCGCCACCCTCTGGTACGTCGTGGTGACCTCGGTCCTTTCGGTGGCCCAGTACTACGTCGAGCGGTACTACGCCCGCGGCTCGGCGGACGCCCGGTGAACGCCTCGATCGTCGTGGTCGGAGCGGGACCGCGGGGGACCGGGTTCCTGGAGCGGCTCGCCGCCAACCTGCCCCTGCTGTACGGGGACGAGCCCCTGGACGTCCATCTGGTGGACCCGCATCCCGCCGGCGGCGGACGGATCTGGCGGGCCGACCAGTCGCCGCTGCTGTGGATGAACTCCATGGCCGAGGACGTCACCATGTTCACCGACGACACCGTCCAGCAGGAGGGTCCGGTCCGCCCCGGTCCCACCCTCGCCGAGTGGTCCGGTCTGGACGCCCGGACCTTCCCCAGCCGGCGGGCCCAGGGCGCGTACCTGCGCTGGGTGTACGAGGATGCCGTGGCCGCGCTGCCGCCCAGCGTCACCGTGCACGAGCACCGCACCCGCGCCACCCGGGTCGGCGGGCCGCGCGCAGGGCGCCAGCAGGTGTGGCTGGAGGGCCGGGGCGAGCCGCTCCTCGCCGACCTGGTCGTCCTGGCCCTCGGCCACCTGGACGCCGAACTCGACGCGGAACAGCATGAGTTGGCCGACTTCGCGGCACGCCACGGCCTGCTGCACCTGCCGCCCGCCTTCACCGCCGACAGCGACCTGTCGGCGGTGCGGCCCGGCGAGACGGTCATCGTGCGGGGCTTCGGGCTCGCCTTCGTCGACCTCATGGCCCTGCTCACCGAAGGACGCGGCGGCCGCTACGACGCGGACGGCGCCTACCGCCCCTCGGGCCGGGAGCCCGTGCTGTACGTCGGCTCCCGGCGGGGCGTCCCCTACCACTCCAAGATCGGCTACACCTGGACCGGCGAACGGCCCCCGCTGCCCCGCTTCTTCGGCCCCGCCGAGGTCGACGCCCTGCTCGCCCGCCCTCACCGGCCCGACTTCCGCCGCGACATCTGGCCCCTGATCGACAAGGAGCTGGGCTTCGCCCACTACCACCGCCTCTTCGCCGCCCACCCCGAACGCACCGCCGTCAACTGGGCCGACTTCGAGGAGAAGTACGCCGCGGCCGACCCCGGCAGCCCCGAGCTCCAGGCGCTGGTCGCGGCCTCCGTACCCGACCCCGCCGACCGCCTCGACCTCGAAGCGCTCGACCACCCGCTCGACGGGCTGCGCTTCGGCTCGTACGCGAGCCTCCAGGACGGGCTGCGGACGTACATCCAGAACGATCTGACACGACGTCATGATCCGTCCTGGAGTCCGGACTTGGCCGTGTTCCTCGGGCTGCTCTCGGTCTACGGGCAGCTGCAGCGGATCGGGGACGTCGGCGGCTGGTGGCACGGCTTCTTCAGCTTCCTCGCCTCCGGCCCGCCCGGGCCCCGGCTGCGGCAGCTGCTGGCCCTGTCCGACGCGGGCGTCGTACGGTTCCTCGGCGCGGGCGTCACCGTCGAGGCCGACGAGGGGGCCGGGGTCTTCCGGGCGGGCAGCGCGAGCGTGCCCGGGCAGTGGATCGAGGCGGCGACGCTCATCGAGGCCCGGCTCCCCGAACCCAGCGCGGAACGCCCGGGAAGCCCCCTGCTGCGCGCGCTGTACGAGGAGGGGGCGGCCGCCGCCGACACCGGCCTGCTCCAGGTGGACCCCGCCGACGGGCGTGTCGTCGGACGCGACGGACAGCCCCATCCGCGCCGGTTCGCGCTCGGCCCCTTCACCGTCGCCCGGGCCTCGGGGGCGTTCACCAGGCCACGCACCGGAGGCGCCGCGTTCCGGCAGAACGACGCCACGGCCCGCGCCGCGCTGCGCTTCCTGCGCGATCTCGCGTGTCGTCCCGTCAGCGCCTGACCGCCGTCCGCCCGCCGCCCCGCGTTTCCGAAGGACCCCCATGTCTCTCACCAGCGATCCACCCCTCGCCGATGCCCCACCCGCCCCGCGGCCCGACTACGCCTCGCTCACCGTGGTGCCCGTGCGCCGGCCCTGGCGCTGGGTCGCGGTCGCCGTCACCGCGGTGCTCGTCGCCCAGTTCGGGCACGGGCTGCTCACCAACCCGGCCTGGGAGTGGGACGTCTTCGCCCGCTTCTTCACCACCGAGACCATCCTCAAGGCCGTCTGGATCACCCTTCAGCTGACCTTCTACGGAACGGCCCTCGGCTTCGCCATCGGCGTCGTCCTCGCCTTCATGCGCCTGTCGGGCAGCCGGTTCCTGCGGGCGGTCGCCTTCGGCTACATCTGGGCGTTCCGCTCGATCCCGCTGATCGTGCAGCTCCTGTTCTGGTTCAACCTCGCCTACCTGTACAAGGAGTTGACGTTCGGCGTGCCCTTCGGGCCGGGCTTCTTCACCTTCGACACGGTGGGGCTCGTCGGCGCGATGAGCGCGGCCGTCCTCGGGCTCGCCCTGCACCAGGCGGCGTACGCGGCCGAGATCGTGCGCGGCGGCGTACTGGCCGTCGACAGCGGCCAGTTGGAGGCGGCGGCCGCCCTCGGCATCCCGCGCCTTCGCCAGATCCGGCGGATCGTGCTGCCGCAGGCGATGCGCTCGATCCTGCCGAACGCCGCCAACGAGATCATCTCGCTCTTCAAGGGCACCTCGATCGTCTCCGTCATGGCGATCGGCGAGCTCTTCTACCAGGTCCAGGTCATCTACGGCCGCAACGGCAGGGTCGTGCCGCTCCTGATGGTCGCCACCGTCTGGTACGTGCTGCTCACCACCGTGCTCTCCGTCCTCCAGCACTACGTCGAACGCCACTACGCGAAGGGGGCCACCCGATGAGCACCGCCATGGTCGAAGTCCGGTCCGTGCACAAGAGCTTCGGCTCCCTCGAAGTCCTGCGGGGCGTCGACCTCGACGTGCGGGCCGGCGAGGTCACCGTCGTCCTCGGGCCCTCCGGCTCCGGCAAGTCGACGCTGCTGCGCACCATCAACCACCTGGAGAAGGTGGACAGCGGCTGGATCACCGTCGACGGCACGCTCGTCGGCTACCGCCGCTCCGGTGACAAGCTGTACGAGCTGCGCGAGCGCGAGGTGCTGAAGCAGCGCACCCAGATCGGCTTCGTCTTCCAGAACTTCAACCTCTTCCCGCACCTCACCGTCCTCGACAACGTCGTCGAGGCACCGGTGGCCGCCCTCAAGCGGCCGCGCAAGGACGCGGTGGCCGCGGCACAGAAGCTGCTCGCCCGGGTGGGCCTGTCCGACAAGGCGGAGGCGTACCCCAAGCAGCTCTCCGGCGGACAGCAGCAGCGCGTCGCCATCGCCCGCGCGCTCGCCCTCGAACCCAAGCTGCTGCTCTTCGACGAGCCGACCTCCGCCCTCGACCCCGAGCTGGTGGGTGAAGTCCTCGACGTCATCAAGGACTTGGCCGCGTCCGGCACCACGATGATCGTCGTCACCCACGAGATCGGCTTCGCCCGCGAGGTCGCCGACACCGTCGTCTTCATGGACGGCGGGGCGATCGTCGAGCAGGGCCCGCCCGCCGAGGTCCTCGACGCCCCGCGCCACGAGCGCACCCGCGCCTTCCTTTCCAAGGTGCTGTGATGTCCCTCTTCCTCAGGAGAACGTACGTGTCCACGCGCCGCACCCTCGCCGCCCTCGTCGCCACGATCGCCACCGCCGGGCTCCTCGCCGGCTGCGGCTCCGGGGACACCGCCACCGCCGACGAAGTCGCCCCCAAGGGCGCCAAGGGCACCGGCATCAACCTCGGCCCGGACCAGAAGCGCGTCAGGGAGCAGAAGGTCGACGCGATCGCCGCCAAGCTCCCGGCGGCCGTGCGCGGCCGCGGCACCCTCACCGTGGGCGTGGCGACCGGTTCGGTGCCGCCGCTCAGCTTCTACGCCACCGACGACAAGACGCCCATCGGCGTCGAGCTGGACATCGCCACGCTGGTCGCGGACACCCTCGGCGTGCAGGCCAAGTTCCAGCCGGTCTCCTGGGAGAACCTCTTCGTCGGCCTCGACAGCGGCAAGTTCGACGGGGTGTTCTCCAACGTCACCGTGACCGAGGAGCGCAAGGAGAAGTACGACTTCGCCACCTACCGCAAGGACCAGCTCGCCTTCGAGACGAAGAAGGGCGCCGGCTGGAAGGTCAACGGGCCGCGGGACGTGGCGGGGAAGACGATCGCGGTGTCCTCGGGCACCAACCAGGAGAAGATCCTCCTCGACTGGAGCGCTCAGGACGTCAAGGCCGGGCTGGGGCCGGTGAACGTGAAGTACTACCAGACGGCCACGGACTACTACCTGGCCCTCCAGTCCGGCCGCATCGACGCCTACCTCGGGCCCAACCCGTCGGCCGCCTACCACGTGGCGTCGGCCGGACAGACCGAGATCGCCGGGACGTACTCCGGAGGCGGAGCGGGACTCCAGGGGGAGATCGCCGCGACGACGAAGAAGGGCAGCGGCCTGGTCGAGGCGTATGCCGCGGCCCTCGACCACGTCATCCAGGACGGGTCCTACGCGAAGGTGCTCGCGCGCTGGGGGCTCTCCGGGGAGGCCGTCGCGCGCTCGGAGATCAACCCGCCGGGCCTGCCCAAGCCCACGTCCTGACCCGGGGCGCCGCCGCCAGGAGCGGCGGCGCACCCGCAGCCCCTCACGCGAAAGGCCCCTCCATGCCCGCACCCCCCGTCCGCAGCCCCGTGCACCTGGCCGCCTCCCTCGACGGGGGCGGGCACTACGAGGCCGGGCACTTCACCGCCCTCGCGCGGCTCGCCGAACAGGGCACGCTCGACTTCGTCACGCTCGGGGACTCCTTCACGCGGCCCGGCCTCGACGCGCTCGCGGTCCTGGCCCGGGTCGCCCCCGCCACCGAGCGCATCGGGCTCGTGCCGGTCGTGAACACCACCCACACCGAGCCGTTCCACGTGTCCTCCGCCGTCGCGACGCTCGACTGGGTGAGCCGGGGCCGGGCCGGCTGGAGCCCCGAGGTGTCCACCACGGAGGCCGAGGCCCGCCTCTTCGGCCGCCGGCCCGCCGTCCGCAGCGCCGAGGCATGGCACGAGGCACGCGAAGTCGCCGATGTGGCGGCCAAGTTGTGGGACTCCTGGGAGGACGACGCCGAGATACGCGACGAGGCGACCGGGCGCTTCATCGACCGGGACAAACTGCACTACGTGGACTTCGAGGGCCGCGCCTTCACGGTGCGCGGCCCCGCCATCGTGCCCCGGCCGCCCCAGGGCCACCCCGTCACCGTCATCGACGCGACCGCCGCCGACCCGAGGGCCGCCGCCGTACGGCACGCCGACGTCGCCCTGATCCGCACCCAGGACCCGCTCGCCGCGCGCACCGCACGCGAGGAACTGCGCGACCGGGCCCGCGCACACGGCCGGGACCCGGAGCGGCTGCGGGTGCTCGGCTCGATCCCGGTCGCCCTGGAAACCACCGCGGACGCCGTCGAACTGGCCGGGCTCATCGGCGACTGGCACGACGAACGGGCCGTCGACGGCTTCCATCTGCGCCTCGCCGACCCCGAACGCGACCTCGCGCTCATCGTGAAGGCCACCGTCCCCGTCCTCCAGCACCGCTGTCTGCTGCGGCGCTTCTATCCGGGCGCCACGCTGCGCGAACACCTGGGCCTCGCACGGCCCGTCAACCAGTACGCCACCGCCGGGGGGATCCGCCATGGCCACGGGTAGGAACACGACCACGGGCAGGAAACAGATCCACCTCGCCGCCCACTTCCCCGGCGTCAACAACACCACCGTCTGGGCCGATCCGCGCTCCCGTTCACAGATCGACTTCTCCTCCTTCGAACACCTCGCGCGCACCGCCGAACGCGGCAGGTTCGACTTCTTCTTCCTGGCCGAGGGGCTCAGGCTGCGCGAGCACAAGGGCCGTGTCCACGACCTGGACGTGGTCGGCCGCCCCGAGTCGATCACCCTGCTCAACGCCCTGGCCGCCGTCACCGACTGGCTGGGGCTCGCCGCCACCGTGAACGCGACCTTCAACGAGCCGTACGAGACCGCCCGCCGCTTCGCCTCGCTCGACCACCTCAGCGGCGGCCGGGCCGCCTGGAACGTGGTCACCTCGCCCGACGCCTTCACCGGCGAGAACTTCCGCCGCGGCGGCTACCTGGACCGCGCGGACCGCTACAGCCGCGCCGCCGAATTCCTCTCCACCGCAAGGGAGTTGTGGGACTCCTGGCCGGAGGGCGAGGCGCCGAAGCCGTTCGTCCACCACGGGCGGCACTTCTCCGTCGAGGGCCGGTTCGGGGTGCCGCGCTCCCCGCAGGGGCACCCGGTCGTCATCCAGGCGGGCGACTCCGGCGAGGGCCGCGAGTTCGCGGCCTCGGCCGCCGACGTCGTCTTCACCCGGCACGGCACCCTGGAGGCGGGCCGCGCCTTCTACGCCGACGTCAAGGGGCGCCTCGCCCGCCACGGCAGGGAGCCCGACGACCTCAAGATCATGCCCGGGGTCACCGTCGTCCTCGGCGACACGGCCGCCGAGGCGCAGGAGAAGGCCGCCGAGATCCGCCAGCAGCAGGTCTCCCCGCAGAACGCCATCCTCGCCCTCGAACAGGTCTGGGGCCGCGACCTGTCCGCCTACGACCCCGACGGGCCGCTGCCCGCCATCGACCCCGACCCGGAGTCCGCGCTGGTCCAGGGCCGGGTGAAAATCACCAACGCCCAGGAGACCGCGGACAAGTGGCGCGCCCTGTCCGAGGCGAAGGGGCTCTCCATCCGGCAGACCGTCATCGAGAACACCGGCCGCCAGTCCTTCATCGGCACCCCCGCCGCCGTCGCCGCCGAGCTCGACACGTTCGTGCGGAGCGACGCCGCCGACGGCTTCATCCTCGTCCCCCACCTCACCCCCGGCGGCCTGGACGACTTCGTCGACCACGTGGTGCCGCTGCTCCAGGAACGCGGCGCGTACCGCACGGAATACACCGGAACGACGCTGCGCTCGCACCTCGGGCTGCGCCATCCGGTATGGAAAGGTTGATCGCATGAGCACGCAAGCACACAAGGGCCCCGGGTCCGACCACGAGCTCGCCTGGAAGAAGTGGCACGAGCACCGCCTCGCGACGGTCTCCGCGCCGTACGGGCCGCTCGCCCTGACCGCCACCCACTGGCTCGCGGACGGCGTGCCCGAGGAGTTCGGACAGTGGCGCGAGGACGGTGACGAGGTGGTCGTGACCGCTGCCGCCGAGCACCAAGTGACCCTGGACGGCGGCCCGTTGACGGGCGAGGCCCGGCTCGGCGCGGACTCCGGCCCGGTGGACGGCTCCCGGCTCGCGCAGGGGCACCGCCGGCTCGTGGTGCTGCGCCGCGAGGGGCTGTGGGCGGTCCGGGTGTGGGACCCGGAGTCCCCGGCACGCCGGTCCTTCGCGGGCATCGAGGCCGCCGAGTACGAGGAGCGGTTCCGCCTGCCCGGCACCTTCCGCCCGTACGAGGGGCGGCAGGTGAGGGTGCCCAACGCCGACGGGGTCGAGCGCGGGCTCGAACTGGCCGGGGAGATCGCCTTCACGCTCGGCGGCCAGGAGCACACCCTTCAGGTCTCGGTCGAGGCCGACGGTTCGCTGTGGGCCGTGTTCGCCGACGGCACCAGCGGGAAGTCCACCTTCCGGTTCCGCTTCCTGCGGCCCGAGGCGCCCGCCGCCGACCACTCGGTGACCGTCGACTTCAACCGCGCCCAACTGCCGCCCTGCGCCTTCGCGGACCACTTCATCTGCCCCTTCCCGCCCCCGGGCAACACCCTCCCCATCGATGTTCCGGCGGGGGAGCGCACCATCCGCACCAACTGACCCCGGAGCGCACCCCCTCGCGGGCGCCCGGCCAAAAGGCCCCCTTGCGCGCCCCGGCCGGGCCCCCCAATACTCCTCCGCAGCGCTTGTCAGGAGCACGGCCGCACGACCTGTCGTGCGGCCGTGCTCCTCGGCTGCGCCTCACGGGGTCCCCCCACCCATGGGCCCCTCGATTCCCCTCGGGAGGAAAAGAAGTGAGGATCAAGCGCACCACCCCCACAGCCCCCTCCGGTCTCGCGAGACGCACCAGGCTCGCCGCCGTCGCCGCCGGCCTGCTCGCCGCGGCGGCCATCGCCGTCCCGCACGCCAGCGCCGCCCCCGCCCAGACCTTCGGCGCCGCCGCGCTGACCGCCGCGAGCGACGCCGTGCGCGGCGCGGACGTGGCCGGAACCGCCTGGAGCGTGGACAGCGCGAGCGGCGAGGTCGTCGTCACCGCCGACTCGACCGTCACGGCCGCCGACCTGGCGAAGATCAGGCACGAGGCCGGGCCCAACGCGGGCGCGATACGCATCGAGCGCACCCCCGGCAAGTTCACCAAACTGCTCTCCGGCGGCGACGCCATCTACACCACCAGCTGGCGCTGCTCCCTCGGCTTCAACGTCAAGAAGGGGTCCACCTACTACTTCCTGACGGCGGGTCACTGCACGGAGGGCAAGCCGAACTACTACACCAACTACTCGCACTCGACGAGCATCGGCCCGACGGTGGGCACCAGCTTCCCGGGCAACGACTACGGCCTCGTGCAGTACACCAACACCTCGCTCGCGCACCCGAGCGCGGTGGGCAGCCAGCAGATCACCAGCGCCGCCAATCCGACGGTCGGCCAGACGGTCACCCGGCGCGGCTCGACCACCGGCGTCCACAGCGGCAAGGTCACCGCGCTCAACCAGACGGTCAACTACGGCAGCGGCGACATCGTCTCCGGCCTGATCAAGACCACCGTGTGCGCCGAGCCCGGCGACTCCGGCGGCCCGCTGTACGCCGGTTCCACCGCCCTCGGCCTCACCTCGGGCGGCAGCGGGAACTGCACCTCCGGCGGCACCACGTTCTTCCAGCCGGTCGTCGAGGCCATGAACGCCTATGGCGTGACGCTGTTCTGACGGCTCATCACCCAGCTGTGGCCGCACGCGGCCCCGAGCCCCCGCCCGGGAACAACCGGACGGGGGCTTCCGGCTGGACGTGATGCGCGGTTTTGAGAGGATGTGCAAGGGCAGGACGGAATACGGGTCCGCCGATGACCCGCGCCGGACACACGGGGTGAGACGCATTGAAGCGCATCGGAGTGACCGGTCACCGGGACATCCCGCCCGAGGCCGTCGCGGAGATCCGCGACCGCCTGCGCGCGCTGCTGTGCGGCCACGACGGCTCGCTCGAAGCGCTGTCCAGCCTGGCCACCGGCGCCGATCAGCTCTTCGCCGCGATCGCCCTGGAGTGCGGCGCCGCCCTCACCGTGGTGATCCCCAGCGGTGACTACGAGACGGGCTTCGCGGACGCCGCCGAACTGGCCCGCTATCGGGGCCTGAAACGCCGGGCCAGCCAGGAGGTCGACCTCGGCTACCCGCACTCCACGGACGAGGCGTACTACGCCGCCGGCGCCTACATCGCGGACAACTGCGACCGGCTCGTCGCCGTCTGGGACGGGCTGCCCGCCCGGGGCCTCGGCGGCACCGGCGACATCGTGCGCTACGCCCGCAGCCTCGGCCGGCCCGTCACGGTCATCTGGCGCGACGGAGTCCGCCGGGCGTAAGGCGTTTTCGCGTCAACTCCGCAGCCGGGCAAGCCAGTCGGTGTGCTGCGGCGAGACGATCCGCTCGGTCTCGTACACGGCCTGCGGCCACTGCCGCTCGGTCACCATATTCTCCATCGCCACGTGCATCTCCATCAGGTCCTGCTCCACCAGCGAGTGCGCCGAGATCAACGGCTGGTGGCGGCGGATCTCGCTCCAGGCGAGACAGGCCGCGGCCGCGGCCGAGAGCAGGCCCGCCGTGTTCGCCCGCTGTGCGACCGAGAAGGTCTGCAGGACGGCGAAGAACAGGGCGAGCAGCGTGAGCAGCGTGATCGCCGTCGACCACAGCCGGGTGGCCCGCCGCGAGGTCTCCTGGCGGCGCCGGTACCAGTTGCGCTGCTCGATGAGCCGGTCGCGTACGTAGGTCTCCTTGCGGACGTTGAACGACTTGGCCCGTAACTCCCGCATGCTCGGGGTGACGAGCCCCCCGGCGGCGGGCCCGCCCTCGTCGCGGGGGTCGCGCCAGCCGACCTTCTTCAGTTCGCGCAGGCCCTCCTCGACCCGGGCGACGAACAGGCCGTCCGGATCGGGGGCGGCCAGGTCGAAGGGGGCCCCGTGCACGGCGTAGCGCCAGCACATCGACTTGATGAACTCGGCGGCGGACCGGTTGAGTTGCCAGTGTGAGGCGGCATGGCGCCTGGCCGCGCCGAAGGCGGCCAGCAGCACCCCGGCATAGGCGAGCGCGCTCACCGCGCCGAGCAGCTGGAAGCCGTCGCCGACGCGGACCTGGGGCAGCGCGGCGGCGGCCGCGCCGACGACCAGGAGCGAGAGCTGGGTGCGGGTCAGCTTGACCGCCGACTGCTGCCGGCCGATCGCCAGCGCGTCCGCGTGGTGGAAGAGGCCCGGCAGATCAGCGTTCCGGAAGACCATGCTCTGCAGTGGGCCGGGAATCGCCGTCACATGCACCCCCGTCTGCGGTTATACCTGAATTCCCTGCCGAGGGCGGCAGTTGTGCGCTCCCTTTGCGCACTCCATCCCCCGGTGGGGATGAGAGTAAAGTCGTCCTGCCGACACTGCAACGGTGCATGTGCCGGTGCCACTGTCCACGCGCGGTTATCACTCACCCCAGGGACGAACGTGAAAACCTCCGTAAACGCAGTCTCATTCAGCACCGTGAAGAAGGACCGGGTGTCGCTGGCCGAACTGGCCGCGAAGGGTATGGACCCGGCCGCCGAGAGAAGGATCGCCAGGGTGGTGTCCGCCTCGGGCGACCGCCCGCCCATGGAAGGCGCGTCGTTCAACTCCGCTCTGTGACAGGCGAGTTGACTGTCCTCCCCGCCGGGTGCCCGGCGGGGAACGGGTGACGGGCGGGCCGTACGGGGACGTTCGGGCGGCGAGCGGAAGAACTCCCGGACCGGGCGCCCCAATTCGCGTTCTCGCTAAACTGGCGCAATGACAGGACCCCTGGTCCCATTCCGCGAGATCGTACTGAAGGTGCACAGCAGGTGCGATCTTGCCTGCGATCACTGCTATGTGTACGAAGCCGGAGACCAGACCTGGCGCGAACAGCCCCGGGCGGTCTCCGACCACGTCATTTCCCGCACCGCGCGACGGCTGGCCGAGCACGCCGAAAAACACCGTCTGCCGTCCGTCTCGGTGATTCTGCACGGCGGCGAGCCCCTGCTCGCCGGCCCCCGGCGGCTGCGGCGCGTCTGCGAGGAGCTGACCGCCGCCGTCGCCCCGGTCGCGGAACTCGATCTGCGCATCCACACCAACGGCGTGCTCCTCGGTCCGCCCTACCTCGACCTGTTCGAGGAGTACGGCGTGAAGGTCGGCATCTCCCTCGACGGCGACCGCGCCGCCAACGACCGCCACCGGCGCTTCGCCGACGGCCGCAGCAGCCACCCCCAGGTCCTGGCCGCCGTCGCCCTGCTCCAACAGCCGCGCTACCGGCCGCTGTTCCTCGGCCTGCTCTGCACCGTCGACCTCGCCAACGACCCCGTCGCCGTGCACGACGCCCTGATGGCGCTCGACCCGCCCCGCATCGACTACCTGCTGCCGCACGCCACCTGGCAGACCCCGCCCGCGCGGCCGGGGGAGGCCGCGGCGCCCTACGCGGACTGGCTGCTCGCGGTCTTCGACCGCTGGGACGAGCGGGGCAGGACCGTCCCGGTGCGGCTCTTCGACTCGGTGCTCTCCACTCTGCACGGCGGGCCCAGCCTCACCGAGTCCCTGGGCCTGGCCCCCGCCGACATCGTCGTGGTGGAGACCGACGGCTCCCTCGAACAGGTCGACTCCCTGAAAACGGCCTACGAGGGTGCCGCCGCCACCGGATTCTCCGTGTTCCGGGACGACCTCGACGCGGTCGCCGCCCACCCCGGCGTGCGGGCCCGCCAGCGCGGACTCGCCGGCGTGAGCGCGCGGTGCCGCCGCTGCCCCGTCGTCCGCTCCTGCGGAGGCGGCCACTACACCCACCGCTACAGCGCGGACCGGGGCTTCGACAACCCCTCGGTGTACTGCCCCGACCTGATGGCCCTGGTGCGCGGCATCGAGGCCCGCACGCCCGTCGCCGTACTCCCGGACGCCGGACAACTGGCCGTATCCGCACGGGAGTTGAACCGCCTCCTGCTCGCCCGGCTGCACACCGCGCTCGACGGGCGGGGCGGGGTCGAATGGGCCCGGATCTGGGAGCGCGCCACCTCCCTCGACGGCCCGGGGCTCGACGCCGCCCTGGCCACCCCGTACGCCCGGGGCTGGCTGCTCGATGCCCTGGAGGCGCTGGAGTCGGGGCGCCCCGGTGCCGGGACGACGGCCCGCCGCCTCGCCGCGTACACGGTCGCCGCGGCCGTGCGCGACGGTGTCCCGCTGACCCTGGCCGTCCCCTGGTCCGACGGCCGGCTGCACCTGCCGGCCCTGGGCGAACTTCGCCTGTCCGACCCCGGCACCGAAGGGGTCGCCGAGGTCACCGTGGGGAGCCCCGGCTTCTCGGTGCGGCACGCCCACACCGAGCACCACGTGCCCCACCCGGACCGGCCCGCCCTCCATTGGCGGCCGTTGACCAGGATCGACGGGCTGGTCCTCGACGACCTCGACCCCTACCGCGACTGCTTCGGCACCCCCGTGGCACCCCGGCTCGGGGCACGCGAGGCGGCGGAGTGGGGGCGCCGGGTGGCCCGCGCCCGCGCACGTCTGGCCGGGGCCGGCGCGCCCTGCGCACCGCCCGGCCCGCTCACCACCCTCACCCCGCTGGCCGGGGGAGCGGGACCGGTGGTGGGGCGGCACGGCTTCGGCGCGCTCGGCCTGCCCCCCGCCCTCACCGGCCGGGCGCTCGACGTCGCCCTGCTGCGCGGCGGGCGCGCGGCGACGCTGCGCGCCCTGCTCGACGTGGCGGACCTGTACGCCATGGACGGGGCGTGGAAGCATCCGACGCCCCGGGGGCCGCTCCCGGTCTCCCGGCTGCTCGCCGAGACGTACGAAGGGGTCGCGGTCGCCGCCTACCAGGGCGACGCACGGGCCCTGGCGGCACTCGGCCCGGCACTCGACTCCCTGGAGCGGGCGGCCGAACTCACCGTCACCGGAAGGCGCTTGGTCCAGGCCGTGCGCCAGGAGTGGGAAGAGGCATCGCGTGCCCGAGAACACCGCTGAGGACCGGGGGAAGCACACCGTGGGGGACCTGGGAGGCCAACTGCGCGCCCTCGGGGTGCGCGAGGGCGGCATCCTCCTGGTGCACGCCTCGCTGCGCGACACCGGGCTGCGCAGCGCCGTCCTCCTGGACGCGCTGCGCACGGTGCTCGGCCCCGAGGGGACGCTGGTGGTACCCGCGTTCACCCCCGAGAACTCCGACACGTCCCCGGCCCATCTGGCGCTCGTGCGGGACGCCCCCGACCCGGTGGCGTTCCGGGCCGCGATGCCGCCCTTCGACCCCGACCACACCCCGTCCCCGGGGACGGGCCGCCTCGCCGAGCGGGTCAGGACCACCGGGGGAGCCGTCCGCAGCGACCACCCGCAGACCTCCTTCGCGGCGCTCGGCGCCCGCGCCGCCGAGCTCATGAAGGGCCACGCCCTCGACTGCCACTTCGGCCCGGAGTCGCCCCTCGCCAAGCTCGTCGCGGCCGACGCCCAGGTCCTGCTCGTCAACGTGGGCTTCGCGGTGTGCTCCGCCTTCCACCACGCCGAATACCTGGTGCCCGCCGCCCCGACGCGCAGCTACCGGGCGGTGATCAGGGACGAGGCCGGCACCGCGATGTGGTTCGAGTACCAGGACGCCGCCCTCGACGACAGCGACTTCGCCCGCATCGGCGCCGACTTCCCCGCCGCGCACGTGTGTCACGGCCCGCTGGGACGCCGCACCGCCCGGCTCTTCCCGATCGGCGTGGCCGTCGAGCACGCGGCCGCCTGGATGGTCCGGCACCGGCACTGACCGGCAACCGCGAAGGGCGGTGGGAGCCCGTGAGCGACGGCCCGTACTTCTTTCCCCGGCCGCGCCCCCGCCGGCGGCGGCGCGGGCACCCCCGGGCAGCGCTGTGGTGGAGCACCACGCCGCGGGGCGCGGGGCCGAGTCCGCTGCCGGGGGTGCCGGGCAGCGGGAACACCGGGCTGCCCAGCGGGTCGCCGAACCGCTCGACCGCGAGCACCCGGCCGCCGGCCGTGCGCACCGCGGCCCCCTCACCCGGTCAGGGCCCTGACCGACGCTCCAGCCCGTCCGGCCGCGGCCTACTCGCGGGCAGGGGGCCCGGCAGGGGTCTCCCCCTGGGGGTGATGCGGAGTTACCGTCGAGGTACACGTCCGATTCGGACCCTTGGGGGCCGTGATGGTCGAGGCACTGGTGGCGGCCGGCATCGCCGTCGGATCCGGCGGGGTCGTCTACGCGCTGGCCGCGGCACGCGTCGTCAAGCAGTACGAGCGCGGGGTGGTGCTCCGGCTCGGCAAGCTGAAGGACTCGGTGCGCGGGCCCGGCCTCACGCTGATCGTCCCCTTCGTCGACCGGCTGCGGAAAGTGAACATGCAGATCGTGACGATGCCGGTGCCCGCCCAGGACGGCATCACCCGGGACAACGTCACGGTCCGGGTGGACGCGGTCATCTACTTCAGGGTGATCGACCCGGCGGACGCGGTCATCCAGGTCGAGGACTACCAGTTCGCGGTCTCGCAGATGGCGCAGACCTCGCTGCGCTCGATCATCGGCAAGAGCGACCTCGACGACCTCCTGTCGAACCGGGAGAAGCTCAACCAGGGCCTGGAGCTGATGATCGACAGCCCGGCCATCGGCTGGGGCGTGCAGATCGACCGCGTCGAGATCAAGGACGTGTCGCTGCCGGAGACGATGAAGCGCTCGATGGCCCGCCAGGCGGAGGCCGACCGCGAGCGCCGGGCCCGGGTCATCAACGCGGACGCCGAGCTCCAGGCCTCGAAGAAGCTGGCCGAGGCGGCGGGCGTGATGTCCGAGCAGCCGGCCGCACTCCAGCTGAGGCTGCTGCAGACGGTGGTGGCGGTGGCCGCCGAGAAGAACTCCACGCTGGTCCTGCCGTTCCCGGTGGAACTCCTGAGGTTCCTGGAACGCGCCCAGCCGTCACCGGCCGCGCCCGCCGAGACGCCGGCCGCGCCCGCAGTGCCGTCCGTGACGCCTCCGGAAGAACCGGCCGCAGCGGAGATTCCCCCGGCGCAGGCACATTCGGAGATCGTGGGAGAGGGCGGCGAAAGCGAATCTCCGAAAAACTTGTGAAAGTTTTCACAAGCGCGCATGGGTCTTAAGTCCCCAGATATCCATGCAGCTCAGAGGCGTGTTTTTGATGACGTCAGGTCACCTGAAAGGACGTTCTACCCCTGAGGACAGGGCTTTGTCGGGCCCGCGAGTGCGGCGAACAGGTGTCGAATTGAGACATCGGAAAAGCATCGCAACGCTCGCAATGCTCGTAGCGCTCGACAAGAAGGAGTTCCTGCCATGGAGGCCAAGAACGCCGAGGACGTCACGACCGCGGGGGCCATGGTCGACGCACTGGTGCGAGGGGCCCAGGAGGCCCTCGGCCGGTTCGAGACGTTCACCCAGGAGCAGGTCGACCACATCGTCAAGAAGGCCTCCCTGGCCGCGCTGGGCGAGCACGGCGAACTGGCCCGGCTCGCCGTCGAGGAGACCGGCCGCGGCCTCTTCGAGGACAAGGCCGTCAAGAACCTGTTCGCCTGCGAGCACGTCGTCAACTCGATGCGGGGCCTGAAGACCGCCGGGGTGATCAGCCGCGACGAGCTGAACGGCATCACCGAGATCGCCGAACCGGTCGGCGTCATCTGCGCGATGACCCCGGTCACCAACCCCACGTCGACGACCCTCTTCAAGGCGCTGATCGCCCTGAAGACCCGTAACCCGATCGTCTTCGCCTTCCACCCCTCCGCGCAGGACTGCTCGGCCGCGGCCGCCCGCGTGGTGCGCGACGCCGCGATCGCGGCCGGGGCGCCCGAGGGCTGTGTGCAGTGGATCGAGACCCCGTCGATGGAGGCCACCGGCCTCCTGATGAACCACGAGGGCGTCTCCACCATCCTGGCCACCGGCGGCAACGCGATGGTCAGGGCCGCCTACTCCTGCGGCAAGCCCGCCCTCGGCGTCGGCGCGGGCAACGTACCGGCGTACGTCACCAGGAGCGGCAAGCTCGCCCGGGCCGTGCACGACATCGTGCTTTCCAAGTCCTTCGACCACGGCATGATCTGCGCCTCCGAACAGGCCGTCATCCTCGACCAGGAGGTGTACGAGCGGGGCCTCGCCGAGTTCGAGCGGCTCGGCGCGTACGTCCTGAGTGCGGCCGAGAAGACCAAGCTGGAGGAGTTCGTCTTCGGCACCACCGCCTTCGCGAGCAACTGCGCGGGCGCCAAGCTGAACGCAGCGGTCGTCGGCAAGTCGCCCCGGTGGATCGCCGAGCAGGCCGGCTTCGAGGTGCCGGAGAGCACCTCGATCCTGATCGCCGAGTGCGCGGAGGTCGGCGAGGGCGAACCCCTCACCCGCGAGAAGCTGTCCCCGGTCCTGGCCGCCCTCAAGGCCGACTCCACCGAGCACGGCCTCCAACTCTCCGCGCAGATGGTCGAGTTCCACGGCCTGGGCCACAGCGCCGCCATCCACACCGAGGACGACGAGCTCGCCGAGGAGTTCGGCAAGCGCGTCAAGGCGATCCGCGTGATCGTGAACGCGCCCTCCACCTTCGGCGGCATCGGCGACGTCTACAACGCCTTCCTGCCCTCCCTCACCCTCGGCTGCGGCTCCTACGGACACAACTCGGTGTCCAACAACGTCTCCGCGGTCAACCTCGTCAACGTCAAGCGGATCGGACGGCGCAACAACAACATGCAGTGGTTCAAGGTCCCGCCGAAGATCTACTTCGAGCGCAACTCCATCCGCTACCTCGGCGAGATGGACGGCCTGAAGCGGGTCACGATCGTCACCGACAAGACGATGGGCAGGCTCGGCTTCGTCCAGAAGGTCACCGACATCCTCCAGGCCCGCCCCGGCTCGGTCGTCCTCCAGGTCATCGACAACGTCGAGCCCAACCCGGAGCTGTCGACGGTACGGGCCGGCGCCGCGATGATGCGCGACTTCGAACCGGACACGATCGTCGCGCTCGGCGGCGGCTCGGCCATGGACGCCGCCAAGATCATGTGGCTGATGTACGAGCACCCGGAGGTCGAGTTCGCGGACACGAAGGAGAAGTTCTTCGACATCCGCAAGCGCGCCTACAAGTTCCCGGCGCTCGGCGAGAAGGCCCAGCTGGTCGCCATCCCCACCACCTCGGGAACGGGCAGCGAGGTCACCCCCTTCGCCGTCATCTCCGACCCGGAGGCCGCCCAGAAGTACCCGCTCGCCGACTACGCGCTCACCCCGAACGTCGCGATCGTCGACCCGGTGCTCCCCATGGGCCTGCCCGCCACCGTGACGGCCGACTCCGGCTTCGACGCCCTGACCCACGCCACCGAGGCGTACGTCTCGGTCTACTCCAACGACTACACCGACGGCCTCTGCCTCCAGGCCATCAAGCTGATCTTCGAGAACCTGGAGCGCTGCGTCGTGGACGGGGCGGCCGACCCCGAGGCGCGCGAGAAGATGCACAACGCCTCGACGGTGGCGGGCATGGCCTTCGCCAACGCCTTCCTCGGTCTGGTGCACGCCATGGCGCACACGCTCGGCAACACCTTCCACGTCGCCCACGGCCGCACCAACGCGCTGCTCCTGCCGCACGTCATCCGGCACAACGGCCAGGTGTCCGGCAAGGCGACCCCGTGGCCGAAGGCCGAGGTCTACCGGGCCCCGGAGCGCTTCCAGGAGATCGCCAAGATGCTGGGCCTGCCGGCCGCGACCCCCGAGGAGGGCGTCGAGTCCTACGCCCGGGCCGTCGAGGAACTGCGCGCCAAGTGCGGGATCCCCTCCTCCTTCCAGGAGGAGGGCGTGGACGAGACCGCCTTCATCGAGGCCCTGCCGGTCCAGGCGATGAACGCCTACGCCGACCAGTGCGCCCCGGCCAACCCGCGGATGCCGATGATCGACGACATGCTGGAGCTGATGACGCGGGCGTACTACGGCAAGTAGGCCCCCGCGTCCCACAGGTCCGCCGCATGCGGGGCCGCCCTTCGCCGGGCGGCCCCGCCGCATGTCTCCGGCCGGCCGGTCAGGTCTCCGGGTGCTCGGGCGGCGACAGGAAGCGGCCCATCGGCAGCACCGGCCGGCCCCAGGTCGAGGCGAGGATCTGGCCGGCGAGGAGGTAGGTCGCCCCGAGCGCCGCGCACAGCCCGGCCCACCCGGCGATCCGGTTCCAGACCACCTCGCCCGTGAACCCGTTGCAGACGAGCCCGACGAAGACGACGAGCACGCAGGTGAAGGTGGAGAGCAGCGCCAGATGGATGCGGAAGCTGCCCAGCCACAGGACGAACACCACGAACACCCAGGGCAGCGTGAACAGCCCCATCGCGTCGCCGCGCAGCGACGGATCGAGCCCCGGCACCACCCACTGGAGCATCAGCGCCTTCGCCATCCAGAACACCCCGAAGCCCCCGAACACCGTGGCGTGCCAGGTGTCGCCGCGCTGGGCCTGGAAGAGCCCGGCGAGCAGCTGGGCCAGGCCGCCGATGAAGAAGCCGACCAGCGGCACCACGGACGACGCGAGCTTCTCGGGGAAGACCCCGGCGTCGATGCCGGTGGCGATGGTGGTCACCACGATGAACCCGGTCAGGCCGAGCGGACCGAGCTGCGCCTGCGCGCTCGGCTCCATCCGCCTTACGGAGAAGGCCTGTTCGGCCGGGCCGGAGCGGCGGGGGATGCTCATGCGCCCACCGGCCGCTCACCGCGGTCGCGGCGCAGACCGGCGAGGACCATGGTGACGGCGGCGCCGGCCACCGCCCAGACCGAGAGCACCAGGAGCGGGCCGGTGACCGCCTCGCCCCTGAAGTACGCGATCGAGCGGGCCGCCCACGTGCCCGCGCCGGGTGGCAGCCCCGGGCCGATCGTCCGCCAGAACGGCGGGAGCAGCGGATACGGGTAGGCGCCGCCCGCGCTCGGATTGCCGAGCACCACGATGACCAGGATCGCCAGGCCGATGCCGACGACACCGGCGAGCCCCTGGAAGGCGAGGGTCGTGGCGCCCACCGCGAACACGACGAGCGCGCCGAGCCCGGCGAGGCCGAGGTAGCTGCCCGGCAGCGCGCCGAGCACCGGCCCGATGATGAGCGAGCCGAGCAGTCCGGCGGCGATCGAGTACACCGCGAGCACCGCGAGCCGGATCAGCGCGCGGTGGGTGTTGGCGGGCCGGGCACCGGCGCTGATCGCCAGGATCGCGGCACACAGATAGCCGCCCACGCACCAGCCGACGACGAGGTAGAACGCGGACAGCGTGCGGGAGTCGCCCGCGGCGGCCGGGGCGACGTCGGTCACCGTGACGGTGCGCTGCTGGGCCTTCTCGGCGGCCGTCGTGATGGCCTCCACGGCCTGCGCGAGCGAGGCCCCGCCGCCGCTCGCCACGAGCAGCCGGTCGGTGGTGCCCCGGGGGTCGACGAGCAGGGCCCCGTCGATGCTGCGGTCGCGCAGCCGGCGGGTGGCGTCCGCCTCGTCCTTGGCCGTCCGCACGTCCAGCGGATCGCCGGGCAGCGAGCCCAGCTGCTGGGTGAGCTGCCCGCTGATCTGCGCGGGGGCGACCACCGCGAAGGGGATGTCCTTCGGTTTCGGGCTGTGGAAGGCGCCGGCGTAGGACGCGATGAAGGCGACCATCAGCCCCAGTACGCCGATCACCAGCAGGGCGGCCCGTACGGAGACGGCGCTCTTCACCTCGTCGACGAATGTCATGCCCCCACGCTCTGCCGCCCTGCGCGTTCACGCAGTTGGGGCGGGCCGAACGGCTGACCCGTGGCGTTCGGCTGTCGGGGCGGGGCAGCTGCTGCCACGCTGGGAACGGACTGCCGGGGCCGTCGCCCCGCGCGGTGGACGCACGTGACAGGAGCACTTCCATGCTGACCTCCACCCAGGTACCGGGCGGCCTGAACTGGCTCGACCTCGGCACCCCCGACATCGACGCGGCCGTCGCCTTCTACAGCGGTCTGTTCGGCTGGGAGTTCCAGTCCGCGGGGCCGGAGGCCGGGGGCTACGGCTTCCTGCGGAAGGGGGGCAGGACGCTGGGTGCCGTCGGCCCGCTGACCGACGAGGGCGCGAGCTCCGCCTGGACGGTGTACTTCCGCACCGTGGACGCCGACGCCACCGCCAAGGCGGTGGAACAGGCGGGCGGCACGGTCCGCTTCCCGCCGATGGAGGTCTTCACGGCCGGCCGGATGGCCGGGTTCACCGACCCGACGGGTGCCGAGTTCGCGGTGTGGGAACCCGGGGACACCGACGGCATCGAGATCGTCAACGAGCCGGGCAGCGTCAGCTGGATCGAGCTGTACACCACCGACGCGGCAGCGGTCGAGGCGTTCTACGGTTCCGTCCTGTCGTGGGAGACCCGTGGCATGCCCATGGGCGAAGGCCTCGTCTACGTCATCGCCGGGCCCGCGGGCGGGGGAGAGCGGACCATGCACGGCGGCATCATGCAGCTGCCCCAGGCGAACCTGGACGCCGGCTCGACCTCCGAATGGCATCCGTACTTCGAGGTCGAGGACTGCGACACCACGGCGGCCCGTGCCCAGGAGCTCGGCGCCGCGGTGATCATCCCGGCCATGGACGCCCCGGGCGTGGGGCGGATCGCGATGCTGCTCGACCCGTTCGGTGCCGCGTTCGCGGTGATCACCAGCGCCAGGGCCTGACCTTCCCGAAGCGCCGGGACCGCAGACACGGGTATTCGAACAGGCGTGTCGCACGCACGTTCGAACTGGTCTATGGTGGGAAGCGAGGGGGTGAGAAACGGATCGGTGATCGGCAGGAGGCGCGGATGCCAGGCTTCACGCACCTGCACACCGTCTCGGGATTCTCCCTCCGCTACGGCGCCTCCCACCCGGAACGGCTGGCCGAACGTGCCGTCGAGCGCGGTATGGACGCCCTGGCCCTGACCGACCGGGACACCCTGGCCGGCACCGTCCGCTTCGCCAAGGCCTGCGCCAAGGCGGGGATCCGGCCGCTGTTCGGGGCCGAACTCGCCGTGCCGGAGCACCTCGGGGGCGCCGGGCACGCCCACGGCCCCGCCCGGCGCACCCCGGTGCGCGGCGGCGCCTTCGTCGACGAGTCCGCCCCCCGCGTCACCTTCCTCGCCCGCGACGGCGCGGCCGGCTGGGCCGAGCTCTGCCGCCTGGTCAGCGCCGCCCACACCGCCGGGGGCCGCCCGCTCCTGGCCCACGCCGACCTGCCCGCCGAAGGGCTCACCGTGCTGCTCGGCCCGGCCTCCGAGATCGGCCGCGCCCTGAGCGCGGGCCGCCCCGACCGGGCCGCGCGCCTGCTCGCGCCCTGGCGGGAGATCTACGGCGACGCGCTCCGCCTCGAAGCCGTCCACCACGGGCTCCGGGGCACCGGCCCCGGCTCACTGCGGCTGGCCGCACGCACCGTCGGCTTCGCCGCCGAACAGGGCGTGCGCGCCGTCCTGACCAACGCCGCTCGCTATGCCGACCCCGGGCAGGGCCCCGTCGCCGACGTGCTGGACGCCGCGCGCCGCCTGGTGCCGGTGCGGGCGCCGTTCGACAGCGGCGAGCGCTGGCTCAAGGACCCGGACGCCATGTTCAAGATCGCCGAGCGGGTCGCCGAGGCGGCCGGGTGGCGGCGCGACGTCGCCCACCGGCTCCTCGCCATGACCGAGGAAACCGCCGCCGAGTGCCTCGTCGACCCCCAGGACGACCTCGGCATGGGCACCGCGAGCTACCCCGAGCCGCATCTCGTCGGCGCCGCCCACCGCGCCCCGCAACGGGTCCTCGCCTCCCGGGCCGCGGCCGGCATGGTGCTGCGCGGCTACGAGGGGCGGCGCGCGTACTGGGAGCGGATGCACCACGAGCTGGACATCATCGCGCACTGGGGATACGCCTCGTACTTCCTCACCGTCGCCCAAGTCGTCGACGACGTAAGGGAGATGGGCATCCGGGTGGCCGCGCGCGGCTCCGGCGCGGGCTCGCTCGTCAACCACCTCCTCGGCATCGCGCACGCCGACCCGGTCGAGAACGGGCTCCTGATGGAGCGCTTCCTGTCCAAGCGGCGGCCGGTGCTGCCCGACATCGACATCGACGTGGAGTCCGCCCGCCGGCTCCACGTCTACCGCGCGATCATCGACCGCTTCGGCACCGAGCGGGTCGCCGCCGTCGCCATGCCCGAGACCTATCGGGTGCGGCATGCCATCCGGGACGTGGGCGCCGCCCTGTCCATGGACCCGGCGGTGACCGACCGGATCGCCAAGTCCTTCCCCCACATCCGGGCCCGCGACGCCCGCACCGCACTGCGGGAACTCCCCGAACTGCGTTCCCTGGCAGGGGAGATGGAGAAGTACGGCAAGCTCTGGGAGCTCGTCGAGGCGCTGGACGCCCTGCCGCGCGGCATCGCCATGCACCCGTGCGGCGTGCTCCTCTCGGACGCCTCCCTGCTGCGCCGCACCCCGGTGATGCCCACCAGCGGCGAGATCCCCCTGGGCCTCAAGGGCCAGGGAGGTGCCCCCATCCCCATGTCCCAGTTCGACAAGGAGGACGTGGAGGACCTGGGGCTGCTCAAGCTGGACGTCCTGGGGGTGCGGATGCAGTCCGCGATGGCCCACGCGGTCGCCGAGATCGGCCGGGCCACCGGCGAGGAACTCGACATCGACGACCCGGCACAGGTCCCGCCGGGCGATGCGAAGACCTATCGACTCATCACCTCCACCGAGACGTTGGGATGTTTCCAGATCGAGTCGCCCGGCCAGCGCGACCTGGTCGGCCGGCTCCAGCCGTCGACCTTCCACGACCTCGTCGTCGACATCTCGCTGTTCCGCCCGGGACCGGTCGCGGCCGACATGGTGCGCCCGTTCATCGAGGCGCGGCACGGCCGCGCCCCGGTCCGCTTCCCGCACCCCGACCTGGCGGACGCGCTGCGCGACACCTACGGGGTGGTCGTCTTCCACGAGCAGATCATCGAGATGGTGAACGTCATGACCGGCTGCGGCCGGGGCGAGGCCGACCGGGTGCGACGCGGGCTCTCCGACCCGGAGTCGCAGGCGCGCATCAAGGTCTGGTTCGCCCAACTGGCCCAGGAGCGCGGCTACTCGCCCGAGGTGATCGCCCGCACCTGGGAGATCGTCGAAGCCTTCGGGTCGTACGGCTTCTGCAAGGCGCACGCCGTCGCATTCGCCGTGCCGACCTACCAGTCGGCCTGGCTCAAGGCGCACCACCCGGCCGCCTTCTACGCCGGGCTGCTCACCCATGACCCCGGGATGTATCCGAAGCGCCTGCTGCTCGCGGACGCGCGCCGCCGCGGGGTGCCGATCCTGCCGGTGGATGTGAACCGGTCCTCGGTCGCACACATAATCGAACTGGTGTCCGGTAAATGGGGAGTGCGGCTCGCACTCGCCGACGTCCACGGCATCAGCGAGGCCGAGAGCGCCCGCATCGAGGCCGGCCGGCCCTACGCCTCGCTGCGCGACTTCTGGCAGCGGGCCAGGCCGGGCCGCCCGGTCGCCGAACGGCTCGCCCGGATCGGCGCGCTCGACGCGTTCGGCGCCAACCGCCGCGACCTGCTGCTCCACCTCTCCGAACTGCACGGCTCCCGCCGCGCCACCGGCGGTCAACTGCCGCTGGACGGCGGCATGTTGACGGCGCGCGCCGGGCTGCCCGACCTCGACGACGCGGAGCGGCTCAGCGCCGAACTCGGCGTCCTCGGCATGGACGCCTCGCGCCACCTGATGGAGGACCACACCACGTTCCTGAACGAACTCGGTGTCGTCTCCGCCAAGCGGCTGCGCGACGCCAAGCACGGCCAGACCGTTCTGGTCGCGGGCGCCAAGGCCGCCACCCAGACCCCGCCGATCCGCTCCGGCAAGCGGGTCGTCTTCAGCACCCTCGACGACGGCACGGGCCTGGTCGACCTGGCCTTCTTCGACGACAGCCACGACGCCTGCGCCTACACGGTCTTCCACTCCTGGCTCCTCCTCGTACGGGGCGTGGTGCAGCGACGCGGCCCACGCAGCCTCAGCGTCGTGGGCGCCCGCGCCTGGAACCTCGCCGAACTCGTCGAACTGCGCCGCGAAGGCGGCCTGGACGCGGTCTCGGCCCGCCTCGCGACCCCGCCCGAACCGACGGCCACGCCCGGGGCCACGCCCGGGGACGCGGCCGGGGGTGCGACCGCGACCGGGCCCGCGCCCGACGGCGTGACCGGGCCCGCCGCCGACAACGGCCGCCGCATCCATCTGTCCACCGGCTACGAACTGAACCCCTGGGCCGACCTGCAACCCGCAGGCGAACGGGCCGCCACCGGGCGGAAGTTGTGGCATTCGAGCCCGGGGAGCGCGGGATGATCCTCTGTGCGCACTTCGGCCTCGCGGACGACGCCGGAACGATGCTTCTCGCACTCGTCGCCCTCGCCGAGAACCTCACCCCGGTCGTCCAGGCACTCCCGCCCGACGGCCTCCTCGCCGACCTGGGCGGCGCCGAGAAGTACTTCGGACAGGACGCCGGGCAGCTCGCCGCCGTCCTGCGGGTCCGCGCGCTCGCCCATCTCGGCCTGGACTGCGCCATCGGGCTCGCACCCAACCCGATGCTGGCCGGGATGGCCGCGCGGGACGCCGGACCCGGCACGACCCGCACGGTGCGGCCCGACGAGGTGGACCGCTTCCTGGCCGCGAAGCCGGTCCGCGCGCTCGACGGCGTCGGCCGCACGACCGCCGGCCGCCTCTGCGCGTACGGACTCGACACGGTGGGCCGCCTCGCCGGGGCGCCGCCGGGCACCGTCCAGCGGATCCTCGGCGCCCGGCAGGGCCGCGACCTCCAGGAGCGCGCCCGGGGCATCGACCGCACGCCTGTCGTGCCGAACGCCTCAGCCCGCTCGCTGGCCGCCGAACGGACCTTCCCCCGCGATGAGTTGGACCCGGTGCGCCATCACCGGGCGCTGCTCTCCCTCGCCGAGGAGCTGGGTGTCCGGCTGCGCGGCTCCGGTCAGGCGTGCCGCTCCCTCACCCTCACCGTGCGCTACGCCGACCGGTCCACCACCACCCGCACCCGCGCCCTGCGCGAGCCTTCGGCCCACTCGCCCGCGCTGGCCGACCTGGCCCGCGCCCTCCATGCGGCGCTCGGTCTGCAACGGGCCAGGGTGCGTGGCATCTCGCTGCGGGCCGAGGGCCTGCTGGCGGCCGAACACACCGCCCACCAGCTGACGTTCGCCCCCGAGGACGAGCGGGCCCGCCGCATCGAGGCGGTGGCCGACCGGGCCCGGGCCAAGTTCGGCCCCCGCGCCATCGTCCCGGGCTCCCTGTCCGACGCGGCCTGAGGTGGGCCTGAACCGGACTTGAGGCGGCCTCAGGCGGGCCTGAGGTAGCCCTGAGCCGGGCCTGAACCGGCCTGAGCCGAGAGGGGGATCCCTCGGCCCGAACCGAGGGGCACCCGTGCCGCTCGTCCGTCCCGAGCGGCGACCGTGCCTCAGGAAGCCAGCCGCTTCTTGACGTCCGCCACCTGGGGCCCGGCGTCGACGGCCGGGATCTTCCAGCGGTTCTCGGCCCCGGTGGCGTCGGTGTAGACGAGCGTGCCGCCTCCCTTGGCCTGCTGCGGCGTCAGGTCGAAGACCTCGGAGCGCAACTGGGAGGTGCCCGGCTCGATCTTGCCGGTGCCGTCGTATCCGCGCACCAGGACCTTGTACGCGCTCCCGTTGCTCTCGGCGACGCGCTGTCCGTCGGCGGCGATCCAACGCCAGCCTCCCTTGGTGCCGTTGGCGCTCGCGGGCTCCTCGTCCGCCGCGTTCGCGGTCAGCGACGCGTCCTTGGTCGTGATGACGGCGAAGGTGCCGAACCGTGAAGTCGTGCCATTTCCCTCCTTGGTGTAGACGACGGTGGTCGGGGTGATCTCCAGGATGCCGACGAGCTTGGTGCCGACGGTCCGGGACGGCACGCCGAGCTCAAGGGCGGTCTGCCCGGCTCCGGGGTCCGCACTCGGCGTCGCCGAGCCACTCCCCGAGGGGCCGGCGGCCGTGGGTGCGGCGGCCGTTGGCGCGGTGGCGGACGGAAGCCCGGCGGCGGCTCCGCCGGTGGACGGCTTGCCTTCGGAGCTGCCTCCTCCCGGGCCGCAGGCGGTCAGGGCGAGGCAGGCGGTGGCGGCGGCGGTGGCAGTGGTCACGAGCAGGGTCTTGCGCATGGTTCCCCCCAAGGCATTGGCACTCGTCGCGAACGTACCGCGATGGAGGGGGCACCCAGCGTGAAGTGACCGGACTGGGACGAACGGGCGCCCTGTCGTTGCGAACTCCCGACAACTGGACCGTAGTTGAGAGGAATCGCCCGCCCGGATTCCTTACGCTCCCGAGGCCAGGCGGGCACCTCCGTCCACCGTCAGTACGACGCCGGTCGTGAAGCTGTTGCCCACCAGGAAGGAGATCGCGTCCGCGATGTCCTCGGGGCGGCCGCAGCGGCCGGCGGGAGTGGACTTGGCGTAGGCCGCGAAGGTCTCCGCCTTGGCGTCCTCGTCCATCCAGTCCCACCAAGGGGTGTCCACCACCCCGGGCGACACCGCGTTGAAGCGGACCGGGGCCAGCTCCACCGCCAGGACCGGGACCATGGCCGCCACCGAGGCGTTGACCGCCGCCAGGCCGGCCGTGCCGGGCATCGCGGCGCCTGCCGACGCGGCGGTCACGAAGGTGATCGACCCGGTGGGGGAGAGGACGTCGAGCGCGGCCCGCGCGGTGAGGCTGTGCGCGATCAACTTGCCCTCGGAGGCCGCGCGCAGGGCGTCCGTGGTCACCGAGCGGAACGGCCCGGCGGCCGTCGAGCCCGTCGCGGCGACCACCACATGGTCGACCCGGCCGAGCCCGGCGAAGAACTCCCGCGTGGCCGTCTCGTCCCGGGCGTCGACGACCGAGCCGCTCGCCGTGCCCGACGCACCCTCGATCGCGGTCAGATCGGCAAGCGCGGCCCGCAGCCGCTCGGGGTCGCGGCCGGTGACCACGACGTCCCGGCCCGCCCCGAGCTGGTGGCGCGCCGTAGCCAGGCCGATGCCGGAGGTGCCGCCGACGATCACAACTCGCTCATTCATGGTGCTGTCCTTCCAGGCCCTCTCGTACGGGCCTCCGTGCTTTTCGAGGCTCGCTGTCTCGTAAAGAGTATTCCGAGGCAGGGTGTCTTGTAAACTGTCCGCATGAAGAAAATCGAGAACGGATCGGGCGGCGAGCCCGTCGACGGCTCCCCGCCGCGCGGCCGCCCCCGCAGCGAGACGGCCAGGCGCTCGGTGCTCGACGCGGCCCTCGAGCTCTGCCGGCGCGACGGCTACCAGGAGTTGACGATCAAAGGCATCGCGGACGAGGCCCAGGTCGGCCGGCAGACGGTCTACCGCTGGTGGCCCACCAAGCAGGACGTGCTGCTCGAAGTCCTGACCGAGCTTCCGCACCGCAGCCCGGCCGAGCTCTTCCCCGACACCGGGGACGTGTACCGGGACATCGAGGAGCTCCTCGGCCACACCTTCCGCCTGACCCGTGGCGCCATCGGGCGGGCCGTCGTCGGCCTGATGGCCGACGCGCAGGCGGACGCCTCGCTCGCGCGCAGGCTCCAGTCGGAGGTGATCGCCCCGCGCCGGGCGGCCCTTCGCGAGATCCTCGAACGGGGCGTGGCGCGCGGCGAGTTGAGGCAGGACGGCCCCGCCTCCCTCGACCTCGCGGTCGACTTCGCCTTCGGCGTGATGTGGTACCGCCTCCTCAGCGGCCACGCCCCGGTCGACGGCCCCCTCGCCGAGGAGATCGCCGCCGCGCTGGGCCCGCTCCTCGGAAGCGAGGCCGCGCCGCGCCGCTGACGTACACAATCGGCTGGTGCTGGTGCTGGTGCTGGTGCTGGTGCTGGTGCTGGTGCTGGTGCTGGTGCTGGTGCCGGGTGCCGGGTGCCGGGTGCCGGGTGCCGGGTGCCGGGGCCCCGGGGCCGGGGAGGGTGGAGGGCGGCGTGCGGAGGGCGCCCCGTGCGTCTCAAGGGCGGGGGCGCGAGGCGGCGCGGGAGGCGCAGGACAGAGGCCGTCCCGCACCACCGGGAGGGTGTTGACGACGCGGCACGACAGTTTTTACTGACGCGTAACTTCTCTCCTCGGCTACCCGTGCGTAATTTGGCGTGAGCACGCCCCGTACATACCCAGTACGGCACTCACTTGTGGTCCGGGCCGCAGGGCGAATCCCCCATCGCAACTCCCTTGAGCCGCAAGGAGATCACCCGATGCTGCCCTGGAAACGTGTGCTCAGACCGCTGTCGGCGCTGTTGCTCGCCGCCGCGGCCTCGCTCGCCCCGGTCACCGCCGCGCACGCCCAGTCCGCTCCGAGCAGTGGCTGGAACGACTACTCCTGCAAGCCGTCCGCCGCCCACCCCCGGCCCGTCGTCCTGGTGCACGGCACCTTCGGCAACGGCACCGACAACTGGCTGGCCCTCGCGCCGTACCTGGTCGGCCGGGGGTACTGCGTCTTCTCCCTCGACTACGGCCAGCTCCCCGGCGTCCCGCTCTTCGACGGCCTCGGCCCCATCGACAAGTCGGCGGCCCAGCTCTCCACCTTCGTCGACAAGGTGCTCGCCGCGACCGGCAAGTCCAAGGTCGATCTGGTGGGCCACTCCCAGGGCGGCATGATGCCGCGCTGGTACCTGAAGTTCCTCGGCGGCGCCTCCAAGGTCAACGCGCTCGTCGGCATCGCCCCCGACAACCACGGCACCACCCTCGACGGCCTCACCCAGCTGCTGCCCTACTTCCCCGGCGCCCAGGACCTGTTGACGCTCGCCACCCCCGGGCTCGCCGACCAGATCGCCGGATCGCCCTTCGTCACCAAGCTGAACCAGGGCGGCGACACCGTCCCCGGAGTTCACTACACGGTCATCGCGACCAAGTACGACGAGGTGGTCACCCCTTACCGCACGCAGTTCCTCGACGGCCCGGACGTCCACAACGTCCTCCTCCAGGACAAGTGCGCGCTCGACCTCTCCGAGCACGTGGCGATCGGTCTGACCGACCGCGTCGCCTACCACGAGGTGACCAACGCGCTGGATCCGGCGCACGCGACCCCCACCACCTGCGCCTCCGCCGTCGGCTGACCCGCCGTCGGGCCGCCCGCCCCCACGCGACCGCCCCCTCCCGGGATCCGGGAGGGGGCGGTGTGCCGTGCGAGAAGGGGGTCAGCGGCCGTGCCGGCCGGTGGCCACCGCCTTGCGGCGGAGCGTCCCGAAGAACGCCGCCGCACCGACGGCGATCGCGCCCGCGCCGCCGATGGCGAGGTACGGGGTGCTGCTGTTGCCCCCGGTCTCGGCGAGGTTCTGCGTACCGGTGGTGCCGGTCGTGCCGGTCGTGCCGGTCCCGCCCGTGGTGGTGACCGGGGTGCTGGCCGCGGCCCCGTCCGGCTGCGGCTGGTTGCCGGCGGCCTCCGGCTCCGCCGCGGGTGCGGTGCCCGGCTGCGTACCGGGGGTGGCGGCGTCGTGGTGGTGCTGGACCGACGACTTGTCCGCGCCGTCGGCGATCTCCTGGTCGGTGGGTGCGGAGGGCGCCGGCGCCGGGGCGCCCGCCGTACCGCTGTCCTTGCCGAACACCACGTCGGAGCAGGTGTAGAAGGCCTCCGGGCTGTCCGAGCGCTGCCAGATCGAGTAGATCAGGTGGCGGCCGGACCGGGCCGGGATCTTCCCGTCGAAGACGTAGTCGCCGCCCTGCATCGGCGGGTCGGTGACCTTGACGAACGGAGTCGCCTCCAGGTCCGACCACTTGAGCGGCTTCGACGGGTCGTAGCCGTCCTTCGTGATGTACAGCTCGAACGAGCCCTTGTGCGGGGCCGTTCCCTTGTAGTGGAAGGTGTGGTTGCCCGCCGACAGCTTGCTGGCCGGCCAGTCCGCGCGCGCCAGGTCGAGACCCTTGTACTTGTCGTTGCCTCCGCTGCACAGCTGGCCGTCCGGGATGATCTCCTTCGACTTGCCCGCGGCGTTGGCCATGTTCACCGCGGCCCAGTCGTAGAAGGCCTGCGCGCCGCTGGCCGCGACGGCGGCCTTGCACGCGGCCGACTTCGGGCTCTCCGGCCCCTCCGCGTAACAGGCCGAGACCCGGCTGACCGGGTCCGTCATGGAACCGTGGGCCGCGGCGGGCCCGGCCGCGAGCCCGGTCAGAGCGAGCGGCACGAAGCCGACAGCGGCGACGACGGCGGCCCTGCGCCGACGGGGACCCCGCTGCTCGAACGCGGTGGAGAGCTGGGGGAAGGTCATCGTGACGTACTCCTTCGATGGTGCACGGGCATGGGGGGGCGTGGGGGTTTCCGACGGCCGGATGTCCCGTCCGGCGATCAGCACGCTAGCCCCAAGAAACCGTGAAATCCCCTGCTGGGAGCGGGTGGTGGCGATCCTTATGGTGCGTTTAAGGACCCACTCAGAAGTGATTAAGAACGAGGCCCGCGCGCGACGTACGGTGACCCCATGAACGATGTGATCCGGCTCGCGAACGCCGACGACGTGCCCCGGGTGAAGGAGGTCACCGACGCCGCCTACCACCACTACATCGAACGCATCGGCGTCGTGCCCGCCCCCATGGAGGCCGACCACGCGGCCGACGTCGCGGCGGGGCGCGTCTTCGTCGCGGGTGACCCGGTCGTCGGGGTCCTGGTGCTCGTCGCGGAGCCGGACCACCTCTTCCTGGACTCGATCTCCGTCCATCCGGACGTACGGGGCACGGGACTTGGGGGCCGGCTGCTGCGCTTCGTGGACGAGCACGCGCGGGCGCTCGGCCTGCCGGAGGTCCGGCTCTACACCAACGCGATGATGTGGGAGAACCAGAAGATCTATCCGCGGTACGGGTACGAGCTCGTGGAGCGGCGCGTCCAGGGGCCCTACGACCGCCTGCACTACCGCAAGTTGCTCGGCTCCCGGCCCGGCGGGGAGGCGGGCCGGGGCTGATCGCCCGGCCGGTTGTCAGTGGCGGCTGGCACGATCGGGGCATGGACATCGACTGGGACGAAGCCGCGGCCACCTTCGACAAGGAGCCCGATCACGGCCTGCTCGATCCCCTGGTGCGGGCCGCGTGGGACGAGCGCCTCGCGGGCTGGCTGCCCGAGCGCGCGGGCGGGTTCCTGGACCTCGGGTGCGGCACCGGAAGCCTGTCGCTCCTCGCCGCGGCCCGGGGTCACCGCGTCACGGCGGTCGATCTGTCGCCCAGGATGACCGAGCGGGCCCGCGCCAAGCTGGCCGGCACCGGTGCCGAGGTGCTGACCGGGGACGCGGCGCGGCCGCCCGTCGAGGGCCGCACCTTCGACGTGATCCTGGCCCGCCATGTGGTGTGGGCCCTGCCCGACCACGAAGCGGCGCTGCGGCACTGGTGGTCCCTGTTGCGTCCGGGCGGCCGGCTGATCCTGGTCGAGGGGGTGTGGGGCGGCACGGGCATACCCGCCGAACGCCTCACCGCCGCCCTCACCCCGCTGGGCGCGGAGGCGCGCTACGAACGGCTGTCGGGGGACGCCCGGTTGTGGGGACGCGAGGTCGACGATGAACGGTACGTGGTGGTCGCCACGGCGGCCGCGGCCTGACGCCGGGCGTCGGGCGGCGGGCGGCGACGGGGGGGGAGGGGCTCGGCCGACCAGCGCTCGGCCGGTCAGCCCTCAGCCGACCAGCGCTCAGTCAGCCAGCCCTCAGCCGACCCGCCCTCAATCGATCAGCGCGGTGAACTGGCCCAGTTTCGCCAGGAGTTCGAGCTCCTCCAGGGCGGCCAGCGCGTGGGCCGCCGCCTCGGGGTCGCGTTCGGTGAGCCCGCTCTCGGTGAACTCGTCCTCGTCCAGGCGCAGTACGGTCGCGCCGTCGGCCGACACCCAGAGGTCGAGGTCCAGGTCCTCGGAGATCAGCTCGCCGTCCCGGGCCACCACGGGCCGCGCGATGTCGCAGTACCAGCCCTTCAGCGCCGAGTCGGCATCGCGGACCTCCTTCACCGCGTACCAGCGGTCGCGCCAGTAGTGCTCGGTGAACACATCGCCCGGCTCGAACCGGACGAACCCGAAGTCGCGCACGCCCTCGGCCGCCCAGGGGGCGCGGACGGTCAGCCGGGTCCCGTCGTCGGACACCACCGACGCCGGGTAACGCAGCTTCGTACGCCCGGCCTTGACCAGGACGATCTCGATACGGGTGCCGGCCCCGGCCGAACGCGCGGACATCGCGGACATGACGTACCTCCATGGCACACAGCTCGTAACCGCAGCCCGGGTCGACGGCGGAGCCCGGGGTGACCGCCGCACGGTACGCGGGACGCCGGGGCCGGCGCCTTCGAATTTCCGGCTGCTTCGAATTCCGGGACCCGCGCCCCACGTGTTCTCGGCAGGCTCCGGCGCGGGGGAGAATCGGCCCGTGACCCTGAAGATCGTGATCGACCCGGGCGCGGCCACCGCGCCGTACGAGCAACTGCGCGCCCAGATCGCCGACCGGGCCCGCTCCGGGAAGCTGCCGGTGGGCTTCAAACTGCCCACGGTCCGTGGCCTCGCCGAGGACCTCGGGCTCGCCGCGAACACGGTGGCCAAGGCCTACCGCGCCCTGGAGGCGGACGGGGTCATCGAGACCCGGGGCCGCAACGGCACGTTCGTCGCGGCGGCGGGGGACGCCTCGGAGCGGCTGGCCGCGGCCGCCGCGGCCACCTACGCGGGGGAGGCCCGCAGGCTCGGCCTCGGCCGGGAGGCCGCCCGCGCCGCGGTCGAGGACGCGCTGCGGGCCGCGTACGGGAAGTAGGGGCCGCGGCGCCGGGTCCGCGGCGAGCCAGGACCACGAGCCCGCACCCCCGGGCGGCCGCGCGCGGCCCGGGCTGGAGGTGCAGCCCTGCGCGGGCCGGGCTACAGGTACAGCCCTGCGGGGCCCGGGCTACAGGTACAGCCCCTCGTCCGCCCCGGGGCGCTGGTCCGGGACCGAGGTCGGGGACGTGCCGCGGCGCAGGGCGAACAGCTCGGCCAGGGTGGTGCCTTCGCGTCCGATGCCCTCCTCCGTGCCCAGCCAGCCGACCGCCTCCGCCCGGGTCAGCGGGCCGACCTCGATGCGGGCGAGGCAGCGGCCGGGGCGTACGACCGCGGGGTGCAGGCGTTCCAGGTCCTCGTTGGTGGTGACACCCACCAGCACGTTGCGGCCCTGGCCGAGCAGGCCGTCGGTCAGGTTGAGCAGCCGGGAGAGCGCCTGGCCCGCCGTGTGTTTGGCCTCGCCGCGGATCAGCTCGTCGCAGTCCTCCAGGAGGAGCAGCCGCCAGCGGCCCTTCGCGCCGCCGTCGTCCTCGCCGATCGCGATGTCCATCAGATAGCCGACGTCGTTGAAGAGCCGTTCCGGGTCGAGCACGCAGTCGACCTGGCACCAGTCGCGCCAGGACCGGGCCAGCGTGCGCAGCGCCGACGTCTTGCCGGTGCCCGGCGGACCGTGGAGCAGAAGCAGCCGGCCCGCGATGTCGTCCGGGGTCACCTTCATCAGGCGGTCCATCGCATCGGCCACCGGGGCCGTGTAGTTGGGCCGCACCTCGTCCCAGGTGCCGGCCGCGATCTGTCGTGTCGTGCGGTGCGGGCCGCGCCGGGGAGAGACGTACCAGAAGCCCATCGTGACGTTCTCGGGCTGCGGCTCCGGCTCGTCCTCGGCCCCGTCGGTGGCCTGTTTCAGTACCTGCTCGGCCAGCTCCTCGCTGGTCGCCGTCACGGTCACGTCCGCACCCCGGTTCCAGCGCGACACGAGCAGCGTCCAGCCCGGGCCCTCGGCGAGCGTCGCGCTGCGGTCGTCGTCGCGGGCGGCGCGCAGCACCTTCGCGGCGGGCGGCAGCAGGGTGAGGCCCTTCTTGACCCGGTCGATGGAGGAGCTGTGCGAGAACGGCTGCTCGCCCGTGGCGAAGCGGCCGAGGAAGAGGGCGTCGACGACGTCGGACGGCGAATCGCTGTCGTCCATGGTCAGCCGAATCGGCAGCGTGGCCTCTGGGTTCGCGGACATGCCGCCCATGATCCGGCAACACGTCCACACGCGCACGTGTTTTGTCCCGTTGATGGACGGCCCGGCCAGCGGCCCCGCCGACGGCCCGGCCAATGACCTTGTCGACGGCCCGGTCGCCTCGCCCGGTCGACGGGCCCGTGGCCCGCCCGGCGGCCGACACGGCGGCCGACACGACGGCCGGGGACGTTCTGTACCCGTTCCGGAAAAACCGGCCGGAACGTCAACTACCGCCCGTACGCTGCCTCGTGATGGAACGTCACCGCGGAATGGCCGTCCGGAGCGCGGGGCCGCCCGGCAGGGCGCCCCGGCACAGGACCGCCGCGACCCTGGCCGCGGTCCTGCTCACCACGCTCGCCCTGCTCCTGGCGGCGAGCGGCTGCACGAGCCGGAACGAGGGCGGGGCGGGACCCGGGCGGACCGGGGCGAGCAACACCGCCGCCGCGCTCGGCTGGGGCTTCACCCACACCCAGTACAGCGCCGACACCGGCGACGACGCGGCGGTCGCGCGTGCCCGTGAGCTGCTCTCGGCGCAGGGCCTGCCACAGGACCAGGCGATGATGGGCTGGGGCGCGGGCAACCCCGAACCGTCGCCGGGCAGTTACGACTTCTCGGACCTCGACCGGCGCGTCAACTACATCCGCTCCACCGGCGCCACCCCCGTCATCACCCTGTGCTGCGCGCCCGACTGGATGAAGGGCGGCCGGGCCGGGGCGAGCGGTACGGACTGGAGCGTGCGGTCCCTGGAGTCGGCGCCGCTGCCCGAGCACTACGCGGACTTCGCCGCCCTGGCCGCGAAGATCGCCCGCCGCTATCCGGACGTGCGGCACTTCATCGTCTGGAACGAGTTCAAGGGCTTCTTCGACGACGGCGCCCAGCGCTGGAACTACGAGGGCTACACCCGGCTCTACAACCAGGTCTACGACGCGTTGAAGAAGGCCGACCGGCGCAATCTCGTCGGCGGCCCCTATCTGGTCATGGACAGCTACGGCCCCCAGGACCAGTCCTTCGCGTCCTCGCTCAAGGGCCCTTGGGGCTCGGTCGACCAGCGGGTGCTCGACGCCTTCACCTACTGGAACAAGCACAAGGAGGGTGCCGACTTCGTGGTCGTCGACGGCGCCAGCTTCACCCGCACCAACCAGCTCATCCCCGACGCGTTCGCCGCCACCGACAAGTTCACCGCCGTCAGCGAGTGGGTGCGCGACCGGAGCGGTCTGCCGCTGTGGTGGGCCGAGTACTACGTCGAGCCCGACAGGTCCGGCTGGAGCGAGCGGCAGCGCGTCGCCACCCAGGCCGCGGGCCTGATGGCCCTGGCGCGCGGCGGCACCGGCACCGCCCTGTACTGGAGCCCGCAGCAGCGCGGCGGCCCGTGCCCCGGGTGTCTCTGGACGCCGACCCAACAGAGCGACGGAGGGCGGGAGTTGCCGATGTACGCGCTCATCGCCAGGTTCGCGAAGGCCTTTCCGCCGGGCACCCGCCTCACCACCGTCGACATCGCCGCCGACGACGTGCCGAACGTCCGGGTGCTCGCGAGCGCCAAGGACCTGCTGGTGGTCAACACCCTCGGCCGGGCCATCGACGCGAAGGTCGACGGCAGGTCGTTCCCGATGGCCGCCTACGAGGTGCGCTGGCTGACCCGCTGACCCGCTGACCCGCTGACCCGCTGACCCGCTGACCCGCTGACCGGCTCAGGCGCTGAGGCGCCACGCCCCGCCCGCGAGGCACGCCGGCCGGCCCGCTGCGGCGCCACGCCCCGCCTATGAGACGCGCCGGCCGCCCCGCCGAGGCTCCGCCGAGGCCGGGCGCAGCACCCCGAACAGCTTCACCGCGGCGACCGCCGCGATCACCGCAAGGCTGGCGACCTCGGCGATGCCCACCCCGGTCAGGCCGAGGGGCGGCAGCAGCGCCAGGGTGGATCCGAGCACCAGAGCGCACAACAGCCCCTGGAGCAGGGCGAGTCCGGCCGTACGGCTCTGCGCCCGCAGCACCGCGAAGTACAGCTCGATCACCACCCGCAGCAGCGCCCCGGCCACCAGCCAGCGCAGCAGCGCCGTGGCATGGCCGGCGTACCCCTCGCCGAACACGCTCAGGATGTACGGCGCGCAGGCGAAGAGGAAGGCGCAGATCGGCAGCACGATCTTGACCATGCGCAGCAGCGCGGCCCGCGCGTTGCGGCCGAGGCGCGCCGGGTCGTGCGCGCCCTCGACGGTCAGCGAGGCGCCCATGTTGATGGCGAGCAGTTCGACGGTGCCGCCGATGGTCGCGGCGATGTAGAAGTACGCGTTGTCGGCCGAGCTGATCTGCGAGGCCACGACCACCGGCACCAGGTAGACCACGGCGAGCGCGAACAGCGAACCCGTGCAGTCACCGGCCAGGAAGCGGCCCACCTCCCGGAAGCCCGGCGGCCTCGCGGTGTGCACGGTGAGCGCCACATGGCGGGGGACCAGCCGCCGGAACACCAGCCAGCCCAGCGGCAGTACGGACACCGAGATCGCCGCCACCCACGACACGAAGACGCCGCTGGCCGGCAGCGAGGCCGCGATCAGCACCAGGAGCAGCAGCTTGACGGCGGAGAACGCGGTGTTGCCGACCGGCACCCAGAACGCGCTGCGCAGCCCGGTCAGCACCCCGTCCTGGAGGGTGAGGACCGACCAGGCGATGACCGCCGCGATGAAGCCGAGGCCCTTGAGCGGTCCGTGCAGGAAGCGGTACGAGGGCCCCCAGAAGTCCAGCGTCTCCATGAAGACGAGCGCGGCCACGCCCACGACGCAGGCGCTCAGCGCGTAGGTGCGCAGCACCAGGCGGCCGGTGGCGGCGCCCGACACCGGGATGAAGCGTGCCATCGCCCCGGTCAGGGTCAGCGCGGTGATCCCGGCGAGGAACTTCATGGCGGCGATCGCCGCCGAGCCCTGGCCCACCGCGTCGTCGGTGTAGTACCGGGCGGCGAGCAGCCAGAAGCCGAGCCCGAGGACCGCGCTGATGCCGGTGTTGAGCATCAGGGCGTAGGCGTTGCGGAACAGCGGGGTGCCCCGGCGTTCGTCCGGGAGTGGGGTGCTTGCGTCCTGGGCGGTGCTCACCTCGGTCACGGGTACCGCTCGCCTTCTGGTCGTCCGTCAGTCGCCGCCGAGCCCGCGCCCGGCTCGGCGGGCCCCACGGATCACGGCATGGCCCTTGGTCAGGACGCGGTCGCGGGCGAAGGTGCGGGCGATGTCGCGGCCGGTGCCGACGAGGAGCCGCTCGAACTCGTCGAGGCCGGTGGAGCGCCGGACGGTCACCCGCTCCAGGGCGTACGGGCCCTGGCGCCGCTCGGCGAGCGCGTTGCCCACGGCGAGCGCCTGCGCGAAGCCCGCCGAGCGCACCGTGCGCCGCACCCGGCGGCTGGAGTAGCCGTAGGGGTAGGCGAACGAGACGGGGCGCGCGCCGAGTTCGTCGGCGATGATCTCCTTGCAGCGCAGCGTCTCGAACCAGAGCCGCTCGTCGGGGAGTTGGTCCAGCTGCGGGTGGCTGTGGCTGTGTCCGCCGATCTCGGTTCCGGCCGCCGCGAGGTCGCGCACCTGGTTCCAGTCCAGCATGGTGTCCAGGGCGCCCCCCTCGTCGTGCGGGCCGCGCAGCCAGCCCGTCGACACGAACAGCGTGCTGGCGAAGCCGTACTTGGAGAGCACCGGCAGGGCGTGCCGGTGCACGCCCTCGTAGCCGTCGTCGAAGGTGATCAGCACGGGACGGCGCGGCAGCGCCCCCGCCGTGCGCCAGGCGTGCGCCAGCTGGGCCGTGGTGACCGGAGTGCACCCGAACTCGGCGATGAGCTCCATCTGGTCGGCGAAGGCGTCCGGCGAGACGGAGAGGCCGAACGCCTCCTTCGTGGGGCTGTGCGCCACCGAGTGGTACATGAGGATCGGCACGGGCCCGGGCGCGTTCATGCCGCCTCCCCCCGCTCGCCCGGCCGGGCGGAGCCCGTGCGCTCGATGGGGGCCACGCTGAAGGTGACCCCGCCGCGCAGCGCCCGTACGGTGCCGAGCAGATAGCCGCCGGCCGCCACCGCCACCCCGGTCACGATCGCGCCCGCCCGGCCCGCGCCCCCGGCCCGGCCGAGCACCGCGTCCCGCACACCGCGCGCCACACCGGCCGGCAGGACCCGGCTCGTATAGCGGCGCTCGGACTCAAGTCCCTTGCCGGAGCCCACGCTTCGGGCGACCAGCGCCTTGGAGAGACCTTCCGCGTACGCCCGCTCGCGGAAGTAGCCGAAGCGTTCACGGGCCGCCGGTACCCGGTGGTGGATCACCGAGCGGTCGTCGATGAGCAGGACGGCGCCCGGCAGCGCCTTGCTGAGCCGGATGCACAGCTCCGTCTCCTCGCAGCCGAGCGGCCTCTTGTCGCCGTCGCGTCCGATGCCGGTGGCGAAGCCGCCCGCCGCGTCGAACGCGGCCGTGCGGAAGGAGGCGTTGCCGCCGAGGACGTTGCGCACCTCGACCCGGCCGGGCGGCAGGCCGCGGTAGGTGCAGCCGACGATCCAGTCGAACTCCTCGGGGAACCAGGCGGGCCTGCGTCCCGAGGCCCAGGCGGGCATGGTGCGGCCGCCGACCGCCATCACGCGCGGGTCGTCGTAGCCCTCGGCGAAGTGCCGCAGCCAGTCCCGCTCGGCCACGGCGTCGTCGTCGAGGAAGGCCACGAACGCGCCCCGCGCCACCGCGATCGCGGTGTTGCGGCCGGCCGAGAGGCCGCGGGGGCCCGCGTTGGCGAGCACCCGCACCTCCCCGGACGCCGCGTACTCCTTGAACTCCCGGGTGAGCCGTTCCCGGAGCTGCTCGTTGTGGTCCACCACGAGCAGCGTCTCCAGGGCCGGCAGCGACTGCGCGCGCACCGAGGAGACCGCCGCCAGGATGTCCTCCCAGCGCTCCTCGGTGTACACGCAGATCACCACGGAGAACTGACGCTCCGTCAAGTCACCTCTCCTCGCCGTGCGTTGAGGAAGACGGCCTGGGTGCGCCGACGGGCTCGGGGCACCGCCTTCTCTCTGAGAATCACCTTCAGGACCCGGATGCCGTCGCGCACCGCGCTGAGGTTGGATACGCCGTGGATCCGGTTGTACTCGTAGCTGGGGACCTCCTGCACGCGCAGGCCCGCCTTGACGATCCGGATGTTGATCAGCGTCTCTATCTCGAACCCCGAGCAGTCGAGCACGATCTTGTCGAGGCAGTGCTTCCAGAAGGCGTTGTAGCCGTAGCAGAGGTCGGTGTAACGGGCCCCGAACTTGCGGTTGACGATGCCGCACAGGACGGCGTTGCCGAGCTTGCGGATCGGGGTCATGTCGTCGGTGCCGCCGCCGTTGGCGAAGCGGGAGCCCTTGGCGAAGTCGGCGCCGCCCACCAGGGCGGACACATAGCTGACGATCTCGTCGCCGTCCGCCGAGCCGTCCGCGTCCACCATGACGATGATGTCGCCGGTGCAGGCGGCGAAGCCGCTGATCAGCGCGTCGCCCTTGCCCTTGCCGACCTGCTTGACGACCACGACGTCGGGCCACAGTTCGCGGGCGACCTGCACGGTGTCGTCGGTGGAATTCCCGTCGACCAGGACGACTTCGTGGATCCAGTCGGGAAGCGTCTTGAAGACGTGCGGAAGGTTTTCTGCCTCATTCATCGCCGGGATGACGACGCTCACCGGCGGCGCAATGGCAAGATTCGCCGAAACCGGTCGATAGGCCCCGGATATTCGACCGGCGGTGACGGATTCCGAATGACTGTTCGGCGAATCCGCAATTAATTGATCTTGGCCCGGAACGGCCGGGCGCACGGAAGGAATCATGATGAGTCTCTTGTCCCTCTCGTCCGGTGGACCGCCCGCCCCCGGGCGGTCCGGATGAGTTTCCGGTTACGAAAGGGGGGTTCTCGCCCCGGTCATGACGGCATGGCACACCGCACTCTCCGGGTGAGCTGGCTTTGCTGGCCGCGCGGCCCGTGCTCCGGTCCCCGCAAGGCGAAGACCGACCACGGCACCCCCCTACCGCGCCCCGCACCGGTATCCATCGCGACGCTTGAGCCCTCCCCCAGTGCCGCTTGCCAATGGACCGTTGCGGGTGGATGTAAGACGCTATTGATGATGGGGACTGTAGGGCAAGACCTCGGCCGAGGCCTCACGTTTCGCTGTTTTTGACCGTTCTTTCACGGCCGGCTCCGGAGTGATTCACCCCCGTTCCCGACAGGAAGAGGAGAAGGCTGATCGCGCCCACCGCCGTAACGCCGTTCCGGGTCGACCAAAGGTGCAGACCTGCCATGCTTTCGGCGGTCAGCAGATCGATGAGTACCGCTCCCGACAAAGACGCCACCATGCGGTCGAGCGGTTCCAGTCGACGCAGGGAGAATGCGGCCGCTTCCGCGGGCGCGGCCACCAGATAGAAGAGCGCGAGCGGAGCGCGCAGCGGAGAGTCCAGGCCGGTGTACGCCAGGGCGGCGCCGACGGCGGAGGCGGCGAAGACCGCTCCCGCGAGGACGGGCACCAGATCGGCGGAGACGGGCACGCCCGCTGCCGATCTGTCACTGATGGTCTGCATTGGCGACGGTTCCCCCCGATGCGCCGGATGCGAGGCTTCAATGTGACGCAGTTCGGACAGTCCCGTCAAGACGCCGACTCGCTTGCGGTGAACGGAGGTTGACGCACCGTCAGCGGAGTGTGGTGCTCCGGTGAAGGATTACTCGCGAGTTACTGACGGATCGCCAGATAGCCGCAGATGTCCGTCGGTTGTTCTTGGCATGGACACTTCCCGCGGCCTGTGGGGGCTGGTACCACTGCCGTGGCGGAAAACCCGCTACAAGGAGGTTCCATGAAACTGTCCCGAATCGCGGCATATGCATGGGCGCTCGTGCTGACCACCGCGCTTTCCCTCACCGGGGCCGGCGTGGCATCGGCGGCAACCCAGGCGGCCGGATCCCACTACGTGGCCCTCGGCGACTCGTACTCGTCCGGCGTCGGCTCCGGGAGTTACGACAGCTCGAGCGGCAGCTGCAAGCGCTCCACGAAGGCCTACCCGGCCCTGTGGGCGGCAGCCCACTCACCCGCTTCGTTCAACTTCACCGCGTGCTCCGGCGCTCGTACGGGTGATGTGACGTCGAGCCAGCTCGGCCCGCTGAACTCGACCACCGACCTCGTCTCGATCACCATCGGCGGCAACGACGCCGGCTTCTCGGACGTCATGACCAACTGCGTCCTGTACTCCGAGTCCACCTGCCTCAGCAAGGTGGCGTCGGCTCGCGCCTACGTCGACTCGACGCTGCCCGGACTGCTCGACTCGGTGTACTCGGCGATCAGATCCAAGGCGCCCAACGCGCATGTCGTCGTCATCGGCTACCCGCACTTCTACAAGATCGGCGGCAGCTGCATCGCCGGCCTCAGCGAGAACTCCCGCTCGGCGATCAACGGCGCTGCCGACGAGCTCAACTCGGTGACCGCCAAGCGCGCCGCCGACCACGGCTTCAGCTTCGCGGACGTGGTGGCGGGCTTCACCGGTCACGAAATCTGCTCCAGCAGCCCGTGGCTGAACAGCGTCGTGTGGACCAACATCGGCGAGTCCTACCACCCCACCGCCGCCGGACAGTCGGGCGCCTACCTGCCCACCTTCACCCGCGCGGCCTGAAACCGCTCAGCCGGAGGGCGAGGAGGAGCCCGTCGGTGACCCGGGGGAGGAGGCCCCGCCCGTCGGTGTCTCCTCCTCGCACGTCACCTCGTACGCCACCGGGTCGGACACCGCCTTCGCCGGCCCGCGCACCTCGACGTGGACCTCGTTGGAGCCGCCGCGCGCCGGCGACTCGGTGTGCACGACCTGCCGGGTCCGCGCCCCGCCCGAGGCGAACGAGAGCGTCTTCCACTCCGGGTCGGACGACTGGCCGTCCCGGGTGACCCAGCGGTACTCCACTTCCGCCGGCGCGCGCCCCACGGTGAAGACGGCGACCATCGAGGGCGCCGAGGTGTTCGGTGCCGGGCACGCGCCCCGGTAACTCCCGCGTACCACCCGGACGTTGACGGACACCGACTGCTCGGGTGTCGGCGAAGGGCCGGCGCTCCTGCTCGCCGAGGCCGAGGCCGAGGCCGACGCCGAGGCGGTCGGCGGACTGCTCCTGGGCGTGGCGCCGCTCGTCCCCGGAGCCGTCGAGGAGTGCGGCGGGGTGGGCGCGGGTGCGCCGGTGGCCGACGAACCCCCTTGATCCCCCTGCCCGTTGTCCCGCAGCAGCATGTACAGCAGCAGGCCGAGCGCGAGCAGCAGCACCAGGACCCCGGCCAGCACCACCGCCCCGGTGTGGGAACGCCCGGCGCCCGGCGCCGTCGTGGTCGTACCCCCGGCGGCCGCGGGCGGCAGCACGGAGGTGGGCGGCAGGACGGGCGCCCCGCCCGGCACCGTGGTGGCTTCGTACCGGTCCATCGGGGAGCGCACGGTGCCGCCCGCCGCGACGAGCCGCAGCTGGTGCTCCGCCTCCTCGGCGGGCAGCCGCTCGCCCGGTTCCTTGCGCAGCAGCCCCTCGATGACCGGCGTCAGCGGGCCGGCCCGGAGCGGCGGTTCCAGGGGATCGTCCACCACCGCCCGCAGCGTGGACAGCGGGGTGTCCTGGTGGAACGGAGAGTTGCCCTCGACGGCCGCGTAGAGGAGCACGCCGAGCGACCAGAGGTCGGACGCCGGGCCGGGCGTGCGGCCCAACGCCCGCTCGGGAGCCAGGAATTCGGGTGAGCCGACGACCTCGCCGGTCATCGTGAGCGTCTGGCTGCCCGCCACCGTCGCGATGCCGAAGTCGGTCAGGACCACCCGGCCGTCGTTGGCGAGCAGCACGTTGGCCGGCTTGACGTCGCGGTGCAGCACCCCCGCGTCGTGCGCGGCCCGCAGCGCCGCGAGCACCTCGGCGCCGATGCGCGCGACGCGCTGCGGGAGCATCGGCCCCTCGGCGTCCAGGACGTCGGACAGGGCGAGGCCGCGGACCAGCTCCATGACGATCCAGGGCCGCCCCTCGTCGGTGGCCACGTCGTACACGGTCACGACGTTGCGGTGCGAGACCCGGGCCGCGGCCCAGGCCTCGCGCTCCAGGCGGGCGTACAGGCGGACCACCTCGGGGGAGTCGAGCGAGGCGGGGGCCCGGACCTCCTTGACGGCCACCTCGCGCCCCAGGACCTCGTCCCGCGCGCGCCACACGATGCCCATGCCGCCCCGGCCGAGCGAGGAGAGGAGCCGGTAGCGCCCCGCGATCAGACGTTGCTCACTGCCCGGCACTTCGCTCACTGGCGAGCCCCCCATCCGCGGCGGAGAAACCCTTCCAAGTTAGCTCAGGGCCGCGCCGCTGCCGCCCCCTTGAACGGCATTGCACAGCGCGTGCGAACATGGGTCGCGACTCTGCGTGATGGCCAGTCAGGAATGTGTCCAACTCGCCCTGGAATCAGATGTATTCGGAGCGTAGTCGTCAACCCGGGCCCCCTGAAGGTGAATCCTGCCACCGGATTCACGAGTGTGACGCGGGGGCGATAGGGTTACCCTGCCCGGGGCCGGGTGCCCTCGTACGGGTGGGGAGTGACATGGAACAGATAACGATGCACAGCAGGGCGCGAGTGCCTGCCATCACCTGCGGGAGCAGTGCGACCAGTTCGCGGCTCGACCGCCATCTCTCGGTGCTCGGCGGTCCTGCCGTCCCGCAGCGCGAGGCGGCCGAGGCGACGTTGCTGATGCGCGAGCTGACCTCGCGTGACATCGCACACACCCGCAGGAGCAAGAGCGCTCGCGTCTCGCTCTTCGCGCCGCTGCGGCGGCTGCGCCGCTCGCTCTTCGGCAGCCGCGGCTGAACCCACTCCCGACACCAGGCGCCCCGCGTTCAGGCGATCACGCCGTCCCGGCGCAACTCTGCCAACTGCTCGTCCGTCATTCCCAGGGCCCGCAGCGTTGCGCAGGTGTGCTCGCCGAGCGCGGGCACCGCACCCATGTACGCCTCCTGACCGCCGCCCAGATTGATGGGCGGCAGGAGTGCCCGCAGCGGCCCCACCGGTGACTCCACCTCCCGCCAGCGGCCGCGTGCCGCCAGCTGGGGATGCGCGGCGACGTCCGCGACCGTGTTGATCCGGGCGCACGCGATCCCCGCCGCTTCGAGCCGGGCGACCGCCTCGTCCGCCGTGAAGGCAGCCATCGCCCGCGCCACCGCCTCGTCCGTCCTCGACCGGTGCGCCACCCGCGCCGCGTTGGTGGCGAAGTCCGGATCGTGTGCCAACTCGGGTCGCCCCAGGACCAGTTCGGCGAGCCGCCGCCACTCCCGGTCGTTCTGCACCGACAGCAGCACCTGCCCGCCGTCCGCCGTGTCGTAGGCGTCGTACGGCGCGATCACGGCGTGCGCGACGCCGGTGCGCGCCGGTTCGGTGCCCCCGTGCATCACGTGGTGCAGCGGATGCCCGAGCCACTCGGCGAGCGCCTCCAGCATGGAGATCTCCACCGGTCCGCCGCGGCCGGTCGTGCCGCGCCGCACGAGGGCCGCCAGGACGCCCGAGAAGGCGTACATGGCGGCCGCGATGTCGGCGGCCGGGATCCCCGCCTTGACGGCCCGCTCGGGCGTCCCGGTGACGGACACCAGGCCCGCCTCGCACTGCACCAGCATGTCGTAGGCCCGCTTGTGGGCGTACGGGCCGCCGGCGCCGTATCCCGATATGTCGACGGCGACGAGCCGGGGGTGCGCCGCGCACAGCGTGGCCGCGTCCAGGCCGAGCCGGGCGGCGGCGCCCTGCGCGAGGTTCTGCACGAACACGTCGGCGTCCGCGACGAGCCGGCGCAGGACGTCGAGGCCGCGCGGGTCCTTCAGGTCCAGGGCGACCGACTCCTTGCCCCGGTTGCACCACACGAAGTGCGAGGCGAGGCCGCGCGCCGCGGTGTCGTAGCCGCGCGCGAAGTCGCCGCCGTCGAGGCGCTCCACCTTCACGACGCGGGCTCCCAGATCGGCGAGCTGCCGCGTGGCGAAGGGTGCGGAGACGGCTTGTTCGACGGCGACGACGGTGATGCCTTCGAGGGGCAGGGGCTGAGTGCTCATGGCCGTACTTATCGCGTACGGGCGGCTCCTGTCACCTCGCGGCGCTGATCAGCGGCCGTTGTTGGCGTAGCGGCGCACCGCGAGCGGCACGAAGACCAGCAGCAGGAGGCCGCACCAGGCGAGCGAGCCGGCCACCGGATGGGCCACCGGCCAGGCGGCGTCCGCGGCGGGCGACGCGTTGCCGCAGAGGTCGCGGACGGCCGAGGCGACGGCGCTGATGGGGTTCCACTCGGCGATCGTGCGCAGCCAGCCGGGGAGGTGGTCGGTGGGGATGTAGGCGTTGGAGAGCAGCGGCAGCATGAAGGTGGCCGAGCCCAGCTGCCCGGCCGCCTCCTCGCTGCGGGTCAGCAGGCCGAGGAACAGGCCCGCCCACGTCGTCGCGAGGCGCAGCAGCATCAGGAGCCCGAAGGCGCCGAGCGCGCCGGGGAGCCCGGAGTCGATCCGCCAGCCCACCGCGAGCCCCACGAGCATCAGCGGGACCATGCCGAGCGCGGTGGTCAGCAGGTCCGCCGCGCTCTGGCCCACCGGGACCGCGGCCCGGCTCATCGGCAGGGTGCGCAGGCGGTCCATCACGCCGCGGTGCGAGTCCTGCGCGGCGTGGAACATTCCGGTCATCAGGCCGTTGGCGGCGGTGGCGACGAGGAGGCCGGGCACCAGATAGGCGCGGTACTCCTCGCCGGGCATGGCGAGCGCGCTGCCGAAGACGTAGCCGAAGAACAGCAGCATCGATATCGGCATGGTCTGGGTGAGGATGAGCACGCCGGGCGCGTGCTTGATGCGCTGGAGCTGACGGCCGAGCATGGCGGTGCTGTCGTACGCGAGCGAGGTCATGTCACAAGCTCCTTGCGGGAGTTGGGGGCGGCGGTGAGGCGCAGGAACACCTCGTCGAGGGTGGGCGGGCGCAGGCTCGCGTCGAGGATCGGCACCGCGGCGCCGTCCAGCTCGCGCACGAGGCGGGGCAGGGTGAGCGTCGGGTCCATGGACACGGCACCCACCGTCCCGGTGGCGGGGTCGAGTTGGGGGCGGGCGCCCGTCAACTGGTCGAGGATCGCGGCTGCTTGAGGCAGGAAGCCCTCGTCCGCGACGACGACCTGGGCGTAGGAGCCGATCCGCGACTTGAGTTCGGCCGGGGTTCCGGTGACGGCGGCGCGGCCCTGGTCGACGAGGACGATGTGGTCGGCGAGCCGGTCGGCCTCCTCCAGGTACTGGGTGGTGAGCAGCACCGTGGTGCCCTCGGCGGTCAGGGCGTGCACGGCGGCCCAGATCTGGTTGCGGCTGGCCGGGTCGAGCCCGGTGGTGGGCTCGTCGAGGAACAGCACGCGGGGACGGGTGAGCAGGCTCGCCGCGAGATCGAGGCGGCGCCGCATGCCGCCGGAGTAGGTGCTCGCGGCCCGGTCGGCCGCGTCCGTCAGCTCGAACTGCTCCAGGAGTTCACCGGCCCGCTCGCGGCCCGCCGCGCCGCGCATGCCGTGCAGCTTGGCGAAGAGACACAGGTTCTGCCGCCCGGTGAGCTCGACGTCGACGGAGGCGGACTGGCCGGTCACCCCGATGGCGCGGCGGACCGCGTCCTGCTCGCGCACCACGTCGTGCCCGGCCACCCGGGCGGAGCCGGCGTCCGGCGCGAGCAGCGTCGTCAGCAGGCGTACGGCCGTCGTCTTGCCCGCGCCGTTGGGCCCGAGCACCCCGCAGACCGTGCCCTCGGCCACGGCCAGATCGAGCCCGCGCAGGGCGTGGACAGCGCCGAAGCGCTTCTCCAGACCTTCACTAAGTACAGCGTACGTAGTCGTCATGTGGCTCACCATAGCGCACTACGTACGGTGTACGTAACTACGATGGGGGGCGAGGTGATGATCCATGGCGGGGCGACCTGCTGAACCAGAAGTGATCTGGGCGCGCCCCGAGCGCGCCGGACGGGGCCCCAGGCCCGCATTCAGCCGTGCCGACATCGCGGCCGCCGCCGTACGCATCGCGGACGCGGAGGGCATCGACGCGCTGTCCATGCGCCATGTCGCGGCCGAACTCGGCTGCGGAACGATGTCGCTGTACAACTACGTGCCGCGCAAGGAGGACCTGTACGAGCTGATGGTGGACGCGGTCAGCGCCGAGTACGACCTGAGCGAGCCGACCGGCGACTGGCGGGCCGACATGCTCGGCCTCGCCCACCAGACCCGGGCGCTCATGCACCGCCATCCCTGGGTGCCGCGCCTGATGTCCCCGGTGTACGGCTTCAGCCCGAACGCCCTGCGGTACCTGGAGCACTGCATGACCTGCCTCGACCCGCTGGAGGCCAGGTACGGCGCCAAGATGGAGCTGATCGCCTCGGTGAACGGCGTCGTCACCACCTACGTCGCCAACGAGATCGCCACCGCCGAGCGGACCCGCTCGCTGCCCTGGTCGCCCGAGCAGGAGCAGAGCGTGCGGATCGCCTACCTCCTCAGCCAGGTCGCCACCGGCCGCTATCCGCGGCTGGCCGCCGCCTTCGCCGAGGACTCCGGCCCCATCGACCTGGACGCGGTCTTCGTTCGGGCCCTGACCAGGACGCTCGACGCCTTCGGCGAATAGCGGGGGCGCGGGCGGCGGATTTCCGGCTGGGCCCCTGGTCCGGGCAGGATGGCCCCATGACCGAGATCCGCACCCCCCGCCTCCTGCTGCGCCGCTGGACCGACGACGACCTCGTCCCCCTGGCGGACATCAACGCCGACCCGGAGGTCATGCGCTGGATCGGCGACGGCTCGGTGCGCGACCTGGAGGAGACCGCCGAGGACATCGAGAACTGGGAGGAGGAGTGGGGCGACGAGGGCTTCGGCCTGTTCGCCGTCGAACTGCTCGCCTCCGGTGAACTGATCGGGTTCGCCGGGCTCTCCGTCCCCGAGTTCCAGCCCTCCGGCGTGCCCGACGTGCAGATCAGCTGGCGGCTCGGCCGCCCGTTCTGGGGCCAGGGCTACGCCTCCGAAGCCGCCCACGCCGTCCTGGAGTTCGCCCTCCAGGACCGGGGCCTCGACGGGGTCATCAGCATCACCCACCTGAGCAACACCGCGTCCGAGAACGTCTCGCGCAAGCTCGGCATGGACCTCGCGAGCGAGACCACGCACCCGGAGCACAAGACCCCGCTGCACATCCACACCATCGACCTCACGGAGTACGCCGCCTGACCTCACGTCAGCCCGCCCCCGCGTTCACACCAGGGCGAACTGGCCCCCGGGCCCCTCCTCGTGGTGGTCGAACACGGAGGCCGGGCGGCGCACCCCGTCCGGCACCGGAAGGACCCCGGCTGCCGTGAGCCGCGCGCGCGTCACCTGCGGGCCGGTCGTCAACTCGGCCTGCCGTGGGCGCAGTTCGCCGAGCAGGGCCAGGACCGTGATCAGCTCAAGGAGGTCGGAGGTCCACTCCTGTGGCCAGCCGGCCGGGCCGATCGCCGCGAGCGTGTCCGCCTCGGCGGGCTCGGTGCGCCGCTCGAACCAGAGCTCCAGCATCCGCACCCCGCCCACCTGGAACTCCCAGGCCTCGGGCGGCACCGGCGCGATGCGGCCGCCGTCGCCGATGTGCAGGGTCTCCTCGGCGGCGTCGTAGCGCAGCTCCCGTGGCCGGGCCGGTACGGCCGCGCGCACATAGGGCCGCCGTCCGCCGGGCAGCCGCGGCTTCTCGCCGCCGTGTGCCCCGCGTGTCATCAGCGCACTCATCCGATGCCCCAACTCCACGCCCGTGGACCAGAGTCGGGGATCCTCCGGCAGCGGAACCAGGCATCCCGCCGCGCTCGGGCGGCCCGCTGCCAGGGCCCAGGCGGCCACATCGTGCGGGGCGACGGCGTGGCCGTACGCCTCGGTGAGGAAGGCGAGCAGGCCCGGGGCGAGGTTCGGTTCGAGGCCGCCGGGGCGGCGGTACAGCGGGCGGACGCGGCCCGGGCGCCCGGCGGGGGAGCGGCCGTCGGGCAGCACGGCCGAGACGGTCAGGGCGGGCCCGGCGGCCTTGGGCACGTATCCCTGCTCGACCACGAAGAGCTGGTGCCCGTCGGCGACCCGCCACAGCTCGGGCCGGGCGGCGTCGATGAGGCGCTGGTCCGGTATCAGCCACTGCTCGTCGAAGGGCCCGTGCTGGACGCGGACCGGATCCGGGCACGCGCCCCGCTCCCGCGCGAACGGGCCGGTGCCCCGGGCGCTGCCGGGCAGGGCGGCCACCGCGGAGCGCAGGGTGCGGGCCCGGCTCGGGCCGAACAGCCGCTCCCGCTCGGCCCCTTCGGACCGTACGAGCAGGTCCCAGCGGGCGCGCAGGGTGCGCTCGTCCGGCGCCACCACCCAGGGGCGTCCGAGCCGCAGCGGGGCCACCGACCAGGGCATCAGATCGTCGAGGAGAGGCACGTCATCGCTCACAGCCAGCATGCTAGTGAGAACGCTCAGCGGGCCTCGACCGTCACCGAGAACGAGAAGCGGTCGCCGCGGTAGTGGATGCGGGCCACGTCGACGACCTGGCCCGTCCCGTCGTAGGTGACGCCCGTGTAGTGCAGGATCGGCGAGAGCAGCGGGACCCGCAGCAGCTCGGCGGTGACCGGATCGGCGAGCCGGGCCTCCACGGTGTCCGTGATGCGCGCGATGTCCACCCCGACCGCGTCCCGCAGCACCTTCGTCATCGGCCAGCGCGTGAGATCGGCGAGGTCGATCGCGGCGGCCACCTCCGGACGCACCGCGTTGTGCGCCCAGTTGGTCGGCTCGCCGCTCTCGTCGTCGCACCGCAGCCTGCGGTACGCCACCACCTCGGCGCAGCCGGGGAAGTACTCGGCGAGGTCGCCCGGCACCTGCTCCGGGCCGTGGCCCAGGACCGTGGTGCGCTCGCCCGACTGCTGGGCCACGATCGCGTCGATCGAGCCGAGCAGCCGGACCGGGGAGGCCCGCCGGGCGGCCGGCTCGATGAACGTGCCGCGCCGCCGGTGCCTGCTGATCAGGCCCTCCTCCTCCAGCTCCTTGAGGGCCTGACGCATCGTCAGAACGCTCACCCCGTAGTGCGCCGCGAGCTGTTCCTCGGTGGGGAGCCGCAGCGAGGCGTCGGGGGAGCGGCCCAGTATCGAGGCGCGCAGCGACTGGGAGACCTGGTACCAGAGCGGCAGCTTCCGGTTCAGGACCAGGGAGTCGGGTGCGAAGGAGGAGGTCACAGGGATTCCGTATCAGGTGGTGCTCAGGAGCGGAAGGGGCGCTTCATGAGCGGAAGTGGCGCTGAAGACCCTGCCACACGTCGTCGTAGCCCGGCTGGAGGTGTCCGGCGCTCGCCGCCTGCTCGGTGGCGGTGACCGGCCAGCGCGTCTCGAACATGAAGGCCAGTCCGTCGTCGATCTTCTGCGGCCTCAGCTCGGCGGCGCTCGCCCGGTCGAAGGTCTCCCGGTCCGGGCCGTGCGCCGACATCATGTTGTGCAGCGAGCCGCCGCCGGGCACGAAGCCCCCTTCTCCGGCAGTCTTGGCGTCGTACGCGCCCTCGATGAGGCCCATGTACTCGCTCATCACGTTGCGGTGGAAGTACGGCGGCCGGAAGGTGTCCTCGCCGACCAGCCAGCGCGGCGCGAACACCACGAAGTCCACGCCGGCCAGGCCCGGGGTGTCCGACGGCGAGGTGAGCACCGTGAAGATCGACGGGTCGGGGTGGTCGTAGCTGATGCTGCCGATCACGTTGAAGGTGCGCAGGTCGTAGACGTACGGCGTGTGGCTGCCGTGCCAGGCGACGACATCGAGCGGGGAGTGGTCGTAGGTCGCGGTCCAGAGGTTGCCGCAGAACTTGTTGACCACCTCCACCGGGCCCTCGACGTCCTCGTACGCGGCGAGCGGCGCCCGGAAGTCCCGTGCGTTGGCGAGGCCGTTGGCGCCGATCGGGCCGAGCTCGGGCAGCTCGAAGGGGCGGCCGTAGTTCTCGCAGACGTAGCCGCGGGCACTCGCGTCGAGCAGCTCGACGCGGAAGCGCACGCCGCGCGGGATCAGGGCGACCTCGCCGGGGCGGGCGGCGAGCAGGCCGAGCTCGGTGCGGAGCAGCAGCCCGCCGTGCTCGGGCACGATCAGGAGTTCGCCGTCGGCGTCGCTGAACACCCTCGATTCCATCGAGGAGTTGGCGTGGTAGAGGTGCACGGCCATGCCGGTGCGCCGGGCGGCGTCGCCGTTGCCGCCGAGCGTCCACAGGCCCGCCAGCCAGTCGGTGCCCGCCGGGGGCTCGGGCAGCGGGTTCCAGCGCAGCCGGTTGGGGTCGGGGACGGACTCGGTGAAGGGGGCCGAGCGGAGGTGCCCGTTGTCGGTGCGGGTGAACGGCGGGTGCGCGGCCGATGGCCGGATCCGGTACAGCCAGGAGCGGTGGTTGGTGGCGCGCGGCTCGGTGAAGGCGGAGCCGCTCAGCTGTTCCGCATACAGGCCGAGCGGGGCGCGCTGCGGCGCGTTGCGCCCGTGCGGGAGAGCGCCGGGGACGGCCTCCGAGCTGTGCTCATTGCCGAATCCACGGGAGTAGCCGAGGCCCTCCGCGATCTTCCCCGCCTGGCCGCCGCTAGCTGTCGTCATCGTGCGCTCTCCTGCTCCCGTGCCGGAATCCTATGGTCAACCGTAGGATTACGATGCGGTCGCGTCAACGGGAAAACCGGCCGGGCGGGAGATGATGGTCGGGTGCCTCCTGCTCCTGATCTCCACGCCAATCTCCGCCGGGCGCCCGTCCAGCAGCGCAGCGCCGAGCGGCTCTCCCGGATACTCGACGCCTGTGCCGAACTCCTCGACGAGACCGGTTACGAAGACCTCTCCACGCGGGCCGTCGCCCAGCGCGCCGGGGTGCCGATCGGCTCGGTCTACCGCTTCTTCGGGAACAAGCGCGCCATGGCCGAGGCCCTCGCGGCCCGCAACCTCGACCGCTACGCCGGCATGATCAACGCCCGTCTCGAAACGATCGAGGCGGCCGACTGGCGGGGCGCCGTCGACGCGGTCCTGGACGAGTACCTCGTCCTGAAGCAGACGGTGCCCGGGTTCAACCTGGTCGACTTCGGCGGCCCCCAGCCGGTGCCCGACCCGGACGCGGACGCCAACCACCTCCTCGCCGCCCGCCTCGCCGAGCTGCTTCCGGCCCAGTTCGGCCGCACCCTGGACGCGGAGCTGCGCCGGGTGATCCTGGTCGCGGTGGAGGCGGCCGACGCCACCTTGCGCCTGGCCTTCCGCACCGACCCGCAGGGCGACCCCAAGATCGTGGCGGAGACCCGGCAGCTCCTTCACGCCTACCTCGCCCGCACCCTGGACTGACCCCGGCCGGGACCTCCCGGACATGCCTACCGGTCGGTATGCTCCAAGGGCTCGCGCGCCGTCGCCCCGGGAGGACGAATGTCCCGCACCGCCCTGCGTATCTGCCCGCTCTGCGAAGCCACCTGCGGGCTGAGCCTCACCGTGGAGGGCACGCGGGTCACCGGTGCCCGGGGGGACGCGGACGACGTGTTCAGCCAGGGGTTCGTCTGCCCCAAGGGCGCCTCCTTCGGGGAGATCGACGCCGACCCCGACCGGCTCGCGACGCCCCTCGTGCGCCGCGACGGCGAGCTGGTGCCGGCCACGTGGGCCGAGGCCTTCGACCTGATAGCGGCCCGCCTGCCGGCGATCGTCGAGGAGCACGGGCCGGACGCGGTCGGCGTGGTCCTCGGCAACCCCAATGTGCACACCATGGCCGGCGCTCTCTACCCGCCCGCCCTGCTCGGCGCGCTGCGCACCCGCAACCTCTTCACCGCGAGCACCCTCGACCAGATGCCCAAGCACGTCTCCAGCGGGCTCCTGTTCGGCGACCCGTTCGCCATCCCGGTGCCCGACCTCGACCGCGCGGGCCACCTGCTGCTGCTCGGCGCCAACCCGCTGGAGTCCAACGGCAGCCTGTGCACGGCACCGGACTTCCCCGGAAAGCTCCGGGCCCTGCGCAGGCGCGGCGGCACCCTCACCGTGGTCGACCCGCGCCGCACCCGCACCGCGAAGCTCGCCGACCGGCACGTGGCGATCCGGCCCGGCACCGACGCCCTGCTGCTCGCCTCGATCGCCCAGGTGCTCTTCGAGGAGAAGCTCACCGCACTCGGCACGCTCGAAGCGCAGGTCCAGGGCGTGCCCGAAGTGGCCGCTGCCACAAGGGAGTTCACGCCCGAGGCGGTCGGCCCGGTCTGCGATGTGGAACCGGAGACCATCCGGGCCATCGCCCGTGAACTCGCGGCCGCCCCCACCGCCGCCGTATACGGCCGGATCGGCAGCTGCACCGTCGAGCACGGCACCCTGGCCAGCTGGCTCGTCGACGTACTCAACGTGCTGACCGGCAACCTCGACCGGCCCGGTGGCGCGCTCTTCCCGCTCTCCGCCACCGACCGGGCGCCCGGCCCGGCAGGCCCCGGCAAGGGCTTCGCGCTCGGGCGCTGGCACAGCCGGGTCGGCGGCCACCCCGAGGTGAAGTCCGAACTGCCGCTCGCCGCCCTCGCCGAGGAGATCGAGACGCCGGGCGAGGGGCGGATCCGCGCGCTCATCGCCTCCGCCGCCAACCCGGTGCTCTCCGCGCCCGACGGAGACCGGCTCGACCGGGCCCTTGCCGGGCTCGACTTCATGGTCAGCATCGATCCTTACCTGAACGAGACCTCGCTGCACGCCGATGTCGTGCTGCCCCCGCCGCCGCCCTCGCAGAGCGCCCACTTCGACTTCGCCTTCAACGGCTTCGCCGTCCGCAACCAGGTCCGCTACACCCGGCCCGCCGTGCCGCTCGCCGAGGGGCGCATGGACGAGTGCGAGATCCACGCCCGGCTCGTGCTCGCCGTGAGCGGCCTGCACGGCGCCGAACCCGCCGCCGTGGACGCGATGGTCGTCGAGCGCACCCTGGCCAAGGCCGTCGCCGACCCGCACTCACCCGTGCACGGCCGCGACGCGACGGCGCTCGCCGCGGAACTCACCGGCGCGAGCGGCCCCGAGCGCCGCCTGGACCTCATGCTGCGGCTCGGCCCCTACGGCGACGGATTCGGCGCCGACCCCGAGGGGCTCACCCTGGACCGCGTGCTCGCGCACCCCCACGGCATCGACCTCGGCGCGCTGAAGCCGCGTCTGCCGCAGGTGCTCAGGACGCGCAGCGGCCGCATCGAACTGCTCCCGGCGCCCATCGCGGCCGACCTGCCCCGGCTGCGCGCCGCCCTCGACGAACGGCCCGCCGCGCTGGTCCTGGTGGGCCGGCGTCATCTGCGCTCCAACAACAGCTGGCTGCACAACATCCCCGCGCTGAACGGGGGTTCCAACCGCTGCACCCTCCAGATCCACCCCGAGGACGCGGCCCGGCTCGGCCTCACCGACGGCGCCGGCGTACGGATCACGGCGGACGGGGGTGCGGTCGCGGCCCCCGTGGAGATCACCGACAGCGTGCGCAGGGGCGTGGTCAGCCTGCCGCACGGCTGGGGCCACAGCCGCCCCGGCAGCCGGCTCGCGGTGGCCGCCGACCGGCCGGGGGTCAACGTCAACCAGCTCCTCGACGGCTCGCGCTTCGACCCGCTGTCGGGCACCGCCGTGCTCAACGGCTTCCCCGTCGAACTCGTACCCCTATCGTGACCTGGAGTTTTGCTCGTATTGCTCAGGTGTCAACATCTTGTTAAGGATTGAAACGGCGACCTAACGTCATCCGCACCGCCGGCCCCCGGCGCCAGTTCAAGGGTGAACGTTAGGTGTCCTGAATGCTGACCATCCTCGGCTTCGGCATGATCGCGACCTTCCTGGTCCTGATCATGCTGAAGAAGATGTCGCCCATCGCGGCGCTGGTTCTGATCCCCGCTCTCTTCTGCGTCCTCGTCGGCAAGGGAGCCCATCTCGGCGACTACGTCATCAGCGGTGTCGGCTCGCTCGCGCCGACCGCCGCGATGCTCATGTTCGCCATCATCTACTTCGGCGTGATGATCGACGTGGGCCTCTTCGACCCGATCGTGCGAGGCATCCTGCGCTTCTGCAAGGCCGACCCGATGCGGGTGGTCGTCGGCACCGCCGTGCTCGCCGCGATCGTCTCGCTCGACGGCGACGGCTCCACCACGTTCATGATCACCGTCTCGGCGATGTACCCGCTGTACAAGCGGCTCGGCATGAGCCTCGTGGTGATGACCGGCGTGGCGGCGACCGCCAACGGCGTGATGAACACGCTCCCTTGGGGCGGCCCCACCGCCCGTGCCGCGACCGCCCTGAAGCTGGACGCCTCCGACATCTTCGTGCCGATGATCCCCGCGCTCGCGACCGGCCTGGTCGCCGTCCTCGTCCTGTCGTACGTACTCGGCATGCGCGAGCGCAAGCGCGTGGGCTACCTGTCCCTCGACAAGGTCCTGGAGCCGGAGACCGAGACGGTGCTCGTCGGGGCCGGGGGTCCCGGCGAGACCCCGCGCGCCCCGGGCGGCGGCGCCGGTGCGGACGCCCCCGAGGGGGACGACGACTTCCAGGGGCTCGACTCCGCACGCGAGACGCTGCGCCCCGAGCTGTACTGGTTCAACGCGCTCCTGACCGTCGTCCTGCTCACCTCCATGATCATGGAGTGGCTGCCGATCCCGGTCCTCTTCCTCATCGGCGCGGCCCTCGCGCTGACCGTGAACTTCCCGCACATCCCGGCGCAGAAGGCCCGGATCGCCGCGCACGCCGACAACGTCGTCAACGTCTCCGGCATGGTCTTCGCGGCGGCCGTCTTCACCGGTGTCCTCAACGGCACCGGCATGGTCAAGCACATGGCGGACTGGCTGGTCGGCGTGGTGCCGGACAGCATGGGCTCGCAGATGGGCCTGGTGACCGGGGTGCTCAGCCTGCCGCTCACCTACTTCATGTCGAACGACGGCTTCTACTTCGGCGTCGTGCCCGTCCTCGCCGAGGCCGGAGCCGCACACGGCGTCTCCCCGCTGGAGATCGCCCGCGCCTCCCTGGCCGGCCAGGCCCTGCACATGTCCAGCCCGCTCGTCCCCGCCGTGTACGTCCTGGTCGGCATGGCCAAGGTGGAGTTCGGCGACCACACCCGGTTCACCGTGAAATGGGCGGCCCTGACCTGTCTGGTGGTGCTCGGCTCGGGCATCCTTTTCGGCATCATCTGAGCCGGGCCCGACGGGGGCCCCTGGCGTCAGAAAACTAACGGCGCTAGTTTGAGCGGCGGACGACGACGCCGGCTCAGCTCGGGAGGAATGTGATGAACGCCCACGACGGCATGTACATCGACGGCGAATGGCGGGCCGCCGCGGGGCGCGACACCATCGCGGTGCTCAACCCGGTCGACGAGCAGGTCATAGGCGAGGTCCCGGCCGGTACGGCCGAGGACGTCGACGCGGCCGTACGCGCCGCCCGCGCGGCCCTCCCGGCCTGGGCCGCGACGCCGCCCGCCGAGCGCGCCGCCAGGCTCGCGGCGCTGCGGGACCGCCTGGTCGCGCGCAAGGACGAGATCGCCGAGACCATCAGCGCCGAACTGGGCGCCCCGCTCCCGTTCGCGCAGGCCGTGCAGACGGGCCTGCCGATCGCGATCGCCGGTTCCTACGCCGACCTGGCCGCCTCGTACGCCTTCGAGGAGAAGGTCGGGAACTCCACCGTCTACCAGGAGCCGGTCGGCGTCGTCGGCGCGATCACGCCCTGGAACTATCCGCTGCACCAGATCGTCAACAAGGTGGCCCCCGCGTTGGCGGCGGGCTGCACGGTCGTCCTCAAGCCCGCCGAGGACACGCCCCTGACCGCGCAGCTCTTCGCCGAGGCCGTGCATGAAACCGGCCTGCCCGCAGGGGTGTTCAACCTGGTCACCGGGCTCGGCCCGGTCGCGGGCCAGGCGCTCGCCGAGCACGAGGGGGTCGACCTGGTCTCCTTCACCGGCTCGACCGCCGTCGGCAAGCGGATCGGCGCCACGGCCGGGTCCGCCGTCAAGCGGGTCGCCCTGGAGCTGGGCGGCAAGTCCGCCAACGTCATCCTGCCCTCCGCCGATCTCGCGAAGGCCGTCAACGTCGGCGTCGCCAACGTCATGAGCAACTCCGGCCAGACGTGCAGCGCCTGGACGCGGATGCTGGTCCACACCGACCGGTACGACGAGGCCGTGGAGCTGGCATCGGCCGCCGCGGCCAAGTACCCGGTCGGCGACCGCGTCGGCCCGCTCGTCAACGCCAAGCAGCTGGCGCGCGTACGCGGCTACATCGAGAAGGGCGTCCAGGAAGGCGCGCGCGTCGTCGCGGGCGGCGCCGATGCGCCCCTGGAACAGGGCTACTACGTCTCGCCGACGGTGTTCGCGGACGTCACCCCCGAGATGACCATCGCCCAGGAGGAGATCTTCGGCCCGGTCGTCTCGATCATCCGGTACGAGGACGAGGACGACGCCCTGCGCATCGCCAACGGCACCGTGTACGGACTGGCCGGCGCGGTCTGGGCGGGCGACGACGCGGAGGCCGTGGCCTTCGCCCGGCGCATGGACACCGGCCAGGTCGACATCAACGGCGGACGCTTCAACCCCCTTGCCCCCTTCGGCGGTTACAAGCAGTCGGGCGTGGGCCGCGAGCTCGGCGTGCACGGTCTGACCGAGTACCTCCAGACCAAGTCGCTCCAGTTCTGAAGCCCACTCCGCCTCCCTTCCCACCGCTCAGGAGCACGCACGCCATGGTTCGCGCCGCCGTACTGCCCGCCGTCGGCTCTCCGCTGGAGATCACCGACATCGACCTGCCCGCGCCGGGCCCCGGCCAGGTGCGGGTCCGCCTGGCCGCCGCCGGGGTCTGCCACTCCGACCTCTCCCTCACCAACGGCACCATGCGGGTGCCGGTCCCGGCCGTCCTCGGCCACGAGGGCGCGGGCACGGTCGTCGCCGTCGGCGAGGGCGTGACCTCCGTCGCGCCCGGCGCCGAGGTCGTCCTCAACTGGGCTCCGTCCTGCGGAAGTTGTCACCCCTGCTCGCTCGGCGAGGTGTGGCTCTGCGTCAACGCGCTGAACGGCGCGGGCTCGGTGTACGCGCACACCGCCGACGGCACCGAGCTGCACCCGGGCCTGAACGTGGCCGCGTTCGCCGAGGAGACCGTCGTCGCGGAGAACTGCCTCATCCCGCTCCCCGACGGCGTCCCGCTCACCGAGGCCGCGCTGCTCGGCTGCGCGGTGCTCACCGGGTACGGGGCGATCCACCACTCGGCGAAGGTGCGGCCGGACGAGACGGTCGCGGTGTTCGGCGCGGGCGGCGTGGGCCTGGCCACCCTCCAGGCCGCCCGGATCGCGGGCGCGGGGCAGATCATCGCCGTCGACGTCTCCCCGGACAAGGAGGAACTGGCCCGCGAGGCCGGGGCGACCGACTTCGTCGTCGCGTCCGGGACCACGGCCAAGGACATCCGGGGGCTCACCGGCGGCCAGGGCGCGGACGTGGCCATCGAGTGCGTGGGCCGCGCCGTCACGATCCGTACCGCGTGGGAGTCGACCCGGCGCGGCGGCCGCACGACGGTCGTCGGCATCGGCGGCAAGGACCAGCAGGTCACCTTCAACGCCCTGGAGATCTTCCACTGGGGCCGCACGCTCGCGGGCTGCGTCTACGGCAACTGCGACCCCGCGACCGACCTCCCGGTCCTGGCCGACCACATCCGCGCGGGCCGCCTCGACCTGAACTCCCTGGTCTCCGAGCGCATCGCCCTGGACGGCATCCCGGCAGCCTTCGACAACATGCTGGCGGGCAAGGGAGGGCGCGCGCTGGTGGTGTTCTAGGGGCGCGGTGTTCCAGGGGTGCGGCCCCAGCGCCTGAGGAGTGCGGGGCCGTGACATGTGCGGCTCCGCCGCGTCGGCGTGACCAGTCGCGCACGGTCCGCACCCCGACAACTGCCTTCAGGAAAACCTCAGTTGACCCGCTCGCCAGGACCGGGCTCCACGGGGCCGGGCTGCCCCGAGCTCTCGGGCGAGGGCAAGGAGGGCCCCCCGGCGGCCGCGACGGGCCCCACCGCGGCCCCGGCGGCGCGCCGGGGCCGGGAGCGGGAGACCGCCACGCCCGCCAGGCACACCGCGCCGCCCACCAGCGTGAGCCCCGCCGGAACCTCGTGCAGGACCGCCCAGGACATCAGGACGACCAGCGTGGGCACCACGTACGTCGTCGCCCCCATCCGGCTCGCCGAGGTGCGGGCCAGCGCGTACGCCCAGGTGGTGAAGGCGAGCGCGGTCGGGAACACGCCGAGGTAGACCATGTTGAGGGTCGCCGAGGCCGGCGCGTGCGAGGCCTCCGAGACGAGCTGCCCGCTGAAGGGCAGACAGGCCAGGGTGCCCACCAGGCAGGCGAAGAAGGTCACTTGGAGCGGGCTGCCGTGCCGCAGCGCGGGCTTCTGGAGCACGACCCCGGCCGCGTAGGTGGCCGCCGCGACCAGGCACAGGACCACCCCGAGCACCGACGCGTGCCCGTCGCCCGACATCGAGAGCCCCACGGTGATCGCGCCCGCGAAGGAGACGGCCATTCCCGCGATCAGCCGGGGCGGCAGCGCCTCGCCGAGGAAGCGGGCCGCGAGCAGCGCCATGAGGATGGGCCCGATGTTCACGATCATCGCCGCGGTACCGGCGTCGACCTGCTGCTCGCCCCAGTTCAGGGCCACCATGTAGCAGGCGAACCACAGCACGCCGGACGCCACGATGCCCGGCCAGGCACCCCGTGGCGGCAGCCCCTCACGGCGTATCAGGAGCAGGAGGCCCAGCACGAGCGTGCCGGCGAGCAGCCGGCCGAGGGCGAGCGCGCCGGGGGAGTAGGCGGCGCCCGCGCTGCGGATCGACACGAAGGCCGAGGCCCACAGCACCACGGAGACCGCCACCGCGGCCAGGGCGAGCCGGGCGGAACGGCGCTCGGGCGAGAAGTTCGTCATGGTCATGCGAGGACAGTAGGCGCACGGTGCCGAGAACCCGGCCGAATTTCCGGGCGGCCCAGGGGGGTGCCCCTAACTCCCTTTCGGCAGGGCCGAGTTCGACGGGTGCGGCTGATCGTCCAGCGCCTCGTACTGGAGGAGGAGCCCGTCGAGCAGGGCCCGCAGCCCCGTCTCGAAGGCGCCTTCGTCGATCTCCTGCTGCCGCTCGGCGAGGAGGTGCGCCTGGCCCAGGTGCGGATAGTCCGCCGGGTCGTACGCGGCCTCGTCGTCCACGAAGCCGCGGGCGAACGAGCCGAGCGCCGAGCCCATGATGAAGTACCGCATCAGCGCGCCGATCCGGGTCGCCTGGGCCGGCGGCCAGCCCGCCGCGACCATCTCGCCGAACACCGCGTCCGCGAGCCGGAGCCCGGCCGGGCGGCGGCCGGGTCCCTGGGCGAGCACCGGAACGATGTTGGGGTGGCGGGTGAGCACCGAGCGGTAGGCGAGCGCCCAGTCGTGCAGGGACGTACGCCAGTCGCGCCGGTCGTCCGCGTCGAACATCGACAGGTCGACCTGGGCGGAGGTGGCGTCGGCCACGGCCTCCAGGATCTCGTCCTTGGTGCGGAAGTGGTTGTAGAGCGAGGGCCCGCTGACTCCGAGCTCCGCGGCGAGGCGCCGGGTCGACACGGCCGAGAGGCCTTCCGCGTCCACGAGCGCGCTCGCCGCCGCGACGATGCGGTCGGTGCTCAGGAGGGGCTTGCGCGGTCGGGCCATGCGGCACATAGTAGGGCCTGCCAACCAAAAACTAGCAGTGGTAATTAAATTTGGGGTGCAGCGAGCATGAACCTGGAGCTGAGCGAGGAACAGGCGGCGGTCCGACAGCTCGCCGAGGAGTTCGTCGAGCGCGAGATCACCCCGCACGTCATCGAGTGGGACCGCGCCGAGAACGTCGACAAGTCGATCGTGAAGAAGCTGGGCGCGCTCGGCTTCCTCGGGCTCACCATCGACGAGGAGTACGGCGGCTCGGGCGGCGATCACCTCGCCTACTGCCTGGTCACCGAGGAACTCGGCCGCGGCGACTCGTCGGTCCGCGGCATCGTCTCGGTCTCGCTCGGCCTGGTCACCAAGACCATCGCGTCGTGGGGCAGCGAGGAGCAGAAGCGCGCCTGGCTGCCGCGGCTCACCTCCGGCGACGCCATCGGCTGCTTCGGCCTCACCGAGCCGGGCACGGGCTCGGACGCGGGCAACCTCGCCACCAGGGCGGTCCGGGACGGCGACGACTACGTGATCAACGGCGCCAAGATGTTCATCACCAACGGCACCTGGGCCGATGTGGTGCTGCTCTTCGCCCGGACCAACGACACCCCGGGCCACCGGGGCGTTTCCGCGTTCCTGGTCCCCACCGACACCCCCGGCCTCACCCGGCGCACCATCCACGGCAAGCTCGGCCTGCGCGGCCAGGCCACCGCCGAGCTCGTCCTGGAGGACGTTCGGGTCCCGGCGGCCGCGCTGCTCGGCCCCGAGGGCAAGGGCTTCTCCATCGCCATGTCGGCGCTCGCCAAGGGCCGTATGTCGGTCGCGGCGGGCTGTGTCGGCATCGCGCAGGCCGCCCTGGACGCGGCCGTCAGGTACGCGGGTGAACGGGAGCAGTTCGGCAAGTCCATCGCGCACTACCAGCTCGTCCAGGAGCTGATCAGCGACATCTCGGTGGACGTGGACGCGGCCCGGCTGCTGACCTGGCGGGTCGCCGACCTCGTCGACCGGGGCCAGGACTTCGCGACCGCCGCGTCCAAGGCGAAGCTGTTCGCCTCCGAGGCGGCGGTACGGGCCGCCAACAACGCCCTCCAGGTCTTCGGCGGCTACGGCTACATCGACGAGTACCCGGTTGGAAAACTGCTCCGGGACGCCCGCGTGATGACCCTGTACGAGGGCACCAGCCAGATCCAGAAGCTCATCATCGGCCGTGCGGAGACCGGGATTTCGGCCTTCTGACCCCAGGCGCGCCCGCCGCGTCCCGCGGGGCCCGGGCGGCTGAGTACGTACTGAGTACGAGAGCGGATGGGGCGCGTGCCCCATCCGCTCCATGCTGTCGCCATGAGTGAGACACCGGTCAAGCAGCAGAACACCGCGGCGTACTACGGACAGGCCGTCGCCGCCTTCGCGATCGCGCTCGGCGCCACCGCGATCGGCATCCTCCGCCTCCAGGCGGACTCCTGGGTCCGCGCGTTCCTCGCCATTGCGGTCCTCTACCTCGTCACCTCCGCATTCACCCTGGCCAAGGTGATCAGGGACCGCCAGGAGGCCGGCCAGATCGTCAGCCGCGTCGACCAGGCCCGGCTGGAGAAGCTCCTCGCCGAGCACGACCCCTTCCAGAAGCTCCAGGCCGGGCCGTCCGGGAGGCGGCCGGACCCGCCGGACAGGCTCTAAGCGCTTGCTCACCCTCGGGGTATGGTGTTCGTCCCGCTGAACAAAAGCGCTGACGGACGGAAGGGGCGAGCGATGGATACGGCTGATGTGACCGAAGAGACGGCCGGCGGCGAGGAGAAGCCGTGGGGCGAGGTCACGCCCGAGGCCGCCAGGAGGCTGCTCGTCGCCGCCGTCGAGGCGTTCGCCGAGCGCGGCTACCACGCCACCACGACCCGGGACATCGCGGGCCGGGCCGGCATGAGCCCGGCCGCGCTCTACATCCACTACAAGACCAAGGAAGAGCTGCTCCACCGGATCAGCCGGATCGGGCACGACAAGGCCCTGGAGATCCTGCGGTCAGCGGCCGAGGGCGAGGGCAGCGCTTCCGACCGGCTCTCCGCCGCCGTGCGCTCCTTCGTCCGCTGGCACGCGGGGCACCACATGACGGCCCGCGTGGTCCAGTACGAGCTCGACGCGCTCGGCGCCGAGCACCGCACCGAGATCGTGGAACTGCGCAGGCAGAGCGACGCCGCGGTGCGCCGCATCCTCAACGAGGGGGTGGCGGCGGGCGAGTTCGACGTGCCGGACGTGCCCGGCACCACGCTCGCCGTGCTCTCGCTCTGCATCGACGTGGCCCGCTGGTTCAACACCGAGGGCCGCCGGACGCCCGACGAGGTCGGCGCGCTCTACGCCGACCTCGTCCTGCGGATGGTGGGGGCCCAGAAGTAGCGGACCGGGCCCGGCCGCGTCGTGAAGACCGGCCGGGCCCGGGGCAGCCGCGCGGATCCGGTGGCTCCAAGCTGATCCGGTGGCTCCGCTCAGAAGAAGTAGCGCGAGACCGACTCGGCCACGCACACCGGCTTGTCGCCGCCCTCGCGCTCGACGGTGACCTTCGCCGTGACCTGGACGCCGCCGCCCGCCTCCACGACCTCCGTCAGCTCCGCCGTCGCGCGCAGCCGCGAGCCGACCGGCACGGGGGAGGGGAAGCGGACCTTGTTGGTGCCGTAGTTGATGCCCATCTTCATGCCCTCGACCCGCAGCACCTGCGGCACCAGGGTCGGCAGCAGCGACAGCGTGAGGTAGCCGTGCGCGATCGTCGTCCCGAAGGGTCCGGACGCGGCCCGCTCCGGGTCGACGTGGATCCACTGGTGGTCACCGGTGGCGTCGGCGAACAGGTCGATGCGCTTCTGGTCGATCTCCAGCCAGTCGCTGTGCCCGAGCTGCTCGCCCACACCGGCCTTCAGCTCCTCGGCGGACGTGAAGATCCTCGGCTCTGCCATGTCCCTGGTCCCTGCCTCTCGCGACGCTCTCGCCGTCATCTACAAGCATGCGCAAGCACATGTACAAGCGCTTGCTCAGCTAGCTCAGCATGGTTGGGGCCGCCGGTCCTGTCAACGACGTACGGCAGCGGGTGCGGCAGCGGGCACGGCCGAAGGCGGCGGCCGGCGGCGGAGGCGGGGACAGTAGGGTTCGAGGGGTGCCGCAGATTCCAGAGAAGATCCACGAGCTCACGGTCGGGCAGCTGTCCGCACGCAGCGGAGCCGCCGTGTCCGCCCTGCACTTCTACGAGTCCAAGGGCCTGATCGGCAGTCGCCGCACCTCCGGCAACCAGCGCCGCTACAGCCGGGACACCCTCCGCCGCGTCGCCTTCATCAGGGCCGCGCAGCGCGTCGGCATTCCGCTCGCCACGATCCGGGACGCCCTGGCCGAACTCCCCGAGGAGCGCACGCCCACCAAGGAGGACTGGGCGCGGCTCTCCGAGAACTGGCGCACCGAACTCGACCGGCGCATCAGCCAGTTGGGCCGCCTGCGCGACCACCTCTCGGACTGCATCGGCTGCGGCTGCCTGTCTCTGGACAACTGCGTCCTGTCCAACCCGGACGATGTCTTCGGCACCACCCGGGTCGGCTCCCGGCTGCTCGCCGAGCGCAAGGACTGAGGGCGGGGGCGGATCGGTAAGGGTGGGCAAGCGGCACGACCCGGCCCGGCCCGCACGTCCACGCCGGCGCCGTCCTCACCCGCACGCCCGTGCCGTCCTCACCTGTACGCCCGTGCCGTCCTCACCTGTACGCCCGTGCCGAGCTCACGCGCCGGCCAGTGCCGCCCTCACCAACTGGGCGTTGGATGCGGCCCGTTCGCCGTCCGGCAGTACCAGGACGTCCTCCAGGCCTATGCGTGTGTCGAGGCCGAGCGAGCGGGCCAGGCGCAGCACCGGCCAGGTGCAGGCTTCCTGGCCGTGCAGCAGCACGGGTCTGCCGTGCGCGCCGCCCAGCTCGGCGAGCAGGGCGTGAGCCGTCGGCCCGGCGGTCTCGGCCGACGGGTCGACCACCTCGGCCAGCACGCGCAACACCCTTGACGCGTAAGGAGAGTTGAGGAAGAGGCGGGCCCCGTCGGTGCCGGACCGGATGCCCGCCTCGATGCCCATGCCCCGGTCGAGCAGGGCGGCCGCCACCTCTTCGGCGCCGTCCTCGTGCCAGTTCACCGAGGCGTAGTCGGGCAGCACCGTCCACGACCGGACGCGCTCCACGCGGCGCGCCGGATCCGGCTCCGCCCAGGCGCCCGTGGTCACCCCGACCGGTACGTCCACCACGGCCCGTATCGCCTCGACCGCCGGGCCCACCACGCGCGGGGAGAGCGAGTCGCTGCCGCACGGGGTCTTGGGATGGACATGGACCTCCGCCGCGCCCGCCGCCACGGCGGCCGCCGCGGACTCGGCGAGAGCGGCCGGGGACATTGGCACCGCCGCGCCGTCGCCCGCACCGCGTGCGCCGTTCAGACAGACCTGAATCATGCGTTCGATGGTGCCAGAGCCCACTGACAGCCGCCCGGGGCCCACGGCCGGCGGACGGTCTCCTGGCAACGCGGGGGAGAGTCGGCTCGCCCCCGCGCCGCTCACGCCACCGATGCCAGCTCTCCGCGCCGTACCGCCTTGGCCCGCGTCAGCGCCTCGGTGGTCAGCACGGGACGCGGGACCAGAATGCCGCAGCCCGAGCAGACCGGCCCGAACCACGGTTCGTGGGACAGGTCCTGGCTCCACACCAGCCGGTTCGCGCCGCACACCGGACACACCGCGCCGGGCGTGGTCCGCAGCGCCGCGATCATGCGGCCGAGCACCTCGGCCAGCGGCTCGGTGGGGTGCGTACCCGGATCGTCGCACCACGCCACCCCGAAACCGCCCCAGGTGCGCCGGTGCCAGTCGTCGAAGGAGCCCGGGCGCCGCAGCCCCGCGTGCTTCTCGCGCTTCCTGCGCGCCGCGAACTCCACTTCATAGGCGAGCCAGACCGTCCTGGCCGCCTCCAGCTCTTCCAGCGCGGCCACCAGCCGCGCCGGATCGGGGGCCCGGTCCTCGGGCCCGATGCGGTGCCTGCCGCACAGATGGTCCCAGGTCGCCCGGTGCCCGTACGGGGCGAACCTCTCCAGACACTTGCGCAGCGAATAGCGCCGCAACGCGAGGTCGTTCCTCGGGTCGCGCACCTGTCTCGCCAGACTGCGGAAACCAGCCATGGCCCTGCCACCTCCGTCGCTCGTACTTCGGCGTCGAGGAATGGACGTACCGGAAGGCGATCCGGCTCCATCGAAATTCCGATGGAGTCCATTACGGGGGATTCGCCTACCCTGTCCCAAGGGTTGGAATCCGATTCTCAGGAACTCCTCACAACGTGGCCCGTATGCAACGGTTACCCCATCGACCTGCGACAACACGCGAAGTACCAGGCTGAAGGCGTGCCGGGGGCGGCCTCGGGGCGGCTGTGGGCGAGGTCACCCGGCACCTCCCGAATCCCTTCAACCCATCCGATCCCTCTGGGCACTTGCGCATCATCCGCATGGCCCGCATTCATCCGCCCCACATAACCCTGCGAAGCCCGGAAGGAATACGCGCGCCGACGGAGGCCGAAAGGGCACAGCTTCCGGTGGTACGCCGCCGCGCTCGCGGAGCCGATCGGGCGGGCATGTGGGGATTCGGAGAAGGTGACGCATGTTCACCTTACGGCGCGCCGTACCCCCCAGTAGCCTCCCGCGCATCGGCCCCCACTAGGAGCGCGCATGCGACGACGCACCGCAAGGCTCACAACACCCGGAAAATCCAGCAGACTTCGACGCGTGACCGGTATCGGACGCGGCAGAGCCGCCGCCTGCGCCGCCACCGTCATCGCCCTCTCCGCCGCCCTGCTCGGCCCCGCCATCCCGGCCGGCGCCGCCGAGCCCACCGACGGCGACCACTGCCAGGGGCAGTGCTCCGACATCCTGCCGCCCGGCGCCAACGGCAACGCCACGCTCGTCGAGATCCTCGGCAACAAGGTGTTCGGGACCCACCCCGCGCACAGCGACGACGAACTCGGCAAGTACGACGCGCTGGTGGCGGGGCAGTCCTCGCTCACCGACGACAAGCTCAACACCTTCTTCAACGACGCCTCTTTCGGGGTGCCGAGCGGCCAGGCGCAGTCGACCAGTTCGCCCCGCCCCGACGTCACCATCACCCGGGACAAGGCGACGGGCGTGCCCCACATCAAGGGCACCACGCGCTACGGCACCGAGTACGGCGCCGGGTACGCGGCCGGGCAGGACCGGCTCTGGCTGATGGACCTCTTCCGGCACATCGGCCGCGGCGAGCTGACCTCCTTCGCGGGCGGCGCCCTCGCCAACCAGGGCCTTGAGCAGGAGTTCTGGCCGCAGGCCCCGTACACCGAGGCCGACCTCCAGGCCCAGGTCGACCGCATCCGCACCGGCAACGGCGCCCGCGGCGAGCAGGCCATGGCCGACGCGCAGGCCTATGTGGACGGCATCAACGCCTATGCCAAGCAGTCCAAGGACGGCCGCTACTTCCCCGGCGAGTACGTCCTGACCGGCAAGATCGACTCCATTACGAACGTGGGGGAGATCCAGCCCTTCAAGCTCACCGACCTGATCGCGCTCGCCTCCGTGGTGGGCGGGCTCTTCGGCGGGGGAGGCGGCGGCGAGGTGCAGGCCGCGCTCTCGCTCCAGGCGGCCCAGGCCAAGTACGGCGTCGCCGACGGCACCAAGGTCTGGGAGTCCTTCCGCGAGCGCAACGACCCCGAGGCCACGCTCACCGTGCACGACGGCACCAGCTTCCCGTACGCGGGCAAGCCCGCCAACGCCCAGGGCGCCGCGCTGCCCGACCCCGGCTCCGTCGTCCCCGAGCAGCTCGTCTACGACCGCACCGGCTCGGCGAACACCAATGCCAAGGCCGACGTCAAAGTTCCGCAGAAGCTGAAGCCGTTGAAGGGCGTGTACGACAACGGCGTGCTGCCCGGCGTCGACCTCGGCAAGCCGCGCGGCATGTCCAACGCGCTCGTGGTGTCGGGCTCGCACACGGCGAGCGGTAACCCTGTCGCGGTGTTCGGTCCCCAAACCGGCTATTTCGCGCCACAGTTGCTGATGCTGCAAGAGATCCAGGGCCCCGGCATCAGCGCCCGCGGCGCCTCCTTCGCCGGGGTGGGCATGTACGTCCAGCTCGGCCGCGGCCAGGACTACGCCTGGTCGGCCACCTCCGCGGGCCAGGACATCACCGATACCTATGCGGTGGAGCTGTGCCAGGACGCCACCCACTACGTCTACCGCGGCGTGTGCACGCCGATGGAGAAGCTGGAGAAGACCAACAGCTGGAAGCCGACCGTCGCCGACACCACCGCGGCCGGTTCCTACCGGATGCAGGTGTGGCGCACCAACTACGGCATCGTCACGGCCCGTGCGACCGTCGGCGGCAAGCCCGTCGCGTACACCTCACTGCGCTCGACCTACCGCCACGACGCCGACTCGATCATCGGCTTCCAGATGATGAACGACCCCTCCTTCGTCAAGGACGCCAAGAGCTTCCAGGAAGCGGCGCAGTCCGTCGACTACACCTTCAACTGGTTCTACGCGGACTCCCGCACCGCCGCGTACTACAACAGCGGCCTGAACCCGGTGCGCGATCCGGACGTCGACCCCTCGCTGCCCGTCAAGGCGGAACAGGCCTACGAATGGCAGGGCTTCGACCCCGCCGCCAACACGGCGGCCTACACACCGCCCGCCCAGCACCCCCAGTCGGTGGGCCAGGACTACTACGTGTCCTGGAACAACAAGCAGGCCAAGGACTACTCCACGGCCGGCTTCGGTGACGGCTCCGTGCACCGCGTCGACCTCCTCGACGACCGGGTGAAGGCCCTGGTCGCCCAGGGCGGCGTCACCCGTTCCTCGCTCACCCGGGCCATGGCCCAGGCCGCCGTCACCGACCTGCGCGGCGAGGACGTGCTGCCCGAGCTCCTCAAGGTGCTGCGCAGCACGCCCATCACCGATCCCCAACTGGCGACAGCGGTACAGCAGTTGGAGGCATGGCAGGCCGACGGCACTCAGCGCCGCGAGACCTCGCAGGGCTCGCACACTTACACCCACCCCGACGCGGTGCGTCTGATGGACGCCTGGTGGCCGCTGCTCGTCGAGGGCGAGTTCCGGCCCGGTCTCGGCGACCCGCTCTACAACGCCCTGACCGCCAACCTCGGCATCGACGAAGCGCCCTCGGCCGGGCACGGGCCGACCGGTTCGCACGCCGGATCCGCCTTCCAGTACGGCTGGTGGAGCTATGTCGACAAGGACCTGAGGACGGTCCTCGGCGAGAACGTGCAGGGACCGCTGGCCCGCGCCTACTGCGGCGGCGGCCAGCTCGCCGCCTGCCGCGACAGCCTGCTCGGCACGCTCAAGCAGGCCGCCGCCAAGACCCCGGCCCAGGTCTATCCCGGGGACGCCGGCTGCTCGGCGGGTGACCAGTGGTGCGCCGACAGCATCGTGCAGCGCCCGCTCGGCGGCATCACCCAGTCCGCCATCAACTGGCAGAACCGGCCCACCTATCAGCAGGTGGTCGAGTTCCCCAGCCACCGCTAGGGAACGCGCGGCCGCGGGTCAGGGTCGAAGGATCCGGCCCGCGGCCAGCACCACCCGGGCCAGCTCCGGGTGGCAGATGTCGCTGTGCGCGCCGGACGGCGGCCCGCCCTGCTTCACCACCGCGGCCGCGTCGACGCTGACGCAGCCCGAGTCCGGCACGCCGTCGCGCAGCGCCTCGGCGAGCGTGAGCGTGGTGCAGGGGCTCACGCCCTGGATCCCGTCGTGGCCGATCGCCCACCACCGCCGGTCGAGGCCGGGCAGCGCGCTCGCGTAGTCCCCGGACAGCGCGGAGGCAAGCGGGTAGATGACGCCGAGCGCGGTGTCGAAGTGCGAGTAGCAGGACACGACCGGGCCGTCGACCCGGCCCTGCGCGTCACTGAGCGCACCCGCCCCCGAGAGGCCGTCCGGCAGCCGCTCGGCGAAGGCGTAGTGCGAGAAGGCGCCTTCGAGCAGCGTCACCGACTTCACATTGCGGGCCCCGCCCGGCAGCCCCTTCAGCGCGAAGGCGACAAGCCGCGCGCCCTGGCTGTGCCCGACGAGATGGATCCGCAAGTCCGGCCGCGCGGCGGCGAGTTGACCGATCAGCGGGCCGAGCCCGAGCTGTCCCACCGTGCCCGCCCGGTGCTTCATCTCGTAGTACGTCGTCTGGCGCAGCACCTCCTTCGCGCCGTCCCAGAGGTGCTTGAGGGAGCCGCCGATCGAGAACGAGGGCCCCGGCGGGCCCGGTTGTACGGCCAGGCCCGTGTCGGCGAGGGCGGTCGTGAACCGCTGGCACAGGGCCAGGATGTCGTCGGTCAGGAGCGCGGGCGACACGCCGGGTCCGTCCTCCGCGCCCAGGTCGCCGAGGGCTCCGGAACCGCCCGCCGGTTCCGTCACCAGCTGCCGGGTCAGCCGCGCGAAATCGGTGAACGCGGCCTCGTCGTCGGGGCGTTGGTCCAAGTGGGCGGCGATCCGGTCGATCGCGGCGTCCTGTCCGGGGAAGAACCCCTTGAGCGCGGAGACGGTCGCGTCGTCGAGCCCGGGGCCGGTGGGGGCCGCCGTGGCGTGCGGGAAGTTCGGGATCGTCTCGTCGGTGAAGCGGATCGACGGCCAGGTGACTCCGCCGTACCCGAGCCGCACCCCGGCCGCGCCCGTGAGCAGCGCGGGGAACGCCGCGAAGAAGGCCCGGTACAGGCTCCTGGCCGTGTCGGGGGTGTTGTTCCAGCCGTGCGCCAACAGCACCAGATCGGTGACGTCCACGCCGGTGAGGGCCGTGCGCTCGGCGGGATCGGCGTCGCCGTCCGCGTCGAAGGTGATCTCCCGGTACGGCTCGACTCCGATGTCCGTCATGACCCGACCTCCGGTCCGCTCGACGATGAGCGCCACCATCGTCCCGCCGGGAGGTGGGGCTGGCCATATGCGGGACACGGCGGACTCGTGCGCTACCCGGTCCGGCTCAGCCGTACATCAGGTACTCGCGGCGTACGGTGCGGAACGCTTCGAGCCCCGGCTGCCAGGCGGCCACGACCTCGTCCGTGGTGGCACCGGCGTCGATCATCGTCCGCACCAGGGCCGAGCCGGTGAGTTTGTCGATCCAGTGGTCCGACCGCCAGGCGAAACCGCTCCACACCCGCTTGGCGGTCACCAGGAGCGCGATGCCGGTGCGTACCGGATCGTACAACTCGCGCTCGAACACGTGGAGTTGTACGCCGCCGACGGTCTTGCCCTCGAACTTGGAGAACGTGGGGGCGAAGTACGCCTCGCGGAACCGGACGCCGGGCAGGGCGAGTTGCTGGAGGGCGGCCGCCCAACGGCCGTCGATCCCCTCGGCGCCGAGCAGCTCGAAGGGCCGTGTCGTGCCCCGCCCCTCCGACAGGTTGGTGCCCTCGAAGAGACAGGTGCCGGAGTAGACGAGGGCGGTGTCCGGGGTGGGCATGTTGGGGCTTGGCGGCACCCAGGGCAGCGCGGTGCGGTCGTAGAAGTCGGACCGCCGCCACCCGGCCATCGCGACGGTCGTCAGACGGACCCTGCCGCCGAGGAACTCGGCGTTGAAGAGCCGGGCGAGTTCGGCCGCCGTCATTCCGTGGGCCTGCGCGATGGGCTCGCGCCCGACGAACGTGGCGAACGCGGGGTCCAGGACCGGGCCGTACGCGGCCCGGCCGGTCACCGGGTTGGGCCGGTCCAGGACGACGAACCGCTTGCCGGCCAGGGCGGCGGCCTCCATGCAGTCGTAGAGCGTCCAGATGTAGGTGTAGAAGCGGGCCCCGACGTCCTGGATGTCGAAGACGACGGTGTCCACGGCTGAGGCGGTGAAGACGTCGGCGAGGGCTTGGCCGCTCTTGGTGTACGTGTCGTAGACGGGCAGGCCCGTGGCCGGGTCGTCGTAGCGGCCCTCGGAGCCGCCGGCCTGCGCGGTGCCGCGGAAGCCGTGTTCCGGGCCGAAGACGGCGGTGAGCTTCACGCGGGGGTCGGCGTGCAGGACGTCCACGATGTGGCGGACGTCCCGGGTCACGCCCGTGGGGTTGGTGACGATGCCGACGCTCTGGCCGGCCAGGGTGGTGTAGCCCTCGGCCGCGAGGCGGTCGAAGCCGGTACGGATGCCTGGGGCCCGGGCGGGGCGTGCGCTGCCCGTGCCGGGGGCTCCTGCGGCCAGGGCGCTCGCGAGCACGCCCCGTCTGGACAGATCCATCCCCAACCTCCTCGGTTCGACCGAACGCTAGCCGTCGCGCTGCCGGACCGGAATCCCCCGCGCCGCGTCCCTCCGGGGGCGGCGGGAAGGGGGGTGCTGGTTGCCCGGGGCGCCGCCCCGGACCCCGTATCGCGCCTTAAGGCCGCTCGTCCTCAAACTCCCCCAAGGCCTCAAGGGCCAGGGGGCCCCCATGACGGGCTGAAGATGCCCCGCACCCAGCGCCGCTAGGGGCGCGGGGAACTGCGCAACCAGCCACGCACGGTGGACGGACGAGCGGCCACGTGCGGCGGGCGGGGGTTCCCCCGGGCATACCGACTGGTTAGTCTGTCGGAGCATTCGGCACGCAGAGAGGCGGGTCCAGATGAGCACGGGACAGCCGGGGCACAGCCCCGCAGTCGTCGTCACCGGCGCGGGCGGCGGCATCGGAGCCGCCCTCGCCCGCAGATTCGCGGCGGAGGGCGCCCGCGTGGTCGTCAACGACCTCGACGCGGACAAGGCGCGCGGAACCGCCGAGGAGATCGGCGCGATCGCCGTACCCGGCGACGCCTCGGCGATCGTCGGCCCCGCCCGCGACGCGCTCGGCGGCACCATCGACATCTACTGCGCCAACGCGGGCCTGGGCTCGGGCGGTTCGGAGGCCGCCCCCGAGGACGTATGGGCCGCGGCCTGGGACGTCAACGTCATGGCCCACGTCCGCGCGGCCAAGGAACTGCTGCCCGACTGGCTGGAGCGCGGCAGCGGACGCTTCGTGTCCACCGTCTCGGCCGCCGGGCTGCTCACCATGATCGGCGCGGCCCCGTACAGCGTCACCAAGCACGGCGCGCTCGCCTTCGCCGAGTGGCTGTCGCTGACCTACCGCCACCGGGGCGTGAAGGTGCACGCCATCTGCCCGCAGGGGGTCCGCACCGACATGCTGGCCGCCACCGGAACGGCCGGCGACCTCGTGCTACGGCCCACCGCGATCGAACCGGACCAGGTGGCCGACGCCCTCTTCGCCGCGATGGCCGAGGACCGCTTCCTGGTGCTGCCCCACCCCGAGGTCGCCGACTACTACACGGCCCGGGCCGCCACCCCGGACCGCTGGCTGACCAGCATGAACCACCTCCAGCAGAAGTGGGAGGCCGACGCCGAATGACCTCGATCTACGCGGCCAAGCCCTGGCTCGCCCAGCTCAGTGAGGCCCAGCGGGCGGACATAAGCCCGCCCGAGACGGTGCTGCACTCCTTCCGGGCGGCCGTCGCTCGCGCCCCCGAACACACCGCGCTCGTCTACTTCGACGGCCGTCTCAGCTACGCCGAGACCGACGCGCTGTCCGACTCGGTGGCCGGCCACCTCGTCGCCCGGGGCCTGGTCCCCGGCGAGCGCGTCGCGCTCATGCTCCAGAACACCCCGCACTTCGTGATCGCCCTGCTCGGCGCGTGGAAGGCCGGGGCCACCGTCGTCCCGCTCAACCCGATGTACAAGTCGGGCGAGGTCGCCCACGTCCTGCGCGACGCCGAGGTCACCGCCCTGGTCTGCTCCGACCGCGCCTGGGAGGGGTACCTGCGGGACACGGCCGCCGGGTCGACGGTCCGTATCGCGCTCACGGCCTGCGAGCTCGACCTCCAGAGCCTCGACGACGAACGGGTCTTCGGCGGGCACGAGCGGCTCCCCGTACCGGCCGGCGCCGACGATCTCGTCACCGTCGCGCGGCAGGGACTGAAAGCTCCCTCGGACCGGGAACTCTCCGCCGCCGACACGGCGTTGATCAGTTACACCTCCGGCACCAGCGGGACGCCCAAGGGCGCGATGAACACCCATCGCGGCATCACCTACAACGCGGAGAGGCAGCGCACTGGACATCCGATAGCCGAAGGCTCGGGCTACTTCGCGCTCGCGCCGCTCTTCCACATCACCGGCATGGTCTGCGAACTCGCCGCCTGCGTGGCCAACGCGGGCACCCTGATCCTGGCCTACCGCTTCCACCCGGGCGTCGTCCTCGACGCGTTCGCCGAACACCGCCCCGCCTACACGGTCGGACCCTCCACGGCCTTCATGGCGCTCGCGGCCACCCCCGGCGTCACCCGGGAGCACTTCGCCTCCTTCGAGGTCATCTCGTCGGGCGGCGCGCCCCTGCCGCCCGCGCTCGTCGAGAAGTTCCGCGAGGGCTTCGGACCGTACATCCGCAACGGCTACGGCCTGACCGAGTGCACCGCCCCCTGTGCCTCGGTCCCGCCCGAGAAGGAGGCGCCCGTCGACCCGGTCTCCGGGACGCTCTCCGTCGGTGTGCCCGGGCCCGAGACGGTGGTGCGGATCGTCGACCTCGAAGGCAACGACGTGCCGTTCGGCGAGCACGGCGAGATCGTGGTGCGCGGACCCCAGGTGGTGCCCGGCTACTGGCGCCGCCCCGACGCCACCGCCGAGGCGTTCCCCGACGGGGAGCTGCGCACCGGCGACATCGGCTTCATGGACCGCGACGGCTGGCTCTACGTGGTCGACCGGATGAAGGACATGATCAACGCGTCCGGTTTCAAGGTCTGGCCGCGCGAGGTGGAGGACGTCCTCTACACCCACCCCGCCGTCCGCGAGGCGGCCGTCGTGGGGATCCCCGACGCCTACCGGGGCGAGAGCGTGAAGGCGTACGTCAGCCTGCGCCCGGGCGCCGAGGCCGACCCGGCCGAGCTCGCCGCGTACTGCAAGGAGCGGCTCGCCGCCTACAAGTACCCGCGCGAGGTGGAGGTCCTGGCGGAGCTTCCCAAGACCACGAGTGGGAAGATCCTCAGGCGGGAACTGCGCACCCAGGCGTAGCGACCGGCGCGGGACACAGCGGGACACAGCAGGACCGGAACAGGGCGAGGGGCCACGGCCCCGCGCGCACGTACGAGAGAAAGGCGGCGGCGATGGCCAAGGCGACGGACACGAGCGGCACCACCCCCGTCCCCCAGCGGCTCCTCGCCGCCGCCACCCGCCTGTTCGCGGAGAACGGTTACGACCGCACCTCCGTGCAGGAGATCGTCGAGGCGGCCGGCGTCACCAAGGGCGCGCTCTACCACTACTTCGGCTCCAAGGAGGACCTCCTCCAGGAGGTGTACGCCCGGGTCCTGCGCCTCCAGCAGGAGCGGCTCGACGCGTTCGCCGGCGCGGACGCGCCCATCGAGCAGCGGCTGCGCGAGGCGGCCGCCGACGTGGTGGTCACCACCATCGACAACCTCGACGACGCCGCGATCTTCTTCCGCTCGATGCACCAGCTGAGCCCCGAGAAGAACAAGCAGGTGCGTGCCGAGCGCCGCCGCTACCACGAGCGGTTCCGGGCGCTCATCGAGGAGGGCCAGGCCGCCGGGGTGTTCTCCACCGCGACCCCGGCCGACCTGGTGGTGGACTACCACTTCGGCTCGGTCCACCACCTGTCCACCTGGTACCGGCCGGACGGGCCGCTCACCCAGCAGCAGGTCGCCGATCACCTCGCCGACCTGCTGCTCCGCGCGCTGCGGCCCTGAACCCGAACTGCCGCGCCGCTAGAGGTACTTCTTCAGTTCGCGGCGGGCGAGCGAGCGCTGGTGCACCTCGTCGGGACCGTCCGCGAGCCTCAACGTCCTTGCCGCGGCCCACAGTTCGGCCAGCGGGAAGTCCTGGCTCACGCCGCCCGCGCCGTACAGCTGCACCGCGTTGTCGATGATGCCGACGACGGTGCGCGGGGTGGCGATCTTGATGGCCTGGATCTCGGTGTGCGCCCCGCGGTTGCCCACGGTGTCCATCAGCCAGGCCGTCTTCAGGACGAGCAGCCGCAGCTGCTCGACCGCGACCCGGGCGTCCGCGATCCACTCCCGCACCACGCCCTGCTGAGCGATCGGCTTGCCGAACGCCGTACGGGACACGGCCCTGCGGCACATCAGCTCGATCGCCCGCTCGGCCATGCCGATCAGGCGCATGCAGTGGTGGATCCGGCCCGGCCCCAGGCGGGCCTGGGCGATGGCGAAGCCGCCGCCCTCCTCGCCGACCAGGTTGCTCGCGGGCACCCGGGCCCCGTGGAAGACGACCTCGGCGTGGCCGCCGTGGTAGTGGTCCTCGTAGCCGTACACCTGCATGGCGCGGCGGATCTCGACGCCGGGGGTGTCGCGCGGGACCAGGATCATCGACTGCTGGCGGCGCACGTCGGCGTTGGCCGGGTCGGTCTTGCCCATCACGATGAAGATCTTGCAGTCCGGGTTCATCGCGCCGGAGATGTACCACTTGCGCCCGGTGATGACGTAGTCGTCGCCGTCCCGCTCGATCCGCGTCTCGATGTTGGTGGCGTCCGAGGAGGCGACCTCCGGCTCGGTCATCGCGAAGGCGGAGCGGATCTCCCCGGCGAGCAGCGGCTCCAGCCACTGCTTCTTCTGTTCCTCCGAGCCGAACTGGGAGAGCACCTCCATGTTCCCGGTGTCCGGGGCCGCGCAGTTGAGGGCGGTGGGCGCCAAGTGCGGGGAACGGCCCGTGATTTCGGCCAGCGGGGCGTACTGGAGGTTGGTGAGCCCCGCACCGTACTCCGCGTCGGGCAGGAACAGGTTCCACAGACCCTGGCGACGCGCCTCGGCCTTGAGGTCCTCCACCACCTGCGGGGTGTCCCACGGCGAGGCGAGCAGGGCGCGCTGCTCGTGGGCGGTGGTCTCGGCGGGGTGGACGTGCGTGTCCATGAAGGCGAGGAGCGTGGTCCGCAGTTCTTCGGTGCGGGCGTCGAATGCGAAGTCCATGAGGGGCGTTCAGCCTTCCTGAAGGGTCGTGAGGCCGTGCTCGATGAAGACCGGGACCAGCTCGCCGATGCGGTCGAAGCCGGCGCCCACGGTCTGGCCGAGGGTGTAGCGGTAGTGGATGCCTTCGAGGATCACGGCGAGCTTGAACCAGGCGAACGCCGTGTACCAGGAGATGGCGGAGGTGTCGCGCCCCGAGCCGGCCGCGTAGCGCTCGATCAGCTCGGCGGGGGAGGGGTGTCCGGCGGCGCCGGCCGTGGTGGAGACCGGCGAGTCCGCGACCTCCAGCCGCGCGCTGTACATCACGAGCAGGCCGAGGTCGGTCAACGGGTCGCCCAGGGTGGACATCTCCCAGTCGAGGACCGCCTTGATCCGGTCGTCGTCGCCGATCAGGACGTTGTCGAGGCGGTAGTCGCCGTGCACGACGGTGGGCGCGGGCGAGACGGGGAGTTCGCGCCCGAGGGCCGCGTGCAGTTCGTCGATGCCGCCGAGCTCGCGGTTGCGGGAGGCGTCGAGCTGCTTGCCCCAGCGGCGCAGCTGCCGGTCGAGGAATCCTTCGGGCCGCCCGAAGTCGCCGAGCCCGACCGCCCCGGGGTCCACCGCGTGCAGTTCGACGAGTGTGTCGACCAGGGCGAGCACGGCCGCCCTGGTCCGCTCGGCGCCGAGCGGGGCGAGCTGTTCGGCGGTGCGGTACGGCGTGCCGGCCACGTACTCCATGACGTAGAACGGCGAGCCGAGCACCGACTCGTCCTCGCAGAGCAGCACCGGCTCGGGCACCGGGACGGCCGTGGGGTGCAGGGCGCTGATGACCCGGTGCTCGCGCTTCATGTCGTGCGCGGTGGCGAGGACGTGGCCGAGCGGCGGCCGCCGCACGACCCACCGGCCGGTCCCGTCGGTGACGACGTACGTCAGGTTCGAGCGGCCCCCCTCGATCAGCCGGCCCTGGAGCGGTCCGCTGACAAGTCCCGGCCGTACGCGGTCGAGGTGGGCCCGCAGCCGCTCCGGGTCGAGGCCTGGCGGGGGGACTGTGCTCATCTGCGGCACCTCCGGAACGGGTCGGGCATCGTGTCGAAGACACGCTACCGACCAGTCGGTATGCCGTCCAGGCCGACCCTCGAATTCCGGCGCGCGCCGCGTGGCCGCGCCGTTCACGAGAGGTGGGTTCAGAAGAGCATGGCGACGGCGAAACAGGCCAGGGCCACCGTGCACGCCGCCGCGGCGAGGGCGGCGCGCACCCCGAGCACCCGGGGCCGCCCGTCGCCGCTCAGGGTCTGGATGCGCCGGTGCGCCACGGCCAGGAAGCCGAGCCACACGAGGCCGCTGAGCGTCACCGCCACGAGCGCGAGGGGTGAACTCCCTTGGTGCAGCGCCTGTTTGGCGGCGAGCACGGCCGCCACCGTGCAGGACAGGGTGGTGCGCCGCCAGGCGAGCCGGGTCCGCTCCGGCTGGAGGCCGGGGTCGCGGGCCGGAGCCGGCGACGGCATCAGCCGGCCCAGCCGAAGACGACGACCACCACCATCACCACGGCGACCACCGCGACGGCGAGGCTCAGCAGGGTGGGGAAGCGCGAGACCGGCAGGTCCTCGCCGCGCCGCATCGCGCGCTCACAGCGCACCCAGTGGTTCACCGCCCGCAGCGCGCACAGCACCCCCGCCGCCAGCAGCGCGAGGGCGAGCGCGACCCGGACGCCCCAGCGCAGGTCCGGCAGGAACTGATCGACCGCGAAGCCGCCCCCGACCAGCGCCAGCGACGTCCTGATCCAGGCCAGGAAGGTCCGCTCGTTGGCGAGCGAGAACCGGTAGTCGGGGGTCTCGCCCTCCTCGCCGATGCGCTGGGGCGCGAACCACAGCCGCAGGGTCTGCACGATCGTGATCACTCGCCGCACCCTACCCGGCGGCCCCTCAGGACAGGCCGAGCCCCGAGTCGCACAGCCGCCGCCAGGCCGCGAGCCCGTCCGGCACCCACTCCCAGGTGCCGATGCGGCCCTCCAGCTCGGCGAGCGGCAGGAAGTCGTACCAGGCGACCTCCTCCACCTGCGGGTTCACCGGCAGCTCGCAGCGCACCTCGTACACCGACGACCACCAGCTCTGCTCGCCGTTCTCGTAGAGGAACTTGAACAGCGGCACCGGCCGGGGCAGTCCGGACACACCGAGCTCCTCCTCGGCCTCGCGCAGCGCCGCGCTGTCGTACGACTCGCCCGCGCCGACCACCCCGCCGACGAACATGTCGTACAGGGAGGGGAAGACGAGCTTGTCCGGGGTGCGGCGGTGCACGAAGATCCGGCCCGTCGCGTCGCGGGCCAGGATGAACACGCAGCGGTGGCGCAGGTTGCGCGCGTAGGCGTCGGCGCGCCGGGCCTGCCCGGTCACGGTGTCGTGCTCGTCGACGATGTCCAGGATTTCGTCAGCCGGATTCATGGGGCCATGAAAGCACCGGCCGCGCGGCACCCGGCCGGCACGTCACCGCCGGCGCACGTCACTGGCCATGCTGGGCACCGCCGGCGGACGTCACCGCCGGCGCGGGTCACCGGCGAGGGCCCCGGCGCGGCTCACTGGCCCATCACGTACTTCACGGTCGGCCCGGTGGTCCAGCCGCCGTCCACCGCCAGCTCCGCGCCGGTGACGTAGGACGCCGCGTCCGAGAGCAGGAAGACGACCGCGCCCGCGATCTCGTCCGGCTCGCCCACCCGGCCCATCGGGGTGTTCGGATAGTTGCCCTCGCCCTTCTCGATGCCGACCGCGGCGGTCATCGGGGTGTACGTCATGCCCGGGTGCACCGAGTTGACCCGGATCCGGTCGGTGCCGAGCTCCACCGCGCCGATCTTCGTCAGGCCGCGCACGCCCCACTTGGAGGCGCCGTAACCGGCCGTCAGGGCCAGGCCCATCAGGCCCGCGGCCGAGGAGATGTTGACGATCGAGCCGCCACCGCTCTCCCTCATCGCGGGGACCACCGTCTTCATGCCGATGAAGACACCGGTGAGATTGATGTCGAGGACCTTGCGGAAGTAGTCGACGGACTCGGCCTCCAGGAGGGTGCCCGCGGCTATGCCCGCGTTGTTCACCAGGCCGTGGAGCGCGCCGAACTCCGCGACCGCGAACTCGGCGGCCCGCGCCCAGTCCCGCTCGGAGGTGACGTCGTGGTGCAGGAAGCGGGCGTTCGCGCCCAGGGCCTCGGCGGTGGCCCGGCCCTCCTCGTCCAGGACGTCCGTGATCACCACGCGGGCGCCGGCCGCGACCGCCTGGCCGGCGGCCTCGGCGCCGAGCCCGCGGGCGCCGCCCGTGATGATCACTGTCTTGCCGGTGAGGTCGTTCATTTCGCGTCCTTAGGGGTGGTGAGTGCGGGTGGGGGAGCCGTGAGCAGGGCGTTCGTGGTCGCCACGAGGTCGGCGCGGAAGAGCTCCTCGCCGGTCAGCGGCTCGGTACCGGCCAGGTACTGGCGGGCCCGGTCGGCCATCGCGGCGCCGATGAGCGTGAGCGCGAGGTCGATCCGCTCCAGGCGGACCGGCTCGGGCAGCAGCTCCGCGAGGCAGTCCTCGATCCGGCCGATGAGGTGCCAGTAGACGGTGCCGGCCAGCGTCGGATGGGGCACCCGGGTGCGGACTCCGCTCTCGTGGCTGAGCTGTGCCGAGATCCGCAGACAGCGCCGGCCGCGCCCGGTGCGCAGCTCGCTCGCCTCGGCGGCGACGAGCGCCGCGAGGAGGCCGCCCAGATCCTGCGGGCGCCCGTGCGGCTCGCGCGGGCCGGTCCGATGGTCAGGGCCGCCCGACCCGTGCGGGCCGCTCCGGTCGGGAGGGGCCTGCGAGGCGCCCGTCCCCTCCACCGCCTCCGCGAGGAGCGCTTCGAGGACTCCCTCGGTACGCCGCTGGCGCCCGGCCATCACCGCGTCGAGCAGCCCCGCGCGCGAGCCGAAGTGGTACTGCACCGCCGAAGGGTTGCTCTGCCCGGCCAGCTTGACGATGTCGCGCAGCTGGGCGCCGTCCACGCCCTGGGCCGCGAAGACCTCCTCGGCCGCGCGGATCAGCTTCTCCCGGGTCTCGGGTCCCGATGTCCGTGCCATGCCCCCATGCTAATGCTGGGCATTATTAAAAAGCCAGTGCCACACGATCCGCCGAACGCGGTACGCGCCGCGCCTCAGTGCGGCTGGAGGTCGCGGGTCTCCTCCCTCGACGCCGTGCCCGACGGCATGGCGGGGTGCAGCCCGAGCAGCACGATGCCCGCCACGATCGCCGCGAGGCCCGCCGCCTCCCAGGCGAGCGCGCCCGCGTCGGTACGCAGCCGGTCCCCGAGGAAGCCGACCCCGCAGGCGATCCCGGCCAGCGGCTGGGCGGCCGTCAGGGCGGGCAGCGACATCCGCAGCGGGGCCGTCTCGAAGGCGCTCTGCACCAGGACGAGCCCGGTCACGCCGAGCGCGATCACCCCGTACGGCTGCCAGCTCGACATGAGTTCCGGCCAGCCGCCGGCCGACAGGCGCTGGCCGCTGATCCGGGTCAGCGCGTCCTGGAGGCCGTACAGTAGGCCCGCCGCGATGGCCAGCATGACCGGGGCCGCCACGCTGAGCCGGTCGTGTTTGGCGAGGCCGGCCAGGAGCAGCGCGATGCCGACCACCAGACCCACGATCAGCCAGTGCCGCAGCGCCCCGGCCTCCGAGACGCTGCCGTGCGGCTGGCCCGCCACGATGAACGCGGTGACCCCGCCGGCGAGCAGCGCGAGCCCGGCCCAGCCCTGACGGCCCAGCGGCTGGCGGGTCCAGAGTCTGGAGAGCCACATGGCGAAGAACAGATTGGTCGCCACCAGCGGCTCGACCAGCGAGACCTCGCCCCAGCCCAGCGCCAGCGCGCTCAGCACCATGCCCGCCACCATCAGGCCGATCCCGGCCAGCCAGCGCGGCATGCGCACCAGGTCGAGCAGCAGCCGGGGCGACAGGAAGTCGCCGATCGGGGCGTGCTGCGCCGCGTTCTGCTGCAGCACGAAACCCGAGCCCAGACAGCACGCTGCGCTCACGGCGAGGACGAGGACCAGAACCGACACGACGTACACACCTCAAGTACGGCCGGGGGGCGTCGACTTGGCCGACCCTAGCGCCCCGGGCCCGCGGCCGCCTCCCGGGTGACCCGACCCCGGCGGTTGACGCCGGGTGACGGCCCGCCCAAGATCTGACGCACGGGTAACTTGGCGGACGAGCGGAGTGAGCGGCCCATGGCGTACGACGCCGATGTGATCGTGATCGGGGCGGGGCTCGCGGGCCTGGTGGCCACGGCGGAGCTGGCGGACGCCGGCAAGAAGGTGATCCTGCTCGACCAGGAACCCGAGCAGTCGCTCGGCGGCCAGGCCCACTGGTCGTTCGGCGGGCTCTTCCTGGTGGACTCGCCCGAGCAGCGCCGCATGCGGATCAAGGACAGCCGGGCACTCGCTCTCCAGGACTGGTACGGAACGGCCGGCTTCGACCGCGACGAGGACCACTGGCCGCGCCAGTGGGCCGAGGCGTACGTCGACTTCGCGGCCGGCGAGAAGCGGGCGTGGCTGCATGCCCGGGGAGTCCGGTTCTTCCCCGTGGTGGGCTGGGCCGAGCGGGGCGGTTACGACGCCAACGGGCATGGCAACTCCGTTCCCCGCTTCCACATCACCTGGGGCACCGGACCCGGCATCGTGGCCCCGTTCGAACGGAGGGTGCGGGAGGCCGCCGCCCGGGGGCTCGTCCAGTTCAGGTTCCGGCACCGCGTGACGGGCCTCGGGCGCAGTGCCGGGGCCGTCGACACCGTGACGGGCGAGATCCTGGAGCCGTCCGGCGCCGGGCGCGGGACGGCGTCGACCCGGACCGTCACCGGATCCTTCGAGCTTACGGCGCAGGCGGTCATCGTGACCAGCGGCGGTATCGGCGGCAACCACGACCTCGTGCGGGCCCAGTGGCCCGAGCGGCTCGGCACCCCGCCGGAGCACCTGCTCTCCGGTGTCCCCGCCCATGTCGACGGCCTCATGCTCGGCATCACCGAGCGCGCCGGGGCCCACCACATCAACCGCGACCGCATGTGGCACTACACCGAGGGCATCCAGAACTGGAACCCCATCTGGGCCCGGCACGGCATCCGCATCCTGCCCGGCCCCTCCTCGCTCTGGCTGGACGCGCGCGGCAACCGGCTGCCCGTCCCGCTCTTCCCCGGCTTCGACACGCTCGGCACCCTCGACCACATCATGAAGACCGGGTACGGCTACACCTGGTTCGTGCTCGACCAGAAGATCATCGGCAAGGAGTTCGCGCTCTCCGGCTCCGAGCAGAACCCCGATCTGACCGGCAAGTCCGTGCGCGGTGTCCTCGGGCGGGCCCGGGCCGATGTGCCGGGTCCGGTGAAGGCGTTCATGGACCACGGCGCCGACTTCGTCGTCGAGAAGGACCTCGCCTCGCTGGTGCGCGGCATGAACGCGCTCACCGACGAACCCCTCATCGACGAGGCCGCGCTGCGCCGCGAGATCGTGGCCCGCGACCGCGAGATCGTCAACCCGTTCACCAAGGACCTCCAGGTCACCGCGATCCGGGGCGCGCGCAACTACCTCGGCGACAAGCTCATCCGCACCGCGCCCCCGCACCGCGTCCTCGACTCGAAGGCCGGCCCGCTGATCGCGGTCAGGCTGCACATCCTGACCCGCAAGTCGCTCGGCGGCCTGGAGACCGACCTGTCCTCGCGCGTGCTCACCCCGGGCGGCGAGCCCCTGCCGGGCGTGTACGCGGCGGGCGAGGCGGCCGGGTTCGGCGGCGGAGGCGTGCACGGCTACCGCTCCCTGGAAGGCACGTTCCTCGGCGGCTGCATCTTCTCGGGCCGGGCCGCGGGCCGGGCGGCGGCGAAGGCCGTGTCCTAGGCCAGGGGCGGTTCCGCCGGCCCGGGCCCGCCGGGCCGGTCCCGCCCCAGCCGTTCCACCACGCGGAAGCGGGTGGCGATCACCGGCGTCGCGTCGGTGACCTCGAAGGAGGGGTCGCCGAGCGCCTCCAGCATCTCGGGGCTGCGCCAGAACCCCTCGTGGCCGGCGCGCCACCCGGCCACGCTCTCGTCCCCCTCGCCCTCGTCGATCACGTGCTGGAGGTCGACCTCGGCCAGCGGGAGGACCCGTACCCCGGTCACCTCGATCACGGCGACGGCCTCGCCCGCGGAGTCGATGACGCGGCTGCGCTCCCCGACGTACGGCAGCGGATCGCCCGCGTGCTCGTAGTCGGCGAGCAGGCCGGTCGTCGAGGTCTTGGCGCCGCTGAGGACGGCCGCGACCAGCCGGTCACGCAGGGGACCCGGAAAGGCCAGCAGGAATTCGGGCAGGGTTTCTTGATCCGTCATGGGCCCACCCTAAGCCGGTCGTTGCCTGCCCAACTCCGTTGCGCGAGGCGCATGTTGAGCGGTGCGGCAAGGGCCGAACGGCCTTGACGCGAAGCGCCGGGTGCGGGTTTGCTGACGGCGACCACGCGCAGGCAACTCACCGCGGCAGGGGGCCGGCCGGTGCAGGGGCGCCCCGTATCCCAGGCAGTACCGAAAGGGCAGACCCCGCATGGCGAGCCGGACCAGCGAACCCGAGATCAGCTCCTACGAGGAACGGGAGGGGGCGCTGCGCGCCGGCCGCCTCGGCACCCCGGCACTGCTGCTCGCGGTCCTCGCGGCGAGCGCGCCCCTGACGGCCGTGGCCGGGGTGATGCCCACGGCGTTCGCGGCGACGGGCGCCGTCGGCCAGCCGCTGCTCTTCCTGGGCCTCGGTGCCGTGCTCGCCCTGTTCGGCGTCGGGTACGCCGAGATGAGCCGCGAGGTGCGCCACGCGGGCGCGTTCTACGCGTACATCGCGCGCGGCCTCGGTCCGACCGCGGGCGCCGCCGCCGCCCATGTGGCGCTCGTCTCCTACAGCGCGCTCCAGGCCGGCATCTACGGCCTGTTCGGCTTCGAGGTGTCCGGGCTGCTCGACACCTACGGCGGCGTCACCATCGACTGGTGGGCGCCCGCGCTGCTCGCGGTCGCCCTGGCCGGCGCGCTCGCCCGGCTGAGGATCGACCTCAACGCCAGGGTGCTCGGCGTGCTCCTGGCCGTCGAGGTCGCGCTCGTCGTCGTCTTCGACATCGCGGCCCTCGTGAATCCGGCCGCCGGCCACCTCTCGCCGCACGCCTTCAACCCGCACACCCTGAGCGCGGGCGGCGTCGGCATCGCGGTGTGCTTCTGCGTCACCGCGTTCCTGGGCTTCGAGCAGGCCCCGGTGTACGCGGAGGAGACCGGCCGTCCGCATACGGTCGTCAAGCGTGTCCTGTTCCTCGCCGTCGGCTTCGTGGCCGTGTTCGCCGCGCTGAGTTCCTGGGCGCTGACCCTCGCGGCCGGCCCGCGGGACATCGTGGACTCCGCCCAGAAGCAGGGCTCCGGGCTGCTGTTCGCGCTCGCCGAGAAGAACCTCGGGTCCACCTTCGCCGAGCTCCTCCACGTCCTGTTCGTGACCGGCATGTTCGCGGCGCTGCTCAGCCTCCACAACGTGGTCGCCCGGTACGCCTTCGCCATGGGCCGCGAAGGCCTGCTGCCCGGCGGCCTCGACCGGACGAGCCCCACCAGCGGCGCCCCGGCGGCCGGTTCGCTGCTCCAGACCGTTATCTCGGTGGCCCTCGTGGCCGCCTTCGCGCTCACCGACCACTGGCCGGCCGGCGACCCGACCGCCCCGGTCACGCACCTGCTCACCTGGACGGCCGGCCTCGGCGCGCTCGGCGTGATCCTGCTGATGGCCGCCTCGTCGCTCGCCGTGATCGTCCTCCTCGTACGCCGGGGCGCGGCCCGCGCCCGGATGTGGCGGCTGCTCGCCACGGGCGCCGCGGGCATCGCGCTGCTCGGCATCGCCGCGTACACCGTCCGGCAGTTCCACGTCCTTGTCGGGGCGGGCCCGGGCGACGCGGTGAACTGGGTACTGCCCGGGACCGTCGTCCTCGCGCTGCTCGCGGGCCTGGTCCAGGGGCTCGTGCTGCGGGCGCGCAGGCCCGAGGTGCACGCCGGGATCGGCCGGGGCGCCCAGCTGTGAGCCGGCTGCGCGATTTCTGACGGAACGGTGACGTACGGCCGTGGCCCCTGGCAGGACCGGCCGCGGGGTGTTCGAATCGACGCGTGACACCAGAACCAACGCCGTCGCCCAGGCGGGGCACACCCGTGGGGCGCCGGCTCGTGCTCGGCATGCTCGGCCTCGGCGTGGCCGGGGTGGCCTCGGCGCGCTACGTCCAGGGCGGCCTCGAATCGTTCCTCGGGGCCGCCGCCGACAAGGACCCCACCGGGCTCACCAACCTGCTGCCCAACGGCGGTGGCTTCCGCTACTACTCGGTCGCCTCGTCGGTGCCCGACAAGAGCGCCGCCGACTACCGGCTCACCGTCGACGGCCTCGTCACCAAGCCCGCCACCTACACCCTGGACGCGCTGCGCGCGTTGCCGCAGACCCGGCTGGTGCGCGATGTGCAGTGCGTGACCGGCTGGCGGGTGCCCGGCACCCCGTTCGCGGGCGTCCAGCTGTCCCGCCTCCTGGACGCGGCGGGGGTGCGGCCGGGCGCCGGCGCCGTCCGCTTCACCTGTTTCGACGGGGCGTACAGCGAGAGCCTCACCCTCGAACAGGCGCGCCGCGACGACGTGTTGATCGCCCTGAGCATGCAGGACAAGCCGGTCAGCCACGCCCACGGCGGTCCGGTCCGTCTGTACGTGGCGCCCATGTACTTCTACAAGTCGGCGAAATGGCTGTCCGGGATCACCGTGACACAGAAGGTCGAGCGGGGATTCTGGGAGGAGCGGGGCTATGACATCGACGCCTGGGTCGGCCGGTCCAACGGACGCGAGGACCACCCCACCTCCTGAACTCCCGCATACCGTAAAGCGGTTCACTCCGGCGGTGCGCTGGGTGCACCGGACCACGGCCTGGCTGATGGGCGCCTGCGTGGTCACCGCGGCGGTCCTCTACGTCCCGCAGTTCGCCGAAGCGGTGGGCCGGCGCGAACTGGTGGTGCGGGTGCACGAGATCTGCGGGGCGCTGCTTCCCGTGCCGGTCCTGCTCGGCCTGGTCTCGCGCGCGTTCAGGGCCGACCTGGGGCGGCTCAACCGCTTCCACCCGTACGACCGCACCTGGCTGCGCACGGCCCTGCGCCGGGAGCGGGAGCCGCGGCCGGCGGGGAAGTTCAACGCCGGGCAGAAGGTGTACTCGGGCTGGATCGCGGGGGCCGCCCTCGTGATGCTGGGCACCGGGCTGCTGATGTGGTTCACGCACCTGGCGCCCATCGAGGTGCGGATCGGGTCCACGTTCGTGCACGACTGGCTCTCGCTGGCCGTGGGCGTCGTGATCGCCGGGCATGTGTGGATGGCGATCGGCGACCCGGTGGCACGCCGTGGCATGCGCACCGGGTCGGTCGACCGGCCGTGGGCGAAGCGCGAACACCCTCTGTGGGAGCCGGAGCCGGACGACGTCCGACGGGACGGCGAGGGGTCGGAAGCGGGCTAGACGACCAGTGACAGGAGCAGGACGAAGCCGAGCGACACCACGGAGATGATCGTCTCCATCACCGACCAGGTCTTGATCGTCTGGCCGACGCTCATCCCGAAGTACTCCTTCACCAGCCAGAACCCGGCGTCGTTCACATGGCTGAAGAAGAGCGAACCGGCGCCGACGGCGAGCACGAGCAGGGCCGCGTGCGCGGTCGACATGTCGGCCGCGAGCGGTGCCACCAGGCCCGCCGCGGAGATCGTCGCCACCGTCGCGGAGCCCGTCGCGAGCCGGATCGCCACCGCGATCAGCCAGGCGAGCAGCAGCGAGGGGATCGCCCAGTCCTTGGAGAAGTCCAGGATCATCTGGCCGACGCCCACGTCGATCAGCGTCTGCTTGAAGCCGCCGCCCGCGCCCACGATCAGCAGGACGCCCGCGATCGGCGCGAGCGACTTCTCGACGGTCGTCGAGATCCGCTCCTTGGTGAACCCGGCCGCCCGGCCCAGCGTGAAGATGGCGACCAGGACCGCCGCGAGCAGCGCGATCAGCGGCGAGCCGATGACGTCGGTGACCCGCTGGACGTGGTTCTTCGGGTCGTCGACCACGATGTCCACCAGCGCCTTGGCCAGCATCAGGACCACCGGGAGCAGCACCGTGACGATGGTCGCGCCGAAGCTGGGGCGCTTCTCCAGGTCCTCCGAGGGACGGCTGGGGACCATCTTGTCCGGGGCCGGGATGTCGACCCAGCGGGCCGCGTACTTCGAGAACACCGGGCCCGCGATGATCACCGTCGGGATGGCGACGACCACGCCGAGCGCGAGGGTCACCCCGAGGTTGGCGCCGATCGCGTCGATGGCGACGAGCGGCCCCGGGTGCGGCGGGATCAGGCCGTGCATCACGGACAGGCCGGCGAGCGCCGGGATGCCGATCCGCATCAGCGAGTAGTTGCCGCGCTTGGCGACGAGCAGCACCACGGGGATCAGCAGCACGATGCCGACCTCGAAGAACAGCGGGAGCCCGATGATCGAGGCGATGGCCACCATCGCCCAGGGCATCGCCCGCCCGCCGGACTTCCCGGCCTTGGCCAGGATGGTGTCGACGATCTGGTCCGCGCCGCCGGAGTCGGCGAGCAGCTTGCCGAGGATCGCCCCGAGCGCGATCAGCACGCCCACGCCGGCGACCGTGCTGCCGAGGCCCGCGCTGAAGCTGGTGATGACCTTGTCGAGCGGGGCGCCCGCGAAGGCGCCGAGCGCCAGCGAGCCGATGGTCAGGGACAGGAAGGCGTGCAGCTTGAACTTGGTGATGAGCAGGACGATGACGGCGATGCCCGCGAGTACGGCGATGCCCAGCTGGGCGTGGCCTGCCGAGGTGATCGGCTGCGTGGCGTCCGCTGCCAGGAACTCGACGCTGAGTCTGGTCACGGTGGGGATTCCTTACTTGGTGAGCGTGCGCAGCGCGGCGGCGGCCCGCTCCGCGATGTCCTCGGGGGTGCCGGACACGTCGACGGCGACGCCCGCCTCGTCGGGGCCCAGCGGCTGGAGGGTGGCGAACTGCGAGTCGAGCAGCGCGGCCGGCATGAAGTGGCCCTTGCGCTCGGCCATCCGGTGCTCGATGAGCGCCCGGTCGCCGGTCAGGTGCAGGAAGACGGCTCCGGGGGCGGCCGCGCGCAGCCGGTCGCGGTAGCTCCGCTTGAGCGCGGAGCTGCTCACCACCCCGCCGAGCCCGGCCCGGCCGTGTGCCCAGGCGCCGATGGCGTCCAGCCAGGGCAGGCGGTCGTCGTCGTCCAGGGGGATGCCCGCGGACATCTTGGCGACGTTGGCCGCGGGGTGGAAGTCGTCGCCCTCGGCGTAGGGGACGCCGAGCCGTTCTGCGACCAGCGGCCCGATGGTGGTCTTGCCGGTCCCGGCAACGCCCATCACGACGATGGTCAGGGGAGTGTTCATTGCGGGTGGTGCCTCGCTGTCCTCTTCGACATCGATGTCCTCGCGCACACTCAAACTCATTAGGTACGACATATTCAAGAGTTCGTGATTTAAAAGTCATACTTTTGAAGCCTCATTGGCGGCCCGTAGGCTTGGGCCATGACGACTCAGGCCCGGGGGCTCCACACGCATGTGCTCGAAAGCCTGGGTCTGGCGATCACCGCGGGCGAGTACCCGCCCGGCAGCGTGCTGCGCACCGATGAGCTGGCCCAGCGCTTCGACGTCTCGCGCACGGTGGTGCGCGAGGTGATCCGGGTCCTGGAGTCCATGTACCTGGTCGAGTCCCGGCGCCGGGTCGGCGTGACCGTGCAGCCGGCCGAGCAGTGGAACGTGTACGACCCGCAGGTCATCCGCTGGCGCCTGGCGGGCGCCGACCGCCCGCGCCAGCTGCGCTCGCTGACCGTGCTGCGCTCCGCCGTGGAGCCGGTCGCCGCGGGCCTCGCGGCCCTGCGGGCCACCCCCGCCCAGTGCGCGGACCTCACCGAGCAGGCCCTCGGCATGGTCGCCACCTCGCGCGGGCGGCAACTGGAGGCGTACCTCGTGCACGACGTGGCCTTCCACCGGATCGTGCTCAACGCCTCCGGCAACGAGATGTTCGCCCGGCTCGGCGATGTGGTGGCCGAGGTCCTGGCCGGCCGCACCCACCACCAGGTGATGTTCCCCGACCCCGATCCCGCCGCCGTCACTTTGCATGTGCGGGTCGCCGAGGCGGTCCGCGCGCGGGACGCGGCGGAGGCCGAGCGGCTGACCCGGGAGATCGCCGTGGGCGCACTCCAGGAGCTGGACGTCCTCGCACCATAGGTACCCTGAGCAACGAATTCCGCTCGCCGGATACCTTTCAGTTACCTCAGAAACACCTCAAATCTGTCTCTACGTGACATTGGCCACTGCCAAACTGTGCCGCCAGGCGGAACTATGGGCCGCTGGTCCGTGCCATGGTGACGCTAGTCCCCGCCACGGTGACGACCTGCGTCACCGGCACGACCGGTCCCGCACGACCGCATGACCCCTCACAAAGGCGAACTACTCCATGAGTGACCGCATGCCTGCGGCCGAGACCCAGAGTGCCCCCGCGGGGGCGACGACGGGCACCCCCCACATCGACGCCGGTGACGCCGGTTACAGCAAGGACCTCAAGTCCCGCCACATCAACATGATCGCCATCGGCGGCGCGATAGGCACCGGTCTCTTCCTCGGTGCCGGCGGCCGGATGGCGGGCGCGGGACCCTCCCTCGCGATCGCGTACGCGGTCTGCGGCGTCTTCGCCTTCTTCGTCGTACGGGCCCTCGGTGAGCTCGTGCTCTACCGCCCCTCCTCGGGCGCCTTCGTCTCCTACGCCCGTGAGTTCATGGGAGAGAAGGGCGCCTACACGGCGGGCTGGCTGTACTTCCTGAACTGGTCGACCACGGCCGTCGCCGACATCACCGCGGCCGCGACCTACGCCCACTTCTGGGCCATGTTCAGCGACGTCCCGCAGTGGGTCTGCGCGCTCGTCGCCCTCTCGGTCGTCCTCGCCGCCAACCTCATCTCCGTGAAGTACTTCGGCGAGATGGAGTTCTGGTTCGCGATCATCAAGGTCGTCGCGCTCGTCGCCTTCATGCTGGTCGGCATCTACCTGGTGGTGACCCAGCACGACGTGGACGGCTCCACGCCGGGCTTCGCCAACATCACCAGCCACGGCGGCATCTTCCCGATGGGCATGCTGCCCATGCTGCTCGTCATCCAGGGCGTCGTCTTCGCCTACGCCTCGGTCGAGCTGTGCGGCGTCGCCGCCGGCGAGACGGAGAACCCGCAGAAGATCCTGCCCAAGGCGATCAACTCGATCATGTGGCGGGTCGGCATCTTCTACGTCGGTTCCGTGGTGCTGCTCGCGCTGCTGCTGCCGTACACCGAGTACTCCGAGAACCAGAGCCCGTTCGTCACCGTCCTCGACAAGATCGGCGTGCCGGGCGCGGCCGGCGTGATGAACCTGGTGGTCCTCACCGCGGCCCTCTCCAGCCTCAACTCCGGCCTGTACTCCACCGGCCGCATCCTGCGCTCGATGTCCCTCGCGGGCTCGGCGCCCAAGTTCGTCGGCGTCATGAACAAGGGCAAGGTGCCGTACGGCGGCGTCCTGTTCACCGCCTTCTTCGGCGTCCTCGGCGTCGCCCTGAACAAGGTCGTGCCGGACGACGCCTTCGAGATCGTGCTGAACTTCGCCTCCATCGGCATCCTCGGCACCTGGGCGATGATCATGGTCTGCTCGCTGCTCTTCTGGCGCCGCGCACAGCAGGGCCACCTGGAGCGCCCCTCCTACAAGCTGCCCTGGGCGCCCTACACGCAGATCGTGACGCTGGTCTTCCTCGCGACCGTCGCCTTCCTGATGTGGTACGGCGGCGGCGTCGGCCGCACCACGATCTACTGCCTCCCGGTCATCGCGGCGCTGCTCGTCGGCGGCTGGTACGTCGTCCGCAAGCGGGTCGGCGCGATCGCCGCGGCCAAGCCCCAGCCGTAACCCCGGATCTGCGAAAGGGCGGCACCCCGGACCACGGGGGCGCCGCCCTTCTTCACGTCCTGCCGCGCCAGGCCGTCCCCGTACGGCTCAGGCCCGCACGTGCCGCAGCCGGGCCTCGGCCGCCGCCAGCATCATCTCCAGGGCGGCCGGATAGGCGCTGCGGCCCATCTCCGCCACCAGGGTCGGCGCCGTCGCGGCCACATGCGGATGGGTGTCCGCACCGAGCCGCGCGTACTTCTCCCGCCAGGCCCGCTCCTCCAGGACCCGGGACTCCTTCGGCAGGGTGAGCACGGTCGCGTCGAGGGCCGCGAACGCCAGGGTCTGGTCCACGAACACGTGGTAGATCCGCACCGCCTCGGCGTCCGGGAACCCGGCCCCGCGCAGGATCCCCAGGATCGTCTCCACCGAGCGCATCTCGTGCACCCGGCCGGTCACCCGCGTACACGTCAGCACCGCCGCCTGCGGGTGGGCCTGGTAGTCGGCGTGGATGCGCAGGCCGAGCGAGCGCAGGTCGGCCCGCCACTCGCCGGTCGCCCGCCAGGAGCGCAGGGTGCGCCCGATCAGCTCGTCCGCCACCGCGAGCAGCAGGTCGTCGGTGTCCTGGAAGTACCGGTACAGCGCGCTCGGGTCCGCGCCGAGCGCCGTGCCGAGCCGGCGCACGGTCAGCGCCGCCGCCCCGTGCTCGCCGATCAGCCGCAGTGCGGTCTCGACGATCAGCTCCTCGGAAAGCACCGTGCCCCGCTTGGTGGGCCGGCGCCGGCGCCGCTCCCCGTCCGCCACGACTCGCTCGCTCATGGCCGCACCCTACGGACCGGCGCACCTTATGACAACGGCGTTGACGCACTGGCTCCACCCGGAGTTCGATGTGCCGCCATCGGGGCCGAAAAGCGCCCCTCGGCGAAGGAGAGTCCGTGCGCACTCCCTACGGCAGTGACCCACCCGTGCTGCGCAAGAGCCTCGGCGTCCTCGACGGCGTCGCCATCGCCGCCTCCTCCACGGCGGCCACCACCAGCATCGGCATCGGACTCGGCGTCACGGCGGGCGCCGTGGGACTGCACCTCCCGATCGTGATGCTGCTCGCGTTCATCCCGATCCTCGGCATCGCGAGCGCGTACACCCGGCTCAACAAGGTCGAGCCCAACATGGGCAGCGGCTATGTGTGGGTGGGCCGCTCGCTCAGCCCCTGGCTGGGCTTCCTGACCGGCTGGATCGGCATCGTCTCCACCGTCGTCTTCCTCGCCTACACCACCGCCGTCACCGGCTCCGCCCTGCTCCAACTGGCGGGCGAGGCAGGCCTGGTGAGCGTCGGCGGGCTGCGCCTTGACCCCGACTCCACGGCCCAGTCCACCGCCATCGGCATCGTGATCCTGGCCGCCGTCACCTTCACCGCGGTCGTCGGCACCCGCTCGGCGGCCGCCCTCCAGAAGTGGCTCCTGGTCTTCGAGTACGCGGTGCTGCTCGGCTTCTGCGGCTACGGCCTCTTCGCGGGCCCGCACCCCTTCAGCCTGGACTGGCTGAACCCGTTCACCATCCCCTCCGGCCAGGCACTCGCCCAGGGGCTGCTGCTCTCCGTCTTCTGCTACTGGGGATTCGAGTCGACCTTCAGCGTGAACGAGGAGGTCAAGGACCCCGAGGACGCCTCCAAGGCCGGACTCATCACCCTGTTCACCATGCTCGGCCTCTTCCTGCTCGGCTCGTTCGCCTTCCAACGGGTGCTCTCCGCCGACGAGTTGGTGGGCCACGGAGCCCAGGGCCTCACCTTCTTCGGGGACCGGCTCGCCACCCGGCCGCTCGCCGCACTGCCCCTGGTCGCGCTGACCTTCTCGGCCGTCGCCTCGCTCCAGTCCGGTGTCATCCCCACCGTGCGCGGCATGTTCGCGATGAGCCGCGACCGCACCCTCGGCCCGCTCTGGCTCAGGGTCAGCCCCCGGTACGGGACCCCGGCGGCGGGCACCATCGCCATCGGCGCCGTCGCGGTGGCCATCGCCGTGCTCTCGCTGCTCATCCCCAAGATCGGCGACCTGATCCTCGCCTCCGTCAATGCCATCGGCATCGTCGTGTCCCTCTACTACGCGCTGACCGCCCTCGCCGCCGCGAGCCGCTTCCGGGGGGCGTTGCGGGAGAGCGTGGTCGAGGCGGTGCGTGCCGTGGTGATCCCGGTCCTGAGCGCCCTGTTCCTGCTCGGCCTCGGCGGCTACCTCGCCTGGACCTTCTACACCTCCGCCGACCACTTCGAAGTCAGCCCGGACAACGGCTGGTTCATGCTCGCCTGCCCCGCCGCGATGCTGCTCAGCGGCTTCGTCGCGGCGGCCTGGGCCAAGTGGGTAAGGAAATCACCGTACTTCGTCACCGGCCTGTCCACCACGGACACCGAACCGGCACCGCTCGGTGCCTCACCCGAAGCCGTCTGAGCGACCCGCACCGCCCGAAGCCGGCTGGGCACCCGCACCGCACCCGCGTGGCCCCCGAAGCCGTCCGGGACGACCGACCCACCCTGCGCCACTCCTCACAGAACGGATCCACCCATGCGTCACGACCCCGCCGACCTCGTCTTCACCGGCGGCCCGGTCCTCACCCTGGACGCCGCCCGCTCCCGCGCCACCACCGTGGCCGTCACCGGGGACCGCGTCACCGCCGTCGGCCACGACGAGGTGCGCGAACTGATCGGCCCGAAGACCCAAGTCGTGGACCTGGCGGGCAAGTTGCTGATCCCCGGCTTCCAGGACGCCCATGTCCACCCGGTCTCGGCGGGCATCGAACTGGCCCGCTGCGACCTCACGGGCCTGCGGACGGCGACCGACACGCTGGCCGCGGTACGCGCCTACGCCGACGCCCACCCCGGACAGGAGTGGATCACCGGGGGAGGCTGGTCGATGGAGGCCTTCGAGGGCGGCAGCCCCACCCGGGAACTCCTGGACCGGGTCGTGCCCGACCGGCCCGTCTACCTCCCCAACCGGGACCACCACGGGGCCTGGGTCAACTCCCGGGCCCTGGCCCTCGCCGGCCTCACCCGGGACACCCCCGACCCGGCCGACGGCCGCATCGAACGCGACGCCTCCGGCGAGCCGACCGGGCTGCTCCAGGAGGGCGCCATGGATTTGGTGGGCCGGCTCACGCCCCGCTCGACCCCGGCCGAACGCCTCGCGGCCCTGCTGCGCGCCCAGGCCCACCTCCACTCGTACGGCATCACCGCCTGGCAGGACGCGATCGTCGGGAACTTCGGCTCGATGGACGATCCCGCCGACGCCTATGTGACCGCCGCCCGCGACGGTTCGCTGACCGCCCGGGTGGCCGGCGCGCTGTGGTGGGACCGCGAGCGCGGCGCCGAGCAGATCCCCGAACTGGTCGAGCGCCGACGGCAGTTGAGCCGAGGCCGGTTCACCGCCGGATCGGTGAAGATCATGCAGGACGGGGTCGCGGAGACCGGCACCGCGGCGCTGCTCGGGCCCTACCTCGACGCCTGCGGCTGCGCCACCGCCAACACCGGCACCAGCTTCGTCGACCCGGCCGAACTGCGCGGCTACGTCACACAGTTGGACGCCCTCGGCTTCCAGGCCCACTTCCACGCGCTCGGCGACCGGGCGGTGCGCGAGGCGCTCGACGCGGTGGCGGCCGCCCGCGAGGCCAACGGGTGGACCGACACCCGGCCGCACCTGGCCCACCTCCAGATCGTCCACCCCGACGACATCGACCGCTTCCGCGCGCTCGGCGCCACCGCCAACATCCAGCCCCTGTGGGCTTCCCACGAACCCCAGATGGACGAGCTGACCATCCCCTTCCTCGGCGCCGAGCGGGCCGGATGGCAGTACCCGTTCGCGGCGCTGCTCCGCTCCGGGGCGACGGTGGCCGCGGGCTCCGACTGGCCGGTCAGCAGCCCCGACCCGATGCGGGGCATCCACACGGCGGTCAACCGGGTCGCCCCCGGCGAGAAGGGGCCCGCCTTCCTGCCGGAGCAGCGCATCACCCTGACCGCGGCCTTCGCCGCGTACACCGCGGGGACCGCGTACGTGAACCACCTCGACGACACGGGCTCGATCCGGGCGGGTGCGCTCGCGGACCTCGCGGTGCTCGACCGCGACCCGTACGCGGGGCCGCCGGAGGAGATCGGCGCGACCCGGGTGCTCGCGACCTATGTCGGCGGTCGACGGGTGCACGAAGCCACCTCATAAGGTGTATTCCTGATACACCCGCATACAGCCGACGGTACGAAGCAGGGAGTGGCGGCATGTCGCAGCAGGTCCAAGGGGTCATCGCACCGGGGAAGAACCAGCCCGTACGGGTGGAGACCATCGTGGTGCCCGACCCGGGCCCCGGTGAGGCCGTGGTGAAGATCCAGGCCTGCGGCGTCTGCCACACCGATCTGCACTACAAGCAGGGCGGCATCAACGACGACTTCCCGTTCCTGCTCGGCCACGAGGCGTCCGGCATCGTGGAGTCGGTCGGCGAGGGCGTCACCGATGTCGCGCCCGGCGACTTCGTGATCCTCAACTGGCGTGCGGTGTGCGGCAGTTGCCGCGCCTGTCTGAGGGGCCGCCCGCAGTACTGCTTCAACACGCACAACGCGCAGCAGAAGATGACGCTGCTCGACGGTACGGAGCTGTCCCCGGCGCTCGGCATCGGGGCGTTCGCCGAGAAGACCCTGGTCGCTGCGGGCCAGTGCACCAAGGTCGACCCGGCGGTCTCCCCGGCGGTGGCGGGGCTGCTCGGCTGCGGGGTCATGGCCGGCATCGGCGCGGCCATCAACACCGGCAACGTCGGCCGGGGCGACTCCGTCGCCGTCATCGGCTGCGGCGGCGTCGGCGACGCGGCGGTCGTCGGCGCCCGGCTCGCGGGCGCGGCGAAGATCATCGCGGTGGACATCGACGACCGCAAGCTGGCCACGGCCAAGACGATGGGCGCCACGCACACCGTCAACTCCCGCAGCCAGGACGCCGTCGAGGCGATCCGCGAGCTGACCGGCGGCAACGGCGCGGACGTCGTCATCGAGGCGGTGGGCCACCCCGAGACGTACAAGCAGGCGTTCTACGCCCGAGATCTGGCCGGCACGGTCGTCCTGGTCGGCGTGCCGACCCCCGACATGACCCTGGAACTCCCGCTCCTGGACGTCTTCGGCCGGGGCGGCGCCCTGAAGTCCTCCTGGTACGGCGACTGCCTGCCCTCGCGGGACTTCCCGATGCTGGTCGACCTGCACCAGCAGGGGCGGATCGACCTCGGGGCGTTCGTCACCGAGACGATCGCGCTCGACGAGGTCGAGAAGGCCTTCGAGCGGATGCACGAGGGTGACGTGCTGCGTTCGGTGGTGGAGTTCTGATGACCGTTCGCGCACGCATTGACCATCTGGTCACGTCCGGCACGTTCGCTCTCGACGGGGGCGAGTGGGACGTCGACAACAACGTGTGGATCGTCGGGGACGACGAGGAGGCCGTCGTCATCGACGCGGCGCACGACGCGCGGGCGATCCTGGCGGCCCTGGGCGGCCGCACCCTGCGGGCCATCCTGTGCACGCACGCCCACAACGACCACATCGACGCGGCGCCGGCCCTGGCGGAGGCCACGGGCGCGCCGATCCTGCTGCACCGGGACGACCTCCCGCTGTGGAAGCAGACGCACCCCGACCGGCTGCCGGACGGTGAACTCACCGACGGGGAGCGGGTGTCGGTCGCGGACGTGGAGTTCGAGGTCATCCACACCCCGGGCCACGCGCCGGGAGCGGTCTGCCTCCACGCGCCGGCCCTCGGCACGGTCTTCACCGGCGACACCCTGTTCGCCGGCGGCCCCGGCGCGACGGGCCGCTCCTTCTCGGACTTCCCGACGATCATCGACTCGATCAGGGACCGGGTGCTGACGCTGCCGGGGGACACGGTGGTGCGTACGGGGCATGGCGACGCGACGACGGTCGCGGCGGAGGCCCCTCACTTGGCAGAGTGGATCACCCGCGGCCACTGAGCCCCCGCCCCGGGCGCGGGCCGCCCCTCTGGGGCCCCGCGCCTCGGCCCCTCGGGGCCGAGGCGCCGCCCGCTCCGGGGCCCCGGCCCCGGCCCCCTTCGTCCGTCCACCGTGCGTGGCTGGTCGCGCAGTTCCCCGCGCCCCTTGGCGGCACCGGGTACGGGGCGGTCACCGGGGAGCGGCCCGCACCCAGCGAGGTGGCCTATCGGACCTTTGCTGGCCCTGGGCACCTCGGAGCCGCAATTTCCGTACGTAGAGGCCCTATTGGTCCCATGTCTGCGGGCTCGGCCAGGACTCCAGTCGAAGCCGGCTCTCGAACCCGCGCAGCCGTCCGTCCACCGGATCGGTGAACTCAAGCACCCTGGCGAGCAGTTGGAGGGGCCTCTCGAAGTGGTCCGCATCGGCTTCCGGCAGGACCACCGGATACACCGGATCGTTGAGGATCGGCAGACCGAGCCGGTTCATGTGGACCCGCAGCTGATGGGTCCGGCCGGTCGCGGGCAGCAGGCGGTAGCGGCCGAGGGAGCCGCGCCGTTCGGCCAGCTCGATCCGGCTCTCCGCATTGGGCTCGCCCGCCTCCTCACGGGCGGCGATCACCCCGCGCTCCTTGACGATCCGGCTGCGTACGGTCACGGGCAGGGCGACCCCGGGGTCGTACGGCGCCACCGCCTCGTACTCCTTGCGCACCCGGCGCCCGCTGAACAGGTTCTGGTACGCGCCCCTGTCCTCGGGCCGCACGACGAACAGGGCCAGACCCGCCGTCAGACGGTCGAGGCGGTGGGCGGGCTGGAGCGCGGGCAGGGCCAGGTCCCGTCGCAGCCGCGCCACCGCGGTCTCGGTGATGTGCCGGCCGCGCGGTGTGGTCGCGAGGAAGTGCGGCTTGTCCGCGATCACGATCCGCTCGTCGCGGTACACGATCCCGATCCCGAACGGCACCGCCACCTCCGGCGCGAAGTCCCGGTGGAACCACACGTACATCCCCGCCCGGTACGCCTCCGCCCCGCTCAGCGCCCCCTCGGCCCCGACGAACCGCCCCTCGCCGAGCATCGCGGCCACGCGCTCCGCGCCGATCGCCCCCTCGAACCGCCCCCGCAGGTGATCGCCGACGGTGGCCCAGGCCCCCGCCGGGTCGGCGGGCAGCCGCACACGCACCGGATCGATGCCGTCGCGCTGCGCGAGCGGGGCGTCCGGGGTCCTGGATCTGCGTCTCACGCAACAAGAGAACCCCACCGAACCCGTCCGGGGCAAGAGAATCCCAGGTCAGAGCCCGTAGGTATGCCGGGCCCTGGGGGAGTCGGCCAGTGCCGCCGACCGCCCTGGCCTGCGGGTGTCCCCACCGGGAGGCATGCTGCCTGAGGAGGTTGCGTACGAGATCTCCGCTTCTGTCGTGAATGAGGAGCAAGGATCCAGGATGAGCGACGAGTCGGTCATGGGAGGCAAGTGCTGTCTGCTCACCACGGGTGAACTGGTGCCCGGAGACGTCATCGCGACGGACCCGGACGGCCCCTGGCTCGTGGTGGTGCGCACCGCGCCCGCGACCGAGACGAAGACCCGGCTGCACCTGCGCCCCCTGACCGGCGGCCCCGACGTGGAACGCGTGCTGCCCCGCTACGAACGTCAGGTCGTGCGCACCACACGGGTGGACCCGGCCCAGCTGCCCGACCCCGCGCAGTGGGCCGTCCCCCGGCGACGCCGGGTCGTGGTGACCGGCCTGGGCGCGGTCAGCCCGCTCGGCGCCGACGTGCCCGAACTGTGGCAGGGCCTGCTCGAAGGCCGTTGCGGGGTCTCCCTCATGGAGGGACCCGACTTCGACGGGCTTCCGGTACGCCTTGCCGCCCGGGCCGCCCTCGAACCCGCGGAGCTGCTGCCCAGGCCGCTGGCGCGGCGGATGAACCGGTCCGCCCAGTTCGCGCTCCTCGCCGCCCGCGAAGCCTGGCGGGACGCGGGGCTCGACCCCGGGGGAACGGTCGCCGCCGGGCTGCGGCCGACCCGTACCGGAGTCTCGATGGGCACGATCATCGGCGGCGCGCCCGTCATGGTCGAGAGCCGGCTCACGCTCATCGCACGCGGGCCGAGAGCGGTCTCCCCGCACACCACGCCCATGACCGTGCCGTCCGCCTCCGCCGCCCAGATATCCAAGGACCTGGACATCCGCGGCGAGGCGCGAACCTTCGTGTCCGCCTGCGCCTCCGGTACGGAGGCGATCGGGCAGGCCGTCGACGCCATCCGCGGCGGGCGCCTCGACCTCGTGCTCGCGGGCGGCACCGAGGCCGTGATCACACCGGAGATCCTCGCCGCCTTCGCCGCGATGCGGGCCGTCTCGACGCGCAACGACCAGCCCGAGCACGCGTCGAGGCCGTTCGACGACGCCCGCGACGGGTTCGTCCTGGGCGAGGGCGCCGGCGTACTGGTCCTGGAGGACGAGGAGCACGCCCGGGCCCGGGGCGCCCGCATCTACTGCGAGGCGGCCGGCTGGGGCCTGTCGGCGGACGCCTTCAACATGGCCGCGCCCGAACCCCACGGGCGCGGCATCGAGGCCGCGCTGCGCTCGGCCCTCACCGACGCCGGGGCGACGCCCGACGACGTGGCCCATGTCAACGCACACGCCACGGCGACCGTCGAGGGCGACCGCACGGAGGCCGTCGCGCTCGGCCGCCTCTTCGGCAGCCAGATCCGGGACATCCCCGTCACCGCGAACAAGGGCGCCCTGGGCCACCTCCAGGGCGGCGCGGGCGGCGTGGAGGCCGTCGCCTCGGTCCTCACCCTGCGGGACGGCCTGATCCCCCCGACCGTCGGCTGCGACCACCCCGAGGAGGGCCTGGGCCTGGACATAGTCCGCGACACCCCCCGCCCCCTGCCGCCGTGCGGCGACCTGGTCCTCAGCAACTCCTTCGGTTTCGGCGGCCACAACGCGGTGCTGGCCCTCCGCAGGATGTGATCAGCCCTGCCGGAAACGCGAAAGAACCCCACCGAAGTGGGGTTCTCGCTGGTGTCCGAGGGGGGACTTGAACCCCCACGCCCGATAAAGGGCACTAGCACCTCAAGCTAGCGCGTCTGCCATTCCGCCACCCGGACAAGGTGTCTGTCTCGCGGGCCGTGCCCGTTCCGACGTGGAAAACAATAGCAAACATCCGGGGGTGCTCGATCACCCCCCTGGCCTGCGTGAACTCCGGATGTCGGCGGGAAGCCGCCCTTGGGTGCCGAGGGGGCGCGGGGGGAGGATGGGGGAGGACCAAGCGGAGCGACAGCGGGAGGAAGCAGCGTGAGCGAGTCGAGCACGACCCGGACCGGCGGCGTGACCGGTGAGGACGAGGTCGTCGACCTCTGTCGCGACCTCATCCGGATCGACACCAGCAACTACGGCGACCACTCCGGCCCCGGCGAACGTGCGGCCGCGGAGTACGTCGCGGAGAAGCTCGCGGAGGTCGGCCTTGAGCCGAAGATCTTCGAGTCCCACAAGGGCCGCGCCTCCACGGTGGCCCGGATCGCGGGCGAGGACCCGTCGCGGCCCGCGCTGCTCATCCACGGCCACACCGACGTCGTGCCGGCTAACGCCGACGACTGGACCCACGACCCCTTCGCCGGCGAGATCGCCGACGGCTGTGTGTGGGGACGCGGCGCGGTCGACATGAAGGACATGGACGCGATGACCCTCGCGGTCGTGCGCGACCGGCTGCGCAGCGGCCGCAAGCCCCCGCGCGACATCGTCCTCGCCTTCCTCGCGGACGAGGAGGCCGGCGGCACCTATGGGGCCCGCTTCCTCGTCGACAAGCACCCCGAGCTCTTCGAGGGCGTCACCGAGGCGATCAGCGAGGTCGGCGGCTTCTCCTTCACCGTCAACGAGAAGCTGCGGCTCTACCTCGTCGAGACGGCCCAGAAGGGCATGCACTGGATGAAGCTGACCGTGGACGGCACCGCCGGACACGGCTCGATGATCCACAAGGACAACGCCATCACCGAGCTGTCCGAGGCGGTGGGGCGCCTCGGCCGGCACAAGTTCCCGGTGCGGGTGACCAAGACGCTGCGCCACTTCCTCGACGAGCTCGGCGACGCGCTCGGCACCGAGCTCGACCCCGAGAACATGGACGAGACCCTCGCCAAGCTCGGCGGCATCGCCAAGCTCATCGGCGCCTCCCTGCAGAACACCGCCAACCCGACGCAGCTGGGCGCCGGTTACAAGGTCAACGTCATCCCGGGTCAGGCCACCGCGCACGTCGACGGGCGGTTCCTGCCGGGGTACGAGGAGGAGTTCCTCGCCGACCTGGACCGGATCCTGGGCCCGCGCGTCAGGCGCGAGGACGTCCACGCGGACAAGGCCCTGGAGACCACGTTCGACGGCGCCCTGGTGGACGCGATGCAGACCGCGCTGCAGGCCGAGGACCCGATCGCCCGTGCCGTGCCGTACATGCTGTCGGCCGGCACCGACGCCAAGTCCTTCGACGACCTGGGCATCCGCGGCTTCGGCTTCGCGCCGCTGAAGCTGCCGCCGGAGCTGGACTTCGCCGGAATGTTCCACGGCGTGGACGAGCGGGTTCCGGTCGACGGCCTGAAGTTCGGCGTGCGGGTCCTGGACCGGTTCATCGACGCCTCCTGAGGTCATGGACGCCTCCTGGGGCCACAGGTGCCTCCTGGGGCGCGGCCGGGCCCGCGAGCAGCGGTCACCACGTGCCGGGGTGGCGCTCCGCTAATCGTTTGAACGTACGTATCCGACTGAAAAGAGTGAATGCACTCATATGCTCGTAGCCCCATAACTTCCCCCTCGTTACAGGGTGTGCGGTCCGCGGCTGGGACCGCACATATGCCAACAAGGAGGAAGTAATGATCAAGAAGGTCGTCGCTGCTGCGGCTGTCACTGGTGGTCTGGTTCTGGCGGGTGCGGGTCTGGCTGTCGCGGACGCGGGTGCCCAGGGTGCCGCCGTGCACTCCCCGGGTGTCGCTTCCGGCAATGTCATCCAGGTCCCCGTGCACATCCCCGTGAACCTGTGCGGCAACACGGTCTCCGTGATCGGGCTGCTGAACCCCGCCTTCGGCAACACCTGCGTCAACAAGTGACGTTGTGCCTCAACCCGTGAGGGTCTGAGCCGGGCGGCCCCGGAGTGCGCGCCATGCACTCCGGGGCCGCCGGGCATTTCAGCCCGGGCGCAACGGCGCAGCCGGGCTTTCCGGAAGGCAGAAGGCAGGGAACGAATCTATGCGACAGGTCACCCGCAAGGGACTGATCACCATGGCGGCCGCCAGCGGCGTCATCGCGATGGGCAGCGGCGCGGCACACGCCGACTCGGCGGCCCGGGGCGGCGCCGCGAACTCGCCGGGCGTGCTGTCCGGCAACGCCGTCCAGCTCCCGGTGCACGCGCCGGTGAACATCTGCGGCAACACGGTGAACGTGATCGGCGCCCTCAGCCCGGCGTTCGCCAACGGCTGCGCCAACAAGGGGCACCAGGGCGGCGGGGCGGCCGCGAACGGCCATGCCGTCAACTCGCCCGGCGTGGGCTCCGGCAACCACATCCAGGCGCCCATCGACGCACCCGTGAACCTCTGCGGGAACAGCGTGAGCGTGATCGGCATCGGCAACCCCGCGTTCGGCAACGACTGCGCCAACGTCGAGGGCGGCCGCCCCGGCACCCCGCAGCACCCGGGCCACCCCGGCCAGCCGCAGCACCCGGGTCAGCCCCACCACCCCGGTCAGCCCCACCACCCGGGCACCCCGCAGCACCCGGGGCACCCCGGCCACCCGGGCGGCCACCAGCAGCCCTGCCCGCCGCACCACCCCGGGCAGTCGCACCACCCGGGTCAGCCCGGCCACCCCGGGCACCCGGGCCACCCCGGTCAGCCGCAGCACCCGGGGCAGCCCGGTCAGCCGCAGCACCCCGGTGTTCCGCAGCACCCGGTCGGCCCGATCGCGCACCACCCGGCCAAGCCCGGGCAGCCTGCCGCGCCCGGTCTGCCTGGTACGCCCGGCACCCCGGTCACGGGCACGGTGGCCGCCGCGGCGCAGGCCGTCCCGGCCGGGGCCCCGCAGCTCGCGCACACCGGCTCCGAGGGCATCGGCTTCGCCGTTCCGGCCGCCGCGGGTCTGCTGCTCGGCGGAGCGGTGCTCTACCGCCGCGGACGCGCCGCGCAGTAGCCGCAGCGGTCCCGGCAGGCCGTCCCGTACGGCTGTCATGACGGAGCGGGCCCCGGGCGTGCGGGGCCCGCTCCGTCATGTGTCCACGTTCACCACGTGGCTCGCACCTGGCGGATGATCCGCCTGCGCAGCCGCACTCTGCGGCTGCCGTCCCGGTGCAGACTCAGTCGGTCCAACTCCCAGTGTCCGTACTCGGCGTGGTCGGTCAGCAGACGCGTCGCCTCCTTGCGGGACACCCCGCGGGGGACGTACACGTCGACAAATTCGTATTCCGGCATCGCATCTATTGTGCGGGCAGAGGCCCGGTACGGATAGCGTCTGCACTATGTCTGATGCTGCGCAGCCCACCGCTGCCGAGGTACGTGCCGCCGCCGAGGCGGTCAAAGCCGCGCTGGACCGTCACCTCGATGCGGTGGAACGCCGCACGGGGGACGACGATCCCGATGTGTACGAGGCCTTCAACGCGCTCGCGGCGGCCGCCGAGGCGTACGACGAGCGGCTCTACGACCGCTACGACGAGGTGACCCCCTTCGAGATCCCCGGCGCCGACGACTCGCTGCCGCCCTACGCGGGCCCCGAGGAGCCCAACGCCCTGAGCGTCCTCATCCGCCGCGACTACGCGGTGGCCGAGCCCCAGCGGCTGCTCGCCCAGGCCCAGCGGATCACCGACCTCGATCCCGAGACGGACGAGGGCGAGCGGACGGCCCCGGTCGTCGGCAGCAGCGTGCACGCCGCGCTCGGGGTGCTCTTCGGCGAGTACGAGCCCGATGAAATCGCCTCCCGGCACAAGGAGTTCGGCCTGGAGGAGGGTGACTCCACGCTGTGGGTGTCGGCCTCCGAGGAGCTCCCCGAACCCGGCGAGTGGCTGAGCACGCCGTTCGACCACGCCGACCCGGAGCACGTGGTGTGCCGCTTCGACGTGAGCGCGGTCTTCGACGAGGAGGAGCTGGAGGACGACCTCGACGAGGAGGACGGCCTGCGGACCACCCCCTGACCCGGCCGCACACGGCGGAGGCCGCGCACCCCGAGCGGGGTGCGCGGCCTCCGCCGTATGCGCCTACTGCTCCGCGGGCTTCATCAGGCCGTGCAGGAGCGGGACGAGCCGGGTCGTACGCGGCGCCTGAAGGACCTCCGCCACGGCCCGGGGCAGTGCCTGGTCCACCCCGTGGACGACGGACAGATGCCGCTCGGCGCGGCCGAACGCGGTATACACCCAGGCCCGGTTGAGCCCCTGCGCCGCGTCACCCGGCAGCACCGCGACCACGGCGGGCCAGCGCATCCCGATCGCCTGGTGCGCGGTCAGCGCCCAGCCGTGCCGCAGCGCGGACTCGACCCGCTCCTTCGGTACCAGCACGGGCGTGCCGGCACAGTCGAGGCGCAGGCCCTCCGCGTCCGCCTCCACGACGGTGCCCAGGACCGTACGCCCCGGGGCCTGGGCGTACGCCGCCCGGTCGCCCGGGTCGAAGCCGCCGAAGCGGCCGGGGCCGGGGTTGAGGCGCTGCTTCACTGCCGCGTTGAGGGCGCGGGTGCCCGCCGAGCCGCCGTGGCCCACCGTGATGACCTGGACCTGCTCGGCCGGGATGCCGAACGCCCGGGGAATCGAGTCGGCCAGGAGCTGCACACAGCGGTGCACGGCCTCGCCCGCGTCCCGCACCGGGACGATCACGACCTCCTTGCCGGGCGCCTCCACCTGGTTCAGCTCGCCGATGCCGATGCCCGAGACCAGCTCGCCGACCGGGCCGGGGTCGGGCAGCCGCGATGCCACGACGGGGCAGACGCGGGCGGAAAGCACATCCTGGAAGACCTGGCCCGCGCCCGCCGGGCCGAGCACCCCCGGATCCCCGCTCAGCACCAGACGGCAGCCGTCGGCCAGCGACTCCACCAGGATCGCCGCGCTCTCCACGTCGAGCTGCGCCGCGTCCTGCACCACCAGGACGTCGAGCGCGAGCGCGCCGTCCGCGTCCCGGCCGGGGCCCTCGCCCGACAGCAGCCCGGCGAGGGTGAACGCGGCCAGTGGGCCGGTCAGTTCGGCCAGTCGGCGCTGTCCGTCGTCGGTGTGGGCCGCGCCTGCCGCTCGCAGTCCGGCCGCGGCGGCCGCCGTCACCACCGCCGCCGACTCGGCGCGCGCGGCTTCGCCGCCGGTGTGCGCCACCAGGCCGCTGCCCGCGACCGCGCGGATCAGCTCGCCGCCCTCGGGCCACACCGAACCGTCGTCCCCCACCGGGGAGTTGAGCAGCCGGGCCAGGCCGTCGGCCAGGCTCTCCTCGGCGAGCGCGTACCGGTCGAGCCCGAGCAGCACCTCGACCGGCTCGGCGGGCTCCGCCGCCTCCTCGGCCTCCTCGGTGTCCACGCCGTCGTCGGCGGCTTCCGGCTCGTCCGCCAGGCCGTCCTGGAAGACCAGCACCACGCCCTCGGCGACGGCCTGGTGGACCGCCTCGTCGGGATCCGGCACGGAACGCCCGGCCAGCGCCTTGCGGACGTCGTCGGCGGCGAGCGCCGTGTGGCCCCGCACCGCCGCCTGTTCGAGGATCCAGCCGACGAGGGCGGCCGCCCTGCGCTCGTCGTCCGGCCGGCACTCGGCGCCGAGCAGCGCCCGCGCGAAGCCGTCGGCCTGCTCGGGGCGCACCCCGGGCACGGCCAGGAGCTGCCAGGGGTCCGCGCCGAGCCACTCGGCCGCCTGCTCGCCGAGGGCGCCGGTGACCTGGGCGGCCAGCGCCTCAGGGGCGCCGCCCCGGGTCAGCACCTCCCGTACGGAGGAGAGGGCCTCGGCCGAAGTGGCGGGCGCCTGGGCGGGCTCGGGGGCGCGGGGCCGTGCCGGGGCCGCCTCCTGGGCGGGGCCGGGGGCCGGCTTGCGCGGGGCCGGCGGGGGGCCCGAGAAGAACGCGGTCCCCGACTTCGCGCCGCTCTCCACGGCCCGTACCGCCGCGAGGAGATCGGCCGCCTGCCCGCTCAGCTTGGTGCCGGCCGGGATCGGCGCCTCCTTCTCCGCCTTGCGCTGCTCGATCCTGGCCCGCAACTCCCGCTGGGCCGCGAGCTCGGCCGCCGCCTCGGAGACCTGGGCCGCCTCGGCCGTCTTCGCCTCGGCGGCCTCGGACCCGGCTGCCGGCTCGGCCCCTTCGATGCCCGCGTCGGCGCTGTCGGCCTCGCCGTCGTCCTCGGCCTCGCCGTCGGCCCCGGCGGTCTCGGCACCCCCGTCCTCGCCGTCGGCCTCGCCGTCGGGCCCGGCACCCTCGGCTCCGGCCCCCGCTCCGTCGGCAGGCTCCGCGCCCTCGGGCTCCTCGGCGGGCGCCTGAACGGTCTCGGGCGCCACCTCCGCCTCGGCGGATTCGTCGGCCGTGGATCCAGGGGCCGAGCCCTGGGGAAGCGCAGTCACAGCGTGCTCCAGTCCTGATCGGGATAGCGGTGCACGGGCGCCGACACGTCGTCGAGCGCCTGGCAGATCTCGTCAGGAAGACTAAGGGCCTCCACTGACAATGCCGCCGCGAGCTGCTGCGCGTTGCGCGCGCCGACGATCGGCGCCACCACTCCCGGCCGGTCCCTCACCCAGGCCAGCGCCACCTGAAGGGGTGTCGCGGCGAGTCCGTCCGCCGCTATGGAGACCGCCTCGACGATCCGGCTCGCCGCGTCGTCGAGATAGGGCGCGACGAACGCCGAGAACCCGTCGGACGCCCCCCGCGAGTCCGCGGGCGTCCCGTGCCGGTACTTGCCGGTCAGCACGCCCCGGCCCAGCGGCGACGACGGGAGGAGCCCCAGGCCCAGGTCCAGCGCGGCGGGCAGCACCTCCCGCTCCACGCCGCGCTGGAGCAGCGAGTACTCCATCTGGGTGCTGGCCAGGCGGGTGCGCACACCGGGCGCGGCGAGCTGCCAGGTCGCGGCCTTGGCGAGCTGCCAGCCGCTGAAGTTGGAGATGCCCGCATAGCGCGCCCGCCCGCTGCTGACCGCGATGTCGAGGGCCTGGAGGGTCTCCTCCAGCGGCGTACCGCGGTCGAAGGCGTGCACCTGCCACAGGTCCACGTAGTCGGTGCGAAGCCGTTCGAGCGAGGCGTCCAGGGCGTTCAGGAGGTGGCCGCGCGAGCCGTCGAAGCGGCGGTCGGGATCGGGCACGCTGCCCGCCTTGGTCGCGACGACCAAGTCCCTGCGCGGCACGAGCCGTTCCATCAACTGGCCGAGCAGGTACTCGGAATCCCCGCCTCCGTACACGTCCGCCGTGTCGATCAGGGTGCCGCCCGCGTCCCAGAACCCCTTCAGGAGATCGGCGGCGTCCTGCTCGCCGACGTCCCGGCCCCATGTCAGGGTGCCGAGCCCGATCCGGGATACGCGCAGGCCCGTGCGGCCGAGATGCCTCTGCTCCATGGGCGCGAGATTACTGGCCAAGGGCCTGCGGGGAGAGAGCCTGTGGACAACTCGACCCTGCCGCATCCCGCCCGCGCGCGCTAGAGTCCCCGGCACAGGAACGTTACTCATGAGTAAGACGCGGGAGTGGACGCGTGCGTGCGCGTCCCGACGAGTAAGGGGATCGGCCATGCGGCTCGGCATCAACCTCGGCTACTGGGGCGCCGGAATGGACGGCGACAACCTCGCCGTCGCCAAGGAGGCGGACAAGCTCGGTTACGACGTCTGCTGGGCGGCCGAGGCCTACGGTTCGGACGCGCCGACGGTGCTCGCCTGGGTCGCCGCGCAGACCGAGCGCATCGACGTCGGCTCGGCGATCCTCCAGATCCCGGCCCGCCAGCCCGCGATGACCGCGATGACGGCCGCCACCCTCGACTCGCTGTCCGGCGGCCGCTTCCGCCTCGGCCTCGGCGTCTCGGGACCGCAGGTCTCCGAGGGCTGGTACGGCGTCAAGTTCGACAAGCCGCTGGCCCGCACCCGCGAGTACGTCGAGATCGTCCGCAAGGCGATGACGCGCGAGCGGCTCTCCTACGAGGGCGAGCACTGGACGCTGCCGCTGCCCGGCGGCCCCGGCAAGCCCATCAAGCTGACCGTGCACCCCGAGCGCGAGCACATCCCGCTCTACATCGCCGCGATCGGCCCGAAGAACCTGGAGCAGACCGGCGAGATCGCCGACGGCGCGCTGCTGATCTTCCCCGCCGCCGAGCACATCGAGGCCACCGCGATCTCCCACATCCGCGCGGGCCGCGAGAAGGCCGGCCTCACCATGGACGGCTTCGACGTCTGTCCGACGCTGCCGATCTCGCTCGGCGCCGACGCGGACGTCTCCGCGCTCGCCGACATGTTCCGCCCGTACACCGCGCTGTACGTCGGCGGCATGGGCAGCCGCAAGCAGAACTTCTACAACCAGCTGGCGCAGCGCATGGGGTACGAGAAGGAGGCCGCCGAGATCCAGGACAAGTACCTGGCCGGCGACAAGGCGGGCGCGGGGGCCGCGGTGCCACAGCAGCTCATCGACTCGACCACGCTGCTCGGTTCGGTGGAGCGGATCGCCGACCGGATGCAGGCGTACGCCGCCGCCGGCGTCACCACGCTGACCCTGGCCCCGGCCGGCTTCACGCTCGACGAGCGGCTCGCCTCGCTGCGCGCGGGCACCGAGGCGCTGGAGCGCGCCGGGCTCGCGTAAGGGGACCGAAGGGTTTCCGCGGCCGTGGTGGGGGCTCGGGGGTCTTCCCCGCCACGGCCGTCGTGACGGACAACGCCCGGCCGCACCACCCGGTTACGGCGGTGGGGGCACCGCACATTCCTTCGTTCGGCCCAGCGGGGCCCGATCCCTGTTGCCGGGGTCGTTGTGCCGCATTTGACTCGGTTCGGCAGAGTCCTGTGCGCACCCCGGAGGTACGGCGATGCTCTCGGCCAAGAGCCTGTTCCAGGAGATCCTCGACGACGACGAGTCGTTCCGGCTCTTCTGCTCCATCGCGGCCAGCGGCGAGGCCCAGGGTGGCTGGGAGAACGGCCGGATCGCGGCGCTCCTGCCGGCCGAGTGCCGTGCCCTCGCCCCCAAGGTGGCCCGGCACGGCGCCGATGAGGACAAGCACGGGCGGATCTTCAACGCGCTCCTCAAGAAACGCGGCCTGCGCCCCGTCGACGTACCGCACGACACCGACTACACGATGCTGCTCGAACGGCAGGGCATCGGCCTCGGCCATGCCCAGCTGAGGGGCGAGGAGCCGCTCACCCAGCGGGACGTCGTGGTCTACCTCGCGCACAGCCGGGTCACCGAACAGCGCGCCTCCGAACAGATGGAGCTGCTGCGCAAGCACTTCGGCGGCCACCCCGACCTGGGGCGGGCGGTGCGGATGATCTCCGCCGACGAGGACAACCATCTCGCCTACTGCCACGAGGAGTTGCTGCGGCTGGCCCGCGCCGGACACGGGCCCGCCATCCAGCGCGAACTGCGCCGGAGCGCGCTCGCCGAGATCCGCGTCTACCGCGACGTCAGCCTCGCCGTGACGGCCCACATGGGGCGGATCCTGCGCTGGCCGGACTCCAAGAGGGCCGTCCTCGCCGCCGGCATCCACGCCGTGTACGCCTACGAACGGCTCGGGGGGTGGCGGCGGATGGTCGGCCTCACCATGCCCGAGCGGCGCGACGCGCTCGGCGGCCCCGCCGTCCCCGCGCCCGGGTTCGCCTGACTACAGCCAGCCGCGCCGCTTGAACAGGCGGTAGAGGCCGAACTCCAGGAGCACCATCAGGACGATCAGCGCCGGGTAGCTCCACGCCCAGTGGAGTTCCGGCATGTGGTCGAAGTTCATGCCGTAGACGCCGGCCAGCATGGTGGGGACCGCCGCCATCGCCGCCCACGCCGAGATCTTCCGCATGTCGTCGTTCTGGCGGACGCTGACCTGCGCCAGATGCGCCGAGAGAATGTCCGAGAGCAGCCGGTCCAGACCCTCCACGGCCTCGTTGGCCCGCATCAGATGGTCGTCCACGTCCCGGAAGAACGGCTGGGACTTGGCGTTCACGAACGGCACGCCCGCGCTCGCGAGACGCTGCACGGGCTGCGCCAGCGGGCCGGTCGCCCGGCGGAACTCCAGCAGCTGCCGCTTGAAGGTGTAGATCCGCGACGCGGTGTCCTTGGTGTCGCGGCCGCCCGTGGTGGGCGAGAAGATCTGCGCCTCCAGCTCCTCCAGGTCCGTCTGGAGCTCGGCCGCCACGTCCGTGTAGTGGTCGACGACCGCGTCGCTCACCGCGTACAGGACGGTCGTGGGCCCGTGCTTGAGGAGTTCGGGCTCCGCTTCGAGGCGGGTGCGCACCGCCTTGAGCGGGGCGCCCTCGCCGTGCCGGACGGTCACCACGAAGCAGTCGCCCACGAAGAGCATCAGCTCGCCGGTGGAGACGGTGTCGCTGTCGGGCTCGTACACGACGGGCTTGAGGACCATGAAGAGCGAGTCGTCGTAGACCTCCAGCTTGGGCCGCTGGTGCGCCTTCAAGGCGTCCTCCACGGCCAGTTCATGGAGCCCGAACTCGGTGCTGACCAGGTCGAACTCCTCCTCGGTGGGCTCATGGAGCCCCACCCACAGGAAGCTGTCCCCCTCGGCGCGCGCCCGGGCGAGGGCATCGGAGAAGTCCTGGGGCCCCTCGGTGCGGCGGCCCTCGTGGTAGATGGCGCAGTCGACGATCATCGCGTGCATTCTCCCGTGAACGGGAGCCGCCCGCACCCGAGGGGCAGCGGCCGCTTAGGCTGACGCCCATGGCCACGCTGATCCTCGTACGCCACGGACGTTCCACCGCCAACACGGCGGGGGTGCTGGCCGGCTGGACGCCGGGTGTCGCCCTCGACGAGCGGGGCAACGCCCAGGCCGCCGCCCTGCCCGCCCGGCTCGCCGGGGTGCCGCTCGCCGCCGTCGTCACCAGCCCGCTGCAGCGCTGCCGGGAGACCGTGCGGCCGCTCCTCGACGCCCGCCCCGGCCTGCCGCTGCACCCCGAGGACCTGATCGGGGAGTGTCACTACGGCGACTGGTCGGGCCGCAAGCTCGCCGAGCTGTCCCCCGAGCCGCTCATGGAGGTCGTGCAGCAGCACCCCTCCAACGCGGCCTTCCCCGGGGGCGAGTCGATGCGCGCGATGCAGGCCCGGGCCGTGGGGGCCGTACGGGACTGGAACGAGCGGATCGAGACTGAGCACGGTCCCGACGCGGTCTACGCCATGTGCTCGCACGGCGACATCATCAAGTCCGTCGTGGCGGACGCCCTCGGCATGCATCTCGACCTCTTTCAGCGCATCTCGGTGGAACCGTGTTCCCTGACCGTGATCCGCTACACCCGCCTGCGGCCCTACCTGGTGCGCCTTGGTGACACCGGGGATCTCGCCTCGCTGATGCCGCGGGAGACCCCCGCCGAGGAACAGGCCGAGGTCGGTGGCGGTGCGGGAGCACCGTGATCGCCGGGCACAGTAGGGTGGACGCGCCGAAAACCGCTGCTCCAACTCCGAACTAGGGAGACCAGAACGTGTCCCGTCAGGTGTTCTTCTACGACCCGCCGGACCGTTTCGTGGCCGGCACGGTCGGGCTGCCCGGGCGCCGTACGTTCTTCCTCCAGGCGTCCGCGGGCAGCCGCACCACCAGCGTCGCCCTGGAGAAGACCCAAGTGGCGGCGCTCGCCGAGCGGATCGACGAGCTGCTGGACGAGGTCGTGCGCAGGACCGGAGGAAACGCTCCTGTGCCCGCCGTGGCCCCGCCCGACGTGACCGACACCGCGCCCCTCGACTCGCCGGTCGAGGAGGAGTTCCGGGTCGGCACCATGGCGCTGGCCTGGGACGGCGACGAACAGCGCATGATCATTGAGGCGCAGGCCCTGGTCGAGCTGGACGCCGACACCGAGGACGACCTCGCCGAGGCCGAGGAGCGGATGCTCCAGGACGAGGAGAACGGCCCGCCGATGCTGCGGGTGCGCCTGACCGGAGCCCAGGCCCGGGCCTTCGCCAAGCGGGCTCTCGACGTCGTGAACGCCGGCCGGCCGCCGTGCCCCCTGTGCAGCCTCCCGCTCGACCCGGAAGGACACGTATGCCCGCGCCAGAACGGATACCGCCGCGGAGCCTGACCTCCGCCGAGCTCCTCGCCAAGGGGGAGCTCACCGTCCTCGGGCGGATCCGCGAGGCCTCCAACGCGGTGCTGTACTGCTCCGTCGCGTACGGGGACGAGAGCGCGGAGTGCGTCTACAAGCCCGTCGCGGGGGAGCGGCCGCTGTGGGACTTCCCCGACGGCACGCTCGCCCAGCGCGAGGTGGCGGCGTACGAGGTGTCGCTCGCGACCGGGTGGGACCTCGTGCCGCCCACCGTGCTGCGGGAGGGGCCCTACGGCGAGGGCATGGTCCAGCTGTGGATCGAGCCGGTGGAGGGCGACTCCGGGCTGCTCGCGCTCGTCGAGGACGAGGAGCCGGCCGAGGGCTGGAAGGCGGTCGCGCTCGCCGAGGTGGGCGAGGGGCGCACCGCGCTGCTCGTGCACGCGGACGACGCCCGGCTGCGGCGCCTCGCCGTGCTCGACGCGGTGATCAACAACGGCGACCGCAAGGGCGGGCACCTGCTGCCCGCGCCCGACGGGCGGCTGTACGGGATCGATCACGGGGTCACGTTCAACGTGGACGACAAGCTGCGGACGCTGCTGTGGGGGTGGGCGGGCGAGCCGCTCACCTCGGAGGCGGTGGGCGCCCTGAAGGGCCTGGCCGAGGCCCTTCAACCCCTCGCTCCCCTGGCCGTGCGGCTGTCCTCCCTGATCACGGAGGCGGAGCTGGACGCCCTGCGCGCGAGGGTGGCCTCCCTCCTGGACACGGGCGTCCACCCCACCCCTTCGGGCGAATGGCCCGCCATCCCTTGGCCCCCGGTCTGACCCCGACTTCTGGGGGCTCTGCCCCCAGACCCCCGTTCGCGCCTTAAGGGCGCTCGTCCTCAAACTCCCCCAAGGCCTCAAGGGCCAGGGGGGACCCCCATGACGGGCTGAAATGCCCGATGCGGGCCCGCACCAAGGCCTTCAGGGGCGCGGGGAACTGCGCGACCAGCCAAGCACGGCCCGCAGACGAATCACTCCACGCCCGGAGGGTCTCGGGAAGGGGCGGGGTGGGGCAAATCCCCGGGGTCTGGGGCGGAGCCCCAGGCGGGGCCGGGGATTAGCACCCCTGAGGGATTAGCACCCCCGCGCCCGGGGGCGCAAGAGCCCCGATTCGGCCAAGAGCGGGATCCGGTTCGTATCCGGAACGTGCGTCCGGTTACGCTCAGGACATGCATGCCTGGCCCGCTTCTGAGGTCCCCGCCCTGCCCGGCAAGGGCCGCGACCTCCGGATCCACGACACCGCGACCGGCGGACTGGTCTCCCTCGACCCCGGTCCCGTCGCCCGTATCTACGTCTGCGGGATCACCCCGTACGACGCGACCCACATGGGTCACGCGGCGACTTACAACGCGTTCGACCTCGTTCAGCGCGTGTGGCTCGACACCAAGCGGCAGGTTCACTACGTCCAGAACGTGACGGACGTGGACGACCCCTTGCTGGAGCGAGCCATCCGCGACGGCAAGGACTGGGTGGAGCTCGCCGAGGGTGAGACCGCGCTGTTCCGCGAGGACATGACCGCCCTGCGGCTGCTTCCCCCGAAGCACTACATCGGCGCCGTCGAGGCCATACCCGGGATCGTCCCGCTCGTCGAGCGGCTCCGGGACGCGGGCGCCGCGTACGAGCTCGAAGGGGACGTCTACTTCTCCGTCGAGAGCGACCCGCACTTCGGCAACGTCTCGCACTACGACGCCGCGGCCATGAGGGCGCTGTCCGCCGAGCGCGGCGGCGACCCCGAGCGGCCCGGCAAGAAGAACCCGCTCGACCCGATGCTGTGGATGGCCGCCCGCGAGGGCGAGCCGAGCTGGGACGGCGCCTCGCTCGGGCGCGGCCGGCCCGGCTGGCACATCGAGTGCGTCGCCATCGCCCTCGACCACCTCGGCATGGGCTTCGACGTCCAGGGCGGCGGCTCCGACCTGGTCTTCCCGCACCACGAGATGGGCGCGTCCCACGCCCAGGCGCTGACCGGCGAGTACCCCTTCGCGAAGGCGTACGTGCACGCCGGCATGGTCGCCCTGGACGGCGAGAAGATGTCCAAGTCCAAGGGCAACCTCGTCTTCGTCTCGAAGCTGCGCCGCGACGGCGTCGACCCGGCCGCCATCCGGCTCGCGCTGCTCGCCCACCACTACCGGGCCGACTGGGAGTGGACCGACCAGGTGCTCCAGGACGCCGTCGAGCGCCTCGGGCGCTGGCGGGCCGCCGTGTCCCGGCCCGACGGGACCTCGGCGGACGCCCTGGTCGAGGAGGTCCGCGAGGCCCTCGCCAACGACCTGGACGCGCCCGCGGCCCTCGCCGCGGTCGACCGCTGGGCCGAGCGCCAGGGCGCGGAGGGCGGCACCGACGAGGCCGCCCCCGGCCTCGTGTCCCGTACGGTCGACGCCCTGCTCGGCGTCGCCCTCTGACCCTCGGGCGGCCTCAACAGGCAAGCCCCGAACCGCCCTTGGACTCCACGTGAGTCCGGGGGCGGTTTTCGTTTTTCCTGGGCCCACCCCATGGTCCAATGCTCGTTTCTGCGCTAAACACGCTCTATGCAATCACCAATACGCACGAGAGTGGCGCTCGCGGGAGCGACCGTGCTCGGTCTGCTCGCGGTGTTCGCCGGACCCGGCAGCGCCCAGGCCGACACCCCCGCCGGCCCGACGGGCGATACCTCCGTAGGCGATGTGACCGGCTTCGAGGCGGCGGGCGGCTCTGTCTTCCGGCTGCACGCGGGCGCGGCCGAGGCCCGCGTCAGCTTCGTCGCGGCCGACACCTTCCGCATCGAGCTCGCCCCCGACGGGAAGTTCACCGACCCGACCGGGACCGACATCGTCCTGCCGCAGGGCAAGCCGCCGGCCGCCCGCTGGAAGGACAGGGGCGACCGCTACGAGCTGAGCACCGACAAGGTCACCCTGCGCGCCTTCAAGTCCCCGCTGCGCTTCGCCCTCTACAAGGCGGACGGCACCCAGCTCTGGTCCGAGACCAAGCCGCTCAGCTGGACCAAGGACACCACCACCCAGACCCTGTCCCGGGGCGCCGCCGAACATTTCTACGGCGGCGGCATGCAGAACGGCCGCGGCAACACCTCGCACCGCGACCAGACCGTCCAGGTGAGCGTCGACGACAACTGGAACGACGGCGGCCACCCCAACTCCGTCCCGTTCTACCTCTCGACCGGCGGCTACGGCGTCTTCCGCAACACGTACGCCCCCAACACGTACGTCTTCGGGCAGCCCGTCACCGCGAGCGCCAAGGAACAGCGCTTCGACGCCTACTACTTCGCCGGCGACCCCAAGCAAGTCATCGGCGACTACACCCAGTTGACCGGAAAGCCGTTCCTGCCGCCGGTCTACGGGCTCGAACCCGGCGACTCCGACTGCTATCTGCACAACGCCAACCGGGGGGAGCGCCACACCCTCGACGCCCTCAAGATCGCGGACGCGTACAAGACCAACGACATGCCCAACGGCTGGATGCTGGTCAACGACGGCTACGGCTGCGGCTACGAGAACCTGCCCGAGACCGCCAAGGGCCTGGAGGGCGACTCGATGCGGATGGGCCTGTGGACCGAGGACGGGCTCGACAAGCTCGCCGACCAGGTCAAGGCGGGCCAGCGGGTGGCGAAGCTGGACGTCGCCTGGGTCGGCGACGGGTACAAGCACGCGCTCGACGGCTGCAAGGCCGCCTATCAGGGCATCGAGGCCAACAGCGACGCGCGCGGCTTCACCTGGGCACCCGAGAGCTGGTCCGGCGCGCAGCGCTGCGGCGTCCAGTGGTCCGGCGACCAGTCGGGCAGCTGGGACTACATCCGCTGGCAGATCCCGACCTACGCGGGCGCGACCCTGTCGGGCCTCGCCTACACCAGCGGCGACATCGACGGCATCTTCGGCGGCAGCCCCAAGACGTACACCCGCGACCTCCAGTGGAAGTCGTTCCTGCCCGCCGTGATGACCATGGACGGCTGGGCCGCCAGCGACAAGCAGCCCTACCAGTACGGGGAGCCCTACACCTCCGTCAACCGGAGCTATCTGAAGCTGAAGGAGTCGCTCCTTCCCTACATGTACTCCTACGCCCACGAGGCGACGAAGACCGGCATCGGGCCGGTCCGGCCGCTGGCGCTCGAATACCCCGACGACCCGAAGGCCGCCACCGACGCCGCCAAGTACGAGTTCCTGTCCGGCGAGGACTTCCTGGTCGCGCCGGTCTACCAGGACACGACCGTGCGCAACGGGATCTACCTGCCCAAGGGCACCTGGATCGACTACTGGAGCGGGCGCACCTACCAGGGCCCGACCACCGTCGACGGCTACAGCGCGCCCCTCGACACGCTGCCCCTGTTCGTGAAGGCCGGGGCCGCCGTCCCGATGTGGCCCGGCATCCGCTCCTACCAGGACCGCACCGCGAACTCGCCGCTGGCCTGGGACGTCTACCCGCAGGGCCGCTCCTCCTTCCAGCTGTACGAGGACGACGGCGTGACCCGCGCCAACCGGACCGGCGCCTACGCCACCCAGCGCGCCGACGTCTCGGCCCCGCAGCGCGGACCGGGCGATGTGACGGTCCAAGTGGGCGCCAGCAAGGGCGAGTTCAAGGGCAAGCAGACCGCCCGGCCCTATCAGCTGACCCTGCACACCGGCAGCGCGCCCTCGAAGGTGGAGGTCTCGGGCCGTGGGCTCGCGCGGCTCGGCTCGAAGGCCGCGTACGACAAGGCGGCGACCGGCTGGTTCTACGACCCGAGCGACCGCGGCGGTGTGGTCCTGGTGAAGACCGCGACCCTGCGCACCGACAAGGCCTTCGAGGTGAGGCTCGCGGACACTAGCGCCGTCGGCGGCAAGGGGCCCGGCTCGCCGGTCACGCTGGCCGCGCCCGCCGGGCAGGAGCTCGGCGCGGGCGCGCCCGGCAAGGTGGCCGTGGACGTCACCGCCGGAAGCAGGGACGCCCGGAACGTCCAGGTCTCCGTCGCCGCGCCGGCCGGGTGGACCGTGACCCCGGCCGCCGCGCTCGACCGCGTCCCGGCCGGCACCACCCGGCGCGTCGAGGTCGGCGTCACCCCCGCCAAGGACACCAAGCCCGGCGAGGTCACCCTCACCGCCAACTCCGGCTATCGGGGCGGCAGTTCACAGCAGCGGCTGGCGGTGTCCGTGATGCCGGCGCCCCCGTCGGCGGACGCCTGGGCCAGTGACCTGACCTGGCTGACGTCGACGAACGGGTACGGGCCGCCCGAACGCGACCGCTCCAACGGCGAGTCCGGGGCGGCCGACGGGCACCCCCTCACGCTCGCGGGCACGACCTACGCCAAGGGCATCGGCGCTCACGCCGACTCCGACATCGAGGTCTACACCGGCGGGCGGTGCGACGCCTTCACGGCCGACGTGGGCATCGACGACGAGATCAACGGATACGGGGAGGTGGCCTTCTCCGTCGAGGCGGACGGCAAGGTGCTGTGGACCTCGCCCAAGGTCACCGGCGCCTCGGCGACCGTCCCGGTGAATGTGCCCCTCGCCGGGGCGCGGCACGTCCACCTGAAGATCACCGACACCAACAACTCCAAGTCCGGGGACCACGGGGACTGGGCCGCGGCGAAGTTCAGCTGCGCCTAGGAGCACGGGCGGGCGCCGGATGGGATCTCCCCATCCGGCGCCCTCTGTGCGGGAGTTGGCCTACTGCTTGTTGATGATGACCGCCTGGATGACGCCGTTGGTGGAGTCGTAGAACCCGATGACCTGATGCCCGAACGCGAAGGCCTCCTGGACCCCGTCATGCGTCACGGGGTTGGGGTTCGCGAGCTGGCGCCAGCTGCCGTCGATGAACAGGTACAGGATCGACGGCTGGCCGGGCAGCGGGGTCACGACGTCCCAGAACTTCGTGGCGATGCCGCTGACCAGGGCGGCGCTGTTGACGGCCGCGGGCAGCACGAGCGGCTGGCCGATCGACTGCTGGCCCTGCTGGCCCTGGCCGCCCATCTGCTGGAGCAGCTGCTGGTAGGGCTGCTGCTGGCCGAGCTGCTGAAGCTGCTGCTGGATCTGCGGCGGGAGGTGCTGCTGGCCGGACTGCTGGCCGGCGCCCTGCTGACCGAAGCCCTGCTGGCCGTAGGGCTGCTGGCCGTAGGGCTGGCCGAACCCCTGCTGACCGATGCCCTGCTGGCCGAACCCCTGCTGCTCACCGAAGGCCTGCGGCGGGGACGTGCTGGGTCCCTGCTGGCCTTGCTGGCCCTGCTGCCCGTACTGCTGCTGTGGTTGCTGCTGGTGCTGCTGGCTCATCTGCGGGGTGGTGCTCATGCGGGTGTCACCTTCCCTGTCGTGAGTTCCGTTCGCTGTCCGGGGCCTTGGGCGCCCCCGGCACTCAGCCGGCGACCACCAGGCCGACGACCTCGTCGTCCGAGAACCAGACCCGGATGTCCGGCCGCCCCGCCGCGAAGGCGGCGTGCACCGCCTGGCGCAGTTCGGGCGCCGGGTTGTTCAGATCGCGCCACGCCCCGGCCACGAACAGCCGGAGCCTCGGGGGCAGTTCAGGGGGGTACGGGACCAGCTCGTCCCAGTACCGTTCGGCCTGGCCGGTGCCGATCGTCGAGGGCATCAGACGGGTGACCGCGGCCTTGATGTCGGGCCGGCTGCCGATCCGCTGCGACGCGGGACGGCCCGGCGCGTCCTGCTGCGGCGAACCGGTCGAGCGCAGCACGGCACGCGCCCGCTCCGGCGTCATCGGTTCCTGCCCGGTGGCCTTGAGGATGCCCTGGAGCGAGGCGAGGGCGCCCACCACGAGGGGGGCGGCGGCCGACGTGCCGGAGAACGTGTCGGTGTACCAGGCGATCTCCTCGGCGCCGCCCTGGAGATCGCCCGCCCGGTCCCAGAACCCGCCGGCCGTGGTGGTCTCGCGGCCCCAGCCCTGGGCGTCCACGCGGGCCCCGTAGTTGGAGAACGCGAGCCGCGAGCGGTCCGGGCCGTGGTCGCGGCCGTGCGTGCCGGGCGGCGGGGCGCCCGCGCCCACCAGGACCGCGCCCGAGGCCTCGTTGGTCGGGTTGAACGGGTTGCGCCAGTCCTGCGGGAAGCCCTCGGGGCGCCGCTCGTACAGCGCGTCGTCCAGGCTCTCGCCGCCGTTGCCGGCCGCCGCCACCACCAGGACGCCCCGCGCGGTCGCCCAGCGGATCGCCGCGAAGTCGTCCGGCCACCACTCCACGGGGAGGTAGCCCTCCTGGTCGTCGCGCTCCTGGAAGTCGAACCTCGGCCCGGGGCGGTGCAGTTCGATCAGGACGATGTCGCCGGGCGAGAGCCGCCCGGCCGCGGCGTACACCGCCGCCGCCGTGCCGATGCCCTGGACCGAGGCGGCGGCCGTGACCGCCTCCGGGGCGATCCCGGTGATGCCCTTCCCGTCCCGGTCGCCGCCGATGATCCCGAGCGCGGCCGTGCCGTGGTTGCGCCAGGCCAGGTCCTGCACCGGGTTGCCCACCACGATCCCGGCCAGCTTCTCCGCCAGGTCCTCGTGGCCCAGCTGCCAGGCGCCCTCGACGTCGACGACGGTGACGCCCGCGCCGCTGCCGCCCGGCCGCAGCCACGCCCAGTACGCGTCGACGCCCTCGGGGGCGGGGGCCAGATAGCCCTGCCGGCCGGTGTAGTCGGGCGTCGCGGGGGCGCCCTCCTTGAGGCGCTTGATCGTCTCCTCGTCCCGGCCCGTCAGGGAGGCGGGCACCGCGCCCGGCTTCACATAGGCGGTCTCCACCTCGGGCAGCGCCGCGAGCCGGGCGCTCAGCTCCCTGGCCCGCTCGGCACCGCCCCGCACCCGGTAGAAGCGGGACAGGTCCGGCAGCGTTTGGTGGGAGGTGCCCTGCGGCACCCGTGCCGGCCGCTCCTCGCGGCCGAACAGCGGTTCCAGGGCGATCTGTTCATCGGCGAGGAACATCGCCAGGGCCGAGGTGTCGGCCCCGGAAGCCGAGCGGACGCCCTCGGTACCGACCCGCAGCCGGGCCTCGGCCCGTGCGACGACGATCAGTTCGGGCTCGGCTCCGTGATAGGTGAATCCAGCTCCGTCGGGTCCTGGGCCCGCCGTTCCGGGGCCCTGACCCGCGTGAATCCGATCGGTCATCGCTTCCGCCGCTCCCCTCGGGTGCCGTGCGTGGCGTGCCTTCGGGGACACACCCTGCTCCCGACGCGGCAGTACGTCCACCCCATGGGAGCGAACAGAGTTTGAAATCCAGCTGGATGGGCAACCCGCCCATTCCGTCCGGAAACCGATGTCACGCCCCAATCAGGCCAAAAACGGCGGGGGTTGGGGTGGCCCGGAGGGGTCCGAGCGGCCGGGGTGGCACGTCCGCGCGGGGCCAACGGGACATGCCCGCGGGGCTGCCGCACGGACAGCCCCGCAGGTGTTTCCGGATCGCGACGGCGGTCGCCGACGCGCACGACCGGATACAACGTCCGGCGGAACAGGGCCAGTTGACCGGCCCTGACCTGGTGTCAGGACTCCGAAGGCTCCGCCCCGTGCCACACCGTCGTCACATTGCAGAACTCGCGGATGCCGTGGCCGGAGAGCTCGCGGCCGTAGCCGGAGCGCTTCACGCCGCCGAACGGCAGGGCGGGGTGGGAGGCGGTCATGCCGTTGAAGAAGACGCCGCCCGTCTGGAGGTCGCGTACGCAGCGGTCCACCTCGACGCTGTCGTGGGTCCAGACGTTGGAACTCAGCCCGAACGGGGTGTCGTTGGCGACATCGAGCGCCTCGTCGAGGTCGCGCACCCGGTACAGCGTGGCCACCGGGCCGAAGGTCTCCTCGTGGTGGATCCGCATGTCGGCGGTGATGCCGGCCAGGATGGTGGGCTCGTAGAACCAGCCCCCGCCGATGCCCTCGGGTCGGCTCCCGCCGCACAGCGCGGTGGCCCCCTTGCGTACGGCGTCCTCGACGAGCTCCTCCAGGTCGGCGCGGCCCTGCTCGCTGGCCAGCGGGCCGATGTCCGTGTCGTCGTCGAGCGGGTCGCCCACCCTCAACTCCCGCATACCGGCGGTGAATTGCTCGGCGAAGGCGTCGTAGACCTCGTCCTGCACGATGAAGCGCTTGGCGGCGATGCAGGACTGCCCGTTGTTCTGCGTCCGCGCGGTCACCGCGGTCCGCGCGGCCCGCTCCACATCGGCGGAGGCGAGCACCACATAGGGATCGCTGCCGCCCAGTTCGAGCACCGTCTTCTTGATCTCGTCGCCGCAGATGGCCGCGACCGAGCGCCCGGCCGGTTCGCTGCCGGTCAGCGTCGCCGCCGCGACCCGCCGGTCGCGCAGCACCTTCTCGACGCCGTCGGAGCCGATGAGCAGGGTCTGGAAGCAGCCGTCGGGGAAGCCCGCCCGGCGGAACAGGTCCTCCAGGTACAGCGCTGTCTGCGGCACGTTCGAGGCGTGCTTGAGCAGGGCCACGTTGCCCGCCATCAGGGCGGGCGCCGCGAACCGTACGACCTGCCAGAGCGGGAAGTTCCACGGCATCACCGCGAGGACCACGCCGAGCGGCCGGTAGTGGACCCGGGCCCGCTCGGCCCCGGAGTCGCGGACGTCGTCCTCGTCGGGCTCCTCGTCGGCGAGCAGCCCGGCCGCGTGCTCGGCGTACCAGCGCAGTGCCTTCGCGCACTTCGCCGCCTCGGCGCGGGCCGCCACGACCGGCTTGCCCATCTCCAGGGTCATGGTGCGCGCGATGTCCTCGCGGTCGGCGTCGAGCAGCTCGGCCGCGCGCAGCACCAGGCGGGCGCGCTGCTCGAAGGCGGTCGTGCGGTAGCCGGCGAAGGCGGTCGCGGCCGTGGCGAGCCGTCGCTCGACCTCCTCGGGACCCATGGCCCCGAAGCTCTTGAGCGTCTCACCGGTAGCCGGATTCACCGTGGCGATGGCCATGACGTACGACACCTCCTGAAGGCACTGGTCCTTCGACCTTCCCGCGCGGAAGGAGGCGCCGCAACGCGAACCGGGCCCGGCCGGCCCCCTACTCCTCGGGGGTCTCCTCGCCGGGCTCGTCGGTCGTCGGCGGTTTGGGGGGCTTCGGCGGGCGGGTGCGCCCGCTGGAGGTGTCCCGCAGATAGGACCCGTCGGCCTCGGTGGCATGGCCGCCCGCGGTGGCCTGGCCCGGGCCGGGTCCGCCGTCACGGCGCCGCAGATACCGCTCGAACTCGCGGGCGATGGCCTCGCCGGACGCCTCGGGCAGGTCCGCGGTGTCGCGGGCCTCCTCCAGGGTCTGGACGTACTCGGCCACCTCGCTGTCCTCGGCGGCCAGTTGGTCGACGCCGAGCTGCCAGGCCCGGGCGTCCTCGGCGAGCTCGCCGAGCGGGATGCGCAGGTCGATCAGGTCTTCGAGGCGGTTGAGCAGGGCGAGCGTGGCCTTCGGGTTGGGCGGCTGGGACACGTAGTGCGGCACCGCGGCCCACAGGCTGACCGCCGGAACGCCGGCGTGCGTGCAGGCCTCCTGGAGGATGCCGACGATGCCCGTCGGGCCCTCGTAGCGGGTCTCCTCCAGATCCATGGTCCGCGCCAGGTCCGGGTCCGAGGTCACGCCGCTGACCGGCACCGGCCGGGTGTGCGGGGTGTCGCCGAGCAGCGCGCCCAGGATCACCACCATCTCGACGCCCAGCTCGTGGGCGAAGCCCAGGATCTCGTTGCAGAACGACCGCCAGCGCATCGACGGTTCGATGCCGCGCACCAGGACCAGGTCGCGCGGCTTGTCGCCGCCGACCCGGACGACGGACAGCCGGGTGGTGGGCCATGTGATCTTGCGGACCCCGCCGTCCAGCCACACCGTGGGCCGGTTGACCTGGAAGTCGTAGTAGTCCTCCGCGTCCAGCGCGGCGAAGACCTCGCCCTTCCATGCCCCGTCCAGGTGCGCGACCGCGGAGGAGGCGGCGTCGCCCGCGTCGTTCCAGCCCTCGAACGCGGCGATCATGACCGGGTCGACCAGCTCGGGAACGCCCTCCAGCTCGATCACCCAGTGCCTCCCTCCGAAGTTCCCTTGCGTACGTCCCAACCTTACGGCTTCAGACCTACCCAGCCGCAGCCCCCGTGCACGGTCCGGCGATGCCGGGAGTGACGCAGGAATGAAGGTGGGGCCGACGGGGCAGCAGCGCACTCTCCCGTTGATTCATCCGAGCTGTGCGCCGAAATCTTCGGCACGGACCTGGACGGTGGCGCTTGGCCGGCGATATACATCGGATGACTGGTAGAGATCCGATGTTCAGGCGGATGTTCCCTTGGACGTTTCTGCGGACGTTCGTTCAGCGGTTCATCCAGCCGTCGATCCAGCGGTTCATCCAGCCGTTGATCCCGGTGCGGATGCACGCGTTCATTCAAGGGGAGCGTGCATGAGGCCGTGGGCATCTTCAGCCCGTCGTGGGGTCCCCCGGCCCGGGAGATTGAGGACGGGCGCCCTTGCGGCGCGAACGGGGTCTGGGGCGGAGCCCCGAGGGGTTACGGGGTCGAGCGCAGCCACTGCTCCACGCTGGCGATGTGGACCGTGGCCCAGGACCGGGCCGCCTCGGCGTCCCGGTCCCGCAGGGCCGTCAGGATCGCCCGGTGCTCACGCAGGGTGCGGCTCACCGCGTCCTCCTGGGTCAGGCCGCGCCAGATCCTGGCCCGGGTCGTCGGGCCGGAGAGCCCGTCGAGCAGGGAGCACAGCACCGCGTTCCCGGAGCCGGCCACGATCCCCCGGTGGAATTCGAGGTCCGCGGACACCAGCTCCTCAACCGACGGAGCCTCCCCGAGCGCGTCCAACTTCGAGGACAACGCGTCGAGTTCGGAGTCGGTGAGCCGCGACGCCGCCATCGCCGTCGCGGCCGGCTCCAGGATGCGGCGTACCGCGAGGAACTCCAGGACCGTGTCGTCCCGGTGGAAGTCCACGACGAAGCCCATCGCCTCCAGGAGCAGCTGGGGGTCCAGGCTGGTGACGTAAGTCCCGTCCCCCTGGCGGACGTCCAGGATGCGGATCAGGGACAGCGCCCGGACCGCCTCGCGCAGGGAGTTGCGGGACAGGCCGAGTTCCGCGGCGAGTTCGCTCTCCTTGGGGAGCCGGTCGCCCGGCCGCAGCGCACCGGAGACGATCATTTCCTTGATCTTCTCGATGGCCTCGTCGGTGACAGCCATGGGGGCGACCTCCATACATCCGATGTATCCGCCCCCATTATGCGTGCCCCGGACCCCCCGGGCTTCTCACTCCCACAGAGTGCTCGGCGCCTCCTTGCGCACCACCGGCGCGACCTCCTCCGCGAACCGCGCGAGCGTCTCGGTCTGCTCGGCCGTGGAGAGGCCGAACCCGTCGACCGTCACCGACTGGAGGTCGTGCCCGTACGCCTCGTGGAAGCCGAGGATCTTGTCGATGATCTGCTGCGGGGAGCCGATGAGCGCCGGGCCGTCCGCGATGGCGTCCTCGATGGTGCGGAACGGGGTGTTGTAGCCCGCCTTCCCCTCCAGATGCGGCTTGAAGGACTGTCGCACCCTCGCCTCGTACACCTCCCGGTAGCGCGAGACCGCCTGCTCGGCGGTGTCGGCGATCATCAGGCCGCCCGAGCCGGCCGCGACATGGGCCCGCGCCGGATCGTGCCCGTACTCCTCGAACTTCTCCCGGTAGTGCGCGATGAGCCGGGTGTACGCGGCGCGCGGCTGGATCGCGTTCGCGGTGAACAGCGGATCGCCGTGCCGGGCCGCGAGTTCGGGGGAGTTGAGGGAGGTCGCCGAGCCGTGCCAGATCCGCGGCACCCCGGCGTACGGCCGCGGCACGGTGGTGACACCGCGCAGCGGGGGACGGAACTCGCCCTCCCAGTCGACGCCCTCCTCGCTCCACAGCCGGCGGAGCAGCTCGTACTTCTCCCGCTGGAGGTCCCACTGGCGGGACTCGTCGAGCCCGAACAGATCGAAGTGGCCGGCCTCCGCGCCCTTCCCGATGACCAGCTCGATCCGGCCGCGCGAGATCTGGTCGAGCGTCGCGTAGTCCTCGGCGACCCTGACCGGATCGAGGATCGCGACCACGGTCACGCCGGTGAGGAGCCGGATGCGGTGCGTGCGGGCGGCCAGCGCGGCGAGCAGCACGGTCGGGCTGGAGGAGAGGAAGGCGCCGGCGTGCCGCTCCCCGATGGCGTACGCGTCGAAGCCGAGCCGCTCGGCGGCCTCACCGACCTCCAGCACTTGCGCCAACCGGTCGGCGGACGAGGGGAGTTCACCCGTCACGGGGTGGGGGGCATGGCCGACGATCGAGAGCACCTGGAACTTCATGCCCCCCACTCTCGCCGCGCCGTGTTGCGGCCGGATGTACGGCGTATGGCAGCGGTCGCGGGTACGCCGAAGGGGCGGCCCCTCGCGGGAGCCGCCCCTTCGGGGTGAGTTGACGTACCGTCAGTTCTTCTCGTTCAGCAGGTCGTCCACCTTGCCGCGGATCTCGTCCGTGGCCAGACCCCGGATCGTCAGGGTCGTACGGCGGCGCAGCACGTCGTCCGCGGTCTCGGCCCACTCGTGGTCCCGGGCGTAGGCGACCTGCGCCCAGATCTCCGGGGCGTCCGGGTGGATGCGCTCGGCCAGGGCCGCGTCCTCGTTGGCGAGGCGCGCGATGTCGAAGGACAGCGAACCGTAGTGCGTGGCCAGGTGCTTGGCGGTGTCGGCCGCCATGTGCGCGCCGGGCGCCTGGGCGTCCACCATCAGGCGGTGGGCGACGGCACGCGGGTTGGCAATGCCGGGCAGCGGCATCTTGCCGGGGAGCTCGGAGATGGGCTCGAAGTCGTTGCCGAGCGGGTGGCCCGGCAGCTGCTCCAGCTTCTTCATCACCGTACGGCCGATGTGGCGGAACGTCGTCCACTTGCCGCCGGCCACCGACAGCATGCCGCCGCGGCCCTCGGTGACGACCGTCTCGCGCTTGGCCTTCGAGGTGTCGCCGGGCCCGCCGGGCAGCACCCGAAGCCCCGCGAAGGAGTAGGTGATCAGATCGCGGGACAGCTGCTGGTCGCGGATCGAGAACGCGGCCTCGTCGAGGATCTGCGCGGTGTCCGCCTCGGTGACGGCGACGTCCGCCGGGTCGCCCTCGAACTCCTCGTCGGTGGTGCCGAGCAGGAGCATGTCCTCCCACGGCAGCGCGAAGGTGATGCGGTACTTGTCGATGGGGGTCGCGAGCGCGGCCTTCCAGGGGGCGGTGCGCTTGAGGACCAGGTGCGCGCCCTTCGACAGGCGTATGGAGGGGGCCGAGGCCGGGTCCTCCATCTTGCGCAGGTGGTCGACCCAGGGGCCGGTCGCGTTGAGCACGAGCCGGGCGTCGACGCCGAACTCCTCGCCGTCCATGCGGTCCTTGAGGTCCGCGCCCGTCACCCGGCCCTTGGTGAAGCGCAGTCCGGTGACCTCGGCGTGGTTGAGCACGACCGCGCCGGCCTCGACGGCGGCGCGCACCGTCATCAGGGCCATGCGGGCGTCGTTCATCTGGTCGTCGCCGTACACGGCCACGGCCTTCAGGTTGTCCGTACGCAGCTCGGGCACGTCCGCCGCGGCCTTCGCGGGGGAGAGCAGGTGACCGACGCCGTCGCCGAAGGCGGAGAGCGCCGAGTAGGCGAAGACGCCCGCACCCAGCTTGGCGGCGCCGTGCGGGCCGCCCTTGTACACGGGCAGGTAGAACGTGAGCGGGTTGGCGAGGTGCGGGGCCACCTGACGGGACACCGCACGCCGCTCGAAGTGGTTCTCCGCGACCAGCTTCACCGCGCCGGTCTGCAGGTAGCGCAGACCGCCGTGGAGCAGCTTGGAGGAGGCGGAGGAGGTGGCGCCGGCGAAGTCACCGGCGTCCACCAGGGCCACCCGCAGACCGGACTGCGCGGCGTGCCAGGCGGTGGAGATGCCCAGGATGCCGCCGCCGATGACCAGGAGGTCGTACGTCGCCTTGGACAGTTGCTCCCGGGTCTCGGCGCGGCTCACTGCCTTGAAGGAAGACACAGTGGAGCCGGAAGCCGGGTGCGTCCCGAGGGCAGGGACGCTCTGCAGGGTGGTCATGTCGATTACTCCTCGTCCTCGATCCAGCCCATGGTCCGCTCTACGGCCTTGAGCCAGTTCTTGTACTCGCTGTCGCGCCTGTCGGCGTCCATGCGAGGGGTCCATTCCGCCGCCCGGCGCCAGTTGGCGCGCAGCGCGTCGGTGTCCGGCCAGAAGCCGACGGCGAGGCCGGCGGCGTAGGCGGCGCCGAGGCAGGTCGTCTCGGCGACCATCGGACGCACGACCGGCGCGTCCAGGAAGTCCGAGAGGGTCTGCATCAGCAGGTTGTTGGAGGTCATGCCGCCGTCGACCTTGAGCGCGGTCAGCTCGACGCCGGAGTCCTTCGTCATGGCGTCGCTGATCTCGCGGGTCTGCCAGGCGGTGGCCTCGAGGACGGCGCGCGCGATGTGCGCCTTGGTGACGTACCGGGTCAGGCCGGCGATCACGCCGCGGGCGTCGGGGCGCCAGTACGGGGCGAACAGGCCGGAGAAGGCCGGCACGAAGTAGGCGCCGCCGTTGTCCTCGACGGAGGAGGCCAGCGTCTCGATCTCGGCGGCGGTCTTGATCATGCCCATCTGGTCGCGCATCCACTGGACGAGCGAGCCGGTGACGGCGATGGAGCCTTCGAGGGCGTAGACCGGCTTCTGGTCGCCGATCTGGTAACCGACCGTCGTCAGCAGCCCGTTGTAGGAGTTGACGGGCTTGTCACCGGTGTTCATCAGCATGAAGGTGCCGGTGCCGTAGGTGGACTTGGCCTCGCCCTCCGAGAAGCAGGTCTGGCCGAACAGGGCCGCCTGCTGGTCGCCGAGCGCGGAGGCGACGGGGATGCCGTCCAGGACGCCGCCCTTGGCATGCCCGTACACCTCGGCGGAGGAGCGGATCTCGGGCAGCACGGCCGCCGGGATGTCCATGGAGTGCAAGATCTTCTCGTCCCACGCCATGTCGTGCAGGTTCATCAGGAGGGTGCGCGAGGCGTTGGTGACGTCGGTGACGTGCACACCGCCGTCGGCGCCGCCGGTCAGGTTCCAGATGATCCAGGAGTCCATGGTGCCGAAGAGGACGTCGCCGCGCTCGGCGCGCTCGCGCAGCCCCTCGACGTTGTCGAGCAGCCAGCGCACCTTCGGTCCCGCGAAGTAGGAGGCGAGCGGCAGGCCGGTCTGGCGCCGGAAGCGGTCCTGGCCGACGTTGCGGCCGAGCTCGCGGCAGAGGGCGTCGGTGCGGGTGTCCTGCCAGACCAGCGCGTTGTGCACGGGCTCGCCGGTGTTCTTGTCCCACATCAGCGTGGTCTCACGCTGGTTGGTGATGCCGATCGCCTTGACGTCGGCGGAGGTGATGCCCGCCTTCTCGATCGCCCCGGCCACGACCTCCTGGACGTTGGTCCAGATCTCGTTGGCGTCGTGCTCGACCCAGCCCGGCTTCGGGAAGATCTGCTCGTGTTCCTTCTGCTCGACCGAGACGATCCGGCCGTCCTTGTCGAAGACGATGCAGCGGCTGGAGGTGGTGCCCTGGTCGATGGCCGCGATGAACGGGCCGGTGGAGTGGATGTCGCTCATGGGTGCTCCTGGAAAGTCCGAAGGGGGATCGCGTCGTGTCTCGTCAGGCGAAGGCGATGTTGTAGATGCCACCGGCGATCGCTCCGCCGATCAGCGGGCCGACGACCGGGATCCACGCGTAGCTCCAGTCAGAGCCGCCCTTGTTGGGCAGCGGGAGCAGGGAGTGCACGATGCGGGGGCCGAGGTCACGGACCGGGTTGATGGCGTATCCGGTCGGACCGCCGATCGAGAGGCCGATGCCGACCACGACGAGCGCGGTGATGAGGACGCCGATCACACCGAGGCCCTTGCCGTCGCCGTTCAGGCCCTGCGTCAGGATCGCGAGGACCAGGACGAACGTGGCGATGATCTCCGTGACGAGGTTCTGGACCACGTTGCGGATCTCCGGACCGGTCGAGAAGACGCCGAGCACGGGGCCCGCCGCGTTCTCACGGGCCTCGACGGACTTGCCCTCGCCCTCGCCCACGATCTCGGGGTCGGTCAGGTGCGCGTGGAACTGGCCGTAGTAGGCGAGCCACACGAGCACCGCGCCGATCATGGCGCCGAGGATCTGTCCGCCGAGGTACACGGGGACGTCGCTCCACTTGGTGCCGCCCTCGATCGCGAGACCAAGGGTCACCGCGGGGTTGAGGTGGGCGCCCGAGAGCGGGGCCGAGATGTAGGCGCCGGTCAGGACCGCGAAGCCCCACCCGAAGGTGATCGCGAGCCAGCCGGCGTTGCGCGCCTTCGAACGCTTCAGGGTGACGGCGGCGCAGACGCCGCCGCCGAGCAGGATCAGTATGGCGGTACCTATGGTCTCGCCGATGAAGATGTCGTGGCTGGACATCCGCGACTCCTTTGTCCTTCGTCCAGGGGGAAACCCCAACAGGCAGAGCACCGGGTCCCTCCGGTGTTCCGCGCCCTCGAGTTGAGGACTGCCGGCCCTTGGCGTTGTCACACTCTAACTCGTATTGCCGGTAGGTGTTCGACAATGCCGACCGCTGAACGGCAGTTTTGCCCTCGGGTTAACTGCACGTCAATACTTCTGTGACTGGAATCCCGATCGTTACCAGGTGGTACGAACCACCAAACGCCGACCCGGGTCCGGGGGCAACTCGAAGTGCTCGCGCGAGCCCCGGACGGGGCTCCTCGGCGCGGCTCCTCGGGGCGGGCGCCCCTGGGGCGCCCGGGGGTCGGCAGTGCGTCGTACGGGGCCCGCGGGCCGGGCGGGAGGCGCTAGAAGCGGCCGGCGCCGAGGTCCCGCGAGACCGCGCGGGCGCAGTCGCGTACCGCGGCCACCAGCTCGGGCCGCACCTCGCCCTCCTTGCAGACGCGCTCCACCGCGCCCGTGACGCCCACCGCGCCCACCGGCATCCTGCGCCGGTCGTGGATCGGGGCGGCCACCGAGGCGACGCCCACCCAGGTCTCCTCGACGTCCGAGCCCCAGCCGCGCGCCCGGGTCAGCGCGAGCAGCTCCTCGAAGCCGTCGGCCGAGGTGACGGTGCCGGGTGTGAACGCCTCGTGCGCGTTGTCCACGGCCTCGGTGTGCGCCACCGGGTCGTACGCCGAGAGCACCTTGCCCAGGGCCGTGGAGTGCAGCGGCTGCATGGCCCCGACCTCCAGGACCTGGCGGCTGTCGTCGGGCCGGAAGACGTGGTGCATGATCAGCACGCCCTGCTGGTGGAGCACCCCCACGTACACGCTCTCGCCGCTGGACCGCGCCAGGTCGTCCGTCCACACCAGGGCGCGCGCCCGCAGCTCGTGGACGTCCAGGTAGCTGTTGCCCAGGCGCAGCAGCTCGGCGCCCAGCTGGTAGCGGCCCGACGCCGGGTCCTGCTCCACGAAGCCCTCGGCCTGCAGAGTGCGCAGGATTCCGTGCGCGGTGCCCTTGGCCAGGCCCAGCGAGGAGGCCACGTCGGACAGGCCGAGCCGTCGCTCGCCGCCCGCGAGCAGCCGCAGCATGGCGGCCGCCCGTTCGAGCGACTGGATGTTGCGCGCCATCGCGCTCCCTCCCTTTCGGGCACTGCTGAACCGGCTGTCGTTCCTGAAGTGGCCGGCTCTGACATGACTGGTTCGACAATGCTGAACAGTATCGGCCGTTGTCGACCTCGTGTCACGGTGTGCGCCACCGCTCCCACCCCTTGGGGACGACTCCTGGCCGCCCCGCAGCCGAGGTCCACCCCCCGATACACCCGCGCGCGGGTCGGGGCCGCCCGGTTACGCTGGCCGCGTGCGCCCTCCTGCCGGACGGCGCAAAGCCGACAGCCGTCGCACTCCAGGGAGTACATCCATGGCCTCGTTGCCGACCCCTTCCGCTGACAGCCGGACCCGTATCGACGCCCTCCGCGAGGCGCTCGCCACCCGGGTGGTGGTGGCCGACGGTGCCATGGGCACGATGCTGCAGGCGCAGGATCCCACCCTGGAGGACTTCCAGGACCTCGAGGGCTGCAACGAGGTCCTGAACGTGACCCGGCCCGACATCGTGCGCACCGTGCACGAGGCGTACTTCTCGGTCGGCGTGGACTGCGTGGAGACCAACACCTTCGGCGCCAACCACACCGCGATGAGCGAGTACGACATCCCCGAGCGGGTGCACGAGCTGTCGGAGGCGGGCGCCCGCATCGCCCGCGAGGTGGCCGACGAGTTCACCGCCTCGACCGGGCAGCAGCGCTGGGTGCTCGGCTCCATCGGCCCCGGCACCAAGCTGCCGACCCTGGGCCACATCGGCTACCCCGCGCTGCGCGACGGCTTCCAGGCGAACGCCGAGGGCCTGATCGAGGGCGGCGCGGACGCTCTGATCGTCGAGACCACCCAGGACCTGCTCCAGACCAAGTCCGCGATCCTCGGCGCCCGCCGCGCCATGGAGGCGGCCGGCGCCGACCTGCCGCTCCTCGTCTCGCTCGCCTTCGAGACGACCGGCACGATGCTGCTGGGCTCCGAGATCGGCGCGGCCCTGACCGCGCTCGAACCGCTCGGCGTCGACATGATCGGCCTGAACTGCTCGACCGGCCCCGCCGAGATGAGCGAGCACCTGCGCTATCTGACCCGGCACTCCCGCATCCCGCTGCTCTGCATGCCCAACGCCGGTCTGCCCGTCCTGACCAAGGACGGCGCCCACTTCCCGCTCGACGCCGAGGGCCTGGCGGACGCGCAGGAGAACTTCGTCCGCGACTACGGCCTGTCCCTGGTCGGCGGCTGCTGCGGTACGACCCCCGAGCACCTGCGCCAGGTCGTGGACCGGGTGCGCGGCGAGGTGCCGAGCGAGCGGGATCCGCGCCCGGAGCCGGGCGCGGCCTCGCTCTACCAGACCGTGCCGTTCCGCCAGGACACCTCCTACCTGGCCATCGGCGAGCGGACGAACGCCAACGGCTCGAAGAAGTTCCGCGAGGCCATGCTGGAGGGCCGCTGGGACGACTGCGTGGAGATGGCCCGGGACCAGATCCGCGAGGGCGCGCACATGCTCGACCTGTGCGTGGACTACGTGGGCCGGGACGGCGTGGCCGACATGGCCGAGCTGGCCGGCCGCTTCGCGACCGCCTCCACCCTGCCCCTCGTGCTCGACTCGACCGAACTCCCCGTGCTCCGGGCCGGGTTGGAGAAGCTGGGCGGCCGGGCGGTCATCAACTCCGTGAACTACGAGGACGGCGACGGGCCCGAGTCCCGCTTCGCGAAGGTCACCGCCCTGGCCGCCGAGCACGGGGCCGCGCTGATCGCGCTGACCATCGACGAGGAGGGCCAGGCCCGCACCGTCGAGACCAAGGTCGCCATCGCCGAGCGCCTGATCGCGGACCTGACCGGCAACTGGGGGGTGCACGAGTCGGACATCCTCATCGACGCCCTGACCTTCACCATCTGCACCGGCCAGGAGGAGTCGCGCGGGGACGGCATCGCCACCATCGAGGCGATCCGTGAGCTCAAGCGCCGCCACCCCGACGTGCAGACCACGCTGGGCCTGTCCAACATCTCCTTCGGCCTCAACCCGGCCGCCCGTGTCGTCCTCAACTCCGTGTTCCTCGACGAGTGCGTCAAGGCCGGCCTGGACTCGGCGATCGTGCACGCCTCCAAGATCCTGCCGATCGCGCGCCTGGAGGAGGAGCAGGTCAAGGTCGCGCTCGACCTGATCTACGACCGGCGCGCCGAGGGCTACGACCCCCTGCAGAAGCTCATGGAGCTGTTCGAGGGCGTCAACATGAAGTCGATGAAGGCGGGCAAGGCCGAGGAGCTCCTGGCCCTGCCGCTGGAGGAGCGGCTCCAGCGCCGCATCATCGACGGCGAGAAGAACGGCCTGGAGGCCGACCTCGACGAGGCGCTCCAGTCCACCCCGGCCCTCGACATCGTGAACAACACGCTGCTGGCGGGCATGAAGGTGGTCGGCGAGCTGTTCGGCTCCGGCCAGATGCAGCTGCCGTTCGTGCTCCAGTCCGCCGAGGTCATGAAGTCCGCGGTCGCCCATCTGGAGCCGCACATGGAGAAGTCCGACGCGGACGGCAAGGGCACGATCGTGCTGGCCACCGTGCGCGGCGACGTCCACGACATCGGCAAGAACCTCGTCGACATCATCCTGTCCAACAACGGCTACAACGTCGTCAACCTCGGCATCAAGCAGCCGGTCTCGGCGATCCTGGACGCCGCAGAGGAGCACCGCGCCGACGTCATCGGCATGTCCGGCCTCCTGGTCAAGTCCACCGTGATCATGAAGGAGAACCTGGAGGAGCTGAACCAGCGCAAGCTGGCGGCCGACTACCCGGTCATCCTCGGCGGCGCGGCCCTGACCCGGGCCTACGTCGAGCAGGACCTGCACGAGATCTACGAGGGCGAAGTCCGTTACGCCCGCGACGCGTTCGAGGGCCTGCGGCTCATGGACGCCCTGATCGGCGTCAAGCGCGGCGTGCCCGGAGCCGTACTGCCCGAGCTCAAGCAGCGCCGGGTGCCCAAGCGGGACACACCGGTCGTGGAGGCCGAGGAGCCCGAGGGCTCGGTGCGCTCGGACGTGGCCGTCGACAACCCGGTGCCCACCCCGCCGTTCTGGGGCACCCGCGTCGTCAAGGGCATCCCGCTCAAGGACTACGCGTCCTGGCTCGACGAGGGCGCGCTGTTCAAGGGCCAGTGGGGCCTGAAGGAGGCCCGCAAGGGCGGGCCCACCTACGAGGAGCTGGTGGAGACCGAGGGCCGCCCGCACCTGCGCGGCTGGCTCGACAAGCTGCACACCGAAGGCCTCCTGGAGGCGGCCGTCGTACACGGCTACTTCCCGTGCGTGTCCAAGGGCGACGACCTGATCCTGCTGAACGACGACGGCAGCGAGCGCACCCGCTTCACCTTCCCGCGCCAGCGCCGCGGCCGCCGCCTGTGCCTCGCGGACTTCTTCCGCCCGGAGGAGTCCGGCGAGGTGGACGTGGTCGGCCTCCAGGTCGTCACCGTCGGCTCCCGGATCGGCGAGGAGACGGCCAAGCTCTTCGAGGCCAACTCCTACCGCGACTACCTCGAACTGCACGGCCTGTCCGTCCAGTTGGCCGAGGCGCTCGCCGAGTACTGGCACGCCCGGGTCCGCTCCGAGCTCGGCTTCGCGGGCGAGGACCCCTCCGACGTGGAGGACATGTTCGCGCTCAAGTACCGCGGCGCGCGCTTCTCGCTCGGCTACGGGGCCTGCCCCGACCTGGAGGACCGGGCCAAGATCGCCGAGCTGCTCGAACCGGAGCGGATCGGAGTCCACCTCTCCGAGGAGTTCCAGCTCCACCCCGAGCAGTCCACCGACGCCATCGTCATCCACCACCCCGAAGCCAAGTACTTCAACGCCCGATGACCGGGCGCCCCGGTTAATTCAGCGCACGTTCAGCGGACCGGACGTACACTGGTCGGCCCAGTAAAAGGCCGGTCGCTTTTCCCCGCTGGGGAAGGCGACCGGCCTTCTCGTCCCTTCAGGAGGTGTGCCGATGACCAGTACGGTCCCCACAGCCATGACTCTGACGGCCGAAGGCTCCGCGCTCCAGGCCGTCTTCCTCGACATGGACGGCACGCTCGTCGACACCGAGGGCTTCTGGTGGGACGCCGAGCGCGAGGCCTTCGCGTCCCTGGGGCACGTCCTGGACGAGTCGTGGCGGGACATCGTGGTGGGCGGGCCCATGACGCGCAGCGCGGGCTTCCTCATCGAGGCCACGGGCGCGGACATCACCCTGGCCGAGCTGACCGTACTGCTCAACGACCGCTTCGAGGCCCGGATCGCCCGCGGGGTGCCGCTGATGCCGGGTGCCGCGCGGCTGCTCGCCGAGCTGGCCGCCCACCGCGTCCCCACCGCCCTGGTCTCCGCCTCGCACCGCCGCATCATCGACAAGATCGTGCACTCGCTCGGCCCGTCCCACTTCGCCCTGACCGTCGCGGGCGACGAGGTGGCCCGCACCAAGCCGCACCCCGACCCGTATCTGGTAGCGGCCCGCGGGCTCGGCGCCGACCCGGCCAGATGCGCCGTCGTGGAGGACACCGCCACCGGGGTCGCCGCCGCCGAGGCGGCCGGCTGCCGGGTGGTCGCGGTGCCCTCGGTCGCCCCCATCGAGGCGGCCGAGGGCCGGGTCGTGGTCGACTCCCTCGAAGAGGTCGACCTGGCCTTTCTGCGCACCCTGATCACGCGTCTGAACTGAGCTGTTCACCGAGCGTGGGCCGTTGAATACGGTAGAAACTCATCGCAGCCGCGCGTGCATTTTCCGTGACCTCCACAGATCGAATTCACGCCCTGTCAAAGAGGCTCACGGGGTGACGTTCGTCACCTGACCAGGGGTCGACAGAAGCCCGGTCCGGGCACTCCAGGCCCCCTGGGCGCACCCTTGTGTCCCGTTTGGTGATCCGGTGTACGAAACATTCCGGCACCCCGATATCGGCGGGCCGCTATTGGGGCGGACGGATTGATTCCCCGTGCACCAGAGCCAGTTCCAGCTTTTCGTGCGGCGAGCACTAATCTCATTCGAGAACTTCGCCGCACCCTCATCTGCCCCGCCGCACACCCAGTGGACGGGAGCGCAGGTCCGATCGCACAAACCCGGCCCGATCGCCCCGCCCCGAACGGGCGGACGCGGCGGAGTGTCCCGTACACAGCTGTACCCCAAAGTGCCGGACAAGGGAGATCGTCCAGGATGAACCGCAAGACTTTGGTGCTGCCGGCCGTAGTGGGCCTGCTCGCTCCCGTACTCGCCGCCTGCGGCGGATCGGAGAGCGGGGGAGACGGCGGGAAGACCATCGTCGTGGGCACCACGGACCAGTTCGTGGCAACCAAGGACGCCCCTGCCCCCTTCGATCCGGCCCACGCGTACGAGACCGGCATCTGGAACGTCATGCGGCAGACCACGCAGTCGCTGGTCCACGTGCCGCGCGGTGGCGGTCTGCCCGTCCCGGACGCCGCCTCCTCCTGCAACTTCACCGACAAGGAGAACGAGAGCTACCGCTGCACCCTGCGCGGCGGCCTCGAGTTCGCGGACGGCACCAAGGTGACCGCCGACGACGTGAAGTACTCGATCCAGCGTGTGCTCGACATCAAGGACGACAACGGCCCCGCCGGTCTCCTCGACAACATCGACACCATGGAGACCAAGGGCGACGCCGAGATCGTCTTCCATCTCAAGACGCCGGACGCCACCTTCCCGTACAAGCTCGCGACGCCCGCCGCGGGGATCGTGCAGAAGGACAAGTACCAGCCCAAGAAGCTCCGCGACGGCTTCGAGATGGACGGCTCCGGGCCGTACACGATGAAGGCCGACATCAAGGGCGAGCAGGTCGAGAAGTTCACCTTCACCAAGAACCCGAACTACAAGGGTGATGTGAAGTTCGCGAACGACAAGGTCGAGCTGCGTTCCTTCCCGACCGCCGAGGCCATGGGCGCCGCCCTCGCCAAGGGCGACATCGACCTGATGGCGCGCGCCATGACGCCCGGGCAGATCCAGCAGATGCAGGTCAGCCCCAGCAAGGACGTCAACCTCGTCGAGATGCCCGGCCTTGAGATCCGCTACCTCGGCTTCAACACCGACGACCCGGCGGTGAAGAACAAGGCGGTGCGCGAGGCGATGGCCCAGGCCATCGACCGCAACCAGCTGGTGAGCAAGGTGTACGGGCAGACCGCCGAGCCGCTCTACTCGCTGATCCCGACCTCGATCGCCGGCCACACCAACTCGTTCTTCAACAAGTACGGCGAGGCCAGCAAGGCCAAGGCGCAGAACATCCTGAAGAGCGCCAACATCTCGACGCCGGTCAAGCTCACCCTCAACTACACCAAGGACCACTACGGTTCGATCACCGAGGACGAGTTCAAGAACCTGTCGGCGCAGCTGAACGCGACCGGCCTGTTCAGCACGACGATCCAGGGCACCGAGTGGTCGAAGTTCCGCCCCGCGCAGAAGAAGGGCGAGTACGCGGTCTACGGCCTCGGCTGGTTCCCCGACTTCCCGGACCCGGACAACTTCGTGGCGCCGTTCTTCGGCAAGGACAACTTCCTCAACACCCCGTACGTCAGCAACGACATCCGCAACACCCTGATCCCGCAGTCGCGGGTGGCCGCCGACCGCAACCAGGCGGCGAAGCCCTTCGAGCAGATCCAGGACATCGTCGCGAACGAAGTCCCGGTCATCCCGCTGTGGCAGGGCAAGCAGTACGTCGCGGCCCGCACCGACATCACCGGCACCGAGTGGGCCATCAACTCCTCGTCCGACCTTCAGCTGTGGGAACTCGGGCGCGGCAAGAAGTAACGCAGGACCCGGCCGCGGTCCCCTTGCGCGCCGGGCGGACATCCCCGTCAGCAGGACTGTGAGGCACGTGCAGGTGAAGATACGAAACCGATGGCTGACCGCCCCGCTCGCGGCGGGTGTGGCGGCCGGTCTCGTGAGTGGCTGTGGGACGCAGCAGGGTGGCGGCGCGGCCTCCGGCGGCGGCGGTTCGGTGGTCATGGGGATGTCCGACGACATCCTGGCCACCGACCCCGCCTCCGGCTACGACCCGGGCTCGTGGCTCCTTTTCAACAACGTCTTCCAGTCCCTGCTCAGCTTCCCCAAGGGCAGCTCGACGCCGCAGCCCGAGGCCGCGCAGGCGTGCGGCTTCGACCGGGGCGGGTCCACGGTCTACCGCTGCACCCTGCGCCCGGGGCTCAAGTTCAGCAACGGTGACGCGCTGACCTCCGAGGACGTCAAGTACTCCTTCGAGCGCGTGCTGAAGATCAACGACGACAGCGGCCCGGCGCCGATGCTCGCCACCCTCGGCAAGGTCGACACCCCGGACGCGAAGACGGTCGTCTTCCACCTCAAGGTTCCGGACGCCACCTTCCCCAGCAAGATCGCCTCCGGTGCCGGCTCGATCGTCGACCACAAGGAGTACCCGGCCGACAAGCTGCGCACCGACGGCAAGGCGGTCGGCTCCGGCGTCTACAAGCTGGACTCCTTCGGCGAGAAGCAGGCCGACTTCTCGGTCAACTCCTCCTACGAGGGCACGGTCAAGGCCAAGAACTCCGGTCTGACCGTGAAGCTGTTCCACGGTGACCAGAAGGGCCTGGCCGCCGCCCTCAACAAGGGCGAGATCGACCTCGCCTACCGAGGCCTCACGGCCAAGGACACCGCCGCGCTGCAGACCTCGACGACCGCCGGCAAGCAGGGCGTCAACGTGGTCGAGGGCACCAGCGCCGAGGTCCAGGACCTGGTCTTCAACATGAAGGACCCGGTCGCGGGCAAGCTCGGGGTGCGCAAGGCCATCGCCTACCTCGTCGACCGCGAGGCCCTGGTGCGCGATGTGTACTCGTCCACGGCGACCCCGCTGTACTCGGTCGTCCCCAGCGGCATCACCGCCCACACCACGGCCCTGTTCGACCAGTACGGGGGCAGCCCCGACCCGGTCAAGGCGAAGGCGGCGCTGCACTCGGCGGGCATCAGCGGCAAGGTGAAGCTCACCCTGTGGTCCACGCCGAGCCGCTACGGACCGTCCACGGACGACGAGTTGAAGGCGATCGCGGGGCAGCTCAACGCGAGCGGCCTGTTCGACGCGGACGTGAAGTCGGTCGAGTTCAAGCAGTACGAGAAGGACATCGAGGCCGGCAAGTACGGCGTCTACGTGAAGGGCTGGGTCCCCGACTATCCGGACCCGGACAACTTCACCCTGCCGTTCTTCGGCAAGGGCAACGTGCTGTCCAACAACTACACGAACAAGCAGATCACCGACGAGATCCTGCCGGCGACCGCGGGCACCGCCGACCGCGCCGCCACGGAGGGCGAGTTCGCCAAGCTCCAGGACATCGTGGCCGACGAACTCCCGGTCCTGCCCCTGTGGCAGGGCAAGCAGTACGCGGTGGCCCGCACGGGAATCACCGGCCTGGAGTGGACCCTGGACGCGTCAACGGTCTTCCGCTTCTGGGAAATCAAGAAGGGCTGAGCCGAGACCGCCCCCGCCGAGCACACGGGCCCGCGACACCAGCGGCCCCGCCGCGCGGGCGCGAGGGCGGTCTGCTGTCAGCCCCGCCAAGGGGCGCGAGGAACTGCGCGACCAGCCACGTACAACCTGCGGTGGACGCACAGAGGAAGCCCCTCCGGCGTTTGAGGAGCCGGGGTCGAGGGGCGGAGCCCCCGGTGCCTCGGGGAGCCGCCCCGCCCTACCTACTGGGCACCCGGCCGAACCAGCCCGCTCTCGTACGCGTAGACCGCCGCCTGTACCCGATCCCGCAGCCCCAGCTTCGTCAGCACATGCCCCACGTGCGTCTTGACCGTCGTCTCGCTGACGAAGAGGTCCGCCGCGATCTCCGCGTTGGAGAGGCCACGGGCGACCAGCTTCAGGACCTCGACCTCACGGTCGGTCAGCGTGTGCAGGGTGTCCGGCACCGGCTCCTCGCCGGACGGCAGGTGGTCGGCGTACTTGTCGAGCAGCCGCCGCGTGATCGACGGCGCCAGCATCGCCTCGCCGGCCGCGACCACCCGGATCGCCTGGACCAGCTCATTGGCGGGCGCGTCCTTCAGAAGGAAGCCGCTGGCCCCCGCCTTGAGCGCCTCCACCACGTACTCGTCGAGGTCGAACGTGGTCAGCACCAGCACCTTCGCGGGGCCGTCCTTGCCGGGTCCGCTGATCTGCCGCGTCGCCTCCACCCCGTCCATCCGGGGCATCCGGATGTCCATGAGGACCACATCGGGCTGGAGCGCCCGCACCTGATCGAGGGCCTGCAGACCGTCACCGGCCTCGCCGACCACCGCGATGTCCTGCTCGGCCTCCAGGATCATCCGGAAGCCGGTGCGCAGCAGCGGCTGGTCGTCGACCAGTAGGACGCGGATCGCCACGGGTACTCCTCATCAGGTTGCTGGACCGGGCCCATTCTGCCCTGCTCACCCGGGGTGGACACGGCCGGGCACGGCCCCGGCGGACGCCTCCCGGGAAGCACCCCGGCCGGAGGCCGCCGATGGAACTCAGCCTGCCGAATCTGACGCCACGGTGATGGCCAGCGGGTATACCGGGGGAGTCCCCCCGAATTCCGGACAGACCGCCTGATGGTCGCACCAGCCGCACAGCTTCGTGGGCCTCGGCCGCCAGTCGCCCGTCTCGGTGGCGAGCCGGATCGCCTCCCACAGCGCGAGCAGCTTCCGCTCCACCTGCACCAGGTCCGCCTCGACCGGGTCGTACGTCAGCACGTCCCCACTGCCCAGGTACACCAGCTGGAGCCGGCGCGGCACGACCTGCTTGAGCCGCCACACCACCAGGGCGTAGAACTTCATCTGGAAGAGCGCGCCCTCCGCGTACTGCGGCCGGGGGGCCTTGCCCGTCTTGTAGTCGACGATGCGGACCTCGCCGGTGGGCGCCACGTCCACCCGGTCGATGACGCCGCGCAGCCGCAGCCCCGAATCCAGCTCGGTCTCGACGAAGAACTCCCGCTCCACCGGCTCAAGGCGGGTCGGGTCCTCCAGCGAGAACCAGCGCTCCACCAGCCGCTCGGCCTCGCCCAGCCACTGCGCGAGCCGCTCGCCCCCGGTGTCCTCGGCGAACAACTCGGTGAGCTCCGGCTTCGATTCGAGCAGCCGGTCCCACTGCCCCGGGATCATCGACTTGGCGCGCGGCGCGGTGCGCTCGGCCGCGGGATCGTCGAAGAGGCGCTCCAGAACGGCGTGCACCAGGGTGCCGCGCGTGGCCGCCTCGCTCGGCTTCTCGGGCAGCCGGTCGATCACCCGGAACCGGTACAGGAGGGGGCACTGCATGAAGTCGTTCGCCCGCGACGGCGACAGCGCGGTCGGCTGCTGTGCGGCGGCGGCCCCACCGGTACTCGTACTCATGACACAGACCCTACGACCCGCCACTGACAGCGAGCGGAATACCATCGACGACAGGCGCCCTCACCCTGCATGATCGGGACATCGCACCATGCAGCGAACATTCGGCGGACGAAGAGAGTCCGGCCGGGGCTCCGGGGCAGGTTTCCCGGAGCAGGCATCGTACCGACGAAGGGAACCCGTGGAAGACAGCGGCGAGAGCGGCGAGCGCGGACGGCCGCGGTCCGGCGCGGCGGGCAAGTCCCCCGGCGGCGGAGGTCCTGGCAAGGGCAGGCAGCCGCGCTCGGGCCCCGGTGGCGGGATCCTGATGGGCCGCCCGTTCGGGGTGCCCGTCTACGTCGCCCCCAGCTGGTTCCTGGTCGCGGCCCTCATCACCTGGGTCTTCGGCGGCCAGCTCGACCGCGTCCTGCCCGAACTCGGCGCGGCCCGCTACCTCGTGTCCCTCTTCTTCGCCGTGGCCTTCTACGCCTCCGTCCTGGTCCACGAACTCGCCCACACGGTGGCGGCCCTCCGCTTCGAGCTGCCGGTGCGCCGCATCCAGCTCCAGTTCTTCGGCGGCGTCTCCGAGATCGAGAAGGAGACCGAGACGCCGGGCCGCGAGTTCGTCCTCGCCTTCGTCGGCCCGCTGCTCTCGCTCGTCCTGTCCGGCGTCTTCTACCTCGGCATGAAGGCCGTCGAACCCGGCACCGTCCCCGGCGTACTGCTGGCCGGCCTGATGGTCTCCAACCTCATCGTGGCCGGATTCAACCTGCTGCCGGGCCTGCCCCTGGACGGCGGCCGGATGCTGCGGGCCGTCGTGTGGAAGATCACCGGGCGGCCCATGAGCGGCACCGTCGCCGCCGCCTGGGTCGGCCGCGCGCTCGCCGTCACCGTCCTGATCGGCCTGCCGCTGCTCACCCAGACCGGGGCGCTGGGCAACTCGCCCGACGAGGTCAGCGGCATGGACACCGTCACCGACGCGCTGCTCGCGGCCATCCTCGCCGCGATCATCTGGACCGGCGCCGGCAACAGCCTGCGCATGGCCAGGCTGCGCGAACACCTCCCCGAGCTGCGGGCCCGCACCCTCACCCGGCGCGCCGTCCCCGTGGAGTCCACCACCCCGCTCTCCGAGGCGCTGCGCCGCGCCAACGAGGCCGGCGCCCGCGCCCTGGTCGTCGTCGACGGACACGGCGACCCGACCGGCCTCGTCCGCGAGGCGGCGATCGTCGGCGTCCCCGAACACCGGCGCCCCTGGGTCGCCGTCAGCGGCCTCGCCCAGGACCTCACCGACGGCATGCACGTCCCGGCCGAACTCGCCGGAGAGCCGCTCCTCGACCTCCTGCGTGCCACCCCCGCGACCGAGTACCTGGTCGTCGAGGAGACCGGAGAGATCTACGGAGTGCTCTCGGCGGCAGACGTGGAGAAGGCCTTCGTCGCGGCCATGGCGCGGCCCGGCTCCTAGGGGCGCGGCCCCGCCGCCGTGGCGTTCGAGACCTGGAACGGCCGGTACTCTGGTCGTATGTCCGAACCGACCGGTGCCGCCCGCCGTCGCGGGCCCTTCAAGGTCGGGGACCAGGTCCAGCTCACCGACCCCAAGGGACGCCACTACACGTTCACGCTCGAAGCCGGGAAGAATTTCCACACCCACAAGGGTTCCTTCCCGCACGACGAGCTGATCGGTGCTCCCGAGGGCAGTGTTGTCCGTACCACGGGAAACGTCGCCTACCTCGCGCTGCGCCCCCTGCTCCCCGACTTCGTCCTGTCCATGCCCCGCGGCGCCGCCGTGGTCTACCCCAAGGACGCGGGGCAGATCCTGGCCTTCGCCGACATCTTCGCCGGCGCCCGCGTCGTCGAGGCAGGGGTCGGCTCGGGCTCGCTGAGCGCCTTCCTGCTGCGCGCCATCGGCGACCACGGGATGCTGCACTCCTACGAGCGCCGCGAGGACTTCGCCGAGATCGCCACGCAGAACGTGGAGCGTTACTTCGGCGGACCGCACCCCGCCTGGCAGCTCACCGTCGGCGACCTCCAGGACAACCTGTCGGACACCGAGGTGGACCGCGTCATCCTGGACATGCTGGCTCCCTGGGAGTGCCTGGACGCCGTCTCCAAGGCGCTCGTCCCCGGCGGCATCCTGTGCTGCTACGTGGCGACCACCACCCAGCTCTCGCGCACCGTCGAGTCCATCCGCGAGATCGGCTGCTTCGCCGAGCCGCAGCCGTGGGAGTCGATGATCCGCAACTGGCACGTCGAGGGCCTGGCCGTCCGCCCCGACCACCGCATGATCGGCCACACCGGCTTCCTGGTGACCGCCCGCCGCCTCGCGGACGGCGTGGAACCCCCGATGCGCCGCCGCCGCCCCGCCAAGGGCGCGTACGGCGACGACTACGAGGGCCCCAACAAGGACTGACCGCGGTCAGGGGCCGAGCCTCGTACAACGAACCGGCGCCGCCGCCGAGTTCCCGGACCGACACGGGAACTCGGCGGCGGCGCCTTTACGTTGAGCCTGATGCCCCGGTATTCCGCCCACCTGTGACGTGTGGCACGATGCTGGCCACCCCCACCACCCGCACCGCCCTTCACAGGAGACCTCCCGCGTGCAGAATGCCGCCGTCCCTGAGCTCGCGCACACCCACGCCCGCCCCGTGCACTGGATCGCCACCGCCACCGCGATGGCGGCGGTGGTCGCCCTCGCCGGCCTGCTGACGCCGGACGCGGCCACGGCCTCCCAGACCCCGGGGAAGCAGGACGCCCAGCTCACGACGGCGGCGGCGCCCGACCCCGGCACGGTCGCCTTCCCCCTGGACTGCGGGCCCGTGGGCGTGGTGGTGGAGAAGAAGGCGGCGGGCGACCTCGACGGCGACGGCGTACCGGAGACCGTGGCGGTCGTCCACTGCCGGGCCGGCGGCGGCACCCCGCCCAACGGCGTCTACGTGGTGACGCGGCCGGCGGCCGGGGGAGGGCGGCCGCGTGTGGTGGCGACGCTCGTCGACCCGAAGAGCAAGCAGACCGTCACCGACTTCGCGATACGCGACGGCGTGGTGGCGGCGACCCTGGTCGGCTACTCCTCCGACGACGTGCCGCGCTTCGAGCCCGATGTGCGCCAGGCGGTCAAGTGGCGCTGGCAGGGCGGGAAGTTCGTCCGCTCCACCGGGGCCGACGCGCTGGGCGTCTGAACCCGGCGGCGGCCCGCCGGGGCGACCGTGCGTAGCCGCCGGTCACCCCGCGCTCACTCCGCGTCGGGCCCGTAGACCTCGACGCTGTCCGAAACCCGACGTACGTGAATGCAGTCGCCCGGGCACTCCTTGGCGGAGTCCACGACGTCCTGGAGGAGCGGCAGCGGCACGGGCGTTGTGGCCCGGGGGGTCTGCAGCAACTCGTCGTCGGAGCTCTTCACATACGCGAGTCCGTCGATGTCCAGCTCGAAGACCTCGGGCGCGTACTGGACGCAGATGCCGTCGCCGGTGCACAGGTCCTGGTCGATCCAGACTTCGAGAGCCTCGTTCATGTCCCTGCCGTTCCTGCGCGAGTGAATCAATCGGTGCCAGCCCTGACGGGTGTTGACCCCATCGACGATAACAACCGCCCGCTTTCCGATGTTGTTGGGTGGGTATTCCCCTGAGGTGAGGGGAAGCGCAAGGGTGAAGATCGGACACACCCCAGAGTCTTTGTGATCTAGGGGTTTCAATCACCACCAGCCCAGGTAGGGTCAGGAAGCGTCCAGCTCCCCTTGGAGGAGGTGAGGACCGTGGCAGCCCACGACGACGACATCAACCGCGGCATCCGGCCCGGGCGGGGGTCTGAGGACCCAGCCGGCCAGGTTGCCTATCTAGAGCAGGAAATCGCCGTCCTGCGACGCAAGCTCGCCGACTCGCCGCGTCATACGAGGATTCTCGAAGAGCGGATCGTCGAGTTGCAGACCAGTCTGGCGGGCGTGTCCGCGCAGAACGAGCGGCTCGCCAACACCCTCCGTGAGGCCCGCGACCAGATCGTGGCCCTCAAGGAGGAGGTCGACCGGCTCGCACAGCCGCCGGCCGGCTTCGGTGTCTTCCTGCAGTCCAACGAGGACGGCACCGCCGACATCTTCACCGGGGGCCGCAAGCTCCGGGTGAACGTCAGCCCCAGCGTCGAGCTCGACGATCTGAGGCGCGGCCAGGAAGTCATGCTCAACGAGGCGCTCAACGTGGTCGAGGCCATGGAGTTCGAGCGCGCCGGGGACATCGTCACCCTCAAGGAGATCCTGGAGGACGGCGAGCGCGCCCTGGTGGTCGGGCACACCGACGAGGAACGGGTGGTGAGGCTCGCCGAGCCGCTCCTGGACATCACCATCCGCCCCGGCGATGCGCTCCTGCTGGAACCCAGGTCCGGTTACGTCTACGAAGTGGTCCCCAAGAGCGAGGTCGAGGAGCTCGTCCTCGAAGAGGTTCCGGACGTCGACTACGACAAGATCGGCGGTTTGGGCAACCAGATCGAGCTGATCCGCGACGCGGTCGAGCTGCCCTACCTCTACCCCGACCTCTTCAAGGAGCACGAACTGCGGCCGCCGAAGGGCATCCTGCTCTACGGTCCGCCGGGATGCGGCAAGACGCTGATCGCCAAGGCGGTCGCCAACTCCCTTGCCAAGAAGGTCGCCGAGGTGACCGGCCAGCCCGCGGGGAAGAGCTACTTCCTCAACATCAAGGGCCCCGAGCTCCTCAACAAGTACGTCGGTGAGACCGAGCGGCACATCCGCCTCGTCTTCCAGCGTGCCCGGGAGAAGGCGAGCGAGGGCACCCCCGTCATCGTCTTCTTCGACGAGATGGAATCGCTCTTCCGCACCCGCGGATCCGGTGTCAGCTCGGACGTGGAGAACACCATCGTCCCGCAGCTGCTCGCCGAGATCGACGGCGTGGAGGGCCTGGAGAACGTCATCGTGATCGGCGCCTCCAACCGCGAGGACATGATCGACCCCGCGATCCTGCGGCCCGGCCGGCTGGACGTGAAGATCAAGATCGAGCGTCCGGACGCGGAGGCGGCGAAGGACATCTTCGCCAAGTACCTCAGGTCCTCGCTGCCGCTGCACGCCGACGACCTCGCCGAGCACGGCGGGGACAAGGACGGCACCACCCACGCGATGATCCAGTCCGTGGTGGAGCAGATGTACGCGGAATCCGAGGAGAACCGCTTCTTGGAAGTCACGTACGCCAACGGCGACAAGGAAGTCCTGTACTTCAAGGACTTCAACTCCGGCGCCATGATCCAGAACATCGTGGACCGGGCCAAGAAGATGGCCATCAAGGCCTTCCTCGACCAGAACCAGAAGGGTCTCCGGATCTCCCACCTCCTCCAGGCTTGCGTGGACGAGTTCAAGGAGAACGAGGATCTGCCGAACACCACCAACCCGGACGACTGGGCCAGGATTTCCGGAAAGAAGGGCGAGCGGATCGTATTCATCCGCACCCTCGTCACCGGAAAGCAGGGCGCGGACACCGGGCGCTCCATCGACACGGTGGCCAACACCGGTCAGTACCTGTAAAAGGCAGGCCGGCTGCGGGTGCCCGGGCGGGCATCCGCAGCCGACTGCTTTTCAGGCCACAAGCAGAGCAAGAGCAATGACGGAATTGATCTCCCCACCAGCGCAAAGGCGTTCTAGGCTCTTCGGTACCGCCGAGTCGCGCAGTGCGGGGACGGGCACCGCACACGCACCGGAGAACCAGCGGTACTTGAGCGCCGCTCCCGCGGGGGAGCGCCGCCGGGCAAGGAGGGCCGCATGACCGTACGGCGAGTAATGGGCATCGAGACGGAGTACGGGATCTCCGTCCCCGGCCATCCCAACGCCAATGCCATGCTCACCTCGTCCCAGATCGTCAACGCCTACGCGGCGGCGATGCACCGGGCGCGCCGCGCCCGCTGGGACTTCGAGGAGGAGAACCCGCTGCGGGACGCCCGCGGCTTCGACCTCGCCCGCGAGGCCGCCGACTCCAGCCAGCTCACCGACGAGGACATCGGCCTCGCCAACGTCATCCTCACCAACGGGGCGCGGCTCTACGTCGACCACGCGCACCCCGAGTACAGCTCGCCGGAGGTCACCAACCCGCGCGACGCCGTCCTGTGGGACAAGGCCGGCGAGCGCATCATGGCCGAGGCCGCCGAGCGCGCGGCCCAACTGCCCGGCGCCCAGCCGATCCACCTCTACAAGAACAACACCGACAACAAGGGCGCCTCGTACGGCACGCACGAGAACTACCTGATGAAGCGGGAGACCGCCTTCTCGGACATCGTGCGCCACCTGACCCCGTTCTTCGTCTCGCGCCAGGTCATCACCGGCGCCGGACGCGTGGGCATCGGGCAGGACGGCCACGAGCACGGCTTCCAGATCAGCCAGCGGGCCGACTACTTCGAGGTCGAGGTCGGCCTGGAGACGACGCTCAAGCGCCCGATCGTCAACACCCGCGACGAGCCGCACGCCGACGCCGAGAAGTACCGCCGCCTGCACGTCATCATCGGCGACGCCAACCTCTCGGAGATCTCGACGTACCTCAAGCTGGGCACGACCTCGCTGGTCCTGTCCATGATCGAGGAAGGCTTCATCAACGTCGACCTGGCCGTGGACCAGCCGGTCCGCACCCTCCACCAGGTCTCGCACGACCCCACACTGCAACACCTGGTCACCCTGCGCAGCGGCCGCACACTGACGGCCGTCCAACTCCAGATGGAGTACTTCGAGCTGGCGCGCAAGTACGTCGAGGAGCGGTTCGGGGCCGACGCCGACGAGCAGACCAAGGACGTCCTGGTCCGCTGGGAGGACGTCCTGAACCGCTTGGAGAACGACCCGATGAGCCTGTCGGGGGAGCTCGACTGGATCGCCAAGCGGGAGCTGATGGAGGGCTACCGGCGCCGGGACGGCCTGGAGTGGGACGCGGCGCGGCTGCACCTGGTGGACCTCCAGTACGCCGACGTACGGCCCGAGAAGGGCCTGTACAACCGTCTGGTGGCCCGCGGCAAGATGAAGCGGCTCCTGGACGACCCCGGTGTGCTGCGGGCCCAGACGAAGCCCCCGGAGGACACCAGGGCGTACTTCCGCGGCCGCTGCCTGGAGCAGTACGCGGACGACGTCGCGGCCGCTTCCTGGGATTCGGTGATCTTCGATCTTCCGGGCCGGGACTCGCTGCAGCGGGTGCCAACCCTGGAACCCCTTCGCGGAACGCGTAATCACGTGAAGGCGCTGCTCGACCGGTGCCGGACGGCCGAAGATCTGGTGCGGGTGCTCTCGGGCGGCTGAAAGACCGCAGGTGTGGGAAACACAGAGGTAGGCCCCGCACTTTCCAGGAACTGCGGGGCCGATGTCAGACCCTGCTTGTAGGGTCTGATCAAGGACATCGAACCGAGCGGGGTGAGGTAGATGGCGACCAAGGACACCGGCGGCGGCCAGCAGAAGGCGACGCGCTCCACCGAGGAGGTCGAGGAGCAGGCGCAGGACGCGCAGGCTTCGGAGGACCTCAAGGAGCGCCAGGAGAAGCTGTCGGACGACGTCGACTCCGTGCTGGACGAGATCGACGACGTCCTCGAGGAGAACGCGGAGGACTTCGTGCGCTCCTTCGTTCAAAAGGGTGGACAGTAGTTCACGAATGTGAACAGTGGGGTCCGTCGTGGGAAGCCCGGCCAGGGGTGAGGGCTTCCCCTGGTACGGCCCGGCTCCGTGGGGGCAGCGGTAACCGCGCAATTGGCCGGTCCTGCCCGGCCGTTCATGTGGATCACTGCCACACGGCGGGTAGGGTCCAGTCGTACTTCAGCTTCAACTGCAATTCGGCCATCGGCCTGTTGGGGATTTTCCCCGACACCGCCCGTCGGGCTGCCGCCTACTTGGAAGGAAACTCGTGGAAGCCAACACTCGTGGCACCGGGCGTCTACCAGCTGCCTTCCTGACGCCTGGCTCCTCCTCATTCATGGACTTCCTGTCCGACCACTCGCCGGAGATGCTCCCCGGCAAGCGCGTCCTGCCGCCCGTGCAGGGCCATGTCGAGGCCCCGCACGGCACGACGATCGTGGCCGCGACGTTCCCCGGCGGGGTCGTCCTGGCGGGCGACCGGCGGGCCACGATGGGCAACATGATCGCCCAGCGTGACATCGAGAAGGTCTTCCCGGCCGACGAGTACTCGGCGGTCGGCATCGCGGGCACCGCCGGTCTCGCGGTGGAGATGGTGAAGCTCTTCCAGCTGGAGCTGGAGCACTTCGAGAAGGTCGAAGGCACCACGCTCTCCCTGGAGGGCAAGGCCAACCGGCTCTCCACGATGATCCGCGGCAACCTGGGCATGGCCATGCAGGGCCTCGCCGTGGTCCCGCTCTTCGCGGGGTACGACGTCGACCGCGAGAAGGGCCGCATCTTCTCCTACGACGTCACCGGCGGCCGCTCCGAGGAGCACGGCTTCGCCGCCACCGGCTCGGGCTCCATCTTCGCCCGGGGCTCCATGAAGAAGCTCTACCGCGACGATCTGACGGAGCAGGAGACGACCACGCTCGTCATCCAGGCGCTCTACGACGCCGCCGACGACGACTCGGCGACCGGCGGCCCCGACATGGCGCGCCGGATCTTCCCGATCGTCACCGTCATCACGGAGGACGGCTTCCGCAGGCTCACCGAGGCGGAGTCCTCCGAGCTCGCCCGCTCCATCCTGGAACGGCGGCTGGAGCAGCCCGACGGCCCCCGGGCCTCCCTCCTCTGAGGCCCGCGCAGGCCCCGAGATGACCCAGCCACTGACAGAAAGGGACGGTTAGCCGGTGTCGACCCCGTTCTATGTCTCACCCCAGCAGGCCATGGCCGACCGTGCGGAGTACGCCCGCAAGGGCATCGCCCGCGGCCGCAGCCTGGTCGTGATCCAGTACGCCGACGGCATCGTGTTCGTCGGTGAGAACCCGTCCCGCGCGCTGCACAAGTTCAGCGAGATCTACGACCGGATCGGCTTCGCGGCCGCCGGCAAGTACAACGAGTACGAGAACCTGCGCATCGGCGGCGTCCGTTACGCGGACCTGCGCGGATACACCTACGACCGCGACGATGTGACGGCCCGTGGGCTCGCCAACGTCTACGCGCAGACGCTGGGCACCATCTTCTCCAGCGTCGGCGAGAAGCCGTACGAGGTGGAACTGGTCGTCGCCGAGGTCGGCAGCACCCCCGAAGAGGACCAGATCTACCGGCTGCCGCACGACGGCTCGATCGTGGACGAGCACGGCTCGGTCGCGGTCGGCGGCAACGCGGAGCAGATCAGCACCTTCCTGGACCAGCGCCACCAGGACGGCATGTCGCTCGCCGAGGCGCTGAGGCTGGCCGTGCAGGCCCTCTCCAACCAGACGAACGGCGCGGACCGCGAGATCCCCGCCGAGCGTCTGGAGGTCGCGGTCCTGGACCGGACGCGGCCGCAGCAGCGGAAGTTCAAGCGCATCGTGGGCCGCCAGCTCTCCCGGCTGCTCCAGGCCGATGTGGCCAAGACCGAGCCCACCGAGGCCCCTTCGGACCTGGAGGAGACGGAGGACGAGTAGTCCCCCTCGCTCCTGGCCGCGCCCCGGTTCCGCCTCAGGCGGGCCGGGGCGCGGCCGTTGAGCCCCGTACGGCCAGCGTCACCGGCAGGTCCCCGGTCTCCGCCGGGCGCCCCTCCAGAACGGCGAGCAGGGCCGCCATGCCGCGTGCGCCGACCTGTTCGGCGGGCAGGTTGAGGGTGGTCAGCTCCGGTTCGAGGGCGGTGGCGATGCTGAGGCCGTCGAATCCGGTGACGGACACGTCGTCGGGCACGCGAAGGCCGAGCCGGTGGGCGGTCTTGCAGGCGCCCGCCGCCAGGAAGTCGTCGTCGCAGACCAGTGCGGTCGGGCGCGGCCCGGGAGAGCCGAGGGCCCGCTCCGCGGCCCGCCGGCCGCCGTCCACGCTGAGCTCCGCCCGTACCGTGCGCAGTTCGGCGCCCGGCACCCCGGCGAGCGCGTCGGCCAGTGCCCGGGCGCGTACGACGAAGGTCCAGGAGTCCACATCGGCGGCGATGTGCGTGAACCGGTGGTGGCCGAGGCCGAGCAGATGCTCCGTCAGGCGCCGTACGCCGTCGGCGATGTCGAGGTTGACGTGGGCCGCGGGCCCGGCCTCGCCGGGGTCGCTGTCGAGCATCACGAGCGGCAGGTCGCTGCCGCGGATCGAGGCGAGCGCGTCCGCCGCCATCGAGGAGGCGATGACGCCGTCCAGGGCGGTACGCGCGGAGTCGAAGGGGTCGCGGGCCGGGCCGATGCCCTCGGGGGAGGGGTAGAGCACGACCCCGAAGCCGTGTTCGGCGGCGACCCTGGCCGCGCCCGCGTAGACCTGGGCGAAGAACTCGCTGGTCATGGCGGGCACCACGAGCAGCGCCGTCCTGGTGCGGCCGAGCCGCAGGCTGCGGGCCGCGAGGTTGGGCCGGTAGCCGAGGTCCCGCGCGGCCTCCCGGACCAGGCCCGCGGTCCGCTCGGAGACCCGGCCCCGCCACTTGTCGCCCAGGACCAGCGAGACGGTGGCCTGCGACACGCCGGCCGCGCTCGCCACGTCCCGGCTGGTGGGCGGCCGGGCCCCGGCGGGCCGCCCGGACGGCGCGGCGCGGACGGCCCGCACCCCCGCGCGGGGGGCCACCGGTACGGGCTCCGCTGCGGATTCCGGGGTGTCCGGGCTGGTCAAGGGGCCTCCATCGCGGCTGGCGGGTGGGCGCGGGGTGGACCCGCGGACTTGCCACATGGTACGTATGACCTCGGACGTTATACGTAACACTTGAGGAGTGGCCATGGCGGCGGGGTACGCAGAGATCCTTCGGACCCGGCACGCCGCGCGGCTGCTCACGGGCACGCTCACCGGGCGGCTGCCGAACGCGACCGCCGCCATCGCGGTCGTCTTCTTCGTCCGGGCCGAGGGCGGCAGCTACTCGCTGGCCGGCGCGCTCACCGCCGTCTACGGCGTGGCCACCGCCGTCGGCCAGCCGCTGCTCGGACGGGCCGTCGACCTGTACGGCCAGCCGCGCGTGATGCTCCCCGCCTCCGTCCTGTCCGCCCTCGGCATGGTCCTGCTGGCCGTCGCCGGCATCGAGCCGGTGGCCGTGGCGTACGCGGCGGTCCTCGTCGCGGGGCTCGCCACACCGCCCCTGGAGGGCGGCCTCCGCGCACTGTGGCCCAGCGTCCTCAAGCGAGAGGACCAGGTGCACACGGCGTACGCCATGGACGCGATAGCCCAGGAGGTCATGTTCACGGTCGGGCCGCTGCTCGTCACCGTCTCCATCGCCCTCTGGTCGCCCGCCACCGCGCTGCTCCTGATCAACGCGCTCGGTGTGCTCGGCGCGCTCAGCGTCGTCCTGTCCCGGCCGTCCAGGACCTGGCGCTCGGCGCCCCGCGAGGCGCACTGGCTCGGCGCGCTGCGCTCGCCCGGGCTGCTCGCGCTGCTCGGCTCGTTCTTCTTCGTCGGGCTCGCGCTCGGCGCGATCATCGTGGCCGCGTCCGCCTACGCCGACGACCACGGCAGCGACACGATCTACGGCTGGCTGATGGCCGCCAACGGGCTCGGCGCGCTGCTCGGCGGGCTCGTCTACGGGGCCCGGCAGTGGAGCGGCGCCCCCGAGAAGCGGCTGCGGATCCTGGTCGCGCTGCTCGCCGTCGGCTATCTGCCGCTGACGCTGGTCCCCGGTGTGCCCGCGATGGCCGCGCTCACCGTCGTCTCCGGACTCTTCCTCGCGCCGTCCATCGCCTGCGCGTTCATCGTCGTCGACCGGCACGCCCCGCGCGGCACGGTGACCGAGGCGTTCTCCTGGCTCGTGACCGCCTTCGGCGTGGGCACGGCGCTCGGCACGGCGGCGGCCGGGCCGGCGGTCGAACTCGGCGGAACCGGCGCGAGTTTCGCGGTCGCGGGCGGCGGCGGAATCGCCGCGCTCGTGGTGCTGCTCACGACGCAAAGGGTGCTTGCGGCTCCCGAGCGTCCGCGCCATGTCGTGGGAGTTGACGAAAATGATCGAAACCGTGCCGTCGAACCCGGTTTCAGCTCAGGCCATCAGGCGTAATGTTCACTCATGGACCGCCGCATTTTCGGGCTGGAGAACGAGTACGGCGTCACGTGCACGTTCAGGGGACAGCGCCGACTGTCTCCTGACGAAGTGGCGCGCTACCTCTTCCGCCGTGTTGTGTCATGGGGCCGCAGCAGCAACGTCTTTCTGCGGAACGGCGCCCGCCTCTACCTCGACGTGGGATCGCATCCGGAATACGCAACTCCCGAATGCGACAACGTGACCGAACTGGTCACCCACGACAAAGCCGGTGAGCGCATTCTCGAAGGCCTGCTCGTCGACGCCGAACGCCGCCTGCACGAGGAGGGAATCGCGGGCGACGTCTATCTCTTCAAGAACAACACCGACTCGGCGGGAAACTCCTACGGCTGCCACGAGAACTATCTGGTCGCCCGTCACGGAGAGTTCTCCCGGCTCGCGGACATCCTCATCCCGTTCCTCGTCACCCGCCAGCTGATCTGCGGCGCCGGCAAGGTGCTGCAGACCCCGCGCGGCGCGGTCTACTGCGTCAGCCAGCGCGCCGAGCACATCTGGGAGGGCGTCAGCTCCGCCACCACCCGCTCGCGTCCCATCATCAACACCCGGGACGAGCCGCACGCCGACGCCGAGCGCTACCGGCGCCTGCACGTCATCGTCGGCGACTCCAACATGTCCGAGACGACCATGCTCCTGAAGGTCGGCGCCACCGACCTCGTGCTGCGCATGATCGAGGCCGGCACCGTCATGCGCGACCTCACCCTGGAGAACCCGATCCGGGCCATCCGCGAGGTCTCCCACGACATCACGGGCCAGCGCAAGGTGCGCCTGGCCAGCGGGCGCGAGGCCTCCGCCCTCGAAGTCCAGCGCGAGTACTACGAGAAGGCCGTCGACTTCGTGGAGCGCCGGGGCATCCGCACCGGCACCGTCGACCAGGTACTCGAACTGTGGGGCCGCACCCTGGACGCGATCGAGGCCGAGGACCTCGACCGGATCGGCACCGAGATCGACTGGGTCATGAAGTACAAGCTCATCGAGCGCTACCGGGCCAAGAACAACATGACCATGTCGCACCCCCGGGTCGCGCAGATAGACCTCGCCTACCACGACATCCACCGTCGGCGGGGCCTGTACTACCTCCTGGAGCGCAAGGGCCAGGCGGCGAGGATCTGCAACGACCTCAAGATCTTCGAGGGCAAGTCGGTGCCCCCGCAGACCACCAGGGCCCGGCTGCGCGGCGACTTCATCCGCCGGGCGCAGGAGCAGCGCCGGGACTTCACGGTCGACTGGGTGCATCTGAAGCTCAACGACCAGGCGCAGCGGACCGTGTTGTGCAAGGACCCGTTCCGGTCGGTCGACGACCGGGTGGAGAAGCTGATCGCCGGTATGTGAGACGACGTCAGCCGTGTGAACCCGGGGCCCCGTGTGCTGTTGCGCACGGGGCCCCCGGGCATGCCGCGCCCTTGTGGTGGCGGAGTGGGGCCGTAGAGTGGCCGCTCCGACCGTTCCAGCTACCCCGAGGACCACTGTGCGACGCCGACTTGCTGCCGCGCTCATCGTGCCGGCCCTGATGCTCACCGCGGCCTGCGGAGGAGGTGACGACGCAGCGAAGAAGAAGGACGCGTCCGCTTCTCCCTCCGACTCGGCGTCGCAGCCGCCCGCGGCTCCCAAGCCGGTGTCCGACGCCTCGCCGATGCCCACCGTCGCCGGTGACGCGGGCAAGAAGCCCACGATCACCATCCCCAAGGGCGACCCGAGCGGGAAGTTCGTCATCAAGACGCTGACCGCCGGCACCGGCCCCGAGGTCAAGAAGGACGACCTCACGGTGACGAAGTACACCGGGAAGATCTGGAAGAGCGGCAAGGACCTGGCCGGCTCCTACGACCAGGGCGGCGTGCCCCAGGTCATCCCGGCCGGCTCGCAGACCTACATCCCGGCGTTCAGCGAGGCCGTGCTCGGCCAGAAGATCGGCGCCCGTGTGCTGGTCGTCGCGCCGCCGGCCGCCGCGTTCGGCGCCGCGGGCAAGCAGGAGCTCGGGGTCTCCGGCACCGACAACCTGGTCTTCGTCCTCGACGTCGAGAGCGTGATGCCGAAGAAGGTCGAGGGCAGCCAGGCCACCATCCCGTCCGACCTGCCGCAGATCAAGGCGGACAAGGACGAGGCCGCCACCATCACGGTCCCGAAGAACGACCCGCCGAAGAAGCTCGTGGACCAGGTGCTCATCGAGGGCAAGGGCGACGAGGTCAAGAGCGGCCAGACCGTCTACATGCAGTACAGCGGCGCCACCTGGAAGCCCAACGAGGGCGCGGCGCAGGCGAAGCTGTTCGACACCTCGTGGAAGACCGGCGCCCCGTTCTCGACGGTGATCGGCCAGGGCCAGGTCATCGAGGGCTGGGACAAGGGTCTGGTCGGCAAGAAGGTCGGCAGCCGTGTCCTGCTCGTCATCCCGCCGGAGCAGGGCTACAAGGACAAGGCCCAGGGCGCGGACATCCCGGCCAATTCGACCCTCGTCTTCGTCGTGGACATCCTCGGAGCAGTGTAAGACTGTCCCGGTTGCCCATAGCGATTAGTAGGAGCATTACGTGAGCATCGACAAGCCCGAGATCGACTTCCCCGAGGGCGAGCCGCCGGCGGACCTGGAGATCAAGGAGATCTGGGAGGGCGACGGCGCCGTCGCCAAGGCCGGGGACTTCGTCAAGGTCCACTACGTGGGCGTGGCCTTCTCCAGCGGCGAGGAGTTCGACGCGTCCTGGAACCGCGGCACCCCGCTGCAGTTCCAGCTCGGTGCCGGCCAGGTCATCTCCGGCTGGGACCAGGGCATCCAGGGCATGAAGGTCGGCGGCCGCCGCCGGCTGACCATCCCCGCGCACCTCGCCTACGGCGACCGCGGGGCGGGCAGCGCCATCGCCCCGGGCGAGACGCTGATCTTCGTCTGCGACCTGGTCGCCGTCTGAGACGCACCCGGATCGGTCCCGAGCGATCGGACCTGATCGGACCGAGGGTCCATGCCTGCCGGCATGGACCCTCGGCTTTTGCCCCGGCAGCCCGGAGCGGTACGGTCAACGGTCGTAGCGCACAACGAGAGAGGGCGTAGGGCATCGATGGCGATCGCCAAGGCAGAGCGGCTGATGAACCTGGCGCTGTGTCTGCTCGGGACACGACGCGCACTCAGCAAGCGAGAGCTGCGCGAGTCCATCGAGGCCTATCTCGAGGCCGGCTCCGACGACTCCTTCAACCGGATGTTCGAGCGGGACAAGGACGACCTGCGGGAGCTGGGCCTGGTCATCGAGACCGTCGAGAACCTCGACGGCGAGACCGGCTACCTCGCCCGCCGCGACAGCAACCGCCTGCCGCCCGTCCAGCTCGACGCCGAGGAGGCCGCGGCCCTCGGCCTCGCCGCCCGCGTGTGGCAGCAGGCCCGGCTCGCCGGAGCGGCCAGCGGCGCACTCCAGAAGCTGCGCGCCGCCGGTATGCCGGAAGCCGACAATCCTTATGAGCACAGCGCGATCGAGCCGCGCATCCCGGTCCACGAGGCGGCGTTCGAGCCCCTGATGCTGGCCTGCCGCGACCGCCGCCCGGTCGTCTTCGACTACCGCAAGGTCACCGCCGTACGCCCCGAGGCCCGCCATGTCGAGCCCTGGGGCCTGGAGTGCTGGCGCGGCCACTGGTACCTGGCCGGCTGGGACCGCGACCGGGGTGCCGAGCGGGTGTTCCGGCTCAGCCGCATCTCCGGCAAGGTCCGCTCGCGCGCGGCCGCTTTCACCGCGCCCGTGCCCGACGTCGTCACCGTGCGCGAGACCGTCGAGACCTGGGCGGGGGAGACCGCGACCCGCTCCGCCCGGATCCGGCTGCGCGCGGGTGCCGGCTACCCGCTGCGCTCGCGCGCCACCTCGACGCGGGAACTCGGCGACGGCTGGGACGAGTTGGAGATTCCGTACGGGCACGGGCTCGATGCCCACCTGGTGGAGTTCGGCCCCGATGTGGTCGTGCTGGAACCCGCCGATCTGCGGGCCGACGTGATGGACCGGCTGCGTGCCGTGGCCAAGGGCTGAGGGGGACCGTACGACCATGGCTGCAAACGCCATCGACCAGACGCGGCGGATGCTGTCGCTGGTGACCTATCTGCGCGAGCGCCCCGGCGCCCGCGTCGGCGACGTCGCCCGCGCCTTCGGCATCACCGAGGACGAACTGATCTCCGACCTCGACGTGCTGCCCATGTGCGGCACGAGCTTCCGCGGCGGCGACCTCCTGGACATCGACACCGACGGCGACCGGATCTGGTGGCACAACCCGGACGACGTCGCCGCGCCGCTGCGGCTGGCCGCCGACGAGGCGACCGCGCTGCTCGTCGCCGCGCGGGCCGTCTCCACCCTGCCCGGCCTGCGCGAGGGAGACCGGCAGGCGCTGCTGCGCGCCACCGCCAAGCTGGAGGCCGCGGCCGGCGAGGCCGCCGGTGCCAGCTCCCGGCTCTCCGTCACCTTCGAGTCCGAGGGCGGCGTCTTCGCGGAGGTCGACCGGGCGATCTCGGAGCGCCGCCGGCTGTGGGTGAAGTACTACTCGCCGGCCCGCGACGAGCTGACCGAGCGCGAGGTCGACCCGATCCGGCTCTTCGCCGTCGGCCACACGTACATGGAGGCGTGGTGCCGCCTCTCCGAGGCGCGGCGCACCTTCCGCCTCGACCGGGTCGCCGAGATCCGCCTGCTCGACGAGGCCTCCGCCCCGCCCGAGCTGGAGCTGCGCGACCTGTCGGAGGGGCTGGTCCAGCCGTCCGCCGAGGATCCCGAGGTGGTCGTCGAGGTGGGCCCCGGGGGCCGCTGGGTCGCCGAGTACTACCCGCACGACAGCGCCGACGAGCTGCCCGACGGCGGGCTGCGGATCACCCTGCGCACGCCCGACCCGGCGTCGCTGCGGCGCCTGGCCCTCCGGCTCGGCCAGGACGGCCGGATCGTCACGCCGGACGACCTCGCGGAGAGCGCCCGCGACGTGGCCCGCGAGGCACTGGCCGCCTATGAGGAACCGCAGGCCGTGCGCCATCAGGGCTGAACCCGCCCGTCGGAGCCGAACCGCCCCCGTACTCGACCACCAGAGCTGAGGAGAACTGCGGATCATGTCGGTGTTGCCCGGTATTGCTCGTCCGGTGATCCCGGTCCTCTTCAAGGCGGCCTGTCCGGAGTGCCGCGCCCGTCTCGAACTGGGCGCGGCCGCGCTGCGGCTCGCGATCGGCGCCAGCCGGCGCACCACCTTCTACTCCTTCACCTGCCCCGAGTGCGGCTCGGCCGTCCGCAAGCCCGCGGGCGAGCGCATCATCGAACTCCTCACCGGGGGCGGCGTCCGCACCCTCCGCCTCCACTCCACCGTCTAGGGTCCGCATCATGTTCTGGCCGATGACCGCCATCACCCTCGGTTTCCTCGGGATCGCCGTGCTCGGCGTGCTCGCCGTCAAGGTGTTCGTCGAGGCGCAGCGGCTCGGCCGCCAAGTGGCCGACACCACAAGCAAGATCAACCGTGCGGCGGAGGACCTGGAGCGCGCCGCGGTCGACCTCGCGGGGGCGGGGGAAACGCTGAGATGACTGGTGCGCTCTGATGTCGCCCGTTTCGGGACGGTACGCTGCACAACGCGGCCCAGGTAGCGAGGCCCGGTCCGCAAACGGGCGTACGCACGGGGATTGCCCAGCGTTAACCCCTGCGCGTTACGATCGCTGCACGTAAGGCGGTCGGACACCAGTCCGGCCACCAACCGGCAGCCCCCTACCCTGCAGCCTCGGTGAGAAGGTAAACGCTTATGTTCGGAAGGCTCGGCGCCCCCGAGATCATTCTCATCCTCATCGTCGTCGTCCTGCTGTTCGGCGCGAAGAAGCTCCCGGACATGGCGCGGTCGCTCGGCAAGTCGGCCCGCATCCTCAAGAGCGAGGCCAAGGCCATGAAGTCCGAGGGTCAGCAGCCCGCCCCGGCCGACCCGCCGGTCCCGGGCGAGCAGCCGCCGGCCCAGCGCACGATCCAGTCCTCGCCCGGCGATGTGAGCAGCGCCCGTCCGGTGACCGAGCCGACGGACACCACGCAGCGCTGACACCGGGCCGAAGCAGGCGCTGTTCACCTCTGTGACCAAAGTGACCTGCCGCACGAGATGAGGACGTGGGTTGCTCAAGTCTGCCCGCAAACAACAGAGGGACCCCGAGGGCCGGATGCCGCTCTCGGACCACCTTCGCGAGCTGCGCAACCGGCTCGCGAAGTCGGTGTTGGCGATCCTGGTCTGCGCCATCGTGGCGGCGTTCTACTACAAGGACATCGCAGGCCTGATCACCGGGCCGATCACCAGGTCGGTCGGCTGCCCGGACAACTTCCACGAGCTGGCCAGCAAGAACAAGGACACCTGCGGCAACATCACGATGTCCGGCCTGATGGGGCCGTTCACGCTGATGATCAAGGTGTCGATGGTCGCGGGCGTCGTCGCGGCAAGCCCGGTCTGGCTCTACCAGCTGTGGGCGTTCGTGGCGCCCGGTCTGCACAAGCACGAGCGGCGCTACTCGCTGAGCTTCGTCGCGGCGGGCGTCCCGCTCTTCTTGGCCGGCGGCTGGTTCTCGTACAACGTGCTGCCGGCGGCGGCCGAGGTGCTGCTGGGCTTCACGCCCTCGGGCGTGACCAACCTGCTGCCCCTCAACGAGATCATCGATCTCGTCACCCGCATGATCATCGTCTTCGGCCTCTCCTTCGAGCTGCCGTTGTTCCTCGTCATGCTCAACTTCAGCGGCATCCTCACCGGCCGCCGGATGCTGGGCTGGTGGCGCGGAATGATCATGGGTGTGACGGTCTTCGCGGCGTTCGCCACGCCGACCGTCGACCCGGTCTCGATGCTCTCGCTCGCCACCCCGATCGTCGGCCTCTACTTCGTCGCCGTGATCATCTCGCTGATGAACGACAAGCGCCGCAAGCAGCGTGCCGAAGCGGGACCGGCCGACGACGAGGCGTCCGACCTGGACCTCACGCCCGAGGACATCGGCACCGTCGAGGCGGTGACCTCGCCCCCGGCGCTGCCCGAGCAGTCGGACGGCGGGCGCTCCACCAAGCTCAACGGGTACGACGACATCACCTGACCTTGACGGGAACGCCGGACCTTGTAGGGTCCGGCGGGTGACCAGCGAGATCACCCTCTTCGTCAATCCCACCGCGGGACGCGGCCGGGGCGCGCACGCCGCGCAGCCGGCCGCTTCCGCGTTGCGGGCCGCCGGATTCTCCGTACGCACCGTGCTCGGCGAGGACGCCGACGACGCCCTGCGCCGGGCCCGCGAGGCCGTCGAGGGCGGCACCGGGGCGCTGATCACCGTCGGCGGCGACGGCATGGTCAACCTCGCGCTCCAGGCCGTCGCGGGCACCACCACCCCGCTGGGCGTCGTCGCCGCGGGCACCGGCAACGACTTCGCCCGCGCCCTCGGGCTTCCGATACGCGACCCGGCCCGCGCCGGTCAGGTCGCGGCCCGGGCCCTCAAGGGCGGCCACCTCACGGACATCGACCTCGGCCGGACCGGCGACCGCTGGTTCGCCACCGTCCTCGCCTCCGGCTTCGACTCCAAGGTCAACGACCGCGGCAACCGCATGCGCTGGCCCGGCGGCCGCTTCAAATACGACCTCGCGATGGTCGCCGAGCTGGCCGCCTTCAAGCCCATCCCGTACAAGATCATCCTCGACGACGGCGAGACCCGCGAAATCGAGGCGACCCTCGTCGCCGTCGGAAACGCCTCCTCCTACGGAGGAGGCATGCGCATCTGCGCCGACGCCGACCTCACCGACGGGCTCTTCGACGTCACGGTCGTCGGGGACTGCTCGCGGGCGACCCTCGTCAAGGTCTTCCCCCGGGTCTACAAGGGCACCCACCTCGGCCACCCCGCGGTCACCACGTACCGCGTCGCCTCGATCACCCTGGCCGCGGACGGGATCACCGGGTACGCGGACGGGGAGCGGCTCGGTCCGCTCCCGCTCACCGCGGAGTGTGTACGCGGCGCGGTACGGGTATTGGCACCCGTACCGGCGCCCGGCCGGAAGGCCGGAACACCAGGCCTCCAATAAAGATCGCGACCTCTGTCAGAGGCGGCGGGTAGGCTCGAAGACAAGATGACAGAGGACCTCTCACCAGCCGAAGCGTACGCAGCTGCCCGGCTCCGCGCCGCCGAGCAGGCCACCGCGCTCGCACCCTTCCGCGACCTGTACGACTTCGATCTGGACCCCTTCCAGATCGAGGCGTGCCAGGCCCTCGAAGCCGGGAAGGGCGTGCTCGTCGCGGCCCCGACCGGCTCCGGCAAGACCATCGTCGGCGAGTTCGCCGTGCACCTGGCCCTGGAGCAGGGCCGCAAATGCTTCTACACCACGCCCATCAAGGCGCTGTCCAACCAGAAGTACGCCGACCTCGCCCGCCGCTACGGCGCGGACAAGGTGGGCCTGCTGACCGGAGACAACAGCGTCAACGCGGACGCGCCCGTGGTCGTCATGACCACCGAGGTGCTCCGCAACATGCTGTACGCGGGCTCCCAGGCGCTGCTCGGGCTCGGGTACGTGGTGATGGACGAGGTGCACTACCTCTCCGACCGCTTCCGCGGCGCCGTATGGGAAGAGGTGATCATCCACCTCCCGGAGTCCGTCACGCTCGTCTCGCTGTCCGCGACCGTCTCCAACGCCGAGGAGTTCGGCGACTGGCTGGACACCGTGCGGGGCGACACGGAAGTGATCGTCTCGGAGCACCGGCCCGTGCCGCTGTGGCAGCACGTCATGGCGGGGCGCCGGATGTACGACCTCTTCGAGGAGGAGTCCGACCACGGCGGCCGGGGCGTCTCGCGCCGCGAGGTCAACCCCGACCTGCTGCGCATGGCGCGGATGGAGAACCAGAAGACGTACAACCCGCGCGACCGGCGCCGGGGCAAGATGGTGCGCGAGGCCGACCGCGAGCGGGAGCGCCGCTCGCGCTCCCGGATCTGGACGCCGGGCCGCCCCGAAGTGATCGAACGGCTCGACGCCGAGGGCCTGTTGCCGGCCATCACCTTCATCTTCAGCCGTGCCGCCTGCGAGGCCGCGGTCCAGCAGTGCATGTACGCGGGGCTCAGGCTCAACGACGAGGAGGCGCGCCAGAAGGTCCGCGAGATCGTCGAGGAGCGCACCTCCTCCATCCCCGGCGAGGACCTGCACGTCCTCGGCTACTACGAGTGGCTCGAAGGCCTGGAGCGCGGCATCGCCGCCCACCACGCGGGCATGCTGCCGACCTTCAAGGAGGTCGTGGAGGAACTGTTCGTACGCGGCCTGGTGAAGGCCGTGTTCGCCACCGAGACGCTCGCGCTCGGCATCAACATGCCCGCGCGTTCGGTGGTGTTGGAGAAGCTCGTCAAGTGGAACGGCGAGCAGCACGCCGACATCACCCCCGGCGAGTACACCCAGCTCACCGGGCGGGCCGGGCGGCGCGGCATCGACGTCGAGGGCCACGCCGTGGTCCTGTGGCAGCGCGGCATGGACCCGGGTGCGCTCGCGGGCCTGGCCGGCACGCGCACCTATCCGCTGCGCTCCAGCTTCAAGCCGTCGTACAACATGGCCGTCAACCTGGTCCAGCAGTTCGGCCGGCACCGGTCGCGCGAGCTGCTGGAAACCTCCTTCGCGCAGTTCCAGGCCGACAAGTCGGTGGTCGGCATCTCGCGGCAGGTCCAGCGCAACGAGGAGGGCCTGGAGGGCTACCGGGAGGGCATGCACTGCCACCTCGGGGACTTCGAGGAGTACGCGCGGATGCGGCGCGACCTCAAGGACCGCGAGACCGAGCTCGCCAAGCACGGCGCGGCCCAGCGCCGGGCGGCCGCCGCGGCCTCCCTGGAGAAGCTCAAGCCGGGCGACATCATCCATGTGCCGACCGGCAAGTTCGCCGGCCTCGCCCTGGTCCTCGACCCCGGGATCCCGGCGGGCCGCACCAACGGCCACCGCGGCTTCGAGCAGCACGACGGGCCCCGCCCGCTGGTGCTCACCGCCGAACGGCAGGTCAAGCGGCTCGCCTCGATGGACTTCCCGGTGCCCGTGGAGGCCCTGGAGCGGATGCGCGTCCCGAAGTCCTTCAACGCGCGCTCGCCGCAGTCCCGCCGGGACCTGGCGTCCGCGCTGCGCACCAAGGCCGGGCACATCGTCCCCGAGCGGCATCGCAAGGCCCGCTCCGAGGCGGCGGACGACCGCGAGATCACCCGGCTGCGCGCCGCACTGCGGGCGCACCCCTGCCACGGCTGCGACGAGCGCGAGGACCATGCCCGCTGGGCCGAGCGCTACCACCGCCTCCAGCGCGACACCCAGCAGCTGGAGCGGCGCATCGAGGGGCGCACCAACACGATCGCGCGCACCTTCGACCGCATCGTGGCGCTGCTCACCGAGCTCGACTATCTGCGCGACGACGAGGTCACCGAGCACGGAAAGCGCCTGGCCCGCCTGTACGGCGAGCTCGACCTGCTGGCCAGCGAATGCCTGCGCGCGGGCATCTGGGAAGGTCTGAACCCGGCCGAACTCGCCGCCTGCGTATCGGCGTTGGTGTACGAGGCGCGCCAGTCCGACGACGCCGTCGCGCCCAAGACGCCCACCGGCAAGGCCAAGGCGTCGCTCGGCGAGATGGTACGGATCTGGGGCCGGCTCGACGCCCTCGAAGAGGACCACAAGATCAACCAGGCGGAGGGCGTGGGCCAGCGCGAGCCCGACCTGGGCTTCGCCTGGGCCGCCTACCAGTGGGCCTCCGACAAGGGCCTGGACGAGGTGCTCCGCGAGGCGGACATGCCCGCGGGCGACTTCGTCCGCTGGTGCAAGCAGGTCATCGACGTGCTGGGCCAGATCGCGGCGGCGGCGCCCCGGGAGAACAGCACCGTCGCGAAGAACGCCCGCAAGGCGGTCGAGGCGCTGCTGAGGGGAGTCGTGGCGTACAGCTCGGTCGGCTGAGCGGCCACACCGCGACAAGTGGCCATCATGCGGCCGGCCTTGACGAGGCCGGCCAGGGAGCGGCCCCCGCCGGAGTCTCCGGCGGGGGCCGCGAACGTGTGGGTAAGTGCCGTTCGGTGACGGGTGGTTGCGGGGGGCGCCGACTCCTGCCGTCCCCGGGGGTCCGCTCGCCGTCAGCGCGCGCGGGAGGAAGCGAGAGGTTGGCCGCGCCAGAGCGGCTGCCGCCCTACGGCTCCCGGCCCGCCAACTCCTGCGCCAGCGCGGTCAGTTCCGTCAGACGCAGCACCCGGTCGCCGAAGCCCGGCAGGGGGACGTGGAGGGGAGTGGTCCAGCGGGGCGGGATGGCGTGGAGGCCGTAGTGGGCTCCTGCCAGGCCTCCGGTCACCGCTGCCACCGTGTCCGTGTCGCCCCCCAGGTCGATCGCCGCGCCCAGCGCCCGCTCGAAGGAGTCCGTCGCGCGCAGCGCCCAGAGGGCGGAGCCGAGGCAGGGCCAGACCGCGCCGTTGAACTCGGTCGCGTCGTCGGGGTGCCAGTCGGGAGCGAGGACCGCCGACCAGCGGGCGCGGTGGTCGGGGTGGACGCCCGCCAGGGCGTCCGGCACGGCCGCCAGGGGATCGGCGCCGGACAGCGCGGCGCGTATCAGGTCGTGGTAGATCGCCGTGCCTTCCCAGGCGGCCCGGTCTCCGTGGGTGAGGGCGGCGATCCGGCGGGCCGCGGCCATCGTCGCCTCCCGCCCCGCGCTCGCGAAGTACACCGCGCCGGTAGTGGCCCGCATCAGTGAACCGTTGCCCGCGGCACGGCTGTTGACCTGGAAATGGAGAGCGGCCGCGCGATCCCAGGGCTCGCCGTTCGTCAGGACGTCCTCGGTCTGGAGTCCGATGTCCTTGGGCGCGGAGGCCGCCCAGCGCTGGAACCGCCGGAAGATGTCGGCCGGTTCGAGGCCGTCGCACTCCAGGAGGGAGTCGGCTACGAGCACGGCCATCTGCGTGTCGTCGGTGGCCTCGCCGGGATCCCAGCCACCCCCGCCGCACATCGTGCCGACGCCGTCGGGGAACCGCCGCGCGTACACCCCGGGCGGGCCGAACTCGAAGGGTGCGCCCAGTGCGTCGCCCACGGCCGAGCCGACCACTGCCCCCGCCGCCCGCTGAGCCCGCCCCACGGCCCCGACTTCGCCGTGGCGGTTCGTCCCTGCGGCACCCTCAGTGCTCATGTCCATGCCCATGGCCATCACGCTAGCCAGTGGCCCGGCGGTCTCGCGAATCGATGCCCCCACGCCCGGTGGCCCAGGCTGGTTCGCCTACGCTCGGGGCGTCGGCTGCTCGATGTCGGCGGGAACAGGGGGAGATCCGTGACCCAGGATCGGGACGGGGTGGTCGTCTACTGGCGGCCCATGTGCACGTACTGCATGAAGCTCCGGCTGCGGCTGCTCTTCACGGGGCTGCGGTTCGTGAAGGTGAACATCTGGCGGGACCCTGACGCGGCGGCGTTCGTGCGCTCGGTCGCGGGTGGGAACGAGACGGTGCCGACGGTGACGGTGGCCGGGCGGGCGATGGTGAATCCTTCGAAGAAGGAGCTGTTCGCCGCGGTGCGGGCCCATGCGCCGGGGGCATTGCCGAGGGGGCGTTGAGCTAGGCGGTCGGCCTCCCCGCGACGGCGCCTGGCGGTCCGGCGGTCACCAGGCCCGATTCGTAGGCTGCGATCACCGCCTGGGCGCGGTCTCGTACGGCGAGTTTGTCGAAGATGCTGGTGATGTAGTTCTTGACCGTGGACGCGCTGATGTCCAGGTCGTGGGAGATGGCCGCGTTGTCGAGGCCCCTGGCCATCAGGTGCCACACCTCCACCTCGCGGGGGGTGAGTTCGGCGGTGGCGGTGAAGGACGGGCCGGGTGCGCGCGGGGCGGTGACGTAGGTGGAGATCAGGCGGGTGAGCAGGCGCGGCGCCACCACGGCTTCGCCGTCGTGCACCGTGCGGATCGCCGCGCTCAGGTCCTCGGGGGAGCTGTCCTTGGGCAGGAAGCCGTACGCCCCGGCGCGCAGCGCGCCCACCACGTACTCGTCCAGGTCGAAGGTGCTCAGGGCCAAGACCCGGCAGCCGGGTGCGGCGGCGAGTTCGGCGGTGGCGGCGACTCCGTCCAGTACGGGCATCCTGATGTCCATCACCACGACGTCGGGGCGCAGTTGGCCGGCCAGAGCGACCGCCTGCGCACCGTTCTCGGCCTCGCCCACCACCTCGAACGCCGGGTCGGGGGAGAGGATCAGGGACAGCCCGCGGCGGACCAGTGGCTGGTCGTCGGCGATCAGCACGCGGATCGCCCGGGGATCCGTCCCGTTGTCCGGCTCGGTCATCGCAGTGCTCCCTCGGGTTCGTACTGGACGGCCGCCTCGTCCTGCGGCACGGGCAACTCGGCCACCACGGCGAAGCCGCCGCCGGGGCGCGGGCCCGTGGTGAGCGTGCCGCCGTGCAGGGCTACGCGTTCGCGCATGCCGATCAGCCCGAAACCGCCGGGGCTCGGCGTCGGCGGCTCGCACGGCGGGAGGCCCCCACCGTCGTCGCGTACCTCGACGACGACCTTGTTCTGACGGTACGTCAGGACGAGTCTCGCGCGAGCCGTCGCTCCCGCGTACTTGCGGGTGTTGGTGAGCGCCTCCTGCGCGATCCGCCGCGAGGAGATGCGGCGGCCGGGACCGGCGCGCGCCGCCGTGGCCCGCGCGGTGCGGCACACGACTGCGGCCATCGCCTCGGCGGGCCTGGTCCTCGCCGGGTCCTTCGCCACCCTGGCCACCTCGCCGGGCAACGAGCAGATGGCCTTCGCGATGGCGCTCGGCATCCTGCTGTCCGCGCTCGTCCTGTCCCTCGTCCTCGTCCCTGCCGTCGCGGCCCTCCTGGGGCGCGCCCTGTGGTGGCCGGTCCGCCCGGGAGCGGCCACCGACGCCCGCCCCGAAGACCGTACCGAGGCGATACCGGCCCGGGAGGCGGAGCGGGCCCCCGCGTACTGACCACGGCCGCGACGGGGGCCGGAGCGTGCCGAGGCCTCCCGCCGGCACGAGCCGGCCGCCGCGTGCGGGCGCAATCATGGGGGATCCCCAACAGGCCGTCTGGAAGCGGGAGTTGGCCGGCCGTCCAGCTCTTTGCACGACACACGCAAACTCGCGATACATCGTGGTTGACCCTTACGCGATAGTCGCGATATGTTCGGCTACGAGTATTCGGGAACGAGGGATGTGAGGTGGTGGCGATGGCCGTCGGGCGGCGCAAGCTCCGCAACCCCTTGGCGCTGGCCGTCCTGGTGCTGCTCGCCGAGCGTCCCTCGATGCATCCGTACGAGATCGCCCAGACTCTGCGCCAGCGCGGCAAGGAGTACAGCATCAAGATCAATTACGGCTCGCTCTACACCGTCGTGCAGAACCTGCAGAAGCACGGTTTCGTCGAGGTCGCCGACGTCCAGCGGCAGGGCAACCGCCCCGAGCGCACCCTCTACGCCCTCACCCCGACGGGCCGCGAGGAGATGCTCGACTGGATGGCGGACATCGTCTCGGTGCCCGTGCACGAGTTCCCGGTCTTCGAAACGGCGCTGTCCCTCATCGGCGTACTGCCGCCCGACGAGGTCACCGCGCTGCTCGCGCAACGGGTCAATACGCTGGAGGTGCGGGCCGCCGGGCTGCGCGGAGCGCTGCGCAAGCTGCGCGAGACGCTGCCCCGGTTCTTCCTCGTGGAGACGGAGTACCAACTCCACATGATCGACGCCGAGGCGGAGTGGGTGCGCGGCTTCCTGAAGGAGGTCGCGGACGGCACCCTCAGCGGCATCGACGGATGGCGCAGCTGGCACGCCACGGGCGAAGTGCCCGAGGAATGGGAGCACTTGGAGGACGAGGACCACTCCCGCGGGTAGTCCGCCGGCGGCCGGCACGGCCGGCCGCCCACGATCCGGGCCCGGCCGCGCACAGCGCGTACGCCCGGGCGCGGCCCCCGCAGGACAACAAGAGAAACCCCGGTACGGGCTGTTGCAGCAGCCCCCACCGGGGTCGCGACCCCGGACCCGACCCGCGCGCGGCAGGCCAGGCGATCGAAGGTGCGGCACGCCAAGGATAGCCCGGCACTCCCCACGCGGACCGGTCCGTCATACCGACCACCCCCGCTCACCACAGGAGAGCCCCGTCATGAGTACCCGGGCGCCCGCAGTCGAGGCGCACAACCTGATCAAGACGTACCCCGGCGATGTCACCGCCCTCAACGGCATGGGCATCACCGTCGAGGCCGGCACGGTCTTCGGACTGCTCGGCCCCAACGGCGCCGGCAAGTCCACCACCGTCAAGATCCTCACCACCCTCGCACGCCCCGACAGCGGCACCGCGACCGTCGCCGGGCACGATGTGCTGGGCCACCCCGACCGGGTCCGGCGCGCGATCGGCGTCGTGGCGCAGAAATCCGGAGCCGACCCCGTGGCCACCGGGCGCGAGAACCTCCAGCTCCAGGGGCGCCTCTATGGGCTCACCGGCGCGGCCCTCAAGCGGCGCGTGGACGAACTGCTCGAACGATTCGACCTCGCGGACGCCGCGAAGCGCGTCGTGAAGGGGTACTCGGGCGGCATGCAGCGCCGCCTCGACGTGGCCCTCGGCCTGGTGCACCGGCCCGAAGTGCTCTTCCTCGACGAGCCGACCACCGGGCTCGACCCCGAGGCCCGCACCGCGATGTGGGACGAGATCTCCCGGCTCGCCGGTGACGAGGGACTCACCATCGTGCTCACCACCCACTACCTCGAAGAGGCCGACCGGCTCGCCGAGCGGATCGCGATCGTGGACCGCGGCCGGGTCGTCGTCGAAGGAACCCCCGACGAGCTGAAGGGCGAACTGCGCGGCGACGCCGTCCATGTGGAGCTCCGCGAAGCCGTCACCGAACGCTCCCTGCTGCGCGAAGCCCTCACCGGACTGCCCGGTGTGCACGAGGTGCTGCTCGACGGCCGCCGCGTCAGCGCCCGCGCCGACGACGGCGCGGCCGCGGTGCCCGTGCTGCTCGCCGCCCTGGAACGGGCCGGAGCCTCCGTCGCCGCCGCGACCGTGGCCCGCCCCTCCCTCGACGACGTCTACCTGCGCTATGCCGGACGCCGCTACTCCGAGGCCGAGGCGGCAGCCGAAGCCCCCGCCCTCGCCGCCGCCGGAGGCACCCGATGAGCAACGACACCGCCGCACCCGCGCCGCTGCGCTCCAACGCCCTCGCCCAGACCTGGTACATGACGCAGCGTCAGCTGATGGCGATCTTCCGGCAGCCCGCCTATCTCCTGATCACCCTCGTGCAGCCGGTGATCTGGCTGTTCCTGTTCGGCAACCTCTTCAAGAAGGTCGTCCAGCTCGGCGGCTTCGGCACCACGTCCTATCTGGACTACCTCGTACCGGGCATCGTCCTCATGAGCGCGCTGGGCTCCAGCATGTGGGCCGGCATGGGCACCCTGGAGGAGATCGAGCGCGGCACGCTCAACCGCTTCCTCACCACGCCCGTCAGCCGGGGCGCCCTGATGAACGCCAACGTCGTGCAGAACGGCATCAGCATCACCGTCCAGACCGTGATCATCCTGCTGCTCGGCAAGCTCGGCGGCGCCCACTACCCGGGCGGCTTCGGCGGCCTCGTCATCCTGGCCGTCGCCGCGATCCTGCTCGGCACGGTCTTCGGCGCCTTCTCCAACGCGCTGGGCATGCTGGTCCGCCAGCGCGAGTCGATCATCGGCATCAACACCTTTCTGCTGCTGCCCCTGACCTTCCTGTCCTCGGCGTTCATGGCGCCGTCGCAGATGCCCTCCTGGATGCGGCACATCGCCGACTTCAACCCGCTCAACTGGGGCATGGTGGCGGGTCGTTCGGCCATGTCGGCCGACCCGGACTGGGGCCTCGTGCTCGGCCGGGGCGGCGCGCTGCTCGGCCTCGCGGTCGTCGCGGTGTGGCTGTCGACCCGGACCTTCCGCTCGTACCAGAAGTCGGTGTAGGGCCGGCCCTCGCGCCAGCACGAAACCCCCGGCGGGGCAGGCGCCGGGGGTTTCGGGGTCGGGGGAGCGGGTCAGGCGGCGGGGGCCTCCTGCTCGCGCTCCACCTGCTCGTTCCACTCGCGCTTCGCCGCGCGCCAGGCGTCGTCGTCCTGGCCCAGACGCCAGTAGCCCGAGATCGACAGGCGCTCGCGCGGCACCCCGCGCTCGACCCGGAGCAGCGCGCGCAGCTCCTTCACGAAGCCCGCCTCGCCGTGGACGAACGCGTGCACATCGCCCGCCGGGAACTCCAAGTCCTTGACCGCGCCGACCAGTTGGGATCCCACCGCGGCCTCGCCCCGGTGCAGCCAGGTCACCGTCACGCCGTCCGGGGCGCTGATCTTCTGCTCCTCCTCGGGGCCGGCCACCTCGACGAAGGCGTGCACCACCGCACCCGCCGGCATCCGCTCCAGGGCCGCCGCGATCGCGGGCAGCGCGCTCTCGTCACCGGCGAGCAGGTGCCAGTCGGCCGCCGGGTCCGGGGCGTAACCGCCGCCGGGGCCGAGGAAGCGGACCGTCTCGCCGGGCTCGACGCGCAGGGCCCAGGGTCCGGCGAGGCCCTCGTCGCCGTGCACCACGAAGTCGACGGTCAGCTCGCCGGACCCGGCGTTCCAGTCGCGCACCGTGTAGGCGCGGGTGCTCGGCCACTCGGCGCGCGGGAACTCGGCACGGATCCGCTCCATGTCGAACGGCTCCGGATAGCTCACGCCCGGCGCCGGGAACAGCAGCTTGATGTAGTGGTCGGTGTGCTCGCCGACGCCGAAGCCGGCCAGCGACTCGCCACCGAGTACGACGCGCACCATGTGCGGCGTGATGCGCTCGGTGCGCACCACCCGCGCCTCGTTGATCTTCGGTGCCTTGCGAGACGGGCGTTCTGCCACTGTGCGCTCCCCTGATCCACCATTAGTTAGGATGACCTAAGTTAACACCTCCGTCGGCGGAGGGCCCCGGAAATCGGCCGGGGGCCCGCCACGTCAAGGGGTCATCGGGGGTGCGGCTTCCTCACCCGCGCAGCGTGGAGAGCAGCCGGCCCGTCGCCCCGGCCAGACCCCACTGGGCCACCAGCTCTTCGAGGGTGGCCGGATCGAGCGGCTCGGTGGGCAGCACCGCGTCGAACGCCGGCAGCGCCACGTCCATCGCGACCCGCACCACCTTCGGCGCGACGTCCAGGTAGTCGGCCGCCTCCAGGATGCCCCGCCGCTTGGCGGGGGTCAGCTTGGAGAAGCGGTCGGCGGCGGCCGCGCGGACGCCCGCCAGGTCCCCGTACTCGTTGATCAGCTGGGCCGCCGTCTTCTCGCCGATGCCCTTCACGCCGGGCAGCCCGTCGCTGGTGTCGCCGCGCAGCGCCGCGAAGTCCGCGTACTGGCCGGGCCGCACGCCGTACTTCGTGCGGATCAGCTCGTCGTCCACCAGGTCGCAGTCGCCCACGCCCTTGCGCGGGTAGAGCACCCGTACCCCGCGCTCGTCGTCGACCAGCTGGAACAGGTCGCGGTCGCCCGTGACGATGTCGACCGGGCCGGGCGCGAGACCGGACAGGGTGCCGATGACGTCGTCCGCCTCGTACCCCGCGACGCCGACGCGGGCGATGCCCAGCGCGTCCAGGACGTCGTCGATGACCGGGACCTGGGGGGCCAGCGTGTCCGGGGTCTCCTCCGCGTCGGGCTGCCCGGCCGGGGTCTCCTCGGCCACCCGGTGCGCCTTGTAGGAGGGGATCAGGTCGACCCGCCACTGCGGCCGCCAGTCCGCGTCCATGCAGGCCACCAGGTCGTCCGGGCGGTGGTCGTGGACGAGCCGGGAGATGAAGTCGAGCAGACCGCGCACGGCGTTGACCGGTGTGCCGTCGGGCGCCCTGACGGTGTCCGGGACTCCGAAATAGGCGCGGTAGTAGAGGGACGAGGTGTCGAGGAGCATCAGGCGTCGCGTCACACCCCGATGATGCCGCACCCCACTGACACCCACCTCGCCACTCCCGCGCGCCACTCGGCCCGCCGCTCCCGTCACTCCCGCCACCCCGCTCGTGAACAAGTGAACTGGGTCACTGTTGTGTTTGCCCCAGGTCGGAGGGGGCAGGCGCGTCGCCGGAGCGGACCCAAGTATGGATTTCAACCATTTCTCGGGCTGCGGACCGAATCCGCGCCGCTCCACGGCCCGCCCGCGGGGGATGCGGGCCGTTTTCAGTTCGACCCGTGAGGTGTATGTGTCCAGGCTGCAAGCCGAGCAGCTCTACAAGGTGTTCGGCAGACGACCCGAGGAAGCCGTCCGCACGCTCGAAGGCGGCGGGGACCGCGACGAGCTGCGGGCGGACGGGACGACCGCGGCGGTGATCGATGCCTCGTTCACGGTCGAACCCGGTCAGATCTTCGTTGTCATGGGTCTCTCCGGCTCCGGAAAATCGACCCTGCTGCGCATGCTCAACGGGCTCCTCGAGCCCACCTCGGGCCGTGTCCTGTTCGACGGCCAGGACCTCACGAGCCTGCCCGCCCGCGAGCTGCGTACGGTCCGCTCCAGCAAGATCAGCATGGTCTTCCAGCACTTCGCGTTGTTCCCGCACCGCAGCGTCCTGGAGAACGCCGCCTACGGCCTCGAGGTCCAGGGGGTACCCCGCGCCGAACGCGAGAAACGCGCCGCCGAGGCCCTGGAACTGACCGGCCTGGCCGGCTGGGGCGACTCCTGGCCCGACGAGCTGTCCGGCGGCATGCAGCAGCGCGTGGGCCTGGCCCGCGCCCTGGCCACCGACGCCGACCTGCTCCTCATGGACGAGTCCTTCAGCGCCCTCGACCCGCTGATCCGGCGCGACATGCAGGACCAGCTCCTCGAACTGCAGAAGCGCCTCAAGAAGACGATCGTCTTCATCACGCACGACCTCAACGAGGCCATGCGGCTCGGCGACAACATCGCCGTCATGCGCGACGGGCGCATAGTCCAGCTCGGCACCGCCGAGGACATCCTGCTCACGCCGGCCAACGACTACGTGGCCTCGTTCATCCAGGACGTCGACCGCTCCCGGGTGCTCACCGCGCTGTCCGTGATGACCACCCCGCACCGCCCCGACGTGGGCAGGTGCGCCTGCGAGACCGTGCTGCCCGACACCCCCGTGGCGGACGTGTGCGCGGTCGCCGCCCGGGTTCCGCACCCGGTCACCGTCAAGGACACCGACGGCTCCGTGCTCGGCGTCGTGCCGCAGGAGCGGCTGATCGCGTTCCTGGGGGACGACAAGCAGGGCCCGGTCGTCTGCTCGATGGAGGAGGTGGCCACGCATGCCTAGGCTGAACCTCGGCGGCTGGGTCGACAGCGCCGTCAACTTCCTCCAGAGCCACCTCTCCTGGCTGTTCGACGCCATCACCCAGGTCGTCAACGGCATGTACGACGGCATCAACGCGGTGCTCGACGCGCCGCAGCCGCTGCTCTTCGCGGGCATCCTCGCCGTGATCGCCTGGTGGCTGCGCGGTCTGTCCGCGGGCGTCCTGGCCTTCGCCGGGTTCGCGCTGATCGACTCGATCCAGCTGTGGGACGACACCATGTCGACGCTGTCGCTGGTGCTCGTCGCCGCGATCGTGACGCTGGTCGTCGCCATCCCGCTCGGCATCTGGGCCGCCCGCTCCAAGACGGTCAGCGCCGTCCTGCGGCCGGTCCTCGACTTCATGCAGACCATGCCGGCGATGGTCTACCTGATCCCCGGCATCATCTTCTTCGGCGTCGGTGTCGTGCCCGGCATCATCGCCACCATCGTCTTCTCGCTGCCCCCGGGCGTGCGGATGACGGAGCTCGGCATCCGCCAGGTCGACGGCGAACTCGTCGAGGCGGCCGAGGCGTTCGGCACCACCCCGCGCAACACGCTGATGCGGGTCCAGCTGCCGCTCGCGCTGCCCACGATCATGGCGGGCATCAACCAGGTGATCATGCTCAGCCTGTCGATGGTCGTCATCGCGGGCATGGCGGGCGGCGGCGGCCTCGGCGGCGCCGTCTACCGCGCCATCGGCAACGTCGACATCGGTCTCGGCTTCGAGGCCGGCATCTCCATCGTCGTCCTGGCGATGTACCTGGACCGGATGACCGGCGCGCTCAGCCGCCAGGTCTCGCCGCTCGGCCGGCGCGCGCTGGCCAAGGCGAAGGCCGCCACCGGCGGTCTCAAGATCTGGAACTACCGTCCGCAGCCCGTCGTCGCGATCGTCGGCGTGGTCGTCCTCGCCGTCGTCGCGGGCAGCATGAACATGTTCGGCTCCTCCGGCGAGGCCACCGCCACCGGCGCCAAGAACGTGGGCAAGGGCAAGAAGATCTCGCTCGGCTACATCCCGTGGGACGAGGGCGTCGCCTCCACCTTCCTGTGGAAGGAACTCCTGGAGCGCCGCGGCTTCACCGTGGACGCCCGCCAGTACGAGGCCGGCGCGCTCTACACCGGCATGGCCGGCGGCCAGATCGACTTCGAGACCGACTCCTGGCTGCCCACCACGCACGCCCAGTACTGGGCGAAGTACAAGGACAAGCTGGAGGACATGGGCTCGTGGTACGGCCCGACCTCGCTGGAGCTCTCGGTGCCGTCCTACGTCAAGGACGTCAACTCCCTGGACGACCTCAAGGGCAAGGGCTCCGAGTTCCAGAACCGCATCGTCGGCATCGAGCCGAGCGCCGGTGAGACGGGCATCCTGAAGAGCAAGATCCTCAAGGAGTACGGCCTCGACGGCGAGTACAAGGTCGTCGACGGCTCCACGCCCGGCATGCTCGCCGAGCTGAAGCGCGCGTACGCCAAGAAGGAGCCCATCGTGGTTCCGCTCTGGTCGCCGCACTGGGCGTACAACACCTACGACCTGAAGAAGCTCAAGGACCCCAAGGGCGTCTGGGGCAAGGGCGACGGCGTGCACACCCTGGCCCGCAAGGGCTTCGCGTCCGACAACGCCGAGGTCGGCAAGTGGCTGAAGAACTTCAAGATGGACGAGAAGCAGCTCACCAGCCTTGAGGCGAAGATCCAGTCCACCGGCAAGGGCAAGGAGCAGGACGCGGTCCGGGCCTGGCTGAAGGAGAACCCGGGCGTGGCCGACAAGTGGACCCCGGTCGGCTCCTAGCCGCCGCTGGGAAACCCCCTCCCACCTCCCCTTTCCGCAGCCGCGGCCGGTCCTCCGGCCGCGGCTGCGGAACGTCGCGATCCGGCCGGATCGGGCGGCGAACCCTTCGCGATCTTGGCGGGACGGTCCCCTCGGGGCCCGAAGCTGCGTAGGGTGACCTGCACGCAACCGGTGCGGACGCGGACCGAGTGAACGGGGAGGGAGCCCGGGAGATGGACGACAAGGAAACTCTTCGGGTGGGAGTGGCGGTGCGGCGCCTGCGCCGCAGCCTCGGCCTCACCCTCGCGGTGGTCGCCGAGCGCAGCGGCCTTTCGGTGCCCTTCCTCAGCCAGGTCGAGAACGAGCGCGCCCGCCCCAGCGCCCGCTCCCTCCAGCGCGTCGCGGGCGCCCTGGACACCACGGTCGCCGAGCTGTACGACGCCGCCGACTGCACCCGCACCGTCGACGTCGTACGGGCCGAGACCGAGCCCGACGCCGAGGGCGACGGGGTGCGGGCCCTGCTGCGCGGACACCACCAGCTGCACGCCATGGAGTTCACCGGAGAGCAGGACACCGGACGCGAATTCCAGCACCGCAACGACGAGTTGATGTACGTGGCCGACGGCGCCGCCGAGGTCGAGGCCGAGGGCCGCGCCTACCGCCTGGAGCGCGGCGACACGCTGTGCCTGTCCGGCGGGGTCCGCCACCGCTGGCGGGCGGCGGTGCCCGGCACCCGGATCCTGATCGTGGCGGTCGCCGACCACATCGAGGCCATCGAGGAGACCCGCCACTGATGAGGGTGGTCTCCCTCGTCCCGTCCTTGACGGAGGCCGTCGCGGTCAGCGGCCCCGGCCTCCTGGCCGGCGTCACCGACTGGTGCAGCCATCCGGCCGGCCTCGACGCCGTACGGATCGGGGGCACCAAGAACCCGGACGTGGAGCGGATCATCGCGCTCGCCCCGGACCTGGTCGTCGCCAACGAGGAGGAGAACCGCCCCGCCGATCTGGCCGCCCTCACCGCGGCCGGTCTCGATGTCCTGGTGACCGAGGTGCGCACGCTGCCGGAGGCCTTCACCGAGCTGGAACGCGTGCTGGTGGACGGCTGCGGGCTCGCCCGCCCCGGCTGGCTGGACGCGGCCGAGCGGGCGTGGGACGCGGTGCGTCCGGGCCCGGAGCGCCGGGCGGTCGTGCCGGTCTGGCGGCGCCCCTGGATGGTGCTCGGCCGGGACACCTTCGCGGGCGACCTGCTCGCCCGGCTCGGCGTGCGCAACGCCTACGCCGACCACCCCGAGCGCTACCCGCGCATCGGCGTCGACGAGCTGAACGCGGTGGGCGCCGATCTGGTGGTGCTGCCCGACGAGCCGTACCGCTTCACGCCCGACGACGGCCCCGAGGCCTTCCCCGCGCTGCCCGCCGCCCTCGTCGACGGCCGCCAACTCACCTGGTACGGGCCGTCGTTGGCCGAAGCGCCGGCCGTACTCGGCGCGGCGCTCCGGATCGACGTCTGAGCGGGATCACTTCTTCGCGGCCCGCTTCTTTCCACGCGGCTGTTTCTTCGCGCGCTACTTCTTCGCGCGCTACTTCTTCACCGGGGCCGCGAGCAGCCTGCCGTTGACCAGGCCTCGTACGGTGTGGAACCCGGCCACCAGCCAGGCCGTCACCAGCAGGGCGTACAGGGCCACGGCCAGCCAGTCGAAGGCGTGCAGACCGGTGTGCCGGGCGAGGCCCTCGGCGCCGGTGACACAGGTGCCGACGGGGAAGGTGAACGCCCACCAGGTCATCGCGAAGCCCATGCCGGCGCGGGCCGCCCGCACCGCCATGGCCACCGCCAGCGCCAGCCACATCAGGGCGAAGCCCATGACCGGCACCCCGTACAGGACGGCGAAGGCCGCCATGCCGTGCGCGTACGTGGCGTCGATGGAGCCGCCCGCCACATCGGCCAGCTTGTTCACGGCGGTGGTGGACTGGCCCAGGGGGCCGAGCACCAGGAACAGGGTCGGGGTGAGGAACAGGGGCAGCGCACCCTGGTGGATCAGGCGCGAGAACACCACGGGCAGGATGACGAGGGTGGCGAGCAGGCTCATGCCGAACATCGCGTACGAGCCGAGCAGCATCGCCTCGCGGGCCTGGCCGGCGGGGAGGTGGGGCACGAGCAGCGGGCCCAGGGTCGCCGAGACCATGGGGGCGACCACGGGCAGCAGCCACACGGGGGAGGCGCTGCCGGGCGCCACGTCGTGCCGCGTGACCATCAGATACGGCACGGCCACCGCGGCCACCAGGCCGGTCAGGGTGCCCACGCCGTAGAGCACCCACGCCAGCGGCACGGCCGCGGCCTCGCCGATCACGGTGCCGCCGACGGACAGGGAACCGATGCCGACGGCGAGGAACGCCATCGACAGACAGCCGTAGAAGGGCGCCACGGTGGGGTCGAGGAGATGGGCGCGGGCCTGGTCGCGGTGGTGCAGCCAGTGCCCGGCGCGGGCCAGCAGGAGAACGACGAGCATGGCCAGCGACAGCGCCCAGACCACCGGCAGGCCGGGGACGTGGAACGGCAGCCCCGCGCCCGCGTTCGCGATGATCGCGGTGCCCATCACCGCGGCGTACCAGTTCGGGCCGAGGTGGCGCAGGGCGGGACGGCGCCGGACGGTGACGGGGTGGTGGGTGCGGGAGCGCGGCTGCGCGATGGTGGCCATGAATCCAGCTTCGGCCCGGCGATCGGCCCCCGCCACGCCTCCTGGAGCTATGAGCCCATAAGCTGGGTTTATGAGTGCGAGCGATCCCGAGGACACAGCCCCCCTGGCCCACCGGGTGCCGGACCTGGGGGCGATGGAGCTGCTGCTCGCGGTCGCCCGGCACGGCAGCCTCGGGCGGGCGGCCCGCGACCTGGGCATCACCCAGCCCGCCGCGAGCAGCCGGGTCCGCTCGATGGAGCGGCTCCTCGGAGTCACCCTCGTCGACCGCTCCCCGCGCGGCTCCCGGCTAACCGCCGAGGGCGTTCTGGTGACGGACTGGGCGCGGCGGGTCGTGGAGGCGGCCGAGGCGTTCGACGCGGGCGCCCAGGCGCTGCGCGGCCGCCGGGACTCACGGCTGCGGGTCGCCGCGAGCATGACGATCGCCGAGTATCTGCTGCCGGGCTGGCTGATCGCGCTGCGCGCGGAGCGCCCCGGCACGGCGGTGTCCCTGAGCGCGGGGAACTCGGCGGTGGTCGCGGAGCGGCTCCTCGCCGACGAGGCCGACCTCGGCTTCGTCGAGGGGCTCGGCGTGCCCGCGGGCCTGGACTCGGCGGTCATCGGCCACGACCTGCTGGTCGTGGTCACGGCCCCCTCGCACCCGTGGGCCCGCAGGCAGAGGCCGCTGCTGCCCGCCGAGCTGGCCGCGACCCCGCTCATCTCGCGCGAGCGGGGTTCGGGCACCCGTCAGGTCCTGGACGCGGCCCTCGCCGCCCACGGCGGGCTCGCCGAGCCCCTCATCGAACTCGCCTCCACCACCGCCGTGAAGGCCGCCGTGGTCGGCGGGGCCGGGCCCTCGGTGCTCAGCGAGCTCGCGCTCGGCGAGGAGCTGGCCGCCCGCCGTCTGGTGCGGATCCCGGTCGAGGGCGTACGGCTGCGGCGCGATCTGCGCGCGGTGTGGCGCCAGGGCCCGCTGCCCGCCGGGCCCGCCCGCGATCTGCTCTCGCTGACCCGGCCCACCTGACGTACCGTCAGGCAGACACCAGACGGCAGCCGTTGGCGTGTTCGTCGGCGCGCGCCAGGCGTTGCTCGATGGTGTGGCGCACGGCGGGCCACTCCTCGTCGAGGACCGAGTAGAACGCCGTGCCGCGCACGAGTCCGTCCAGGCCCCGGGTGTGCACCCGGCGCACCCCCTCGGACACCGCGCCGAGCCGCTCGATGGCGGCCCGCGAGCGGGCGTTGCGGGCGTCCGCGCGCAGCGAGATCCGGCGCACCCGCCAGGTGTCGAAGGCGTGCTGGAACATCAGGAGCTTGGCCTCGGTGTTGATGCCGGTGCCCTGGGCGTGCGCGGAGAGCCAGGTGCCGCCGATCTCCGCCGCGTCCGGGACGGCGTCGGCGGCGCCGGTGAGCGGCCCGCGCGGCGCGGGCGGCCACACCACGGGCCCGTCCCAGTAGTCGAGTTCGCAGAACCGGGTCGAGCCCACGACCAGGCCGTCGGCGGCCCGTACGGTCGCGAAGGCCAGGCTGCGGCCGGCCTCCTGGTCGGCGAGCGCGCTGTGGACATAGGCGTACGCCGCGTCCAGGCCGTGCGGCACCGGTGTGAACGCGTACGAGGTCCGGTCGGCCGCCGCGGCGGCGGCCAGGGCCGGGGCGTGGGAGGGGCTGAGCGGTTCGAGCCGTACGGAACGGCCCGACAGGATGACGGGTGCGGGCACGGGGCCTTCGGTCCTTCGGGGCGTGGCGGAGCTTCCCCACCGGTGGGCGGGGGGAGCGGGGACACGGAGGAACACACGGTCAGGATGTGTCCGTGAAATGGCCGGGGAAGGAACGAGAGCGCGAAGAGGAACGAGCGGCCAGGTGAAGGCGAGGAGTCTCGGGGAATCCGCCCGGTGAGGGGCGGCGAGAGGAAGATACCCGGATGATCGCCGAATCGTCACCCCCTCGTGGGGGCGCGGGTTCCCGGGCGTGTCGTGCGGCCCGGGACCACGCCGGATCCGGGGCCGCCACGACCGGTCCGAGCCGGGGTCTCAGCGCGGGGACGCGGCCCGCACCAGGCCCTCGGTGACCCGGGTGTCCCGGTCCATCTCGGGGTGCCACTGGACGCCCAGGACCCAGGCGGCGCCGGGCAGTTCGGCCGCCTCGACGGTGCCGTCCTCCGCGTACGCCGAGGCCACGAGACCGGTGGCCAGGCGGTCCACGCACTGGTGGTGGTAGGTCGGCACCTTTGCCGCCTCGGGGACGAGCGAGGCGTAGAGGGTGCCCGGCACCGGCTTGACGGTGTGCTCGCCGAACACGCCCCGGCCGCCGGTGTGCCCGTCGAGGTGCTGGACCAGCGTGCCGCCGAGGGCGACGTTGAGGAGCTGAAGGCCCCGGCAGACGCCGAGCAGCGGGGTGCCCGAGGCCAGGGCCGCCTCGATCAGGGCCAGCTCCCAGGCGTCCCGCTCGCGGGCGGGGGGCCCGGTACGGGGCGACGGCTCGGCCCCGTACCTGACCGGCTCCACGTCCGCGCCGCCCGCGATGACCAGCCCGTCCAGGCGCGCCACGACCTCGGCGGCGGCCGCCGGGTCGTCGTCCGGCGGCAGCATCGCGGCCAGGCCCCCGGAGGCCCGGACGAGCCGGGGGTATCCGGCGGGCAGCAGGGCGGCGGGCAGGTCCCACACGCCCCACCGGGCGGGCTCCAGATACGTACTGATGCCGATGAGCGGCTTGGACACGGCGGCTGTCTCCGTTCGTGGGGATTCAGTCCCGGGCGAGCTCGGCCTCGGCGGCGGCCAGGGCGGCGAACTCCTCCTCGGGTGCGTGGGCGACCAGACGGTGGCGACTGTAGAAGGCGAAGTAGGCCAGCGCGATCGTGTAGACGCCGAGCGCGATGAACGCGGCGTCCTTGTCCACCAGGAACGTCGCCACCAGTGCGAAGAGCGCGAGCACGAAGGCGACGGAGGAGGTCACGACCCCGCCGGGGGTGCGGTAGGGCCGCTCCAGGCCGGGCTCGCGGCGGCGCAGGACCAGGTGCGAGAGGGCCATCAGGGCGTAGGAGATGGTGGCGCCGAACACCGCGACGTTCAGCATCCGGCCGCCGTTGCCGCTCCAGGCGGCCAGCGCGAAACCGAGCGCGCCGGGGATCAGCAGGCCGAGGTAGGGCGACTTGCGGCGGCTGGTCAGGGACAGGAAGCGGGGCAGATAGCCGGCCCGGGACAGGGCGAAGAGCTGGCGCGAGCCCGCGAAGATCAGCGAAAAGAACGACGCCACCAGACCGGCCAGGCCCGCGTAGTTGACGAAGCGGCTCAGCGCGGTCGGGCCGCCGTCGCCCTGGAGCGCGACGACCAGCGGGTTGCCCGCGTCCTTGATGGCGGCCGAGCCGTGCGCCCCGGTCGCGGCGAAGAAGGTCACCACGGCGAGCAGCACGAGGACGGAGAGCGAGATGGCGAGCGCGCGCGGCATGGACCGTACGGGGTCCTTGGCCTCCTCGGCCGCCAGCGGAACTCCTTCGACGCCGAGGAAGAACCACATGCCGAACGGGAACGCGGCCCAGATGCCGAGCACGCCGAACGGCAGCCAGGAGCTGGAGCCGAGCGCGGTGGCGTCCACCGGGATGTCGTTGAGGCGGGCCGCGTCGAAGTCGGTGAACGCGCCGATGGCGAAGACCAGCAGGGCGGCGACCGCGATCGCGGTGACCACGAGGCTGAAGCGCAGCGCCTCGCCCACGCCCCACAGATGGATGCCGATGAAGACCGCGAAGCAGGCGAGGTAGACGGGCCAGCCCGAGGTGAGGCCGAACAGGCCGAGCGATTCGACGTAGTCGCCGATGAACAGCGAGATCGCGGCGGGCGCCAGGATGTACTCGATGAGGATCGCGGTGCCGGTCAGGAAGCCGCCCCAGGTGCCGAGCGCCCGGCGCGCGAAGCCGTAACCGCCGCCCGCGGTGGGCAGGATGGCCGACAGCTCGGCGAGCGAGAACACGAGACAGGCGTACATGACGCCCATCAGGACGGTGGCGACGGCGAGGCCGCCGAAGCCGCCCTTGGACAGACCGATGTTCCAGCCGGAGAAGTCGCCCGACACCACGTAGGCGACGCCGAGCCCGGTGAGCAGCAGCCAGCCGGCGCTGCCCCGCCGCAGGGTGCGCCGGTGCAGATAGTCGTCCTCGGCGGAGGCGGACGGTGGGGTGCGCAGATCGGTGCCCTCGGCCATGAGCCGCTCCAGATGATCGTCAAGGGAAGATCAGGTCAATGGTTCGGCTGCATACCTTTGCTGGAGCGCAGGGGGATGCGCAAGGGGTGGACGTAAAACCGCGGTTACGGAAATCGCGGGTGAACGCTCTTCCCGGTGCGGGGCGTTGGGCACTCGGGCCCGGCCCGCTCGGGTCGGGCGGCCCACCCGGTTCAGGAAGCCCGCTCAGGTCAGGAAGCCGCGCAGCAGCGCCGCCGTGCCCCCGCAGTGCTCGCGCATCACCTCGCGCGCCCCGTCCGCGTCGCCGTCGAGCACCGCCTCGACCAGGCTGGTGTGCTGGTGCTGCGAGTGCTCCAGGTTGCGCACCAGGAGCGGGATGCAGTCCAGCAGGTCGTTCACGGTGGCCCGCACCGCCGCGTACTGGGCGGTGAGCGACGGTGATCCCGAGAGCTCGGCGAGCGTGAGGTGGAGCAGGGTGTCCTGGCGGCGGTAGTCGGTGAGCTGGGCGTCATGGGTCGCGGTGAGCGCGGCGCGCAGCCGCTCGGCGCCCTCGTCGGACAGTCCGTGCGCCGCGCAGAGTCCGGCCGCGCCGACCTCCAGGACCTCCCGGAAGCGCAGGATGTCCTCGACGTCCACCGAGGCGATCCGCCGGCGCAGCTCGTCCTCGCCGCCCTCGGCGGCCCGGGGCAGCACGAACGTGCCGCCGTAGCGGCCGCGTCTGCTCTCCACCAGGCCCTGGTCCTGGAGCACCTTGAGCACCTCGCGCAGGGTGACCCGGCTGATCCCCATCCGCTCGGCCAACTCCCGCTCGGAGGGCAGCCGTTCACCGAAGGGGACCAGGCCCAGGCGCAGCAGCTGGAGGATCTGCTCCAGCGCTTCCTCGAAGCCGTTCCCGGCCCGTACGGTCCGTAGTACGGGGACGAGCGTGTCCGCTGTCCGGCCCTCCGTGCGGTCCGCCGAGTCGATCTTCTTCGCCACGTCGTGGATTCCCCTTCCCAATCAATGGTCTTACCCCATACCTTATGGCTCTCGGCTGACCCAAGGAGGAGCTTCCCGTGGCAGACCGCACACCCCCGCTCGCGATCGAGGAGCTGCGCGCCCTCGTCGCGAGCGGTGAGATCGACACTGTCGTCCTCGCCTTCCCCGATATGCAAGGGCGGCTGCAGGGCAAGCGCTTCGCCGCCGGGTTCTTCCTCGACGAGGTCCTGGCGCACGGCACCGAAGGCTGCAACTACCTGCTCGCCGTCGACACCGAGATGAACACGGTCGAGGGCTACGCGATGTCCTCCTGGGAGCGCGGCTACGGCGACTTCGCCATGCACGCGGACCCGGCGACCCTGCGCCGCGTCCCGTGGAACGAGGGCACCGCGATGCTCATCGCCGACCTCGCCTGGGGCGACGCCTCACCGGTCGTCGCGGCCCCCCGCCAGATCCTGCGCCGCCAGCTGGAGCGCCTGGCCGAGCTCGGCTACACCGCCCAGGTCGGCACCGAACTCGAGTTCATCGTGTTCAAGGACAGCTACGAGCAGGCCTGGGACGCCGGGTACAAGGGCCTCACCCCGGCCAACCAGTACAACATCGACTACTCGGTGCTCGGCACCGGCCGCATCGAGCCGCTGCTCCGCCGCATCCGCAACGAGATGCAGGCGGCCGGCCTGACCGTCGAGTCCGCCAAGGGCGAGTGCAACCCGGGCCAGCACGAGATCGTCTTCCGCTACGACGAGGCCCTGGTCACCTGCGACCAGCACGCCATCTACAAGACCGGCGCCAAGGAGATCGCGGCCCAGGAGGGCGTCTCGCTCACCTTCATGGCCAAGTACGACCAGCGCGAGGGCAACTCCTGTCACATCCACCTCTCGCTCACCGACGAGGAGGGGCGCAACGTGATGGCGGGCGACGGGCCCGACCACATGTCGCCCGTGATGCGCCACTTCCTCGCCGGACAGCTCGCCGCCCTGCGCGACTTCTCCCTCCTGTACGCGCCGAACATCAACTCCTACAAGCGCTTCCAGCCGGGCTCCTTCGCGCCCACCGCCGTCGCCTGGGGCCACGACAACCGCACCTGCGCGCTGCGGGTCGTCGGCCACGGCGCCGGAACCCGCTTCGAGAACCGGCTCCCGGGCGGTGACGTCAACCCGCACCTGGCCGTCGCCGGACTCGTCGCGGCCGGCCTGTACGGCATCGAGAACAAGCTGGAGCTGCCCGAGGCCTGCACGTCCAACGCCTACGTCGGCGACTACGCGCACGTCCCGACCAGCCTGCGCGAGGCCGCCGAACTGTGGGAGAACAGCCCCATCGCCAAGGCCGCGTTCGGCGACGAGGTCGTCGCGCACTACCGCAACATGGCGCGGGTCGAGCTCGAAGCGTTCGACGCCGCGGTGACCGACTGGGAGCTCCGCCGCTCCTTCGAACGCCTGTGAGGAACGACTTGTCCAGCGCATACGAGCTTCAGGTGCTCAACCCGGCCACCGAGGAAGTGATCGCGACCGTCCAGGGCGCGACCTCCGCCGACGTCGACGCCGCGGTCGTACGGGCCAGGGCCGCCCAGGACGGCTGGGCCGCCGCGGCCCCCGCCGACCGGGCCCGCCTCCTTCGCCGCTTCGCCGCCGTGGTCGACGAACACATCGAAGAACTCGCCCAGTTGGAGGTCCGTGAGGCCGGGCACACCGTCGGCAACGCCCGCTGGGAGGCGGGCAACGTCCGCGATCTGCTCGACTACTCGGCCGGGGGAGTGGAGCGCCTGATCGGCCGTCAGATCCCGGTCGCGGGCGGCCTCGACATCACCCTGCTCGAACCGCTCGGCGTGATCGGCGTCATCGCCCCCTGGAACTTCCCGATGCCGATCGCCGCCTGGGGCACCGCCCCGGCGCTGGCGGCCGGCAACGCGGTGATCCTCAAGCCCGCCGAGACGACCCCGCTCACCGCGCTTCGGCTGGCCGAACTCGCCCTGGAGGCAGGGCTTCCCGAGGGCCTCCTCCAGGTCCTGCCGGGCGCGGGCGCGATCGCGGGCAACGCGCTCGTCGAGCACCCCGGCGTCGCGAAGATCGTCTTCACCGGGTCGACCCGGGTCGGCAAGCAGATCATGGCCAAGTGCGCCGACCGTGTGAAGCGGGTGACGCTCGAACTCGGCGGCAAGAGCCCCAACATCGTCTTCGCGGACGCCGACATCGAGGCCGCGGCCGCCGCCACCCCGATGTCCTTCCTCGACAACTCCGGCCAGGACTGCTGCGCCCGCACCCGCATCCTGGTGCAGCGCACGGCGTACGACCGCTTCATGGAGCTGCTCGGCCCCGCGATCGAGGAGATCGTGGTCGGCGACCCGGCCGACGAGAAGACCCAGATGGGCCCGCTCATCTCGCGCGTACAGCTGGACCGGGTCAGGTCGTACGTCGCCGACGACGCGCCGGGGCTTCGCGGCAGCGCGCCCGACGGGCCCGGGTTCTGGTTCCCGCCGACCGTCCTGACCGGCCTGGACGCGGAGGCGCCCGCCGCCGTCGAGGAGGTCTTCGGACCCGTGGCCGTCGTCCTGCCCTTCGAGGACGAGGCGGACGCGGTACGGCTCGCCAACGCCACCGACTACGGGCTCTCCGGGTCCGTCTGGACCCGGGACATCGGCCGGGCGCTGCGCGTCTCGCGGGCCGTCGAGGCGGGCAACCTGTCCGTCAACTCCCATTCCAGCGTGCGGTATTCGACCCCGTTCGGCGGCTACAAGCAGTCCGGCCTCGGCCGTGAGCTCGGCCCCGACGCCCTCACCGCTTTCACCGAAACCAAGAACGTCTTCATCAGCACGGAGGCCTGAGCACACATGACCGACGACACCATCTGCCGCCGCCTGGTCGGCCGCACCGCCGTCATCACCGGAGCCGGCAGCGGCATCGGCCTCGCCACCGCCAAGCGGCTGGCCGCCGAGGGCGCCAACGTGGTCTGCGGCGACATCGACGAGACGGCGGGCAAGGCCGCCGCCGAAGCCGTCGGCGGCACCTTCGTGAAGGTCGACGTCACCGACCAGGAGCAGGTCGAGGCCCTCTTCAAGACGGCCTTCGACACCTACGGCAGCGTCGACATCGCGTTCAACAACGCCGGCATCTCGCCGCCCGACGACGACTCCATCCTCACCACCGGGCTCGACGCCTGGCGCCGGGTCCAGGAGGTCAACCTCACCTCCGTCTACCTGTGCTGCAAGGCCGCCCTGCCCTACATGCAGCGCCAGGGCCGGGGCTCCATCATCAACACCGCCTCGTTCGTGGCCGTCATGGGCGCCGCGACCTCGCAGATCTCCTACACCGCATCCAAGGGCGGCGTGCTCGCGATGTCCCGCGAGCTCGGTGTGCAGTTCGCCCGCGAGGGCATCCGCGTCAACGCGCTCTGCCCGGGCCCGGTCAACACCCCGCTGCTCCAGGAGCTGTTCGCCAAGGACCCCGAGCGGGCCGCGCGCCGTCTGGTGCACATCCCGGCGGGCCGGTTCGCCGAGGCGAACGAGATCGCCGCCGCCGTCGCCTTCCTCGCCAGCGACGACTCCTCCTTCATCAACGCCACCGACTTCCTGGTCGACGGCGGCATCTCCGGGGCGTACGTCACCCCCCTCTAAACCCCGCCGGCCCCCGCTGTTCACCTGGGGGCCACGCAACCGGCAGCCGGGCGTCGCACGACGCCCGGCTGTGCTGTCTAACCTCCGCGAAGACCGTCCCTACGACAGGAGTTCCCCAGCGTGTCCACGTCCACCGCCGTCCGCCGCCTTCCGGTCCTCGCCGCGGCCCTCTCCATAGCCGCGGCCGGGCTCGTCGCCGCCCAGCCCGCCGCGGCGCACCCGGCCCACTGCCCCCAACTGACCGTCTCCGACGGATGGTTCGGCGACAACCAGGACCGGATCCAGGATCTGATCGACACCTACGGGAAGTGCGGCGCGGGCGCCGGCCACGGCAAGAAGCCCGTCGCCGTCTTCGACTGGGACAACACCGTCGTCAAGAACGACGTCGGCGACGCCACCATGTACTGGCTGCTGCGCAACTCCAGGATCCAGCGTCCGGCGCGCGGCGACTGGCACAGCACCAGCCGCTACCTGACCGACGCCGCCGCCAAGTCCCTTGCGGCCGCCTGTCCTTCGGGCCGGTCCACGACGCTGCCGACCGCCACCGACACCGCCTGCGCGGACGAGATCCTCGCGGTCTACGGCGAGGGCACCACCGGCAAGGGCGCCCCCGCCTTCGCCGGGTACGACCGCCGCACCATCGAGCCCTCGTACGCCTGGCTCGCCCAGCTCCTGCACGGCTGGACCCCGGCCCAGGTCAGGTCCTTCGCGAGCGCGGCCCGCGCCGAGAACCTCAAGGCCCCCGCCGACGCCGTCCAGACGGTGGGCAGCAACACCAAGGCGACCGCCTGGGTGCGCTACTACGACCAGCAGCGCGACCTCATCCGCACGCTCCAGAAGGCCGGCTTCGACGTCTGGATCACCTCGGCATCGCCCGAGCCCGTGGTCGACGTGTGGGCGCGCGGCGCGGGCGTCGACCCGGACCACGCGATCGGCATCCGCTCCACCACCGAGCACGGCCGCATCACCTCGCACCTCAAGGGCTGCGGCTCGGCCAAGGATGGCGCCGACTCGATGATCACGTACATCGACGGCAAGCGCTGCTGGATCAACCAGGAGATCTTCGGCGTGCGCGGCGCCGCCGCCGAGAAGGTCCAGCCGGCCAGGAACCGCCAGGTGTTCGCGGCCGGCGACTCCGACACCGATGTGTCCTTCCTGCGGGACGCGACCGGGCTGCGCCTCGTCCTGAACCGCAACAAGAACGAGCTGATGTGCCGGGCCTACGACGACAGCGACGGCCGCTGGATCGTGAACCCCATGTTCATCGAGCCCAAGGGCCGCAAGACGGCGGCCTACCCCTGCGCCAGCACCGGCTACACCGAGCACGACGGCACCCCGGCCCCGGTGCGGCGCGCCGACGGCTCGGTCGTCCCGGACCAGCGGGACTCGGTGTACGGAGGCTGAACGCGCGTCCTAGGGTGTGCGCATGACCATGACGACCCCGCCCGGCTGGTACCCGGACCCGGGCGCGCCCGGCACCGAACGCTGGTGGGACGGCACGGCCTGGACCGCCCACACCAGGGGGCCGGGCGGGCAGGTCCCCGGGCCGCCCCAGCCCGTCGCCGTGGTGATCGCGCCGCCCGCCCGGCGGCGCCGCCCGCTGGTGATCGCCGCGGCCGCCGTGGTCCTGGTGGGTGCGGCCGCCGGCGGGGCCGCTCTCCTCGCCCACGGCGGCGGCGCGGAGGGGGCCACGGGCGCGAGCCGGAGCGCCACGGCGCAGGTGCCGGTCAACTCGCCCGCCGGCAAGCCGAGTTCGAGCCCGACCGACGATCCGCACACCCTCGTCGACCAGCTCAACGGAATCACGCTGCCCATCCCGGACGGCTGGGAGAGGACCGACGACCCGGTGTCCGGGCCCGTCACCATGGCCACGAAGGACACCTACGACTGCCCCGGCGACTCCGGGTTCTGTCACCACGGCACCGTCACCACCTCGACGGCCACCATGACCGACCTCACGACCGCCGAGGCCGTCGCCGAGAACGACATCACCGACGCCGCCAACGACGCCTACGACCACGACCCGGTCGGCTCCCGCCCCTACAACGGCATCACCTCGCACCGGCAGGTGAAGTCCGGCTCCGTGGTGGTCAACGGGCGCACCGGATATCTGGTCCGCTGGCAGGTCAAGACCGGCGCGGGGCCCGGGGGTTACGTCGAGTCGCTCGCCTTCCCGTCGACGGTGGGCGGCCAGGCGATGGTCATCGCGCGGTTCGCCTTCGACGCGGGCCCCGGCGGGCCGCCGCTCGCCCTCATGGACACCGTCACCCGGGGCATCACGCCCATCGGCGGCGGCCGGAACGGCGGGGTCGGCACCAGCCTGGCCCCGCCGTCGCCCTGAGCTAGAGGAAGGTGCGGCCCTCGCCCCGGTAGGTCGGCACGGCCGCCGTCACCCGGTCCCCCTCGACGAGCAGCAACTCCTCGAAGCGCTCGCACAGTTCGCCCGCCTTGGCGTGCCGGAACCACACCTTGTCGCCGATCAGGAGATCGTCCGCGGCGGAGCCGAGCAGCGGCGTCTGCACCTCGCCCGCGCCCTCCTGCGCGTCGTACCGCAGCCCCTCCGGCAGATACGGCACCGGCAGCCGGTCCGCGCCGGGCGCGCCCGAGGCCGGGTAGCCGCCGCCGAGCACGGTCACCACGCCGACACCGGGCCGGCGCACCACGGGCTGGGCGAACAGCGCCGCCGGACGCCCGCTGAACGACGTGTAGTTGTCGAAAAGGCGCGGCACGTAGAGCCCCGACCCCGCCGCGATCTCGGTCACCGCCGCCTCGGCCGCGGTGTGCTGCACGCTGCCGGTGCCGCCGCCGTTGACGAACTCCAGGTCCGGCGCGACCGCCCGCACCGCGCGCACCACCTCGGCCCGCCGCGCCGACAGCTCCTTGCGGGCCGCGGACTGCATCAGCCGGATCGCGCGCGAGCGCACCGGCCGCCCCGCCACCGCGTCCCCGACCCCGGCCACATGACCCTCGTACGCCATCAGGCCCACCAGGCGGAACCCGGGACGGCGGGCCACCGAGCGGGCCAGCTCGGCGAGTTGGGCCGGAGTGCGCAGCGGGGAGCGGCGGGCGCCGACGCGCACCCGGCCGCCGAACAGCTGGAGCGAGGTGTCCAGTTCCAGGCAGACCCGCACCTCCAGGTCCTCGCGCTCGCGCGCCCGGTCCACCAGCTCGAGCTGCGCCACGTCGTCCACCATCACGGTGACCGCCCCGGCCAGCTTGGGGTCGGAGGTCAGCTCGGCGAACGCCGTCCGGTCCGCGGACGGATAGGCCAGCAGCACGTCCTCGAACCCGGCCCGCGCCAGCCACAGCGACTCGGCGAGCGTGAACGACATGATCCCGGCGAACCCGGGCCGGGCGAGCACCCGCTCAAGGAGGGCGCGACAGCGTACCGACTTGCTGGCGACCCGGATCGGCTTGCCGGCCGCCCGGCGGACCAGATCGTCCGCGTTGGCGTCGAACGCCTCCAGATCGACGATCGCCACAGGCGCGTCGAGATGAGCGGTCGCCCGGTCGTACCGGGCACGGTCTGCGGCGCGGGGTGTCATGGCGGAAGCCTGCCAGAACCGGTTACCACAAGGTAGGGGAGAGCGGGTGCGGATGTCGCGGGCGCCCGGGCGGTCTGCGCCCGCACAGGATCAACCCGTAGAGTGACGCCCTGGCGGTAACGGGCTGAGCTGGACGGCAAGAGGGGTACGAGGGGGGCGGATGACCACCGACGCACGACCCCCGGGCACCCCTCAACTGCCGCCGCCCGCACCGGAGTCCGAGCCCTCGGAGAAGTCCGTGCCCGCGCCTCGGCCGCCCGCGCCCGGCGACGCGGCGGCCCGGCTCCGCTCCGCGCTCGACCTGGTCGACCCGGGCCCCGTCCTGCCGAACACCCCCATACCGCCCACCTCTTCGCCCATACCGCCCGCGCCTTCGGCCGCACCGCCCGTGCCTTCGGCCGCACCGCCCGCCTCTTCGGCCGCGCCGCCCGTGCCTTCGGCCATACCGCCCGTACCGCCCTCGCCTTCGGCCGCACGGTCCAGCTCTTCGGCGGCACAGTCCGCGCCTTCGGCCATACCGCCTTCGGCCGCACGGTCCGTGCGGGCGGCCGCCCCTTCGGCCCCGCGCCCGCCCGAGATACCTCCGCTGCCCGTCGCCCCGCCGAAACCGCTGCTTCCGCCGGAACCGCTGTCCGACGAGCCGGGGCCGCTGCGGCCGGTGCCGGCCCGGCGGCCCGGGCGCGTGGCCGCCGCCGCGATCTGCGTGGTGCTCGGCGCCGGGCTCATCGGCGGCGCCGCCGCGGGCACCTGGCTGGACGGCGACTCCGAGCCGGCCGCCCGCAGCAACTTCACCGCCGCCCGCGACCTGTGGCACAGCGTGCCCGTCGACACCCTCTTCCCACCCACCGTTCGGGGCACCGGTGCCGGCCCCGGCGGCGCCGACCGCGAGTGGACCCGGATCGGGGTGGCCCCGGACAGCGCCTGCGCGGGCACCCTCGACCCCCTCCTGCTCAAGGTCCTCGAACCGGTCGGCTGCGCCCGCACGGTGCGCGCCACCTACACCGACGCCACCGCCAGCAGCGTGATCACCGTCGGCCTCGTCTTCACCCAGGCCGAGCCCGCCGCGATGACCGCCCTGGCGAACCGGTTCAGCACCGAGAAGCTGGCCGAGCGCTCCGATCTGATGCCGCGCGCCTACCCGGTCAAGGGCACGGCCGCCGCCGCGTTCGGCGACAAGCAGCGCGCGAGCTGGACGGTGCGGGTCCTCACCGACGTCCCCGTGGTCGTCACCGCGGTCTCCGGCTTCGCCGACGGCCGCGAGGCCGACGCTCCCCAGTCCGCCGAGCGGGCCACGGCCGGCGGCGCCAGCGGCCCCGTGGCCGAGGCGGGCCTGGGCCACGACGCCAAGGGCGTCGCCGACTACGTCGAACGCGGCCTGCGCAAGCGGGCCGCCGCAAGCCCGGAGCCCGCCTCATGACCGAGCCACTGCCGACCGGAACCACCGCGCCCCGGCCGGGCCAGGCGAGGCTGCGCCGCACCGGCGCCCTCGCCACGGCCGCGGTCCTCGCCCTGCTCGTCTCCGCCACCCCGGCCCGCGCCGACGGCATCCGGGACCGCCAGTGGGAGCTGGGTGCCATGCACACCCAGCAGGCCTGGCAGACGACCAAGGGCAAGGGCATCACCGTCGCGGTCCTGGACACCGGCGTCGACGGCAGCCACCCCGACCTGGAAGGGCAGGTGCTGCCCGGCAACGACCTCATCGGCTTCGGGGCCGGCCAGGGCAGCCGCGACTGGGCCCGGCACGGCACCGCCATGGCCGGCATCATCGCGGGCCACGGCCATGGCGCCGGAGACCGCGCGGGAGTGCTCGGCATCGCGCCCGAGGCCAGGATCCTGCCGGTCCGGGTCATCCTGGAATCCACCGACCCGGCCCGCAAACAGGCCCGCGAGACCAAGGGCGGGGCGCTCGCCGCGGGCATCCGCTGGGCCGCCGACAACGGCGCCGACGTCATCAACCTCTCGCTCGGCGACGACAGCGCCTCCGCCCACCCCGAGCCCGCCGAGGACGCCGCGATCCAGTACGCGCTCGGCAAGGGCGCCGTCGTCGTGGCCTCCGCCGGCAACGGCGGCGACCAGGGCGACCACATCTCCTATCCGGCCGCCTACCCCGGCGTCATCGCGGTCGCCGCCGTCGACAAGAACGGCACCCACGCCTCCTTCTCCACCCGCCGCTGGTACGCGACCGTCAGCGCCCCCGGCGTGGACGTCGTCATAGCCGACCCGGACCGCAAGTACTACGAGGGCTGGGGCACCAGCGCCGCCTCCGCGTTCGTCTCCGGCGCCGTCGCCCTCGTGCGCTCGGCCAACCGCGGTCTCACCCCGGCGCAGATCAAGAAGCTCCTGGAGGACACCGCCCGGGGCGCCCCCGAGGGCGGCCGCGACGACGCCCGGGGCTACGGCATGATCGACCCGGCCGCCGCCCTCACCGCCGCCGCCCGCCTGAAGCCCGCGGCCCTCCGGTCGGAGTCCGCGGCGAACGGCAGCACCTACTTCGGCGGCGGCCCGGACGTGCCGGTCGCCGCCGGAGACCCGGCGGACTGGCTGGCCCCGCTCTCCGCCGGCGGCGGTGTCCTGCTGCTCGGGGCCGGGGTGGCGCTCTGGCGCTCCACCCGGGTCAGGACCCCGCGCGAGTGGCTCTGAGCCGGGAGGCCGTGGGCGGGCCCGGAAGCGGACCCGGTTAGGCTCGTCGCGTGGCGCTCAAGAACATTCCGGATTCCGGCTTCTCCGACGACGACGGCACCGCCGCCCCCGAACTGACCGAGGCGCTGGCCGCCTGGTCGCAGGACAGGTCGGCCGAACCACGGGTGCTCGCCGCGCTGCGCACCGCGCGGCTGCTCGTCCCCGTGGTCGCGATGCTGGGCGAGAGCGAGATCGACGAACACGGCCTCAAGCGCGAGAAGACCAGCGACATGGCCGTCCCCACCCTGAAGGCGGGCGACCGCACGGCGCTGCCCGCGTTCACCTCGACCGACGCCCTGGCCCGGTGGGACCCGGCGGCCCGCCCGGTCGCGGTCCCGCTGCACCAGGCCCTCGCGGCGGCCGTGCACGAGAAGGCGGACACGGTGGTCATCGACCTCGCGGGCCCGGTCGCGTACGAGCTGAAGGGCGCGGCCCTGCTCGCCCTCGCCGAGGGCCGCAGCAGCGCGGACCCGCTCCAGGACCCCGCGGTGCTCGGGGCGGTGCGCTCGGCGGTGGCCGCGGTGCCCGCCGTGCTCCGCGCCCACCTCGGCCCCGGCAGCGCGGACGGCACGCTCGCCCTGGTCCTCGCCGACGGCGCGGCGCCGGCCGACGCGGGCCGCGCGGTGGCCGAGCTGATCGCCGCCGACGAGACCCTGCGGGCCCGGCTGGTGCGCGGCCTCGACCTGGCGCTGCTGCCGTCCGGGGCCCCACAGCCGAACGAGCCGCTCTTCACCCGCTGAGGGAGAGGAGCGGCCCGTTCCGGGTCGTACGGGAAAATGGTGCGAGCGGTCGCGCGCGGGAGTACTCAGCCGAAGACGGCGCCCGTGTACTTCTCGCCCGGGCCCTTGCCCGGCTCGTCCGGCACGACCGACGCCTCGCGGAACGCGAGCTGGAGCGACTTGAGGCCGTCGCGCAGCGGGGCGGCGTGGAAGGACGAGATCTCGGTGGCCCCGGCGTCCAGGAGGCCGGCCAGGGCGTGCACCAGCTTGCGGGCCTCGTCGAGGTCCTTGTACTCGTCGCCCTCCTCGGTCAGACCGAGCTTCACGGCGGCGGCGCTCATCAGGTTCACGGCGACCGTCACGATCACCTCGACCGCCGGAACCTCCGCGATGTCGCGGGCCATGGTGTCGAAGTCTGCGGGCTCATTGGGGGGCGTCTCACTCATGCCCACACGATATGCGCTGCCCGCGCGCCCTCTTCCCGCGCACTCGATTCGCCCGCCCGTCCGGTTGCTGCTAACCTTGTGTAACGACCGGCCAGGCACGTGTGCCCGGCCCACAAGTGGAGGCTCCGATCTCCCACCCGGCCACCCTCAGGGGCGGCGGGTCATCCGGTCAGGTGGCCACCATCGTTCCGTACGGACGATGGAGCCGCCCGATGTGCGCCCCGCGGTAGACCGCAGCGGTGTTCCGGTTTTCTTGGAGCCCCGCCTGTGTCCGTCCGGGGCATTTTTTGTGCCTCGTGGCGGTTGGTCACGTCAACGTGACGTACGCGGCTGTCTGCCAGACAGTCGTGTGGTGCTACCGAGGAGGATCCATCAGCGCCGAGCCCCGCATCAACGACCGGATTCGCGTTCCCGAGGTGCGACTTGTCGGCCCCAGCGGCGAGCAGGTCGGAATTGTTCCGCTTGCCAAGGCCCTGGAGCTCGCCCAGGAGTATGACCTCGACCTGGTCGAGGTCGCGGCGACCGCCCGTCCGCCCGTGTGCAAGCTCATGGACTACGGGAAGTTCAAGTACGAGTCGGCCATGAAGGCCCGTGAGGCGCGCAAGAACCAGGCGCACACGGTCATCAAGGAGATGAAGCTCCGGCCGAAGATCGACCCGCACGACTATGACACCAAGAAGGGTCACGTCGTCCGGTTCCTCAAGCAGGGCGACAAGGTCAAGATCACGATCATGTTCCGTGGTCGCGAGCAGTCCCGGCCGGAACTCGGCTACCGACTGCTGCAGCGTCTCGCTTCGGACGTGGAGGAGCTCGGCTTCGTCGAGTCCAGCCCGAAGCAGGACGGCCGAAACATGATCATGGTTCTCGGTCCGCACAAGAAGAAGACCGAGGCGATGGCCGAAGCCCGCGAGGCCCAGGCGGCCCGCAAGGCGGAGCGCCAGGGTCAGTCGGCCCAGTCGGACGAGTCCGTCGAGGACGAAGCCGTTGCCGAGGCGCCCGTCGCCGAGGCCGCGCCGGCCGAGGAACCCGCCGAGGCCTGATTCCGGGACAGCCCGTTCCGGATATCAACCGATACATATGACGCTCCCGAGCGCCGGTCCCCGGACCGGCTGGGAGCGCCACTGACGAGGAGAGAACGGCGCTATGCCGAAGAACAAGTCGCACAGCGGTGCCAGCAAGCGCTTCAAGATCACCGGCTCCGGCAAGGTGCTCCGTGAGCGCGCCGGCAAGCGCCACCTGCTCGAGCACAAGTCGTCCAAGAAGACCCGCTCGCTGACGGGCACGGTCGTCGTGGCTCCGGCCGACGCCAAGAAGATCAAGAAGCTTCTCGGCAAGTGACGTTCCTCCGCCTCCGCCCGTCGGAGGCGGAACGTCGAGTCCGGGACCTATTCGATTTCGGGTCGTGTGAGTCCAACCACGGCCCCGCTACAAGGAGTTAACAAGTGGCACGCGTCAAGCGGGCAGTAAACGCCCACAAGAAGCGCCGGGCAATTCTCGAGGCGGCCTCCGGCTACCGCGGTCAGCGTTCGCGCCTGTACCGCAAGGCCAAGGAGCAGGTCACCCACTCGCTGGTCTACAACTACAACGACCGCAAGAAGCGCAAGGGCGACTTCCGTCAGCTGTGGATCCAGCGCATCAACGCCGCTGCCCGCCAGAACGGCATGACGTACAACCGCCTCATCCAGGGTCTGAAGGCCGCCAACATCGAGGTGGACCGCAAGATCCTGGCCGAGCTCGCGGTCAACGACGCCAACGCGTTCGCCGCGCTCGTCGAGGTGGCCCAGAAGGCCCTCCCGAGCGACGTCAACGCCCCGAAGGCCGCGTAAGCGCCCGACGGCTTGTTGAGCAGGACCGGACCCGCAGGCCGCTGGCCTGCGGGTCCCGGTGCGTTGCGGGGTCGTCCCGGGGGCTCGGCCCCCGGACCCTCCGCCTCCGGGGGCCGAGCCCCCAGGCCCCCACTCCCTTCCAGAGAGACCGCGAGTACATGCCGACCCCCGAGCTGATCTCCCCGCGTTCCCCGCGCGTCGCCGCCGCCCGCCGGCTCGCCCGGCGCAACTTCCGGGGCAAGGAACGCCGGTTCATCGCCGAGGGGCCGCAGGCCGTCCGCGAGGCCGTGGAGCACCGCAGCGACGGCGAGCCCACCCTCGTCGAGCTGTTCACCACCGTCGAGGCCGCCGAGCGGTACGCCGACATCGTGACCGCGGCCCTGGACGCGGGCGCCCGCGTCCACTACGCCGACGACGAGGTGCTCGCCGAGGTCTCCCAGACCGTCACCCCCCAGGGCCTGGTCGGCGTCTGCCGCTTCCTGGACTCGCCGTTCGAGGAGATCCTCAAGGCCCAGCCCAAGCTGGTCGCCGTGCTCGCGCACGTCCGCGACCCCGGGAACGCCGGGACCGTACTGCGCTGCGCGGACGCCGCGGGCGCCGACGCGGTCGTCCTCACCGACGCCTCCGTCGACCTCTACAACCCCAAGTCCGTGCGGGCGTCGGTCGGTTCGCTCTTCCACCTGCCGGTCGCGGTCGGTGTCCCCGTCGAGCAGGCCGTCCAGGGCCTGCGGGACGCGGGCGTACGCATCCTGGCGGCCGACGGCGCAGGCGAGGACGACCTCGACGCCGAGCTGGACGCGGGGACGATGGGCGGCCCGACCGCCTGGATCTTCGGCAACGAGGCCTGGGGCCTGCCCGAGGAGACCCGCGCACTCGCGGACGCCGTGGTGCGCGTGCCCATCCACGGAAAGGCCGAGAGCCTCAACCTCGCCACCGCCGCCGCCGTGTGCCTCTACGCCTCCGCTCGTGCGCAGCGTGCTGCCGGAGGGTGCCGCTCCGTCACCTCGTACTAGTAGTGTGGCGGGCTCGGGGGCCCACTCAGCGCTTCGGAGAGGTGGGGATACGGGGATGGCTGTCGGCACGAGCGGCATCGGCAACAGCACCGCGCTGTATCCGTCCGGCGGTCCTGATGTCCTCGGCTTCGACCCCGACGACCTGCCCGACGGCATCGTGGTCGCCGACGACAAGGGCCGGGTGATCTGCTTCAACGCCGCCGCGGTGCGGATCACGGCGGTCACCAAGGACGAGGCGCTCGGCCTCCCGCTGGAGCGGGCGCTGCCCCTGGAGGACCTCAAGGGCCGCCGCTGGTGGCAGCTCACCGACCCCTACGGCGGCCTCGCCATCCGGGTCGGCCAGCCCGAGCGCAATCTGCTGCTGCCCGGCGGCCGCGAAGTGCTGGTCTCCGCCCGCTACGTACGCGAGCGTCCGACCGGCCCGGTGCGCCGGGTCGTGGTCAGCCTGCGCTCCACCGAGGCCCGGCGGCGTACCGAACGCTCGCACGCCGAGCTGATCGCCACCGTCGCCCACGAGCTGCGTTCGCCGCTGACGTCGGTGAAGGGCTTCACCGCGACGCTGCTCGCCAAGTGGGAGCGGTTCACGGACGACCAGAAGCGCCTCATGCTGGAGACCGTCGACGCCGACGCGAACCGCGTCACGCGCCTCATCGCCGAACTCCTCGACATCTCCCGCATCGACTCGGGCCGCCTCGAAGTGCGCCGCCAGCCGGTCGACATCCCGGCCGCCGTCGGCCGCCACCTCCAGGCCCACGTCGCCTCCGGCCAGACCCCGGACCGCTTCCTGGTCCGCATCCAGCGGCCGCTTCCCGATCTGTGGGCGGACCCGGACAAGATCGACCAGGTGCTCGGCAACCTGCTGGAAAACGCGGTGCGCCACGGCGAGGGAACCGTCACCATTGAGGTGGCACCAGCGCCCGTCCGCATCGACGAGCACGACGAGAAGGGAACGGCGGTCACCGTGAGCGACGAAGGCCCCGGCATCCCCGAGGAGTCGATGGGCCGTGTCTTCACCCGCTTCTGGCGGGGGAGCAAGCGCGGCGGTACCGGGCTCGGCCTGTACATCGTCAAGGGCATCGTCGAGGCCCACGGCGGCACGATCACGGTGGGCCGCGGCCCCGGCGGCGGCGCCCAGTTCCGATTTATCCTGCCCGTCGGCGCTCCGGCGTATCTCCAGTAGACCGCCCCCGAGCCGCCCACGGGCGCAATCGCGTTCCCGCACCCCGTTAGACTCGACCTTTGGCGCGTTTGTGTCCGCGCGCTATCGCGGTATCGCTTCGCGGTCGCGGGGACCCCCCAGCCAAGACAATCGGAAGCACGGGAAGAGATGTCGGCACCCAATAAGTCGTACGACCCTGTCGAGGTCGAGGCGCTGAAACCGGAAGAGATCGAGCGCATGCGGGACGAGGCGCTCGCCGCTTTCGCGGCCGCCGGCGACCTCGAAGCGCTCGCCCAGGCGAAGACCGCGCACACCGGTGGCACCTCGCCCCTCTCGCTCGCCAACCGCGAGATCGGCGCGCTGCCGCCGCAGGCCAAGGCCGCGGCGGGCAAGCTCGTGGGCATGGCCCGCGGCGCCGTGAACAAGGCACTGGCCGCGCGCCAGGCCGAGCTGGAGGACGAGCGGGACGCCCGGGTCCTGGTCGAGGAGGCAGTGGACGTCACGCTGCCCCACGACCGTGTACCGGCCGGCGCCCGCCACCCGCTGACCACGCTCTCCGAGCGCATCGAGGACGTCTTCGTGGCCATGGGCTACGAGGTGGCCGAGGGCCCCGAGGTCGAGGCCGAGTGGTTCACCTTCGACGCGCTCAACATCGGCCCGGACCACCCGGCCCGCACCGAGCACGACACCTTCTTCGTGCGGGGCCCGGAGGGCGCGGCCAACTCCGGCGTCGTCCTGCGCACCCACACCTCGCCCGTGCAGATCCGCTCGATGCTCGACCGCGAGCCGCCGGTGTACGTGATCTGCCCCGGCCGGGTGTACCGCACCGACGAGCTGGACGCCACGCACAGCCCGGTGTTCCGCCAGGTCGAGCTGCTCGCCGTGGACGAGGGTCTGACCATGGCCGACCTGAAGGGCACCCTCGACCACATGGTCAAGGCGCTCTTCGGCGAGGGCATCGAGACCCGGCTCCGGCCGAACTTCTTCCCGTTCACCGAGCCGTCCGCCGAGATGGACATGGTCTGCTACGTCTGCCGCGGCGAGTCCGTCGGCAACCCGGACCGTCCCTGCCGCACCTGCTCAAGCGAGGGCTGGATCGAGCTCGGCGGCTGCGGCATGGTCAACCCGAAGGTGCTCACCGCCTGCGGTGTGGACGCCGAGAAGTACAGCGGGTTCGCCTTCGGCTTCGGCATCGAACGGATGCTGATGTTCCGCCACAACGTAGAAGACATGCGAGACATGGTCGAGGGTGACGTCCGGTTCACCCGGCCGTTCGGGATGGAGATCTGATGCGGGTCCCGCTTTCCTGGCTGCGGGAGTACGTCGACCTCCCCGCCACCGAGACCGGCCGCGACGTGCAGGCCAAGCTCGTCGACGCCGGCCTCGAGGTCGAGACCGTCGAGCAGCTCGGCGCCGGGCTCAAGGGCCCGCTCGTCGTCGGCAAGGTGCTCACCATCGAGGAGCTGGAGGGCTTCAAGAAGCCCATCCGCTTCTGCACCGTCGACGTCGGCGGTGCCAACGGCACCGGTGAACCCCAGGAGATCGTCTGCGGCGCCCGCAACTTCGCGGTCGGCGACAAGGTCGTCGTGGTGCTGCCCGGCGCGGTGCTGCCGGGCGACTTCGCGATCGCCGCGCGCAAGACGTACGGCAAGACCTCGCACGGCATGATCTGCTCCAGCGACGAGCTCGGCATGGGCCCGGACACCACCGGCGGCATCATCGTGCTGCCCCCGGAGCACGAGGTCGGCACCGACGCCATCGCGCTGCTCGAACTCGTCGACGAGGTCCTGGACATCGCGGTCACCGCCAACCGCGGCGACTGCCTGTCGATGCGCGGAGTCGCCCGCGAGACCGCCATCGCCTACGGCCTGCCGCTGCGCGACCCGGCGCTGCTCGACGTGCCCGCGCCGAACTCCTACGGCTACCAGGTCAAGGTCGCCGACCCGATCGGCTGCGACCGCTTCACCGCGCGCACCGTGACCGGTCTCGACCCCGAGGCCCGCTCCCCGATCTGGCTCCAGCGCAGGCTGCAGAAGGCCGGGATGCGCCCGATCTCGCTCGCCGTCGACATCACCAACTACGTGATGATCGAGCTCGGCCAGCCGCTGCACGCCTACGACCGGAGCCTGGTCGACGGGCCCATCGGCGTGCGCCGCGCCGAGGCCGGCGAGCTGCTCACCACCCTCGACGGCACCAAGCGCAAGCTGGACGCCGCCGACCTCGTCATCACCGACAACCGGGGCCCCATCGGCCTGGCCGGTGTGATGGGCGGGGCCAACACCGAGATCGCGGACTCCGTCACGGACCCCGAGACCGGCGAGGTCAAGGGCACCACCGAGGTCGTCATCGAGGCCGCGCACTTCGACGCGGTCGCCATCGCCCGCACCGCGCGCCGCCACAAGCTGACCTCCGAGGCGTCCAAGCGCTTCGAGCGCGGCGTCGACCCGCAGGCCGCGGCGGCCGCCGCGCAGCGCACCGTCGACCTGCTCGTGCTGCTCGCGGGCGGTACGGCCGAGGCCGGCGTCACCGAGATCGTCTCGCCGTCCGCGCCGCGCACCATCTCGATGCGCGCCGACCACCCGGACCGCGTCGCCGGCATCGAGTACGGCCGCGAGACCGTCGTGCGCCGCCTCCAGCAGGTCGGCTGCGACGCGTACGGGCAGGACGAGCTCGTGGTCACCGTGCCGTCCTGGCGCCCCGACCTCACCGAGCCGAACGACCTGGCCGAAGAGGTCATCCGCCTGGAGGGCTACGCCAACCTGCCCTCCACGCTGCCCAAGCCGCCCGCCGGACGAGGTCTGACGGAGCGTCAGCGACTGCACCGCCGGGCGGGCCGCGCGCTCGCCGGGGCCGGGTTCACCGAGGCGCCGAGCTACCCGTTCATCGCCGAGTCGGTCTTCGACCAGCTGGGTCTGGACGCCGGGGACCCGAACCGCGCCGTCGTGAAGCTGGTCAACCCGCTCAGCGACGAGGAGCCGGCGCTGCGCACCACGCTCCTGCCGGGCCTCCTCGCCACGCTGCGCCGCAACGTCGGCCGCGGCAGCCACGACCTGGCGCTGTTCGAGACGGGCCTGGTCTTCCACCCCTCGCCCACCCCGGGCGTGGCCCCCCGGCTGCCCGTCGACCGCCGTCCCACCGACGAGGAGATCGCCTCCCTTGACGCCGTGCTGCCCGTGCAGCCGCGGCACGTGGGCGCGGTGCTCGCCGGGGCGCGCGAGCAGGCCGGCTGGTGGGGCAAGGGCCGCCCGGCCGACTGGGCCGACGCCGTCGAGGCGGCGCGTGCCGTGGCCCGCGAGGCGGGGCTCGAACTCGCCGTCGACCAGGGCCAGTACGGCCCCTGGCACCCGGGCCGCTGCGCCGAGCTGTACGTGTTCCCCGAGGGTGTGAAGACCCTCGTCGGGCACGCCGGTGAGCTGCACCCGCGCGTCGTCAAGGCGTTCGGTCTGCCCGCCCGCAGCTGTGCGATGGAGCTCGACCTCGACGTCCTCGAGCGGGCCGCCGAAGGCGCCGTGCAGGCGCCGTCGATCTCCACCTTCCCGGTGGCCACCCAGGACGTGGCGCTCGTCGTCGACGCCCAGGTCCCGGCCGCCGCGGTGGAGAACGCGCTGCGCGTCGGCGCCGGTGAACTCCTCGAGTCCATCCGCCTGTTCGACGTCTACAGCGGCGAGCAGACCGGTGAGGGCAAGAAGTCGCTCGCCTACGCGCTGCGGTTCCGTGCCGCCGACCGCACCCTGACCGTCGAGGAGGCCTCCGCCGCCCGCGACGCGGCGGTGGCCCAGGCGGCCGAGTCCACGGGCGCGGTGCTGCGCGGCGCCTAGTCCGCGCGAGAGCACACCGAGAGGGGCGCACCGGCACTGCCGGTGCGCCCCTCTCGTCGTCCCCGAACACGCCCTGCCCGCCTCACTCGTTCGGGTGAGAAGGCCGGGCGATCCTCGCTGAACGGCGCGGGCGATCGAAAGAATCGGTGCGGCCGGGCAGGCCGGTGCGGCGTCCGGTCCGTGTGGTCGAGTGCCATGCGGGGCGCAGAGGCCGAGGGGGGCCGACGGCATGATCCGTACACCGGGATGGACCGCTGCCTGTGCGACGGCGTTGCGCTCCCGCCGGGGCCTCGTTCTCGCCCTGCCGTCCTGCTGGCTGGCCCTGGTGATCGCCTGGGAGCTGGCCCGCCCGCCGGCCGGTGCGGACGGCATGGTCTTCCGGATCGCGATGTGCGGGGCCTTCCTGATCGCCGTGGTGTGGCTGGCGGCGGGCGTACGGAGCGCGGCGGAGCGGGAGTTGAGGCGCATCCGGCACATCGCCGAGGTCGCCCAGCGGGCGCTCCTGCGGCCCGTGCCCGCACGGCTCGACGGCATCGCGCTGGCCGCCGGACAGCTCTCGGTGAGCCGTGGCGCGTCGATCGGGGGCGACCTCTACGAGGCGATGTCGACCCCGTACGGGGTGCGCGTGGTGATGGGGGATGTGCGCGGCCACGGGCTCGGCGCGATCGGCGCGGTCGCCGCCGTCCTCGGCAGCTTCCGCGAGGCCGCCTACGACGAGCCCCAACTCGCGGGCGTGCTCAGGAGGTTGGACCGTGCCCTCGCGCGTCATCTGCGCGAGCGCTGCCGCGCCGAGCACCCGGCGTCCGGCGGCGCCGAACCGGAGCGGCCGCTCGGCGAGGACTTCGTCACCGTACTGCTCCTGGAGATCCGGCCGTCCGGCGATGTGTACGCCCTCAACTGCGGCCATCCCTGGCCCTATCGGCTGGGCCGCGGCGCCGAGCCGCTGACCCCGGGCGACCCGCTGCCGCCGCTCGGCCCCTTCCCGCTGCCCGCCGAACTGCCCCCGCTGTGCTGCACCCGGCTGCTGCCGGGCGAGGCGCTCTGCCTGTACACCGACGGCGCCGAGGACGCCCGGGACGGTGCCGGGCGGTTCTTCGCGCTGCGCGAGGCGCTCACGGTCGCCTCCCGCCCCTCGCCGGTGTCGCCGGCCGATGTGGTCGAGCGGGTGCGGCGCGCGCTCCTGGCCCACACGCGCGGGCGGCTCTCGGACGACGTGGCCCTCCTGGTGCTGCGCAACGACCGGGTCCGGGTGCCCGCCCAGCAGGCGGCCGGTGCGGCGGCGGGTGCACGCCGCTGACGATGAGGCGCCGCCGCCCTGCCGGGAGTGCCGGGCAGCGCGGACAGGGCGGACGGCGCCGGGAGCGGGCCGCCGCACTGTACGAGGGGGAGCCGGCGGCCCGACCGCCTCAACGGGAGGCGGTTCAGAGTCAACCGACTGGGGGCGCCCGTGGGCAGAGAGCGCGGCGCATAAATGCGGGTACTCGGTTCACACCCCGTGTGAACCGGGCTCGATTACGCTGACCACACCGAGCCGTTGGAGGGGCCCATGCAGCCCAATACCCTGCTCGACGCCCTGGTGGACGAGGCGGGGATCTCGCACGCGGGCCTGGCGGCCCGGGTGAACCAGGCGGGACGGGCCAGAGGTCTCGCACTCAGATACGAACACACCGCCGTGGCACGGTGGTTGAAGGGCCAGCGGCCGCGCGGCCAGGTGCCCGACCTGATATGCGAGGTGCTCGCGGGCCGGCTCCGCCGCCGGGTCACCCTCGACGACATCGGCCTCGGGGTGCCGGGCGAACCGGCCCCCGTGCACGGCTCTCCGCTCGCCGGGTTCGTCGAGCGGGCCACCGCCCTGTGGCGCTCGGACGAACAGCAGCGCACCCACATCCTGGACGCCCCGGCCGTCACCGGAACCCCGGCCGTCATGCCCGTGTGGGAGTGGGAGAACCCGCCGGAGGACACCGATGTGTCCCGCGACGGCCAGACCGCGGTGGCCGAGTCCGACATCGAGATGCTGCGCTCGGCGCGCGAGCACTACGAGCTGATGTACCGCAAGGCGGGCGGCATCGCGACCCGCTCGCGCATCGTCGGCTTCCTCAACGCCGAGACGGCGCCCTTACTGCGCGGCGGCTACACCGACGCCACCGGGCGCCAACTCCACCGCGCCACGGGCGGGTTGGTGGCCATCGCCGGAATCTGCGCCTACGACTCCAACGCGCAGGGTCTGGCCCAGCGCTACTTCCACCAGGCGCTGCGCCTCGCAAAGGCCAGTGGGGACAGGGGACTTGGGGCCTACGTCATCGCGCTGCTCGTCAACCAGTCCCTGTTCATGCGGGACTACCGCCAGTCGGTCGCCTTCGCCGAGGCGGCCCTGCGCGCGGCGGGCGGCCGGCTGAGCCCCGCGCTCGCCTCCGATCTGCACGCGATGCAGGCCAAGGCGTACGCGCACCTGGGCGACGGGCACAGCGCGCTGTCCTCGATCCGGAGCGCGGAGTCGGCGGCCGGGCGGATCAGGCCGGGCCAGGAGCCGGCCGAGACCGGCTATGTGCAGCCGGGCCTGGTCAACGTCCAGGTGGCCGAGGCCCTGCTCAGCCTCGGTGACCTGACGGCCGCGCGCGAACAGGCCGCCCTCGCGGCCGACGAGCCCTCCCACGACAGGGGCAGGGTGCACCGCCTTGCGATGCTCGCGCAGATCGAGCTGCGGCAGGGCGACGCTGACCGGGCCGTGGCCACCGCGGTCGAGATGGCGGAGCGGGCCCGGGGGATGGAGTCGCAGCGATTGCGTGACCGGCTGCGCGTGGTGCGCGAGCACCTGGTCGAGAGCGGTTGCGCGGGCGCCGACGAGGCCGCCGAGCTGATCGACGGGGCACTTCGCGTTCCCCTCTAATCGTCAGCCTGCTGCGATATTGCCATCTACTTGTCGGAAGGTGGCAGAAACGTGCAGTGGACGAACCTGAGCGAACAAACTGTGTATGAAAATCGCTGGTTTCGGGTCAACCTCGCGGACGTAGAGCTTCCGGACGGGCGACACCTGGACCACTTCCTGATCAGGCTGCGGCCGGTCGCCGTCGCGACCGTCGTCAACGCGGCCAACGAGGTGCTGCTGCTCTGGCGGCACCGCTTCATCACCGACAGCTGGGGCTGGGAGCTGGCCGCCGGAGTCGTGGAGGACGGCGAGGACATCGAGGCCGCCGCCGCCCGGGAAATGGAGGAGGAGACCGGCTGGCGGCCGGGACCGCTCAAACCCCTGCTCACCGTCGAGCCCGCCAACGGGCTCATCGACGCCCGGCACCATCTGTTCTGGTCCGAGTCGGCCGAGTACATCGGCCACCCCGAGGACGACTTCGAGTCGTCACGCCGCGAGTGGATACCCCTCAAGCTGGTGCCCGACATGGTCGCCCGGGGGGAGGTCCCGGCCGCCAACATGGCGGCCGGACTCCTGCTCCTGCACCATCTGCGACTGGGCGACGGCTAGTCGCGCCAGGCCCTAGCGGCCGAGGGCCTGCCACACGGCGAGCGAGAGCGCGCCGAGGGCGGCCAGTGCGGTGAGGGCGGGGAGCGGCCACCTCAGGTGTTCGAGGGCCGCCACCCGTCCCGCCGTCTCGGTCAGTTCACGCTCCGTCTGCTCGCCCCGCTGGGCGAGCAGCGCGAGCTGTCCGTCCATGTGGGCCATGCCGACGTCCAGGCGGCGGCGTAACTCCGCCAGTTCGTCGACGGTGGTCGAATGTCCCGGGTGGCTGGACACGGTGGGGCTCCTTAGTCCTGTCCGGACGTGCCATTGATGTGCTGGCTCAGAGTCAACTCGCCGTGCACCAGGGGCGGGAGCGTGTGCGATGGGCATATGCGGGCTCGTGCCGCACACCCGGTGTGCGCGGCACGCGCCCGGCCCAGGCCTTTCAGGCGTACACCCGCGTATACAGAAGTACGCCGTTTTACTCAGGCGTACGAGTAGAAACCGGACCCGGTCTTCCGGCCGAGGCGTCCCGCGTCCACCATCCGCTGGAGCAGCGGGGGAGCGGCGTACAGCGGCTCCTTGAACTCGTCGTACATCGAGTCCGCGACCGAGGCGACGGTGTCCAGGCCGATGAGGTCGGCGAGCTTGAGCGGGCCCATCGGGTGGGCGCAGCCCAGCTCCATGCCGTTGTCGATGTCCTCACGGCTGGCGATGCCCGACTCGAACATCCGGATCGCCGAGAGCAGATAAGGAATCAGCAGCGCGTTGACCACGAACCCCGAGCGGTCCTGGGCGCGGATCGCGTGCTTGCCGAGGACCTTCTCGACCAGCACCTGGGCGCGGCTGATGGTGCCCTCGGACGTGGTGAGCGCGGGGATCAGCTCGACCAGCTTCTGCACCGGGGCCGGGTTGAAGAAGTGGATGCCGATGACCTGGTCGGGCCGCGAGGTGGCGACCGCGAGCTTCACCAGCGGGATCGAGGAGGTGTTGGAGGCCAAGATCGCGTCCGGGCGGGTCACCACCTGGTCGAGGACCTGGAAGATCTCGGTCTTGACCTGCTCGTTCTCCACCACGGCCTCGATCACGAGGTCGCGGTCGGCGAACTCGCCCAGGTCGGTGGTGAAGCTGAGCCGGCCGAGCGTCGCGTCGCGCTCCTCCTCGGTGATCTTGCCGCGCTCGGCGGCCTTCGAGAGGGAGTTGTGCAGCCGGGTGCGGCCGATCTCCAGGGCCTCGCCGGTGGTCTCGGCGACCATGACGTCCAGGCCGCTGCGGGCGCACACCTCCGCGATGCCCGCGCCCATCTGGCCACAGCCCACAATTCCGACGCGTTCGATGTCGGTCACATCGTGCCTTTCGCTTCGCTCTACTGCCGTCCCCGGCGGGTCCCCCGTGTGATTCCGGCGCCCGCCTTCGGCCCCTGACGTTACTCCGGACGCGCGTGTGCCAGTGGGGCCGGGGCGGGCATGCTGTCCGGTACACCTGGGCCGATGGGATCCGAGCGAGGGGTGTGACGTGGGGCGAATCACGCGCAGGAGCTTCGTGGCGGGCACGGCCGGAGCGCTCAGCGGCCTTGTCACGGCGGGCGGTGCGACGGCCGTGGACCGGGACGGGACGCTGGAGCGGGCGGTGCGGGAAGTGGCGGGCCGCAGGCATCGGCGCGAGTTCCGCGGGGTCTGGCTGGCCAGTGTGGCCAACCGGGACTGGCCCTCCAGGGCGGGCCTGACCGCCGAGGCGCAGCGCGCCGAACTCCTGGCCCACCTGGACAAGGCGGTCGAGCGGCGGCTGAACGCGGTGGTGTTCCAGGTCCGCCCGACCGCCGACGCGCTGTGGCCGTCCCCGTACGAACCGTGGTCGCAGTGGCTGACCGGGACACAGGGCCAGGACCCCGGCTGGGATCCGCTGGGCACCGCCGTCGAGGAGGCGCACCGGCGCGGCCTGGAGCTGCACGCCTGGTTCAACCCGTACCGCGTCGCGAACCACACCGACCCCTCGCGTCTGGTCCCGACGCACCCCGCCCGACTGCACCCCGGCTGGGTCGTCCCGTACGGCGGGAAGCTCTACTACAACCCGGGTCTGCCCGAGGTCCGCCGCTTCGTCGAGGACGCGATGCTCGACGCGGTCCGCAGGTACGCGGTCGACGGCGTCCACTGGGACGACTACTTCTACCCCTACCCGGTGGCGGGCCAGAGCTTCGACGACGACGAGGCGTACGCGCGCCACGGGTCGGCCTTCCCCGACCGTGATGCCTGGCGGCGCGACAACATCGACCTCCTGGTGCGTGAGACGGCGGCCAGGCTCAAGGAGCTGCGGCCCCAACTCCGTTTCGGAGTCAGCCCGTTCGGGGTGTGGCGCAACCGGGCGAGTGATCCTCGGGGCTCGGCGACCACGGCCGGCGTCCAGACCTACGACGATCTGCACGCCGACACCCGCGCCTGGGTCCGAGCGGGCCTCATCGACTACATCTGTCCGCAGCTGTACTGGAACATCGGTCTCGCCGCCGCCGACTACGCGGTCCTGGTGCCCTGGTGGGACGAGGTCACCCGGGGCACCGGCGTGGACCTGTACATCGGCGAGGCCCTGTACAAGGCGGGCGATCCGGCGCAGCCCGCCGCCTGGCAGGACCCGGCCGAGCTCTCCCGCCATCTGACCCTGGCCGGGCGGTACGCCGCGGTGCGCGGCCACTGCTTCTTCGCCGCGAAGGAGGTGACCGAGGACCGCGTCGGGGCGATGGCCCGCGTCGTCGCCGACCACTACCAGGCCCGCTCCCGCTGAGCCGGACCGGAACCTCGGCCCCTCACGACCTCGCCCGCTGGGTCACGGCGATGCACACCAGGACCCCGGCCGCGGCGAGCGGGGCGGCGGGGGAGAGGTGCTCGCCGAGCAGCAGAACTGACCACACGAGCGTGAGCAGCGGCTGGGCGAGCTGCAACTGGCTGGCCCTCGGCACGCCGACCGTGGCGAGCCCCCGGTACCAGACGTACAGGCCGAAGCAGTTGGACCCGGCGGCCAGCCAGAGCAGACCGGCCACGCCGTGGCCGGTGAGCCGCCACGGTTCGTGGACGAGCGCCAGCGAGGCGCCGGCCAGCGCGAACGGCAGGCACAGCACGAGCGCCCAGCCGACCACCTGCCAGCCCGGCATCACCGCGGCGAGCCGGCCGCCCTCCACGTACGCGGCGGCGCAGACCAGCAGCGCCGCGATCAGGTAGACGTCCCCCGAGGACAGCACCCCGCCGCTCTGCCGCACCGTGAAGACGGCGACCACCGCGGCCCCGGCGAGCGACGCCGCCCAGAACGCGGGCGAGGGCCGCCGCCCGGTGCGCACCGCGCCCAGGGCCGCCGTGGCCAGCGGGAGGAGCCCGATCACCACGGCGGCGTGCGAGGTCGTCGAGGTCTCCAGGGCGAGGGTGGTGAGCAGCGGGAACCCGACGAGCGAACCACCGGCGACCACGGCGAGACCGGCCCAGTGCGCCCGGTCGGGAAGCGGCACCCGCTGCCCGAGCAGCAGCGCGCCCGCGATCAGCGCGGACAGCGCGATCCGCAGGCACACGAGCGACCAGGGACCGAAGCTCTCCAGGCCCCAGGCGGTGCCGGGGAAGGTGAGCGAGAAAGAGACGACGCCGAGCGCGGCGAGCAGCGCTCCCTGCGGGAGGGAGGTGCCGGTGCCGGCCTCTTCGGCGGCGACCGGCCCGCTGCCGACGACGACCCCTCGGGTGCCGGCGGCCGGACCGGTCCCGCGATCCGTGCCGACCGCTATCGAGCTGAGCGGAGTAGCGCTATCCTGTGCTGTCATGCATGAGCGTAGCAGTGTGGCTGAACTGGCGGAATCCCTGCGGAGCGAGCTGAACCGCTACTCGGTGGGCGGAAAGCTGCCGTCGAGCCGGGTGCTCGTCGAGCGGTACCGGGTGTCCCCGGTGACGGTCTCGCGTGCGCTCGCCCAGCTCGTCGCCGAGGGGCTCGTCGTCACCCGTCCCGGCGCGGGCGCCTACCGTGCCGAGCCGCGTACGAGCGCCCCGCGCACCGGCGACACCTCCTGGCAGGAGGTCGCGCTCAGCGCCGACGGCGCCACCGAACCGGCCCCGCGCGCCGTCGACGCGAGCGGCGTCCTGGCCACCCTCGTCGTCCCGCCGACCGGAGTCGTCGACCTCAGCGGCGGCTACCTCGACCCGGGCCTCCAGCCCGAGCGGGCCATGGCAGCCGCCCTCGGCCGGGCCGGTCGCCGCCCGGGCGTCTGGAGCCGCCCGCCCGTCGACGGGCTCGTCGAACTGCGGGCCTGGTTCGCCCGGGAGATCGGCGGCGCCGTCACCGCCGCCGACGTCCTGGTCACCGCCGGCGGCCAGACCGCCCTGACCACCGCCCTGCGCGCGCTCGCCGCGCCCGGCGCACCCGTCCTCGTCGAGTCGCCCACCTATCCCGGCCTGCTGGCCATCGCCCGGGCCTCGGGCCTTCGGCCCGTGCCCGTCCCCGTCGACCCCGACGGCATCCGCCCCGAGCTCCTCGCCCGTGCCTTCGCCGCCACCGGCGCCCGTGTCCTGATCTGCCAGCCCCTCTTCCAGAACCCGACCGGCGCCCTCCTCGCCCCGGACCGGGGCCGCGAAGTGGTCCGCATCGCCCACTCCCACGGCGCGTTCGTCGTCGAGGACGACTTCGCCCGCCGGCTCGCCCACGAGGACGCGGGCCCGCTGCCCGTCCCGCTGGCCGCCGACGACCCCGACGGGGTCGTCGTCCACGTCTCGTCCCTCACCAAGGCGACCTCGCCGAGCCTGCGGGTCGGTGCGCTCGCCGCCCGGGGGCCGGTCCTCGAACGCCTGCGCGCGATCCAGGTCGTCGACTCCTTCTTCGTGCCGCGCCCCCTGCAGGAGACCGCCCTCGAACTCGTCGGCTCGCCGGCCTGGAGCCGCCATCTGCGCGCCGTTTCGAGCGAGTTGACCGCACGCCGGGAAGCCCTCGCCGCCGCCGTCCTCCACCACCTCCCCGAACTCGCCCTGCCCCACGTCCCGTCCGGCGGCTACCACCTCTGGCTCCGCCTGCCCGACGGCGCCTCCGAGGCCGCCGTCGTGTCCGCCGCGCTGCGCGCGGGCGTCGCCGTCGCCCCCGGCCGCCCCTACTTCAGCGCCGAACCCCCGGCCGGGCACCTGCGCCTCAGCTTCGCGGGCGTGACGGGCCGCGCGGAGATCTCCGAGGCCGTCCGCAGACTGCGCACCGCCCTGGACGGTGTGCTGGACTACTGACAACCCCGCCTGCGAGGCTCCCGTCATGAGTGACGTGATCTTCCGCGACTACGCGATCTCCAGCGACCCCGCCCGCCTCGACGCCGCCCGGGTCCACCACTGGCTCTGCACGGACGCGTACTGGGCCCTCGGCCGCGCCCGCGAGAAGCAGGACGCCGCCATCGCCGGATCCCTCAACTTCGGTGCGTACGACCGTACTTCGGGCGAGCAGGTGGCCTATGCGCGGGTCGTCACCGACCATGCCACCTTCGCCTGGCTCTGCGATGTGTACGTCGACCCCGCCGCACGCGGAAAGGGCCTCGGCACGGCCCTGGTCACCGCGGTGCGGGACCACCTGGAGCCGGCCGGGCTCCGCAGGATCCTGCTCGCCACGGCCGACGCCCACGGGGTGTACGAGAAGATCGGCTTCCGCACCCTGGAAACCGCGGACAAGTGGATGGCCCTCGGCGTGCAGTAGGCCTGGCCGGCGCCTCCGCCCGCCGCCGCTCGGCAGCCAACTCGTGCACGGGTGTGAGGAGTCGGACGCTGGGCCCGATCCGGACACCGGCCCCGACGGCGACGGCGCCGGTGTCGAGGAAGACCGCGCCGAAACGCACGAACGTCCCCGCGCGCGGCGAAAAAACTTCGGCACCGGCCCGCGATCCGTGTCGATCGGGCGGGATCCCGTTCGTATAGATGGTGAGGGCCGCCCCGCCGGGGCCGCCACCGTACGAGGAGAACGTGATGACGAACGCGACGTATTACCTGCTCAGCGTGGTCACGCCGAGCGAGGGCACCCCGCCGTCTGCGGCCGAGATGGCCAGGATCACCGGCAACCTCCAGGCCTTCCACCAGGAGCTGAAGGAGGCCGGCGCCTGGGTCTTCGCCGGGGGGCTCGCGGCGCCCTCCACGGCCACGGTGCTGCGCGAGAGGAACGGCGACGTGCTCACCACCGACGGGCCGTACATCGAGAGCAAGGAATACCTCGGCGGACTGTGCGTCGTGAAGGCGCCCGATCTGGACGCGGCCCTGGAGTGGGGCCGCAAGGCGGTGCGGGCGACCACGCTGCCCATCGAGGTGCGGCCCTTCTACGGCGAAGTCCAGGAGTGACGCGGTCGCGGTACGGGGAGGCGGGCGACGCCGGGGTCGAGCGGATCTTCCGCGCGGAGTACGGCCGGGCGGTCGCGGTCCTCGTGCGGGTGCTCGGGGACATCGACCTCGCCGAGGAAGCGGTGCAGGACGCGTTCACGACCGCGCTGGCCCGGTGGCCCGTCGACGGGCCACCGCCGAGCCCGGCCGGCTGGATCATCACCACCGCCCGCAACCGGGCCGTCGACCGGCTTCGCCGGGAGGCCACCCGCGCCGACCGGCAGGCCGAGGCCGCCCGGCGCGACCTCCTGTACGCGGCCGACGAACCCGTCCAGGAGGGCCCCGTGCACGACGACCGGCTCCGCCTGATCTTCACGTGCTGCCACCCCTCGCTCGCCCCCACGGCCCAAGTGGCCCTGACGCTGCGGCTGTTGGGCGGCCTCAGTGCCGCCGAGATCGCCCGGGCCTTCCTGGTGCCCGAACCGACGATGGCCCAGCGCCTGGTGCGGGCCAAGGGCAAGATCCGCGACGCCCGCATCCCGTACCGAGTCCCGCACGAGGCGGACCTCCCGGAGCGGCTGCGCGCGGTGCTCGCCGTCGTCTACCTGGTCTTCAACGAGGGGTACGCGGCGAGTTCCGGCGAGCGCCTGGTACGCGACGACCTCTGCGCGGAGGCCCTGCGCCTCGGCCGGCTGCTCGTCGAGCTGATGCCGGACGAGCCGGAGCCCCTCGGCCTGCTCGCGCTCATGCTGCTCACCGAGTCGCGCCGCGCCGCCAGATCCGGCCCGGCCGGCGAGCTGGTCCTCCTGGCGGACCAGGACCGCACCCGCTGGGACCCCGAACTCATCGCCCGGGGACAGGAGTTGGTGCGCCGCTGTCTGCGCCTGGGCCGGCCGGGGCCGTACCAGATCCTGGCCGCGATCAACGCCGTGCACAGCGACGCCGCGACAGCGGGGGAGACGGACTGGCACCAGATCCGGCAGCTGTACGACCAGCTGCTCGCCCTCGCCCCGACGCCGGTCGTGGCCCTCAACCGGGCCGTCGCGGTGGCCGAGACCGAGGGCCCGGCCGAGGCCCTCGCCCTCGTGGACGCGCTCGACCTGGCGGAGTACCACCTCTTCCACGCCACCCGCGCGGACCTCCTGCGCCGGCTCGGCCGGGCCAAGGAAGCGGCGCGGGCGTACGAGGAGGCACTCGCCCGCACGGGAAACGCGGCCGAACGGGCCTTCCTGGAACGGAGGTTGGCCGAGCTGGGGGCCGCGTAGCGGGCGGCCCTCCACGGGCCACCGGTCAGGCCGAGACCTTGGCGGTGGAGTCGGCCGCGTCGGCAGGGCCGGCCGGGTTCACCGTGTCGGTGCGGGACGGCCGGGCCACGACATGGCGGCGCCGGGCCGGCATCCCGAGCAGCGGGTTGGCGACGCCCCAGGCCGCGCCCTTGCAGACCAGCTCCTTGTACAGGGCGGCGAACCGCCCCGTCAGGACCCCGCGCACCGCCCGGTCGTCGGCCGTCACGTACTGGATCAGACCCTCCCGGCGGCCCAGCGAGACACACTGGTTGAAGTAGCGCAGCGCCACGCTCGGCAGCTTCCCGCCGGTCAGGCGGGCCGCGATCGCGTCGGCGGCCTGCCACGCCATGGGGGTGCCCGACGCGCACGACATGCGCAGCGGCTTGCCGCCGGGGCCCGTCGCGGTGGCCGCGTCGCCGACGGCGTACACGTCCGGGTGCGAGAGCGAGCGCATGGTCGCGTCGACCGCGATCCGGCCGGTGCCGTCCACCTCCAGGGTGGTGGCCCCGGCGATGGGGTGGACGGCGAATCCGGTCGTCCACACGGTGACCGCGGCCGGGATCGCGCGGCCGTCGGCGGTGGTGACATGGTCGGCCGCCACGCCGGTGACGGCCGTGCTCTCGTACGCGGTGATGCCGAGGGCGCCGAACACCTTGCGCAGATGCGCGCGGCCCTTGGGCGAGAGCCAGTCGCCGAGCCCGCCACGGGCGACGAGGGCGACATCGAGGTCCGGGCGGGCCTCGGCGATCTCGGTCACGGCCTCCAGGCCGGTGAGACCACCGCCGACCACGACCACCTGCTGTCCCGCGCCGATCCCGGCCAGCCGCTCGCGCAGCCGCAGCGCGCCCGCGCGGCCGGCGATCTCGTGGGCGTGCTCGGCCGCGCCGGGGACGCCGTGGTCGCTCCAGCCGCTGCCGAGGGCGTACACGAGGGTGTCGTACGAGAGCTCCCCGGCCACCCCGTCCGAGTCCACGACGGCGACGGCCTTCCGGTCGGCATCGACGCCGGTGACCTTCGCGAGCCGAACCTCGACGCCGGTGTCCGCGAACATCTCGTCGAGGGGCCGGGGCCTGAGGTCCTGGCCGGCCGCGAGCTGGTGCAGTCGGACGCGCTCGACGAAGTCGGGCTCGGCGTTGACGAGGGTGACGGCCACGTCTTCGCGGTACAGCCGCCTGGCGAGGCGTCCGGCGGCGATGGCTCCGGCGTATCCGGCTCCGAGAACGATGATGCGGTGCTGCATGTCCCTGCTCCTGTCTCGCGCGGTGTCGCCCCTTGAACCGGGCGGCCCGCCGTTTCCTGACAGGTGCCGGATGTGAAGCACGTCACATCCGGGTCAGAAGATGCGGTGCAGCGGCTCCCCGTGGTCACCGGCGGCCCACTGCCGGGTCGCGCGTTCGAGCTTGTCGGGGTTGCCCTGGCTGCGGAACGCGGCGATGCCGTCGGCGCCGATCTCCAGGCACACGACGCCCACGACCCGCCCGCCCACGACCGCCACGACGGCGGGCCCGCCATTGGCGCTCGCGGCGTAGACCTCGGCCGAACCGCCGACCAGGTCCCGCTTGGCCTTCCCGGGCTTGAACAGGCCCCGCATGAACTTCGCGACCGCGACAGCGCCCTCGAACGCCTTGGTGCGGGCCGGGACCTTTCCGCCGCCGTCGCCGATCGCCCGGGCGTCCGAGGTGAGCAGCCGCACCAGCGGCTCGGTCTCTCCGCTGGCGGCGGCGGCGAGGAACTCCTCGACGACCCGCCGCGCCGCGGCACGGTCGATCTCGGTACGGGCCGTGCCCTCGGCCACGTGCTTCCTGGCCCGGTGGAAGATCTGCTGACAGGCGGCCTCGGTGAGGTCGAGCACCTCGGCGATCTCCCGGTGCCGGTATCCGAACGCCTCCCGCAGGACGTACACCGCCCGCTCGTTGGGGGAAAGCCGCTCCAGCAGGGCGAGCACCGCGTACGACACCGAGTCGCGCTGCTCGACGGTGTCGGCGGGGCCGAGCATCGGGTCCCCGTCGAGCAGCGGCTCGGGCAGCCACTGCCCCACGTACGTTTCCCGCCGGGCCCGCGCCGAGGTGAGCTGGTTGAGGCAGATGTTGGTGAGCACCTTGGTCAGCCACGCCTCGGGCACCTCGACGTGGGCGCCCCCGGACGCCTGCCACCGCAGGAACGTCTCCTGCACCGCGTCCTCGGCCTCGCTCGCGGAACCGAGCATCCGATAGCCGATGGCCTCCAGCCGGGGCCTCGATGCCTCGAACCGGTCCACGTCATCCACGGTCAGCCCCATGGGGCGGATCCTAGCTTCCCGTGCCGGCCGAGCAACCCCCTGCGGGTCCGGCCACTGGAGGGTGCGGCGTTGGAGGCGGGCCGCCACGCGGCCCGGCTGTTCAGTGCGCCGTGAGCCCCCCGTCGACCACCAGCTCCGAGCCGGTGACGAACGAGGAGTCGTCGCAGGCCAGGAAGAGGATCGCGGATGCGACCTCGTCGGCGCGGCCGGCCCGGCGCATCGGGGTGCGCCGGATGTCCGGCTGCTGGTCACCCTGCTCGTCCAGGAGGTCCTGGATCATCGGTGTGGCGATCACCCCGGGATGCAGCGAGTTGCCGCACCCCGCCCCGGTCGCGGCCTCCCGGCCCGCGTGCCAGCGTGGTAGGGCGAACGGAGCGGAGCGGAGGAACATGTCCGTACACAGGAACAACCACCGGTACACCGTGACGACGGTCGTCGTCTCGGCCCTCTTCCTCGCGGGTTCCGGGACAGCCTCCGCGGTGGTGCCCGCCGCCCCCGGACGGCCCGCGGCGCCGACGGCCACCGGTCCGCCGTCCGTGGTGCCCTCCGTCCGCGCGTTCAAGGCGGCTTCCGGCCCGGGCTGGCGCCCGGGACCCGGCTCGCGCGTGGTGACGGACGGGAAGAGCCCCGGCCTGGCCGACGAAGGCGAGCTCCTGGCACGGGAGTTGGGGCTGGCGTACGGGAAGACCGCCGCTGCGGGGCCCGGGGACATACGCCTCGCGCTGTCCGGGGCCTCGGGCCCGGCGGAGTCGTACGGGATCACCGTGCGGGATGGCCGGGTGGACGTCACCGGCCCGGACGAGGCGGGCGTCTTCTACGGCACCCGTACCGTCAAGCAGGCCGTGCGCACCACGGGAGCACTGGCCGAGGGCACGGTCACCGACGGTCCGGCCAAGCCTCAGCGGGGCCTGAACCTGGACATCGCCCGCAAGTACTTCACCCCGGGGTGGATCGAGGCACGGCTGCGCGAGATGGCCGACCTCAAGCTCAACCAGCTCGTCCTGCACTTCTCCGACGACCAGGGGTTCGGGATCGAGATAAAGAACCCCCGATACGCGAAGAGTGTCTCGACGGCCCGCCTGAGCCAGGCGCAACTGGCCGGGATCGTCAAGCTGGCCGAGTCCCTCCACATCACGGTGGTGCCCGAGATCGATTCCCCCGGACATCTGGGAGCGGTGCTCAAGTCCTTCCCGGACCTGCGGCTGAAGGACGTCGACGGCCGGATCGTGCAAGGGGCGATCGACATCTCCCAGGCCGGCGCCGGCCCGGTGGTCGACGCGCTGTACAAGGAGTTCCTGCCCCTGTTCCCCGGTGGTGCGTGGCATCTGGGCGGTGACGAGTACCAGGCCCTGACCCGGCGCAACCCGGAGGCCTCGTTCCCGGGCCTCGCGGCCGCGGCCCACCGGCTGTACGGGCCGGGCGGCACGGTCAAGGACCTCGCCACCCGCTGGCTCGACGACAGGGCCCGGGCGCTGCCCCCCTCCAAGAAGCGGCTCAAGGCGTGGAACGACGGCTTCTACACCGGTGGCATCGCCAAGGCCGACGCGGCCATCGAGGCCGAGTACTGGACCGGCAAGGAGATCGGCGCCCGGCTGCCCGAGGGGTACCTCGCCGAGGGGCGCAAGGTGGTCAACCTCAACGACGCGTACCTGTACTACGTCCTGGGCCAGCCCAACGACTTCACGTATCCGACCGGTCGGGCGATCTACGAGGAATGGACCCCCGCGGTGCTGCGCGGCAGCCGGCCCGTCCCCGACGCCGCCCGCTACCAGGACTCCATCCTGGGCGGCCGGCTGGCCGTCTGGGGCGACAGGGCGGGGGCGCAGACCGAGGCGCAGGTGGCGAGCGGGATCAAGATGCCGCTCGCGGCTCTGTCGGAGAAGGTGTGGAACGCGGGGCAGCCCACCCGGTCCTGGAGCGGTTTCCAGGAACTCGTGGGCCGGGCCGTCCCGGGTGCTGGCCCCGCCCGGGCCGGTGCGACCTCTCCTGCCGGCGGCGCTTCCGCGTCCGGCGGCCCTCACTGACCGGTCGACGGGCGGAGTGGCCCGGCGCCCGTCCACGGGACGGCGGTGTGTGGCCGCAGCCATGACCGGCTCCTCTCCCCGAACGGTTGCGGTCCTCCCCGCTCCGCCGAGTCCCGGCGGGCCGGCGGCCGGCGACCAGGACGTGTCCTGCCTGGGCACCGCGCACCCCGGCAGCCCGTGGCCCACACCGGAACTCTTTGCATAAAACTGCATGGCTGCGTATAGTCATGCCATCACCGAGGAGGATTCGATGGCGGCGGTACGGGCGGCAGTGGCAGGGGCCAGTGGGTATGCGGGCGGGGAGCTGTTGCGTCTGCTGCTCGGGCATCCGGCGGTCGAGATCGGGGCGCTGACCGCGAACTCCAACGCCGGGCAGCCGCTCGGCGCGCTGCAGCCGCACCTTGTTCCGCTGGCCGGGCGGGTGCTGGAGGCCACCACGGCCGAGGTCCTCGCGGGGCACGACGTCGTCTTCCTCGCGCTGCCGCACGGGCAGTCCGCCGCCGTGGCCGAGCAGCTCGGCGACGACGTCCTGGTCGTCGACATGGGGGCCGACTTCCGGCTGCGGGACGCCGGCGACTGGGAGAAGTTCTACGGCTCGGCGCACGCCGGGTCCTGGCCCTACGGGCTGCCCGAACTGCCGGGCGCTCGCGCCGCGTTGACGTCCACGCGGCGGATCGCCGTGCCCGGCTGCTACCCGACGGCCGTCTCCCTCGCGCTGTTCCCCGCGTACCGGGACGGACTCGTCGAGCCCGACGCCGTGATCGTCGCCGCCACCGGCACCTCCGGCGCGGGCAAGGCGCTCAAGCCGCATCTGCTGGGCAGCGAGGTGATGGGCTCGATGTCGCCGTACGGCGTCGGCGGCGGGCACCGGCACACCCCCGAGATGATCCAGAACCTGAGCGCCGTGGCCGGCGAGGACGTCACCGTGTCCTTCACGCCCACCCTCGCGCCGATGTCCCGTGGCATCCTCGCCACCTGCTCCGCCAAGGCGAAGGAGGGGGTGAGCGCCGAGAGCGTACGGGCCGCGTACGAGAAGGCCTTCGCGGACGAGCCGTTCGCGCACCTGCTCCCCGCCGGGCAGTGGCCCACCACCGCATCGGTGTACGGGTCCAACTCCGTTCACGTACAGGTCGCCCACGACGAGAGCGCCGGCCGCGTCATCGCCGTCAGCGCCATCGACAACCTCACCAAGGGCACCGCCGGCGGCGCGGTGCAGAGCATGAACATCGCCCTCGGGCTCGACGAGTCGACGGGCCTTTCCACGATTGGAGTTGCGCCGTGAGCGTGACGGCAGCGCAGGGGTTCACGGCGGCGGGCATCGCCGCCGGAATCAAGCAGAACGGCAACCCCGACCTGGCCCTCGTGGTCAACACCGGGCCCCGCCGCGCCGCCGCGGGCGTCTTCACCTCCAACCGCGTCAAGGCCGCCCCGGTCCTGTGGTCCGAGCAGGTGCTCAAGGGCGGCGAGGTGAGCGCCGTGGTCCTCAACTCCGGTGGCGCCAACGCCTGTACGGGCCCCAAGGGCTTCCAGGACACCCACGCCACGGCCGAGAAGGTCGCCGAGGTGCTCGAAGGGCACAGCGCGGGCGAGGTCGCCGTCGCCTCCACCGGCCTCATCGGCGTGACCCTGCCGATGGACAAGCTGCTGCCGGGCATCGAGCGGGCGGCCGCCGAACTCTCCCCGCACGGCGGCGAGAAGGCCGCCATCGCCATCAAGACCACCGACACCGTGCACAAGACCAGCGTGGTCACCCGGGACGGCTGGACCGTGGGCGGCATGGCCAAGGGCGCCGGCATGCTCGCCCCCGGGCTCGCCACCATGCTGGTCGTGCTCACCACCGACGTCGACCTCGACGCCGCCACCCTCGACAAGGCCCTGCGCGACGCGACGCGGCAGACCTTCGACCGGGTCGACTCCGACGGCTGCATGTCCACCAACGACACGGTGTTGCTGCTCGCCTCCGGCGCCGCTCAACTGGCCCCGGAATACGGCGAGTTCGCCGAGGCCGTCCGCACCGTCTGCGACGATCTCGCGCGCCAGCTGATCGGGGACGCCGAGGGCGCCTCCAAGGACATCCGCATCGAGGTGATCAACGCAGCCGACGAGGACGACGCCGTCGAGGTCGGGCGCTCGATCGCCCGGAACAACCTGCTCAAGTGCGCCATCCACGGCGAGGACCCCAACTGGGGCCGGGTCCTGTCCGCCATCGGCACCACGAAGGCCGCCTTCGACCCGGACCGCCTCAACGTCGCCATCAACGGCGTCTGGGTGTGCAGGAACGGCTCGGTCGGCGAGGACCGCGACCTCGTCGACATGCGTTACCGGGAGGTCGGGATCACCGCCGACCTCGCGGCCGGCACCGCAGGTCCCGTCGTCATCTGGGCGAACGACCTCACTGCCGACTACGTCCACGAGAACAGCGCGTACAGCTCATGAGCACTCGCAAACACACCGCCCTGCCCAAGGCGCAGATCCTCATCGAGGCGCTGCCCTGGCTGACCCGGCACCACGGCAGGACCGTCGTCATCAAGTTCGGCGGCAACGCCATGGTCGACGAGGACCTGAAGGCCGCGTTCGCCCAGGACGTGGTGTTCCTGCGGCAGTCCGGCCTCAAGCCCGTCGTCGTGCACGGCGGCGGCCCGCAGATCAGCGCGCAGCTCGACAAGCAGGGCCTGGTCAGCGAGTTCAAGGCGGGCCTGCGGGTCACCACCCCGGAGGCCATGGACGTCGTCCGCATGGTGCTCGCCGGCCAGGTGCAGCGCGAGCTGGTCGGGCTGCTCAACCAGCACGGGCCGCTCGCCGTCGGCATGACCGGCGAGGACGCCCACACCATCACCGCCACCCAGCACCGCCCCGAGATCGACGGCGAACTGGTCGACATCGGCCGGGTGGGCCAGATCACCGCGATCGACCCGGGCGCCATCAAGGCGCTCCTGGACGACGGCCGGATCCCGGTCATCTCCTCGATCGCCCGCTCCCAGGACGACGGACATGTCTACAACGTCAATGCTGATACGGCGGCTGCGGCACTTGCGGCTGCGCTGGGCGCCGAGACCCTGATGGTTCTGACCGACGTCGAGGGGCTGTACGAGGACTGGCCCAACAGCGACGACGTGATCAGCAAGTTGACGGCACGTCAGCTGGAGAAGCTGCTGCCCGAGCTCTCCAGCGGCATGGTCCCCAAGATGGAGGGCTGCCTGTTCGCCGTGCGCAACGGGGTCAACACCGCGCGCGTGATCGACGGACGGGTCCCGCACTCGATCCTGCTGGAGATCTTCACCGATGAGGGCATCGGCACCATGGTCGTGCCCGACGGACCGTACGTAAGCGATGGACAAGGGGGAGCGCGGTGACCAACCAGGAGCTCGCACAGCGCTGGCAGCAGGTCATGACGGACAACTACGGCACGCCGAAGCTGTCGCTGGTGCGCGGCGCCGGGGCGACGGTCTGGGACGCGGACGGCACCGCGTACGCCGACTTCGTGGGCGGCATCGCGGTCAACGCGCTCGGCCACGCCCACCCGGCCGTCGTCCAGGCCGTGTCCCAGCAGATCGCCTCGCTCGGGCACGTCTCGAACCTGTTCGTGGCGGAGCCGCCGGTGGCGCTCGCCGAGCGGCTCGTCCAGCTCTTCGGCCGGCCCGGCAGGGTTTTCTTCTGCAACTCCGGGGCCGAGGCCAACGAGGCCGCCTTCAAGATCGGCCGGCTGACCGGGCGCACCCACATGGTCGCCACACACGGCGGTTTCCACGGCCGGACGATGGGCTCGCTCGCCCTCACCGGCCAGGAGGGCAAGCGGACGCCGTTCCTGCCGCTGCCCGGCGATGTCACCCACGTGCCGTTCGGGGACGTCGAGGCGCTGCGGGCGGCCGTCACCGAGGAGACCGCGTTCGTCGTCATCGAGCCCATCCAGGGCGAGATCGGCGTCGTCGTCCCGCCGGCCGGCTACCTCAAGGCCGCCCGCGAGATCACCCGCGCCACCGGGGCGCTGCTCGTCCTCGACGAGGTGCAGACCGGCATCGGGCGGACCGGCTCCTGGTTCGAGTACCAGCGGCACGAGGGCGTCGAGCCCGATGTCGTGACCCTGGCCAAGGGGCTGGGCGGCGGTCTGCCGATCGGCGCCGCGGTCGCCTTCGGCGCGGCGGCCGAGCTGTTGAAGCCCGGCATGCACGGCACCACCTTCGGCGGGAACCCGGTCGCCTGCGCCGCCGGCCTCGCCGTGCTCGACGTGCTGTCCGCCGACGGAGCGCTCGACCGGGTCAAGCGGACCGGCGAGAGGCTGCGCGACGGAATCGAGGCCCTGGGGCACCCGCTGGTCTCCCATGTCCGTGGTGCGGGGCTGCTGCTGGGTATCGTGCTCAACGAGCCCCTCGCACCTCAGGTGCAGCAGGCGGCTCAGGATGCCGGCTTCCTGGTCAACGTGCCCGCCCCCGATGTCGTACGGCTCATGCCGCCGCTCATCATCGGTGACGCGGAGGTGGACGCGTTCCTCCAGGCACTGCCCGGCGTCCTCGGCACAGTCAACGGGGACGGACGATCCGGAGAATGAGACGACGATGACCGACGAGGCGCAGGACTTCGACCCGGGCGGCCCCGCCGTACCGCAGACCCGCACCGCCCGCCACCGCCGGATCGTGGACATCCTCAACCGGCAGCCGGTGCGGTCCCAGAGCCAGCTCGCCAAGCTCCTCGCCGACGACGGGCTGAGCGTCACCCAGGCGACGCTCTCCCGCGACCTCGACGAGCTGGGCGCGGTGAAGATCCGCAACACCGGCGGCGAGCTGATCTACGCGGTGCCCAGCGAGGGCGGTTTCCGTACGCCGAAGGCGCCGCTCGGGGAGTCGGCGAAGGAGGAGCGGATGCGCCGGCTGTCCGCGGAACTCCTCATCTCCGCGGAGGCCTCCGCCAACCTGGTGGTCCTGCGCACTCCGCCCGGCGCCGCGCAGTTCCTCGCCTCGGCCATCGACCAGGCCGAACTGCACGACATCCTCGGCACGATCGCGGGTGACGACACCCTGATGCTGATCAGCCGCGACCCGTCGGGCGGCCAGGCCCTCGCGGACCATCTGCTGCGCCTGGCCCAGAACGACCACCGCTGACCGGGAGTTGGGGTCCTGATCCCCAACTCCCCTGTGTGGTGGGCGAGTTCAGTACCGCGTGATCGCGGTCGGGCCGCCGGTCGTGCCGATCGCGATGTGGGGGAGCCGCGCCGGGTCCGCCCAGGCGAGGACCCGGTCCATCGCCTCGGCCGGCACGGATACGCAACCGGCCGTCGCACCCCGCCCGTTGACGTGCAGGAAGATCCCGGCGCCCCGGCCGCGCACGGGCCGCCAGTAATTGAAGCCGATGACGAGCGCCCGGGCGTACTGGCTCGCGTACGCCGTCAGGTGTTCCGACTCGCCCGCCCGGCAGTCCCGGGGCAGGCCCTCCACCCAGCGGTTGTAGGCGCGGGCCTCGTTGTCCTCGCACCACCAGGACCGGTCCGTGGCGCGCCGGTAGGGGTAGCGGGTGCCGGGCGGCGCGGCCGCCACCCCGAAGGCGTACGGGAGCGGGTAGAGGCCGGTCGGCGTGGTGTCCGTGCCCTGGACCCGCGAGGCGCCCTCCACCAGGCCCTTCGCGCCGAACCTGGCCGGCGCCGAGCCCACCTCCACCCAGCGTCCGCCGCGCCTGTCCCACCAGGTGAGCCGGCCGGTGGTGGCCCCGGTGTCGGGCGCCTCGGCGGTCAGGAGCTGGCTGCCGCCCCCGGTGCGGGCGAGCCGTTCGGGCAGCGGCGGCAGCGGCGCGGGGTGCGCGGGCGCGGCGAGCGGAACCAGCAGGGACGCCAGGAGCAGGGCAACGATGCGCATGCTCCGGACCGTATGCGCCGCAGTGGCGCCGGGCCGCCCCAACCGGCCGGAGTTGCTCCGTACGTGCGGTCGGGCGGCGGCGCGGGGGGTGCCGGGCCGCCACCCGGTGGTTGGAGCGGGGGAGCCTGTTCGGCCCGTAGAGCCACTGAGCAGTCGAGGAGCGACTGAGCCGTCGAGCCGTCGGGACCTTGAGCCGTTGACAAAACATACGGTGGATTGCATAGTTATGCCTAACGGCGAGAATGTCGCCCGGCGCGACTTCGGGTCGGCCCGACTCGTTGTACGGCCGCCTCCCCGTTCCTCCGCGGCGGGGAGGCGGCCGCACATCCACTTCTGAGGAGCTTGAGCTGTGAGCAGCAACAACGGTGACGTCCGGCTCTGGGGCGCCCGGTTCGCCGACGGTCCCGCCGAGGCGCTGGCGAAGCTGTCCGCTTCGGTCCACTTCGACTGGCGGCTCGCCCCGTACGACATCGCCGGCTCGCGCGCCCACGCCCGCGTGCTCCACAAGGCGGGCCTGCTCACCGCCGACGAACTCCAGCGCATGATCGCGGGCCTCGACCAGCTGGAGAGCGACGTCGCCGACGGCTCGTTCGTCGGCACCGTCGCGGACGAGGACTGCCACACCGCCCTGGAACGCGGCCTCCTTGAGCGCCTCGGCGCGGACCTCGGCGGCAAGCTGCGGGCCGGCCGGTCCCGCAACGACCAGGTCGCCACGCTCTTCCGGATGTACCTGCGCGACCACGCCCGCACCATCGGCGGCCTGATCGCCGAGCTCCAGGACGCCCTGGTCGGCCTCGCCGAGGCGCACCCGGACGTCGCGATGCCCGGCCGCACCCACCTCCAGCACGCCCAGCCCGTCCTCTTCGCCCACCACGTGCTGGCCCACGTCCAGTCGCTCTCGCGGGACGCCGAGCGGCTGCGGCAGTGGGACGAGCGGACCGCGGTCTCGCCGTACGGCTCGGGCGCGCTCGCCGGTTCCTCGCTCGGGCTCGACCCGGAGGCGGTCGCGGCCGACCTCGGCTTCGAGCACGGCTCGGTCGGCAACTCGATCGACGGCACGGCCTCGCGGGACTTCGTCGCCGAGTTCGCCTTCATCACGGCGATGACCGGTGTGAACCTGTCGCGGATCGCGGAGGAGATCATCATCTGGAACACGAAGGAGTTCTCCTTCGTGACCCTGCACGACGCCTTCTCCACGGGCTCGTCGATCATGCCGCAGAAGAAGAACCCGGACATCGCCGAGCTCGCGCGCGGCAAGTCGGGCCGGCTCATCGGCAACCTCACCGGCCTGATGGCGACGCTGAAGGCGCTGCCGCTCGCCTACAACCGGGACCTGCAGGAGGACAAGGAGCCGGTCTTCGACTCCTGCGACCAGCTGGAGCTGCTGCTGCCCGCCTTCACCGGCATGATGGCCACGCTCACCGTCAACCGGGAGCGCATGGAGGAGCTCGCCCCGGCGGGCTTCTCGCTGGCCACCGACATCGCCGAGTGGCTGGTCAAGCGGGGCGTGCCGTTCCGGGTCGCGCACGAGGTCGCGGGCGAGTGCGTCAAGGAGTGCGAGGCCCACGGCATCGAGCTCGACCAGCTCACCGACGAGCAGTTCGCGAAGATCTCCGAGCATCTGACCCCCGAGGTCCGCACGGTCCTCAACGTCAGGGGTGCGCTCGCCTCCCGGGACGGCCGCGGCGGCACCGCCCCCTCCGCTGTGGCGGTCCAACTGGCCGAGATCAAGGCCGACTTGGCGGTCCAGCACGCCTGGGCGACGGCGAAGAAGTAGCCCCCGGCGAAGGCCGGCCCACCAGCCCTGATGAGACGTTCGTGTCTCATCAGGGCTAGACTTGTCTCATGACCGTGGACCGAGACCAGGTACTCCGCACCGCCGCCGCCCTCCTCACCCGTAAAGCCACCGCCACCATGGACGAGGTGGCCCGCGCCGCCGGAATCGGCAGGGCGACCCTCCATCGCCACTTCGCGGGACGGGAGGCCCTCGTCAGAGCGCTCGAAGAGCTCGGCATCCGCGAGCTGGAGGCCGCCCTGGACACCGCCCGGCTCGACGAGGACGGCGCCCCGGACGCGCTGCGCCGCCTGGTCACCGAGGTCGAGCCGGTGGCGGGCCTGCTCGCCTTCCTCGTCACCGAGAACCAGCTCTTCGAGACCGAGCAGATGAACGAGGGCTGGGCCCGCATCGACGCCCGCGTCTCCGCGCTGTTCCGGCGCGGCCAGGAGCAGGGCGACTTCCGCATCGACCTCACCCCCGCCTGGCTCACCGAGGCCCTGTACGGGCTGATCGGTTCCGGCGCCTGGGCCGTGCAGGACGGCCGGGTCGCCGCCAAGGACTTCCAGTACATGATCGTCGAGTTGCTGCTCGGCGGTGCACGACGGAGCGTGGAGAAGTGACCGCAACCGAACAGCGGGCGCCCCAGGCCATCGGCCCGATGGGCCGCTGGCTCGCGCTCGCGGTGCTCGTACTCGCCGTACTGCTCGTCGCCGTCGACGCGACCGTGCTCGGCCTCGCCACGCCCTTCCTCAGCGAGGACCTCAAGCCGACCGGCACCCAGCTGCTGTGGATCGGCGACGTCTACTCGTTCGTCATCGCCGGACTCCTCGTCTCGATGGGCAGCCTCGGCGACCGCATCGGGCGCAAGAAGCTGCTGCTCCTGGGCGCCGTGGCGTTCGGCGCGGTGTCCGTGCTCAACGCGTACGCGTCGAGCCCCGAGATGATGATCGTGGCGCGGGCCCTGCTCGGGGTCGCGGGCGCGACCCTGATGCCGTCCACGCTCGCCCTGATCCGCAACATCTTCCACGACCCGCGCGAACGCAGCCTCGCCGTCGGCATCTGGGGCGCCGCCGCGTCCGCGGGTGCGGCGGTCGGGCCGGTGGTCGGCGGCTTCCTCCTGGAGAACTTCTGGTGGGGCTCGGTCTTCCTCATCAACCTGCCCGTGATGGCCGTCCTCGTCCTCGTCGGCATCAAGCTGCTGCCGGAGTCCCGCGACCCGGACCCGGGGCCCTGGGACCTGGTCAGCGTCGGGCTCTCCCTGGTCGGCATGGTCGCCGTGGTGTACGCCGTGAAGGAAGCGGCGGTCAACGGGTTCCGCTGGGACATCCTGGTGGCGGGTCTGCTCGGCATCGCGGCCCTCGTCTGGTTCGTACGCCGCCAGCGCACGCTCGCCTCGCCGCTCCTGGACATCCGGCTCTTCCACCACCGGGGCTTCTCCGGGGCCGTGCTCGCCGATCTGCTGACCATCCTCGGCCTGTCGGGCCTGGTGTTCTTCCTGTCCCAGTTCCTCCAACTCGTCCAGGGCCGCTCGCCGTTGCAGGCCGGGCTCATCGAACTGCCCGCCGCGGTGGGCGCGGTGGGGGCCGGGCTCGCGGCCGGCACGATCGCACGGCGGGCCTCCGTGCGCAGCGCGGTCGCCGGCGGTCTCGCGGCGGTCGGCGTGGCGCTCGCCGCGTGCGTGGTGCTGGGCGCGGACACCCGGGTGCTCTCGCTCGGGATCGCCCTGTTCGTGGGCGGCCTCGGGGCGGGCCTCGCCTTCACGGTGACGGCCGACGTGATCCTCTCCAGCGTGCCGAAGGAGCAGGCGGGGGCGGCGTCGGCGGTCTCCGAGACCGCGTACGAACTGGGTGCGGCCCTCGGGATCGCGCTGCTGGGTTCGGTGGTGACCGGAATCTACCGGGGCTTCGAGGTCCCGGCGGGCGTCCCCGCGGACGTCGCGGCCGAGGCGCACGACTCGCTCGGCGGCGCGGTGGAGGCGGCGGGGAAGCTGCCGTCCGACCAGGCGGAGGCGCTGCTCTCCGCGGCGCGGGACACGTTCACGCAGGGCTTCCAGGCGGCTGCGGCGGTCGGCTCGGTGGTGCTGTTCGCCACGGCGGTGGCGGCGTGGTTCCTGCTACGCGGCCAGAAGCTGGCCGAGGGCCTCGAACACCCCTGACGCGGGGCGGTTGGCTGATTCGCCCTGCGGGCGGCGGGGCGGGTGCGTTTCGTCTGCGGGCCGCCGGGGCCGCCGGGGCCGTTTGCGCAGTTCCCCGCGCCCCTGGCGGGGTTGGGTCAAGGTGCCTGTGGGGCGGGGATGCTGGGGCGCGCCCTCGGTGGCTTCAGGTGCGGTGCTTAGGGGCGCGGGGAACTGCGCGCTCAGCCACGCACGGTCCGCACTTGGCTGATGCGCCCTGCGGGCGCGGCCCGGCCCGTGTGTTCGTCTGCGGGCCGCAGGGGCCGTTCGCGCAGTTCCCCGCGCCCCTGGCGGGGTTGCCGCCAAGCCCCGCAGAGTGTGGCGGAGTTGGGGCGGGTGCCAGGCGGGGGTGCCGCCAAGCCCCGCAGAGTGCGGGGGAGTTGGGGCAGGCCCCAGGTGCGGTTGCGGCCAAGCCCCGCACGGGGCGGCGGAGTTGGGGCAGGGACCGGGCGGGGTGTGGCCAGCCTCCTCGTAGACGTTGGCGTTGGGGGCGCGGCCCGGTCGAGTCCCCGCAGGGTGGGCGGCGTTGGGGTGGGCCCCGGACGCACAATCGCCCCAAGCCCCCGTCACATCAAGGGGCTTGGGGCGAAAGGAAGGGGGCTGGGGGCTAGGCGGCCTTGGCCTTGGTGGCGTACATGTCCACGTACTCCTGCCCGGACAGCCGCATGACCTCGGCCATCACCGAGTCCGTGACGGCCCGCAGCACGTACCGGTCGCGGTCCATGCCCTCGTACCGCGAGAACTCCATCGGCTCACCGAAGCGGACCGTCACCTTGCCGGGGCGCGGCATGCCCGAACCGCCCGGCTGGAGCTTCTCCGTGCCGACCATCGCGAAGGGCACGACGGGCGCGCCCGTCATCAGGGTGAGCCGGGCGACGCCCGTGCGGCCCCGGTACAGGCGGCCGTCGGGGGAGCGGGTGCCCTCCGGGTAGATGCCGAACATCCGGCCGTCCTCCAGGACGCGGCGGCCGGTCATCAGCGCCGCCACCCCGCCGTTCGCGCCGTCCCGGTCGACCGGGATCATGCCGACCCCGGTGAAGAACCACGCCATGAGGCGGCCCTTGAGCCCCTTGCCGGTGACGTACTCGTCCTTGCCGATGAAGGACACCTGCCGGTCGCACACGATGGGCAGCACGATCGAGTCGATGAACGTCACGTGGTTGCCGGCGAGGATGACTGGACCGGTGCCCGGGATGTTCTCGGCGCCTTCCACCTGTGGGCGGAACATCAGGCGCATGATCGGTCCGAGCACTGCCTTGATGAGCGCGAAGCGGGACAACGGGCCCTCCGGAGTCGTCTGGGTGGGGGTGGGATGTCTGTGCAGGTGAGGACGATACTCGCGGGTCGCCGCTGATCGCACATCGGGTTCACGAAGTGGATACGCGCTGTTGACATGTGTTTGCGCCAGGTTCGGCCCGCATTCGTCCCCGAGTACCCATAAAGCATCCCGCTTTTCAGTTCCGTCCGCCTACGCTCGACTCCCCGCTTTGACAGGTGCGGGACACGCGGAATTCGCCAGTGGGAACTGATGACTGAGGAGTGTTCATGACTGAGGGTGAGCGGATGAGCCCCGGACGGCGCACCGTGCTGGGAGCGGCGGGCGCGGCCGTGCTCGGCACCGCGGCCACCGGGCTCGCGGGAGCGCCGGCCTCGGCCGCCCAGCGCCACGGCGGGGGGCACGGCGGCTACCGCGACCTGCCCGTCCCGTACGTCATCGGGCACCGCGGCACCGCCGGATACCGGCCCGAGCACACGCTCGGCTCGTACCAGCACGCCCTCGACCTCGGCGCCCATGTCATCGAGCAGGACCTGGTGCCGACCAAGGACGGACACCTGGTGTGCCGGCACGAGAACGACATCTCGGCCACCACGGACGTCTCCGACCACCCCGAGTTCGCCTCGCGCAAGGCGACCAAGACCGTCGACGGGGTCGCGATCACGGGCTGGTTCACCGAGGACTTCACGCTCGCCGAGCTGAAGACGCTGCGGGCCAAGGAGCGCATCCCGGGCAACCGGCAGCGCAACACCCTGTACGACGGCCGCTGGGACGTGCCCACCTTCGAGGAGGTGCTGCGCTGGGCCGAGGAGCAGGGCCGCCGGCTCGGCCGCCGGATCTGGCTGCACTCCGAGACCAAGCACCCCACCTACTTCCGGGGCATCGGGCTGCCCCTGGAGAACCGGGTCGCGGCCCTGCTGCGCCGCTACGGGCGGCACCGCGCGGACTCCCCGCAGTTCCTGGAGTCGTTCGAGCCCAGCAGCATCCAGCGCCTGTCGCGCCTGGTCGACACGCCTTCGGTGGTGCTGCTCTCCAACGCCGGCACCAAGCCGTGGGACTTCGTGGTCGGCGGCGACCCGCGCACCGTCGACGACCTGGTCAAGCCGGCCGGCCTCAAGTGGATCGCCTCGTACGCCCAGGGCATCGGCCCCACCCTCGACCTGATCATCCCCAAGGACGCCTCGGGCCGGCTCACCAGGCCCACCACCCTCGTCCGGGACGCGCACGCGCAGGGCCTGATCCTGCATCCGTACACGATGCGCAACGAGAACACGTTCCTGCCCGCCGACTTCCGGCGCGGCACCGACCCCAACGCCTACGGCGACGCGTTCGGGGCCTTCAGGACGTACTTCGCGACCGGCATCGACGCGGTGTTCTCGGACAACGCCGACACCGCGCTGCTGGCCGCCGCCGACTTCCGCGGGCGCTGACGGCGATCTCGTACGGGTGAGATGTGCCCGCCGCGGAAACCGGACGCCGCGGCGGGCACGTCCCGCCCGGCATGGATCTCGTCACACAGCTCAGCCCGCTGCTCGCCGCCGAGGCCGCCGCGGAGGCGATCGGCACCGGGGTGGAGGCCGCCGACCTCGAACAGGCCGTCTGGCTCAGGCTGTTGGAGCAGCACCCGGCCGACCCGGCGCACTGGGTGCGCACCGCCGTGCGGGCCGAGGCGCGCCGAGCCCGCAGGCTGCGCCGCCAGGAGAGCCCGTACGGCAGCGCGCCCGCCGCGGACCCGGAACCGGGCCCCGAACTCGCCGCGATCAGCGCCGAGCGGCGCCGCGTCCTGCACGCGGCGGTCGGCCGCACCCCGGGCAACTGCCCCCGGCTGCTGACCGCGCTGCTGTCGCCGATGGACCCCACCTACCGGGAAATCGCAGGGGAGTTGGATATCTCACAGGGCAGCCTGGGGCCAATGCGTTCCCGTTGCCTGGGATGCCTGCGCAGAATGCTGGCGGCGGAGGTTGCCGCTCCTGAACTCGGGGGAAAGGAGCGGTAGACAATCGGGGACCAGTTGAGCGAGAGGCATGCACACATGGGCATGAGCGTGACCATCTCTGCGGCCGGCGCACAGGATGCCGAGCAGATACTGAAGCTGCAGTACCTGTGCTACCAGAGCGAGGCCGAGCTCTACGGCGACTACTCGATCGAGCCCCTGACCCAGAGCCTTGAGGAGCTGCGGGCCGAACTCGCCACGGGATACGCCCTGGTGGCCCGGCTCGGGGACGAGATCGTCGCCTCGGTGCGGGGCCGGGTGGACGGCTCGGGCACCGGCCGCATCGACAAGCTGATCGTGCATCCCCGGCTGCGGGGGCACGGTCTGGGCGGCCGCCTCCTGGACGCGATCGAGGCCCACTGCGCGGCGCGGCTCGCCGCCAAGCGCTTCCAGCTCTTCACCGGCCACCGCAGCGAGTCGAACCTGCGGCTGTACCGACGGCACGGTTACGCGACCGTCGCCACCGAGCCGGTGAGCGCGCGCCTGTCCCTGATCACCCTCGAAAAGGACGCGGCGGCCCAGGAGTTCGTGGCGAGCGCCTAGAGCGCGGGCCGCCCGGCGCTCGTCAGCGCTTGTTCCGCCGCAGCCAGAGCATGCCGAGGACGGGCAGGATCACCGGGATGAAGAGGTAGCCCATCCCGTAGTCCGACCACACCGTGGCATCGGGGAAGGCGGAGGCGTCCGCCAGGGTCCAGGTGCCCACGACGAGGACGAAGAGGAGCTCCGCCGCGCAGCACACCAGGGCTGCCCGGCGGGCCTTCTCGCCGCCGCGCACCAGCGAGTACGTGATGAAGCCGTACACGCAGGCCGCGATCGCGGACAGCACGTACGCCAGCGGGGCCTTGCCGAAGTCCATGATCATCTGGACGATCGAGCGGGACGCCGCGGCCACGGTGAACACCCCGTAGAACCAGACGAGCACACGGCCGGGCCCGGAGCCGAGCTTGGCGGCGGGCGTGGTGTCAGTGGCGGACTCGGTCACGGTCAGCCTCCCCAGATGTCGTAGAGACGCACTTCGAGCACGGCGAGCACCACGGCACCCGCCGACACCGTCACCGAGCCCCACTTGGTCCGCTCGGAGAGCGAGAGGAATCCCGCGGCCGGCACGGCCGCGAACGCTCCGGCCAGATACGCGATGAAGATCGCGACGCCCTGTTCGGGCCGCTCGCCCCGGCCGAGCTGCACGAGCCCGACCACCAGCTGGGCCAGCGCGAGGACGGCGACCACGGCCATGCCGATGAAGTGCCAGTCCTTGGTGGGCTGGTCCCGGTATGCGGCGAAACCGCACCAGGCAGCGAGGGCGAGCGCGGCGGCGGCGACCGCGACCGTCAGGGCATCGAGCATGGGGTCGAGGGTATTACGGGCCGAAAGGCCCGATGCGCCGACCCCCACCCCCGCCCGTAGGGTCGGGAGACATGAAGATCCATGCCGAAGCCCTCCTGTTCGACAACGACGGAACACTCGTCTCCTCCATGGAGTCCGTCACCCGCTGCTGGACCCGCTGGGCCCAGGAGTACGGGATCACCGCCGAGGACTTCGCGCGCGTGGAGCTGCACGGCCGCCCGGCCGGCGAGATCGTGGCCGACCTGCTGCCCGCCGACGCCGTGCCGGGCGCGCTGGCCCGCATCGAGGAGCTCGAGGTCGAGGACGTGGCCGGGGGAGTGGTGCTGCTTCCCGGGACCGCGGCGCTGCTCGCCTCGCTCCCGGCGGACCGCTGGGCCGTGGTCACCTCGGCGACCGGCCGGCTCGGCGGGGCCCGGCTGCACGAGGCGGGCATCCGTCCCAAGCTCCTCGTCTCCGCCGACGACATCACCCGGGGCAAGCCCGACCCCGAGCCCTTCCTGCTCGCGGCGGCCCGGCTGGGGGTGGACCCGGCCCGCTGCGTGGTGTTCGAGGACGCCCCGGCGGGGCTCGCGGCCGGGCGAGCGGCGGGCATGACGACCGTGGCCTTGACCACAACGCACCGGGCCGAGGAACTGGTCGCTGACGTGGTCGTGAAGGACCTCTCGGCCGTGTCCGCGCAGGCCACGGCGGGTGGAGTGGAGATCACCGCGGCGGAGTGACGTCGTCCGCATGTCGAATCAGGGATGTCCGGTATTCGGACATCCCTGATCTGTTCCTGACCGGTTCTGCTTTACTTGCCACATGACCACGACGAGCAGCCGCACCCTTGCGACCGAGGCGATGATGACGCCCGGTGCTCGTTGTATGTGTCGAATGTGCGCCTTCTGAGGGCCCCCGCCTGAGCCTCGCGCCCCGAAGCGAGACTGTCGGCCGTGCCCGGCTCCGTATCGAACATGCGAAGTCGGCCCGCCCCCGCGCACACCGTGCCCCCGGTACCCACCGATGTGGCCGAGCCGCGCCCCGAACACGTTTGCCCCGTGCCCGGCATACCCCGCGCCGCGCACTCGACAGTGACGGAAATCCTGTGATCACCACAACGGGCCTGACCAAGGTCTACCAGTCGCGCGGACGAGATATCACCGCGCTCGACGGCGTCGACCTGCACGTCCGCGAGGGCGAGGTGTACGGCGTCATCGGCCAGAGCGGTGCCGGCAAGTCCTCCCTCATCCGCTGCGTCAACCTCCTCGAGCGCCCCACCACCGGCACGGTGACCGTCGACGGCGTCGACCTCACCGCCCTGGCCGGCCGCGGCCGGCGGGCCGGCAAGGACCTGCGCCGGGCCCGCTCCCGCATCGGCATGGTCTTCCAGCACTTCAACCTGCTGTCCTCGCGCACCGTGCAGGACAACATCGAGCTGCCCCTGGAGATCCTCGGCATCTCCGGCAAGGAGCGCTCCCGCAAGGCCCTCGACCTGCTCGACCTGGTCGGCCTCGCCGACAGGGCCAAGGCCTACCCCGCCCAGCTCTCCGGCGGCCAGAAGCAGCGCGTCGGCATCGCCCGCGCCCTGGCCGGCGACCCCAAGGTGCTGCTCTCCGACGAGGCGACCAGCGCGCTCGACCCGGAGACCACCCGCTCGATCCTCCAGCTCCTGCGCGACCTCAACCAGCAGCTCGGCCTCACCGTCCTGCTCATCACGCACGAGATGGACGTCGTCAAGACGGTCTGCGACTCGGCCGCGCTGATGCGGAAGGGCAGGATCGTCGAGTCCGGCACCGTCGGCGAACTGCTCGCCACCCCCGGCTCCGAGCTCGCCGCCGAACTGTTCCCGGTGACCGGCGTGGCCACCGGCCCCGAGCGCACCGTCATCGACGTCACCTTCCACGGCGAGGCCGCCACCCAGCCGGTCATCTCCCAGCTGTCGCGGACGTACAACATCGACATCTCGATCCTCGGCGCCGCCATGGACACCGTGGCGGGCAAGCAGATCGGCCGGATGCGGATCGAACTGCCCGGCCGCTACGAGGAGAACGTCGTCCCCGTCGGCTTCCTGCGCGAGCAGGGCCTCCAGGTGGACGTCGTGGACGACAGCCAGGCGCCCGTCCTGGTGAAGGAAGGTGCCAAGTGACCTGGTCGGAAATGCAGCCGCTGCTGTCGCAGGGCACGTACGACAGCCTTTACATGGTGCTGTGGGCGACCGTCGTCACCATCGGGCTCGGGCTGCCGCTCGGCGTGCTGCTCGTGCTCACCGACACGGGCGGGCTCCTGCAGAACCGCCCGGTCAACAAGGTCATCGGCGTGATCGTGAACATCGGCCGGTCGCTGCCGTTCATCATCCTGCTGATCGCCCTGATCCCCTTCACGACCTGGGCCGTCGGCACCTTCATCGGCCCCAGCGCCATGATCGTGCCGCTGTCCATCGGCGCCATCCCGTTCTTCGCGCGCCTCGTCGAGACGGCCGTGCGCGAGGTCGACCACGGGCTCGTCGAGGCCGTCCAGTCCATGGGCGGCGGCATCCCCACCATCGTGTGGAAGGTGCTGCTCCCGCAGGCGCTGCCCTCCCTGGTCTCCGCGATCACCACCACCGTGATCACCCTGGTCAGCTACTCCGCCCTGGCCGGCGCGGTCGGCGGCGGCGGGCTCGGCTCGGTCGCCATCACCTACGGCTACCAGCGCTTCGAGACCAACTTCATGCTCATCACGGTGGCCGTCCTGATCGCCATCGTCACCGTGATCCAGCTGCTCGGCGACGGCGTCGGACGCCTGATCGCGCGGCGCGGCCGGACCTCCTGAACTTCCTTTCCCACGGCCCGCACTCCTTGTCCGGGCGTCCCACCGCACCACCAGAAAGAGGCACTTTTCGTGCGTAAGAACACCAAGATCACCGCTGCCGCCCTCGTCACCGGCGCGCTCGCCGTCGGCCTCACCGCCTGCGGCTCCTCCTCCGACCCGAAGCCCGCGGGCGCCAAGGCGGACGACTCCAAGGCGCTGGTCGTCGCCGCGTCCCCGACGCCGCACGCCGACATCCTCAAGTTCGTCAAGGACAACCTGGCGGCCAAGGCCGGACTCAAGCTGGAGGTGAAGGAGTTCACGGACTACGTCCTGCCCAACACCGCCACCGAGCAGGGCCAGGTCGACGCCAACTTCTTCCAGCACAAGCCCTACCTGGACGACTTCAACAAGAAGAACGGCACCCACATCGTGCCCGTCGTCAACGTGGAGCTCGAGCCGCTCGGCCTGTACTCGCACAAGGTCAAGTCGCTGAAGGACATCGCCTCCGGCCAGACGATCGCCGTCCCCAACGACACCACCAACGAGGGCCGCGCCCTCCAACTGCTCGCCGCCAACGGCCTGATCACGCTGAAGGACGGCGTCGGCTCCGGTGCCAAGCTCTCCGACATCAAGGACAGCAAGGGCTTGAAGTTCAAGGAGCTGGAGGCCGCCACGCTGCCCCGCGCCCTGAACGACGTGGACGCCGCGGTCATCAACGGCAACTACGCGATCGAAGCGAACCTGAAGCCCGCCAAGGACTCCCTCGCCCTGGAGAAGGCGGAGGGCAACCCCTACGCCAACTTCCTCGCCGTCAAGCAGGGCAACGAGAACGACCCGCGCGTCCAGAAGCTCGCCAAGCTCCTGAACTCCGACGAGGTCAAGAAGTTCATCACCGACAAGTACGCGGGCTCCGTCGTCCCCGCGTTCGGCGCCGCCAAGTAGCCCTGCCCGTACGGCAGGACGAAGGTCCCGGACACCCCGCCAGGGGTCCGGGACCTTCGCCGTACCGCGCACCCGGCCATGCGCACCGGGGGCCCGATGCTGCATGCTGTGCCTTTACGGTCCTTATAGGTTCACGGGCCACGGAGGTCGCGGGACCTCCCCGGTCCCCACGGCGGTCCACGGCATGGAGCGGCACATGACTACCCCCCTTCCGGTCTTCCCGGACATCTCCATCAGCACGGACCGCCTGGTGCTGCGCCCCTTCGAGGACATCGACAGCCCCGCGCTCATCGAGATGATGAACGACGAGCAGGTCGTCGCCTGGACCTCCGTGCCGCACCCCTACACGGCCCGCGACGCCGACGACTGGGTCCGCCACATCGCGCCCCGCGAGCGCACCGAGGGGCGAGGAATCGTTCTGGCGGTCACCGAGTTCCTCACCCAGCGCCTGGTCGGCATCGTCCACCTCCAGAACACCAACTGGCGCACCCTGGCCACCGAGGTCGGCTACGTCGTGGCGCCCTGGGCACGCGGCGAGGGCTATGCGACCGAGGCCGTGCTCGCCGCCGCCCAATGGCTGTTCGGGGACCAGCGCTTCGAGCGCCTGGAGCTGCGCACCGCCGCCGACAACACCGCGTCCCAGCAGGTCGCGCAGAAGATCGGCTGCATCAGCGAGGGGGTGCTGCGCAACGCCTGGATAGCGCGTACGCAGACGGAGGACGGCGGCTGGACGGACATCCGCACCGACCTCATCGTGTGGAGCCTGCTCCCCGAAGACCTCGACGGGGTCGCCGACCAGCTCACGGAGGCCGGGTACGCCTCCTACACCGACTGGAACTGATCCCGGGCCGACGGCCCGGGCGCCCAACCGGGGCTACCCTCACTCTGTACCCGGCACCCGTGCCGCCCCGAGCCGCGACAACACCTGGAGTCTGACGAAGATGGCCGACCGCGTCACGGTGATCGGCTGGGACGGCTCGCCCCTCACCCCCGCGGCCACCTCCGCACTCTCCGCGGCCACCCTGGTGGCCGGCGCCGCCCACCACCTCGCGCTCCCCGAAGTGCCGGCCGCCGCCGAGCGCATCCGGCTCGGCAGCGTGAGCCTGGCCGCCCGCCGCATCGCGGGACACCGCGGCAGCGCGGTGGTCCTCGCCGACGGCGACCCCGGCTTCTTCGGCGTCCTTCGCACCCTCAGGGCTCCCGAGCACGGCCTGGAGGTCGAGGTCGTGCCCGCCGTATCGGCCGTCGCCGGAGCCTTCGCCCGGGCCGGAATGCCCTGGGACGACGCCCAGATCGTCGTCGCCCACCCCCGCACCCTGCGCCGCGCGGTCAACGTCTGCCGCGCCCACGGCAAGGTCGCCGTCCTCACCTCGCCCGGCGCCGGACCCGCCGAACTCGCGCTGCTCCTCGAAGGAGTGCACCGCACCTTCGTCATCTGCGAGGAGCTCGGCAGCGACCGCGAACAGGTCACCGTCCTCACCTCCGAGAACGCCGCCGACCACGCCTGGCGCGACCCCAACGTCGTCATCGTCCTCGGCGGCGGCCCCGCGAGCGAGGGCGACGGCTGGCTCGCCGGACCGCCCCCCGGCTACCCCTCCGCGCCGCGCGGCTGGGCGCTGCCCGCCCGCGAGTACGGCGCGGGGCTCGGCCCGGGGGAGTCCGCCGACCTGCGCGCCGCCCAACTCGCCCGGCTCGGCCCGCGCGTGGGCGACCTCGTCTGGGACATCGGCTGCGGCAGCGGCGCCCTGTCCGCCGAGGCGGCCCGGTTCGGCGCCGCCGTCATCGCCGTCGACGCCGACGCCGACGCCTGCTCGCGCACCGAGTCCACCGCCCGCCGCTTCGGCGTCCAGGTCCAGGTCGTCCGAGGCCGCGCCCCGCACGTCCTGGAGTCGCTGCCCGAGCCGGACGTCGTACGGGTGGGGGGAGGCGGCGCCGCCGTCGTGGAGGCGTGCGCCGACCGCAGGCCGGAGCGCATCGTGGCGCACGCGGCCACCCGGGACGGAGCGGAGGCCGTGGGAGCGGCGCTGAGCGCCGGCGGATACGAGGTCGAGTGCGCGCTCCTCCAATCGGTCGACCTCGACACGAGCGCCTGGTCGGAGCGCGAACGCTCGGTCGTCTTCCTGCTCTCCGGACGGCGGAAAGAAAGATCCCCGTGACTCTTCCGGCGCGTCGCGGGGGGTAGGCTGGCCGATCGTTGTACCGCACCCGGCCGTTCGGCACCCAGCTCGCCAAGGGCCGGAAAGGGAGCCCGCTTTGGGACCCTTCGCGGTACGGCACATCCGGGGGACGCGCAACGTGGCGCAGCCCACACGGCCCGTGGCCGAGACTGAGCGCCGCGGCGGCGAAGGCCCGCGACAATGCATGGTGTCGTTGATGCCTGCGGGCCGTTCGCAACCGGGCGGCGCACTCGTTCCGAGCGACGGGTGACGTACGCGTCCTGCGTGTGCGGCCCCGGGCGCAGGCCGAAGGAGCACTACAGATGGGCGAGGGGTACGCATGACTGACACCGGCCAGGTCCCGGGCGAGGGACTGCCGGAGAACGCAGGCATGGTGGAACAGCCGGGCGTCCCCGCTCCCGGCGCCTACACCTTCCTCGACCCCTCCGAGAACGCGGCGGACGACGACGATCTGCTCCTGATGCCGGGCGCCCAGGGCGCCTGGATCGACCCGCAGTCCGCTCCCGCCCCCGCCATGGCCCAGGTGCCGCCCGCGCCCGGCCAGGCCGAGCCCGGCGCGCACGAGGCCGGAGGCCGTGACACGGGTTCCGTGGAGCTCGGCGGCGCCCGCGCCGCACAGCAGCCCACGGCCACCCCGCCGGCCACCCGCCGCCCCCTCCACCTCGGCCCGCAGGTGCCGGACACCTCCGCCGGGGTCGTACGCTCCCTCGCCGACCGAGGCCCGGCCGGCACCCCGGTGAACCCGATGCCGACCCGCAACCAGGGGCCGCCGACCACGGGTCCCGAGTACCTGGACATCCCGCGCGAGGAGCCCGCCGCCCAGCAGCCCGGACCGCAGCTCGGGGACCTTCCGCCGCAGCCCGGAATGGCATGGACGCCTCAGCAGCGCTCCGCGCCCCACCAGTCACTCAACACACCCATGCCCTCTGCAGAAACGGTCGTCCCGGAGGAGTTCGCGGTCCAGAGCGCGGTTCCGGCCGCCCAGCCGCAGGCTGCCGAGCAGGCCGCGCAGGCGCCCCAGCCCGTCGCGCAGTCCACCCTCCTGGTGGACCGGCTCGTCGCGCAGCAGGCCCAGCAGGCACCGGAGCCGTCGGCCCACCAGGCGCCGCAGCAGCCCGGACAGCCGCAGCCGGTCGGCCAGTTCGTTCCGGTCGAGGGCTCGGTCCCGACCGGCCCCCACCTCGCGCCCGCACCGACGCAGGCCGAGCCCGCGCAGGCCGAGCCCGCGCAGGCCGAGCCGGTGCAGGCCGAGCCCGCGCAGAGCATCCCGGAGGCACCGGGTGCGCACGACGTGCCGCAGCCGGCCGCCGAGCCCGTCGCCCCGCACTCCGCCGAGCCCGTCGCCCCGCATGCCGCCGGGCCCGTGGCTCCGCATGCCGCCGGGCCCGTCGCCCCTGCCGCCCGGCCGGAGCCGGCCGCGGCCGCCGAGCCGCTCGCGGCCGAGCCCGCGTCGGAGGCCCCTGCCGCCGCCCCGGCCGTGGCCGAGCAGGCACCCGCCGAGCCGGTCGCCGCCGAGCCGGCCGTGGCGGAGCCCGCCGTGGTGGAGCCGGTGGCCGAGCCCCTCCAGACGAACCCGGCCGTCGCCGAGCCCGTCGCCCCGGAGCCGGTCGCAGCCCAGGCCGTCCCCGCCGAGACCCCTGCGGCCGAGCCCACCCCCGCCGAGCCGGCCGTGGCAGAGCCCGTCGTCGAGGCCCAGCTCCCGCAGCAGCCCGCGCCGGCCGAGGTGCCCGAGGCGCAGCCCGTCGCCGTGCCGCAGAGCCAGGCGGCCACACACGTCTCCGTGCCCGTGCCGCACATCCCGGCCGACGAGCAGGCGCCCGCGCAGGTGACCGCCGTAGCGCCCGACGCACCGGCCGCCGAGCCCGTGCCCGTACCGCAGCAGGAGCAGCCCCGGGCCGCCGAGGCCCCGGCAGCCGAACCGGTCGCGGAGGCGTCCGAGGCGGTGGCCCCGGCAGCCGCCGCGGAGGCCCCCTCGACCGAGGCCCCCGAAGAGGCGTCCGCCGCCGAGGAGCCGCTCGAAGTCATCGCCGCTCCGCGGCCGGTCGCCGAGCCGGAGCCCGTGGCCGAGCCGGAGGCACCCGCCGCCGAGGAACTCGCCGAGGTCGTCGAGACCGCCGAGCAGGGCCCCGCCGCCCCCGGCTACGACGACGCCGAGCGCGAGGCGGTGCTGCGCGTGATGCGCGAGCGCCGCGACATCCGCAACGGCTTCCGCGGCGACCCCATCCCGCACGAGGTGCTGCTCCGCGTCCTGGAGGCGGCCCACACCGCGCCCTCCGTCGGGCACTCGCAGCCCTGGGACTTCGTGGTGATCCGGTCCGCCGAGACGCGCCGCACCATGCACGAACTCGCCCAGCGCCAGCGCGAGGCGTACGCCAAGTCGCTGCCCAAGGGCCGGGCCAAGCAGTTCAAGGAACTGAAGATCGAGGCCATCCTCGAAACGCCGGTGAACATCGTGGTCACCGCGGACCCGACCCGTGGCGGCCGGCACACCCTCGGCCGTTACACCCAGCCGCAGATGGCCCCGTACTCCTCGGCGCTCGCCGTCGAGAACCTGTGGCTCGCCGCCCGCGCCGAAGGCCTCGGCGTCGGCTGGGTCTCCTTCTTCGACGAGCGCGAGATGGTCCGCGCGCTCGGACTGCCCGAGCACCTCGAAGTGGTCGCCTACCTCTGCGTCGGCTACGTCGACGAGTTCCCCGAGGAGCCCGAGCTGATGCAGGCGGGCTGGTCCAAGCGCCGGCCGCTGTCCTGGGTCGTCCACGAGGAGACGTACGGCCGCCGCGCGCTGCCCGGCGAGGACCCGCACGACCTGCTCCAGGAGACCCTCGCGGGCATCCGCCCGCTGGACGCCAAGGCGCTCGGCGAGGCCTGGGAGCGGCAGAAGCGGATGACCAAGCCCGCGGGCGCGCTCGGCATGCTGGAGATCATCTCCGCCCAGCTGTCCGGCCTCTCGCGCAAGTGCCCGCCGCCGATCCCGGAGCCGGCCGCCGTCGCGATCTTCGCCGGTGACCACGGCGTGCACGCCCAGGGCGTCACCCCCTGGCCGCAGGAAGTCACCGGCCAGATGGTCGCCAACTTCCTCGGCGGCGGCGCGGTCTGCAACGCGTTCGCCAACCAGGTCGGCGCCGAAGTCTGCGTCATCGACGTGGGCGTGGCCTCCGAACTCCCGGCCACGCCCGGCCTGTTGCCCCGCAAGGTGCGCCCCGGCACCGGCGACATGACGACCGGCCCCGCGATGACCCGCGAGGAGGCGATCGCCGCCATCGAGGTCGGCATCGAGACCGCCCGCGACCTGGTGGCCGCCGGCAACAAGGCGCTCCTGACCGGCGAGATGGGCATCGCCAACACCACGGTGTCGGCCGCCCTGATCTCCCTCTACACGGGCGTCGACCCGGCCGAGGTCACCGGCCGGGGCACCGGCATCAACGACGAGACGCACGCCCGCAAGGTCGACGTCGTACGCCGCGCCCTCGAACTGCACCAGCCGGACCCGGCCGACCCCATCGGCGTGCTCGCCGCGGTCGGCGGCCTGGAACACGCGGCCCTGGTCGGCTTCCTGCTCGGCGGCGCCTCGCTGCGCACGCCGGTGATCCTGGACGGCGTCAGCACGGGAGCGGCCGCCCTGGTCGCCCGCGCGATCGCCCCCGAGGTGCTCTCCGCGTGCATCGCGGGACACCGCAGCGCCGAGCCCGGCCATGTGGCCGCCCTCAACAAGCTGGGCCTGCGCCCCCTGGTCGACCTGGACCTCCGCCTCGGCGAGGGCACCGGCGCGCTGCTCGCCCTCCCGGTGGTGCAGAGCGCGGCCCGCGCGATGCACGAGGTCGCCACGTTCGACTCGGCGGGCGTCACCGAGAAGTAGCCCGTACGCACGAGTGGGGGCCGGGGTCGCTGACCCCGGCCCCCACTCGTGCCGCGACACCCGCCCGCCCCTTAGGCTGTCGGCGGGACCGCGTACCCCCTCCCACCAGCCGCTTCATCGCAGCAGCGGCTCACCGCACGCCACTCCGCCCGAGGAGCACCGCCGCCATGGTCGAACACCCCGCGTACCCCGTAGGCCTCCGCCTCACCGGCCGCCGCGTCGTCGTCGTCGGCGGCGGCCAGGTCGCCCAGCGCCGGCTGCCCGCGCTCATCGCCGCCGGGGCCGACATCACCCTGGTCTCCCCGAGCGCCACCCCTTCCGTGGAGGCGATGGCGGACGCGGGCGAGATCCGCTGGGAGCGGCGCCGGTTCCAGGACGGTGACCTCACGGACGCCTGGTACGCGCTGGTCGCCACCGCCGACACCGAGGCCAACGAGCGCATCTCCGCCGAGGCCGAGCGCTCCCGCGTCTGGTGCGTACGCGCCGACGACGCGACCGCCGCCACCGCCTGGACCCCGGCCACCGGCCGCTCCGAGGGCGTCACCGTCGCCGTCCTCACCACCGACACCCCGGACCCCCGCCGCTCGGCCGCGATCCGCGACGCGATCGTCGAGGGCCTGCGCGACGGCACCCTCGTCGCCCCGCAGCAGCGCACCCGGACCCCCGGCGTCGCCCTGGTCGGCGGCGGCCCCGGCGACCCGGACCTGATCACCGTGCGCGGCCGCAGGCTGCTCGCCGAGGCGGACGTGGTCATCGCCGACCGGCTCGGCCCGCGCGACCTCCTCGACGAACTCCCGCCGCACGTCGAGGTCATCGACGCCGCGAAGATCCCGTACGGCCGCTTCATGGCCCAGGAGGCCATCAACAACGCGCTGATCGAGCACGCCAAGGCGGGCAAGGCGGTGGTACGGCTCAAGGGCGGTGACCCGTACGTCTTCGGGCGGGGCATGGAGGAACTCCAGGCGCTCGCCGACGAGGGCATCACCTGCACGGTGGTGCCCGGCATCTCCAGCTCCATCTCGGTGCCCGGGGCGGCCGGCATCCCGGTCACGCACCGGGGCGTGGCCCATGAGTTCACCGTGGTCAGCGGGCATGTGGCGCCGGACGACCCGCGCTCGCTCGTCGACTGGAAGTCGCTGGCCCAGCTGCGCGGCACGCTCGTGATCCTGATGGGCGTCGACAAGATCGGCGCGATCGCCGAGGCCCTCGTCACGCACGGCAAGGACCCCGCGACCCCCGTCGCGCTCGTCCAGGAAGGCACCACCGCCGCGCAGCGCCGGGTGGATGCCACCCTGGGAAGCGTCGGCGAGGTCGCCCGCGCCGAGGAAGTGAAGCCCCCGGCCGTCATCGTCATCGGCGACGTCGTCGCCGTGAACGCCCGCCCCTGACCAGCCCGCCCACGACCACCGGCGACGGATCCGATCCCCAGCCGTTGGCACCTCACCCAGGACAAGGCAGTATCACCCTGTGGCCGATCTCATCACCGTCGAGGACCCCGACGACCCCCGTCTGCGCGACTACACGGGCCTGACCGACGTGGAACTGCGGCGCCGCCGCGAGCCCGCCGAAGGCCTCTTCATCGCCGAGGGCGAGAAGGTCATCAGACGGGCCAAGGACGCCGGTTACGAGATGCGCTCGATGCTGCTCTCGGCCAAGTGGGTCGACGTCATGCGGGACGTCATCGACGAACTCCCGGCACCCGTGTACGCGGTCAGCCCGGACCTCGCCGAACGCGTCACGGGCTACCACGTGCACCGGGGCGCCCTCGCCTCGATGCAGCGCAAGCCCCTCCCGGCCGCCGACGAACTCCTCACCACGGCCCGCCGGGTGGTGGTCATGGAGGCGGTCAACGACCACACCAACATCGGCGCGATCTTCCGCAGCGCCGCCGCCCTCGGCATGGACGCGGTCCTGCTCTCGCCGGACTGCGCCGACCCGCTCTACCGGCGCTCGGTGAAGGTGTCGATGGGCGCGGTCTTCTCCGTCCCGTACGCCCGCCTGGAATCCTGGCCCAAGGGCCTGGAGACGGTCCGCGCGGCCGGCTACCGCCTGCTCGCCCTGACCCCCGACGAGAAGGCCTCGAGCATCGAGGAGGCCGCCCCGCACAAGCTGGACAAGGTCGCCCTGATGCTGGGCGCCGAAGGCGACGGCCTCTCCACCCAGGCCCTGGTGGCGGCCGACGAGTGGGTCCGCATCCCGATGGCCCACGGAGTCGACTCCCTGAACGTGGGAGCGGCGGCGGCAGTGGCCTTCTACGCAGTGGCAACGGGCCGCCCGACAACGTAACGCCCAACCCGCCGGGGGCGCGGGGAACCGCGCGCCCGGCCACGGGCCGGCCCGCACCCCGAAAGACAAGCCCCCAGCCAGAGCCCTCAGAACTGCTTGACCGCCGCGATCCCCAGCAGAACGATCAACGTAACCAGCACGAAGACGGTGAGCCGCTGCCGCAGCAGCCGGGGGTTGGCGGGCCGCAGCCCACCGCCCGAGGTGCGCGTACCGGGCCGCGTGCCCGGCCGCCCCCCGGTACGGGAGGCACTGCGCGGCCCGCCGGGACGAGAGCCACCCGTACGCGGAGCCGAGCCCGACCCCGAGCCCGTACGCGCCCCGGACCGGGGCCCGGCGGAGGACCCCGTGCCACGCCCCGCCTCGGTGTAGCGCTGGGTGCGCTCGTCGAGCCGCCCCGTGGGCCGCTCGGTCTCGACCCGCTCCCGCTGGGCCGGAGGCCGTACGTCCGGGCCTCCGTGCAGGCCCCCCTGAGCCTCCCGCGCCGCGATCTCCTTGAGCCGCATCGACAGCTGGAGCGTGCTGGGCCGCTCCTCGGGGTCCTTGGCCAGGCACGCCCGCACCAGCGGCGCGAGCGCGTCGGGCACCCCGCGCAGCTGCGCCTCCTCGTGCACCACGCGGTAGAGCATCACCTCGGAACTGCCGTGCCCGAAGGGCGAGTCGCCCATCGCGGCGTACGCGAGGGTCGCGCCGAGCGAGAACACATCGGTGGCCGGGGTGACCGCGGCGCCGCGCACCTGCTCGGGAGCGAGGAAGCCGGGGGAGCCCACCGCCGTGCCGACGTGGGTCAGCGTCGAGGCGCCGGTGGCCCACGCGATGCCGAAGTCGATGATCCTGGGGCCCTTGGGGGACAGCAGGATGTTGGACGGCTTGAGGTCGCGGTGGACGACACCGGCCTCGTGCACCGCCACGAGCCCCTCGGACAGCGCGGCCCCGATCGCCGCGGCCTCGGCGGCCGTCAGCGGCCCCTCCTCGGCGACCTTGTCGTGCAGCGAGGGCCCGGGTACGTACTGGGTGGCGAACCAGGGCCGCTCGGCCTCGAGGTCGGCGGCGACGAGCCGGGCCGTGCAGCCGCCCCGGATCCGCCGCGCGGCCGAGACCTCACGGGCGAACCGGGACCGGAATTCCTGGTCCTCGGCGAGGTCGGGCCGGATCACCTTCAGCGCCACCCGCTGCCCGCGCCGGTCCGAACCGAGGTACACGACCCCCATGCCGCCCGCGCCGAGACGCCGGTGGAGCCTGAACGAGCCGACGACACGCGGGTCCTCGCGCCGGAGCCGCATCATCGCCATTTTCATCCCCGCTGCCAGTCCTGTTGACGTGGCACAGCTTACGTACCCGTCGCCCGGTGTGCTCATAGGCCGCGCCCTCGCGGCCCGGACGATTGTCAGTGCCCGGTGGGAAACTTGAGGGGTGGTCAGCAGCCCGCGGATCCATGGCCGCTGACCCGTGCGAGATCTCAACGGTCCGTCGCAGAAGGGGGTTTGGATCTATGAAGGGTGACCGCGTGGAGATAGTGGTGGACGCGGGAGACACGACCCGGACGTACGAAGTGGTGGCAAGCCGGGCGGGGCGCAGGGTGGAAACCGCGGTCCGTCGGGGGGTGGTGGAAGTGAGCGAAGTCACCCGCAGCGGCACGGTCGTGCGCACCGCGCGCTTCATGGCCACCCGGGTGCTCGCCCTGGTCGAGCAGCCCGTCCCGAGGGAGGACGCGGGGGAGGCGGAGACCCGTGCTCAGGGCCGACCCCTCCGGGAAGACCCCAAGGCGTAGGGGTCCGTCTCCACCCTGGGGAGTACTCCCGGGGGTGACGGCTCATCCCCTGGGAGGCCAGCAGATCGGTACGAGGGCATGACGTCCGCCGCCCCGTGGATCCCTACTGTTGAAGACAAGCGGCGGGTGGTGCACTCGTCCCCCGAGGTCAGACACCCGCCGCTGTGAACAGGCACCTGCGGGCGGACATCCGCACGCAGACATCTGCACCACCAGGCCAGTGAACGAACAGGAGAGGACCATGGCGGACACCGCTGCGCGGACGATCATCCGCACGCAGGGACGCAGGGCGTTCGGCGCCGCGTTCGGCGCCCGCCGGTCCGGCCCGCGCCACCCCTTGGTGGCGACGGCCATGGTCCTTCCCCTGGCGGCCCTGCTCGTAGTCGTCTTCGGCGGCTGGGACGCGGTGGTCACACAAGCGTCGTCCGTGGGCGTGATGCTGGGGCGCTGAGCGGCGCTCCGGACCCGGTAGAGCGGACCGGGTCGGGGACATCGAGCCCTTTCAACCCCGTGGGGACGGGGGTGCGGCGGACGGCTGTAAAAGGCGGTGCCCGATCGGCTGGGGAGCCGATCGGGCACCGCCTTTTGCGCGTACGGAAGGCCGGCCCAGGGCTTCAACCGGGCGTCCCGGCAAGGGCGTTGACCCCGTGCGCCGATCACGGACGCCGGTCTCGGACGAACGACGGAACCCCCGGCCTTGGAGAAGGCCGGGGGTTCCGGGTGGTGCGCGATACTGGGATTGAACCAGTGACCTCTTCCGTGTCAGGGAAGCGCTCTCCCGCTGAGCTAATCGCGCGGGACGGTCCCTAACCTTACCGGGGCCGGTTACTTCGTGTTACTGCGTGCGCGATACTGGGATTGAACCAGTGACCTCTTCCGTGTCAGGGAAGCGCTCTCCCGCTGAGCTAATCGCGCGGGACGGTCCCCAATCTTACCGGGGCCGGTTACTTCGTGTTACTGCGTGCGCGATACTGGGATTGAACCAGTGACCTCTTCCGTGTCAGGGAAGCGCTCTCCCGCTGAGCTA
>NZ_JBIATV010000009.1:302270-356786 GCF_042892175.1 Streptomyces sp. NPDC001828
CTAATCGCGCTTGGAGGTGGAGACGGGATTTGAACCCGTGTAGACGGCTTTGCAGGCCGTTGCCTCGCCTCTCGGCCACTCCACCAGGAGTGCATATGGGGTTCGGGAAGATCCCCCACATCGAGCGGACGACGAGATTCGAACTCGCGACCCTCACCTTGGCAAGGTGATGCTCTACCAACTGAGCCACGTCCGCTTGTCGTTTCCGTTTCGCTTGCGCGTCCCGGCGACGTGTTGAACTCTAGCGGATTCCCGGGCCAGTACAAAAACGCGTTTGTGCAGCGTGCTGCGTTACGCCTGGTCCGGACCGCGGCCGGCGCCCGGGCCGGTGTCCGCCTCCGGGCCGCTCAGGGGCACCCCACCTGCACCGGCTCTAGACTCGCAACCGTGCACGACCTCACTCCGCTGGCGCGCTTCGGCCAGCTCGTCGCCTCGGACCTGCGTGATGTCACCAGCGACCCCGAGGCCCTCGACTCCTCCGGCTTCTGGGCCGTCTCCCACGACTTCGAGGGCCGCCTCGTGTGCGCCCGCTTCGCGGACGTCCGCAAGGAGCCGGTCCCCGAGCCCGTGCCCGGAGCCTGGCGCGGGCCCGACGGCGACGACTGGACGTCCTCGCTCGACCGCGCCGCGTATACGGCCGGAGTGCGGCGCATCCGCGAGCACATCGCGGCCGGCGAGGTCTACCAGGCGAACCTCTGCCGGGTGCTGACCGCGCCGCTGCCCGACCCGGCGGCGGCCGACGTGGACGCGCTCACCGCGCTGCTCGCCCGTGGCAACCCCGCGCCCTATGCCGGAACGATTCGGCTTCCCGCCCACGGCGTCGAGATCGCGACCGCGTCCCCCGAGCTCTTCCTGCGCCGCACGGGCCGCACCGTGGAGTCCGGCCCCATCAAGGGGACCGGGCGGACCGCGGCGGACCTCGCGGAGAAGGAGCGCGCCGAGAACGTGATGATCGTGGACCTCGTCCGCAACGACCTGGGGCGGGTGTGCGCCACCGGTTCGGTGACCGTGCCCGCGCTGTGCGCGGTCGAGGAGCACCCCGGCCTCGTCCATCTCGTCTCCACCGTGCGCGGCGAACTGCGCGAGGGCGCGGGCTGGCGCGAGCTGCTCGACGCCACGTTCCCGCCCGGCTCGGTCACCGGGGCACCCAAGTCCAGCGCCCTGCGGATCATCGAAGCCCTGGAGACCGCGCCGCGCGGCCCCTACTGCGGCGGCATCGGCTGGGTCGACGCCGACCGGGGGACCGCCGAGCTCGCCGTGGGGATACGCACCTTCTGGATCGACCGGCCCCACGGCTTGCTCCGCTTCGGTACCGGGGCGGGCATCATCTGGGGCTCGGATCCGGAACGGGAGTGGGCGGAGACCGAGCTGAAGGCCTCCCGCCTCCTGTCGGTGGCATCGGGCGCGTACGCCCACAGCGGTTACAGCGGGCACGACGGACACAGCGGAAGGACCGCGTAAATGCAGATCTGGGTCAATGGCGCGTTGCGGGAGGCGGATGCCGCGCAGGTGTCGGTCCTCGATCACGGGCTCACCGTGGGGGACGGCGTCTTCGAGACGGTGAAGGCGAGCGGCGGGAGCCTGTTCGCGCTCACCCGCCATCTGGAACGGCTGACCCGCTCGGCGCGTGGCCTCGGCCTGTCCGACCCGGACCTCGACGAGGTCCGGCACGCCTGCGCGGCCGTCCTGGACGCCAACCCCATGCCCCTCGGCCGGCTGCGGATCACCTACACCGGCGGCCTCTCGCCACTCGGCTCGGACCGGGGGGACGCCGGCCCGACCCTGGTCGTCGCGATCGCCGAGAGCACGCGCAGGCCCGACACCACCGCCGTGATCACGGTGCCGTGGACCCGCAACGAGCACAGCGCGGTGGCCGGCCTGAAGACCACCTCGTACGCCGAGAACGTCGTCGCCCTCGCGAAGGCGCACGGGGCCGGTGCCTCGGAGGCGCTCTTCGCCAACACCGCGGGGCAGCTCTGCGAGGGCACCGGCTCCAATGTCTTCGTGGTCGTCGGCGGACGTCCGCACACCCCGCCGCTCTCCTCCGGCTGCCTCGGCGGGATCACCCGTGCCCTCACCATCGAGTGGACCGGCGCCCAGGAGAGCGAGCTGCCGATGGACGTCCTGGAGAGCGCCGAGGAGATCTTCCTGACCTCCTCCCTGCGCGACGTCCAGGCCGTACACCGGGTGGACGGTCGGGAGTTGACCGCCGCGCCCGGACCGGTCACGGCGAAGGTCATGCGGATCTTCGACGAGCGGGCCGGATCTGATCTGGACCCGTAAAAGCTGGTGACGGGCGGCGCCGGGGCAGGTACAACGGCCTTGATGACGACCACCATTCGGCCGACCGAGCCGCTTCAGCAGGGCGCCGACGGCGCCAAGTCGCGTACCTACGACGTGTGTGTGAACAGCCGACGCGTCGGCCGGATCGTGATCGCCGCCGACACCTCGCTCGGGCTCGCCGTGGGCCGGATCGACGAGCTGTGGATCGACGAGGCGGACCGGGGGCGCGGGCGCGGCACCGTCGCCGCGCTCGCCGCCGAGGAGGTGCTGCGCGGCTGGGGCTGCGGCCAGGTCCGCCTCTCGGTCGGGGCCGGCGCCGAGGCGGCGCTGCGGATGGCGGCCGCCCTCGGCTACCAGGAACGCAGCCGGAACATGGTCAAGCAACTCCCGGACACCGCACCGGAGTTGCCCGCCGGAACGACCGGGCGCCCCATGAGCGCGGAGGAGTTCGAGCAGTGGCGGCGGGAGGCCGTGGACAGCTATGCGCGGGGCCGGATCGAGGACGGCATGACCGAGGCGGAGGCCCTGGCCTGGTCCGAGGCGGAGCACCGCGCGCTACTGCCGGACGGCACCGCCACCGCCGGGGCGAGCCTCATGGTCCTGGCGGACCGGGGGAGCGTGGTGGGCACCCTGTGGGTGGCCCGGGCCACCCCGCCCGCCGAGGGGGCGTTCGTCTTCGACGTCCTCGTCGCCGAGGAGCACCGCGGCCGGGGTCACGGCCGCTCACTGATGCTGCTCGCGGAGCGGGTGGCACTGGCCGACGGGCAGGACATCGTGGGGCTGCACGTCTTCGCGGGCAACACCCCGGCGCGGCGCCTGTACGAGTCGCTCGGCTACGAGACGGTCCGCCACAACCAGTACAAGCACCTGCTCTGACCGACGTGCGGCGTTACGAGGAGTGTTGGGCGAGCAGCCGGTCCACGATCTCCTCGATGCGCTCGCGCAGCCCCTCCTGGCTCCTGCCGCCGTCCAGACGCTCGTCGTCGATGACGTACGTCGGAGTGCCGGTGACGCCGATCGCCTTGCCCTCGGCCTGATCGGCGTCGACGATCAGGATGTGCCGCCCGTCGATGAGAGCGGTCTCGAACTCCTCGGCGTCCAGGCCGAGTTCGGCCGCCGCGTCCACGAGCGCAGGCTCGCCCCGCTCGGCGAGACGCTCGGTGCGGGCGAGCACCGCCTCCACGTACGGCCAGCCCTGCCCCTGCTCGAAGGCCTCCTCGGCGGCCTGGGCCGCGGCGAAGGCGTGCTTGTGCTTCTCCAGCGGGAAGTGCCGCAGCCGGATGTCGAGGCGGTCGCCGTAGCGGGCGCGCAGGGCGCGGATGTCGTCGAGGGCGGTGCGGCAGTCGGGGCACTGCAGCTCGCACCACACGTCGAGGAGGACGGGGCCCGCGGTGCTGGAGGGGGTGGTGTCGCTCATGGGGCCAGTCTCCCAGCAACCGGCACCTGGGGAGGATCCCGCCCCGGAGATCTCCCTGAGGTCCCGCCCGACCGTGGCCCGGGCGGCGGGTTCCGGTGCAGGATGGAAGAAGCCATACCCCTCATGCCTGGAGGAACCGGATGCTTGCCGAGACCGTCTGCTCCGCCGTTTCCGCGGCCGGACTGGGCATCGCTGCCATCACGGCGTACCGCAAGCGCTTCCTCGCGGCTACGCGCATCGCCGCCTATTCGCTGGTCCCCGTCGGTCTGGTCATGACCGGCGTCGTGCAGTGGGTGTCCGGCATCGTCTTCAAGCCGAGCGTATGGCTCGGCTTCGGGCTGCTCGGGGTCGCCTGGCTGCTGTTCATGACCACCCGGGCCGTCGAGCGGCGCACGGGCGGCACCCGCAAGGAACGCAAGGCCGCGGCGGCGGCGCAGCGGGACGCGGTGGCTCCCGCGGCGTCCGCCCCCTCGCTCGGCGCGGGCCGCGCGCCGGCCGCACAGCCCGCCGCGAAGGCCAAGGCCGCCCCCGCCCCGAGCGAGGACTTCAGCGACATCGAGGCCATCCTGAAAAAGCACGGCATCTGAGGTTTTCACCCCGTTCCGCCGGGAGCGCGAAGGGGCGGGAGCCGCGCGCGGCCGGCCTCGTACGCGCTACAAGATCGGGCGAACTCCCGCTGTTTATGGGCGTGTTGGTATACCCATGCGGTGCGGCTGGGTCATCATCGCCCCGAGATGCTGGACACTTCCCAGGGCTCCACCCCTGCACCGACCGACAAGCCGAGCGCGCCCGACCCGCAGGCGCGGGGCTGTCTCTTCGCGCTCTCCCAGCCACCCCTGATGATCTTCCTGGGGGTGATCGGCTGCCTGTTGCTCATGGCGGCCGTGCATGACCTGTTCCTGCTCTGAGCGCGCGGCGGCAAGGTCAGCGCGCGGCTTCGGCTTCCTTGCGGCGGGCCCGGTACGCCGCCACGTGCAGGCGGTTTCCGCAGGTGCGGCTGTCGCAGTAGCGGCGGGAGCGGTTGCGGGAGAGGTCCACGAAGGCCCGGCCGCAGTCCGGCGCCTCGCACCTGCGAAGGCGTTCCTGCTCACCGGTGACGACGATGAAGGCGAGCGCCATGCCGCCGTCGGCGGCCAGGTGGTCGGCCACCGAGGCGCCCGGCGCGAAGTAGTGCACGTGCCAGTCGTAGCCGTCGTGGTTGGTCAGCTGCGGGGTGGTGCCGGCGGCCGCGACCAGCTGGTTGACGAGTTCGGCGGCGCTGCGGGCGTCGGGCGCCGCGAAGATCTCCGCGAACCTGCTGCGCACCCCCTGGACGCCCACCAGGTCACCGATGGACAGCCGCTCCACACCGCTCACGCTGTGGTCGTGCACGAAGCCGTACAGCGCCTCCACATCGGCGAGGCGGTCGGTGGCCTCGCTCTCCGGCGCGGTGTTCACCAGATCGACCACCATCTCGAGCGCGCTTCGGGTGTCGTGAGGGATCAGCACGATTCGCTCCCTGGCCTGCGTCGGGCGGGCGCCCGTCGATGCTGGAGGACTCTAGCGGCTCGTGCCGAACGCGCACCGGTGCCGTCCCCCACGACGGCTTTCGTGGGGGACGGCACCGGTCACTGCCGTTATGTGGTTGTCCGCGCGGCGCCGTCGCCCCGAGTCGGACGGCGCCGTGCGGCTCTCTGCCTGGCCTCAGTTGTTCTCGGCCAGGATGTGCGAGAGTTCCGTGTCGAGATCGAAGTGACGGTGCTCGGTGCCGGGCGGCACCGCGGCGTCGGTCCGTTTCAGGAACGACTCCAGGGCCCGCGCCGGGGCTTCGAGCAGGGCTTCTCCTTCCGGCGAGCTCAGGGCGATACAGACGACACCCTGACCGTGACTGCGTGACGGCCAGACTCTGACGTCGCCGGTTCCGGTGGGCCGGTGCAGGCCCTCGGCGAGGAGGTCGCGAGCGAAGACCCACTCGACGGTTTCCTCGGCTCCGGTGTGGAAGGTGGCGTGCACGGCATAGGGATCGGCCGTGTCATACCGCAGGCCCGCGGGTACAGGCAGTGAGGACTCGCTCGACACAACGAGGCGCAGGTGCAGCTCGCAGCTGACCGTGGTGTTCATAAGCGCCAGGGCCTTTCGCTCAGTGTGCGCTCGGGGATTCGCACGTCGGCGAAATCGACATGCCACCTACGGTGCCGTTGTAAACCCCTCTGACCGTTTTGCGGGCCTTCACGTAGCTCGTACGGCCGACTATTACTTTGAGTCATAGGTCCATTTCGGTGAACGCGTTTTTGGACACCGTTCCGGTAGGTTGGGCCCATGGATACGGGGAGTGACGAACAGGGCGCCGCGGCCCTCGGATCGCGTGCGCCGGAGTTCATCAAGGCGTCGCGGCCGCTGCACCTGAGCTGGCAGGTCGGCGTTTTCGTGGTGGGTCTGGCGGTGGTGGCCGCCGGAATCGTGATGCTGCCGCTGCCCGGGCCCGGCTGGCTGGTGATCTTCGGCGGCATGGCGATCTGGGCGACCGAATTCGTCTGGGCCCAGCTGGTGCTGCGCTGGACGAAGCGCAAGGTCACCGAGGCCGCGCAGAAGGCGCTCGACCCCAGGGTGCGGCGCCGCAACATCATCCTGACGACGGTCGGCCTGGTGATCGTCGCCGTGCTCGTCGGCGTCTACCTGTGGAAGTTCGGCATGGTGATGCCGTGGAAGATCAACGAGTGACCGCGCGTGGTCCAAGGCCCCGCTGACATGCGGTAATGTTTGCGGTGCGCCCGGGCGATTAGCTCAGTGGGAGAGCGCTTCGTTCACACCGAAGAGGTCACTGGTTCGAACCCAGTATCGCCCACCCGGATGCGAAGGCCCCGGAGATCATTTCGATCTCCGGGGCCTTCGGCGTTCCCGGGTGTTCCGCCCCCGGGCCCCCGCACGCAGACTGGCGGCATGAACTGGTGCCACTACCGCTTCCGCAGCGTCTGGGACCTGCGGGCCGCTCCCCGCGCCGTCTACGCCGCCCTGGAGCGCGTCGAGGAGTACCCGCGCTGGTGGCGGGAGATCCGCGAGGTGACCCCCGTCGACGACCGCACCGGCACCGCCCGGATCCGCTCGCTCGTGCCGTACGACCTGTTCGTCACCGCCCGCGAGCGGCGGCGCGACCCGGCGGCGCTGGTCCTGGAGGTCGCGCTCGTCGGCGATCTCGAAGGGTGGGCGCGCTGGACGCTGTCCGCGCACCGGGGCGGGACACGGGCCGTCTACGAGCAGGAGGTCGAGGTGCGCAAGCCGCTCATGCGGCGGCTCGCGGTGCCCGGCCGCCCGGTGTTCCGGGCCAACCACGCCCTGATGATGCGGTCGGGCAGGCGCGGATTGCGGCACCGCCTGACGAAGGAAAGCCGGGCGGAGCGCGTCGTCGAGGGGCGGCGGCCGGGAGACGGGTGCGCGGTTTGAAAGCTGGGCCCGTCGGCCTGTATGGTTCAGTCCGTTCCCGGGCGATTAGCTCAGTGGGAGAGCGCTTCGTTCACACCGAAGAGGTCACTGGTTCGAACCCAGTATCGCCCACCGGGAAAGGCCGGTCCGTCATCGACGGACCGGCCTTCTTGTTGCCGGTGCCGCTGCCGGTGCCGCCGTCAACACTCAGGCGGCCGCCGGGAGTTCGGGCCGCAGCGGCCACGCCGTGTCCACCACTTCCGGGGTGCCCTGCCGGGTGAACCAGGCCTGCAGACCGCGGGCCTGCGCGGCGTGCCAGGTCGCCTGGAGGGTGTGCAGTTCGGTGGGCGTCAGGCGCTCCAGGCGGGCCGCGAACCTGCGGCCCACCGCCCGTACGACCTCCAGGGCGGCCAGCGCGTCGGCGGCCGCGTCGTGGGCGCCCTCAAGCGTCACGCCGTAGTGCTCGCACAGGTCGGTGAGCGTACGGCGGCCCTTGCGGTAGCGGTCCAGATGCTTGTCCAGGACCCGGGGATCGAGCACCCGCATCGGATTCTGGCCCAGGTAGTGGGCCAGGGAGGCCGCGCGGTGCCGCTTCAACTCCCGGTCCAGGAGCGTCAGATCGAACGGCGCGTTCATGATGACCAGGGGCCGGCCCGCCACGCACTGCTCGGCGAGGCACTTCGCCATCTCGTCCATCACCGGCGCCGGCCAGCGCCCGTTCCGCTGGAGGTGCTCATCGGTCAGGCCGTGCACCGCGGTGGCGCCCGCCGGAACGGGTACGCCCGGGTTGACCAGCCACCGCGTCGACCGCGGCCGTGCCCCGGGCCCGTCCTGGACCACCAGCGCGGCCGAGACTATCCGGTCCCCTTCGACGTCCACCCCGGTCGTCTCCGTGTCGAACGCCGCCAGGGGACCTTCGTACCAGCACGTCATGTCTACTCAACTCCTCGCGCCCTACCGGCAGATGGCGTGCATCCCCTGCCCGTTTCCGTGATACCCGGGCTGTTTGCGACATACGCCGTTTGCGGGGAGCCGAGTACGGAGACAACACTCTTGACGGGAATGGCGTTTGACGTTCCGTCAGGGAAAAAGTTCGGCACAGTTCCGGAAGGCATACGACAGCCATGGCGCTCGCGCAGCCCGATCCGGCCGCGCCCGGGCACGGTCTGCTGCCCGAGCGGATCGCACCGCTGCGCGGCTCGCTCGCCACCACCGCCTGCATGGAGACCCTTCAGGTGGGCTACCTGCACGCGGTGGCGGCGGCCGCGGGATGTTCGCTGTCGCAGCCCTTTCCGGACAACGGCATCGACTGGCACGTGAGCCACAGCGCTCCCGGGCACACCGTCGACGACGAAGTGACGATCAAGGTGCAGCTCAAGTGCACGTACCAGATTCCGCCGCATCCGCCGGGCGGGGCCTTCTCCTTCACGCTGGACAACGACCACCTGGTGAAGCTGGCCCGCACACCCGTGTCGGTGCACAAGATCCTGGTCGTGATGCTGGCGCCGAGGATCCGGGACGAGTGGCTGCGCGCGGGCCACGACCGCCTGGCGCTGCGGCACTGCTGCTACTGGACCAATCTGGCCGGACACCCGGTGACCGGCCGGCGCAGGACCACGGTGCGAATACCGACCTCGCGGATCTTCGACGACCGCGCGCTCTGCGAGATCATGACGCGGGTCGGGGTGGGAGGGAGGCCCTGATGCGCTGGCCCGACGACGATCCCGGCGGCACGCCGCCGGTTCCCGGCCAGGTGGACCCGACGGTGCTCGGGGTGCTCCTCCACCGGCACGGCTGGCGGCGGCGCGGGGGAGCGGCGGGGCGCTACGCGCGCTGGACGCCGCCCGGCGCGGTCGCCTCCGGCACGAGCCTGCTGGTCCCCGAGAGCCGGGCCTATCCCGACTGCGACGACCTGCTCGGCGAGGCCCTCACCGCGCTCGCCCGCAGCGCGACGCCCTCCGCGCGCGAGGTGCTGGTCTCGCTCGCGCTGCCCAGCGACGAGGTGCGCTGGTGGCGCGAGGTCCCCGAGGGCCCGGCGGGCGCCGCCTCCTGGAGCGAGCAGGACCGGCTGCGCGGGGCCGCGCACCGGATGCTGCTCGCGGGCGCGCTCGCCGTGCGCGGGCCGGCCGGGTACTACGGGGCCCGCCACCGCAGGCAGGCCCTCGCCTCCCTCGAAGGCGTCCTCGTCGAACCGGGACCCGGCGGCGGGCTCACCGCGTTCGTGCCGTCCGCGTCCGGGCGGCCCGCCGTGGTCCGCCTCTACGCGGCCCTCAACGCGGTGCGGGACGCGGTCGACTACCAGCGCACCACGGGCGGCATGGAAGCCTTCGACGCGGCCGTACGGGCCGGTGTGAGCCGGGAGCTGACCGAGTCGGTGGTCGCCCTCGTGCACGGCACCGAAGGCGTCCGGGTCGCCCTCGACTGGGCCCCCGCCGCCGGGGTGCCCGCCGGGTGCGCGGCCCGCCCCGAGCCCGTCGACTTCTCGCCCGGCGACCTGCCCGCGCTGCGCGCGGCCGGCGCGCGCTACCTGAGCGACGAGCCCTCCGTGCCGGTGCGGATCACCGGCGCCGTGGTGCGGCTGCGCCGCTCGGGACCGCGCGGGCCCGGCGTCGTACGGCTGCGGGTGCTCGCCGGGGCGGAGGTCCCGCACGTCCGCATGGAGCTGGACGAGGAGGCGTACCGGATCGCCGGGCACGCGCATCTGGTCGGGCTGCCGATCCGGGTCGTGGGGCGACTGGAGAGCCGGGGCGGCTTCCGGCGGCTGTCGGCCGCCCGCGAGGTCACCCCCGTGCAGGTCGACGACGCCGAGCGGGACCGCCTGATGAAGTCGCTCCAGGAGAACCTCGACTTCTTCGAGGAGGCCTGCGGAGCGGAGCCGGACGAGGCCGCGGACTGAGCGCCGGCAAACCGTTTCGCGGCGTACCCCACCGGCTCGGTAGGATCGTTCCGCGTACGCGACACGCGCTGCGCGCCCCCTACGGCAGGAGAAGTCCGGTGTCAGACGTCCGTGTGATCATCCAACGCGATTCCGAGCGGGAAGAGCGCGTGGTGACGACGGGCACTACGGCCGCCGAGCTCTTCGCCGGTGAGCGCACCATCGTCGCGGCCCGCGTGGCCGGTGAGCTGAAGGACCTCGCGTACGAGGTGAAGGACGGCGAGGAGGTCGAGCCCGTCGAGATCTCCTCCGAGGACGGCCTCAACATCCTGCGCCACTCCACCGCGCACGTCATGGCGCAGGCCGTCCAGGAGCTCTTCCCCGAGGCCAAGCTGGGCATCGGACCGCCGGTGCGGGACGGCTTCTACTACGACTTCGACGTCGAGAAGCCGTTCACGCCCGAGGACCTCAAGGCCGTCGAGAAGAAGATGCAGGAGATCCAGAAGCGCGGCCAGCGCTTCTCGCGCCGCGTCGTCACCGACGAGGCCGCCCGCGAGGAGCTCGCGGACGAGCCGTACAAGCTGGAGCTCATCGGCATCAAGGGCGCCGCGTCCACCGACGACGGCGCGAACGTGGAGGTGGGCGGCGGCGAGCTGACCATCTACGACAACCTCGACGCCAAGACCGGCGAGCTGTGCTGGAAGGACCTCTGCCGCGGTCCCCACCTGCCCACCACCCGCAACATCCCCGCGTTCAAGCTGATGCGCAACGCCGCCGCCTACTGGCGCGGCAGCGAGAAGAACCCGATGCTCCAGCGCATCTACGGCACCGCCTGGCCCTCCAAGGACGAGCTGAAGGCGCACCTGGAGTTCCTCGCCGAGGCCGAGAAGCGCGACCACCGCAAGCTCGGCAACGAGCTCGACCTGTTCTCCATCCCGGAGCAGATCGGCTCCGGCCTCGCCGTCTTCCACCCCAAGGGCGGCATCATCCGCCGGGTCATGGAGGACTACTCGCGCCGCCGGCACGAGGAGGAGGGCTACGAGTTCGTCTACACCCCGCACGCCACCAAGGGGAAGCTCTTCGAGACCTCGGGCCACCTGGACTGGTACGCCGACGGCATGTACCCGCCCATGCAGCTCGACGAGGGCGTGGACTACTACCTGAAGCCCATGAACTGCCCGATGCACAACCTGATCTTCGATGCGCGCGGGCGTTCCTACCGTGAACTGCCGCTGCGGCTCTTCGAGTTCGGCACGGTGTACCGGTACGAGAAGTCGGGCGTGGTGCACGGCCTGACCCGGGCCCGGGGCTTCACCCAGGACGACGCGCACATCTACTGCACCAAGGAGCAGATGGCCGACGAGCTGGACCGGACGCTCACCTTCGTCCTGAACCTGCTCCGCGACTACGGTCTGAACGACTTCTACCTGGAGCTGTCGACCAAGGACCCGGAGAAGTTCGTCGGCTCGGACGAGATCTGGGAGGAGGCCACCGACACGCTCCGCGCGGTGGCCGAGAAGCAGGGCCTCGAACTGGTCGCCGACCCCGGCGGCGCCGCCTTCTACGGCCCGAAGATCTCGGTGCAGGCGCGCGACGCCATCGGCCGCACCTGGCAGATGTCGACCGTCCAGCTCGACTTCAACCTGCCCGAGCGCTTCGACCTGGAGTACACCGGCCCCGACGGCACCAAGCAGCGCCCGGTGATGATCCACCGCGCCCTGTTCGGCTCCATCGAGCGCTTCTTCGCGGTGCTCCTCGAGCACTACGCGGGCGCGTTCCCGGCGTGGCTGGCTCCCGTCCAGGCGGTCGGCATCCCGATCGGCGACGCGCACGTGGAGTACCTCCAGGACTTCGCCCGCCAGGCCAAGGCCAAGGGGCTGCGGGTCGAGGTCGACGCGTCGTCGGACCGGATGCAGAAGAAGATCCGCAACCAGCAGAAGCAGAAGGTCCCGTTCATGATCATCGCGGGTGACGAGGACATGGCCGCCGGTGCCGTCTCCTTCCGCTACCGCGACGGTTCGCAGGAGAACGGCGTCCCGGTGGCCGAGGCCATCGCGAAGATCGAGAAGGTCGTGGCGGAGCGCACCCAGGTCTGACGACCGCCGTACGCCGAGGGCCCCCGGGAAGCGTGCTTTCCCGGGGGCCCGTCCGCGTTCCGCCGCCGGCAACCCGGGCGACGCTCCGGTGCGCCGAAGTCATATGCTGCACACCATGACGACTGAGCCGGAGCAGCAGATCGGAGTGGGGACGCAGGACGCGTTCCAGCGCCTGTGGACGCCCCACCGGATGGCCTACATCCAGGGCGAGAACAAGCCGACGGGACCGGAGTCCGGCGACGGATGTCCGTTCTGCTCGATTCCGGCGAAGTCGGACGAGGACGGCCTGATCATCAAGCGGGGCGAGCACGTCTACGCGGTGCTCAACCTCTACCCGTACAACGGCGGGCACCTGATGGTGGTGCCCTACCGTCACGTGGCCGACTACACGGAGCTGGACGAGGCCGAGACGCTGGAGCTCGCCGACCTCACCAAGCGGGCGATGACCGCGCTGCGTGCCGCCTCCGGCGCCCACGGGTTCAACATCGGGATGAACCAGGGCGCGGTGGCCGGTGCCGGGATCGCCGCCCATCTGCACCAGCACGTCGTGCCGCGCTGGGGCGGCGACACCAACTTCATGCCGGTCGTCGGCCACACCAAGGTGCTGCCCCAACTCCTCGCGGACACCCGCCAGATGCTGGCCGACGCCTGGCCCGCGTAGTCCTCACGCGTCGTACAGGTCCGCCTTGCGCGGTGCCGCGTCCTGGACCATGCCGCTGAGGATCATCGAGCGGTTGGTGAAGCGGTCGGTGTTCACTCCGTGCTCGTCGAGCACCTTCATGGCGGCGGAGTGGACCACCCGCAGGACCGGCGTCGCCGCGCGCATCGCGTCGTCGGCCATGAAGCGGTGGCGCCAGGGCTTGTCGGCCCAGGCGTGCCGCAGCCCGAACGGCTCCGGCAGCGCTATCCGGCCGCCCAGGTGGTCCAGGAGCGGCGGGTACCAGGTCAGCGGGGCCCGGGCGGCCAGGCGCACCACCTCGTTGGCGTCGACCAGGGGCAGCTGGATCGTCTTCTTCTCCCAGAACTTGAAGGTCTTGTCGACCTCCCTCGTCTTGGGCGAGGGCTTGGTGGTGAACAGGGCGTGCACCGGGCCGAGCGCGTGCCCGGTCACCTCGATGCGCAGGGTCTCGTGCAGCACGGTGACGGTGACCATCATGGTGATGACCAACTGGCCGTCCCAGAGCGTGAATTGAACGCCCAGGTAGTGGCGGTTGCCGCTGGAGAACTGCTGCTCGTTGCAGATGCGCTGTATCTCGTGCTGGCGCACCTGGAAGTTGTCGATGTCCTGGCCGCTGGGCCGGGAGACCTCCTTGGCGCCCTCGCCGATCGGTGAGACCACCCAGTTCTTGATGGAGGGGGTGGGGAAGCCGCCGGTGTGCAGGGGGCCGCGTTCCAGGAGCTGGAGGCGGTCCTGGATGGCCCGTATGACGTCCCAGCTGCGGAAGCCGTGGATCTCCTTGCCGGCTTCCTTGGGCTCCAGCTCCTCGGCGAGCTGCCAGCTGCCCCAACGGGTGCCCATCCCGAGTATGCCCTTGGGGCCCGCGTAGAAGACGACGTTGCTCTGGTCCTCGGCGGCCAGCTTGACCAGCGACTGGCGCAGCTGTTCGGCGGAACCGGCCGCCGAGCTCTTGGGCACCGCCTCGGGGATCTTGGCTCCTATGCCGCCGCCGCCGAGCAGGCTGTCCCAGCGCGAGCGCAGATCGCGCGCGGTCCGCTCGCAGATGACCTTCGCCCAGTACCAGCCGATGACCGGGGCCACCAGCATCGCGCGCAGATAGAGCGCGAGTATCCCGTGGAAGGGCAGCTTGATCAGGAAGAGCACGGCGAGCCCGGCCACGGCCACCATCAGGACCGTGCCGAGCGCGCCGGCCCGCCGGTCCTTGGCGCCGGCCAGCGTGCGGCGCAGCTGGAAGACGGCAAGCCAGAGCAGCATCCCGGGCAGGAAGAGCACCCCGAAGACACCCATGACCAGGGTCAGTTTGGTGTCCCGCTCCTTGCGGATGCGGATCGAGGCCAGACAGTGCTCGACGATGGTGCCGGGCTCGGTGCCGAAGGACTGGATGATGCCCTTGCGGGTGGCGCCGAGCATGCGGGACTGGACGGCCCGCGAGAAGGCCTCGCCGAGGTTGGGTTCGAAGAGCGACAGCTTGCCCTTGGTCACCACCGACTCGTGCCACTCGCTGTTGGCCTTGAGGATGTCCTCGACCGGACTGTCCCGGTACGCGGCCGAGGCGAGCGCCTGGGTCGCGGCCGTCTGGCCCGCGGAGCCCTGGAGCGGCACCTGCGGCCTGGGCAAGAAGTCGAAGAATGGCTCTTCCGTCGTCACTGCCGCCCCCATCGCCGCGCGTCCTTGCTGTGCGGCCCGTTCCCGGCCACCGGTCCCCGCACACCTGCTGGACCGGGACCCCAGCGTAACGGGGTCGCGGGCCGCCCGTCAGGGGACATCGCAATGCCGCCCACCGCGCGGAGTTCGCGATGGGCGGCTTTCTGATGAGCTGTCAACTAGCGTCCTTCTTCTGCCTGTTCACGCATTTTGTCGGCGATCTGGGCGGGCATCGGCTCGTGCCGGGCGTAGCTGCGGCTGAACCGGCCGGTGCCGTGCGAGAGCGACCTGAGGTCCAGCGCGTACCGGCCGATCTCGATCTCCGGGATCTCGGCCCGCACCAGCGTCCGCCCCGGCCCCGCCTGCTCGGTGCCGACCACCCGGCCGCGCCGCCCGGACAGGTCGCTCATCACCGGGCCCACGTAGTCGTCGGCGACCAGGACCTGGACCTCGGCGACCGGTTCGAGCAGATGGATGCTCGCCTCGGCGGCCGCCTCCCGCAGCGCGAGGGCGCCCGCGGTCTGGAAGGCGGCGTCGGAGGAGTCCACCGAGTGCGCCTTGCCGTCCAGGAGCGTGATGCGCACGTCCACCAGCGGGTAGCCCGCGGCGACGCCCCTGGCCGCCTGGGCCCGTACGCCCTTCTCGACGGACGGGATGAACTGGCGCGGGACCGAGCCGCCGACCACCTTGTCCACGAACTCGATGCCGCTGCCCGGCGGCAGCGGCTCCACATCGATCTCGCAGATCGCGAACTGCCCGTGCCCGCCGGACTGTTTGACGTGCCGGCCGCGCCCGGCCGCCTTCTCGCCGAAGGTCTCCCGCAGCGACACCTTGTGCGCCACGACGTCGACCTGGACGCCGTACCTGCTGCGCAGCCGCTCCAGGGCCACCTCGCGGTGTGCCTCGCCCAGGCACCAGAGCACCAACTGGTGGGTGTGGGCGTTCTGTTCGAGCCGCATCGTCGGGTCCTCGGCGACCAGGCGCGCGAGCCCCTGCGAGAGCTTGTCCTCGTCGGCCTTGCTGTGCGCCTCGATGGCCAGCGGCAGCAGCGGGTCGGGCATGTCCCACGGTGTCATCAGGAGCGGGTCGTCCTTGGCCGACAGGGTGTCCCCGGTCTCGGCCCGCGTCAGCTTCGCCACGCACGCCAGGTCGCCCGCGACGCACCGGGTGAGCGTGCGCTGCTGCTTGCCGAACGGCGAGGACAGGGCGCCGACCCGCTCGTCGACGTCGTGGTCCTCGTGGCCCCGGTCCGCCATGCCGTGCCCGGACACGTGCACCGTCTCGTCGGGGCGCAGGGTGCCGGAGAAGACCCGGACCAGGCTGATCCGGCCGACGTACGGGTCGGACGAGGTCTTGATCACCTCGGCCACCAGGGGGCCGTCGACGGCGCAGGCGGGCGTCGGGCGCGGCCTGCCGTCGGGGGTGGTGAGGCCGGGGGCGGCCCGCTCCAGGGGGGAGGGGAAGCCGCCGGTGACGAGTTCCAGCAGCTCGATGGTGCCGAGGCCCTGTTTGGCGCCCTCGGCGGCCGGGGCCGCCGCGAGGACGGGGTGGAAGGTGCCGCGCGCCACGGCCCGCTCCAGGTCGCTCACCAGGGACCCGAAATCGATGTCCTCGCCGCCGAGGTAGCGGTCCATGAGGGTCTCGTCCTCGCTCTCGGCGATGATCCCCTCGATGAGCCGGTTGCGGGCCTCCTCGACCATCGGGAGCTGGTCCTCGTCGGGCTCGGTCTCCTTGCGCTCGCCGGACTCGTAGTCGAAGACCCGCTGCGAGAGCAGCCCGATCAGGCCGGTGACCGGCGCGTGCCCGTCCGGTCCTGCGGTGCCGTGCACCGGGAGGTACAGCGGGAGCACCGCGTCGGGGTCGTCGCCGCCGAACGCCTCGGCGCAGATGCCGGTCATGGCGGAGAAGTCGGCGCGGGCCGCCTCCAGGTGCGTGACCACGATGGCCCGGGGCATCCCGACGGCCGCGCACTCGTCCCAGACCATCCGGGTCGAGCCGTCCACGCCGTCCGCGGCCGAGACGACGAAAAGGGCCGCGTCCGCCGCTCGCAGACCGGCCCTGAGTTCCCCGACGAAGTCGGCGTATCCGGGGGTGTCCAAGATATTGATCTTGAAGCCACCCCATTCCACCGGCACCAGCGACAGCTGTACGGAGCGCTGCTGCCGGTGCTCGATGTCGTCGTAGTCGGAGACGGTCCCGCCGTCCTCGACCCGGCCCGCGCGGTTGACGGCGCCCGCCGCCAGCGCGAGCGCTTCCACCAGCGTGGTCTTCCCGGATCCGCTGTGGCCGACCAGCACCACGTTCCGTACGGATGAGGGGTGGTCGGCCGTCGGGGCCCTGCCGGCGGCTCCGGGGTGTGCGTTCGCCTTGTCGCCCATGTCCGTTCCTCCCGGTTTCGTGCGCGGTGAGGTGGTGAGGGGGGCGCGGACACGCGGACTCCGCGTGCCGAGGCGGCATCTGCGACGCCCGCGGTAATTCGAGCTTTCCACTCCCGTCACGGTGCGTCCATACGTCGTACGGGTCCGCACGCGCGAGGTGGCCCGAAGCGCGCCCGGCGGGTGCCCGGCGGTGCGGCCGCGCAGTCGTGGCTACGATGGGTCGGCCGGTGGCCAGCAGGGGCCGCGCGGCCACACCGACCCCTCGGGAAGGCCATGCTGAACAAGTACGCGCGTGCATTCTTCACGCGTGTCCTCACGCCGTTCGCCGCATTTCTGCTCCGCCGCGGAGTCAGCCCGGACGCGGTGACCCTCATCGGCACGGCCGGAGTGATGGCGGGGGCGCTGGTCTTCTTCCCCCGTGGAGAGTTCTTCTGGGGCACCATCGTCATCACCCTCTTCGTCTTCTCCGACCTGGTCGACGGCAACATGGCCCGCCAGGCCGGGATCTCCAGCCGCTGGGGCGCGTTCCTCGACTCGACCCTCGACCGGGTCGCCGACGGCGCGATCTTCGGCGGCTTCGCGCTCTGGTACGCCGGGCAGGGCGACAACAACGTGCTGTGCGCGGTGGCCATCTTCTGCCTGGCCAGCGGCCAGGTGGTGTCCTACACCAAGGCGCGCGGCGAGGCGATCGGCCTTCCCGTCGCGGTCAACGGCCTGGTCGAGCGCGCCGAGCGGCTCGTGATCTCGCTGGTCGCGGCGGGCCTGGCCGGACTGCACAACTTCGGGGTGCCGGGCATCCAGGTGCTGCTTCCCATCGCGCTGTGGATCGTCGCCGTCGGCAGCCTGGTCACGCTGATCCAGCGCGTGGTGACCGTCCGCCGGGAGTCCGCCGAGGCGGATGCCGCCGCCGCGCGGGCGGCCGGCGAGGCGGGCGCATGAAGGACAGGCTGACCGACGCGCTCTACGGCCTTGGCTGGTCCACCGTCAAGAAGCTCCCCGAGCCCGTCGCGAACGGGCTCGGGCGGCGCATCGCCGACCAGGTGTGGAAGCGGCGCGGCAAGAGCGTGCTGCGCCTGGAGTCCAACCTGGCCCGGGTCGTGCCCGACGCGTCCCCCGAGCGGCTCGCGGCCCTCTCCCGGGCGGGCATGCGCTCCTACATGCGGTACTGGATGGAGTCCTTCCGGCTGCCGTCGTGGAGCCGGGACCGGATGGCGAACGGCTTCGTGCCCGAGGACGTCCACAACCTCGTCGACGCCCTCGGCTCGGGGCGGGGCGTCGTCGTCGCGCTGCCCCACATGGGCAACTACGACCTCGCGGGCGCCTGGGTCACCACCAGGATGAGCACCCCCTTCACCACCGTCGCCGAGCGCCTCAAGCCCGAGTCCCTCTACGACCGCTTCGTCGCCTACCGCGAGAGCCTGGGCATGGAGGTGCTGCCGCACACCGGCGGCGCCGCCTTCGGCACCCTGGCCCGGCGGCTGCGTGCGGGCGGCCTGGTCTGCCTGGTCGCCGACCGCGACCTGTCGGCGTCCGGCGTCGAGGTCAAGTTCTTCGGCGAGACGACCCGGATGCCCGCGGGGCCGGCCATGCTGGCCCAGCAGACCGGCGCGGTGCTGCTGCCGGTGACGCTCTGGTACGACGACTCGCCGATCATGAAGGGCCGGGTGCACCCGCCCGTCGAGGTGCCCGAGACAGGTGACCGGGCCTCCAGGACGTCCTCGATGACACAGGCGGTGGCAGACGCCTTCGCCACCGGAATCGCCGACCACCCGGAGGACTGGCACATGCTGCAACGCCTGTGGCTCGCGGACCTGGAGGAGCGACAGCCGTGAAGATCGGCATCGTCTGCCCGTACTCGTGGGACGTCCCGGGCGGCGTCCAGTTCCACATCCGGGACCTGGCGGAGCACCTCATCCGCCTCGGCCACGAGGTGTCGGTGCTCGCCCCCGCCGACGACGAGACCCCGCTGCCGCCGTACGTCGTCTCGGCGGGCCGGGCCGTCCCGGTCCCGTACAACGGCTCGGTGGCGCGGCTCAACTTCGGGTTCCTCTCGGCGGCCCGGGTGCGGCGCTGGCTGCACGACGGCACCTTCGACGTGATCCACATCCACGAGCCGGCCTCGCCCTCGCTCGGCCTGCTGTCCTGCTGGGCCGCGCAGGGGCCCATCGTGGCGACCTTCCACACCTCCAACCCCCGCTCCCGCGCCATGATCGCGGCGTATCCGATCCTCCAGCCCGCCCTGGAGAAGATCAGCGCGCGCATCGCCGTCAGCGAGTACGCGCGGCGCACCCTCGTGGAACACCTCGGCGGTGACGCGGTGGTGATCCCCAACGGCGTGGACGTCGACTTCTTCGCCAAGGCCGAGCCGAACAAGGAGTGGCAGGGGCAGACCCTCGGCTTCATCGGCCGCATCGACGAGCCGCGCAAGGGACTGCCGGTCCTGATGAAGGCCTTCCCCAAGATCCTCGCCGAGCGCCCGGACACCCGACTGCTCGTGGCCGGCCGCGGCGACGAGGAGGAGGCGGTCGCCTCGCTGCCGGCCGAGATGCGCTCCCGGGTCGAGTTCCTCGGCATGGTGAGCGACGAGGACAAGGCGCGGCTGCTGCGCAGCGTGGACGTGTACGTCGCCCCCAACACCGGCGGCGAGAGCTTCGGGATCATCCTGGTCGAGGCGCTCTCGGCGGGCGCCGCGGTCCTCGCCAGCGACCTGGACGCCTTCGCCCAGGTCCTGGACCAGGGCGCGGCGGGCGACCTCTTCGCCAACGAGGACGCCGACGCGCTGGCCTCCGCCGCGGTACGCCTGCTCGCCGACCCGGCCCGACGCGCGGGCCTCGGCGAACGCGGCTCGGCCCATGTGCGGCGCTTCGACTGGGCGACGGTCGGCGCGGACATCCTCGCGGTGTACGAGACGGTGACGCACGGCGCGGCGGCGGTGGCGACGGACGAACGCACCGGATTCCGGGCGCGGTTCGGGCTCGCCCGGGACTGACCCCGGTGGGGCCCGGGCGGCCACGGCACCGTGCTCGCCCCGCCGCGCCGCGCCCGAACCCGCCAACTGCCTTTAGCCCACTGCCCGTTCCTCCCCACCCGCCCGAATCCGGTGGCCCCGGAGGGCTCAGCCTTCCCTGCGGCACCGCGCGTTCCGAGAGCGGCGCGGGGCGGGCGGGTCCGGTGCCCCGGTAGCCTTGCGGCCCGTGACCGTAACCCTCATCTGGATCGCCGTCGCCCTGGTCGCGATCGGCCTCTACCTCAGCTGGACCGCCGGCCGGCTCGACCGGCTGCACGCCCGCATCGACTTGGCCCGTGCCTCGCTCGACGCCCAACTGCTGCGCCGCGCCTCGGTCACCCAGGAACTCGCCACCAGCGGGGTGCTCGACCCCGCCGCCTCCATCGTCCTGTACGAGGCCGCGCACGCCGCGCGCCAGGCGGAGGAGGAACACCGGGAGGTCGCCGAGAGCGAGCTGAGCCAGGCGCTGCGCGCGGTGTTCGGGGAGCCCGCGCAGGTCGACTCCGTACGGGAGGCGCCCGGCGGTGTGGAGGCCGCCGAGGAACTGGCGCAGGCCGTGCGCAGGGTGCCGATGGCGCGCCGCTTCCACAACGACGCGGTGCGGGCGGCGCGGGCGCTGCGCCGGCACCGCACGGTGCGCTGGCTGCGGCTGGCCGGGCACGCGCCGTTCCCGCTCGCCTTCGAGATGGACGACGAGCCGCCGACGGCGCTGGCCGACCGGCCGGGCACCTGACCGGTTGACCAGTTGACCAGTTGACCGGCTGACCGGCTGACCGGCGAAAACGATCCACCGGGTGCGCATTGGCCCTTGATGTGGCCTGCTCCGCCGGGGTTCTCTCGGGACAGCAGAATCCCTTCTTCGCCCCAGTGAGGTCGCTCCGTGTCCACCACGCCTTCCAGCACCCCCCAGTCCGACAGCCCCGCCATCGGCACCGCGCGCGTCAAGCGCGGCATGGCCGAGCAGCTCAAGGGCGGCGTGATCATGGACGTCGTCAACGCCGAGCAGGCGAAGATCGCCGAGGACGCGGGCGCCGTGGCCGTCATGGCCCTGGAGCGGGTTCCGGCCGACATCCGCAAGGACGGCGGCGTGGCCCGGATGTCCGACCCGAACATGATCGAGGAGATCATCGGCGCGGTCTCCATCCCGGTGATGGCCAAGTCCCGCATCGGCCACTTCGTCGAGGCCCAGGTCCTGCAGTCCCTCGGCGTCGACTACATCGACGAGTCCGAGGTCCTGACCCCGGCCGACGAGGTCAACCACAGCGACAAGTTCGCCTTCACCACGCCGTTCGTCTGCGGCGCCACCAACCTGGGCGAGGCCCTGCGCCGCATCGCCGAGGGCGCGGCCATGATCCGCTCCAAGGGTGAGGCCGGCACCGGCAACGTCGTCGAGGCCGTCCGCCACCTGCGCCAGATCAAGAACGAGATCGCCAAGCTGCGCGGCTTCGACAACAACGAGCTGTACGCCGCCGCCAAGGAGCTGCGCGCCCCGTACGAGCTGGTCAAGGAAGTCTCCGAGCTCGGCAAGCTCCCCGTCGTGCTGTTCTCCGCCGGCGGCGTGGCCACCCCCGCCGACGCCGCGCTGATGCGCCAGCTCGGCGCCGAGGGCGTCTTCGTCGGCTCCGGCATCTTCAAGTCGGGCGACCCGGCCAAGCGCGCCGCCGCCATCGTGAAGGCCACCACCTTCTTCGACGACCCGAAGATCATCGCGGACGCCTCCCGCAACCTGGGCGAGGCCATGGTCGGCATCAACTGCGACACCCTGCCCGAGACCGAGCGCTACGCCAACCGCGGCTGGTAACCACTCATGAACACACCCGTGATCGGTGTCCTGGCCCTCCAGGGCGACGTACGGGAGCACCTCATCGCCCTGGCCGCGGCGGACGCCGTGGCCAGGCCGGTCAGGCGCCCCGAGGAGCTCGCCGAGGTGGACGGCCTGGTCATACCCGGCGGCGAGTCCACCACCATCTCCAAGCTCGCCGCGCTGTTCGGCATGCTGGAGCCGCTGCGCGAGCGGGTGCGGGCGGGCCTGCCGGTGTACGGCACCTGCGCCGGGCTGATCATGCTCGCCGACAAGATCCTTGACCCGAGGTCGGGCCAGGAGACCATCGGCGGCATCGAGATGATCGTCCGCCGCAACGCCTTCGGCCGGCAGAACGAGTCCTTCGAGGCGACCGTCGAGGTTTCGGGCGTGGGCCCCGTGGAAGGCGTGTTCATCCGCGCGCCCTGGGTCGAGTCCGTGGGCGCCGAGACCGAGGTGCTCGCCGAACACGGCGGACACATCGTCGCCGTGCGCCAGAAGAACGCCCTGGCCACCTCGTTCCACCCCGAGCTGACCGGCGACCACCGCATGCACGCCCTGTTCGTGGACATGGTGCGCGCCGCCTCCTGAAAGAGGGGCGCGAAAGCGCCTGCTGACGGGCGGGGGCCGGGCGACGGGCGGGCCGGGTCCCGGTAGGATCTCTGCCGAACGACGCAGAATGGGTTACGCGAAGGAGACAGGCAGATGTCCGGCCACTCTAAATGGGCTACGACGAAGCACAAGAAGGCCGTGATCGATGCCAAGCGCGGCAAGCTCTTCGCGAAGCTGATCAAGAACATCGAGGTCGCGGCCCGCACCGGTGGCGCCGACATCGACGGCAACCCGACGCTCTTCGACGCCGTACAGAAGGCCAAGAAGCAGTCGGTGCCCAACAAGAACATCGACTCCGCGCTCAAGCGCGGTGCCGGTCTCGAAGCGGGCGGTGCCGACTACGAGACGATCATGTACGAGGGTTACGGCCCCAACGGTGTCGCGGTGCTCATCGAGTGCCTCACCGACAACCGCAACCGTGCCGCCTCCGACGTACGTGTCGCGATGACCCGCAACGGCGGCAACATGGCCGACCCGGGTTCGGTCTCGTACCTCTTCAACCGCAAGGGCGTCATCGTCCTGCCCAAGGCCGAGCTCTCCGAGGACGACGTCCTGGACGCGGTCCTGGAAGCGGGTGCGGAGGAAGTCAACGACCTCGGTGAGTCCTTCGAGATCATCTCCGAGGCGACCGACCTGGTCGCGGTCCGTACCGCGCTCCAGGAGGCCGGTATCGACTACGACTCGGCCGACTCCAACTTCGTCCCGACCATGCAGGTCGAGCTGGACGAAGAGGGCGCGCGGAAGATCTTCAAGCTGATCGACGCGCTGGAGGACAGCGACGACGTCCAGAACGTCTTCGCCAACTTCGACGTCTCCGACGAGGTCATGGAGAAGGTCGACGCGTAGGACCGCGCGGGCTGAGTGTTTTCGGCGGGCCGATGGGACACGTCCCATCGGCCCGCCGCCGTTGTCAGTGGCAGCGGATAGCCTGGCGGCAAGTCAAAGATCACCGAGGGACCGAGGGGGAGGCCGTGCGCGTACTCGGGGTGGACCCCGGACTGACGCGGTGTGGTGTGGGCGTCGTCGAGGGGATGGCGGGCCGGCCGCTCACCATGCTGGGCGTCGGCGTCGTACGCACGCCCCCGGACGCCGAGTTGGGCCATCGCCTGGTCGCCATCGAGCGCGGCATCGAGGAGTGGCTCGACGCGCACCGGCCCGAATTCGTCGCCGTGGAGCGGGTGTTCAGCCAGCACAACGTGCGTACGGTGATGGGCACCGCCCAGGCCAGCGCGGTCGCCATGCTGTGCGCCTCGCGCCGCGGCATCCCCGTCGCCCTGCACACTCCCAGCGAGGTCAAGGCCGCCGTCACCGGCAGCGGCCGCGCCGACAAGGCGCAGGTCGGCGCGATGGTGACGCGGCTCCTGCGGCTCGACGCCCCGCCCAAGCCGGCCGACGCGGCGGACGCGCTGGCCCTCGCCATCTGTCACATCTGGCGCGCCCCCGCGCTCAACAGGCTGCAACAGGCCCACGCCCAGCACTCCGTACGGAAGGTCACCCGATGATCGCGTTCGTCAGCGGCCCGGTCGCGGCCCTCGCCCCCGACACCGCGGTGGTCGAGGTCGGCGGCATCGGCATGGCCCTCCAGTGCACGCCCAACACCCTGGCCGAACTGCGCATCGGCCAGCACACCAAACTCGCCACGTCACTGGTCGTGCGGGAGGACTCGCTGACCCTGTACGGCTTCGCCGACGACGACGAGAAGCAGGTCTTCGAGCTGCTCCAGACCGCCAACGGCGTCGGCCCCCGGCTCGCCCAGGCGGTCCTCTCCGTACACACCCCGGACGCGCTGCGCCGCGCGTTCGCCACCGGCGACGAGAAGGCCCTCACCGCGGTGCCCGGCATCGGCAAGAAGGGCGCCCAGAAGCTGCTCATCGAGCTGAAGGACCGGCTCGGCGCGCCCGTCGGCAACGCCCCGGCGATCGGCGCCCCGGTCACCTCGGGCTGGCGCGACCAGCTGCACGCGGCCCTGATCGGCCTCGGCTACGCGACCCGTGAGGCCGACGAGGCGGTCGCCGCCGTGACCGCCCAGGCCGAGGCCACGGACAAGCCGAACATCGGCGCGCTCCTCAAGGCCGCCCTGCAGACCCTCAACCGCGCCCGCTGAACCAGCCCGCAGGCCCTCCACCGCTTCCGCCGAACCAGCCCGCAGGCCCCCACCGCGACCACGATCCGAGGCACACGTCATGAACTGGGAAGACAGCTCCGACCCGGCGGATCTGTCCGCGACGGCCGGCGACCGGCTCGTGGGAGCCGACGCCGACGGCGAGGACACCGCCGTCGAGGCCGCGCTGCGCCCCAAGGACCTGGAGGAGTTCGTCGGCCAGGAGAAGGTGCGCGAGCAGCTCGACCTGGTGCTGCGCGCGGCCCGCGCCCGTGGCGCCACCGCCGACCACGTCCTGCTCTCCGGCGCCCCCGGCCTCGGCAAGACCACCCTCTCGATGATCATCGCGGCCGAGATGGGCGCCCCGATCCGCATCACCAGCGGCCCCGCGATCCAGCACGCGGGCGACCTCGCGGCGATCCTGTCCTCCCTCCAGGAGGGCGAGGTCCTCTTCCTCGACGAGATCCACCGGATGTCACGGCCCGCCGAGGAGATGCTCTACATGGCGATGGAGGACTTCCGGGTCGACGTCATCGTCGGCAAGGGCCCCGGCGCCACCGCCATCCCGCTGGAGCTGCCGCCCTTCACGCTGGTCGGCGCCACCACCCGGGCCGGCCTGCTGCCGCCCCCGCTGCGCGACCGGTTCGGGTTCACCGGCCACATGGAGTTCTACGAGCCGTCCGAGCTCGAACGGGTCATCCACCGCTCGGCCCGGCTGCTCGACGTGGAGATCGACACCGCGGGCGCCGCCGAGATCGCGGGCCGCTCCCGGGGCACCCCGCGCATCGCCAACCGGCTGCTCCGCCGGGTGCGCGACTACGCCCAGGTCAAGGCGGACGGCGTCATCACCCCCGAGATCGCCTCGATGGCGCTCGCCGTGTACGAGGTCGACGCCCGCGGTCTCGACCGGCTCGACCGGGCCGTCCTCCAGGCCCTCCTCAAGCTGTTCGGCGGCGGCCCGGTGGGCCTGTCCACCCTCGCCGTGGCGGTGGGGGAGGAGCGCGAGACGGTGGAGGAGGTGGCCGAGCCCTTCCTGGTCCGGGAGGGTCTGCTAGCCCGCACCCCGCGCGGCCGGGTGGCGACGCCCGCGGCCTGGGCCCACCTCGGTCTCGTACCGCCGCAGCAGGGCGGCGGCGCGACAGGAAGCGGACAACAGGGGCTCTTCGGGGCGTGACGGCGCGGAGGGTCGCACGCCGAGGAACCCCGGTGGGATGCTGGGCGTTGTTCCATCTGTGCGGACTCGCTTAGACTCCGCCGATGCCGCCCTTCCAGGCCGGCGTACCCACCCCCAGATCAGGCCGCGCCCCAGGTGCGGTCATGCGAAGGAAGTTCCGTCCCGTGAGCCCTATCACTCTCCTCCCCTTCATTGTGCTTATCGGGGCCATGTTCCTGATGACCCGGTCCGCCAAGAAGAAGCAGCAGGCGGCTGCCGCCATGCGCAATGAGATGCAGCCCGGCACCGGTGTTCGCACCATCGGTGGCATGTACGCCACCGTCAAGGAGATCGGCGACGAGACGGTCCTCCTGGAGGTGGCGCCCGGCGTCCACGCCGTCTATGCCAAGAACGCCATCGGCGCGGTCCTGGACGACGCGGAGTACAACCGCATCGTGCACGGCGACACCGAGGAGGAGCTCCCGGCCGTTCCGGACGACGCCTCTTCGCTGACCGCGGCCACCGAGGCCGCCGAGGCCGACGCCGAGGTCGCCAAGGACGCCAAGATCGACCTGGGCAAGAAGGACGAGGCGGAGGACGCCGCCGCGCCCAAGGACGGCAAGGACGGCAAGGCCGACGGCGGGGCCGACACGAAGTAGTCACGCACCGGGACCGCGGCGCCCGACCGGCGCGGGCGGTCCCCGGAGCGCGCCCACTTCGACGAGGGACGTCCCCACAACACTTCGTGGCCGTCCACGCGCACACCCGGCGCAGGGCGGTTGGACAGGGAGAAACGACAAGGTGGCAGCACCGAACAAGGGCCGAAGGCCGGCGGCGGGGGGTCAGAGCAAGCCGGGCCGCGCCCTGGCCTTGATCCTCATCGCCATGGTCGCGCTCGTGGGTGGGATGTTCATTTCCCACAACACCACCCCGAGGCTCGGCATCGACCTCGCGGGCGGCACGAGCATCACGCTCAAGGCCAAGCCCGAGCCCGGCCAGGAGTCGGCGATCAACAAGGCCAACATGGACACGGCGGTCTCCATCATGGAGCGGCGCGTCAACGGCCTTGGTGTGAGCGAGGCCGAGGTCCAGACCCAGGGCAGTGACAACATCATTGTCAACATCCCCAAGGGTACGAACTCCGAGCAGGCCCGCCAGCAGGTCGGCCAGACCGCCAAGCTGTACTTCCGGCCGGTGCTGACTGCCCAGCCGACCGCCGCCGCGCCCACCCCGAGCGCTTCCCCGAGCGCGTCCGGCAAGGCGACGCCGCCGCCCTCGGGCACCCCGAGCGCCACCGGCAAGGCCACGCCCAGCGCGGGCAAGCCGAGCGGCACCCCCCAGGGCCGTGCGCTCACCGACGCCCTGAAGGCCTCGCCCACGCCCGGCGCGAGCAAGCCCAGCACCCCCGCGCCGAACCCGTCGGGCTCCGCCGCCGACTCGGCGGCCGCCGCCAAGCTCCAGGCCCAGTTCGCCGCGCTCGACTGCTCCACCAAGGAAGCCCGCTCCAAGGCCGGCGAGGGCGCCAAGTCCACCGACCCGACCGTCGCGTGCGACCAGACCGGCGCCGAGAAGTACATCCTGGGCCCGGCCGAGGTCGACGGCACCGACGTCGCCAAGGCGCAGGCCGTGATCAACCAGCAGAACGGTCAGTGGATCGTTCAGATGGACTTCACCGGCGGCGGCTCCAAGAAGTTCGCGGCGATCACCGGCAAGCTGTCCCAGCAGCAGTACCCGAACAACCGCTTCGCGATCGCGCTGGACAACACGGTCGTCTCGGCCCCGACGGTGAGCTCCACGCTCAGCGGCTCCGCCGAGATCTCCGGCAACTTCACCCAGTCGACCGCCCAGGACCTGGCGAACGTCCTCTCCTACGGTGCGCTGCCGCTCACCTTCCAGGAGCAGAGCGTCACCACGGTGACCGCCGCCCTCGGCGCCGACCAGCTGCACGCAGGTCTGATCGCCGGTGCCATCGGCCTCGCGCTGGTCATCATCTACCTGGTGGCCTACTACCGCGGCCTCGCGCTGATCGCGATCCTCAGCCTCGTCGTCTCGGCGATCCTGACCTACACGATCATGGCGCTGCTCGGCCCGGGCATCGGCTTCGCGCTGAACCTGCCGGCGGTCTGCGGTGCGATCGTGGCCATCGGCATCACGGCGGACTCGTTCATCGTGTACTTCGAACGCATCCGTGACGAGATCCGCGAGGGCCGCACCCTGCGTCCCGCCGTCGAGCGGGCCTGGCCCCGCGCGCGGCGCACCATCCTGGTCTCCGACTTCGTGTCGTTCCTCGCCGCCGCGGTGCTCTTCATCGTGACGGTCGGCAAGGTCCAGGGCTTCGCGTTCACGCTGGGTCTGACCACCCTGCTCGACGTGGTCGTCGTCTTCCTCTTCACGAAGCCGGTGATGACGCTCCTGGCCCGCCGCAAGTTCTTCGCGAGCGGCCACCCGTGGTCCGGCCTCGACCCGAAGCGGCTCGGCGCCAAGCCCCCGCTGCGCCGCACCCGCCGCACCACCTCCGCTCCCGTCGACACCCCGAAGGAGGCGTGAGATGTCGAAGCTCGGCACTCTCGGCGCCAGGCTGTACCGCGGTGAGGTCGGTTACGACTTCGTCGGCAAGCGGAAGATCTGGTACGGCATCTCGATCCTGATCACCATCACGGCCATCGTCGGCCTGGCGGTGCGGGGTCTGACGATGGGCATCGAGTTCCAGGGCGGCGCGGTCTTCACGACCCCGAAGACCTCCGCGACCTCGTCCCAGGCGGAGGAGGCGGCACGGTCCGCCTCCGGCCACGACGCGATCGCCCAGAAGCTCGGCAACGGCACGATCCGCATCACCATCGGCGGGGTCGACACGGCCAAGTCGGACCAGATCAAGACGGAGCTCGCCAAGGACCTCAAGGTCCAGGCGAACGACATCAACGCCGATCTGGTGGGCCCCAGTTGGGGCGAGACGATCGCGAACAAGGCCTGGACGGGCCTGATCATCTTCATGATCCTCGTGGTGATCTATCTGGCCATCGCCTTCGAATGGCGGATGGCGGTCGCCGCCCTGATCGCCCTGATCCACGACCTCACGATCACCGTCGGCATCTACGCGCTGGTCGGCTTCGAGGTCACCCCGGGCACCGTGATCGGTCTGCTCACGATCCTCGGTTACTCCCTCTACGACACCGTCGTCGTCTTCGACGGACTCAAGGAGGGCCAGAAGGGGATCACCAAGCAGACCCGGTTCACCTACAGCGAGATGGCGAACAAGAGCCTCAACGGCACCCTCGTCCGCTCCATCAACACCACGGTCGTGGCACTGCTCCCGGTGGCGGGCCTGCTGTTCATCGGCGGCGGCGTCCTCGGCGCCGGCATGCTGAACGACATCTCGCTCTCGCTGTTCGTCGGCCTCGCGGCCGGCGCGTACTCCTCGATCTTCATCGCCACTCCGCTGGTCGCCGACCTGAAGGAGACCATGCCGGAGATGAAGGCCCTCAAGAAGCGGGTGCTCGCCAAGCGCGCGGCGGCCGCCGCCAAGGGCGAGACCGAGGAGCAGCAGGACGCGGCGCCGCTCGACGAGGACGACGAGTCCGAGACCGCGGGCGCGGTCGTCGGCCAGCGCCGCCAGCCGAGCCGCAACAACCGGGGGAAGCGCCGATGACCAGCGTCTCCACCGAGACCGTGGGGCTGCTGCTCAGCCGCATCCGTGACGTGCCGGACTATCCGAAGCCGGGCGTGATGTTCAAGGACATCACCCCGCTGCTCGCGGACCCGGAGGCGTTCACGGCCCTCACCGACGCGCTCGCCGAGCTGTGCGTCCAGCGCGGCGCGACGAAGATCGTCGGCCTGGAGGCGCGCGGCTTCATCCTGGCGGCCCCCGTATCGGTACGCGCCGGGATCGGCTTCATCCCCGTACGCAAGGCGGGCAAGCTCCCCGGAGCCACCCTCAAGCAGGCGTACGAGCTGGAGTACGGCACAGCGGAGATCGAGGTGCACGCCGAGGACCTCAGCGCGGGCGACCGCGTCATGGTCATCGACGACGTGCTCGCCACCGGCGGCACCGCCGAGGCCTCCCTGGAGCTGATCCGCCGGGCCGGGGCCGAGATCGCCGGGGTCGCGGTGCTGATGGAGCTCAGCTTCCTCAGCGGCCGCGAGCGTCTGGAGAGTGCCCTGGACGGCGCCCCGCTGGACGCCCTGATCACGGTCTGAGCAGGCCGCAGCAGACCGCCGAGGCGGGCCCGGAGGAATCCGGTGCCCGCCTCCGGCGTTTCTCCCGGCAGAGCGGTGGCACCGGCCCGGGGCGAGCGGATGCCGTTGGCTCGATACCATGGGTACTTCCGGGCCTGACCGGGGGACCCGGACCCTCCCCCAGACCCCGTCCGGGGGGACCCCCAGAGGAGCGCTTTTGCCAGACGAGGCCCAGCCACTCTCCGCCGCGCAGCCGGACAAGCAGCCCGAGGCCGCGGCGGCCCCGGCCACGCCCCCCGAGCCCGAGGCGAAGCCGAAGCCGGCGCCGCCCGAGCCCGCCGAGGCCAAGGCCCCGGCTCCGGTCGCGAAGCCGGTGGTACCGGCCGGCTCGGTGTCCCGCTCCGGCGGCTCCTCCAACCGCGTCCGGGCCCGCCTCGCCCGCCTCGGCGTGCAGCGCTCCTCCGCGTACAACCCGGTGCTCGAACCGCTGCTGCGGATAGTGCGCGGCAACGACCCCAAGATCGAGACGGCCACGCTGCGCCAGGTCGAGCAGGCCTACCAGGTCGCCGAGCGCTGGCACCGCGGCCAGAAGCGCAAGAGCGGCGACCCGTACATCACGCACCCGCTCGCGGTGACGACGATCCTCGCCGAGCTGGGCATGGATCCGGCCACCTTGATGGCGGGGCTGCTGCACGACACCGTCGAGGACACCGAGTACGGCCTGGACACCCTGCGGCGTGACTTCGGCGACCAGGTCGCGCTGCTCGTCGACGGCGTCACCAAGCTCGACCGGGTGCAGTTCGGCGACGCCGCGCAGGCCGAGACCGTCCGCAAGATGGTCGTGGCCATGGCGAAGGACCCGCGCGTCCTGGTCATCAAGCTCGCCGACCGCCTGCACAACATGCGCACCATGCGGTACCTCAAGCGCGAGAAGCAGGAGAAGAAGGCGCGCGAGACCCTGGAGATCTACGCGCCGCTCGCCCACCGCCTGGGCATGAACACCATCAAGTGGGAGCTGGAGGACCTCGCCTTCGCGATCCTCTACCCCAAGATGTACGACGAGATCGTGCGCCTGGTCGCCGAGCGCGCCCCCAAGCGCGACGAGTACCTCGCCATAGTGACCGACGAGGTCCAGTCCGACCTGCGCGCGGCCCGCATCAAGGCGACCGTCACCGGCCGCCCCAAGCACTACTACAGCGTGTACCAGAAGATGATCGTCCGCGGCCGTGACTTCGCGGAGATCTACGACCTGGTGGGCATCCGGGTCCTGGTCGACACGGTCCGCGACTGCTACGCGGCGCTCGGCACCGTGCACGCGCGATGGAATCCGGTCCCCGGCCGGTTCAAGGACTACATCGCGATGCCCAAGTTCAACATGTACCAGTCGCTGCACACGACGGTGATCGGACCCAACGGCAAGCCGGTCGAGCTGCAGATCCGCACCTTCGACATGCACCGCCGCGCGGAGTACGGCATCGCGGCGCACTGGAAGTACAAGCAGGAGGCCGTCGCCGGTGCCTCCAAGGTGCGTACCGACGTGCCGCGCAAGACCGGCAAGGACGACCACCTCAACGACATGGCGTGGCTGCGCCAGCTCCTCGACTGGCAGAAGGAGACCGAGGACCCCAGCGAGTTCCTGGAGTCGCTCCGCTTCGACCTGTCGCGCAACGAGGTCTTCGTCTTCACGCCCAAGGGCGACGTCATCGCGCTCCCGGCGGGCTCGACGCCCGTCGACTTTTCGTACGCCGTCCACACCGAGGTCGGTCACCGCACCATAGGCGCACGGGTCAACGGGCGGCTCGTGCCGCTCGAATCGACCCTGGACAACGGCGACTTGGTGGAGGTCTTCACCTCCAAGGCGGCCGGGGCCGGCCCCTCGCGGGACTGGCTGGGCTTCGTCAAGTCGCCGCGCGCCCGCAACAAGATCCGCGCCTGGTTCTCCAAGGAGCGCCGCGACGAGGCCATCGAGCAGGGCAAGGACGCCATCGCGCGCGCCATGCGCAAGCAGAACCTGCCGATCCAGCGCATCCTGACCGGCGACTCCCTGGTCACCCTGGCCCACGAGATGCGCTACCCCGACATCTCCTCGCTGTACGCGGCGATCGGCGAGGGCCATGTCGCGGCCCAGGGCGTGGTGCAGAAGCTGGTGCAGGCGCTCGGCGGCGAGGAGGCCGCCAACGAGGACATCGCCGAGTCGGCGCCGCCCTCGCGCGGCCGCAGCAAGCGCCGCAAGAACGCCGACCCGGGTGTGGTGGTCAAGGGCGTCGACGACGTGTGGGTCAAGCTCGCCCGCTGTTGTACGCCCGTGCCCGGCGACCCCATCATCGGCTTCGTCACCCGCGGCAGCGGCGTCTCGGTGCACCGGGCGGACTGCGTCAACGTCGACTCGCTGTCCCAGCAGCCCGAGCGGATACTCGAAGTCGAGTGGGCGCCCACCCAGTCCTCGGTCTTCCTGGTCGCCATCCAGGTCGAGGCCCTCGACCGCTCCCGGCTCCTGTCGGACGTCACGCGCGTCCTGTCCGACCAGCACGTCAACATCCTGTCGGCGGCCGTACAGACCTCCCGCGACCGCGTCGCCACCTCGCGCTTCACCTTCGAGATGGGCGACCCCAAGCACCTGGGCCATGTGCTCAAGGCGGTCAGGGGAGTCGAGGGCGTCTACGACGTGTACCGGGTGACCTCGGCCCGCCGGCCGTAACCGCGCCACCCCCGGGCCGGTGCCCCGGACTTGCCCAAGTGACTTGCCCGCCAGGCGAGTTGAGGGCGATGATCGGGTCACACGGGCCGGGGGGTGCCATGGCGGAACAGACCGTGATCGCAGGGCGCTACCAGCTCCTTGGACGCCTGGGATCGGGCGGCATGGGAGAGGTGTACGAGGCGCTCGACGCCGCCTTGGAGCGCCGGGTCGCGCTCAAGATGATCCGCTCAGACCTCGCGGGCTCCGACATGCGGGAGCGGTTCGGCCGCGAGGCCCGGGCGCTCGCCCGCATCGCCCATCCCAACACGGTCGTCGTCCACGACGTCGGGCTGCACGGGGACGTCCCCTATCTGGTCATGGAGCTCCTGGAGGGCGTCGACCTGCGGAGCCTCCTGGAACGCCGGCCCCAGCTGCCGCACGCGCTCGTACGGGCCGTCGCCGCCGGGATGTGCTCGGGCCTCGCCGCCGTGCACGACGCCGGAATCCTGCACCGCGACGTGAAGCCCGGCAACGTCCATCTGACCCGCGCGGGCCGGGTCGTCCTCCAGGACTTCGGGATCGCCCACCTCCTCGACACCACCCGGCAGACCGCGACCGGTGTCGTCGTCGGCACCCCCTCCTACATGGCGCCCGAGGTGGTGCGGGGCGAGGCGCCCGGCACCTACACCGACCTCTACGCCCTGGGTGCCTGCGTCTACGAGATGCTCGCCGGGGAGCAGCCCTTCGGCGGCGCGTCGATGGTGGAGGTCATCTTCAAGGTGATCCAGGAGGAGGTGCCCCGGCTGCGGGGCCGCCGGAGGGTCCCGGACGACCTCGCCGATCTGGTGCAGGAACTGCTGGCGAAGGACCCCACCTGGCGGCCCACCGCCGCCGAGGCCCTGGAGCGGCTGCGCTGTCCGCCGAACGCGGCCGAACTGATCGCCGAGGCGGTCACCGAGGACCTGCGCACCCGGGCGGTGCGCGACTTCGGGCCCGCCCCGGCGGAGGTGGTGGGCGCCTCCGTGCCCGGGCTCGCGGAGGCCGACCCCGACGCCATGACCACGGCCCAGGTCTCGGTGGCGGCCGGTCTCGACTCCCGCTCCCCGCAGGGGACTTCGGGCCTCGCGCTGAGCGAGGCCACCCGCAACGAGATCCTGCACGCCATGACCCCGGCCGTCGCCGAGGCCCGGCAGCGGGAAGCCGTCGGCATGGTGCTGCGCGGCTCCCTGGAGGAGGCCGTGGGCCTGCTGAGCAGACTGGCCGACGCCTGCCGCGCCTCGCTCGGCCCGGTCCACCCCACCACCCTCGCCTGCGTCTACTGGCAGGGCGTGTGCCTGGCCCGGCTGGGCGCGGGGGATTCCGCCGTGGCCAAGTTCGCCGAGGTGTCGGCGGTGGCGGACGGCAGCCTCGCGGAGCGCCGGGCCGCCCGGCTCGAATGAGCCCCGGCGCCCGCGATCCGCAGCAAGGACACACGTCAACACCCCGGCGACGTACGGGGAACGAAAGGAACGTCCGGTGCCGATGATCGAGATCCGGGTGCACGGCGTCGCCGACGCCGAGGCCGAACTGCGTTCGCTGCTGCGGTGGCTCAAGGCGGACGAGGAGGTCGGCCTCAGGGTCCATGGCGCGCTCGGCAGTTCGGAGCCCGCGGATCCCGAGCACATGGGCGCGCTGATCGACATCATCTCCCTGACGGTGAGCAACGGACTCGCCGCGGCCCAGTTCGCGCTGTCCATCCAGCAGTGGCGGGCCACCCGCAGGGCGCCCGCCGCGGTGGTCCTGCGCAGAGGCGGCACCGAGGTCGAGGTCGTCGGAGCCGACCCGGCCGTGCTCCGGGGCGTCGCCGCGCTCCTCGAGGGCGAGGAGCGGGCCGGTGACGGCGGAACTGCCTGACCCCTCGGCGTCGGCCGCCGTCCTGATCGGGACGGCCGACTACCTGCACCTGGCGCAGTTGCCCGCCGTGCGGTCGAACCTCACGGATCTCGCCGCCATCCTCCAGGACCCCACGATCTGGGGGCTGCCGCAGGCGCACACCCTCACGGTGGCCGACCCGGGGACCCCGGCGGAGTTCCTTGACCCGGTGTACGACGCGGGCGAACGGGCCCTGGACACCCTGTTCGTCTACTACTGCGGACACGGCCTGCGGGACTCCGAGTCCGCGGACCTCTACGTCGCCCTGACCGGATCGCGGGAGGGCGCCGGCTATACGGCGGTCGAGTACCGCCACCTGCGCGGGGCCATCCTCGCCTCGCCGGCCCGGCGCAAGATCGTCGTGCTCGACTGCTGCTTCAGCGGCCGGGCCGCCCGCACCCTCAGCGGCCCGGGCGCCCTCGCGGCACAGGCCGGGATGCAGGGCGTGTACGTCCTGACCGCCTCCCCGAAGGACCACGTGGCCCTCGCCCCGGACGGCGAGCGCCACACCGCGTTCACCGGGGAACTGCTGGACGTGCTGCGCCGGGGACTGCCCGACGCGCCGGACACCCTCGACCTGGAGACCCTCTACCGGGCCGTCGACGCCCGGCTCGGCTCCAAGAACCGCCCGCGCCCCCAGCGCAGCCAGGAGAACGACGTGGGCCGGCTGCCGCTCGTGCGCAACCGCGCCAAGGCCTCGGGCGGCACCCCGGCGGGGCCGGTCATCGACGCCGAGGTCGAAGGGGCGATGATCTCCGCCGGGCTCCAGCTGTCGCGCCTGCTGCGGTCGGTGGGCCGCAGCCGGGACGCCCTGCCGATCCTGCGGATGATCCTGGGGACCAAGGTCCCGGGAGGGACGGGCGACGCCGTCACCGTCCATCTGGAGCTGGCCGACCTGCTCACCGAGGCGGGCCAGGACACCCAGGCGATCGAGGTCCTGGAGCAGGCGTTCCACCTCACGCGCAAGCGGTTCGGCCCCGAGGCCGTCACCGTCTGCCGCCGCCTCGCCGCCCTCCTCCAGTCCGCCGGCAACCACAGCCAGGCCTGCGAGGTCCTGCTGCACGCCCTCGACATGCTGGAGCGCGCCGCCAACCCGGCGGCCTAGCCGCGAAAGCCCCCGCGACCGTACGGTCGCGGGGGCTTTCGCGGTGTGGGGCCGGGGGCTCAGCCGCCGAACTCCTCAAGGCCCTTCAGCGCCTGGTCGAGCAGGGCCTGGCGGCCCTCGAGCTCACGGCCCAGCTTGTCCGCCCTGGCGTCGTTGCCGGCCGCGCGGGCCGCGTCGATCTGCTTGTGCAGCTTGTCGACGGCGTCCTGGAGCTGGCCCGTGAGACCCGCGGCGCGCGCCCGCGCCTCCGGGTTCGTACGACGCCACTCGCCCTCCTCGGCCTCCTGGATCGCCCGCTCCACGGCGTGCATCCGGCCCTCGACCTTGGGACGCGCGTCCCGTGGCACGTGGCCGATGGCCTCCCAGCGCTCGTTGACCGAGCGGAACGCGGCGCGGGCCGCCTTCAGGTCGGTCACCGGGAGGATCTTCTCGGCCTCGACGGCCAGCTCCTCCTTGAGCTTCAGGTTCTCGGTCTGCTCGGCGTCGCGCTCGGCGAAGACCTCGCTGCGCGCCGCGAAGAAGACGTCCTGGGCGCCGCGGAAGCGGTTCCACAGCTCGTCCTCGGCCTCGCGCTGGGCGCGGCCCGCCGCCTTCCAGTCCGCCATCAGGTCGCGGTAGCGCGCGGCCGTCGTACCCCAGTCCGTGGAGCCCGAGAGCGCCTCGGCCTCGACGACCAGCTTCTCCTTGACCTTGCGGGCGTCCTCGCGCTGCGCGTCCAGGGACGCGAAGTGCGCCTTGCGGCGCTTGGAGAACGCCGAGCGGGCGTGCGAGAAGCGGTGCCACAGCTCGTCGTCGGACTTGCGGTCCAGACGCGGCAGACCCTTCCAGGTGTCCACCAGGGCCCGCAGCCGCTCGCCCGCCGAGCGCCACTGCTCGCTCTGCGCCAGCTCCTCCGCCTCGGCGACCAGCGCCTCCTTGGCGTGCTTGGCCTCGTCGGTCTGCTTGGCCTTCTGGACCTTGCGCTCCTCGCGGCGCGACTCGACGGTCGCGACGAGCTTGTCGAGGCGCCCCCGCAACGCGTCGAGGTCACCGACCGCGTGATGCTCGTCCACCTGCGAGCGCAGGTGATCGATCGCGGTCTGCGCGTCCTTCGCCGACAGGTCGGTGGTCTTCACCCGTCGTTCGAGGAGGCCGATCTCGACAACCAGGCCCTCGTACTTGCGCTCGAAGTAGGCCAGGGCCTCCGCGGGAGAGCCCGCCTGCCACGATCCGACGACCACTTCGCCCTCGGCCGTACGCACATACACGGTGCCCGTCTCGTCGACACGGCCCCACGGGTCGCTGCTCACAGCGCCTCCTCCACATGATGCCTGCGCGGGGGGTTCGTCCCCCGGGGCATCGTCCACAGTTTCCCGGCGGGCCTCGCCCGCCCTCCACAGCGCGGTACGAGCCCGCGCTGCACAACGCCAATCTAGGCGACCGGCCGCCCGGCTGTCCGCACTCAGCGCGGCCGAATTCAGCGGTTCACGCTCGGTGCCGGGCGCCCGGCGGCGTCACTCCTTGGTGACGGCGGCCTTCTCGATGGTGACGGCCTTCTTCGGCGCCCCGTCGCCCGCGCCGCCCTCGACGCCCTCCTTGGCGACGTCCTGGACGGCCTTCAGACCGGCCGCGTCCATCGTGCCGAACGGCGTGTAGGTGGGCGGCAGCTTGCTGTCCTTGTAGACCAGGAAGAACTGGCTGCCACCGGTGTGCGCCTGGCCGGTATTGGCCATCGCGACCGTGCCCGCCGGGTAGGTCACCGTGCCGTCCGCGCCCGCCTTGCCGAGACCGCTCAGGTTCTCGTCGGGGATCGTGTAGCCGGGGCCGCCGGAGCCCGTGCCCTGCGGGTCGCCGCACTGGAGCACGTAGATGCCCTGCGTGGTCAGCCGGTGGCACTTGGTGTTGTTGAAGTACCCCTTGTCGGCGAGGTACTTGAACGAGTTCACGGTGTGCGGGGTCTTCGCCGCGTCCATCGCGATCCTGACGTCGCCGGTGTTCGTCTTCAGGGTCATGTCGTACTTGGCCTTGGCGTCCACGGCCATCTTCGGCTCGGGGGTCGAACTGGCCGACGGGGACGGGCTGTTGGAGGGAGCCGCGGCGTCCGACTTCTTGCCGTCGCCGGAGAACGCTCCCGTCGCGAAGGCGGCGCCACCCGCGGCCACGACCACCGCGAGGGCGGCCGCGATGACCGTGTTGCGGCGCCTGGCCTTGCGCCGGGCCGTCTCCCGGCGCTGCTGCTGCCGCTCGAACTTCTCGCGCGCGAGCTGGCGCCGACGCTGTTCGCTGCTGACCACCGGTCGTCTCCTTGTGCGGTCTCGTGAGGTGCGGGTACGTGCGTACGAGCTGACTGTGCCCCGTACCGTATATGGGTTCGCTGTGACCCGAGCAGCGCCGGTAGGCTCTGAACAGCCGTAATCACCCGCCGCGCAAGAAATCGAGGACGATCGTGCTGATTGCCGGGTTCCCCGCCGGGGCCTGGGGGACCAACTGCTACCTGGTCGCCCCCGCCGCAGGCGAGGAATGCGTGATCATCGACCCCGGCCACCAGGCCACCCAGGGCGTCGAGGAAACGCTGAAGAAGCATCGGCTCAAGCCCGTCGCCGTCGTCCTCACCCACGGCCACATCGACCACTGCGCCTCGGTCGTCCCGGTCTGCGGAGCCCACGACGTACCCGCCTGGATCCACCCCGACGACCGCTACATGATGAGCGACCCGGAGAAGGCCCTCGGCCGTGCCTTCGGCGCCCAGCTCATGGGCGAGCTGACGGTGGGGGAGCCGGACGACGTCAAGGAGCTCACCGACGGCGCCAAGCTCGCGCTCGCCGGCATGGAGCTCACCGTGTCGCACGCGCCCGGCCATACCAAGGGGTCGGTGACGTTCGGGCTGCCCGAGGCGGAGGACATCCCTCCGATCCTGTTCTCGGGCGACCTGCTCTTCGCCGGCTCCGTCGGACGCACCGACCTGCCCGGCGGCAGCCACGCCGAGCTCCTCGAGTCGCTGGGCCGTGTGTGCCTGCCGCTCGGCGACTCGACCGTGGTGCTGTCCGGCCACGGCTCCCAGACGACCATCGGCCAGGAGCGCGCCACCAACCCGTATCTGCGGCAGGTGGCCGCCGGCCAGGGAGAGAACATCGCCTCTCCCCGACGAGGAATGTGACGAGAAGCCTTCCCATGAGCACCTTCCAGGCCCCCAAGGGCACCTACGACCTGATCCCGCCGGACTCGGCGCGCTTCCTCGCCGTGCGCGAGGCCATCTCGGCGCCCCTGAAGCGGTCGGGCTACGGCTACATCGAGACCCCGGGCTTCGAGAACGTCGAGCTCTTCGCGCGCGGTGTCGGTGAGTCCACCGACATCGTCACGAAGGAGATGTACGCCTTCGAGACCAAGGGCGGCGACAGGCTCGCGCTGCGCCCCGAGGGCACCGCCTCCGTGCTGCGCGCGGCCCTGGAGGCCAACCTGCACAAGGCCGGCAACCTCCCCGTCAAGCTCTGGTACTCGGGCTCGTACTACCGCTACGAGCGCCCGCAGAAGGGCCGCTACCGGCACTTCTCGCAGGTCGGCGCCGAGGCGATCGGCGCGGAGGACCCGGCGCTCGACGCCGAGCTGATCATCCTGGCCAACGACGCGTACCGCTCGCTGGGCCTGCGCGAGTTCCGCATCCTGCTGAACTCGCTCGGCGACAAGGAGTGCCGCCCGGTCTACCGCGCGGCGCTCCAGGACTTCCTGCGCGGCCTCGACCTCGACGAGGACACGCTGCGCCGGGCCGAGATCAACCCGCTGCGGGTGCTCGACGACAAGCGGGACGCGGTCCAGAAGCAGCTGGTGGGAGCGCCGCTGCTGCGCGACTACCTGTGCGAGGCGTGCAAGGCGTACCACGAGGAGGTGCGCGCGCTCCTGACGGCACAGGGCGTCGCGTACGAGGACGACCCGCGCCTGGTGCGCGGCCTCGACTACTACACCCGCACCACGTTCGAGTTCGTCCACGACGGCCTGGGCTCGCAGTCCGCGGTCGGCGGCGGCGGCCGCTACGACGGTCTCTCCGAGATGATCGGCGGCCCCGCGCTGCCGTCGGTGGGCTGGGCCCTCGGCGTCGACCGTACGGTCCTGGCCCTGGAGGCCGAGGGCATCAGCCTCGAACTGCCCTCCACGACCAGCGTGTTCGCGGTCCCGCTCGGCGAGGACGCGCGGCGGGTGCTCTTCGCCAAGGTGACGGAACTGCGGCGGGCGGGCATCGCGGCGGACTTCGGCTTCGGCTCGAAGGGCCTGAAGGGCGCGATGAAGAACGCGAACCGCAGCGGGGCCCGGTTCACCCTGGTCGTCGGCGAGCGCGATCTCGCGGAGGGCGTGGCCCAGTTGAAGGACATGGAGTCCGGGGAGCAGGGCCCGGTCCCGCTGGACTCGATCGTGGACGTCCTCCGGGAGCGCTTGGCCTGACGGCCCGCCGGGGGCCGGGGGCACACGGCTCCCGGCCCCCGCGCGTTCCCGTGGATCCGGCCCTCCTGAGCCCCTCGTGCGGACCCGCTTATGCGCATCGAACGGTGGACAGCGCGCCCCGTGCGGCAGAATGAGGCGGCGGCAGCACAGGCAACCTCGATGACGGGATGACGGACCGGCGCTATGACCACAACACTTGACGACGTCTCCTCCGACTCCGGCCACCGCGAGGTGAGCAGCAAGGGGGCGATCGGCGGCAGCCGCGCCTTCGCCTGGCTGCTCGTGATCACCGGTGTGGCCGGCCTGGTGGCGGCCTGGGTCATCACGCTCGACAAGTTCAAGCTCCTCGAGAACCCGAACTTCGTGCCGGGCTGCAGCCTCAACCCGGTCGTGTCCTGCGGCAACATCATGAAGAGCGACCAGGCGGCCGCGTTCGGCTTCCCGAACCCGATGCTGGGCCTGGTCGCCTACGGCATGGTCATCTGCGTCGGCATGAGCATCCTGGCGGGCGGCCGCTTCCGCCGCTGGTACTGGCTGACCTTCAACGCGGGCACCCTGTTCGGCGTCGGATTCGTCAGCTGGCTCCAGTTCGAGTCCCTGTACCGGATCAACTCGCTGTGCCTGTGGTGCTGCCTGGCGTGGGTCGCCACCATCTTCATGTTCTGGTACGTCACCTCGTTCAACCTCCGCAAGGGCCTGCTGCCCGCGCCGCGCTGGGCGAAGAACTTCCTCGCGGAGTTCACCTGGGTCTTCCCGGTGCTGCACGTCGGCATCATCGGCATGCTGATCCTGACCCGCTGGTGGGACTTCTGGACCAGCTGACGGGTCGCCGGGCGTCTTCGCAGCTCAGGCGGCGTTGTCAGTGCGGTGCCATAAGGTCGTGGGCGTGGAACCCGATCTGTTCACCGCAGCCGCAGAGGACCGCCAGGAGAAAGACCCGGCGGGCAGCCCTCTGGCCGTACGGATGCGCCCGCGCGTCCTCGACGAGGTGGTGGGCCAGCAGCACCTCCTGAAGCAGGGCTCGCCGCTGCGCCGCCTGGTGGGGGAGGGGGCCGGCGGCCCGGCCGGCCCGTCCTCGGTGATCCTCTGGGGCCCGCCGGGCACGGGCAAGACGACCCTCGCGTACGTGGTCTCCAAGGCCACGAACAAGCGGTTCGTCGAGCTCTCGGCCATCACCGCCGGGGTCAAGGAGGTCCGCGCGGTCATCGACGGCGCGCGCCGCGCCATCGGCGGCTTCGGCAAGGAGACCGTCCTCTTCCTCGACGAGATCCACCGCTTCTCCAAGGCCCAGCAGGACTCCCTGCTCCCCGCCGTCGAGAACCGCTGGGTCACGCTGATCGCGGCGACGACGGAGAACCCGTACTTCTCGGTGATCTCCCCGCTGCTCTCCCGCTCCCTGCTGCTCACGCTCGAACCGCTCACGGACGACGACCTGCGGGCCCTGGTGCGGCGGGCGCTCACCGAGGACCGGGGCCTCGGCTCGGCCGTCACCCTGCCCTCGGACGCCGAGTCGCATCTGCTGCGCATCGCAGGCGGCGACGCGCGCCGGGCGCTGACCGCACTGGAGGCGGCGGCCGGATCCGCGCTCGCCAAGTCCGAGCCGGAGATCACGCTCCAGACCCTCGAAGAGACCGTCGACCGGGCCGCGGTGACGTACGACAAGGGCGGCGACCAGCACTACGACGTGGCGAGCGCGCTGATCAAGTCGATCCGCGGTTCGGACGTGGACGCGGCGCTGCACTATCTGGCCCGGATGATCGAAGCCGGCGAGGATCCCCGCTTCATCGCCCGGCGCCTGATCATCTCCGCCAGCGAGGACATCGGCCTGGCCGATCCCACCGCGCTGCCGACGGCGGTGGCGGCCGCGCAGGCCGTGGCCCTCATCGGCTTCCCCGAGGCGGCCCTGACGCTGAGCCACGCCACCATCGCGCTGGCGCTGGCCCCGAAGTCCAACTCGGCGACGACGGCGATCGCCGCGGCGATGGCGGACGTCCGGGCCGGCCTCGCGGGCCCGGTCCCGCCCCATCTGCGCGACGGCCACTACAAGGGCGCGGCCAAGCTGGGCCACGCCCAGGGATACATCTACCCGCACGACGTCCCCGGCGCGATCGCCTCGCAGCAGTACGCACCGGACGCGGTGGCCGACAAGCGCTACTACGAGCCGACGCGCTACGGGGCGGAGGCGCGGTACGCGGACGTGGTGGAGAAGGTACGGGGGCGCTTGGCGCGCGGCGAGGAGTAGGGGGCTCCGGGCCCCTTCCGGTGCAGCCTTGCGCTGCTCCCCTCCGGCAGTGACCCACCCCCTCGGGGGTATTCGTTCGGCTGCGGGCCGGGGGTGGCTCGTCGCGCAGTTCCCCGCGCACCCAGCCGTACCGATGCGGGCGCGCCCCCAGTGCGGTCGGCGGGCGGGTCTCCGGGGCCGCGTTTACGCTCGGCCCATGACCTCGCCCCGCTCCGCGGCCGTGCTCGTCGCCGCGCTGCTGCTCGCGGCGACCGGCTGTGCGGGACGGCCCGCCGCCGACACGGTGTACGCCGACGCGGCCGCGCGGGTCTCGGCCGTCCCCCTGACGAGCGCGGGGTTCCCGCCGGACCCCGCCACCGCCAGGGAACAGCTGGGCCGGCTCGAAGTCGGCTGGGGGCAGCACTGGGAGACCTACCGCCGTGCCGAGTTCGGCGAGACCTGGTCCGACGACACCGACGCCCCCGGCGGGCGCAACGGCTGCGACACCCGCGACGACGTACTGCGCCGCGACCTCTCCGACCTGAAGCAGGGCGACCGCAACCCCTGTGTGGTGGTCTCCGGCACGCTCCACGACCCGTACACCGGGAAGTCACTGCCGTACTACTACCGCCGCGCGTCCCAGATCCAGACCGACCACGTGGTGGCGCTCGGCGCGGCCTGGCGGGCCGGGGCCTGGGCCTGGAGCCCGCAGCGGCGCCTTGAGTACGCCAACGACCTGGACGTGCTGCTCGCCACCGACAAGCAGACCAACTACGACAAGAGCAGCATGACCCCGGACAAGTGGAAGCCGCCGCGGCGCGCGTACTGGTGCGAGTACGCGCGCCGCTGGGTCGGCATCAAGGCGAAGTACCGGCTGACCGTGACCCCGCCCGAGAAGACCGCCCTCCAGGACATGCTGGCAGGCTGCGGCTGACCGGCCGGAGTTCAGCCGGCCGCGGCCTCGAAGAGCTGGTGCATCGCGCGGCGCAGGCCGGTGATGTCGGCCACCGGTTCGGGGAAGTCGAAGCGCGCGTCGAAGGTGTGGCCCGCGCCGCGGCCGAAACGCACCCGCAGCCCGAAGCGGTCGAGCGCCAGCGGCGTGACCCGTGACACACCCTCGCGCTCCACGAGCCCGCACAGCAGCCCCACCTGCTCGCCGTGGACGGCGGCGAGGTGCTGGAGGAGCTCGGGCTCGTGCCGCACCAGCGGATCGGGCGTCGCCCGGGCGAAGTCCTCCGGGTCCACCGCCTCGGCGCCCCACAGGTCGTCCACGTGGGCCCCGCCGATTTCGAGGCGGAGCATCATGCGTCCGGGCCCCGCCTGGCCGGGCACCAGGGTCAGCCAGCCGGAGACCCAGGCGCGGCCCCGGATACGGTGGGGCACGGAGACCGGCGCCACGTCCGTCAGCTCCAGGACCGCCCGGACCTCGTCGTCCTGCGCGTGCGTTGCGGCCCGTACGGCCGGGGAATCGGCGGGGAAGACCAGGAACAGGTCGCCGTCGGGACCGACGCTGCGGTCGTCGGCCACGAGCTGCTCCGGACGGGTGCCCGCGAGGCCCGGTACGAGCAGCACCGCCGAGCAGGTACTATGTACGAGAGTTCGTGTGCGCTCGGCTGCTGACGGCATCCGCGCGATTTCAAGTCCGCTGGGACGCGGCTGACCACGATCTGATCGGACCTCCGTCACGTGCCCGGCTCCAGAGGAGTCGGGAGAGTCGGCCTCCCGCGAAAGCGGCGTTTGGCCGGCCTTCTTCGTGCTGTCCGTGATGTGACTGGTGTTCCCCGGACGAGACATGCGATCTCCTTGAGTAAGGTGAGCCTAACCTAACCCAACCATGGAGGTTTGGAGAACGTGCCTAACCAGTCGCGTCCCAAGGTCAAGAAGTCTCGTGCGCTCGGCATCGCGCTGACGCCGAAGGCCGTCAAGTACTTCGAGGCCCGCCCCTACCCGCCGGGCGAGCACGGCCGTGGCCGCAAGCAGAACTCGGACTACAAGGTCCGTCTGCTCGAGAAGCAGCGTCTGCGCGCCCAGTACGACATCAGCGAGCGCCAGATGGCGCGTGCCTACGACCGCGCCAAGAAGGCCGAAGGCAAGACGGGCGAGGCGCTGGTCGTCGAGCTCGAGCGTCGCCTCGACGCCCTGGTCCTGCGTTCGGGCATCGCCCGCACCATCTACCAGGCCCGCCAGATGGTCGTGCACGGTCACATCCAGGTCAACGGTGGCAAGGTCGACAAGCCGTCGTTCCGCGTCCGTCCGGACGACGTCGTGACGGTCCGCGAGCGCAGCCGCGAGAAGGTCCCCTTCCAGGTTGCCCGCGAGGGTGGCTACGCCGGCGAGGGCGAGACCCCGCGCTACCTCCAGGTGAACCTGAAGGCCCTGGCCTTCCGCCTGGACCGCGACCCGAACCGCAAGGAAATCCCGGTCATCTGCGACGAGCAGCTCGTCGTCGAGTACTACGCCCGCTGATCCAGGCGTAACACCGGAGCCTCAGCGCTTCAGCCCGCCGTCCCCCCGCTCCGCACGGAGCGGGCGGCGGCGGGCTTTCGCATGTGCGGGGTCCGCCGGTCCCCGCCCCTCGCGCGCGGGCGCCAACTCCCCTGCGCCATCGGCCTGTTGACCCGCTCCCAGAGCCCGCACCACCGCGGCCTCCGGGTCGATGAGGGCGCCGCGCCGCCGGTGCTCCCCGTACGCCGTGTCGCCGAGCCGCTCCCGGGTGCGCTCCTCGCACAGCACGTGCGCGGCGTAGAAGTACGCCGAGCCGAACAGCGGCAGACCCACCGACGGCCAGATCCGCTCCGCCGCGCCCTGGAGCACGGCCGCCTCCACGGGGTCTCCCGTGTCCACCTCGACGAGCGCGAGCAGCTCCAGGGTCAGCACCGTGCCCACCAGGTCGTGGAAGGCGTGGCTGATCTCAAGGGTCTCCCGCAGCAGGGCGCGCGCCCGGTCGGGATCCCCGCCGTGCCAGGCCGCGTACGCCAGGACGTACAGCGCGTAGGCGCGAGCCCAGCGCTCGCCGTGCTCCTCGCACACCCCCATGACCTGCTCGCACACCGAGACGGCCTCGTCCAGGCGGCCCCGGAAGCCCAGCGCCATGGCCATCTCGACCCGGCCCATCAGCACATTGCTGTTGAGCTCGCCGACTTCTTCGTACCCGGCGAGCGCCACGCCGATGAGCTCTTCGGCGCGCGGCATGTCGTCGGTGACGAGCGCGAGACAGCCCGTGCGGTGCACGGCATACGCGGCGGCCACCGGGTCGCCGCGCAGCTCGGCCGCCTCCCGGCACTCCTGCAGCGCGGCGATCGCCGCCACCGCGTCGCCCTGGAGCACCGCCACATAGCCGAGCACCCACAGCGCCTTGAGCCGCGAACCGTCGTGCTCGCCCTCGGCCTCCAGGACCTGGGCCAGCCAGTGCCGCCCCTCCGCGAGCCGCCCGCACCCGGCCCAGTAGAACCAGAGCGTGCCCGCCAGGTGCTGGGCCAGGTGCGCGTCGTCGGGCGAGGCGAGCGAGAACTCCAACGCGGCCCGCAGATTGGGCAGTTCGGCCGCCACGCGCGCAGCCACCTCCGCCTGACGGGGGCTGAACCAGTCCACCTCGCACCAGGTGGCGAGCCCCAGGTACCAGTCGCGGTGGCGCCGGTGCAGCCGCTCCGCGTCCCCGGCCGCCGCCAGCCACTCCGCGCCGTACTCGCGGACCGTGTCGAGCAGCCGGTAACGGATGCCGCCCGCGCCGTCCTCGCGCACCACCACCGACTGGTCGAGCAGCTCGCCGAGGACGTCGAGGACCTCGTGCTGCGGCAGATCGGGGCCCACGCAGATGTACTCCACGGCCTCCAGGTCGAAGGCGCCCGCGAACACCGAGAGCCGCGCCCACAGCAGCCGCTGCGCCCCCGTGCACAGCTCATGGCTCCAGCCGATGGTCGTCCGCAGGGTCTGGTGGCGGGGGAGCGCGCCCCGGCCGCCGCCGGTCAGCAGCCGGAACCGGTCGTCGAGGCGGTGCAGCAACTGCTCCACCGACAGAGTCCCCAGCCGTCCGGCCGCGAGCTCCAGGGCCAGCGGAATTCCGTCGAGGCGCTGGCACAGCTCGGCGGCCGCAGGCTCGTGGCCCGCGGCCGGACGCTCCCCGCCGCCGGCCTCGGCCGCGCGCTCGGCGAAGAGCAGCAGCGCGTCCTCCTCGTCCATCGGCGCGAGCGTGAAGACCCGCTCGCCGTCGATCCGCAGCGGCAGCCGCCCGGCGGCGAGCACCCGCAGCCGCGGGCAGCCCCGGAGCAACTCCCGCGTCAGCTCGGCGCAGCCCTCCACCAGCTGCTCGAACCCGTCGAGGACCAGCAGGAGTTCGCGCTCGGCGAGGTGGTCGAGGAGCAGCCGGCGCGGCGGCCGGGCCGTGTGGTCGGTCAGGCCCAGGGCCTCGACGACCGCGTGGTCGAGCAGGGCGGGATCGTTGAGGGAGGACAGCTCCACCAGGCGGACGCCGTCGCAGTACCGTTCCTGCTCCGCCGTGACGGCCGCCGCCCGCAGCGCGAGCCGGGTCTTGCCGACTCCGCCGACGCCGGTCACGGTGACCATCCGCGCATCGCGGAGCAGCCGGTCGAGACGGGCCAGTTCTCGGTCTCGCCCGACGAAGCGGTTCAACTCTGCGGGCAGATGGGAGCGCATGGAACACGCAGAGTACTCAAGGGTATGCACTGCGTACAATCGGCTTGCGCGACTCCGCTTGTGGCGGGCGGGAACGCGGTGCGGGAAGCCATCCGCGGCGCGATAGGGTCGGAGGACTACCTTTTTCGAGGTTTTCGGGTTCCGACGGGTTGCGGGGAGCGGTGCAAGTGTCCGGTGGAGAGGTGGCCGGGATCCTGGTGGCCGTCTTCTGGGCGATCCTGGTGTCCTTCCTCGCGGTCGTACTCGTGAGGCTGGCCCAGACGCTGAAGGCGACGACCAAACTGGTCGCGGACGTGACCGACCAGGCCGTGCCCCTGCTCGCGGACGCCTCCTCGGCGGTGCGCTCGGCGCAGACCCAGCTGGACCGCGTCGACGCGATCGCGTCCGACGTCCAGGAGGTCACCTCCAACGCCTCCGCGCTCTCCACCACCGTCGCCTCCACCTTCGGCGGCCCGCTGGTGAAGGTGGCCGCCTTCGGATACGGGGTGCGCCGGGCCATCGGGCGCAAGGGCGCCGCCCCCGCCGAGGCACCCGCCCGGGAGAGCCGCCGTACTGTGATCGTCGGGCGGACCGTGCCGTCCGCGCGGCGCTCCAAGCGAAAGGGCTGACGCTGCGATGTTCCGCCGTACGTTCTGGTTCACCGCGGGCGCTGCCGCCGGAGTCTGGGCCACCACCAAGGTCAACCGGAAGCTGAAACAGCTGACCCCGGAGAGCCTGGCCGCGCGCACCGCCGACAAGGCGGTCGAGGCCGGCCACCGGCTCAAGGACTTCGCCCTCGACATCAAGTCCGGCATGGCACAGCGCGAGGCCGAGCTCAACGACGTCCTGGGCATCGGCGAGAGCGAGCCGCCGCGCGAACTACCCGCGCAGCGCCGCCTCGTCGCCATCGAGACCACACAACAACAGCACACCAAGCATTCGTACAACCGGAATGAGGACCACTGATGGAGTCGGCCGAGATTCGCCGCCGCTGGCTGAGCTTCTTCGAGGAGCGCGGGCACACCGTCGTCCCTTCGGCGTCGCTCATCGCGGACGACCCGACTCTGCTGCTCGTCAACGCGGGCATGGTCCCCTTCAAGCCGTACTTCCTCGGTGAGACCAAGCCGCCCGCCCCGCGCGCCACCAGCGTGCAGAAGTGCGTGCGCACGCCGGACATCGAAGAGGTCGGCAAGACCACCCGGCACGGCACGTTCTTCCAGATGTGCGGCAACTTCTCCTTCGGGGACTACTTCAAGGAAGGCGCCATCAAGTACGCCTGGGAGCTGCTCACCAGCTCCGTGGCGGACGGTGGCTACGGCCTGGAGCCCGAGAAGCTCTGGATCACCGTCTACCTGGACGACGACGAGGCCGAGCGCATCTGGCACGAGGTCGTCGGCGTGCCGAAGGAGCGCATCCAGCGCCTCGGCAAGAAGGACAACTTCTGGTCCATGGGCGTGCCCGGACCCTGCGGACCCTGCTCCGAGATCAACTACGACCGCGGTCCCGAGTTCGGCGCCGAGGGCGGCCCGGCCGTCAACGACGAGCGGTACGTGGAGATCTGGAACCTGGTCTTCATGCAGTACGAGCGCGGCGCCGGCGACGGCAAGGAGGACTTCCCGATCCTCGGCGACCTGCCGTCGCAGAACATCGACACCGGCCTCGGCCTCGAACGCCTCGCGATGATCCTGCAGGGCGTGCAGAACATGTACGAGACCGACACCCTGCGCGTCGTCATGGACAAGGCCACCGAGCTGACCGGTGTCCGCTACGGCGACAAGCACGAGTCCGACGTCTCGATGCGCGTGGTCGCCGACCACATCCGTACGTCCGTGATGCTCATCGGCGACGGTGTGACCCCCGGCAACGAGGGCCGCGGCTATGTGCTGCGCCGCATCATGCGCCGCGCCATCCGCAACATGCGCCTCATGGGGGCCGCCGGCCCGGTCGTCCAGGACCTCGTCGACGTCGTCATCGAGACCATGGGCCTGCAGTACCCGGAGCTCGTCACCGACCGCAAGCGCATCGAGACGGTCGCCCTCGCCGAGGAGGCCGCGTTCCTCAAGGCGCTGCGCGGCGGCACCAACATCCTCGACACCGCCATCACCGAGACCAAGGCCACCGGTGGCACGGTCCTGGCCGGCGACAAGGCGTTCCTGCTCCACGACACCTGGGGCTTCCCGATCGACCTCACCCTGGAGATGGCCGCCGAACAGGGCCTCTCCGTGGACGAGGACGGCTTCCGCCGCCTGATGAAGCAGCAGCGCGACCAGGCCAAGGCGGACGCCCGCGCCAAGAAGACCGGGCACGCCGACCTCTCCGCCTACCGCGAGGTGGCCGACGCCTCCGGCGCGACGGACTTCACCGGCTACACCTCCACCGAGAACGAGTCGACCATCGTCGGCCTGCTCGTCGACGGAGTGCCCTCGCCCGCCGCCACCGAGGGCGACGAGGTCGAGGTCGTCCTCGACCGCTCGCCGTTCTACGCCGAGGGCGGCGGCCAGCTCGCCGACCAGGGCCGCATCAAGCTCGACAGCGGCGCGGTCATCGAGGTCCGCGACGTACAGAAGCCGGTCCCCGGCGTGCACGTGCACAAGGGCGTCGTACAGGTCGGCGAGGTGACGGTCGGCGCGTCCGCGTACGCCGCCATCGACACCAGGCGCCGCCGCGCCATCGCCCGCGCCCACTCCGCCACCCACCTCACCCACCAGGCGCTGCGCGACGCGCTCGGCCCGACGGCCGCCCAGGCCGGCTCCGAGAACTCGCCGGGCCGCTTCCGCTTCGACTTCGGTTCGCCCGCCGCCGTCCCCGGCACGGTCCTCACCGACGTCGAGCAGAAGATCAACGAGGTCCTCGCCCGCGAGCTCGACGTGCAGGCCGAGGTCATGTCGATCGACGAGGCCAAGAAGCAGGGCGCCATCGCCGAGTTCGGCGAGAAGTACGGCGAGCGGGTCCGCGTGGTCACCATCGGCGACTTCTCCAAGGAGCTGTGCGGCGGCACCCACGTCCACAACACCGCCCAGCTGGGCCTGGTGAAGCTGCTCGGCGAGTCGTCCATCGGCTCCGGCGTGCGCCGCATCGAGGCCCTGGTCGGCGTCGACGCGTACAACTTCCTGGCGCGCGAGCACACGGTCGTCGCCCAGCTCCAGGAGCTGGTCAAGGGCCGTTCCGAGGAGCTGCCGGAGAAGATCTCCACCATGCTCGGCAAGCTGAAGGACGCCGAGAAGGAGATCGAGAAGTTCCGCGCGGAGAAGGTGCTCCAGGCCGCCGCCGGCCTCGTCGACTCCGCCAAGGACGTCCGCGGCACCGCCCTCGTCACCGGTCAGGTGCCGGACGGCACCTCCGCCGACGACCTGCGCAAGCTGGTCCTCGACGTGCGCGGCCGCATCCCGGGCGACCGCCCGGCCGTCGTCGCCCTGTTCACCACGGCCAACGGCCGCCCGGTGACGGTCATCGCCACCAACGAGGCCGCCCGCGAGCGCGGCCTCAAGGCCGGCGAGCTGGTGCGTACCGCCGCCAAGACCCTCGGCGGCGGCGGTGGCGGCAAGCCGGACGTCGCCCAGGGCGGCGGCCAGAACCCGGACGCGATCGGCGACGCCATCGGCGCCGTCGAGCGCCAGGTCGCCGAGACCGCCTGATGCGACGAGGACGCCGACTCGCGATCGACGTCGGGGACGCCCGGATCGGGGTCGCCTCGTGCGACCCCGACGGGGTGCTCGCCACGCCGGTGGAGACCGTGCCGGGACGCGATGTCCCGGCCGCCCACCGGCGGTTGCGGGGGATCGTCGAGGAGTACGAACCGATCGAGGTGGTCGTCGGACTGCCCCGCTCCCTCAACGGGGGCGAGGGCCCGGCGGCGGCCAAGGTCCGCCTCTTCGCCAAGGAACTGGCGCGCGGCATCGCCCCGATCGGGGTGCGGCTCGTCGACGAGCGGATGACGACGGTGACCGCGAGCCAGGGGCTGCGCGCCTCCGGCGTGAAGTCCAAGAAGGGACGTTCCGTCATCGACCAGGCCGCCGCCGTGATCATCCTCCAGACCGCACTTGAGGCCGAACGGGTGTCAGGTAACGCTCCGGGCGAAGGCGTCGAAGTGGTTATCTGATCGCGATACGGTAACGTTCCGGCCGATGCGGAGGCATTCGAACAGCCGCCGCACAGCAAAAGAGGCGGACCGTCCGGATGCCTCGCGGCTCTAGGGGACCGATGACTGAGTATGGCCGGGGCCAAGGCTCCGAACCGTGGCACCCAGAGGATCCCCTCTACGGGGACCAGGGGTGGGGAGCGCAGCAGGCTGCCTCCGGTCAGGCTCCGTACGACGGCCAGCAGCAGGGCCCTTACCAGCAGCACGAGCAGTACCAGCAGCAGGCCCAACAACAGGGCCAGCAGCAGTACTACGCGCAGCAGCCGCAGGACCCGTACGGGCAGCAGCACTATGCCGATCAGCAGGTGCAGCAGCACTACGCGGACCCGCATGCGCGGCAGGGCTACGTCGAACAGCCCCAGCAGGGCTACCCCCAGCAGCAGTACGCGGAGCAGTACGCGGCCCAGCCGCAGCAACCGCAGCAGTACGACGGCGGTTGGAACACCACCGGCCAGCAGGCCGCCATGCCCTACGCGGGCCAGCAGCCCGATCCGTACAACAACGGCTATGCCGGTGAGGGCCATGACCTCTACGGCACGCCCGAGGCGTATCCCCCTCCGCAGCCGCCGGGCCAGCGGCAGGCCCCCGTCGTGCCCGAGGTGCCCGAGCAGGGCCACGAGTGGAACGCCGAGCCGCAGGAGGAAAACCACCCGTTCTTCACCGGTGTTGGCGACAGCGAAGGTGAAGAGGGCGAGCCGCGCGAGTCGCGCCGCGCCGCCGGCGGTGGCCGTGACCGGCGGAGCAAGACCAAGAAGAAGGGCAAGAGCGGGCGCGCCTGCCTCGTTCTCGCGGTGATCTTCGCCGTCGGCGCCGGCGGAATCGGCTATGTGGGCTACGACTTCTACCAGAAGAAGTTCGGCGCGGCCCCCGACTACGCGGGCGAGGGCAGCAGCGAGACGGTCACCATCGAGGTGCCGACCGGTGCGGGCGGCTCCGAGATCGGCCAGCTGCTCAAGCAGGCCGGCGTGGTCAAGAGCATCGACGCCTTCATCCAGGCCCAGAACGACAACCCCAAGGGCAAGACGATCCAGGCCGGCGCCTACACCCTGAAGAAGGGCATGTCGGCGGCGAACGCGGTCGTCCTCATGCTCAACCCGAGCAGTCGGAACTCGCTCATCATTCCCGAAGGCAAACGCAACGCCTGGGTCTACGACCAGATCGACAAGCGCCTCGGACTGTCCCCCGGCACGACCAAGGGCATCGCGCTCAAGGACGCCGACAGCATGGGCCTGCCGGACTGGGCCAAGAACCACAAGAACGTCAAGGACCCGCTGGAAGGATTCCTCTACCCGGCCAGCTATCCGGTCGCCAAGGGCATGAAGCCCGACGACGTACTGAAGAAGATGGTCAACCGGGCCAGCTCCGAGTACGGCAAGCAGGACCTGGCGGCCGAGGCCAAGAAGCTCAACCTGGACGGCCCCTGGCAGCTCATCACCGTCGCGAGCCTCGTCCAGGCCGAGGGCAAGACGCACGACGACTTCCGCAAGATGTCCGAGGTCGTCTACAACCGCCTCAAGCCGACCAACACCGAGACCAACCAGCGGCTCCAGTTCGACTCGGCGTACAACTACCTCACCGGCAAGAGCGACATCAAGATCGGTCTCGCCGAGATCAAGACCAACACCGACCCCTACAACACCTATGTGCAGCGCGGTCTGACCCCGGGGCCGATCGGCAACCCGGGCAGCGAGGCGCTGGCCGCCGCGCTGGACCCGACGAGCGACGGCTGGCTGTACTTCGTGGCCACCGACGGCATGCACAAGACCGAATTCGCCAAGACCCTGGCCGAGTTCAACAAGCTGAAAGCGGAGTTCGATGCCCAGTCAGGCCAGTGAGGGTGCGCGGCGGGCGGCCGTTCTCGGCTCGCCCATCGCCCACTCCCTGTCCCCCGTCCTGCACCGCGCCGCGTACGCCGAACTCGGCCTCGACCACTGGTCCTACGACCGGTTCGAGGTCGACGAGGCGGGGCTCTCCGGCTTCTTCGCGGGGCTCGACGGATCGTGGGCGGGGCTCTCGCTCACGATGCCGCTGAAGCGGGCGGTCATCCCGCTGCTCGACGCGGTGAGCGCCACCGCGGCCTCGGTCGAGGCGGTCAACACCGTCGTCTTCGCGGACGACGGCCGTCGCCTCGGCGACAACACCGACATCCCTGGCATGATCGCGGCCTTGGAGGAGCGCGGGGTGACCCGGGTCGACTCCGCGGCCGTCCTCGGCGCGGGCGCGACCGCCTCGTCGGCGCTCGCCGCCCTCGCCAGGATCTGCACCGGGCCGGTCACCGCGTACGTACGCAGCGAGGCACGGGCCGAGGAGATGCGCGGCTGGGGTGCGCGTCTCGAGGTCGATGTCCGCACGGTCGACTGGTCGCACGCGGCCGACGCCTTCGAGGCGCCGCTCGTCATCGCCACCACCCCGGCCGGCACCACCGACGCGCTGGCCGCGGCCGTTCCCGAGCGGCCCGGCACCCTTTTCGACGTGCTCTACGAGCCCTGGCCGACCGCGCTCGCGGCCGCCTGGTCGGAGCGCGGGGGAGCGGTCGTCGGCGGCCTCGACCTCCTGGTGCACCAGGCCGTCCTCCAGGTCGAGCAGATGACGGGCTGCGCGAAGGCCCCGATCGAAGCCATGCGCAAGGCGGGCGAGGCGGCTCTTACCCACCGCTGAGCATCCGGACTTCACGGGGGAGAGCCCACCTGCCGGGAGTGGCCCCCTGCCGGGGCGGAGCCGCCTCCAGGGCGGCCCGCCTACCGGGGTACGGGGGACCGCGCGGCCGGCCGGATCGGACCCGCACCCGCCCACGGAGCACGCCGCCCGGCCCACCTCACAGTCCGCCCAATGGACCAGGGCCCGGTCCACCACCCGGGACGTGGGAGGATCAGGGGAGGCGGGCCAGGGCCGCGCACCCCGGCCGCGCCGTCGAAGTACCGAGACGCGCGAGCAACGAGGAGCACCGTTGAGCAGGTTGCGTTGGCTGACCGCTGGGGAGTCCCACGGACCCGCACTTGTCGCGACGCTGGAGGGTCTTCCCGCCGGCGTGCCGATCACCACGGAGATGGTGGCCGATCACCTGGCCCGGCGGCGGCTGGGCTATGGACGCGGCGCCCGTATGAAGTTCGAGCGCGACGAGGTGACCTTCCTCGGTGGCGTGCGGCACGGCCTGTCGATGGGTTCGCCGGTCGCGATCATGGTGGGGAACACGGAGTGGCCCAAGTGGGAGCAGGTCATGTCGGCCGACCCGGTGGCTCCGGAGGTCCTGGCGGAGCTGGCCCGTAACGCCCCGCTGACCCGGCCGAGGCCCGGTCACGCGGACCTCGCGGGTATGCAGAAGTACGGTTTCGACGAGGCCCGGCCGATCCTGGAGCGTGCCAGTGCCCGGGAGACCGCTGCCCGGGTGGCGCTGGGCGCGGTGGCCCGCTCGTACTTGAGGGAGACGGCCGGGATCGAGATCGTCTCGCATGTGGTGGAGCTGGCCGCGGCCAGGGCTCCCTATGGTGTGGTGCCGACGCCGGCGGATGTGGAGAGGCTGGACGCGGACCCGGTGCGCTGTCTGGACGCGGACGCGTCGAAGGCGATGGTCGCCGAGATCGACCAGGCCCACAAGGACGGTGACACGCTCGGTGGTGTGGTCGAGGTGCTCGCCTACGGTGTGCCGGTGGGTCTGGGTTCGCATGTGCACTGGGACCGGCGTCTGGACGCGCGGCTCGCCGCGGCTCTGATGGGGATTCAGGCGATCAAGGGTGTCGAGGTCGGTGACGGTTTCGGTCTGGCGCGGGTGCCGGGTTCGCGGGCGCATGACGAGATCGTGAA
>NZ_JBIATV010000010.1:0-349321 GCF_042892175.1 Streptomyces sp. NPDC001828
CGCTTCCTTTGTACTCACCCTCTCGGGCTTTCCTCCGGGCGCTTCCCTTCGGTATTTCGTGTTCCCGACTCTATCAGACTCTTTCGTGTCCGATTCCCCGTCGGAATGGGGTTCGCTTCGAGATCTTCGCTTTCGCGTTTCCCTTTCGGCGTGTCCACTACTTTAGCGGGTTTCCCCTGCCATTCATAATCGAGTTATTCGAGTTCGAATTCAGGCATGCCGAAATTCGCACCCGTTGGGGTTCGATCGTAGGTAGTGGATGGCCGCCTGGGGATGCTGAACAGCAGGGCCCGTCTCAAGCGGCTCGGGCTACGTTAGGCCTCGCTCGAGGCCGAGTCAAGTTCGACGTTTGCGGGGCTGGTGAGCGCGGTAGGGGCTCACGGTCGGGTCGTCCGAGATCCAGAAGCGCCACGGGTGCGGAGCCCCGTCTCCGCCCACGCCGGTGCGCGGGCCGCTGCGTACCAGGTCGGGTGGCGCGGGCGTACCCGTAAGTACGGAGAGCGGGGCGTCGGGGCCGGCGCAGGCGTCCGTGCCGTTCAGGGCGCGGCCCACGTCGAGTGCGGTGGCCAGGCGGGCCGGGCCTTTGGCCAGTTCTCTGTCATGCCGGGCCGAGAGTCGACGTTTGCGGGCCAGTTCGGCGCCCACCTGGATCTCCCCCGCCCGCAGCAGCACTCCGCTCGCCCGGCCCTCGGGGCCGCACACCAGGTTGAGGCAGTGCCACATCCCGTACGTGAAGTAGACGTACGCGTGTCCGGGCGGCCCGAACATCACGTCGTTGCGGGGTGTGCGGCCGCGGAAGGCGTGGGAGCCGGGGTCGTTCGGGCCGTCGTAGGCCTCCACCTCTGTCAGGCGGAGTTCGAGGGGGCCGTGTTCGGTCCGTCGTACGAGCGTGCGGCCCAGGAGGTCCGGTGCGACCTCCAGAACGGGCCGGTCGAAGAAGTTCCGGGTGAGTGGCGTACGTTCGGTGCCCGCGATCATGGCGTCCGAGGGTAGTGGACGGCGGGCGGAACCGGATGTGGCGGTTGCGCGTTCGTAGGGGTCGAGGTCATGAAGACGTAGGGGAAGGACTGGCATGGGGTTCAAGCGGCTGCTGGCGAGCTTGGGGGCCGGCGGGGCTTCGGTGGAGACCGAGCTCACCGAGACCAATGTGGTGCCGGGCGGGGTCGTCCAGGGCGAGGTGCGGATCCAGGGCGGGTCGGTCGACCAGCAGATCGAGGGGCTCTCCGTCGGGCTGCAGGCCCGGGTCGAGGTCGAGGGCGGCGAGCACGAGCACAAGCAGGACATCGAGTTCACCAAGCTGCGGCTCGGCGGGGCCTTCGAGGTGAAGGCGGGGGCCGTGCACGTGGTGCCGTTCGGCCTGGAGATTCCCTGGGAGACGCCGGTCACCACGATCGACGGGCAGCAGCTGCGGGGCATGCACATCGGGGTGACGACGGAGCTGGAGATCGCGCGGGCGCTCGACTCGGGTGACCTCGACCAGATCCAGGTGCATCCGCTGCCCGCTCAGCAGGCGATCCTCGACGCGTTCGTCCGGCTCGGGTTCCGCTTCAAGAGCGCGGACATGGAGAAGGGGCACATCCGCGGGACGCGGCAGCGGCTGCCGTTCTACCAGGAGATCGAGTTCTATCCGCCGTCGCAGTACCGGGGTCTGAACCAGGTGGAGCTGTCGTTCGTCGCGGACGACCGTGAGATGGACGTGGTCCTGGAGATGGACAAGAAGCCGGGTCTGTTCAGCGAGGGCAGCGACTCCTACCGCTCGTTCCAGGTGGGTCTGCACGACTTCCAGGCGACGGACTGGTCGGCGTACCTCAACGAGTGGCTGGCCGAGGTCGGCGGGCGGCGCGCCTGGTTCTGAGGGCGGACCCCCTAGGCTCGGGCGTGCCAGTTGCTGACGAATCAGGAGGTGCCGACGTGAGCGAGCTCAAGAGGCCGCCGCTTCCCCATGACTTCCACCCCGAGGTGGCGTCGTTCACCGTGGTGAGCGAGGACGTCGAGCCGGGTGCCGTGCTCAAGGACGCCCAGGTCTACGCGGCCGGGAACACCTCGCCGCAGTTGCGGTGGGAGGGGTTTCCGGCCGGCACGAAGAGCTTCGCGGTGACGTGCTTCGACCCGGACGCGCCCACGGGCAGCGGGTTCTGGCACTGGTCGGTGTTCGACATCCCGGCGTCGGTGACCGAGTTGCCTGCGGGTGCGGGCAGCGGGAAGTTCGAGGGGCTGCCGGCGGGGGCTGTGCAGGTGCGCAACGACTACGGGTCGAAGGACTTCGGCGGGGCCGCGCCGCCCGCCGGGGAGACGCACCGGTATGTGTTCACGGTGTACGCGGTCGACAGCGAGAAGCTCGGTCCGGACGCGGAGGCATCGCCCGCCGCGGTCGGTTTCAATCTGCGGTTCCACACCCTCGGGCGGGCGCAGCTCATCGGTGAGTACACGGCTCCCGAGGAGAGCTGACCGTTCGTTTTCCGTTTGCCCTGCCCTGGTCTTGGAGAGATCAGGGCAGGGCATTTTTCTGTTGTCGGTCCGGGTTCACCGCCGGGGCGGGCGCGGATATTGCGTTGTCCATCGTGGCGAGCCCGGCCAGAGTTGATCCCAGCCCGCGTCGGTGGGCCGGCACTACGGAGGTGGGCAGGATGCGGGACACGCTGGTACTGAATGCGAGCTTCGAGCCGCTGTCGACGGTGACGCTCAACCGTGCCGTGGTGCTGGTGCTCCAGGACAAGGCCGTGGTCGAGCAGTCCCATCCCGATCTGCGGATGCGTGCGGCCACGATGGACATACCGGTGCCCCGGGTGATCCGGCTGTGCAGATACGTACGGGTGCCGTTCCGAAGACAGGCTCCGTGGTCGAGACGGGGGGTGCTGATCAGGGACCAGCACCGGTGCGCCTACTGCGGGCGGAGGGCGACGACCGTGGACCATGTGGTGCCGCGGGCGCAGGGCGGGCGGGACGGCTGGCTGAACACGGTGGCGTCGTGTGCCGAGGACAATCACCGCAAGGCGGACCGGACGCCGGAGGAGGCGGGGATGCCGCTGTTGCGGCAGCCGTTCGTGCCGTCGCCCGCCGATGCGATGCTGCTGGCGATGGCGGCCGGGGACCGTTCGGAGCTGCCCGCGTGGCTGGCCACGGGGGCCGTTCCGGCGGCGTAGGGCGTGCTCCGGCGGGAGTTGCGGCCGGAGTGAGAAGTACGGGTCGACTTTGTTCGCGGGAAGCCCGCCTTCGGATCGAAGGCGGGCTTCTTCGTGTGCGGGGTGTTGCGGGTACTGCCGTTATTTGAGGGTCAGTTGGAGGATCGCGACGATGCCGACGGCGATGATCACCCCGCGCAGTACCGCGGGCTTGAGGCGGCGGCCGACCTTGGCGCCGATCTGGCCTCCTATGGTCGAGCCGACGGCGATGAGCAGGACGGCGGTCCAGTCGAACTCGGCGACGAAGAGGAAGAAGACGGCCGCGATGCCGTTGACGACGGCGCCGAGGATGTTCTTGACGGCGTTGATGCGTTGCAGGCTGTCGGAGAGGAGCAGGCCCATCAGGGAGAGGTAGAGCACGCCTTGGGCGGCGCCGAAGTAGCCGCCGTACATGCTGGCGAGGAAGAGGCCGGCGAGGAGGGCGATGCCGCCTTCGGGGTGGGCCTCGGTGCCCTGGGCCTCGCGGCGGCGTTTGATGGCGGCGGCCAGGCGCGGCTGGAACAGGACGAGGACGAGGGCGGCGCCGACCAGGACGGGGACGATCGCGTCGAACGACGAGGACGGCAGGGCGAGCAGCAGGGCCGCGCCGGCGAGGCCGCCGGCCAGGGCGACGGCGCCGAGGCGGAGCACCCGGCGGGTCTGGCCGCGCAGTTCGTGGCGGTAGCCGATGGCCCCGCTGATGGAGCCGGGGACCAGGCCGAGGGCGTTGGAGACGTTGGCGGTGATGGGCGGCAGGCCGGTCGCCAGGAGCACGGGGAAGGTGAGCAGCGTGCCGGATCCGACGATCGTGTTGATGGTGCCCGCGCCGATGCCGGCCGCGAAGACGGCGAGTGCTTCCCAGATGGACAAGGCCATCTCCTTACACGTTCAGTGAGTCGCCTCCCCGCCATGGAGGTCGAGGGGCCGCACTGATCATGCATGAACCGTGTACGGGGCAGTCAACTGGCCCCGTACGACGGGCAGTTCGTCCGCCGGACCGGGTGGATGGAGGGTTCAGTCCACGGGGGTTCAGTCCACGGGGGGTTCTTCGCGGCGCTCGACGGTGCCGTTGCCCTTGTTGCCGGTGTTGAAGCCGGGCATGCCGCCGCCGAGGTTGCCGAAGGCGCCGGAGAGGCCCTTGAGGGCGTCCCCGATCTCGCTGGGCACGATCCAGAGCTTGTTGGCGTCGCCCTCGGCGATCTTCGGGAGCATCTGGAGGTACTGGTAGGAGAGCAGCTTCTGGTCGGGGTCGCCCGCGTGGATGGATTCGAAGACGGTACGGATGGCCTGGGCCTCGCCCTCGGCGCGCAGGGCCGCGGCCTTGGCCTCGCCTTCGGCGCGCAGGATCGCGGACTGCTTCTCGCCTTCGGCGCGCAGGATCTCCGACTGCCGTACGCCTTCGGCCTGGAGGATCGCGGCGCGCTTGTCACGGTCGGCGCGCATCTGCTTCTCCATCGAGTCCTGGATGGAGGTGGGCGGCTCGATCGCCTTGAGTTCGACGCGGTTGACGCGGATGCCCCACTTGCCGGTGGCCTCGTCGAGGACGCCGCGCAGGGCCGCGTTGATCTCCTCGCGGGAGGTCAGGGTCCGCTCCAGGTCCATGCCGCCGATGATGTTGCGGAGCGTGGTGACGGTGAGCTGCTCGATCGCCTGGATGTAGCTGGCGACTTCGTAGGTGGCGGCCCGGGCGTCGGTCACCTGGTAGTAGATGACGGTGTCGATGTTGACCACCAGGTTGTCCTGGGTGATCACCGGCTGGGGCGGGAAGGGGACGACCTGTTCGCGGAGGTCGATGCGGTTGCGGATCGAGTCGATGAACGGGACCACGATGTTCAGGCCCGCGTTGAGCGTCCGCGTGTAGCGGCCGAAGCGCTCCACGATGGCGGCGCTGGCCTGCGGGATCACCTGGATGGTCTTGATCAGGGCGATGAAGACCAACACCACCAGAATGATCAGGACGATGATGATCGGTTGCATCGCTTACCCCCGTGCCCTTCTTGCTCTCGGATGGTCCGGAAAGCGTTGGCGTTTACCGGACTTGATGATCCTGGCATGGTTCACATGACGATGGCAGTGGCTCCGTCGATCTCGACGACGTCGACCTGGTGGCCGGGCTCGAACACGCCGTCCGCGTCGAGCGCGCGGGCCGACCAGACCTCCCCGGCGAGTTTGATCCGGCCGCCGTCGGCGTCGACGCGTTCCAGAACGGTGGCCTGACGGCCTTTCAACGCCTCCGTGCCGGTGGCGAGTTGGGGTCGCTGGGCGCGGTGGCGGGCGGCGATGGGGCGTACGACGGCGATGAGGGCGACGGAGACGGCGATGAACAGGAGGACCTGGCCGACGGGGCCGAGGCCGAGGCCCGCGCCGATGGCGGCGGCGCCCGCGCCGACCGCCATCATGCCGAATTCGGGCATGGCGGTCAGCACCAGGGGGATGCCCAGTGCCGCCGCGGCCATCAGCCACCACACCCATGCCTCGATGTCCACCAGGTCATGGTAGGTCCGGGCGTCCCCGTACCGACAGGGCGCAAGGGCGCTAGCTGAGCGGGAGGCCCGTCGCCGTGTAGCGGTCGCCGCGGTGCTCGACGAGGAGCGGGAGGCCGAAGCAGAGGGAGAGGTTGCGGGAGGTGAGCTCGGTCTCCATGGGGCCGGCGGCGAGGACCTTGCCCTGGCGGATCATGAGGACGTGGGTGAAGCCGGGGGCGATCTCCTCGACGTGGTGGGTGACCATGACCATCGAGGGCGCGTACGGGTCGCGGGCGAGGCGGCCGAGGCGGCGGACCAGGTCTTCGCGGCCGCCGAGGTCGAGGCCGGCGGCGGGCTCGTCGAGGAGGAGGAGCTCGGGGTCGGTCATCATGGCGCGGGCGATGAGGGTGCGCTTGCGCTCGCCCTCGGAGAGGGTGCCGAACTTGCGGTCCAGGAAGTCCGTCATGCCGAGCCGGTCGAGGAAGGCGCGGGCGCGGTCCTCGTCGACGGCGTCGTATTCCTCCTGCCAGGTGGCGGTCATGCCGTAGGCGGCGGTGAGCACGGTCTGCAGGACGGTCTGGCGCTTGGGGAGCTTGTCGGCCATCGCGACGCCGGCCACGCCGATGCGCGGGCGCAGCTCGAAGACGTCGACCCTGCCGAGCTGTTCTCCGAGGATCGTGGCGGTGCCGGTGCTCGGGAAGAGGTAGCTGGAGGCGATGTTGAGGAGGGTGGTCTTGCCGGCGCCGTTGGGTCCGAGGATGACCCAGCGCTCGCCTTCCTTGACCGACCAGGAGACGTCGTCCACCAGAGCGCGTCCGTCGCGGACCACGGATACGTCCACCAGCTCCAGTACATCGCTCATGAGCGCGTTGTCTCCCCATGCCATCGTCTTGAGTTCGCGAGTGCGGTGCGGGGCGCGCCTGTGGGCGCGGTCCCCAGGGAAAACCTACGCCACTGGCGAAGTGATCCCGCCTCTAGGGTCTGTCCGGCGGATCTGGTCGCCCGCGAGATGCCTCGGCTCCGCGGTGGCGTTCCAGACAGGATCCGCCGGGCAGGCTCTAGGTCCGGTCGCAGGGTTTCCCTAGGCTTGAGTCCATGTTCTCGGAACCACGTTCAGGTCGGCTGGCCGCTTGGGGAAATGCCCTGTTGGCCGGAAATATCTCGCCGGACGACGCGGCGCTCGCGATCGTCGGGGACGACGCGGTGCACCGCGTCGAGGGGCTGCCGGGCGAGTCAGCGCCCGTGGGGCTCACGCTGGCGCTCGGGCGGCTGCGCACGCTCGGGGTCGGCGGCTGGCGGCTCGCGCTCCCGGTGGCCGGCCATCCGCTGGGGCTCAGCGGGCCCGCGGAGTTCAACGCGCGCGCCCTCGACGCGGAGGAGGCCGTGGTCGGCTTCGGGGCGCCGTACGGGCTCGTCCCCGAGCTGTACGAGGCCGGGCCCTCGGGGGACGTGCACACGGAGGTCGTCTGGCACTGTCTGGCGGTGCGCGAGGCGCCGCCGGCGGACGTGCCCTCGCTCGGCGAGGCCGAGCGCGAGCTCGCGGAGGCGCTGCGGGACGCGACGGCCGCGCTCACCCGGCTCGACGTGGCCGGCTCGGGTCCGGCCGCGGCCGCCGCGATCGACGCGTACCGTTCGCGGGTCGAGGGCCCCGACGACGAGGTGCTCGCACCGGGGTATCCGCCGCGCGCGGTACGGGTGTTGGAGCTGGCCCGGAGGGTGGCGCTGCTGGTGTCGCTCGCGTACGAGAACGGGCACGGGGGCGCGGTGAGCGCCTCCGAGATCGCGGCGCGGGGCGAGGCGCTGCGTCCGGTGGAGCGGGTGGCGCGGCGGGCCCGGGTCGCCGCGTACAACGCGTATGTGGAGGAGCGGGAGCGGGACCGGGGCTGAGGCCCGCCCCGATTCACCGGCCCGGGCCCGCTGCGTCGGTTCAAGCCCCGTTTGCCGGTTCGGGCCTCCTGAACAGGGACGGCCCCCGGGTGGGAACCCGGGGGCCGGAGGTCGTCGCGCGGGCGCGGTCAGAAGTTGGAGCTCTCGTTCCCGAAGACCGGGTTGAGGACGCCGATCACGCTGACCGTGTTGCCCGTCGCGTTCACCGGCACGTGCACCGGAACCTGGACCAGGTTGCCGGAGACGGCGCCCGGGGAGTTCTGGGCGCTGCCGTTGGCGTCGGCCCCGCCGTGGGCGGAGGCGGCACCGGTCGCGGCGGCGAGGGCGCCTCCGGCGAGCACGGTGACGGCGAGAGCCTTGTTGAGCTTCATGTTCTGGATCCTCCTGGTCGTCGCCGCGGCCGGCCGCCGCGGCATGCCATGGAGAACGCCGGGCCGCCCCAGGGGGTGCGCTATGTGGGTGACATCCACACGACGGTATGAATCTTCTACCGGACCATGACGGTCCGGTTCCCTGTTCGGCCGGCCGTTCGGTTCGCCGCGTTTCAGCCGGTCACACCGTGCCTCACGGCCCACAGGGCGGCCTGGGTGCGGTCGGCGAGGTCCAGTTTCATCAGGATGTTCGACACATGGGTCTTGACGGTCTTCTCGGACAGGACCAGGTGTCGGGCGATCTCGCGGTTGGAGCGTCCGTCGGCGATCAGCGCCAGGACCTCCTTCTCGCGTTCCGTCAGGGTCGTGCCGCGCCCGGTGCCGCCGTGGCCCTCGTCCTGGCTGAGCAGGGCGCCCGCGACCTCGGGCTGGAGCAGCACGTGCCCGGCGTGCACCGAGCGGATCGCGCCGGCCAGCGCGTCCGGGTCGACGTCCTTGTACACATAGCCGGAGGCGCCGGCGCGCAGGGCGGGGACCACGGTGCGCTGCTCGGTGAAGCTGGTGACGACGAGGACCTTCGCCGGGTTGGCGAGCTCGCGGAGCTTGCGCAGGGCCTCGATGCCGTCCATGCCCGGCATCTTGACGTCCATCAGGACGACGTCCGGCTTCAGCTCCTGGGCGCGGGCGACGCCTTCGGCGCCGTCGGAGGCCTCCCCCACCACCTCTATGTCGTCCTGTACTTCCAGGAACGTACGCAGTCCTCGGCGGACCACCTGGTGGTCGTCCACGAGCAGGACCCTGATCACCTTGTCAGCCACCGGGGACCTCCATCTCGATCGTGGCGCCCTCGCCGGGTGCCGATTGCACGGTGAGCCTGCCGCCGACTCCGCTCGCCCGGTGCCGCATCGACACCAGGCCGAGGTGGCGGCCCGCGCGGCGGACCAGACCGGGATCGAAGCCCCGGCCGTCGTCGCTGACCCGCAGGAGCGCGCCCTGGCCGCTGCGCTCGAGGACCACGTCGACCCGGCCGGCGCCGGAGTGGCGCAGCGCGTTGTGCAGGGCTTCCTGGGCGACGCGCAGCAGGGCCTCCTCCTGGGCCGGGGGCAGGGCGCGCACGCCCAGGTTGCCGAAGGTGACCCGGGCCGCGTGCGCCCGGTCCAGGACCTGGATCTGGGTGCGCAGGGTGTGCACGAGGCCGTCCTCCTCCAGGGCGGCGGGCCTCAACTCCACGACGGCGGCGCGCAGTTCGTCGGCGGCCTCGGCGGCGAGGAGGGCGACCTGCTGGAGCTCGCCCTTGGCGCGGGCCGGGTCGCGGTCGATCAGGGTGGTGGCCGCCTGGGCGGTGAGGCGGAGCGAGAAGAGCTTCTGGCTGACCGCGTCGTGGAGCTCGTGGGCGAGCCGGGAGCGCTCCTCGGCGATGGTCAGCTCGCGGCTGCGTTCGTAGAGGCGGGCGTTGGTCAGGGCGATCGCGGCGTGCTGGGCGAGCAGCCGGAGCAGTTCCTCGTCGTGCTCGGTGAAGCCGCAGCCGCCGCCCGGCCGGGGGCAGCGCTTGTTGGCGAGGAAGAGGGCGCCGAGCGTCTCGTCTCCGTCGCGGATCGGCATGCCGAGGAAGTCGGACATGTCGGGGTGGGCGGCGGGCCAGCCCTCGAAGCGGGGGTCCTCGCGGACGTCGTCGAGGCGCTCGGCCTTCTCCTCGTGGAGCATCGCGGCCAGGATGCCGTGCTGGCGGGGCAGCGGTCCGATGGCCCGCCACTGCTCGTCGCTGACGCCGTCGACCACGAACTGCGCGAAGCCGCCGTGGTCGTCGGGGACGCCGAGCGCCGCGTACTCGGCGTCGAGGAGTTCGCGCGCGGACGCGGTGATCGTCTTGAGGACGTCCCCGACCTCCAGGTGCCTGCTCATGGCGAGCAGGGCGGTGCTCACGGCGGCGAGGCCCGCGCTCGGGGACGGGCTCTGACCTGCTCCGGCGGGGTCGGCGGGACGGCTCATGTGGTCACCGTACCGGCGGGGTGCGACAGCGCGCCTCGGCCTGTGGACGGCCCCCGCCTAGGCCGCCGGGCCTAGGCCGGAGTGCCTGTCCCGGCCGCCGGCCTTAGGCCGAAGTGCCTTCCCGGGCCGGGCCCCGCGTCCGAGGCGGCGCGGGTGCACCCGGCGCCACCCTGAACCCGTCGCGGCACATACCGGCCGACCGGTCGGTGCGCGGCTCGATCAGACCGCTCCATCAGCCGGCTCGGCCGGGCAGCCCGGTCGCGGACAGACCGGCCGGACGGCTCGATCGGACAGCTCGACGGACAGAGGGGTCGGACATCATGCCGGTTGCGATCATCACGGGGGCCTCGAAGGGGCTCGGCAGGGCATTGGCCGGGGCGCTCGCGGAGCGGGGCTGGGACCTGGTCCTGGACGCGCGGACGGGCCCCGTACTGAAGGAGGCGGCGCGCGGCCTGGAGGCGTACGGCACGCGGGTCGTGGCGCTGCCCGGGGACGTCACCGACGCCGGGCACCGGGCGGAGCTCGTGGCGGCGGCGCGGGGCCTCGGCGGGCTCGATCTGCTGGTGAACAACGCCTCCGCGCTGGGCGCCGAGCCGCTCGTGCCCCTCGCGGAGCTCGGTCTCGCGGGGCTGCGGGAGGCCCTGGAGACCAATGTGGTCGCGGCGCTCGGGCTCGTACAGGAGGCGCTGGGGCTGCTGCGGGAGGCCCCGGCGGGCGCGGTGGTCGCGGTCAGTTCGGACGCGGCGGCCGAGGCGTACGGGACGTGGGGCGGGTACGGGGCGTCGAAGGCGGCCCTGGACCAGCTGGCGGCGGTGCTCGGCGTGGAGGAGCCGGGGCTTCGGGTCTGGGCGGTGGACCCGGGTGACATGCGCACCGACCTGTACGCGGCGGCGGTGCCGGACGACGGCTCCGGCCGGCCGGAGCCCTCGACGGTGGTCCCGGGGTTCCTGCGGCTGCTCGACGAACGCCCGCCGAGCGGCCGCTACGGCGCCCACGCGCCGGCGGACGGTCACACGGAAGGCGCTCGCGCGGAGGCCGGGCGATGACGGCGCCCATGGTGGTGCGGGTGCCCGCCGGTCTGCTCGCCTCGGTGCCGGCGGAGGTGCGCGGGGCGGGGCGCGACGACGTACGCCTGATGGTGTCGCGCGGTACCGAGGTCTCCCACCACGCCTTCCGTGATCTGGCCGGGCAGCTGCGGGCCGGTGACGTCCTGGTGGTCAACACCTCGCAGACCCTGCCCGCCGCCGTCGACGGGTCGGTGCGGGGGACACCGGTGGTGGTGCACTTCTCGACCCTGGGCGCGGACGGGCGCTGGGCGGTGGAACTGCGCACGCCCACGGCGGCGGGCAGCACCGAGCGGCGCACCGGGGACCGGGCCGGGGCCGTCGTGGCGCTGCCCGGCGGGGAGCGGCTCGTGCTCGACGAGGCGCTGAGCCCGGACCGGCTGTGGTGGGCGCGGGTGTCGGCGGGGGACGTGCCGGGGCTCATGCGCCGGTACGGGCGGCCCATCCGGTACTCCTACACCGACCGGGACCAGCCGCTCTCCGCGTACCAGACGGTGTTCGCGCGGCCCGCGCCCGGCGGGCTCGGCTCCGCGGAGATGCCGAGCGCGGCGCGGCCCTTCACGGCGGACCTGGTCGCGGAGCTGGAGCGGCGGGGCGTGCGGTTCGCGCCGGTCACGCTGCACACGGGGGTGGCCTCGGCGGAGGCGCACGAGCCGCCGTACCCGGAGCGCTTCGAGGTGCCGCGGGCGACGGCCCGGCTGGTGAACGCGGCCCGGGCGGGCCGCGGCGCTTCCTCCGGGGGGCGGCGGCGGGAGGCGGGTGGGCGGATCGTGGCCATAGGGACTACGGCGGTGCGCGCCCTGGAGTCGGCGGCCGGGCCCGACGGGGTGGTGCGGGAGGCGGCGGGGTTCACGGATCTCGTGGTGACGCCTCGGCGCGGGGTGCGGGTGGTGGACGGCCTGCTCACCGGGCTGCACGAGCCCGAGGCCTCTCATCTCCTGATGCTGGAGGCGATCGCGGGGCGCGAGGCGCTGGCCGTCGCCTACGACCAGGCGCTGAGCCGGCTCTACCTGTGGCACGAGTTCGGCGACGTCCATCTCCTCCTTCCGGACGAGAACCCTCACAGTGCGCATTGCTCCAGCAACGTCTGGTGATTCTGTTACCTCCTCGATGTGAGCCCGCGCATAGGACGCACATCACTTACGAAGCCGGCTAGTGGACGAATAAAGGCGGTGTGAGCCGGTCCGGAGTGGGTACGAGGCGCCTTTCACCGGCGCGTGATCCACTATCCGGCTTCGTATGTAGCAGCTTTGCCACGGGTTTTTGCGGCCGCTAACAATGGCTCTCGTCGCACAGCGCTGCGGCCATCCGCCGCGGCGCTTCGCTGCGCCGTCCCCAGTCATTCGGAAGAGGTTCGACAGCCATGCCCGAGTCCAGCAACCCTGGTCACAGTCGTCTGCCCCAGACGCACAAGATCTCGATTGCCGGCGTCGCCGTCCTCGGCGCCGCGGCTCTCGCCCTCTCGGTCTTCCCCGGGACGGGTCAGTCGGGCAGCGCTACCGCCGTAGCGGCCGAGCCCGCCGCCTTCGCGGCGACCGTCGCGAGCACGAAGACGGTCTCGCAGAGCATCTCCAAGCAGCACGTCACCGCGGACAAGCAGGCCCAGGTCGCCGCGAAGGCCAAGGCCGCCGCGGACGCCAAGGCGAAGGCCGAGGCCGAGGCGAAGAAGCGCGAGCAGGACGCCGCCGCCAGCCGCGCGGCCGCCCGCAAGCCGGTCTACGCGAACAACCTCGACGGCTGGATCCGCCAGTCCCTCGACATCATGAAGAGCAAGGGCATCCCGGGCACCTACGACGGCCTGCACCGCAACATCATGCGCGAGTCGACCGGCAACCCGAACGCCATCAACGGCTGGGACATCAACGCCATCAACGGCGTCCCCTCCAAGGGCCTGCTCCAGGTCATCCAGCCGACCTTCACCGCGTACCACGTGCCCGGAACCTCGTGGAACATCTACGACCCGGTCGCCAACATCACGGCCGCCGCCAACTACGCGGCCGACAAGTACGGCTCGATGGACAACGTCAACAGCGCCTACTGATCCCCCCTTCGGCTGTGGGCCGGGGCCGGTGAGCGAAGAAGGGCGGCACCCCGTGCGGGGTGCCGCCCTTCGGCGTTGTCAGGCGCGGATCACTTGCGCATGACCTCGGGCTCGTGGCGGCGCAGCAGGCGCGCGACGAAGAACCCGAGGACGACGCCGATGAACAGCAGCACCGAGATGTCGATGAACCACTGCGACGCCTCGTGCTTCCACAGCGGGTCGAGGTTGGTCGGGTCGCTCTGGTCCATCGGCCCCATCAGGTGGGACAGGTCGAGCGTCGTGCCGACGCCCGCGATGGCCCAGCGCGACGGCATCAGCCAGGCGAACTGCTCCAGGCCGACCGAGTCGTAGACCTTGAACAGGATGCCCGTGAAGACGACCTGCACGATGGCGAACATCACCAGGAGCGGCATCGTCTTCTCGGAGGTCTTCACCAGCGAGGAGATGATCAGGCCGAACATCATCGAGGTGAAGCCGAGGGCGATGACGACCAGGCACATCTCGACCGCGGGCGGCATCACCAGGCCCTCGGCGGGCAGTTTGCGGGTCGAGAAGCCGATCACGCAGAGGATCACGCCCTGGAAGGCCGTGATGACGCCGAGCACGAGGATCTTGGACATCAGGTATGCCGAGCGGGACAGGCCGGTGGCCCGTTCCCGTTCGTAGATGACCCGTTCCTTGATCAGTTCTCGTACGGAGTTGGCCGCGCCGGAGAAGCACATGCCGACCGCGAGGATCAGCATGATCGTGCCGGCGTCGCCGTTGAACCGGGACGGCGGGGTGGGCGGCGCGAGGCCGAACTTCGCCGGGATGACCACGCTGACCGAGCCGATCACCGCGGGCAGGGCCACCGACAGGGCGAGGAAGCCCTTGTCGGAGGCGATGACGGAGACGTAGCGGCGCATCAGGGTCCACAGCTGGGAGGCCCAGCCCTGCGGCTTCGGCGGCTTCATCGCCTGGGCCGGCGGCATCTGTACGGACTGCGGGGCGACCGCGTCGATGTCGGCGGCGTACATCTGGTAGTGCTGCGAGCCCTTCCAGCGGCCCGCCCAGTCGTAGTCGCGGTAGCTCTCGAAGGCGGAGAACACATCGGCCCAGGTGCCGTAGCCGAAGAAGTTCAGCGCCTCCTCGGGCGGCCCGAAGTAGGCGACCGAACCGCCCGGCGCCATCACGAGCAGCTTGTCGCAGATCGCGAGCTCGGCCACCGAGTGCGTCACGACCAGGACCGTGCGGCCGTCGTCGGCGAGGCCGCGGAGCAGCTGCATGACGTCGCGGTCCATGCCCGGGTCGAGGCCCGAGGTGGGCTCGTCGAGGAAGATCAGCGACGGCTTGGTCAGGAGCTCTAGGGCCACCGAGACGCGCTTGCGCTGGCCACCGGAGAGGGAGGTGACCTTCTTCTCCTTGTGGATGTCCAGCTTGAGCTCGCGCAGCACCTCGTCGATGCGCTGCTGGCGCTCGTTCTCGGTGGTGTCGGCGGGGAAGCGCAGCTTGGCCGCGTACTTCAGCGCCTTCTTGACGGTCAGCTCCTTGTGCAGGATGTCGTCCTGCGGGACCAGACCGATACGCTGGCGCAGCTCGGCGAACTGCTTGTAGAGGTTGCGGTTGTCGTAGAGGACGTCGCCCTTGTTGGCGGGCCGGTAGCCGGTGAGCGCCTTGAGCAGGGTCGACTTTCCGGAGCCCGAGGGGCCGATGACCGCGATGAGGGACTTCTCGGGGACGCCGAAGGAGACGTCCTTGAGGATGTCCTTGCCGCCGTCGACGGTGACGGTCAGATGGCGGGCGGAGAAGGAGACGTCACCGGTGTCGACGAACTCCTCGAGCCGGTCGCCGACGATGCGGAAGGTGGAGTGGCCGACGCCGACGATGTCCTGCGGGCCGAGCAGGACGCTGCCGCCCTTGGCGATCGGCTGGCCGTTGACGTAGGTGCCGTTGTGGGATCCGAGGTCGCGGATCTCCATCCGGCCGTCGGGCGTCGCGTGGAACTCGGCGTGGTGGCGCGAGACCTGGAGGTCGGAGACGACCAGCTCGTTCTCCAGCGCACGGCCGATGCGCATGACACGGCCGAGCGCGACCTGGTGGAACGTGGTCGGGCTGCGGTCGCCGTAGACGGGCGCGGCCCCGGCGGGACCGCCCTGCTGCGGGACCTGCGGCTGTTGGGGCTGCTGCCACTGCTGCGGGACCTGCGCCTGCTGCGGCGGCTGCGCCCAGCCGCCCTGCTGGGGCGGGGCCTGCTGGGGTTGGGGGTGGGCGGGGGCGGCCTGGGCCTGCTGGGCCGCGGGCTGCGCGTAGGCGGCGGCACCGGTCAGATTCAGCCGCGGGCCGTCGGTCGCGTTGCCGAGGTGGACCGAGGAGCCGGGGCCGATTTCCATCTGGTGGATCCGCTGGCCCCGCACATAGGTGCCGTTGGTCGATCCGTGGTCCTCGATGACCCAGGCGCGGCCGCTCCAGCTGACCGTGGCGTGCCGCCACGAGACTCTGGCGTCGTCGACCACGAGGTCACCTTGCGGATCACGTCCAAGGGTGTACGACCTGGACGGATCGAGCGTCCAGGTGCTGCCATTCAATTCCAGTACGAGTTCCGGCACTCCAGCCCCACTTATCGTCCCCCGAAAGACCTCCGCACCGGAGGCCTGTGACTCCCGACACAGGGAGTCTAGGGATGGTGAACATCGTGGGGAACTATTTCAGGCCCAGGCTCGTATCCGAAACCCGGGCCTTGTGAATTACCGGCACAGACCGTGCACAGTACGGTCCCGGTCCTGCAACAGGCCCTGGGGGCCCACCCGTTGACGCGGGCCAAACACCCACCGAGAGTAGTAAGCACCCATGAGTGCGTACGGATCATGATGTCCGCGCATAAATGACCTGGCGGCGGATGAAAACGCGCTCTCCGGAGTGGAATGGGGCAAGTCGGCTCGTATCGGGGGTTCCTGATGGGCGTGCGCGGCAACGAGGGCCGGGGGGCGATCCGGTGGGGCGATGTCGTGCTCGCCTCGATCGCCGCGGTGAGCTGGGCCCTGGTCGCGATGGCGGGCACGGCCGCGCTCGGCCTCCATCTGCTCGGGGCGGACACGGCCGGCGCGCTCGGTCCGATGACGGCGGCCGTGGTGGTGCTCGGGGCGGGCGGCTCGGTCACCCCCTCCGGTGATGTCTCGGCGTTCGGTCTGAGCGGCGCGGAGGCCAGGACGACCATCGATTTCGCGCCACTGGGCGTCGGCCTCGCGGGCGCGCTGCTGCTCGCCCTCTTCTTCCTGCGCTCGCTGCGGGCGGCCGGCTCCTCGGTCCCCGGCGGCGAACTGGCGGCCCGCGCGGCCGCGGTGGCCGCTCTCTTCGTCGCCGTCGTCGCCGGGCTCGCCTGGGCCGGGCACGACCTCATCACACTCGACGGCACCCAACTGGGCCCCGGCGGCGCGAAGATGCCCGGGGCGGCGGCCGTCCCCGGCCTCGGGGACATCGGCGGGCTGCTGCCGGACCGGCTCGCCGGCCTCGCGGGCGCCAAGGCCGAGGTCGGCTTCGGCGTGGACACCGGGCGCTCGCTGGTGGGCGCCGCGTGCTGGGTGGCCGCGGTCCTGCTGATCGCCCTGCTCGCCTCGCGCCGCACCCCGCTGCCGCGCGCCTGGTCGGCGTTGCACCGGGTGGTCCGCCCGGCCGTCTCCGCCCTGGTGACGGTGGCCCTGGTGGCGGTGGCGGCGGGGCTCGGCGCGGCGGCGTACGCGGCGGTCGGGGACCCGCATCCGGCCCGGATCTCGGGCGCGGCCCTGCTCGGCGCGCCCAACGGGGCGTGGCTCGCCGTTCCGCTCGGCCTGTTCGTGCCGTGGAGCGGCCACGCGTCCGGCACGCTCGCCACCGTGCTCCCCGATCCGCTCGGCCGGCTGCTCAGCACGGACTCCGAGCGGCCGATGACGCTGGGGCGCCTTGCCCAACTCGACCAGCGGGTCTGGCTGCTGGCGATCGCGATGGTCTGCCTGATGCTGTGCGCGGGCGTGCTCACGGCGGTCCGTACGCCGGTGGGCGGGCGTGAGGGGGGCGCCTTCGTGGGGCGGTGCGCGCTGACGCTCGCCACCGTCAGCGCGGTGGCGCTCCCCCTGTTCGTACGGCTCACCGGGGTGTCCGCGAACGCCTCGCTGTCGGTGCTGGGCTTCGACGCGTTCGGGGCGGGCCTTGAACTGCACGGCAACGCCGGGCTCGCCCTCCTGCTCGGCGCCGGATGGGGGGCCGGGGCGGGCGCCCTGGGCGCGCTGCTCGCGCGGATGTCGGGGGCGGCGGGGCTGCGGGCGGCCCCGCTCGCGAGCGAGAGCGGGGGCGGGGCGGGTGCGGCCGGGCCGGATTCGGGTGGGGCGGGTTCGGGTCGCGCGGGTACGGGTGGGGCGGGGGCTGCCGGGGTCGCCCCGGGAGGGGTACCGGCGGCGCCGGGCGAGCGGGTGCCCGGGCCGTACGACCCGGCGCCTTCCTACCCTCCGCCGAACCCCGACACCAACCCGTATCTGAAGCTGCCCCCGGACCTGCACGGCTCCCCCACCCTGCCGGGCCCCCGCAACCAGCAGCCCCGGCCGCGACCCCGCCCGCGCCCCCCGGAGGGGCCGCCCCCGCCGCCGGGGGCCCCGCGTCCCCGAAGCTGAGCCGGGCCGGCCCGGGAGGGGGCCGTACGAGGGTGGCGTGTCCGCTGGGCGGGACGCCGTGCGGACGAGGCACCGCGTGCCGATACGGTGGGATCACCATGACGCGATCGCCCCTGCCCCCCGCCGGCCAGAGCTCCGACGCCGGTCAGAGCTCTGACGTACCGACTCTCCTCGTCAAGATCTTCGGCAAGGACCGCCCCGGCATCACCGCCGGGCTCTTCGACACCCTCGCCGCCTACGCCGTCGACGTCGTCGACATCGAGCAGGTCGTCTCCCGTGGCCGGCTCGTGCTGTGCGCGCTGGTCACCCAGCCGACCGTGGCCTCCCAGGGCGAGCTGCGCGCCACCGTGCACAGCTGGGCCGAGTCGCTGAAGCTGGAGGCCGAGATCATCTCCGGCACCGGCGACAACAGGCCGCGCGGCAGCGGCCGTTCGCACGTCACCGTGCTCGGCAACCCGCTGACCGCCGAGTCCACGGCGGCCATAGCGGCCCGCATCGCCGGCACCGGCGGCAACATCGACCGCATCTTCCGGCTCGCCAAATACCCGGTCACCGCAGTGGAGTTCGCGGTGTCGGGTGTCGAGACGGCCCCCCTGCGCACCGCGCTCGCGACCGAGGCCGCCGCCCTCGGGGTGGACGTGGCCGTCGTCTCGGCGGGGCTGCACCGGCGGGCCCAGCGGCTCGTGGTGATGGACGTCGACTCCACGCTGATCCAGGACGAGGTGATCGAGCTCTTCGCCGCGCACGCGGGCTGCGAGGAGGAGGTCGCCGAGGTCACCGCCCGCGCGATGCGCGGCGAGCTGGACTTCGAGCAGTCCCTGCACGCCCGGGTGGCGCTGCTGCGGGGCCTGGACGCCTCGGTCGTGGACAAGGTGCGGGCCGAGGTCCGGCTCACCCCCGGCGCCCGCACCCTGATCCGTACGCTCAAGGCGCTCGGCTATCAAGTGGGCGTCGTATCGGGCGGGTTCACCCAGGTCACCGACGACCTCAAGGACCGGCTCGGCCTCGACTTCGCCTCCGCCAACACCCTGGAGATCGAGGACGGCAGGCTCACCGGCCGGGTCACGGGCGAGATCGTCGACCGGGCCGGCAAGGCACGGCTGCTGCGCAGGTTCGCCGCCGAGGCGGGGGTGCCGCTGGCCCAGACGGTGGCGATCGGCGACGGCGCCAACGACCTCGACATGCTGAACGCGGCGGGCCTCGGCGTCGCCTTCAACGCCAAGCCGGTGGTGCGCGAGGCCGCGCACACGGCGGTGAACGTGCCCTTCCTCGACACCGTGCTCTATCTGCTCGGCATCACCCGGGAAGAGGTCGAGGCCGCCGACGGCCTCATCGACTGACCCGGGTACGGATCCGTACGGGAAAGGCCCCGGCGCGCTGTGTGCGCCGGGGCCTTCGCCGGGTTCGGGCCGGCCGTGGTGTCAGGCGTGCGGGGCCCAGAAGTCGACGAGCGTGGCGACGCCGTGTTCCACGGACTTCCAGGAGCCGTTGAAGGAGAGCACCGCGATGGACGAGGTCGGGAAGCCGCTGCGGTTCATCCGCGACAGCGCGTCGCCCTCGGCGCCGCCCGCGAGCGCGTCGGCCATCGCGTGCATCCCGGGGTTGTGGCCGATGAGCAGCAGGTCGGCGACGTCTCCGGGGGTCTCGTTGACCAGCGCGATGAGCTCGCCGAGGGAGGCTTCGTACATCCGCTCCTCGTACACCGTCCGGGGGCGCTGCGGCAGTTCGTGGACGGCGAGCTTCCAGGTCTCGCGGGTCCTGACGGCGCTGGAGCACAGGGCGAGGTCCGGCACGATGCCGGCCGCGGCCAGTCGGCGGCCCGCCACGGGGGCGTCCGCCCTGCCCCGTTCGGCGAGCGGCCGGTCGTGGTCGGACACCTCGGGCCAGTCGGCTTTCGCGTGCCGGAGAAGGACGATCCTGTGGGGTGTATCGACGCTCATGTTCCCCAGCTTCGCATGAATCGCGCCATCGGGCGCAGGGTGTTGGGGGCTCCGCCAGGGGGGTGACACGTGGGCTCGGTCAGGCGTGCTCGGGTCAGCGCGAGAGGCTCTGCTGGATGCGGTCGACGAGGTGGGTGAGGGTGCCGTCGCCGGATGCGGCGTGGGCGTCGCCCGAGCCGATGACGAGGGCGAGCAGCACGAAGAACGCGATGGCCGGCAGTACGACGCCCCACCACGGCAGCTTGAAGTCGACGCCACCGGCGCCCTGTTGGGGGGACCTGGGGTGGGTGTGGGCCGACATGACCGCCTCCGTGGGGGTGCTGGGTTCGCGTGCCGCGGGCGGACGGCGTGTCCGTCGCGGTACCTCAAAACCTACGGATGCGGCGGGCGTCGTCCCATCCGGTGACCCACCCACTTGACCCTGACCCTGGCCCCCTAGGGGATGGTGGGGCTAGCACCACCACGGCCCCGACGAGGCGGTCGCCGGGGCCTCGGTCAGGCCTGGGTCAGGGGGAGGCGAGCGTCGCGATGACGGCGACCACGACCGTGACGGCGAGCATCGCGCCGAGCACGAGCAGGAGCTTCTTGTGGCTGTTCTGCGGATTGGGTTCGAGCACTGGCATGCGGCCAGTGTCGCATCCCGGTTTGGCCCGCTATCGCCGGGCCCCGGCCTCGTCCTCGATCGTGCGGTCGCGCCCGGCCAGGATGCCCACCACGATCTGCGGCACCATGAGTCCCGCCATCAGGGCGATGGGCAGGTCCCAGCCGCCGCTGCGGTCGTGCAGCACGCCGACCAGGAGCGGGCCCGGGATCGAGAGCAGGTAGCCGACGCACTGGGCGAAGGCGGACAGGCGCACCACGCCCGCGTGGGTACGGGAGCGCTTGCTGATCATCGTCAGGGCGAGCGGGAAGGCGCAGTTGGAGATGCCGAGCAGCAGCGCCCAGGCCCAGGCGCCGGAGGCCGGCGCGAGGTAGAGCCCGGCGTAGCCGGCCAGGCCGCAGGTGCCGAGCGCGACGACGATGGGGCCCTGGCTGCGCAGCCGGTTGACCAGCCACGGGATGACGAAGCCGAGCGGCACGCCCATGACCATGGTGATCGACAGGAGCAGTCCGGCGGTGCCGGCCGAGACGCCCGCGTCGCGGAAGATCGTCGGCATCCAGCCCATGGTGATGTACGCGCCGGTGGCCTGAAGCCCGAAGAAGCAGGCCAGGGCCCAGGCGGTGCCGCTGCGGGTGATGCGCAGGGCGGGGGCCGCCTCGTCCTTGGCGCTGACGGCCGGGCCCGCGCTTCCGGAGCGGTCGCGCGTCAGCGGGAGCCAGACGGCGACGGCGACGACGGCGAGCAGCGCCCAGATGCCGAGGCCCTGGCGCCAGCTGCCGCCCAGCGCGTCGGTGAGGGGCACGGTGGTGACGGCGGCGAGCGAGGTTCCGGCGGCGAGCGCCATCGAGTAGAGCCCGGTCATCGAGCCGACCCGGTCCGGGAAGTACCGCTTGACGATGACCGGCATCAGGACGTTGCTGAGGGCTATGCCCATCAGGGCGAGCGCGCTGGCCGCGAGGAAGGTGACGGTGCCGCCCGCGAAGGAGCGCAGGAGCAGGCCCGCCGTGATGGCGGCCATGCCCGCGAAGACGACGGCGCCGGGGCCGAAGCGGCGGGCCAGGCGCGGCGCCATGATGCCGAAGACGGCGAAGCAGAACGCGGGCACCGAGGTGAGGACGCCGGCGATGCCGCCGCTCATGTGCAGCCCGCCGGTGACCTCCTTCATCAGCGAGCCGAGGCTCGTGATGGCGGGGCGCAGGTTGACCGCGGCGAGTACCAGCGCGAGCGGTACGAGCCAGCGCGTCCACGCCGGCACCCGTGCCGCGCCGGCGGGTGCGGGGGCTTCCGGGGAGGCGGTGGGGACGGTGGGCGCGGGGCTCAGCGTGGTGGTCTCTTCGTCGGGCATGGTGCCATCATAGAATCATGGGATGATTGGTTGTCCAATCGAATCCCGTCACGCTTTCCGGTAACCCACCCCCTCTCGGACTGGAGCACCATGACCCTCAGCTCTCCCCGGCGATCCGCCCTCGCCGACCAGGTGATCGCGCAGTTGCGCAACCAGATCACCTCGGGCGAGTGGCCGGTGGGCTCGCGCATCCCGACCGAGCCGGAGCTGGTCGAGCAGCTCGGAGTGGCGCGCAACACGGTCCGCGAGGCGGTCCGCGCCCTCGCGCACAACGGACTGCTCGACATCCGCCAGGGCTCGGGCACCTATGTCGTGGCGACGAGCGAGCTGGCCGGCGTGATGCACCGCCGCTTCGCCGGCGCCGACCCGCGCCACGTGGCCGAGCTGCGCTCCACCCTGGAGTCCTCGGCGGCCAAGCTGGCCGCCCAGCGGCGTACCGAGCGCGAGCTGAAGCAGCTGGACACGCTGCTCGACCGGCGCGAACAGGCCTGGGCGTCGGGCGACCGGGAGGCGTTCGTGGCGGCGGACGCGACGCTGCACCTCGCCGTCGTCGCGGCCTCGCACAACGACGTACTGACCGAGCTGTACGCGGACCTCGGGCATCTGCTGCGCGACTGGCTGCGGGACGACGTGGCGCTGGAGATGACGCCGGACAACCACATGGACCACGCCCGGATGGTCGACGCGATCCGCACGGGCGACGCGGAGACGGCCGCTTCGGAGGCGGCCGCGCACGCCTTCATCTGCCTGCCCGACCGCCTCGAAGGCCGCTGACGAACGACGGGCGCGTGCTCAGGACGCCTTCTGGTGGGTCACCCAGACCGTGCGGACGTCCTTCCAGCACCGGTCGGTGAGGCGCACGGTCTGCCCGGGGGCCACCTCCACCGGCGCCGCGTCCGCGTCCAGGTCCCACCAGTTGGCGCAGTCGGTGTGCAGCCGCACCCGGTCGGTGTCGGGGTAGGGGTTGTGGCAGTACGCGGTCACGTGCGAACCCTGCACGGAGGTGTGGCACGCGGCGCCGAACGGCTCGGGCCTCGGTGCGGCGGGCGGGGCGTCGGGGGCGGTGGCGGCCCGCACCACGGAGGGCGCGGCGAGCCCGGCCGCCGTCACCAGGAGGACGAACAGCAGGGCCAGCGCCCGCCGCTGCCCGACCCGCAGCGGTCGTGCGAGCAGGGGGCGTACGAGGCGCGGGCCCCCTTCGTGCGGGGGACGTGCACGCGAGGCACCCACACCCCCACCTCCTCCCCGGCCGCTCGCCCGACATGTCCGTTTCGATCAGTCTGCGGGGAAGTCGCGGCGCACGCACGGCGGCCGCCCGCCGGAAGGCTCCGGTGGGCGGCCGCGAACGAGCTGTGCGGGGTCAGGCACCCACGGCGTGCAGACCGCCGTCGACGTGGATGATCTCGCCCGTGGTCTTCGGGAACCAGTCCGAGAGCAGCGCGACGATGCCCTTGCCGGCCGGCTCGGGGTCGGCCATGTCCCAGGCCATCGGGGAGCGCGAGTTCCACACGTCGGCGAGCTCGCCGAAGCCCGGAATGGACTTGGCGGCCATGGAGCCGATCGGGCCCGCCGAGATCAGGTTGCAGCGGATGTCGTCCTTGCCCAGGTCGCGGGCCATGTAACGAGAGGTCGCCTCGAGGGCCGCCTTGGCCGGGCCCATCCAGTCGTACTGCGGCCAGGCGTACTGCGCGTCGAAGGTCATGCCGACGACGGAGCTGCCCGGGCCGAGCAGCTCGCGCAGCGCCATGGTCAGCGACTTCAGCGAGAACGCCGAGACGTGCATGGCGGTGGCGACCGACTCGAACGGCGTGTTCAGGAAGTTGCCGCCCAGCGCGTCCTGGGGTGCGAAGCCGATGGAGTGGACGATGCCGTCCAGGCCGCCGAGCTCCTCCTTGACCAGGCCCGCGAGCCGGTCCAGGTGCTCCTGGTTGGTCACGTCGAGCTCGATGACCTTGGCGGGCTTGGGGAGCTTCTTGGCGATGCGCTCGGTCAGGGTCGGCCGCGGGAAGGCGGTCAGGATGACCTCGGCGCCCTGCTCCTGGGCCAGCTTGGCGGCGTGGAAGGCGATGGAGGACTCCAGCAGCACACCCGTGATCAGGATGCGCTTGCCCTCGAGAATTCCGCTCATGGTGATCAGTGACCCATGCCCAATCCGCCGTCAACCGGGATGACGGCTCCAGTGATGTACGAGGCGTCGTCCGAGGCGAGGAACCTCACCGTGGCGGCGATCTCCTCGGGCTGCGCGTAGCGGCCCAGCGGCACCTGGGACACGATGCCCGAGCGCTGCTCCTCGGTGAGCACCTTGGTCATGTCGGTGTCGACGAAACCGGGTGCCACGACGTTGAAAGTGATGTTCCGGGACCCGAGCTCACGCGCGAGCGACCGGGCGAAGCCCACAAGACCCGCCTTGGAGGCGGCGTAGTTGGCCTGCCCCGCCGAGCCGTAGAGGCCGACGACCGAGGAGATCAGCACCACGCGGCCCTTCTTGGCGCGCAGCATCGCACGGTTGGCGCGCTTGACCACACGGAAGGTGCCGGTGAGGTTGGTGTCCAGGACGGAGGTGAAGTCGTCCTCGGACATCCGCATCAGGAGCTGGTCCTTGGTGACGCCGGCGTTGGCGACCAGGACCTCGACGGGACCGTGCTTGTCCTCGATCTCCTTGTAGGCCTGCTCCACCTGCTCGGTGTCCGTGATGTCGCACTTGACGGCCAGGACGCCCAGTTCGGTGAGGGCGGCCGGCGGCTCTCCGGTGCGGTACGTGATCGCGACCTTGTCGCCGCTGTCGGCAAAAGCGCGGGCGATGGCGAGGCCGATGCCCCGGTTACCTCCGGTGATGAGAACCGAGCGGCTCAACGGATCACCCTTTCGATAGGCGGATTCGTACTCCACGCAAACTATCGGTACCGCCCGACTTACGAGGAATCGAGCCCTGACAGTGGCGTGGAACGAGCGCTGTCGGGTCCCTACAGAAAGGGCGTAGTCACGAGGCCGCCCGGCGCGACATGATCGGGGGCGACCGGTCTCGTACGACAGGGGAGACAGCTGTGCCATCAGGGACCCATTCCATCGACGAAGCCTTCACGGCGCTGCCGCTGCGCGCACTCGCCGACGCGGCGCTCGCGCGGGCCCGCGCGCTGGGCGCCGATCATGCCGACTTCCGCTTCGAGCGGGTGCGCAGCGCCGCCTGGCGGCTGCGTGACGCCCGGCCCGCCGGCTCCTCCGACACCACCGACCTCGGCTACGCGGTGCGCGTGGTGCACGGCGGGGCCTGGGGGTTCGCCTCCGGGGTCGATCTCACGATGGACGCGGCGGCCAAGGTCGCCTCCCGGGCGGTGGCCATGGCCAAGCTGTCCGCGCAGGTCATCGCGGCCGCCGGGTCGGACGAGAGGGTCGAGCTCGCGGACGAGCCGGTGCAATCCGAGAAGACCTGGATCTCCTCGTACGAGGTCGATCCCTTCAGCGTGCCGGACGAGGACAAGAGCGCCCTGCTCGCCGACTGGAGCGCCCGGCTGCTCGGCGCGGCCGGGGTCGAGCACGTGGACGCGTCGCTGCTCACGGTGCACGAGAACAAGTTCTACGCGGACACGGCGGGCACCGTGACCACCCAGCAGCGGGTGCGGCTGCACCCGCAGCTGACCGCGATCGCGGTGGACCGCACGACCGGCGAGTTCGACTCGATGCGCACCATCGCGCCGCCGGCCGGACGCGGCTGGGAGTACCTGACCGGCACCGGCTGGGACTGGGACGCGGAACTGGAAGAGATCCCTTCGCTTCTGGCCGAGAAGATGCGGGCGCCCAGTGTCGAGGGCGGCCGCTACGACCTCGTGGTGGACCCGTCCAACCTGTGGCTGACCATCCACGAGTCGATCGGCCACGCCACCGAGCTGGACCGCGCGCTCGGCTACGAGGCCGCGTACGCGGGCACCTCCTTCGCCACCTTCGACCAGCTGGGCAAGCTGGCGTACGGCTCTCAGGTCATGAACGTGACCGGCGACCGGACCGCGGAGCACGGGCTCGCGACGATCGGCTACGACGACGAGGGGGTGGCCGCGCAGTCCTGGGACCTGGTGAAGGACGGCACCCTCGTCGGCTACCAACTCGACCGCCGCATCGCGAAGTTGACGGGTCTTGGCCGCTCCAACGGCTGCGCCTTCGCCGACTCCCCCGGGCACGTCCCGGTCCAGCGGATGGCGAACGTCTCGCTCCAGCCGGATCCGGGCGGGCTCTCCACGGAGGACCTGATCGGCGGGGTGGAGCGCGGCATCTACGTGGTCGGCGACCGCTCGTGGTCGATCGACATGCAGCGCTACAACTTCCAGTTCACCGGCCAGCGCTTCTTCCGCATCGAGAACGGGCGGCTCGCGGGCCAGCTCCGCGATGTCGCCTACCAGGCGACCACCACCGACTTCTGGGGCTCCATGGAGAAGGTCGGCGGCCCCCAGACCTACGTCCTGGGCGGCGCCTTCAACTGCGGCAAGGCCCAGCCGGGCCAGATCGCCGCGGTCTCCCACGGCTGCCCCTCCGCCCTGTTCCGCGGCGTCAACATCCTCAACACGACTCAGGAGGCCGGGCGATGAGCTCGCGTACCACCGTCAAGCCGCACGAGATCGTCGAGCGGGCCCTGGAGCTGTCCAGCGCCGACGGCTGTGTCGTCATCGCCGACGAGCACTCCTCGGCGAACCTGCGCTGGGCCGGCAACGCGCTGACCACCAACGGCGTCACGCGCGGGCGGACCCTCACCGTGATCGCGACGGTGGACGGCGCCCAGGGCACCGCCTCCGGTGTCGTGTCGCGCTCGGCCGTCACCGCCGACGACCTGGAGCCCCTGGTGCGTGCCGCGGAGGCGGCCGCGCGCGGCGCCGGGCCCGCCGAGGACGCCCAGCCGCTGGTCACCGGCGTCCCGGCGTCGGCGGACTTCACGGACGCCCCCGCCGAGACGACCTCGGCCGTGTTCACCGGCTTCGCGCCCGCCCTCGGCGAGGCCTTCGCGCGGGCCAGGGCCGGCGGCCGCGAGTTGTACGGCTTCGCCAACCACGAGCTGAGCTCCACCTACCTCGGCACCTCCACCGGCCTGCGGCTGCGCCACGACCAGCCCAACGGCACCCTGGAGCTCAACGCCAAGTCCCCGGACCGGACCCGCTCGGCCTGGGCGGGGCGGGCGACGGCGGACTTCAAGGACGTCGACCCCGGCGCCCTCGACGAGGAGCTCGCGCGCCGGCTCGGCTGGGCCGAGCGCCGCGTCGAGCTGCCGGCCGGGCGCTACGAGACGCTGCTGCCGCCGACCGCCGTGGCCGACCTGCTGATCTACCAGATCTGGTCGGCGGCGGCCCGGGACGCCGCCGAGGGCCGGACCGTGTTCTCGAAGCAGGGCGGCGGCACCCGCGTCGGCGACACCCTCTCGCCGCTCCCCCTCTCGCTGCGCAGTGACCCGAACGAGCCGGGTCTGGAGTACGCGCCGTTCCAGGTGGCGCACTCCTCGGGCGACACGGAGTCGGTGTTCGACAACGGGCTCCCGCTGACCGCGACGGACTGGATCCGCGAGGGCCGCCTGGAGAACCTGGTCACCACCCGGCACTCCGCCGCCCTGACCGGCCTGCCGGTCGCCCCCGCCCCCGGCAACCTGATCCTGGACGGCGGCGGCGAGCGCACCCTGGACGAGATGGTCGCCGCCACCGAGCGCGGCCTGCTCCTCACCTGCCTGTGGTACATCCGCGAGGTGGACCCGGCGACGCTGCTCCTGACCGGTCTGACCCGGGACGGGGTGTATCTCGTCGAGAACGGCGAGGTCGTCGGCGAGGTGAACAACTTCCGGTTCAACGAGTCGCCGGTCGACCTGCTGTCGCGGGCCACCGAGGCGGGACGCACCGGGAAGACCCTGCCCAGGGAGTGGAACGACTACTTCACCCGGACCGCGATGCCCGCGCTGCGCATCCCCGACTTCAACATGAGCTCGGTCAGCCAGGGCGTATAACCTCGGTGCTGTCAGTAAGCACGTCTGAAGGAGACAAGAGACCCGTGACGGACATCGTCGACGAACTGCGGTGGCGTGGGCTGATCGCCCTCTCCACCGACGAGGACGCATTGCGCAAGGCGTTCGCGGACGGTCCCGTCACGTTCTATTGCGGCTTCGACCCGACCGCGCCCAGCCTGCACCTCGGCAACCTGGTGCAGATCCTCACCATGCGCCGGATCCAGCTCGCGGGGAACCGGCCGCTGGGCCTGGTCGGCGGCGCCACCGGCCTGATCGGCGACCCGAAGCCCAACTCCGAGCGCACGCTGAACGCGCCGGAGGTCGTGGCGGGGTGGGTCGAGCGGCTGCGCGGCCAGATCGAGCGGTTCCTCGACTTCGAGGGCCCGTACGCCGCGACCATGGTCAACAACCTGGACTGGACGTCGGGCCTGTCGGCGATCGACTTCCTGCGGGACATCGGCAAGTACTTCCGGGTCAACAAGATGATCGCGAAGGAGGCCGTCTCGCGTCGGCTCAACTCCGACGCGGGCATCAGCTACACCGAGTTCAGCTACCAGATCCTGCAGGGCATGGACTTCCTGGAGCTCAACCGGCGGTACGGCTGCACGCTGCAGACCGGCGGCAGCGACCAGTGGGGCAACCTCACGGCGGGCACCGACCTGATCCACCGGGTCGAGCCCGACGCCGAGGTGCACGCCCTGGCCACGCCGCTGATCACCAAGGCGGACGGCACCAAGTTCGGCAAGACGGAGTCCGGCACGGTCTGGCTCGACCCCGAGCGGACCACGCCGTACGCCTTCTACCAGTTCTGGCTGAACGCGGACGACCGGGACATCTCGAAGTTCCTGCGGATCTTCAGCTTCAAGTCCCGCGAGGAGATCGAGGAGCTGGAGCGGCTCACCGAGGAGCGGCCGCAGGCCAGGGCCGCGCAGCGGGCGCTCGCCGAGGAGCTGACGACGCTGGTGCACGGCGCGGAGCAGACGGCCGCGGTGACCGCCGCGTCCAAGGCGCTGTTCGGCCAGGGCGAGCTCGCGGAGCTGGACGAGGCGACGCTGGCCGCCGCCCTGTCCGAGCTGCCGAACGCGCGGGTGTCCGAGCTCGGCGCGGTCACCGACCTGTTCGCCGAGGTGGGCCTGGTGGCCAGCAAGTCGGCGGCCCGCCGCACCGTGAAGGAGGGCGGCGCCTACGTGAACAACGTGAAGGTGACGGCCGAGGACGCGGTGGCGACGGCGGAGGAACTCCTGCACGGGCGCTGGCTGGTGCTGCGCCGCGGCAAGAAGAACCTGGCGGCCGTGGAGGTCACCGGCGCCTGACCGGTACGCGGCACCAGGCCGTGGGTCCCTGACCGGTACGCGGCGCCGAGCCGTCGGCGTCCAACTGGCCGACGGCACCGAGGCGCCCGGCCGGTGAACGGCACAAAAGGGGGCGGCTCCTCCACGGAGCCGCCCCCTTCCGCGTGCCCGTCAGGCTCTCTGCTTGTTGCCCCGCACCGCCATGTAGAGCATGTCGCCGAGGAAGACGATCACGACGGCGGCCGCGATCTGCAGGCCGTGCCGGCCCCAGTCGATGCCCTTGGTCTCGGCGATCCCGATCGCCCGGGCGATCGAGTTGCCGACCACGCCGCCGATGATGCCGAAGATGGTGGTCAGCCAGAGCGGACTGTGCTGCTTGCCGGGAATGATCGCCTTGGCGATGAGACCGAGCACGAATCCCACGATGATGGCCCACAACCAGCCCATGGCTGCCTCCTTGTACGGCTCGACGTGAGCAGGTTCAGCCAGTGTCAGCCCGTACCACGTACGGCGCATGTCGGATACGTCCGTACGTGGCGGGTACTGCGACATCCGCGCAGGCTGGAGCCGCCCCGGTCTCGAACCCGGCGGAGCCCCGGCGTACGGTGATAGCAGTCCGGGCCGGGGAGAGCCCGCCGTGGAACTCGGGTGGTGGAACGTGATGCGGAAGCAGAGCAGCGGCCAGGTCTTCCGGATCACCGGAGCCCGCCGGTCGCTCGACGAGGACGTCCGTGGCCGGCAGCGCCGCTACGTGATCTCGATGTCGATCCGCACGCTTTCGGTGGTGCTGACCGCGGTGCTGTGGAACGTCGAGCGTCCTGTCGCCATCGTGACCCTTGTTCTGGGAGCACTGCTGCCCTATGTGGCGGTCGTGTTCGCCAACGCGGGCCGGGAGAACGTGACTTCACTGCCCTCCACCTTCATCCCCGCCCCCGTCCGTCCGGCGCTCGGCGCGGCCCCCGTGGGCGGCGCCGCGGAATCCCCGGCGGAACCCGCCGACGGTGACCGGGAGTGGCGTTCGCGCGAACACGGCTGATCCGTCACCGTCCGCGAAGCTCAAGAAAACCTCAGATCAATCATGAAGTTCCGGTGCACCACACCGGGTCCCCCATGACATACTTCGTAGGCGCTCCGCATCCCCCGTCGGAGCGACGGACCGACGCCGGGCAGCTCCCCCCGTGGCTGCTCGGCGTCGCCTTTGTCACGGGGCCGCGGGCCGCTTCGCACCGGGGCGCATGCCGCACAATTGTCTCTGTGAGTGACGAGACCAGCGACGAGACCCCCATCTGTTCCGCCAAGGGCTGCCGCGCCGACGCCGTGTGGGTGCTCGCGTGGAACAACCCGAAGATCCACACCCCGGAGCGCCGCAAGACGTGGCTCGCGTGTGCGGAGCACCGCGAGCACCTGTCCCAATTCCTGGGCGTACGGGGCTTCTTGAAGGATGTGGTGACGCTCGCCGAGTGGGAGTCGGCCGGCTCAGCCGCCGATCGCTGACATCGGGCGGTCGGGCTGCAGGAACGAGGGGTCGTCCAGGCCGGAACCGGCCTTCTTGCCCCACATCGCCACCTTCCACAGGCGGGCGATCTCCTCGTCCCCGGCGTCCGAGCGCAGGGCCGCGCGCAGGTCGGACTCCTCGCGGGCGAACAGGCAGGTGCGCACCTGGCCGTCGGCGGTGAGCCGGGTCCGGTCGCAGGATCCGCAGAACGGGCGGGTCACCGAGGCGATGACGCCCACGGTGTGCGGGCCGCCGTCGACCACCCAGCGCTCGGCGGGCGCGGAGCCCCGCTCGTCGTCGCCCTCGGGGGTCAGCGTGAAGCGCGTACGCAGCGACGTGAGGATGTCGCCGGCGGTGATCATGCCGTCGCGCTTCCAGCCGTGCTGCGCGTCGAGCGGCATCTGCTCGATGAAGCGCAGCTCGTAGTCGTGCTCGACGGCCCAGGCCAGCAGGTCGGGGGCCTCGTCGTCGTTGAGGCCCGGCATCAGGACGGTGTTGACCTTGACCGGGGTCAGGCCGGCCTCGCGGGCGGCCTCCATGCCCTCGATGACGTCCTTGTGGCGGTCGCGGCGGGTCAGGGTCTTGAAGACCTCGGGCCGCAGCGTGTCCAGGGAGACGTTGACCCGGTCGAGGCCCGCGGCCTTCAGGGCCGAGGCGGTGCGCTTGAGGCCGATGCCGTTGGTGGTGATCGACATCCGGGGGCGCGGCTCCAGGGCCGCGCAGCGCTCGACGATCCCGACCAGGCCGGGACGGAGCAGCGGCTCGCCGCCGGTGAAGCGGACCTCGGTGATGCCGAGCTCGGTGACGGCGATGCGGATGAGGCGGACGATCTCGTCGTCGCTCAGCAGATCGGGCTTGGCCAGCCACTGCAGGCCCTCTTCCGGCATGCAGTACGTGCATCGCAGATTGCACCGGTCGGTGAGCGAGACGCGCAGGTCGGTGGCCACCCGGCCATAGGTGTCGATGAGCACTTGTGGGCCCCCTCCCCTGTCCGTCGACGTTCGCCCGGAGTTCGGTCGAACGTCTGCCGAATGTGTATACACCCGAGCCTACGCGAGACCTACGGCAACCGGAGGGGCCGATTGTCACGAGGTACGGCGAGGCCGTGTCGTAGGGTCCTACGACACGGCCTCGGCCATCCGCCGTGCGGACGTACGTCCGGAGCGGCCCTCAGTGGGCGCCGATGCCGGTCAGGGACTTGACCTCCAGCTCGGCGTACTTGCCCCGGTCCGGCTCCTCCTTGGAGAGCAGCGAGCCGATCCAGCCGAGCAGGAATCCCAGCGGGATCGAGATGAGGCCCGGGTTCTCCAGCGGGAACCAGTGGAAGTCGACGCCCTTGAACATGGACGTCTTCGGGTTGCCGGAGACGACGGGCGAGAACAGCACCAGGAACACCGAGCTGAACAGGCCGCCGTAGATCGACCAGAGGGCGCCCTGGGTGGTGAAGCGCTTCCAGAACAGGCTGTAGAGGATGGTCGGCAGGTTCGCGGAGGCGGCCACCGCGAAGGCGAGCGCGACCAGGCCGGCCACGTTCATGTCGCGGGCGAAGGCGCCGAGCACGATCGCGACGGCTCCGATGAAGACGGTGGCCCAGCGCGCGGCGCGCATCTCCTCCTTCTCGGTCGCCTTCCCCTTGCGGATGACGTTGGCGTAGATGTCGTGCGCGAAGGAGGAGGACGAGGCGAGGGTGAGGCCGGCGACGACGGCGAGGATGGTCGCGAAGGCGACCGCCGAGATCACCGCGAGCAGGGTCGCGCCGCCGGTGGTGCCGACGCCGCCGCCGAGGTACTCGGCGAGCTGCGGGGCCGCGGTGTTGCCCGCCGGGTTCTGCGCCTTGATGGCGGCGGGTCCCACCAGCGCCGCCGCGCCGAAGCCGAGCGCGATCGTCATCAGGTAGAAGGCGCCGATGATGCCGATCGCCCAGTTCACCGACTTCCGGGCGGCCTTGGCGGTGGGCACCGTGTAGAAGCGGATCAGGATGTGCGGCAGGCCCGCGGTGCCGAGGACCAGGGCGATGCCGAGCGAGATGAAGTCCAGCTTGGACGTGCCGCTGGCGCCGTACTTGAGGCCCGGCTCCAGGAACGCCGCGCCCTTGCCGCTCTTCTCGGCGGCGCTGCCGAGCAGGTCGGAGACGTTGAAGTGGAACTTGAGCAGCACCAGGAAGGTCATGAGGATCGCGCCGGCGATGAGCAGCACGGCCTTGACCATCTGCACCCAGGTGGTGCCCTTCATGCCGCCGATGGTGACGTACACGATCATCAGGACGCCGACGAGGGCGACGATGAGGATCTTGCCCGCGTCGGTGGTGATGCCGAGCAGCAGCGAGACGAGGACGCCCGCGCCGGCCATCTGCGCGAGCAGGTAGAAGATCGAGACGACGATGGTGGAGGCGCCGGCGGCGGTGCGCACGGGACGCTGCCTCATCCGGTAGGCGAGCACGTCGCCCATCGTGTAGCGGCCGGAGTTGCGCAGCGGCTCGGCGACCAGGAGGAGCGCCACCAGCCAGGCGACCAGGAAGCCGATGGAGTAGAGGAAGCCGTCGTAGCCGAACAGGGCGATGGCTCCGGCGATGCCGAGGAAGGACGCCGCGGACATGTAGTCGCCGGAGACGGCGAGGCCGTTCTGGAAGGCGGTGAACTGGCGGCCGCCCGCGTAGAAGTCGGAGGCGTTCTTGGTCTGCCGGCCGGCCCAGACGGTGATGGCGAGGGTCGCGGCGACGAACACCGCGAACAGGGTGATGATCAGCGGCCGGTGCTCGGTGGTCGAGACGGCCGCGGCGAGCGGGGCGAGGGCGGGGCTCATGCGTCGGCCTCCATACGGGACTTGATGGCCTCGGCCTTGGGGTCGAGCTTCGCCGCGGCGTGCCGGGAGTAGAACCAGGCGATGAGGAAGGTGGTCAGGAACTGGGCGAGGCCGAAGACGAAGGCCACGTTGATGTTGCCGATGACCTTGGTGCCCATGAAGCCGCCCGCGTAGCTGGACAGCAGTACGTACAGCAGGTACCAGGCGATGAAGGCGACGGTCAGCGGGAAGGCGAACGAGCGGTGGGCGCGGCGGAGTTCGCCGAATTCCGCGCTCTGCTGCTCCGCGACGAATGCCTCGGTGCTGGGCTGGACTGGGCCGGGGGCCGCCCCGGCTTCGGGCGGCGGCGCGTCGGTGGCCACGGAATCTCCTCGCGGTGCGGATGCGGATGCGGCGGGGACGGACGGGTCGGACATGGGGTCTCCGCCGGCGGTTGGATGCGGTCCCCCTGACAACGGCACGGGGCTCGGGCCGTCTCGGTTCAGTCCGGCCGTTTTTTCTCCTTGGCGCATCCCCGGCGCATCCCCCCACGGCACCGGCGCGTGGCGCGTTTCGTGCTCCCCCGGGGCGACTACGCGACTTTCTCCGCGAACTCGGCGGAAGCCGTTGATCCGCCGAGATGATCGGCGATAGCTTCACTGCTCAACGCGCCCGTCCGGCCCCGGCGCCCGGCGGGCGGTCCCCGGAGCCGGTGCACCACCGCACGCCGTCTTCTTGTGTCTCGCTTCTTCCGTCTCGTCTTCTTCCGTTACGTACCGAGAGTTCCGCCAACCCCATGGAGACCCCATGCCGTTGCACATCTCCCGTACGCGCCGCGCCGTAGCGGCCTCGGCGGGCCTGGCCACCGCCGTCGCGCTCGCGCTGCTGCCCGGCACCGCGTCGGCCGCCCCCACCGCTGCCGGATCCGTCACCACGAAGGCGGCGGCGGGCACCGGTCCCGAGCTGAGCTACATCGTCAACGTCCGCCCGGGGCAAGGGAATTCGGCCCGGATCAAGCGAGCCGTGGCCCAGGCGGGCGGCTCGGTCCTCCAGGCGTACGACCGGATAGGCGTGCTCGTCGTGCACTCCGCCAACGCGGACTTCGCGAAGACGATCCGCAAGGTGCGGGGCGTCGACTCGGCGGGCGCGACCCGCACCGCGCCGCTGCCCGCGCAGTCCACCACCGACGTGGGCACGCCGAAGAACCTCACCGCCGAGGACCTGAAGGCGGCCTCGGCCAAGGCCGCGCCGGGCGAGGACCCCCTTGAGCCGCTCCAGTGGGACCTGAAGGCGATCAAGGCGGACAAGGCGCACGAGAAGACGCTGGGCAGCTCCAAGGTCACCGTCGGCGTGATCGACACGGGGGTCGACGACACCCACCCGGACATCGCGCCCAACTTCGACCGCGCCAAGTCGGTCAGCTGCATCACCGGCAAGCCGGACACCACGGACGGCGCCTGGCGCCCGTTCACCACCGGCGGCTCCCCGCACGGCACCCATGTCGCGGGCGAGATCGCGGGGGCCAAGAACGGCGTGGGCATCACGGGGGTGGCGCCCGGGGTGAAGGTCGCGGCCATCAAGGTGTCCACGCAGGGCGGCAGTTTCTTCTACACGGAGGCCGTGGTCTGCGGCTTCGTGTGGGCGGCCGAGCACCACATCGACGTGACGAACAACAGCTATTACACCGACCCGTGGTACTTCAACTGCAAGAACGACCCGGACCAGAAGGCACTGGTCGACGCGATCACCCGGGCCTCGAAGTACGCCGAGTCCAAGGGCACGGTGAACGTGGCGGCGGCCGGCAACGAGAACTACGACTTCGCGGCCGACTCGATCACCGACCCGGCGAGCCCCAACGACAGCACCCCGGGCAGCCGGGTGATCGACCCGCGTGAGTGCCTGGACATCCCGACCCAGCTGCCGGGTGTGGTGACGGTCGCCGCGACCGGGGCCAAGGGCCTCAAGTCGTCGTTCTCCAACTACGGGCTCGGCGTCATCGACATCGCGGCCCCGGGCGGCGACTCGACCGCGTACCAGCCGCCGCAGGCCCCGGCCACCAGCGGTCTCATCCTCGGCCCGGTGCCCGGCGGGACGTGGGCCTACATGGCCGGTACGTCCATGGCGACGCCCCATGTGGTGGGCGTGGCGGCCCTGTTGAAGTCGGCCCACCCGCACGCCTCGGCGGCCGCGATCAAGGCGCTGCTCGCGCTCCAGGCGGACCGGACGCCGTGCACCACGCCGTACGACATCAACGGTGACGGCAAGGTGGACGCGGTCTGCCAGGGCGGCAAGTTCTACAACGGCTTCTACGGGGCGGGCATCGCCAACGCCCTCAACGCCGTGAAGTAGCACGGCAGTCGAAGGGGGCCGTCCGCATCGCGGGCGGCCCCCTTCGGCGTGCAGCGGCTCGTTACGGCTTGACGAGGACCTTCAGGGCGGTGCGCTCGTCCATGGCCCGGTAGCCGTCGGGCACGCCCTCGATGCCGACCGCGAGGTCGAAGACCGGGGACGGGTCGATGGTGCCGTCGAGGACGTCGGCGAGCAGCTCGGGGATGTAGGTGCGCACCGGGGCGACGCCGCCGCGCAGCGCGATGTTGCGGTCGAACATGACGCCGAGGTCGAGGCCGGTGCCGCTGCCGTGCGGGACGCCGACGTAGCCGATGGAGCCGCCGTCGCGGGTGATGTCCACGGCGGTGCGCATGGACTGCTCGGTGCCGACGGCCTCGATGACGCCGTGCGCGCCCTGGCCCCGGGTCAGCTCGCGCACCGCGGCGACGGCGGCCTCGCCGCGCTCGGCGACGACGTCGGTGGCGCCGAAGAGCTTCGCTATGTCGGTACGCACCTGGTGGCGGCCGAGCGCGATGATGCGCTCGGCGCCGAGCCGCTTGGCGGCGAGCACCCCGCACAGGCCGACGGCGCCGTCACCGACGACGGCGACGGTCGAGCCGGGCCGGACGCCGGCGCCGATGGCCGCGTGGTGGCCGGTGCCCATGACGTCGGACAGGGCGAGCAGCGCGGTGAGCAGGCGGTCGTCGGAGACGGCCTCGGCGGGGAGCTTGACGAGGGTGCCGTCGGCGAAGGGCACGCGGACGGCCTCGCCCTGGCCGCCGTCGGAGCCGACCGAGCCCCAGAACCCACCCTGCGGGCAGGAGGTGGTCAGGCCCTCGGCGCAGAAGTCGCAGGTGCCGTCGGACCAGACGAAGGGCGCGACGACGAGGTCGCCCTTGCGCAGGCCGCGCACCTCGGGGCCCGCCTCCTCGACGATGCCGAGGAACTCGTGGCCGATGCGCTGCCCGGGCCGGCGCGCGGACTCGCCGCGGTAGGCCCACAGGTCGCTGCCGCAGATGCAGGCCCGCAGGACCCGGACGACCGCGTCGGTGGACTCCTGGACCTTCGGGTCCGGCACCTCCTCCACCCGGATGTCGTGGGGGGCGTGGATGACGGTGGCGCGCATGCTGCAGGTCCTTGCCGGTCAGGGAGTGGTACGGGACGACTCATCACGGTACGCCTGTGCGAGAAGTGCCTGTGCCCCGAGATAGGTCAGCATGATCCAGAAGTCGGGGCGCGGCGGCTGCGGCCAGTCGGCGACGCCGGTGGCGATGAGGGTGTCGGAGAGCAGGAACAGGGCGCCCCCGAGCCCGACGAGCGGGCCGGGCCGCGAGGCGCGGTAGGCCATCGCGGTCAGCAGCAGGCTGTATCCGGCGACCGGGATCCGCAGCCCGGCGGGCAGGTCCGGCCAGAGTGCGGCGACGGTGGCCACGAGCGCGATCCCGTACGCGGCGCCGAGCCCGGGATGTGTGCGGCCCCGCCCGAACAGGACGAGGTAGCAGACGTGCCCGGCGGCGAAGCAGCCCATGCCGAGCAGGAAGGCGGGGTCGGCGTCCGAGAGCAGGAACACATCGCCGCCCCAGCCGCACAGCAGCGCGGCGACGAGCAGCCGGGGCCCGCCCCGCGCGTACACGTGCGCGGCGAGCAGCGGCATGAGGAGCGGCTTGGCGATCAGGTGCCCGGGGTGCCAGCCGGCGAGCAGCGCGATCAGGTCGAGGGCGCCGGCCAGCGCGAAGGCGGCGAGGAGCGGGCCGGCCGCGGCGGCCCGGCGGGGGCCGGCGCTCGTCGGTGGCACGAGCGGGACGGCGTCCGCGCCCGGTCGCGTCATACGGCGCGCTCCGCCACGGCGGCGGGCCCGGTGACCGGCTCGGGGGCCGTGGCCGCCGGCACCCGCGGCTGCCAGCCCGGGCCGCGGAAGATCCGTCCGGCCCGCTCGCGCCAGGTGCGGGCGGCGCGCACGTCCCGGGCGATGGCGGCGTACTCGTGGGTGGCGACGCGCAGCGGGTTGTAGGTGGCGATGTTCTTGGTGAGCCCGAACACGGGCCGCTCGGTCTCGGCGGTGAACGAGCCGAACATCCGGTCCCAGATGATCAGGATGCCGCCGAAGTTGCGGTCGAGGTAGCCGCCCTGCGACGCATGGTGCACCCGGTGGTGGGAGGGCGTGTTGAGGACGAACTCGAAGGGCCGGGGCAGCTTGCCGACCCGCTCGGTGTGCACCCAGAACTGGTAGACGAGGTTCGCCGAGGAGCAGAACGCGAGCACCGCCGGGTGCACGCCGAGCGCGATGAGCGGCACGTAGAACGGCCACACGGTCCAGGTCGTCCAGGGCTGGCGCAGCGCGGTGGTGAGGTTGAACTTGCGGCTGGAGTGGTGCACCACGTGGCAGGCCCACAGGATCCGGATCACGTGGTGGCCGCGGTGCGACCAGTAGTAGAAGAAGTCCTGCCCGAGCAGCATCAGCGGCACGGTCCACCACAGGACCGGGATCGCGAGCGGGGTGAGGGCGTAGACCGCCGTGTAGAGGGCGACGATCGGAATCTTCCACAACGCGTCGAAGACCAGACTGCCGAGCCCCATGCCGACGCTGGTGGCGGCGTCCTTCGTCTCGTACCCGGCGGCGTCCTCGTCCGGATGGAGCCGGTAGCTCGCCATCTCGACGACGGTGAGCAGCACGAAGGCGGGTATCGACCACAGCACGACATCGGGCAGGTTCGGCGACATGCCTGCACCGTAGGGGCGGGGTGGCGGCTCCGGCTAGATGTTGTTACCGACAAGTATGCGAGACGCGTTGTCAGCAGGCTTTGGTGAGTTCTGCCAATCGGAGGGAGCGGCCCCGGCGTACGATCGCTGGCACCGGTGCGCTCTGGGGGAGGCAACTGCGGTGCCAGGTCTGGAAGTTGTGGTCGTACGGCTCGCGAGCACGGTGGTCTCGACGGTCGCGAAGTCGTTCCTGGCCCCCCGGCCGGGCGCGGGCCTGGTGACGGGGCCGCTGCGCCCCCTGCCGAAGCCGGCCTCGCCCGACCGCCTCGCGAAGGTCCTCGGCCACCGCCTGGACGAGGCGTACGGCTCGCTCCCCGAACACGAGCGGACGGCGGCCGTCGACGCGGTACGGGACTCCTTCGCGGCGGCGGGAACGCTGGACGCGGACCGCCTCTTCGCGCTCGGCCTCGCCCCGGAGCGGCTGGCCACCGAACTGCGGCGCCCGCACACCGGCCCCGGCGAGGCCCTCTACGAGGAGCTCCTGGCCCTCTGCTGTGCCCATGTCCTGGAGCAGCTCACCGCGCACCCCTCGTTCGCGGCGCGGGCGGCGGTCGAGCAGACGAGGGCGGCGGACGCGGCTCGGGAGCTGATCGAGGACGTACGCGACCGGGTGGGCCCGCGCCCCGAGGCGACCGCCCTGGCCTTCGAGGAGAAGTACGCGCGGTACGTGGCCCAGGCACACGGCCGGCTCGAACTGTTCGGCCTCACCCTCGGACGCTCCGCGAGCGAATGGCCGCTCGACACGGCGTACATCAGCCTCGCGGTGAGCGGTGAGCCCCGCCAGGCCATGGGGCTGCCCGGCACCGGGGCCGCCACGGTGAGCGTGGAGCAGGCACTGGCCGGCACCGACCGGCTGCTGCTGCGCGGCGCGGCGGGCTCGGGCAAGTCCACGCTGATCCAGTGGCTGGCACTGAACTCCGCCCGCCGGACCTTCGGCGCCGAACTGGCCGACTGGAACAGGTGCGTTCCGTTCCTGCTGCGCCTGCGGGCGTTCACCACGGCCGAGTCACTGCCGATGCCGGAGGACTTCCTGCGGTCGGCCGGCGTGCCGTTCGCTCCCCCGCCCGGCTGGACCGAATCCCTTCTGTCCGAAGGCCGGGCGCTGGTCCTGGTGGACGGCGTGGACGAGGTGCCGCTGCGACTGCGGGCCCGTACGGAGGCCTGGCTGAAGTCCCTGGTCACCGCGTTTCCGAGGGCCCGGTACGTGGTGACGACCCGGCCGTCGGCGGTCTCGGAGGACTGGCTCGCGGGCCGGGGCTTCGTGGCGCACTCGCTGCTGCCGATGGAGCGGGAGGGCGTCCGCGCGTTCGTCGCCCATTGGCACGGCTCGGCGCGGCTCGGCTGCCTTTCGCCCGAGGAGGCCGCCCGCCTCGACGCGTACGAGACCTCCCTCCTGAGCGCGGTGACCTCCCGCCGCGATCTGGGGCGGCTCGCCACCAACCCGCTGATGTGCGCGCTGCTGTGCGCCCTGAACCGGGACCGCCGCATGCAACTGCCGCGCGCCCGCAAGGAGTTGTACGACGCGGCCCTGGACATGCTGCTCGTGCGCCGGGACAGCGAGCGGGAGATCACCGGCGTCGAGGGCGTCACCCTCACCCGCGACGAGCAGACGACCCTGCTCCAGCGGCTCGCGTACTGGCTGATCCGCAACGGGCTCGCGGAGGCGGACCGGGACGAGGCTGCCGCGATGGTGACGGAGTGGCTCGCCGCGATGCCGCAGGTGACGGGCGGGCCCGGCCAGGTCTTCGCCCACCTCCTCATCCGCAGCGGGCTGCTGCGCGAGCCGGTGCCGGGCTCGGTCGGCTTCGTGCACCGCACGTTCCAGGACTATCTGGGCGCGAAGGCGGCGGTGGAGGACCGGGACTTCGGGGTGCTCGTACGCAACGCCCACGACGACACGTGGGACGACGTGGTGCGGATGGCCGTGGGGCACGCGCGGGCCGATGAACGCGCCCGCCTGCTGCGGCAGTTGCTCCGCCGCGCCGACCACGCCCCCCGCCTGCGGCACCGCCTGGTCCTGCTGGCGGCGGCCTGCCTGGAGCACGCGCCGGAGCTCGACCCGGCGGTCCGGGCCGATGTGGAGGCGCGGGCGCGGGAGTTGATGCCGCCGCGCACGTGGGACGAGGCGGACGCGCTGGCCAAGGTGGGGGCGCTGGTGCTTGAGCTGCTGCCGGGGCCGGAGGGGTTGAGTGAGGACGAAGCGGCGTGTGTGGTGAGGACGGCCGGGCTCATCGGCGGGGATGCGGCGCTGGGGGTGATCAAGCGGTTCCGGGCGGATGAACGGCCCATGGTGCGGGTCCAACGCGCTCTTGCCTGGCACACGTTCGACGCGGAGGAATACGCGACGGAGGTGCTGGAATCATCATCGGGATGGGACACCACCTACCTCAGCGTACGTACCGAGGAGCAGCTGGCTCAGCTGGGCCGACTCCACGCAGTGCGGATGATCAACCTTGAGGGTGACCGCGTGCTGCCGGACGCCGTTCTCGCCCAGCGCGAGCTGACCGCCTTGGGCGTCTTCGCGAACGGTGTCCTCTCCGACCTGGCCCCCTTGGCTCGCTTCGACGCTCTGGAGCGCCTGGCTCTGCAGGGTTGTCCGGCCGTCACCGATCTCACGCCGCTCGGCGCTCTGCCCGCCTTGCGCGACCTTTCGCTGAGCATGCCCGCACCCGATCTCTGCCTGACTCCACTGGCCGGACTTCACGGGTTGCAGTCCCTCTTCTTGGGAATCTCCGGTGAGACCCGGTCACTCGCCGACCTCCCGGCTCCGGACGGCCTTCTCACGCTTGGGCTGCAGCGGGGGTCGGAACAAATAAGCCTGCGCGGCCTCGAACGCTGGCCCGAGCTCCGGAACCTGACCATCACGGGTGACCTCCAGCTCGGAGAACTGGCCCAGCACCCCCACCTGCGGACCTTGCGCACCTTGCAGATCACTGACTGCCGGAGCTTCAACCCGGCCGCAGTGATCCAGCAGCACGAGCTGGCCTTCCTCAGCCTGACCAACTGTCACCTGGCCGAGGGCCTGGCCATGCTGCGCGAGCTGCGGGATCTGCGGCTACTGGCGCTGTACAACTGCACGGGCCGGATCGACCTGTCCGCCCTCAACCACCTGCATCGCCTCCGTTTCCGCTACAGCGCCACCGAAATCCGGGGCGCCGAGGCCATCCCGCCAGAACGCCTGCAACGAGTCTGAGCCCCCTACACCCCCACCGCCCCCAGCAGCACCCCCACCCCATAGGTGACCCCCATCGCCACCGCACCCCCGCCCACGTTCCGCCAGATCGCGCGGCCCGCCGGCGCGGAGCCGAGGCGGGCGCTTCCCCAGCCCGTGAGGGTGAGCGCGGCCAGGACCGAGCCGACCGTCACGTAGAGGCGTACCGAAGCCGGTGGGAGCACGATGGCGAGGAGGGGGAGCAGCGCGCCCGCCGTGAAGGCGAGGAAGCTGGCCCAGGCCGCGTGCCAGGGGTTGGTGAGTTCGTCGGGGTCGATGCCCAGCTCGACACTGGCGTGCGCGCGCAGCGCGTCGCGTTCGGTGAGCTGGAGCGCCGCCTCGCGGGCCACCTCCTCGCTGAGGCCCCGCTCGGCCAACAGGCCCGTCAGCTCGGCGAGTTCGGCCTCGGGCGACTCCTTCAGCTCGCGGCGCTCCAGCGCGAGCGCGGCCTTCTCGGAGTCGCGCTGGGTGGAGACGGAGACGTACTCGCCGGCCGCCATGGACATGGAACCGGCGAGCAGTCCGGCCAGGCCCGCCGTCAGGAGGGCCGAGCGGTCGTCCGTCGCCCCGGCCACGCCGACGACGAGACCGGCGGTCGAGACGATGCCGTCGTTGGCGCCGAGGACCGCGGCCCGCAGCCAGTTGAGCCGCGAGCCGAGGGCCCCGTTGTGCGCCTCGTCGTGCTGGTCGGTTGGACTCATGCGGGGCAGGGTCTCACCCTGCCCCTCACCACACGCGCACCGACCCACCCAGCGCGAACGCCGGGCTTGAGGCCTCGGCCGGGATCTCCTTCAGCGGCTCGGCGATCTCCGCCACCGTGGGGCCGACCCGGGCGGCGACCCGGTCGAGGAGCGACAGGTCGAAGCCGTAGACGCGGGCCGCGTTGCCGCCGACCATCGCCGCGACCTCCTCGCTCGGCAGGCCCGCGTAGGCGATCCGCAGGCCCTCCCGGGAGAAGGGCGTGGTGCCCTCGTCGTGCGGGTAGTCGCTGCCCCACATGATCTTGTCGAGGCCGATCCGGTCCCGCAGCGGCACCTCGTGCGGGCGCATGAAGCTCGCGCCCACGAAGCAGTTCTCCCGCCAGACCCGGGAGGGGCCCTTGCCCATGGACCGTGCGAGGCCCGCCCCGAACTTGGACTCCGCCGTGGACGCCTTCGTGGCGGCCGCGACCAGGCGCCCGTGGTAGTAGTCCAGCATGTCCAGGACACCGGGGATCCAGCCGGAGCCCTGTTCGGTGAGGACGAGCTTGAGGGACGGGTGGCGGTTGAAGGCACCGCCGAAGATGAGGTGCCACAGCGCCCGGTGCGAGAACCACGTGGTCTCCACCATGAACACCGCCCGCGCCGCCGGCTCCTCCCCCAGCGGCGGGGACGCGGACCCGCCGTGGTGGTTGACCGGTACGTCGAGTTCCGCACAGACCGCCCAGATCGGGTCGTACACCTCGGAGTAGAGCTCGGGGACCCCCGAGCCCGGCGGGGCGCCCGGCAGCAGGATGCCGCCGGTCAGGCCGGCCTCCTTGACCCGGCGGATCTCGCGTACCGCCTCCTCGACGTCGTTGAGGAGGATCTGGGCGACGCCCGCCCGGCGCCCCGGGGCCTCGGCGCAGAAGTCCGCGAGCCAGCGGTTGTGGGCGCGCAGGCCCGCCCAGCGCTGCTCGAACTCCTCGCGGGTGGGCGCGGGCGCCATGAGCGAGGCGCTCGGGAAGAACGGCGGGATCGTGTTGGGGAAGACGACCTCCGCGACGATGCCGTCCGCTTCGAGGTCGGCCACCCGGCGGGCCGAGTTCCAGTTGCGGTCGGCGGTGTCGGCCATCAGGTCCTCGTACGGATTGACGTACGTGGCCGCCCACGCGTCGAAGGCGTCGTGGTGCTTGGCCTCCAGGTAGGGCCGGTAGTCCAGGAGGTCGGCTCCGGCGTGGCAGTCCGCCGAGATGACGGTGTAGCGCCCGGTCACCGGTCCACCCCCAGGACGGGGAAGTCGTGTTCGGTCAGCCAGTGGCGGCCCACCTCGCGCGAGCGCGCCCAGGACGCCTCGACGGCCAACTGGTCGTCGGGCTGGCCCAGTTCGGCGGGGGTCGGCCCGATCCGGCGGGCGATCGGCGCCAGCTTCGCGGTGTCGAAGCCGAAGACCTCGGCCGCGGCCAGGCCGAGCATCCGCCGCGTCTCGCCCACCGGGATGTCGTGGAAGGTGTTCCTCAGCCACTCGCGCGTGTGCGGCCAGGTGCCCTCCGGGTGCGGGAAGTCGGAGCCCCACAGGATGTTGTCGACGCCGATCTCGTAGCGCTGGGCCAGCTCGCGGCGCTTGGTGTTGGTGGCGCAGATGAAGATCTGCCGGTCGAGGTACTCGCTCGGCGGCCGCTTCAGCTCGGCGAAGGGCGAGAGCTTCTTGCCGCCGTGGGCACCGAGGTAGAGGCGGTCCATGAACCACAGCAGGTTCGGCAGCCACCAGCAACCCGACTCGGCCACACCGAACTTGAGCCCCGGGTGCCGCTCGAAGACGCCCGACCACAGCAGGAACCACAGCGGGCGGGCGGGCCACCACGTCACCTCGGACACGTAGATGCCCAGGTGCTCGCCGTACTCGTGGCGCGGCGCCGCGCCCGAGTGGGTCACGAGCGGCATGCCGGCCTCGGCGGCCGCCGCCCAGACCGGGTCGTAGCGGCGGTCGTGGTACGGGGCCCGGTCCACCCACATCGAGGGGATCATCAGCGCGCCGAGCCCGGACTCCTTGGCCCGGTGGATCTCGGCGACGACCCGGTCGACCTCGCCCGTGACGGGCAACAGGGCCACCCCGCAGTGCCGTTCGGGGTTCTGGCCGACGAACTCGGCGAGCCAGCGGTTGTGCGCCTGCGCGCCCGCCATGCCGAGGTCGGGGTCCTGGTCGCCGGAGAGGCCGAGGCCCACGCCGAAGGGGGCGGCGGTGCGGCTGTCGACGGCGTCCGCGTCGGGGAAGACGACCTCGGCGGCGACCCCGTCCCCGTCGAGTTCCTTGAGGCGCTGCACCGCGTCCCAACCCCCGCGCAGACCTTGCTCGTTGTCGGTGAACCAGCGGTCGGCGAAGGCCTCGTTGCGTACGCCGAGCCGGGTCATCTCCTCGCGGCGGCGGTCGCGCCCCGCGAGGAACTCGTCGAACTCCCGGTGGAAGCGGGCGTCCAGATAGGGCCGGTACTCCTCGGTGGGGAGCCCGGCGTGGCAGTCGGAGGAGATGATCAGGTACGGGTCGTTCTGCGCTGTGGTCTCGTTCTGCGCTGTCGTCTCGTTCTGCGCTGTCATCGCACGTCCCTCGTCAGTCCAGGATGAAGCTTTCCAGGTACGCCGGGTTCGCCCGGTCGAGCATCGACTGCGAACGGGCTCTGATCTGCCGGTCGCTGTGCTCGCTCGCCGGCAGCATCCAGAACCGGTCGGCGCGGATCCCGTCGACGACCTCGGCCGCCACGGCCTCGACCGGGGTGAACTCGATCTCGTGGCCGGCCGCCTTCATGGCCGACTCCCACTGGTCGAGGCTGCGGTAGGGGGTCTTGCGCGGGCGCTCCTTGGCGAAGCGCTCGGGCCGGTTGCGGTGCGACTCCCACAGCCCGGTGCGCAGCATGTGCGGCCCGGGGAAGAGCACCGACGCACCGATCGGGGCGCCCTCCGCCTTCAGGTGCGCGTACAGGGACTCGGTCATGGTGACGACGGCCGACTTGGTGACGGCGTACACGGAGGCGGTCGGCAGCGGGGCGATGCCGCCGTCGCCGGAGGAGGTGTTGACGATCCGGCCGGGCTCGCCGCCCGCGATCATGCGGGGCACGAAGGCCTGGATGCCGTGGAAGACGCCCCACACGTTGACGGCGAAGGCCCACTTCCAGTCGTTGACCTCGTGCTCCCACATGCGGCCTTCCGCGCCGGAGCCGACCCCGGCGTTGTTGCACAGCACGTGCACCGCCCCGAAGCGCTCGTACGCGGCGTCCGCGAGGGCGAGCACCGAGTCCCGCTCGCTGACGTCGACGGTGCGGGCCAGCACCTGCGCCCCGTCCTCGCGCAGCTCCCCGGCCGCCTTCTCCAGGGCGCCCTCCTCGACGTCGGCGAGGACGACCCTGAGGCCCTCGGCGGCGAACCGCCGGGCCATGGCGAGCCCGATCCCGCTCGCCGCGCCGGTGACGACGGCGACCTGTCCCTGCCCGAGCTCCATGGTCAGACGCTCCCCTCGGGCGGCCCGTCGAGGATCTGCTGGGGGTCGTCGTAGCGCTGGTGGATGTAGGGCAACAGGGCCTGGGCGCTGACCCGTTCGGCCACCGTGCCCTTCTGGTCGGTGGTCTTCTCGCCGATGGTGATCTCGACGACGCGGCGCACCGGCAGATCGGCGACGGGGTCGTACATCGACTCGCGCAGCACCACGTCGCCGGTGATCTTCTCCAGCTTGCGCACCTTCTCGTTGCGTACGCAGTGGACGAGGACGGGGTCGGCGTCGAAGCCCTCGCCGTCGACGGCCGGCAGGAACTTGAAGTAGAAGTCGGTCTTCCGGGTCGGCTCGGGCAGCGGCAGCGGCCCCTCGACGGCGCCCCGCACCTCGACGAACGCGATGCCGTGCCGGGCGAGCGAGGCGCGGACGACCAGGCCGTCGCGCTCGACGTCCACCTCGCCGAGCTTCTTGGGCTCGCCGAACACCTCGCGTCCGCCGATCAGGGCCCGCTCGTGGGTCATCGGCATGACCAGCGGATACCAGCCCTCCTGTCCGTCGTGCACGGCGGCGACCGCGACCGAGCCCGCGCCGAGCGGATAGCCGGGCAGGTCGACCTTGCTGATGTTGGCCCGTACCAGCGGGCGTTCGGCGGGCTTGAGCGGCGGCGGGAGCACGGCCGCGACCGCGTCGGGATCGCTCTCCCAGACCGCCACGACGCCGGTCGACCAGATGTCGGGGAGCTTGGCGCTCGCGGTGCGCGCGGCCTGGATCTCGGCCTCGGTGCGCGCCCCGTACCGTACGCGTGCCATGTCGTACCACCCTTCGCAGGCTGTTCTCTTCCGGGGGTCTGTAACACAGTTACACCGAGCGCGATGAAGGGTAAAGAGCCGTGCACTTACGTGAATTGATGGAGCATCAGATATGACGCGTACGTCACTCACCCGCGAGGAGGTGCTGGCCGCGGCCGCCTCCCTGGTCAGACAGCACGGCCCGGGCGCCCTCACCATGCGCAAGCTCGCCGCCGAGCTCGGCACCGCCGTCACCTCGATCTACTGGCACGTCGGCAACCGCGAGTCGCTCCTGGACGCGCTCGTCGAGCGGACCGTCGAGGAGCTGGGCGAGATCCGGCCGCGCGGACGCACCCCGGCCGCGCGCGTGCTTTCGGTGGCCCGTGCGCTGCGCCGCGAGCTGCGCGCGCGCCCGCACCTGATCGCGATGGTGCACGAACGCGGGCTGACCGACCGGATGTTCCTGCCCGCCCAGCAGGCCCTGGTCCACGAAGTGCACGCGGCGGGCCTGCGCGGCGCCCGCGCGGCACTGGCGGTGCGGGCGATCCAGTTCCAGGTGGTCGGCCACGTCCTGATCGAACGGAACCGGGAACGCGCCCCCGTCCAGCGTCCCGCCGAGGAGGACCTCTGGCACCCCGCGACGGCCGAACAGGACCCGGCGCTCGCGCGGGCGCTGGCGGGGGCGGTGGATCAGGACCGGCTGTTCACCGACTCGGTACGGGCGCTCGTGGCCGGGCTGCTCGGAGACCCGGAAGCGTGACCCGGGAGCGTGGGCGCGGGACGTTCGCGGCGGCCGGACGATGTGGCTCATTCCTCACTCGGGCGCCCGCGTGAGGGGCTCCCGCGCGGCCGTGCGCGGGCGCACATCGCCTGCCGGGACGCCCAGTTGAGAGGCCGAAAGCGGCCGCAACCCCGCGGGGCCCCGGGACCGGGGGCACGGCCCGGGCCCGCGCTGTCAGTCCGGCCCCGTATTCTCTGTGACCATGCTCGACGACCTGACGACAGCAGCGACGTGGCCGGCCGCCTACCCGCAGGGGTACGCGGTCGTCGACGTGGAGACCACCGGACTCGCCCGCGACGACCGGATAATCTCGGCTGCCGTCTACCGGCTCGACGCGCAGGGCAACGTCGAGGACCACTGGTACACGCTGGTCAATCCGGAGCGCGACCCCGGTCCGGTGTGGATCCACGGCCTGAGCAGTGACGTGCTCGAAGGGGCCCCGCTCTTCCCGGAGATCGCCGAGGAGTTCGCGGCGCGGCTCGACGGGCGGGTCCTGGTCGCGCACAACGCGATCTTCGACTGGCAGATGATCGCGCGCGAGTACGCCCGGGCCGAGCGCACCGCGCCGGTCCGGCAACGGCTGTGCACCATCGCCCTTTCGAAGGAACTGGCGCTGCCGCTGCCCAACCACAAACTGGAGTCGCTCGCCGCGCACTACGGCGTCGTGCAGCAGCGCGCGCACCACGCGCTCGACGACGCGCGGGTGCTGGCCGAGGCGTTCCGGCCGAGCCTGCACGCGGCCGCGGCCGGCGGGGTGCGCCTCCCGCTGCTCGAATGCCGGCCGCTCACCGAGTGGACGGACTCCCCCGTCACCCCCCGCATCGGCTACCAGGCCTCCTACCGAGGCGGCTCGGGGACGTGGCGGGCCTCGCGCAAGCGCCCCGCCTGCCCGCACCCCAACCCCGGGCGCTACGCGCCGGACCGGCCGCTGAAGCAGGGCATGCGGGTGGCGTTCTCCGGGGACACCTCCGTCGACCGCGAGCTCCTGGAGGACCGGGCCGTCGAGGCGGGTCTGCACGTGGCGACCAGCGTCTCGCGGCTCACCAGTCTGCTCGTCACCAACGACCCGGATTCGGCCACCTCCAAGACCGTCAAGGCGAAGTCGTTCGGCACCCCGGTCGTCGACGAGGCCGCCTTCACCCAGCTGCTGCGGGACGTGACACCGGCAGACGGGTGAGTGCCGGGCGCGGCGCCCACCGCGTACGCCGGACAGACCTCACCCTGTGGCGCATGGCACGTTGCGAGGTCTGCGGAAACGACTACGGGATGTCCTTCGAGGTGCACGCGCAGGGCGCGGTGCACGTCTTCGACTGCTTCTCGTGCGCCATCCACCGCATGGCGCCCATCTGTGAACACTGCCGGGTCCAGATCATCGGCCAGGGGGTCGAGGTCGAGGGCTCGTGGTTCTGCGGAGCGCACTGCGCCCGCGCGGAGGGAAAGGCGGGCATCGTCGACAAGGTCTGACCCCCTCCCCCCCCTCCCGGTTTCCCGCCACCCCACCCGGCGCACCCCGTGACCCGAGTTGTACGGTCATGGGGTGTACCGCTTCCTGTTGTCCCGGCAGTGGGTGCTCGTCACCCTTCTGGCCCTCGCTCTCATCCCCACGATGATCGAGCTGGGTTTCTGGCAGCTGCACCGGCACGAGCACAAGGTCGCCCAGAACTCGCTGATCGCCGACAACCTGAAGGCCAAGCCCGTACCGGTGACCGACCTCACCTCGCCGGGCCACACCGTCCCGCGTTCGGACTACTGGCGCCAGGTCACCGCGACCGGCACCTACGACACCGCGCACGAGGTCGTCGTGCGGCGCAGGACCGCGGCCGACGGCCGGGTCGGATACCACGTGCTCACCCCGTTCGTCCTCACCGGCGGCGGCCCCACCGTGATGATCAACCGGGGCTGGATCGCCGACAACGGCAACCAGACGGACTTCCCGAAGATCCCCGCCCCGCCCGCCGGCAAGGTCACCGTGACCGGCCGTCTGATGGCCGACCAGACGACCGCGGCCAGCGGCATCAAGGACGTCAAGGGGCTGCCGCCCCGCCAGGTCATGCTGATCAGCAGCGCCGAGCAGGCCAAGGCTCTCGGCCGTACGGTGCTCGGCGGATACATCGAGCAGACCGCGCCCGAGTCGCCCGGCGACTCCCCCGAACTGATCCCGGCCCCCGACGACAGCTCGATCGGCCCGCACATGGCGTACGCCGTCCAGTGGTGGCTGTTCTCGGCCGCGGTGCCGGTCGGCTGGTTCATCCTCGTACGGCGTGAGAAGCAGGACCGCGAAGCCGCGGCGGCCGAGCCCACGGCGGTGCCCGAGGCCGCGACCGCCGCTCGGTGATCTCCGGCTGCTTAGCAATTTGCCTGGCCGGGAACACGCCTTGGCGTGACCCAACGTACTCAGCGCATCGAGGACTACGCCCTCATCGGCGATCTGCAGACCGCCGCCCTGGTCGGCCTCGACGGTTCCATCGACTGGCTCTGCCTGCCCCGCTTCGACTCCGCCGCCTGCTTCGCGGCGCTGCTCGGGGACGAGAACAACGGCCACTGGCGGATCGCCCCGGCCGAGGCAGGCCACTCGGGGCGGTGCGACCGGCGCGCCTATCTGGATGATTCGCTCGTCCTGGAGACCTACTGGGAGACCGGCACCGGCACGGTGAAGGTCATCGACTTCATGCCGCAGCGCGACAAGGCCCCGGACGTCACGCGCATCGTGGAGGGCGTCAGCGGCACCGTCGAGATGAGCTCGGTCCTCAGGCTGCGCTTCGACTACGGCCATGTGGTGCCCTGGATGCGGCGCTCGGACGGGCACCGGGTGGCGATCGCGGGCCCCGACTCGGTGTGGCTGCGCAGCGAGCCCGAGGTCAAGACGTGGGGCCAGGACATGAGCACCCGCTCCTCCTTCACGGTCCACGAGGGGGAGAAGGTCGCCTTCGTCCTCACCTGGCACCCCTCGCACGAACCGCGCCCCGACCTCATCGACCCGCACGAGGCCCTGGAACAGTCGCTCGCCGACTGGCGGCAGTGGGCGGCGCGCTGCCAGTACCAGGGGCCCTACCGGGACGCCGTGATCCGCTCCCTGATCACGCTCAAGGCGCTCACCTTCGCCCCCACCGGCGGCATCGTGGCGGCCCCCACCACCTCGCTGCCGGAGGAACTCGGCGGCATCCGCAACTGGGACTACCGCTACTGCTGGCTGCGCGACTCCACCCTCACCCTCGAAGCGCTGCTCTCGGCCGGCTATCTGGAGGAGGCCGCGCACTGGCGGAACTGGCTGCTGCGGGCCGTCGCCGGCGACCCGGCGGACCTCCAGATCATGTACGGGCTGTCCGGCGAGCGCCGCCTGCCCGAGGTCGAACTGCCTTGGCTGAAGGGCCACTTGGAGTCGGCGCCGGTACGCATCGGCAACGCGGCCGTGGACCAGCTCCAGCTCGACGTGTACGGGGAGGTCATCGACTCGCTGTATCTGGCGCGCGAGGCCGGCCTCGAGAGCGAGACGCACGCCTGGAACCTCCAGCTCAGCCTGCTCGACTTCCTGGAGGCGCGCTGGCGCGAGCCCGACGAGGGACTGTGGGAGGTGCGCGGCCCGCGCCGGCACTTCGTGCACTCCAAGGTGATGGCCTGGGTGGCCGCCGACCGCGCGGTGCGCACCCTGGAGGCGGACCCGGAGCTGCGCGGGGACGCCGGGCGCTGGCGCAAGATGCGCGACGAGGTGCACAAGGAGGTGTGCGAGAAGGGCTTCGACCCGGTCCGCAACACCTTCACCCAGGCGTACGGCTCCGACGAACTGGACGCGGCGACCCTGCTCATCCCCCGCGTCGGCTTCCTGCCGGCGGACGACCCCCGGGTGGTCGGGACGGTCGACGCGATCCACGCCGAGCTCGGCGGCAGCGGCTTCGTACGCCGCTACACCACCGACGCCACGACGGTGGACGGGCTGCCCGGGGCCGAGGGCACCTTCCTGGTGTGCTCGTTCTGGATGGCGGACGCGCTGCGCCTGACCGGCCGGGTGAAGGAGGCGCGGGAACTCTTCGAGCGGCTCCTGACGCTCCGCAACGACGTGGGCCTGCTCGCCGAGGAGTACGACCCGACGGCCGACCGCCAGCTCGGCAACTTCCCGCAGGCCTTCAGCCACATCGGTCTGGTCGCCACCGCCTGCGCACTGGAGCCGGGCTGTGGGGAAGAGGCAGGATAGACAGCATGGATCTTGGACTGAAGGACCGTGTGTACGTCGTCACCGGGGCCTCGCGGGGCCTCGGCCTCGCGTCCGCCCGCGCGCTCGTCGCGGACGGCGCGAAGGCCGTCATCACCGGCCGCGACGAGAAGACGCTGGACGCCGCCGCCGCCGAACTCGGCCCCGGGGCGCTCCCGGTGACCTCCGACAACGCCGACCCGGAGGCGGCGGCCCGGCTGATCGCCGCGGCCCGCGAGCGCTTCGGGCGCTTCGACGGCGTGCTGATCAGTGTGGGCGGCCCGGCGCCGGGCTTCGTCGCGGACAACACCGACGAGCAGTGGCAGTCGGCCTTCGAGTCGGTGTTCCTCGGCGCGGTACGCCTCGCCCGCGCTGCGGCCGCCGAGCTGGAGGAGGGCGGGGTCATCGGCTTCGTCCTGTCCGGCTCCGTCCACGAGCCGATCCCGGGCCTCACCATCTCCAACGGCCTGCGCCCGGGCCTGGCCGGCTTCGCCAAGTCGCTGGCCGACGAGCTCGGGCCGCGCGGCATCCGCGTGGTGGGGCTGCTGCCGTCCCGCATCGACACGGACCGGGTGCGCCAGCTCGACGAGCTGTCCGGCGACGCGGAGGCGACCCGCGCGGCCAACGAGGCCCGCATCCCGCTGCGCCGCTACGGCACGCCGGAGGAGTTCGGCAGCGCCGCCGCGTTCCTGCTCTCGCCGGCGGCCTCGTACCTGACGGGCGTCATGCTGCCGGTGGACGGCGGCGCGCGGCACGGTTTCTGACGGTAAGTCAGGGAGCGGGGCGAGGGGGGTGGCGCCCCGCTCCCTGGGTCCGGGGGCGGGCGGCTCTCAGCCGCACCGCCAGGTCGTCGGAGTCGTCCGGTGCGTGCCGGAGCTCCACACGCTCCCGGCCAGGGTGCCGTCGTCCGCGCTGACGTGGACGGTCTTGTCCGTGCCGGTGAGCGTGGCGACCGCGCTCTGCGTGCCGAGCTGCCAGACGCCGAGCACCTGGGAGCCGAAGGGCGAGGGCTGGTAGCCGACGATCCGGCCCGTGCGGTTGACCGCGTAGAGCAGCGCGCCCTTGTCGGGCCGCACGACCGTGCCGTTCTGGTCCCACAGGACGCCGTGGGTGCCGGCCTCCCCCGCGACCCGGCCGTTCGAGAGGGCGTACCCCTTGACGGAGGTCTCCCCCGGCGGCACGGCGAGCTTCCGGGCGCTGCCGGCTCGCCAGAGGTAGACGCCGTTGCCGGTGACGGGGTCGTCGGCCGGATAGGAGTTGACCAGTACGGTGCCGTCCTGGTCGATCCCGGCCGCCTCGGTCTGTCCGGTGGTGGGCAGCCCGCCGGTCACCTTCACGACGGTGCCGGGGGCGGCGGCGGGCCACATGACGGCGACCATGGGGGCGTTGTCCCGGTCGGCGTAGGCCCAGCCGACGATGTCGCCCGCGTCGTTGACGGCGGAGGGGAAGGCGTTCATGGGCCCCGCCCCGGAGAACGCCGGTACGGCGAGGGCCTCCAGCTTCCCGCCGCGCGAGCGGAAGGGGTGCACCTTGTTCTGGGCGTCGTCGGTGTACCCCACGACGGTCCCGTCCCGGTTGACCCCGGAGACGGTCAGACTGTCCGTCAGCCCCGGAAGGTCCCCGTAGTCGGCCACCTTCCCCCCGCTCCACCGCACGGCGTGCCCCCCACCGCCCCCGGTCGCCACCCCCGCGTAACCGCCACCGCTGTCACCGGCGTTGACGACTCCGTCGGTGGTGCCGGTGGGGAGGGGGAGAGGGGTGGGGGTGAGGGTGCAGGTTCCAAGTGCGGCGGTCTTTTGGGTTGCGGCTCGTGCGGGGGCCACCTGCGGTGCGGTGGGGGCGGCGTCTGTTGCCGGGGCGGCGGAGGCGGTGGGGGCCGTGAGCGCGGTGGCGGCGGCCAGGGTGAGGGCGGTTGTCAGGTGTCGGGACCACATGCGAGCCAGGGGCTCCTTCGCTCGTGACCGGGGGTTGGGCCTACGGTCCCAGCGCGGGCTGACGGTGTGCTGACGCGGGGAACCTTCGCGGTTCCCCGCACCCCAACGCCCTTGTGCTTCAACGCCCTTACGCATGCGGCCCGTTGGGATCGTTCGCGCAGTTCCCCGCGCCCCTGACCCCCTTTTCGGCTGCGGACCGTGCGTGGCTGGTCGCGCAGTTCCCCGCGCCCCTAAATGCCTCGGTGCTGGCCCGCACCGGGGCATCCTCAGCCCGTCCGGCGTTTGAGGACGAGCGCCCTTAAGGCGCGAACGGGGGTCTGGGGGCGGAGCCCCCAGGGTCTCTTCAACCCCCGGAGGGTCTCGGGGAGGGGCGGGGTGGGGAGGACCCCCGGGGTCACGTCACGCGACGCGCCCGGTGCTTGACCGCGCGGAGGCGTACTTCCGCAGGAAGCTCACCAAGCCCCGCCGAGTCGCGCGCATGCGCCAACGCCTCGGACTCCAGGCGGTCGAGCGCGACCGCGGGCTGCGCATGCGGCTCGAGCAGGAGGGCGACCCGGGCAGCGGGCGCGGAACGGCGCCCGGTCAGGGCGACCTGCGCACGAGCCACCCCGTCCACCCCCTCCGCCTCACCCGCGAGCACGGACTCCAACGCCCGCCCCCGGAGCAACGCCCCCTCCCCGTCCCCGGAGTCCACCAGAATCTCCGCGAGCCGCGCCCGGCGCAGCTGGGAGAGCAGCCACCACAGGGCGAGCAGCACGACAAGGGCCAGGACGGCGATGACGACCGGCCACCACCAGCCCTGGTCGTGCCAGTGGAGGCGGCGGGACCGGCTCAGGAGCACGTCGTGCTTGGTGCCCCAGGGCCACCAGGACGGCACGCCGAGGCCGAGCCCGACGGCCAGCACCGCGCCGCCCACGACGAGCAGCACGAGGCCCACGAGGGCGAGCACCACCCGGTTGACCGTCCTCAGCATGGCTCAGCCCTTCCGTACCGGGCGGCTCACGTGGACCGCGAGCCCGGGCCGGCCGGAAAGGCCCAGTTCCCGGATGCCCGCACCCAGCGCCGCGTCCAAGTCGGCCCGTACGTCGTCGAGTTCACGGAAGTGCGACTGGGCGCGCACCACGACGCGGCCCCGCCCCATGCGGACCCGCGCCGACTGGATGCCGGACACCTCCATCGCCCGGTCGCGCAGCACGAGCGCCGCCGCGGCCCGGTCGAGCCCGGCGCGCACGGCCGGCGAGCGGCGCCGCATCGGCAGGACGCTGCGCAGGCCGGGGGTGAGCGCGAGCGCGATCAGCCAGATGCCGAGCAGCGCCACGAGGCCCGCGCCCGCGAGCACCGCCACGTCGTCGACGGGGTGCTCCGCGAGCCAGTCGGCGAGCCCGGACCGCCAGCGCATCGCGGAACGGTGGGCGCGCACGGCGGCGACGTCGTAGAGGAAGAGGCCGGAGGCGGCCAGGACCAGGAGCGCGCAGAGCCCGGCGGGCACCCGGCGCACCGACCAGAAGCGGCCCGCCCTCTGGCCCTCGCCCTCCGCGAGGACCGGCACGGAGTCGTAGTCGGCGGCCGACGCGGACTGGTCGAGCCCGGGGTCGGCGGCCGCGTCGTGGCCCTGCTCGATCACGGGCAGTCGCTGGGTGCCGTGTTCGCCTTCGTTCGGCCGGCTCATCGGATCCTCCCCCGGTCCGCCGCGCCCTCGTCGTGCAGACGCTCGATCTGCACCGCCACCTCGGGCACCTCCATCCCCGCCAACGCCCTTACCCGCTCGGCGACTTGGCGACGCACCGCGCGGCACTGGCCGCCGAGGTCGCCGGGGTAGCCGAGTTCGAGGCTGACCCGTACGCGTGCGGAGTCCTGGTGGACGGTGACGGTGGCGCGGGGCGGGGCGCCGCCTTCGGGGACCCGGTCGAGGGCTTCTCTGGCCGCCTGCGCGGCGATCTTCGCGACGACCCGGTCGGCGATCCGGGTGGATCCGCGCTGGGCGGGCTCGATCCGTTCGGGCTCGATCCGTTCGGCCACCGCCATGGGTCAGCGCCGCCGGTCGCCGCGGTCACGGGGGCGGAAGAAGTCGCCCGGGTCGAGGTCGCCGTCCACGAAGCGGCCGACCACGAAGCCGATCGCGCCGAGTGCCGCGACCAGCAGGAAGGCCCCGAAGCCACCGAAGTATCCGGCGAAGCCGAGTGCCATGCCGGCCATCAAGCCAACCACCGCCATGCTCATGCCGAACTCCTCGGTCCGATGAGTAGAGATCAGTTCCGGTCGAGATCGATGCCGGTCGGCATCCGTGCCATCCGTGCCCGTCGTGTGAGCTGTGCCAGTCGCGTCCGTCGCGTCCATCGCGCCAGCTGTGTCCGTCCGCGTACGTCGCGATCCACGCCGGATCAGTACCGTTGGAGACCGGCGGAGAGCGGCGGAGTGCGGCGGGTTCAGCCGGTCGGAACCGGGCGGCTACTGAAGCCTGGACTCCGGCTCCTCGTCCTCCTCGTCGGGCAGCTTCACGTCACTCACCGCGATGTTGACCTCGACGACTTCGAGCCCGGTCATCCGCTCCACCGCCGAGATGACGTTCTCGCGTACGTCACGGGCGACTTCGGCGATGGACACGCCGTACTCGACGACGATTTCGAGGTCGAGCGCGGTCTGCACCTCGCCCACCTCGGCCTTCACCCCGCGCGAGACGGCCGGCTTGCCGCCGGGCACCCGGTCTCTGACCGCGCCGAAGGTACGGGACAGGCCGCTGCCCATGGCGTGGACGCCGATGACGTCACGCGCCGCGAGGCCCGCGATCTTCTCGACGACGCCGTCGGCGATCGTGGTGCGGCCGCGGCCGCCCGCGTCCGCGCCGCCCCGCTTGGTGATGGACATCTTCTTGGCCTGCTCGGCGGATTCGCCCGCCGACTCGTTCCCGGGTGCACCGGGCCGGTTGCGCTGTGCGCTGGTGTCGCTCATGACCGTTCGTCCCTTCGCCCTTGGACTCCAGTGCCCACATTAAGTGCGCTTGCCCCGACTCGCGCCCGGGATGCGGCAGGCTGGGGGCATGACGGGTGACGCATGGAGTGCCGCGGTACGCCGACGGCTGGGGCTGGGTCGACTGCTCGCTCTGGGCGGTCCCGAAGACGGAGCGTGGATCACCGAACGGGCCGCGGTCGCGGTCCTCGGGGCCGCGGCGGCCACCCTGCCGGGCCTCGCGGCGACGTCTCTCAGGATCGGCCCCGCGGACCCGGACGCCTGGGCGGAGCCGCTGGTTCCGCCCCCGCCGAGCGCCTTGGCGCCGGTCCCCCTGCGGGTGTCCGCCAGGCTCGCGGCGCTCGGCGGGCTGCCGCTGCCGGAGCTGACGGCGGCCCTGCGGGAGGTGCTGTTCACGACGGCGGACGAACGGCTCGGCCTGGACGTCTCGGACGTCGACCTCCAGGTGGCGGACCTGCTCGACGCCCTTCCGGATCCCCCGTCCGGCGGTCCCCCGGTCGGCCCAGCCGAGCCGCCCGCGACGGCGGCCGCGGCAGCCGCGCTCGCCACGCCGGGCGTGCGCCATCTGGCGTCGGAGCTGGGCGCGCCGGTGCACGAGGCGGACGGCCACGTCCGCCTGGAGCTGGCCACGGCGGGCCACCCCCTGGAGGTGGCCCGCGCGGTGCGCGCGGCGGTGGCCCGGGCGGTGCCGGAGGCGGACTCGGTGGGAGTGCTCGTCACGTGGGCGGGCCCCGCAGGCCCCTCCTAGGACCGCCCGACGGGCCCTCTCCGCGAAGCGGGGGCGGTACGGGCCCGGGCGGGGCTCAGTCGGAAAGGCCGGCCAGGTCGCGCAGGCGTCGGGCCTGCGCGGCGCGCTCGGCGCGCCGCTGGTCCTCGTAGTCCCGCCCGGCCGCACCCCGCAGCAGGGCCTTCGTCTCGACCACGGCGTCGCGCGGCGCGGCAAGGAGCGCACCCGCCAAGTCCCTTACCGCGGAGTCGAGTTCTTCGGCGGGCACGGCAAGGTTGGCCAGGCCGACGCGCTCGGCCTCGTCGGCTCCCACGAACCGTCCGGTCGCGCAGATCTCGAGCGCGCGGGCGTATCCGACGAGCCCGACCAACGGGTGCGTACCCGTGAGGTCGGGGACGAGTCCGAGGCTGGTCTCGCGCATGGCGAACTGCACGTCCTGCGCGACGACCCGGAGGTCGCAGGCGAGGGCGAGCTGGAAGCCGGCACCGATCGCGTGGCCCTGGACCGCCGCGATCGACACGATGTCGTTGCGGCGCCACCAGGTGAACGCCTCCTGGTACTCGGCGATGACCGCGTCGAGCTCCTCGTCGGAGCCGCGCGCGAGGTCGAGGAAGGAGGGCTCGCCGTCGAAGCCTTCGGGAGTGAAGGCCTGGCGGTCGAGGCCGGCGGAGAAGGACTTGCCCTCGCCGCGCAGCACAACGACGCGAACGCTGCCCGGGATTGACCGTCCGGCCGCCGCCAACGCCCGCCACAGAGCGGGAGACTGGGCGTTGCGCTTGGCCGGATTGGTCAGGGTCACCGTGGCGACCGCGTCGTCGACGGAGAGCCGTACGCCGTCCTTGTCGAATACCTCATGTACGGATACGGGCGTAGCCATGGGGCGCCTCCGGGTCAGTGGCCGTCATCGTGCGATCGCCGCGGCGATCGCTAAGTGACTGCACAGTAACCACCCGGTCGACCGCACGGCCGACCGGGTGGCCACCACCGGACCCGGGGGGCCACAGGAACTGTCCGGAACGTCTCGGTCAGGCCGAGGCGGCCTTCTTGCCCCGTGTCGCTCCGCCGCGTCCACGGAGAGTGACCCCGGACTCGCTGAGCATCCGGTGTACGAATCCGTAGGACCGGCCGGTTTCCTCGGCCAGCGCCCGGATGCTCGCACCGGAGTCGTACTTCTTCTTCAGGTCTGCCGCGAGCTTGTCGCGCGCGGCGCCGGTAACCCGGCTGCCCTTCTTCAGAGTCTCGGCCACCCGTGCCTCCTCATGGGAAGTGCGCTCTGGACTTCTCATGATCACCCCTCCCGGGCTTCCTGGCCACCCATTCGGCAAGGTCCGTACAACAAGCTTGGGGTCGCCGGCCGCGCGCGGGCGGGGCGGAATATCTCATTCCGGCTGGGCGCGGACATATCCCGACCCGAAAGTCGAGACGAAGCGCCAGGTCAGCGCTGTGTTCCGGGTCACACATGGAAAAAGGCCCGCCCCGAAGGGGACGGACCTTGATCCCGCGCCCGACACACCGGGGTACGAGACGCACTCACTCAGATTGAGGATCACGCGTAAGCCGAATGATCCATAGGCAGTGGATCAGCGGATGGATCATGCACCGTCCGCACCCCGGCGCCCGCTCGCGCGGCCGGTCAGGCGAGGGCGACCAGGTCCGCGTAGTCCGGGCCCCACAGGTCCTCGACGCCGTCCGGCAGCAGGATGATCCGCTCCGGCTGGAGCGCCTCGACGGCGCCCTCGTCGTGGGTGACCAGGACGACCGCGCCCTTGTACGTACGCAGCGCGCCGAGGATCTCCTCGCGGCTCGCGGGGTCGAGGTTGTTGGTGGGCTCGTCGAGCAGCAGCACGTTGGCGGAGGAGACGACGAGCGTGGCGAGCGCGAGACGCGTCTTCTCGCCGCCGGACAGGACCCCGGCGGGCTTGTCGACGTCGTCGCCGGAGAAGAGGAACGAGCCGAGCGTCTTGCGCACCTCGACGAGGTCGAGGTCGGGCGCGGAGGAGCGCATGTTCTCCAGGACGGTGCGCTCCGGGTCGAGCGTCTCGTGCTCCTGCGCGTAGTAGCCCATCTTCAGACCGTGCCCCGGGGTGACCTCGCCGGTGTCCGGCTTCTCGGCCCCGGCGAGCAGCCGGAGCAGGGTCGTCTTGCCGGCGCCGTTGAGGCCGAGGATGACGACGCGCGAGCCCTTGTCGATGGCCAGGTCGACATCGGTGAAGATCTCGAGGGAGCCGTACGACTTCGACAGGCCCTCGGCGGTCAGCGGCGTCTTGCCGCAGGGCGCGGGGTCGGGGAAGCGCAGCTTGGCGACCTTGTCGGAGACGCGGACCGCCTCCAGGCCGGAGAGCAGGCGCTCGGCGCGCTTGGCCATGTTCTGCGCGGCGACGGTCTTGGTGGCCTTCGCGCGCATCTTGTCGGCCTGCGAGTTGAGGGCCGCGGCCTTCTTCTCGGCGTTCTGGCGCTCGCGCTTGCGGCGCTTCTCGTCCGCCTCGCGCTGCTGCTGGTAGAGCTTCCAGCCCATGTTGTAGACGTCGATCTGGGAGCGGTTGGCGTCCAGGTAGAAGACCTTGTTGACGACCGTCTCGACGAGGTCGACGTCGTGGGAGATCACGATGAAGCCGCCGCGGTACGTCTTGAGGTAGTCCCGCAGCCACACGATGGAGTCGGCGTCGAGGTGGTTGGTCGGCTCGTCGAGGAGCAGCGTGTCGGCGTCCGAGAAGAGGATGCGGGCGAGCTCGATGCGGCGGCGCTGACCGCCGGAGAGGGTGTGCAGCGGCTGGCCGAGCACCCGGTCGGGCAGGCCGAGGGCGGCGGCGATGGTGGCGGCCTCGGCCTCGGCGGCGTATCCGCCCTTGGTGAGGAACTCGGTCTCCAGGCGCTCGTACTTCTTCATCGCCTTCTCGCGCGTGGCGCCCTTGCCGTTCGCCATGCGCTCCTCGTTCTCACGCATCTTGCGCAGCACGTCGTCGAGGCCGCGGGCGGACAGGACACGGTCGCGGGCGAGCACGTCGAGGTCGCCGGTGCGCGGGTCCTGCGGCAGATAGCCGACCTCGCCCGAGCGCGTGATGGTGCCGGCGGCCGGGATGCCCTCGCCGGCCAGGCACTTCGTGAGGGTGGTCTTGCCCGCTCCGTTGCGGCCGACGAGGCCGATGCGGTCGCCCTTGGCGACGCGGAAGGATGCGGACTCGATGAGGACTCGGGCGCCGACGCGCAGCTCGATGCCGGTGGCGGTGATCACGGAAAGACTCCAGGGCGGTGTGGACGGCGGACGGGACGGGGGTCGCGGAGGTCGACGCCGCCTAATGCACAAGGAGAATTGCCATGGGGTCAATTCTAACTGGGTCGCGCAACCCGGTTTCCGCCGCGGTCCGGGCGCCCCTCACCTGGGAGGTCGTTGCCCAGCGGGGTGCGCCCAGGAGTGATCTTGCCGAGGCCGTCGACCGCCACCAGTTCCCGGCTCCAGGAGTCCCGGCCCCGGCAGGGCTGCGCGAGCAGCAGCACCCCGTCGGGACGCGCGGTACGCGCGGGGTCGAAGGCGCAGCCCTCGCGCGCGGGCAGCAGCCAGCGCAGGTCGCCGTCGACCGCGCGGAAGGCGCTGACGCGCTCGGGGGTGACGACGGCGAGCATGCGGCCGCCCGCGTCGAGCGGCTGGAGCACTCCGGCGGCACGGTCGGGCCGCCCGGCGAGCCAGGCGCCGAGACCGGGCACCGCCCGGTGCCAGCGCACCCGGCGCGGCCCGGTGTCGGTGACCATGCCGTCCGCCCAGAGGGCGAAGGCGTGGCCGGCTGTGCGGTACAGGGCGAGCGGCCGGCTGCCGCGCCTGCCGTACGTCCACCGCCGGGCGCCCGTGTCGCGGTCGTACGCCTCGACGGCCGCGCCCCGGATGCGTACCGAGGCCGGGGCGGAGGGGGGCGCGGCGAAGCGGTCGAAGCGGTCGCCGTACGGGGTCCGGTCGGCGTGCTGGGCCGCGGTGACCAGCGGGAGGGCGAGTACGGCGGCGACTGCGGTCAGCGCGAGACGGGTCCGGTCCATGACGCGCCGAGCGTATCGGCCGACGTAACAAAACGGGCGTAGCGCAATGAACCGATTGATACTCGGGGTGACTTTCCCGATACTCGGGGTCACCTTGGGCGGGCCGCGCCGTGTCGGCCCGGGCGGAACAGAGGGTGGTGGGGCCATGCAGTTCGACGACGACGCCGATCTGGACACGTCCGAGGTCAAGGACGTGCGCAGCAGCCGGATCCCGGGCGGGCGGGCCACCGTCGGAGGCGGCATCGTCGGCGTCATCGCGCTGCTCCTCGGCCTGTTCTTCGGGGTCGGCCCCGAGCAGCTGGGGCTCTCCTCGGGTGACACCGCGCCGGGCGCGACCTCGTCGTCGCAGGCGCAGGTGAACCAGAGCTGCCGCACCGGCTCGGACGCCAACACCAAGGAGGACTGCCGGATCGTCGCGGTGGTCAACAGCGTGCAGGACTACTGGAGCCAGGAGTTCCCGCGGCGCGGCGGCCGGTACTCCCCCGCCTCGACGGTCTTCTTCACCAACCGGGTCAACACCGCCTGCGGGGCGGCCACTTCGGCGGTCGGGCCCTTCTACTGCCCGGGCGACCGGCAGGTCTATCTGGACCTGGGCTTCTTCAACGAACTGCGCACCAAGTTCGGTTCGAGCGGCGGCCCCTTCGCGCAGGCCTATGTGGTGGCGCACGAGTACGGCCACCACATCCAGAACCTGATGGGCACCCTGCAGAAGTCGCAGGACGGGCGGCAGGGCGCCGGCAGCAACGCGGTGAAGGTGGAGCTGCAGGCCGACTGCTACGCCGGGGTGTGGGCGCACCACGCCACGACGACCCCGGACAAGGCGACCGGCCGGCCGCTGATCTCGAAGCTGACGGACCAGGACATCAAGGACGGCCTCGACGCGGCGGCCGCGGTCGGCGACGACCGGATCCAGGAGAAGTTCCAGGGCCGGGTCACCCCGGAGACCTGGACGCACGGCTCGGCGCAGCAGCGCCAGCAGTGGTTCTACACCGGCTACCAGACGGGCGACATGGCCCGCTGCAACACCTTCGCGTCCCGCTGAATCCGGCTCGGCCCGGAAGGAGTGACCGGCATGAGCATGTATCCGACGGTCCTGTACGACGACGCGAAGGCGGCGATCCGCCGGCTCAAGAACGCCTTCGGCTTCACCGAGGTGTGCGTGTACGAGGACGAGCACGGCAGCGTGACGCACGCCGAGCTGTCCTACGGGACGGGTCTGGTGATGGTCGGCTCCAGGGGCCGCGAGGGCGTCTTCGCCGAGGCCATGGCGGACAGCGGCCCGGTGGGGGTCTACGTGGTGGTCGGCGACGTGGACGCGCACCACGCCCGCGCCGCCGAGCAGGGCATGGAGATCCTCATGGAGCCGGCGGACCAGGACTACGGCTCGCGGAACTACACGGCGCGGGACGCGGAGGGCAATGTGTGGAGCTTCGGCACGTACGCGCCGGGCGGCGGGGAGTGAAGGGCCCCGGGCCAAGGGCCCGGGGCCCCGGACCCTTGGGCGGGGCGCCGGATCTCGGGGCGCACCCCTGGCCCCAACAGGCCGTCGGAGAAGGCGGGTTGAAGGCGTAGGACGTCCCGCCCCCGGGGTGGGCGGGGTGGTCGCTACGCGCGTCGCTACACGGAGCCGGTGTGGACCTGGAAGGCGGCGCGGCGGACCGCCTTGGCCAGGGCGGGGTCGGGGTGGGCGGCGGCGAGGGCCACCAGGACCTGGACCGTGCGCGGATGTCCGACGGCCCGCACCTCGTCGAGCAGCGCCGGGACCGTGCCCTGCACCGCCGAGTCGAGGTGGCGCACCAGGAGCTCGCTCTCGCCGTGGTCGGCCACGGCGGCGGCCGTGTCGACCCACAGCCAGGTGGACTCCTCCCGGGTGAGCACCCCGAGCACGTCCTCGGGGTCGCCGCCGTCGTACTCGGCGAGCCAGAGCAGGGCGTAGGGGCGGAGGCACGTTTCCGTCACGGCGGCGCGCACCCCGGCCTCGGCGGGCGATCCCACGACCCGCAGCGCCTCGAAGGCGAGCCCGCGCAGCAGCGCGTCGTCGCCCCGGGCCACGTCGAGGAGCTCGGTGACGGCGCTGCCGACGGTCCGCGCGGCGGTCCACGCGCGGTACTCGGCGCGGGCCGGCCCGGGGGTGAGTCCCGCGCAGCCGCGCAGCATGTCCTCGGCGGGCTGCTCGATGTTGCCGGCCGGGCTCTGGGCGGCGACGCAGATCTGCTCCAGCTTGACCCACACCGCCCAGTTGCCGAGCGGGGTCAAGGTGGCCTGGTCCTCGCCGAGGACGAGCGCGCCGACGGCGGCGAGGCCTGCCAGGGCCCAGCCGAGGAGGTGGGGAAGCAGGGGCGGCATCGAGACGGGGTCGGGCTGAGGCCCGTAGGGGACCTCGCAGCGCTCCTCGCGCAGCTCGGCGACCCGCTGTTCCAGCAGGTCGAGCAGGGCCGGTACGAGGACCGGCCCGTTGGAGAGCTGGAGGAGGGAGAGCACCTGGGGAACGGCCTCGACGACCTCGGCGACGGCGGTGGGGGCGATGTCGTCGGGCGCGGGATGGACGAGGGACCACGCGTCGAACAGGGCGACCCAGCCGCGCAGGACGGCCGCGTCGTCACGGTCCCAGGCGCGCAGCCGCCAGCCCGGCCGCACGGTGGCGCCGTGCAGTTCGACGAGCCCCGCGAGCCGGGCCCGGTCCCAGCCGGCCCGCACCTGAGCGGGCGTCAGGCCCAGGGCGGCGGCCGCCCGCTCGGTGTCCGGCGCGGGCAGCGGTCCCGGGCGGCCGGGGCCGGGGGCGGCGCCACGGGCGCGCTCGGCGTCGGTCCAGCGGGCGACGCGTACGGCGTCGGCGAGCACCGCCCTGGCCTGGCGGGCCAGTTCGGCCGCGGCCGGGGTGCCCGCGGGCGGGCGCGGGGCCGGCCGGGTGCGCCGGTCGGTCGCGGCCCTGCGGGCGGCGGCAAGAGGTCGGGCTTGCATCGGGTGCGGAGCGCGGACAAGCCGCAGTCTGGAGTCGCGCGGCAACTTCTCTTCAGGCTTCCGGGACGTCACGCATGCAGTCTTCCCGGTCACTGCCCGAAAGCCCAAACGGAACCGGCCGCCGAAGACACGCCAGGGACGCCGGGGGCGGCCGGGGATCGGGGGGTCGCCCCCTCGTGGGGCAGCGCTCGTTTCCCGCCGGAGCGGCCAACCGGAATCGGCCGCGGGCGGCCGGGGCGGTGTGGCCGGGACCGCTCGGTGGCCGGGAGTCGCCCCGTGGGATGAACACGGCCCGGTGACCGTCCGAAAGCGTAAGCGGAATCACGCCCGCCCCGGTCGCGGCGGCGACGGGGGCGTCACATGAGCGGGGTGAGGAACCGGCGCAGGGTTTCTTCGTAGCCGGCCGGGTCCGCGTTCCACATCGAGGCGTGCGGGGCGCCCTGGACCGGATGCAGGGTGATGAGTTCCGGCCGCCGGCCGGCCAGTTGTCGCGAGGGGCCCCAGGGGGCGACGGTGTCGTCGGGGCCGTGGAAGAGCAGTGTCGGGACGCGTAGGGCCCTGGGGTCGACGGCTTCCTGGAGGCGGTCGCCGTGGATGCCGGTGCGGCCCTGGGCCGCGCGGACCGCGAGCGGCAGCAGCGGGCCGGGGGTGCGGCGGGCCGAGGCGAGGGCCTTGAGGGTGAACTCCCAGTCCAGGACCGGCGAGTCGAGGACGATGCCGGCGATGCGCTCGCGCAGCGCGGAGCGGGTGGCGGCGTGCAGGGCCATCGTGGCGCCGGTGGACCAGCCGTGCAGGATGACGCGCTGGGCCCCGGCGCGCAGGGCGTAGCGGATCGCGGCGTCCAGGTCGCGCCACTCGGAGTCCCCGAGGTGGCCGAGCCCGTCCGGGGAGCGGGGCGCGCCCGCGTCGCCGCGGTAGGCGGGGACGAGGACCGGCAGGTGCTGGCGGCGCAGGAACTCCACGATGTTGAGCGGGTGTTCGCGGGTGGTGCCGAGCCCGTGCACGGCGATCACCCAGGTGGCGCGCTCGCCCGGCGTCAACCAGGCGGGCAGCGGGCCGAGTTCGGCCGGGATCTCGACGTCCCGGTGCTCGATGCCGAGCGCGGTGTTGGGGGTGCCCCGGTGCGTCTGCGGGGTGAGCCGCAGACGGTCCCCCGCCGCGAGGGTGCCGTGGGTGACCCGTTCCAGGCGGCGCACCACGGTGTCCGCGCTGTGCGGGGCGCCGTCGAGCACGGGGCCGACGACGGCGTGGGTGCCGTCGTCGCCCGCGAGTCCGTAGGTGCCCGGACGCAGCGCGGCGAGCGAGCGGGTCAGGGTGATCCGGCCGGGCGCCAGGGCGTGCACGGTCAGCGGCGGGTCGGTGGGCAGCGGACGGCCCGGCGCCGCCTTGAGCGCGGCGTCGCTGGCGAAGCGTCCGGCGACGACCGCTGCCGCCCCGACGCCGAGGAGTGTGGTGACGGCCGCTGCCGTCTTCGTAGCGGGGCGCACGCGTTCAGTCTCGGGGCGGGGCGGCGGGGATGCCAGTGGGCGTGGCCCATCGGTGCGGCGGCCGTGGCGCGTGCGGGGCCGCCGGGCCTACGGCTGTCCGTAGCCGCGCAGCTTCTCGCCCACCTCGTCGAGCTGGCCGGGGGTGAGCAGGGAGGGGGTACGGCCGGGCAGGGCGGCGGCGGTGAGCCACAGGCGGCACATCCACTCCAGCTGGGCGGTGCGGTCGTAGGCCTGGGCGAGGGAGGCGCCGTAGGTGACCGTTCCGTGGTTCCGCAGCAGACAGCCGCTGCGGCCCTCCAGGGCGCGCAGCATGTTCGCGGCCAGCTCCTCGCTGCCGTACAGGGCGTACGGGGCGACCCGGACCGGGCCGCCGAGCGCGGCCGCCATGTAGTGGACCAGGGGAAGTTCGGCGACCAGCGTGGAGACGGCCGTGGCGTGCACGGCGTGGGTGTGGACGACGGCCCGGGCGTCGGTGCCCCGGTACACGGCGAGGTGCATCGGGATCTCGCTGGTGGGCCGGAGGGTGCCGAGGACCTGACGGCCTTCGAGGTCGACGGCGACCGTGTCGGCGGGGCCGAGCCGGTCGTAGGGCACACCGGTCGGGGTGACCAGGATCAGTTCGCCGACGCGCACCGACACGTTGCCCGAGGTGCCGACGACCAGTCCCTCGGCGGCGGTTCGCCTCGCGGTGTCGATCAGTTCGGCCCAAGCCGCGGCCGTCGCCGCCTCGTCGTCGCTCATGCGGGCGATCCTGCCAGGCGGGAGCGCCCCGGCGGCGGACCGGGCGGTGATCTTGGACTAGCCTCTGGGTGCTTTGTTCCGTACACCGGGTTTTCGGGGGAATGCATGACTAGCGGCCGTAATCCACTGCTTCGTCGGGTCCGGTCGCGGGTCGCACTCGCGGGATCCCTGGCCGCGCTCGTTCTCGGCTGCGCCGCGCTCGCGGCCCCGCCCGGGGCCGCCGCCGAGACCAGGCCCGCGGGCCACGACGTCTCCTCGCACCAGGGCAGCGTCGACTGGGCGGCGGCCAGGAGCCGGGGCGCCTCCTTCGTCTACGTGAAGGCGACCGAGGCGACGACGTACCGCAATCCCTACTTCGGCCAGCAGTACGACGGCGCCCGGAGGGCGGGTCTGGTCCGGGGCGCCTACCACTTCGCGGTTCCCGGCCAGTCCTCGGGCCGGGCGCAGGCCGACTACTTCGTGCGCAACGGCGGCGGCTGGACCGGCGACGGCTGGACGCTGCCGCCCGCGGTGGACCTGGAGCACAACCCGTACGGCAAGGACACCAAGGACGCCAAGGACACCAAGAGCCGCAGTTCCGCCAAGTGCTACGGCCTGAGCCCGGCCGCGATGACCCAGTGGATCGCCGGGTTCAGCGACGAGGTGCGGCTGCGCACCGGGCGCCGGCCGGTGATCTACACGACCGCCGCCTGGTGGAACGACTGCACCGGGCGCAGCCGCGCCTTCGGGCCGACCCACGCACTGTGGCTGGCCAGGTACGCCACCACGCCGGGCGCGCTGCCCGCGGGCTGGTCGTACTGGACGCTCTGGCAGTACGCGAACGGCGGCGGGAGCCTGCCGGGTGACCAGAATCTCTTCAATGGGAGTTTTGCGCAGTTGAAGCGGTTCGCGGCCGGGCGCTGAACGGGCCCCGCTCGCCGACGGGGAGCGAGAAACGGCCACGGTCACCGCTGCGCCCGCCCCAGTTCATCTTCCGTTCACTCAGGTTACTTACGTTCGTCCCGCCACTGACGTCGAACGATTGACTGGGTAAATGGAACACATCACGCTGCTGCTCGCGATTGTGATCGTGACAGCTCTCGTGTTCGATTTCACGAACGGTTTCCATGACACCGCCAACGCGATGGCCACCACCATCTCGACCGGCGCCCTGAAGCCCAAGACGGCGGTCGCCATGTCCGCCGCGCTCAACCTGGTCGGCGCGTTCCTGTCAGTGGAGGTCGCCAAGACGATCTCCGGCGGGATCATCGACGAAAAAGGCATCAGAACCGAGGTCATCTTCGCGGCCCTGGTCGGTGCCATCCTCTGGAACCTCCTGACCTGGCTGCTCGGACTGCCCTCCAGCTCCTCGCACGCCCTGTTCGGCGGCCTCATCGGTGCCGCGGTCATGTCGGCCGGCTGGGGCTCGGTCAACGGCTCCACCGTCGTCACCAAGGTGCTGCTCCCCGCCGTCGCCGCCCCGATCGTCGCGGGTGTCGCCGCGATGCTGGCCACCAAGCTCACGTACCGGATCAACCGGAACACCGACCCGAAGGCCACCGCCAAGGGCTACCGGGCCGGCCAGATCGCCTCGGCCGGTCTCGTCTCGCTCGCCCACGGCACCAACGACGCGCAGAAGACGATGGGCATCATCACCCTCGCCCTGGTCACCGGCGGAGTGCTGCACCCGGGCGCGAACCCCCCGCTGTGGGTCATCGTCTCGGCCGGTCTGGCCATCGCGATGGGCACCTACCTCGGCGGCTGGCGCATCATCCGCACCATGGGCAAGGGCCTGACCGAGCTGCGCCCGCCGCAGGGCTTCGCCGCCCAGACCGGTGCCGCCACCGTCATCCTGGCCTCCTCGCACATCGGCTTCTCGCTCTCCACCACCCAGGTCTGCTCCGGCTCCGTCATGGGCGCGGGCCTCGGCCGCAAGGGCGGAGTGGTCCGCTGGTCCACCGCGAGCCGCATGGCGGTCGCCTGGGTCCTGACGCTGCCGGCCGCCGGCCTGGTCGGCGCGGGCGCGGAGTTCCTCACCCAGCAGGGCACCTGGGGCATCGCCGCCGTCGCGGTCCTCCTGATCGCCGGCTCGGGCGTCATCTGGAAGCTGTCGCGCCGCCAGCCGGTCGACCACCACAACGTCACCGCCGACGAGGTCGTCGAGACTCCCGTGGCCGAGCCCGCCGGTGTCATCACCACCGCGATCGCCGCCGTCACCCCGCCCCCGACCGGCCTCGCCGCGGCGGCCGCCGACCTCAAGGCCACCATCCAGTCCCCGGCCCCGGTGGCCCCCGCCGATCCGCCCACCCCGGCGACGGTCTGACCCCGCTGCTCCGGCACAGCTAAGGAATCCTCATGCACATCGACTGGGCAGCTCTCGGCTCCGTCTTCGGCGTCAGCCTCGCGGTGACCGTCGGCCTGGTGGGCCTGTTCACCCTCGGCATCGTCGGCCTCACCAAGCGGGAGGCCGCGGCCTCCGGCACCGCGGGCAACGTGGCGATGGCCCGCACCGGCGCGTACGCCTGCTTCGCGCTCTGCGCGGCGGCCGTGGCGTACGGGATCTATCTGATCGTCGCCTGACCCGCGCGTCGCACCGCCCGACCCGCACGCACCACCCGAACCGCCCCGTGGCCCCCGCCGCGGGGCGGTTCGCCGTGACGCCGGGCACTCTCTCGCGCCGCAGGTCAACAGCAAGTTGACGGGTGTTCTCGCACCGTGGTGGACTGCACCGGCCAGCTACGGCGGCAGAAGAGGAAGCCGGTGCGAATCCGGCGCGGTCCCGCCACTGTCACCGGGGAGAGATCCCCGTGAAGCCAGGAACTCTCACCGCCGGTCACGTCGTACCAGGGCGCGGACACCCTGAGTGAGGACACACCGCCATGCGCGCCTGCCCGTCGAGACCTTCCGGCCCCCTCCGCGACGCCCCGGCGCGCTGAGCATGCGGGCCACTCGCACCTTCGCCTACGGCGCCGCGGCCGGGCTCATCGGCGACCTCCTGCTCGGCGACCCGCGCCGCGGCCATCCCGTCGCCGCGTTCGGCCGGGCGGCCGCCGCCGCCGAACGCGCACTGTGGCGCGACGACCGCGGCCGGGGCGCGCTGCACACCCTGGTGTGCGCGGGCGGCGCGGCGGGCGCCGCGGCCCTCGTCTCCCGTGCCGTACGCGGCCGCCCCCACGCATCCGTCGCGCTGACCGCCGCCGCCACCTGGACGGTGGTGGGCGGCACCTCGCTGGGCCGCGAGGCCCGCGCGATCGGCGGGGCGCTGGCAGCGGGCGACATCGAGGTGGCCCGGGAGCGCCTGCCGCACCTGTGCGGGCGCGACCCGCAGTCCCTGGACGCCGACGGCATCGCCCGCGCGGTCGTCGAGTCGGTCGCCGAGAACACCTCGGACGCGGTCGTCGGCGCCCTGGTGTGGGGCGCGCTCGCGGGCGTACCCGGACTCGTGGGCTTCCGGGCGGTCAACACCCTCGACGCGATGGTCGGGCACAAGTCGCCCAGGTACCGCCGCTACGGCTGGGCCTCGGCGCGCCTCGACGACGTGATGGGCTGGCCGGGCGCCCGCCTCACCGCCGTCCTCGCGGCCCTCGCGGGCCCCGACACCCGGGGCGCGGCACGGGCCTGGCGCGCGGACGCCGCCCGGCACCCGAGCCCCAACGCGGGCCCCGTGGAAGCCGCGTTCGCGGGGGCGCTCGGCGTACGGCTCGGCGGCACGCTCTCGTACGCGGGACGCGTCGAGCACCGGCCGGTCCTGAACGCGCCGGGGCGGGCCGTCGAAGTCGCGGACATCGAACGGGCGGTACGGCTCTCGCGCACGGTGGGCTGGCTGACGCTGGCCACCGCCGTGGTGGCGCGGGCCGCTGTGAGGAGGGGACGTACATGGGTGGCGGGCTGCTGATCGCGGGCACGACATCGGACGCCGGCAAGAGCGTCGTCACGGCCGGGATCTGCCGCTGGCTGGTGCGCCGGGGCGTCAAGGTCGCGCCCTTCAAGGGCCAGAACATGTCGCTGAACTCGTTCGTCACGCGCGAGGGCGCGGAGATCGGCCGGGCGCAGGCGATGCAGGCGCAGGCGGCCCGGGTGGAGCCGACCGCGCTCATGAACCCGGTGCTGCTCAAGCCCGGCAGCGACCGCTCCAGCCAGGTCGTCCTCATGGGCAGGCCGGTGGGCGAGCTGAGCGCCCGCGGGTTCTTCGGCACGTCCGGCGGGCCGTCCGCCGGGAACGCGCTGAGCGGAGGGCGCCGAGAGGCGCTCCTCGGCCCCGTCCTTGACTGCCTCGCGGAGCTCAGGAACACGTACGACGCCGTGATCTGCGAAGGCGCGGGCAGCCCGGCCGAGATCAATCTGCGGCGCACCGACATCGTCAACATGGGCATAGCGCGAGCCGCCCGGCTGCCCGTGGTGGTGGTCGGCGACATCGACCGGGGCGGCGTCTTCGCCTCGTTCTTCGGGACGACGGCGCTGCTGAGCCCCGAGGACCAGGCGCTGGTCGCGGGGTACGTCGTCAACAAGTTCCGGGGCGATGTGACGCTCCTGGAGCCCGGCATCGAGATGCTGCGCGGCCTCACCGGGCGGCACACCTACGGGATCCTGCCGTACGCCCACGGCCTGGGCATCGACGAGGAGGACGGGCTGCGCGTCTCGATGCGCGGGGCCGTGCGGGAGTCGGTGGTGACGCCTCCGGTCGGCGAGGACGTGCTGCGGGTCGCGGTCTGCGCGGTGCCGCTGATGTCCAACTTCACCGACGTGGACGCGCTCGCGGCCGAACCCGGCGTGGTCGTGCGGTTCGTGGACCGGCCCGAGGAGCTCACCGACGCCGACCTGGTGGTCGTGCCCGGCACGCGCGGCACGGTCCGCGCCCTGGAGTGGCTGCGCGAGCGGGGCCTGGCGGCCGAGCTCGCCCGCCGGGCCGCCGGGGGCCGCCCGGTCCTCGGCATCTGCGGCGGGTTCCAGCTGCTCGGTGAACACATCGAGGACGACGTCGAGTCGAAGGCGGGCACGGTGGCGGGCCTCGGGCTGCTGCCCGTACGGGTGCGGTTCGCCGCCGAGAAGACCCTGGCCCGGCCCGTCGGCGAGGCCCTCGGCGAGCGGGTCGAGGGGTACGAGATCCACCACGGGGTGGCCCAGGTCCTGGGCGGGGAGACCTTCCTGGACGGGTGCCGGGTGGGCTCGGTGTGGGGGACGCACTGGCACGGCTCCCTGGAGAGCGACGCGTTCCGGCGCCGGTTCCTCGAACGGGTCGCGCACGATGCGGGCCGCCGGTTCGTGCCCGCGCCCGACACCTCGTTCGGGGTGCTGCGCGAGGAGCAGCTCGACCGGCTCGGCGACCTGATCGAAGAACACGCGGACACCGACGCCCTGTTGCGCCTGATCGAGCAGGGTCCGCCCGCCGGGCTGCCCTTCATCCCGCCGGGGGCGCCATGACCAGGGCCGCCCCGCGACGCCCCGTGGACGCCCCGGCCAGTCTCGCGGGCCCCCGGCGTACAGCACTACTCGAAGGAGAGATCAGCACATGAGCACCCGGTATCCGTTCACCGCCGTCGTCGGCATGGACGACCTGCGCCTCGCGCTGCTCCTGAACGCGGTCAGCCCGGCGGTGGGCGGTGTCCTCGTCCGGGGCGAGAAGGGCACCGCCAAGAGCACCGCCGTGCGGGCGCTCGCGGATCTGCTGCCCGAGGTGACGGTCGTCGCGGGCTGCCGGTTCAGCTGCGACCCGGCCGCGCCGGACCCCGAGTGCCCGGACGGGCCGCACGAGAGCGGCCCCGGCACGGCCCGCGCGGCCCGCATGGTCGAGCTTCCCGTCGGCGCGTCCGAGGACCGCCTGGTGGGCGCCCTCGACATCGAGCGGGCGCTCGGCGAGGGCGTGAAGTCCTTCGAGCCGGGACTGCTCGCGGACGCCCACCGCGGCATCCTGTACGTCGACGAGGTCAACCTGCTGCACGACCACCTCATCGACCTGCTGCTCGACGCCGCCGCCATGGGCTCGTCCTACGTCGAGCGCGAGGGCGTCTCGGTGCGGCACGCCGCGCGGTTCCTGCTCGTCGGCACGATGAACCCCGAAGAGGGCGAGCTGCGGCCGCAGTTGCTCGACCGGTTCGGCCTGACCGTGGAGGTCGCGGCCTCGCGCGAGCCCGAGCAGCGGGTCGAGGTGGTGCGCCGCCGCCTCGCCTACGACGACGACCCGGCCGGCTTCGCCGCGCGCTGGGCCGAGGACGAGGGCGCGCTGCGCCAACGGATCGTGGCGGCACGGGAGTTGCTGCCGTCCGTCGTGCTCGGGGACGCGGTGCTGCTCCAGATCGCCGCCACCTGCGCGGCGTTCGAGGTCGACGGCATGCGCGCCGACATCGTGATGGCCCGCACCGCGACCGCGCTCGCCGCGTGGGCGGGGCGCACCGAGGTGACGAGCGAGGACGTCCGCCAGGCCGCGCTGCTCGCGCTGCCGCACCGGCGCCGGCGCAACCCGTTCGACGCCCCGGGCCTGGACCAGGACAAGCTCGACGAGACGCTTGAGCAGTTCAAGGACGAGCAGTCCAGGGACGAGCGGTCCAAGGACGGGGACGACGACCCCGACCCAGGCCCCGGGGGCCCCGACGGCGGTGGCGGAGGCGGGGTTCCGCCGCAGGGCGACTCCCCCGAGAACCCCGCCGAGTCCCGCGAATCCCCTCAGTCCCCCGAGTCCTCGGACGCGTCCGGCACCTCCAGCACCCCCGACTCCTCCGACTCCTCCGACGCGGTGGAGCCGCCCGCGTCGCCCTCCCCGAGCGGCCCCGGTGAGCGGGCCGCGGTGAAGGCCGCCGAGCCGTTCCGTACGAAGATGCTGAGCGTGCCCGGCCTCGGCGAGGGCGCGGCAGGCCGGCGCTCGCGGGCCCGCACCGACCACGGCCGCACCACCGGGTCGCGCCGGCCCCAAGGGGCGCTCACCAAGCTGCACTTGGCGGCGACCGTACAGGCCGCGGCCCCGCACCAGCGGGCGCGCGGGCGCTCCGGACGGGGACTCGTGGTGCGCCGGGACGATCTGCGCCAGGCCACCCGCGAGGGCCGCGAGGGCAACCTCGTCCTGTTCGTGGTGGACGCCTCCGGGTCGATGGCCGCGCGGCAGCGGATGAGCGCGGTCAAGGGCGCGGTGCTCTCGCTGCTGCTCGACGCCTACCAGCGCCGCGACAAGGTCGGCCTGATCACCTTCCGCGGCAAGGAGGCCGAGCTCGCGCTGCCGCCCACCTCGTCGGTGGACGCGGCCGCCGCCCGGCTCGAGACGCTGCCGACCGGCGGGCGCACCCCGCTCGCGGCGGGGCTGCTCAAGGCCCACGACGTGCTGCGCGTGGAGCGGCTGCGCGATCCCTCGCGGCGGCCGCTGCTCGTGGTCGTCACCGACGGCCGGGCCACGGGCGGCCCCGAGCCGGTGGCGCTCGGCGCCCGCGCGGCCCGGCTGCACGCCGGCGAGGGCACCGCTTCGGTGGTCGTGGACTGCGAGTCGGGGATGGTCCGGCTCGGGCTCGCCGGGGAGCTCGCACGCGAACTCGGCGGCACCGCCGTCACGTTGGACGAGCTGCGGGCGGATTCCATCGCCGGTCTCGTCAAGGACGCCACCGCAACTTCGAGGAGGGCCGCTTAATGCCGCAGGGACAGGTCAGTGTCGTACCCGAGGACGGCCTGACGACCCGTCAGCGTCGTAACAGGCACCTGGTCATGGTGCACACGGGCGTCGGCAAGGGGAAGTCGACGGCCGCGTTCGGCATGGCGCTGCGCGCCTGGAACCAGGGCTGGCCGGTCGGGGTGTTCCAGTTCGTGAAGTCGGCGAAGTGGAAGGTCGGCGAGGAGAACGCGCTGAAGGTCCTCGGGGCCTCCGGGGAGGGCGGCCCGGTGGACTGGCACAAGATGGGCGAGGGCTGGTCCTGGATCCAGCGCGAGACCGCCGAGGGCGAGCCCACCCACGAGGAGAAGGCCCGCGAGGGCTGGGAGCAGGTCAAGCGCGACCTGGCCGCCGAGACCTACAAGTTCTACGTGCTCGACGAGTTCGCCTATCTGCTGCACTGGGGCTGGGTCGACGTCGAGGAGGTCGTCTCGGTCCTGCGCGACCGGCCCGGCACCCAGCACGTGGTCATCACCGGCCGCAACGCTCCCGAGCAGCTGGTGGAGTTCGCGGACCTGGTGACGGACATGTCGAAGGTCAAGCACCCGATGGACGCCGGCCAGAAGGGCCAGCGGGGCATCGAGTGGTAGCACGTCTCGTCATCGCCGCCCCGGCGTCGGGCAGCGGCAAGACCACCGTCGCGACCGGCCTGATGGCCGCCTTCGCGCGGACCGGCCTTGCCGTGTCCCCGCACAAGGTGGGCCCCGACTACATCGACCCCGGCTACCACTCGCTCGCCACCGGGCGGCCGGGCCGCAACCTCGACGCGTACATGTGCGGTCCCGACCTGGTGGCCCCGCTGTTCGCGCACGGGGCGCGCGGCTGCGACCTCGCCGTCGTCGAGGGCGTGATGGGCCTGTACGACGGGGCGAGCGGGCTCGGCGAACTCGCCTCCACCGCCCAGGTGTCGAAGCTGCTGCGGGCCCCGGTGGTGCTCGTCGTGGACGCGTCCTCGCAGTCGCGGTCGGTGGCCGCGCTGGTGCACGGCTTCGCCTCCTGGGACCCCGAGGTGCGGATCGGCGGGGTGATCCTCAACAAGGTCGGCTCCGACCGGCACGAGGCGCTCCTGCGGGAGGCCCTTGAGGACGTGGGCATCCCGGTCCTGGGCGCCCTGCGCCGCGCGCCCCAGGTCGACACGCCCTCCCGCCACCTCGGCCTGGTCCCGGTCGCCGAGCGGCGGGCCGACGCGGTGGACGCGGTGGCGGCGATGGCCGCCCAGGTCCGGGCGGGCTGCGACCTGGAGGGGCTGCTCGCACTGGCCCGTACGGCTCCGCCGCTGGGCGCGGAGGCGTGGGATCCGGCCTTCGAGTCTCCTCACCCCGCCCCTTCCCTCAAGCCTCCGGCGGACGGGTCGTCGGCCGCCGGCCCGGGGGCACGGGACTGCGCCCCGGACCTCGCTCCTCGAACGCCGGGCCCTCACGAGGGACCGAAGGCGCACCGGCCCGTGATCGCCGTCGCCGGGGGGTCCGCGTTCACGTTCTCCTATGCCGAGCACCCCGAGCTGCTCGCCGCCGCCGGCGCGGAGGTCGTCACCTTCGATCCGCTCAAGGACGAGCAACTCCCGCCCGGGACGAGCGGGTTGGTGATCGGGGGCGGATTCCCCGAGGTGTACGCGGACGAGCTGTCGGCCAACGAACGGCTCCGCAAGGCCGTCGCCGAACTGGCCCGGTCGGGCGCGCCGGTCGCCGCCGAGTGCGCGGGGCTGCTGTATCTGGCGCGCTCGCTCGACGGGCAGCCCATGTGCGGGGTGCTCGACGCGGACGCGCGGATGTCGGGCCGCCTCACCCTCGGCTACCGCGAGGCCGTCGCGGTGCGGGACAACAGCCTGGCCGTGGCCGGGACGCGGCTGCGCGGCCACGAGTTCCACCGCACGGTGATCGAGCCGGGCGCGGGCGCCGACCCGGCATGGGGCGTGGTGCACCCGGAGCGCCGCGTCGAGGGCTTCGTACAGCGGGGCGTGCACGCCAGCTATCTGCACACGCACTGGGCGGCCCGCCCCGAGGTGGCCCGCCGGTTCGCCGAGGGCTGCGCCCGGTGACGCGCTCAGCCGGCGATGCCCACCACCAGCCAGATGAACCCGACGCCCGCGACGGTGAAGAGCAGCGTCGACAGGGCGGGGTGCTCGTGGTGGGCCTCGGGGAGGATCTCGGCGGCGGCCAGATAGAGGAGTACGCCGCCGAAGAACCCCAGATAGCTGCCGAGCAGCTGCTCCGGAAGGGTGAACAGCAGGGTCGAGGCGGCACCCGCCATCGGGGCCAGCGCGTCGGCGAACAGCATCGCGAGCGCCTTGCGCTTCTCGTTCCCGTACAGGCTCGTGATCGTGTACGTGTTGAAGCCGTCGGCGAAGTCGTGGGTGATCACGGCGAGCGCCACCGCGAGGCCCATTCCGGCGCCCACCTGGAAGGCCGCGCCGATCGCGATGCCGTCCATCAGGCTGTGCCCGACCATCGCGGACGCGACGGTGACGCCGACCTGCGGGGCCCGGTGCTCGCCCGCCCCGTGGGCGGCCTGCCGCACCGCGAGCACCCGCTCGACGACGTGCGCGAAGAGGAAGCCGCCCACGAACAGGAGCAGCGCCCGGGGCACCCCGAAGAGGTCCTCGCCGGCCGCGTCCAGGGCCTCCGGCAGCAGGTCGAGCCCGACCACGCCGAGCATGAGTCCGCCCGCGAGCCCGAGCACCAGGTGGCGCCGGTCGGTGACCCGCTGGGCGGTCCAGCCGCCGACCAGGGTCATCAGGAACGCGCCGAGCGCGACGAATACCGCCATGCGCCCCTGCTTACCGACGCCGCCCGTACTCCGCACGTCCACACCGGGGCCCGCCGCCGTCCCCGGGCGGCCTGAGAGGACCCCGCCATGGCCGACGACTGCGCCCGGGCCGCCGGGGCGCCCCTCGTCGTGGGCGTCGGCGCCTCGAAGGGCGTCCCGGTGGACGAGGTGCTCACGTTGATCGGGGCCGCCCTCGCCGAAGCGGGCCTCGATCCCCGGGCCGTCGCCGAACTGGCCACCGTGGACGCCAAGGCGCGCGAGCCGGGGCTCGTCGCGGCGGCGGCCGCGCTCGGGGTGCCGATCGTGGGGTACCCGGCCGCCGAGCTGGCGGCCGTCGGGGTGCCGCACGGCTCGGCCGCGGTCCTCGCCGCCGTCGGTACGCCATCCGTCGCGGAGGCCGCCGCCCTGGCCGGGGGCGGTCAACTGCTGGTGCCCAAGCGGAAGTCGGGCCCCGGGGGCCGTGCCGCCATGGCGACGTGTGCGATCGTACGTCGGCCGCACCTCCGGCCGATCGCCGAAGGCGGCGACGGACCCCCCACAAGGAGCGAGGAAGCCATGCCCATCCCCACCACCGAGGCCCCGCACGATCTGCGCCACCACGGTGACGCCGAGGTCCGTGACGACGGCGGCGAACTGACCGATCTCGCGGTCAACGTCCGCACCGGCACTCCCCCGGCCTGGCTGCGCGAGCGGATCGCCGACTCGCTGACCGGGCTCGCCGCCTATCCGGACGGGCGTGCCGCGCGCGCGGCGGTGGCCGCGCGGCACGGACTTCCGGTGGAGCGGGTGCTTTTGACGGCGGGCACGGCGGAGGCGTTCGTGCTGCTCGCCAGAGCGCTGACGTTGCGTCACCCGGTCGTGGTGCACCCGCAGTTCACCGAGCCGGAGGCAGCCTTGAGCGACGCGGGGCACCAGGTGCGGCGGGTGCTGCTGCGGGCCGAGGACGGCTTCCGGCTCGATCCGGCGGCCGTGCCCGATGAGGCGGATCTGGTGGTGGTCGGCAATCCGACCAACCCCACGTCCGTACTGCACCCGGCCGACGTTCTGGCCCGACTCGCCCGCCCCGGGCGGACGTTGGTGGTGGACGAGGCGTTCATGGACGCGGTGCCGGGTGAGCGCGAGGCGCTGGCGGGACGCACCGACCTGCCCGGCCTCGTCGTGCTGCGCAGCCTGACCAAGACCTGGGGCCTTGCGGGGCTGCGGATCGGCTATGTGCTGGCCGAGCCGGAGACGGTCGCGGCCCTCCAGCGGGCCCAGCCGCTGTGGCCGGTGTCGACGCCCGCCCTCGTCGCCGCGGCCGCCTGCGTGGAGCCCCGGGCGCTCGCGGAGGCCGAGGCGGCCGCCGTGCGGATCGCCGAGGACCGGGCCCATCTCCTGGCCGGGCTGGCCGAGTTCGAGGAGGTGCGCGCGGTGGAGCCGGCGCAGGGCCCGTTCGTCCTGGTACGGATCGAGGGCGCGGCACGGGTGCGCGCCCGCCTGCGCACGCTGGGCTTCGCGGCCCGGCGCGGTGACACCTTTCCCGGGCTCGACACGGACTGGCTGCGCCTGGCGGTGCGGGACCGCCCCACCACCAACCGCTTCCTCCAGTCCCTGGACCAGGCCCTGACCCTGACGCGCCCCTGACCGGCGCCCCCGAACCCCTGCGGCTCTGCCCCAGACCCCGGGGGGCTGCCCCCGGGAAAAGGGGCCCGGGGCGAAGTCCCGGACCCCAGACCGTCAGCCGCGGTCGCCGCGAGCCCGCCGCCGGGTCAGGACAAGGGCGCCCGCCCCGCCCACGAGCAGCACCGCCGCGCCCCCCGCCAGGTAGGGCGTGGCCGAACTCCCCCCGGTCTCGGCCAGCGCCGTGTCCGCGACGTTCTGCGTCTTGACCGCCGTCTCGACGGGCGCCTTGTCCGGGACGGCCGGCGCGCTCGCCTGCGGCTTCGCGGGGGCCGCCTTGGGCGTCCGGCAGGTGGCCTCGGCGAGGGTGACCTCGCCCTTGACGTCGGCGACGTTGAGGTGGAGCGGGTTGACCGAGATCTTCAGCTGAAGGGCGACGGCCGCGGCGGTGCGGGACGTGGTGGTGGCCCGGGACAGGTCCAGGGACACCTCTCCGACTCCGGGCACGTTCACCCGCGTGGTGCCGCCCGCCGACAGCGTGATCTTCCGGCCGAGGACGGTGACCGCACCCAGCACATTGGACTTGGCGACCGGCGCGCGGCCCGCCTCGCACACCGCGCTCGACGTCACCTCGCCGACCTCGATGAGCGAGAGCAGCGGCAGGCCCGGCAGGTGCAGCCGGGCGTTGACCAGGCGCGTCGAGCCCTCCGCCCGCTTCTCGTCGACGCTCGCCTTCGCCGTGGCCACGTCCGCCTTCAGGACATTGACGGGCTGGCCTCCGGCCACCCCGTCCAGCTTCACGGTCAGCGCGGTCTTCTCGGCGCCGGCCGGCGCCCGCACCTCGTTGAGCGTGGCCTTCAGCGGTACGTCGATCGCCTTGTTGAGCAGGGACACATCGAGCCCGGTGCGCAGCACGACGGCGCTCGCCCGGCCCCCGCCGTCCCCGTCGACGCCGGTGGCGTGCGCGGGCGCGGCCAGCAGCAGCGGCCCGGCGACGAGTGCCGTGCAGGCCGCGATCGCGGCGGAGCGGCGACCGGCCGGGCCGTTCACGGGCAGGCGGAAGTTGTTGCTGTTCAAAATGGTGGAACCCCCACAGGAGACATGGCAGTCCGGGCGCCCGCCACGGGGACTCGTGGGACTCCTGCGAATCGAGGGGCGCGCCGGCGACTTGGGACACCGAATCTTTACGCACTGAGAGTGAACTGGCCGTCACACGGCGCCAGTTCACCCCAAAGGGTGGTTTCCGCCCTCATATTCGATTCCTCCGCCCCTGCCGCCCCTTTCCGTCACCCCCGCCTCCGCCCCGCACCCCGTACGCCGCCCGCTCACCCCGGCGCACACATGAAGAGCTTCAACGACCCGACGGCCCCCGGCGTCACGCCCGGTCAACCCGGCGCCGTCTCGGCGATCGGCAACCTCAGCCCACGACGCGCCCGTTGAGCACGATGCGGCGGGGAGCCGCGAGGACGCGTACGTCCGCGCGGGGGTCCTGGTCGTATACGACCAGGTCGGCCGGGGCGCCTTCCTCCAGGGCGGGGCGGCCCAGCCAGGCGCGGGCGCCCCAGGCCGTCGCCGAGAGCGCGTCGAGGGCGGGGATGCCCGCCTTGACGAGCTCGGCGACCTCGGCGGCGACCAGGCCGTGGGCCAGCGAGCCGCCCGCGTCCGTGCCGACGAAGACGGGCACCCCGGCGTCGTAGGCCGAGCGCACCGTGTCGTAGCGGCGCTCGTACAACCGCCGCATGTGGGCGGCCCAGTCGGGGAACTTCGCCTCGCCGCCGTCGGCCATGTGCGGGAACGTGGCGATGTTGACCAGCGTCGGCACGATCGCCACACCGCGCTCGGCGAACAGCGGGACGGTGTCCTCGGTCAGGCCCGTGGCGTGCTCGATGCAGTCGATGCCCGCCTCGACGAGGTCGCGCAGCGAGTCCTCGGCGAAGCAGTGCGCGGTGACCCGGGCGCCGAGCCGGTGCGCCTCGGCGATCGCGGCCTCCACCTCGCCGCGCGGCCAGCAGGCGGCCAGGTCCCCGGCGTCCCGGTCGATCCAGTCGCCGACCAGCTTGACCCAGCCGTCCCCGCGCCGCGCCTCGCGCGCCACGTAGGCGACGAGGTCACCGGGCTCGATCTCGTGCGCGTAGTTGCGGATGTAGCGGCGGGTGCGGGCGATGTGCCGGCCCGCCCTGATGATCTTCGGCAGGTCTTCGCGGGCGTCGATCCAGCGGGTGTCCGAGGGCGAACCCGCGTCGCGCACCAGCAGCGTCCCGGCGTCGCGGTCGGTCAGTGCCTGCTTCTCGCTCACCTCGTCGGGCACCGGCCCGTGCTGGTCGAGGCCGACATGGCAGTGCGCGTCGACCAGGCCCGGCAGCACCCAGCCGCTGACGGTGAGCGCCTCGCCCGGAGGCCGTTCGTAGGTGATCCGCCCGTCGACCGCCCACAGCTCGTCCCGTACGTCCTCGGGCCCCGCGAGGACGCGCCCCTTCACATGCAGCACCGTGCGATCGCTCATGGTCAGCACTGTACGAGGCGCTGGGTAGTCTCCATCCAGAGGATCGAACACCCGGCTCGATCCCGGCCGTGACCCCCGACTTGACCGAAGAAGGCATCGCCGTGACACACCCGCTCCTGGACCTGGCCCCGCTGACCGCCGACCACTTCGCGGCGATCGAGCGACGGGTGGCCGCTCTGCTCGCCACCGAGCAGGACGTGGTGATCATGCAGGGTGAGGCGCTGCTCCCCCTGGAGGGCTGCATCCGGGGCGCCGCCCGTCCCGGCTCCACCGCGCTCAACGTGGTGACCGGGCCCTACGGGCAGACCTTCGGCAACTGGCTGCGCGACTGCGGGGCCGGGGTCGTCGATCTGGAGGTGCCCTTCCACGCGGCGGTCACCGCTGAGCAGATCGATCGAGCGCTCACCGATCACCCGGAGATCGATTTCGTTTCGCTCGTTCACGCGGAGGCGGCGACCGGCAATACGAACCCGGTCGCGGAGATCGGCGAGGTGGTGCGCCGGCACGGCGCCCTGTTCATGCTGGACGCGGTGGCCTCGGTGGCCGCCGAGCCGCTGCTCCCGGACGCCTGGGGCGTGGACCTGTGCGTGATCGGCGCGCAGAAGGCGATGGGGGGCCCGGCCGGCGTCTCCGCCGTCTCGGTCAGCGCCCGCGCCTGGGAGCGGATCGCGGCCAACCCGAGCGCCCCGCGCCGCTCCTACCTCTCGCTCCTCGACTGGAAGCAGCGCTGGATCGACGGCGGCCGCAAGGCCCTGCTGCACGCGCCCGCCCAGCTGGAGATGCTGGCCCTGGAGGCGTGTGTGGAGCGCATCGAGTCCGAGGGCCTGGACGCCGTGATGGCCCGGCACGCCTCGGCCGCGGCGGCGACCAGGGCGGGCGCCCTGGCGCTGGGCGGCGGTCTCGCCCCGTACGTCCACGAGGCCTCCGACGCCGCCCCGGTGGCCACGACCCTGCGCACCCCCGACGGCGTCGACGCCGCCGAGCTGGTGGCCAAGGCGCTCGCCGCGGACCCCTCGCTGCCGCTGATCGCCGGTGGCGGGGCGCTGGCCTCGACCATGGTCCGGGTCAACCACTACGGCGTGGACGCCACGCGCGGCGTCGTCCAGTCCTCGCTCGCGGCGCTGGGCGCGGCACTGGGCGAGTACGGGATCGCGGTGGACCTGGAGGCTGCCCGCAAGGCCGTTTCCAAAACCTGGTAGCACTATTCCCGCGATCCCCGACGCGTAAAGCACAACTAAATTCAGCAAAACTTCCACAGAACGGGAAGCTGTTTATTCACCGCAGCTTCCCGTTTTCTTATGCCCGGACTTCCCGACCTCAAACGCAAAGGTTTCAACAAGGTTCCGAGGCCGTCACAACGGTGTGATCGACTCCACAACCGCGCCTTTTTGTCCGGTAATTACCGGACAAACCGGTTCGCGCACATGCTCGCGTGATAACACAGATGACCTCCGAGCACACCCCCTGACGGGAATGCGATTTCAATTTCCGATCGGTAAATTCCCTCGGCATGACCGCCGCGCAAACAGCAGTCCGAATCGAAAGCCCACGAGTGGAGGACGGAGCCGCGATCTGGCGCATTGCCCGTGACTCCGAGGTGCTCGACCTCAACTCCTCGTACAGCTATCTGCTCTGGTGCCGCGACTTCGCCAGGACCTCCGCGGTGGCCCGGGACGACGACGGGACGCCGATCGCGTTCATCACCGGCTACGTGCGGCCCGAGCGGCCCGGCACGCTGGTGGTCTGGCAGGTCGCCGTCGACCACGCCCACCGGGGCCACGGGCTCGCGGGGCTGCTGCTCGAAGCGCTGACCGCGAAGGTGTCCGCCTCGCACGGGATCACCTGCCTCGAGACGACGGTGTCGCCCGACAACACCCCGTCCGACCGGCTCTTCACCTCCTTCGCCAAGCGCCGCGACGCCGGCCTGGACCGAGAACTTCTCTTCGACGCGGGTCTTTTCCCCGACGACGGGCACCAGCCCGAAGTCCTCTACCGGATCGCCCCCCTCCACCCCCAGGGAGAATCGCTGTGACCATCACCCCGCCCGCCCTCAGTGTCTTCGAGTCGCTCGAATCGGAGGTGCGCAGCTACTGCCGCGGCTGGCCCGCCGTGTTCGACCGCGCGCAGGGTGCCCGCCTCACCGACGAGGACGGCCACAGCTACCTGGACTTCTTCGCCGGAGCCGGCTCACTCAACTACGGGCACAACAACCCGGTGCTGAAACGGGCGCTGCTCGACTACATCGAGCGGGACGGCATCACCCACGGCCTCGACATGGCGACGACCGCCAAACGGGCGTTCCTCGAAACGTTCCAGAACGTGATCCTGCGGCCGCGCGACCTGCCGTACAAGGTGATGTTCCCGGGCCCGACCGGCACCAACGCCGTCGAGTCCGCGCTGAAGCTGGCCCGCAAGGTGAAGGGCCGCGAGTCGATCGTCTCCTTCACCAACGCCTTCCACGGCATGTCGCTCGGCTCGCTCGCCGTCACCGGCAACGCCTTCAAGCGGGCCGGCGCCGGCATCCCGCTGGTGCACGGCACGCCGATGCCGTTCGACAACTACCTCGACGGCCGGGTGCCCGACTTCCTGTGGTTCGAGCGGCTCCTGGAGGACCAGGGCTCGGGCCTGAACAAGCCGGCCGCCGTGATCGTGGAGACCGTGCAGGGCGAGGGCGGCATCAACGTGGCCCGGCCCGAGTGGCTGCGCGCGCTCGCCGACCTGTGCCAGCGCCGCGACATGCTGCTCATCGTCGACGACATCCAGATGGGCTGCGGCCGCACCGGCGCCTTCTTCTCCTTCGAGGAGGCGGGCATCGTGCCGGACATCGTCACCGTCTCCAAGTCGATCAGCGGCTACGGACTCCCGATGTCGCTCTGCCTGTTCAAGGGCGAGCTCGACGTGTGGGAGCCCGGCGAGCACAACGGCACCTTCCGCGGCAACAACCCGGCGTTCGTCACCGCGACCGCCGCGCTGGAGGCGTACTGGGCCGACGCCGGCCAGATGGAGAAGCACACCATGGCGCGCGGCGAGCAGATCGAGCAGGCCCTGCTCGCGCTGTGCACCGAGCACAGCCGGCTGGGCGCCAGCTACCGCGGCCGCGGCCTGGTGTGGGGCCTGGAGTTCGCCGACCCGGCCCGCGCCTCCGAGGTCTGCGCCCGCGCCTTCGAGCTGGGGCTGCTCCTGGAGACCTCCGGCCCCAAGAGCGAGGTGGTCAAGCTGCTTCCGCCGCTGACCATCACGCCCGAGGAGCTGGACGAGGGGCTGCGGTCGCTGGCCCGCGCGGTCGCCGCGACCGTCTGAACCGCCGCCGACCGGCGCACAACAGATACACAGAAAGGGAGCAACTCACCGTGATTGTCCGCTCGTTCAAGGACATCGAGAACACCGACCGCCATGTGAAGGCCGCCTCCGGCACCTGGGAGAGCAAGCGGATCGTCCTCGCGAAGGAAAAGGTCGGCTTCTCGCTGCACGAAACCGTCCTGTACGCGGGCACCGAGACCTCCATGTGGTACGCCAACCACATCGAGGCGGTCCTGTGCACCGAGGGCGAGGCCGAGCTCACCAACGAGGAGACCGGCGAGACCCACTGGATCGAGCCGGGCACGATGTATCTCCTGAACGGTCACGAGCGCCACACCCTGCGCCCCAAGACCGACTTCCGCTGTGTCTGCGTCTTCAACCCGCCCGTCACCGGACGGGAGGACCACGACGAGAACGGCGTCTACCCGCTGCTGACCGAACCCGAGGAGGGCTGACCATGACCGCCCAGGATCTCTACCCCACCCGTGGCGCCGCCGAGGTGATCACGCCCCGCCAGGACCCGGTCGTCTGGGGTCCGTCCGCCGGGCTCGAATCGTTCGAGCAGGACGGCTTCCTCGCGATCGAGGATCTGCTCACGGACGACGAAGTGGCGCTCTACCGCTCGGAACTGGAGCGACTGATCGCCGATCCTTCCGTACGTGCCGATGAGCGGTCGATCATCGAACCGCAGTCGCAGTCCGTGCGTTCGGTCTTCGAGGTGCACCGGATCAGCGAGCTCTTCTCGCGCCTGGTGCACGACGAGCGGGTCGTGGGCATGGCGCGCCGGATCCTCGGCTCGGACGTGTACGTCCACCAGTCGCGGATCAACGTGAAGCCGGGCTTCGGTGCCTCGGGCTTCTACTGGCACTCGGACTTCGAGACCTGGCACGCCGAGGACGGTCTGCCGCGCATGCGGACGGTCTCGGTCTCGATCGCGCTGACCGAGAACCACGACACCAACGGCGGCCTGATGATCATGCCCGGGTCGCACCTGGACTTCCTCGGCTGCGAGGGCGCCACCCCGAAGGACAACTACAAGAAGTCCCTCCAGATGCAGGACGCGGGCACGCCGTCCGACGAGGCGCTCACCAAGATGGCCGACCGGCACGGCATCAAGCTGTTCACCGGCCGGGCGGGCTCGGCCACCTGGTTCGACTGCAACGCGATGCACGGCTCCGGGGACAACATCACCCCGTTCCCGCGCAGCAACGTGTTCATCGTCTTCAACAGCGTGGAGAACCAGGCGGAGGAGCCCTTCGCGGCCCCGATCCGCCGCCCGGAGTTCATCGGGGCGCGGGACTTCACGCCGGTCCGGTAGGCGCGCTGAGCTCAAGGGCCCGGGGGCTCCCCCACTGCCCCCGGTCGAGGGACCGTACCAACACCGTCCACAGAGATCGTTGGTACGGTCCCTCCATGTCCATGGTCGATGAACCTTCCCGAACTCCCGTCACCGGCGCCGATGTCGAGCACGCGGTGCGGCTGTCCGTGACCGCGCTGCGCGCCGGGCTGGGCGCGGACTGGAGCGTGCCGGCCGGGCCGCTGGAGTGGGACTGCTGGGAGACCGTCGAGCACCTCTCGGACGACCTCTTCGCCTATGCCGTACAACTCGGCCCCGCCCAGCCCCCGCTGGACGGCGAGGTGCCGTACCTGTGGGAGGCCAAGCGCCCCGGCGGCCCCCGCAACGCCGTGCACGCCGACCGCGCCGCCGGCCCGGCCGGGCTCCTGGGGACCCTGGAGGCGAGCGGCGCCCTGCTCACCGCGATGGTCCGCACCACCTCGCCCGAGGTGCGGGCGTACCACGGCTTCGGCATCTCGGACCCCGAGGGCTTCGGCGCGATGGGCATCGTGGAGACCCTGCTGCACACGCACGACGTGGCGGAGGGGCTCGGCCTGACCTGGACCCCGCCGGCCGGTCTGTGCGACCGGGTGCTGGCCCGGCTCTTCCGGGACGTGCCGGACGACCCCGACCGCTGGCGGGTGCTGCTGTGGGCCGGGGGCCGCGCGGACCTGCCGGGGCGGCCCCGCCCGGACAAGTGGCGCTGGTACGGCGAACCGCTCAGCCGGGACGCGGCCGCGCTCTGAGCGGCCCGGCCGCGGCGAAGGCGGATTTCACGCGTCGAGCGGGGCGGGCGCGTCCAGAGTGGGGTAGTCGAGGTAGCCGCGGTCGTCGCCGCCGAAGAACGTCGAGCGGTCGGGGGCGTTGAAGGGGCCGCCCGCGCGCAGCCGGGCCGGCAGGTCCGGGTTGGCGAGGAAGAGCGCGCCGTACGAGATGAGGTCGGCGGTGCCGTCCTCGATCAGGGTGAGCGCGTCCGGACCGGTGGGCCCTTCGGTGGCCGCGTTGAGGATGAACACGCCGGAGAACGCCTTGCGCAGCCGGAGCGTCAACTCCCGCTTCTCCGGGGCGGCTTCGAGAAGGTGCAGGTAAGCGAGGCCGAGCGGTTCGAGGGCGGCCACCAGCGCGGTGTAGACCGGTCCGGGCTCGGGCTCCACGATGTCGTTGTACGGGTTGCCGGGCGAGAGGCGGATCGCGGTGCGCTCGGGGCCGACCTCGGCGGCCACGGCCCGGGCCACCTCGACGGCGAACCGGATGTGACCCTCGACGGTGCCGCCCCAGCCGTCCGTGCGCACATTGGAGTTGGGCGCGAGGAACTGGTGGACGAGGTAGCCGTTGGCGGCGTGCAGTTCGACGCCGTCGAAGCCGGCCTCGATCGCGTGGCGGGCGGCGGCCGCGAAGTCGCCGATGGTGACCAGGATCTCGTCCTCGCTCAGCGCCTGCGGCGTGACGAAGGGCTTGGGGCCCTCGTGTGTGAAGACCCGCCCCTCGGCGGCCACGGCGGACGGCCCCACGTTGATCAGGTCGCCGGGCAGCAGATCGGGGTGGCCGATCCGGCCCGTGTGCATCAGCTGGGCGAAGATCCGGCCGCCCTTGGCGTGCACGGCGTCGGTGACCTTGCGCCAGGCCGCGATCTGCTCGGCGCTGTGCAGGCCCGGGGTGTCGGGGTAGCCCTGGCCGACCACGGAGGGCTGGATGCCCTCGGTGATGAGGAGCCCGGCGGAGGCACGCTGGGCGTAGTACTCGGCGGTCGACGCGGTCGGCGAATTGCCCGGACCGGTGGCCCGGCTGCGGGTCATGGGGGCCAGGGCGATGCGGTTGGCGAGCCGGGTGCCGGCCAGGTCGATCGGGTCGAAAGCGGTGGTCACAGCGGCCTCCAGGGAGACGAGGGGGAGTGTGCGGCCGACCCCGGGGATTTATGTGGTCGGCCAAGTATCGAGCCCGGAAGCCACTGTAACGCATTACTTGGCCGACCAAGGTAATCTTCTCGCATGACCTCCGACGAGCCCGACTGTCCCGAGTACCGCCACCTGCCGAGCGCGGCCCGAGGGGGCCCGTTCAGCCATGCGGTCTCGCGGGTGGCCCGGCTGCACCGCATCGCCGCGGGCCGTCAGCTGCGCTCGATCGGGCTCTACCCGGGGCAGGAACTCCTGATGATGCACCTGTGGGACGCGGGCGCGGCGCGTCAGTCCGAGCTGATCAAGCTGCTCGAAGTCGACCCGTCGACGGTCACCAAGATGCTCCAGCGCCTGGAGCAGGCCGGCTATGTGCGGCGCAGCCCCGACCCGAAGGACCGGCGCGCCTCGCTGGTCGAGCCGACCGACGACGGCCGCGTACTGCACGAGCGCGTGAAGCAGGCCTGGACGGACCTGGAGGAGCAGACCCTGGCGGGCCTGGACGCGGCCGAACGGGCCGAGCTGGCACGGCTGTTGGGGAAGGTGGAGGCCAACTTGTGCCGCTCGGCGGGCGCCGGGGCCGACTGCGAGGGCGAGCCGGCCTGCGAGGGCTAGGCCGCCTGCGGGGAACGCCTCCGGCCGGGGGCGTCAACTCCCCCGGCCGGAAGGGCAGTTCGGCACCCGGGAGCCTAGTTCGGCGGCGGCCGGCGGGGCTCGGTGGCCGGCCGCCGAGATCGGCGACCGGCCACGGCGTTCAGCGGGCGGGCAGCAGGTCGAGGAGCCGGTCCACGTCCTCGGCCGAGGTGTACAGATGGAAGGCCGCGCGCAGATTGCCCGCGCGGTCGGAGAGCTCGACGCCCGCGCGGCTCAGCTCCTCCTGGCGGTGGCCGAGGCCCGGGACCGCCACGATCGCCGAGCCGGGCGCGGCCACCGGCTCGTAGCCGAGCGGACCGAGCCCGGCGCGGAAGCGGTCGGCGAGCGCGGTGTTGTGCGCGTGGATGCGCTCGATGCCCAGCTCCTCGACGAGGGCCAGCGAATGGCGGGCCCCGGTGTACGAGAACAGCGCCGGGCTCTCGTCGAACCGCCGCGCGGAGTGGGCGAGTTCGTCGACGGGGCCGTAGCAGGCGTCCCAGGGGTGCTCGCCCGCCACCCAGCCCGCGAAGATCGGGTTCAGGCCGCCGAGGTCGTCGGGAACGGTGAGGAAGGCGACCCCGCGCGGGGCGGTGAGCCACTTGAAGCCCACCGTCACCGTGTAGTCGTACGCCCCCGCGTCGACCGGGTACCAGCCCGCGCCCTGGGACACGTCGACCAGGGTCCGGGCGCCGTGGGCGCGAGCGGCCTCGCGGATCGCGGCGAGGCCGGCGACGCGGCCGTCGGCGGACTGCACCGCACTGACCGCGACCAGGGCGGTACCCGGCCGCACCGCCTCGGCGAGGCGCTCCAGGGGAGCGGTGCGCACCTTCAGGTCCCGGCGCATGTGGAACGGGTTCACCACGGAGCTGAAGTCGGCCTCCGCGACGAGGACTTCGGCGCCCTCGGGCAGCGAAGCGGCGATCAGCCCGGTGTAGACGGCGACGGAGGCGCCGGCCGCCACCTGCCGCACGGGCACGCCGACGAGCCGGGCGTAGGTGGCGCGGGCCGCCTCCACGTCGCCGAACATGTCGGTCGGCCGGCCCGCCGCCGAGGCGGCCACGGCTTCACCCATGGCCGCCACGGTCCGGGCCGGCAGCAGCCCGGTGCTCGCGGTGTTGAGGTAGGTGGTCTGCGGCGCGAACTCGCCGCGCGCGAGGGAGTCCAGTTCCATGACTCCACCCTGAATCCCCGACAACCCCAAGTCAATTGGGCAAAATCGTCGGATACCCCTAAGCAATGCTTATGAAAGGCTCCGAGGGCCCGATGCCGGGGTCAGCGCGGAACCTCGCACCCTTCCGGCCCGCAGGCCTCCGCGTCACCCGCGACGGTCTTGAGGAGCGGCGCCGGGGTGCGCTCCCGCCAGGCCTGCTCAAGGGCCTGGGTGAAGACCTCGGCGGGCTGGCCGCCGGAGATGCCGTACTTCCGGTCGAGCACGAAGAAGGGGACGCCGTTGGCGCCGAGCTCGGCCGCCTCGCGCTCGTCCGCGCGCACCTCGTCGGCGTAGGCGCTCTCGTCGGCGAGGACCCCGCGGACCTCGGCCTCGTCGAGACCCGCCTCGACCGCGATCGCGACCAGGACCTCGGCGTCGAAGACGGAGCGCTCCTCGGCGAAGTTGGCCCGGTAGGCGAGGTCGAGCAGCTCGCTCTGCCGGCCGCGCGCCTTGGCCAGGTGCAGGACGCGGTGGATGTCGAAGGTGTTGCCGTGGTCGCGCCCGTCCGCGAGGTAGCCGAGACCTTCGGAGTGCGCGTTGGAGGCGACGTTGGCCTCCATGGCGCGGGCCTCCTCCAGGGTGCGGCCGTACTTCTCGGCCAGCATGGGGATCACCGGGGCGACGTCGCCCTTGGGCCGGTTCGGGTCGAGCTCGAAGGAGCGGTGGACCACCTCGATGTCCTCGCCGTGGGCGAACTCCGCCAGGCCCTTCTCGAAGCGGGCCTTGCCGATGTAGCACCACGGGCAGGCGATGTCGCTCCAGATCTCGACGCGCATGTCACTTCTCTCAGTTTGTTGAAGGTCGTACGTTCCCCCACAACACGCACATCCCACGCCCCATTCCCCGCGCGCCCGCGCCCCCTCAGGCCGCCGCCGCAAGTCTGCTGAACGTGGCCCGGTAGGCGGTCGGGGTCAGGCCGGTGCGGCGGACGAGATGGGCGCGCAGGGAGTCCGCGCTGCCCAGGCCGCTGGCTCCGGCGACCCGGTCCATGGGCAGGGCGGTGGTCTCCAGAAGTTCCTTGGCCCGCTCGATGCGCTGGTGAAGCAGCCACTGCAAGGGGCTCACTCCGCTCTCGGCGTGGAAGCGGCGGGTCAGGGTGCGCACGCTGACGCCCGCGTGCCGGGCCAGGTCGGTCAGGGTGAGCGGCTTGTCGAGGTTGCGCATCGCCCAGCCCCGGGTGTCCGCGCAGACCACCCCGCGCTCGGCGGGCAGCGGGGTCTGGGTGAACTGGGTCTGCCCGCCCGGGCGCACCGGCGCGACCAGCGCCTGGCGGGCCACCTCGTTGGCGACGGCGGCGCCGTAGTCGGTGCGGATGATGTGCAGACACAGATCGATCCCGGCGGCGTACCCGGAGGACGTCATGACGTTGCCGTCCTGCACGTACAGGACGTCGCCCTTGAGGTCGAGGGCCGGATAGCGCCTGCGCAGTTCCTCGGCCAGTTCCCAGTACGTGGTGGCGCTGCGCCCGTCGAGCAGACCCGCCTCGGCGAGCACGAAGGCGCCGCTGCAGATGGACGCGATGCGTACGCCCGCCGAGGCGGCGCGGGCGACCGCGGCCACCGTGCGCGGGTCGGGTTCGTAGCGCTGCCCGGTGCCCGCGACGAGGACGGTGTCGGCGCCCTCGACCGCGTCGAGACCCCGGCCCACGTACAGGTCGAGCCCGCCCGTCGTGGCGACCGGGCCGGGCTCGGGGGTGCAGACGACCACCTCGTACCCGGGCCCGCCCGCCACCTCGACCTTGCCGAACAGCAGCTCCGGGATGGCGAGGTTGAACAGCGAGACGGGCGAGGGCGCTATGACGGCGACCCGGTGCAGCGGCATGGCCAGAACCTCCGGATGTATGGCATTCGGGCCACTACTGTACGCGGCGTCCGCTCGCCAAGCTGGACCCATGTCACCGAACGCCCCGCTCCAAGCCGCCCCCGCCGAAAGCCAGTTGACCCCGAAGCCGCCCGGCGGCCCCTCCCCCGCCCTCACCCTGACCGCCGCCCTGCTCGGCTTCGCCCTGATCACCCTGGACGCCTCCGTGGTGAACGTGGCGCTGCCCGCGATCGGCTCCGACCTCGGCGGCGGCATGTCCGGGCTCCAGTGGGTGGTGGACGCCTACACGCTCGCGTTCGCCGCGCTGATGCTGTCGACCGGCGCCTTCGCCGACCGGATCGGCTCGGCGAGGGCGTACGCCCTCGGCGTCGTCGTCTTCACCCTGGCGTCGGCGGCCTGCGGCCTGGCCCCCGGCCTCGGCGTGCTGATCGGCGCCCGGGTCGTGCAGGGCGTGGCGGCCGCGGTGGTGCTGCCCGCCTCGCTCGCCCTGGTACGCCGGGCCTACCCGGACCCGGAGCGCCGGGCCAGGGCGGTGGCGCTGTGGGCGGCCGGGGGCTCGGTGGCGGTCGCGCTCGGCCCGGTCGCGGGTGGCGCGCTGACCACGGTCTGGGACTGGCGGGGCATCTTCTTCGTCAACCTGCCGCTCGGCCTGGCGGCCCTCGCCCTGACCGCCCGCGCGCCGCGCACCGAGCGCCGCCCCGCGCCGCTCGACCTGCCGGGCCAGCTGACGGCCGTCGTGGCCCTCGCCGCGCTCGCCTTCGCGGTGATCGAGCAGGGTGCGGTACGGGTCGTGGCGGGCGTGCTCGCGGTGGCCGCGGGGGTCGCGTTCTGGCTGATCGAGCGCCGCGTGGCGCATCCGGTGGTGCCGCTCGGTCTCTTCCGCGGCCGGACGGTGGCCGTCGCGATCGGCGCGGGCGCGGCGGCCAGCGTCGCCTTCTACGGGGTGGTCTTCGTCTTCAGCCTCTACTTCCAGCGGGTGCGCGGGGAGTCCGCGCTGACGGCGGGGCTGATGTTCCTGCCGATGACGGTGCTGATCCCGGTGATGAACGTGCTGTCCGGGAAGCTCTCGAACCGCTTCGGCCCCCGCGTGCCCCTCTTGACCGGCCAACTCCTCGCCCTGACCGGCCTGTTGGTGCTGCTGCTCGCCGACGCGCACACGCCCACGCTGCTCGCCGCGTTCCTGATGGTCCCGCTCGCCCTCGGCTGCGGCATCTCGGTGCCCGCGCTGACCGCCGCGATGATGGAGGCGTTGCCGCAGGAGCGGGCGGGCCTTGCTGCGGGGGTGCTGAACGCCGCCCGGCAGGTCGCGGGTGCGCTCAGCATAGCGGTGTTCGGCTCGCTGGTCGCGGGGCCCTCGGGCTTCGTCCCCGGCCTGCGGGTCAGCCTGCTGCTGGCGGCCGCGCTGTTCGCGGTGGCGGCGCTGGGAACGGCGCGGCTTCCCCGTGGGGGCTCGGGGGCTTGAGGCGCCATCCCCCACCCCGCCCCTTCCCCAGACCCTCCGGGGGAGGTCGGTCAGGTGCGGACCGTGCGTGGTTGCTCGCGCCCACGCGGCGGAGCCGCATATGTCACAGCCCCGCGCCCCTGTAGGTGACCCGGAACCCGCCTTAAGGCCTTGGGGGAGTTTGAGGACGAGCGCCGTTCAGGCGCGAACGGGGTCCGGGGCGGAGCCCCAGGGCCTGCGTCACGTGCCGTCCCGCAGATCGTCCGGCGCGTACCCCCGGAACTCGACGGAGTCGAACGCCACCCCGCACCCCTCGCCCGTGGGCGACTGCGCGAGGAAGCCCACCCGGGCCACCTCGCTCTCCTGCGCCGTCCCGAGCGCGAAGACCCGTACGAACACCCAGCGTTCACCGTCGAGCGACGCGTGGAAGGCGAACGCCTTGCCCGTCCGGGTGATGCGGAGCCAGACGCTGTCCCCCTCCACCTCCCAGGAGTTCGCGTCGTCCGAGAGTCCCCGCGTGACGACCGTGCAGATCGTCGGCCGGCGGGGCGAGAGCTCCAGGCAGAGCTTGGCCCACTGCCGCTCCCCGACGTGCACGTACAGGACGCCCGCGTCGAAGGGCGCCTCGAAGCCGACGGTGGCCCGCGCGATCAGCTGGAAGTCGCCGGCGGGGGCGGTCCCCAGCAGCCGGGGCGCGTCGGAGGCCGGCTCCAGGCTCTCCCCCGCAGGCGGCACGAACCGGTCCTGGCGGGTTCCCGCGCGCACCGAAAGCACGCCGTCCTCGTACGTCCAGGGCGCGTCGGGCCCGTACGGCTCCAGCGGGAAGGGCAGTTCGGGCAGGCGCACGGTCATCCGAGAACTCCGTTCACACGGCGGGGCAGGCCCAGCGGGTTGTCGTCGCGCAGCTCCGCCGGCAGCAGGGCCTGGGGGGTGCTCTGGTACGTGACCGGGCGCAGCCAGCGCTCGATGGCGGTGGCGCCGACCGAGGTGGAGGTGGAGGTGGCCGCCGGGTAGGGGCCCCCGTGGTGCTGGGCGGGGGCGACCGCCACTCCGGTGGGCCAGCCGTCGACCAGGACGCGGCCCGCCAACCGGGTCAGTTCCAGGAGGAGTTGGGCGCCCGTCCCTTCGCCCTCCGCTTCCGCCGAGGAGAGCTGGAGGGTGGCGGTGAGGTTGCCCGGCAGCCGGGAGAGCACCGCGCCGATCTCGTCCTCGCCGGCGTACCGGGCGACGACGGTGACCGGACCGAAGCACTCCTCCAGGAGCAGGCCGTGCTCGCCCTCCTCGGCGAGCAGCGCGGCAGGAACGGTCAAGTAGCCGCCGCTGACCGTGTGTTCGCCGCCCGCGCCGGCCGTGACCGGCGCCTCGACGCCGGGCAGCGCGGCCCGTTCGGCGACCCCGGCGACGAACGCGTCCCGCATCCGGTGGTCGAGCATGACCCCGGCGTCGGTGTCGCAGACGGCCGCCGTGAGGGCCTTGAGCAGGCCGTCGCCCGCCGCGCCCGCCGGGACCAGGACGAAGCCGGGCTTGGTGCAGAACTGGCCCACGCCCATGGTCATCGAGGCGCCGAGCCCCGCCCCGATCGCCTCTCCGCGCTCCTCTGCGGCGGCCCGCGTCACCACGACGGGGTTGAGCGAGCCGAGCTCGCCGTGGAAGGGGATGGGCACGGGCCGCGCGGCCGCCGCGTCGAACAGCGCCCGCCCGCCGCGTACGGACCCGGTGAACCCGGCGGCCGACACCAGAGGATGGCGTACGAGCTCGACGCCCGCGGTGAAGCCGTGCACCAGGACGACGACGTCCTCGGGGAGCCCGGCCCGGACGGCGGCGCGGCGCAGCAGCGAGACACAGAGCTCGGAGGTCGCCGGGTGGTCGGGGTGCGCCTTGACGACGACCGGGCAGCCGGCCGCGAGGGCGCTCGCGGTGTCGCCGCCGGGCACGGAGAAGGCGAGCGGGAAGTTGGACGCCGCGTAGACGGCGACGACGCCGAGCGGGATCTTCACGCGGCGCAGGTCCGGCCAGGGCGGGGTGCGGGCCGGGTCGGCGTGGTCGATGCGTATGTCGAGGAAGGAGCCCTCCTCGACGGCCTCGGCGAACGCCCTCAACTGGGCGGTGGTACGCGCGAGTTCACCGGTGAGGCGGACCGGTCCGAGCGCCGTCTCGGCGTCGGCGGCCTCCACGACGTGTTCGGCGGAGGCGTCCAGGAGGTCGGCCGCGGCCCGCAGGAACGCGGCGCGTACGCTCAGATCGGCCAGCGCCCCCCGGGTGGCCAGGGCCGCCCGGACCGCCTGGTCGACCTCCTCGGGCGTGGCTTCGACCGCAACCTCTTCACGCGGCTTCCCCGTTCGGGGGTCGACACTCCAGACTGGTGCTGCTGCGCTCACCGCAAGTCCTTCCGCTGCCCGGTCCGCCACTGCTCGGCCCGCTCCTGCCGCCCATCAGAACTTGTTCGGTATTCTGAACAGAGTTCCCGATGCTGAATATGCTGGGACTCTATTAACGGGTGTTCCGCCTTGGCAAGAAGCCAGGGCGACAAGGAGCGGGGTGCTGGGATGTCGGCTGCCGATTCAGGCGGAGCACAGGTCAAGTCCGCGGTGCGGACCGTCGAGTTGCTCGAGTATTTCGCGGGGCGCCCCGGAATGCACTCCCTCGCCGCGGTCCAGGAGGCGGTGGGCTACCCGAAGTCCAGCCTCTACATGCTGCTGCGCACCCTGGTCGAGCTCGGCTGGGTGGAGACGGACGCGACGGGCACCCGGTACGGCATCGGCGTACGGGCCCTGCTCGTGGGCACCTCCTACATCGACGGCGACGAGGTGGTGGCGGCGGCCCGCCCCACCCTGGACCGCCTCTCGGACGACACCACCGAGACCATCCACCTGGCCCGGCTCGACGGCACGAACGTGGTCTACCTCGCCACCCGCCAGTCCCAGCACTACCTGCGCCCCTTCACCCGGGTCGGCCGGCGCCTCCCGGCCCACTCGACGTCGCTCGGCAAGGCCCTGCTCGCCACCCACAGCGACGAGCAGGTGCGCAAGCTGCTTCCGGAGACCCTCCAGCAGCTGACCGAGCACACCATCACCGACCGCGAGAAGCTCATCGAGGAACTGCACCTCGTCCGCGAGCAGGGCTACGCCGTGGACCGCGAGGAGAACACGCTGGGCCTGCGCTGCTTCGGCGTGGCGATCCCGTACCGCACCCCGGCCCGCGACGCGATCAGCTGCTCGGTGCCGGTGGCCCGCCTCACCCCGGCCCACGAACAGATGGTGAAGGACGCCCTGTTCGACGCCCGAGACCGCCTGACCCTGGCCACCCGCCGCCTCTGACGGCCCCGCGGCCAGCGGGTTCCGGTCCGCCCGCACAGGCGCGGGGAACCGCGCGAGCGACCACGCACGGTCCGAGGCCGGTACGGTCCCGATGAAGGTTTCCTGAGAAACCCGGACAACCGGAACTCCGCGCTCGGGCCCGTCCGTCTTGCGTACGGGATGAACAAGACAATCAGGCGCGCCTCGGTCTTCTGTCTGCTGATGGTGCTCGCCCTCCTCGGTCGAGCCACCTATGTGCAGTACTACAAAGGCCAGGCCCTCGCGGACGACAATCTGAACCGGCGGAACACCATCGCGGAGTACTCGCAGCCGCTCGGGGACATCATCGTGGCCGGATCCCCGGTCACCGGATCGGAAAGGACGAAGAGCGGCGATCTCGCCTACCAGCGCAGCTACAAGGACGGACCGATGTACGCGCCGGTCACCGGATTCGCCTCGCAGGTGTTCGGATCGACCCAGCTGGAGGGGATCTACTCCAAGGTCCTCGACGGCAGCGACCCGCGCATGCGGAACCCCTTCGACGCGCTCACCCGGCAGCGGGCGCCCGGCGGCGACGTCCTGACCACCATCGACCCCTCGGTGCAGAAGGCCGGGTACCAGGCGCTCGGCAACAAGGAGGGCGCGGCCGTCGCGATGGACCCGAAGACGGGCCGCATCCTCGGCATGGTCTCCACCCCGTCGTACGACCCCTCGAAGATCTCGGGTTCGTCCTCGGCGGACGGCGACGCCTGGAAGCAGCTGTCCGACGACAAGAGCCAGCCGATGCTCAACCGGGCGCTGCGCCAGCCGCTCGCGCCGGGCTCCACGTTCAAACTGGTGGTGGCGTCGGCGGCGCTCGAGAACGGCCTCTACGCGGACATCGACGCGAAGACCGACAGCCCCAACCCGTACCGGATGCCGGGCACCACGACGGACCTGCGCAACGAGTCGGCGTCCGCGCCCTGCGAGAACGCCTCGATCCGTACCGCGCTCGAATACTCCTGCAACAACGTGTTCGGCAAGATGGCCGTGGACCTGGGCCAGGACAAGGTGCGGGCGATGGCCGAGAAGTTCGGCTTCAACGACGCCGAGCTGGATGTGCCGGTCCGCGCGTCGGCCAGTGTGTTCCCGAAGAACATGAACAAGTCGTCGACCGCGTTGTCGGGCATCGGCCAGTTCGATGTGACCGCGACCCCGATGCAGATGGCGATGGTGTCCGCGGCCATAGCGAACGACGGGATGATGTCCTCGCCGCACATGGTGTCCAAGGTGACGGACTCCAAGGGGGGCACGCTCCAGTCCTATCCGGACTCGGACGGCAAGAGGATCATGTCTTCACAGACGGCGCGGCAGATGTACAGCGCGATGATCTCCGTGGTCACCGACGGCACCGGGTCCAACGCGAAGATCGGGGGCCTGGAGGTCGGCGCCAAGACCGGCACGGCCCAGCACGGAGTGGACAACTCCAAGACGCCGTACGCCTGGTTCACCTCGTTCGCCAAGGACCCGAAGACCGGCAAGGAGGTCGCGGTGGCCGTGGTCATCCAGGACTCCGACGCCGAGCGCTCGGAGGTCAGCGGCAACGGCCTGGCGGGCCCGGTCGCCCAGGCGATGATGAAGGCGGCGCTGGCCTCGCGGTGACGCGAGGGACCCGGTCCGGGGCGCACGGCCCCGGACCGGAGGGGCTTACGGCAGGAAGTACATCGGGTTCGGGATCTTGTACGTGTTGTCGGCGTAGCCGCCCGAGAGGTCGGTGTACTGGTCGCCGAGGTTGGCCACGATGTTGTAGCCGAGCGACTCGATGTGCTTGCGGGTGCCGGCCTTGTAGTCGACCGTGGAACAGGTCCAGGTGGGCTTGCCGCAGCTCAGGTAGGCCGGCGGGTTGGCCTTGTCCTTGAGGAAGAAGTGCGCCGGGTCGACCGGCACGTCGTAGCCCGCCTTGGTGAGGTTGACCGCGCTCGCGGTGCGCTGCGAGGCGTCGCGCCCGGTGAGGAAGAAGACGGTGACGCCGTTCTTGGCGGCGTAGTTGACGAGATCCGGCATGCCGAACACGGCGATCGACTTCGCGCTCTGTACGTACGCGTCGAAGGCGGCGGCGTTGTAGGCGAAGCCGTTCTTCTTCTCGTAGTCGTACGTCAGCAGCGTCGTGTCGTCGACGTCGAGCACGATGGCGGGCTTACGGCCGTCCCGCCCCGGGTGCTCGGCGGCGTGCTTGATCTGCTTCTTGGCGCGGGCCTCTATGCCGGCGACCTGCTTGGCGTAGTTGCTCTTGGGCGATGCCTGGAAGTTCCCGGAGGCGTCGGCCGTGCCGCCGTAGTACGCGTTGATCTTGTCTTCGACCTTGGTGACGTTGGGGATCTCGCGGTCCGACCTGGGCACGGAGTTGTCGGCGGAGGCCGCGCCCACGCCGTAGGCGGCGACGCCGGTGAGGGCGAGGGCGGCGGTGGTGGCGGCGGCCTTGGTGAGAATGCGCATGGGCGTCTGTCTACGCGCATCACACGCGCCCCGCCAGGGCAAACACCCATTTCTTTGCCGCACCGTGTCCTACCCCGGGTAGCCCCCACCCCGCCGAGCGTGCCCACCACCCCCTCAACTCCCCCTGTCCCAGGGCCCGTACGGGCTTGCACAGTTCCCCGCGCCCACCGTGCGGGGCTGCTCGCGCGGTTCCCCGCGCCCCTTAACTCGCTTTCGTACGCAGGTCGCGGCCGGTTGCTCGCGCAGTTCCCCGCGCCCCTAACCCCGTTCTCGACCGTCCGCCGTGCGTGGCTGGTCGCGCAGTTCCTCGCGCCCCTAAATGCCTTGGTGCTGGCCAGCACGGGCATCTTCAGCCCGTCCGGCGTTTGAGGACGAGCGCCGTTCAGGCGTGAACGGGGTCTGGGGCGGAGCCCCAGGGGGCCGAACCTCTCGGTACCGCCGCACGGGAGGTGGGTGGGAGAACGCGCGAACGGGGTCTGGGGCGGAGCCCCAGGGAGCCGAACCCCTCGGTACCGCCGCACGGGAGGTGGGTGGGAGAACGCGCGAACGGGGTCTGGGGCGGAGCCCCAGGGGGCCGAACCTCCCGGTACCGCCGCACGGGAGGTGGGTGGGAGAACGCGCGAACGGGGTCTGGGGCGGAGCCCCAGGGAGCCGGGCCTCGGTGCTGCCGGGAGGCCTAGCCCGCCACCCCCGCCTTGCGCACCGCCTCCAGGTCCGCATCCGACGCCAACCCCGCGTGATAGAGCCGAAGTTCCGTCGCCCCCAACGCCACCGCCCACGCCGCATCGTCCGCCAACGACAAGGGCCGGCCCCCCATCCCCGACACCACCGTGAGGTTCGCGGCGACCACGGCCCCCTCGGAGCCCGCCGCCGCGAACGGTTCGAGCAGCTCCGGCCCGCCCGCCCACGGCACCACCACCCCGTCGGCCAGGCCGAGGACGTGCCCGGCGTCCACCCCCACGTTCGCCCCGCACCGCGACGGCCGCGGATCCCCGTGCAGCAGCACCTGGAACCCCGGGCCACCCCGGTCCCGTACCGCCGCCACGACCGCCTCCTGAAGCGCCCGCGCCACCCCCGTACGGAAGCCGAGCGTCGCCGCGAGCAGCTCGGCGCCGGCCGCGCCCACCGTCCCGCCGCGCCACACCGGCTCCAGTGCCCAGCGCACCCGTGCCCTCAACTCCCCTACGCCCAGGCCGATTTCCTCGTACCCCTGCCCGCAGGACGGGCAGAAGCAGAGCGACATCAGGTACTGCGCGGTGTCGTCGAGGGCCACGCCCGCGAGCTTGTCGTGGGCGTGCAGATGCGCGAGCCCGTACCAGCCGCACGACTCCAGCTCGGTGCCGAGCGCCCCCGGCCGCACCGCCGCCTCGGCCGCGAGCGCGACGAGGAGGGCGCGCACCCGGGGCTGCGCGATGCAGGGTGCCCACGGGTAGCGGTCGCCGTAGACGTTGACGACCGAGGTCTCGCGATGTTCCGCGCCGAGCCGGGAGTTGTGCGCGAGCACCACCCAGGAGTGGACGTCGAGTCCGGCCTCCGCGAGCGCCCGCGCGGCCCGCCCGAACGCGTCGCCCGGCGCCCAGTCCCCCGCCGCGTACGGTCTCAACTCCCGCCCCCGCCAGTACAGTTCGTCCGGCGGATACAGCAAGGCCGCATGCTCGGCGGTCACGATGCGATGACGCGGATGACGGGGCGTCAGAGCGCGGGTCGAGTGGTAGGCCGAGGCGAGCGTCACCTGCCGGACGCCGAGGTCGGCGATGCGCGCGGGGGCGTCGGGGTCACCGAGGACGTCCCAGGGGTAGAGGAACGCGGAGGTCTTCACGCCCCCACCCCAGCCGCACCCGCCCCGCTCTCGCTGCCCCCGCTCCCGCCCTCGTCCGGCCCGAGCAGCGCACGCCCCCGCTCGATCAGGCCGGCCAGTTGCTTGACGTGGGCGGCGTCGGGCTCGCTCAGGGGCGGCCGGACCTCGCCGACGTCCAGGCCGCCGAGCCGCACCCCGGCCTTGACCAGCGAGACGGCGTACCCGCGCCCCTGGTTGCGCAGTTCGACGAGCGGCGCGAAGAAGCCGTCGAGGAGGCGGTTGGCCAGCGCGTCGTCGCCCGATTCGAGCGCGCGGTGGAAGGCGAGCGCGATGTCGGGCGCGAAGCAGAAGACGGCGGAGGAGTAGAGGGTGATGCCGATGCCGCGGTAGGCGAGGCCGGTGAGTTCGGCAGTGGGCAGCCCGTTGAAGTACAGCGGGTGCAGGCCCGCCGACCGTACGGCGCTGACGATCCGCTGCATCAGATCGAGGTCGCCCAGGCCGTCCTTGAACCCGATGATCCCGTCGACCCGGGCGAGCGCGACGGCGGTCTCGGGGGTGAGGACCGCGTTGTCGCGCTGGTAGACGATGACGTCGAGCGAGGTCGCCGCGGCCAGTTCGCGGTAGTGGTCGAGCAGGCCGGCCTGGTCGGCGACGACGAGATAGGGCGGCATCGCGAGCAGCCCGTCGGCCCCGGCCTCCTCCGCGAGCCGGGCGTACTGGACGGCGAGGGCGGTCCCGTACCCGGCCCCCGCGACGACGGGGACGCGGCCCGCGCTCTCCTCGACGGCGGCGGCGACGCAGGCCCCGAACTCCTGGGGGGTCAGGGCGTGGAACTCCCCCGTTCCGCAGCACGCGAACACGGCGGCCGCGCCCGCCTCGATGCCGCCCCGCACATGCGCGCGGAAGGTGTCGAGGTCGAGGCCGCCGTCCGGTCCGAACGCGGTCACCGGGAAGAACAGCGGTCCGCTGACGTGAGTGAGTCGGGCGGCGAGCGGGGCTGAGGTCACGGGCTGCTCCCTGGGCAAGGACCGTCGGGCTAAAACCGTCGTGCACAATTCTGACTGTCGTCCATATCTCTGAACGGCTCCACGCTACGCCCGCGCCAGGGCGCCGGTCAAGCCGAACAGCCGCGACGCACAAGCGGATTGAGCACCCGGGTACGACACTTGACTCGGCTCGTCCGCGCTCCCTAGCGTGTCCACACATGTGAATGGTGGCCACGAATGGATCTGCCCGTTGACCGCCGACGGCAACGCCCCGGGCCCCGTACGGACCGCCCCGCACCTGGAGGAGAGCCCATGCCCCGACCCCGCACCGTCCTGCTCACCGGCGCCGCCGGGGGGCTCGGCACCCTGATGCGCGGGCTGCTCCCGGCGTACGGGTACGAGCTGCGGCTCCTGGATGTGCTGCCGATCCCCGGCGAGCCCGACGCGATCACCGCCGACCTCGCCGACAAGGACGCGCTGCGCGAGGCGGTTCGCGGGGTCGACGCGGTCCTCCACCTGGCGGGAATCTCGCTCGAAGCCTCCTTCGACAAGATCCTCAGGGCCAACATCGAGGGCACGTACAACCTCTACGAGGCCGCGCGCGAGGAGGGCGTGGGGCGGATCGTGTTCGCCTCGTCCAATCACGCGGTCGGCTTCACGCCTCGCCCGCAAGGCACGGACCCGCTGATTCCGGTCGGCGTCCCGCACCGACCCGACACCTTCTACGGCCTGTCCAAGGCCTTCGGCGAGGATCTGGCCCAGTTCTACTGGGACAAGCACGGCCTGGAAACCGTCTCGGTCCGCATCGGCTCGTGCTTCCTGGAGCCCACCTCCGTACGGATGCTGTCGATCTGGCTGAGCCCGGGCGACGGGGCCCGCCTCTTCGACGCCGCGCTCACGGCCGAGGGCGTCGGACACACCGTGGTGTACGGCTCCTCCGCCAACACCCGCCTGTGGTGGGACCTTTCCCCGGCGCGGGCGCTCGGCTACGAGCCGCGCGACGACTCCGAGCAGTACGCCGAGAAGCTCGTTGCCGAGCAGGGCGAACTCGACCCGGCCACCCCGGAGGGCGGCCGCCTCGGCGGCGCCTTCACCACCGACCCGCCGATGTGGCCCCACTGACGGCGGGAGCGTACGTACGGCGGGCGCGGACGAGGGGCGCGCGGGGAGCACATACGGCGGGCGCGGGCGGAGGGCGCGCGAGAAGCACGAACGGCGAGCGCGGACGAAGGCTGGCAGAAAGGGGCGCGGGCATTCGGTCGAGGTTCAAGGAACCGTAAAGCGGCGCCGCTCGTTTCCGGGGCATGACCGCAATGACCCCTGGCTCGAACCTCCCGCTCCCGACCGCCCGCGTGACGGTGGACGTGGCCGCCCCCGTGCGGCTCGACGTCTCGGGCCTGCTGCTCACCGCAGACGGCAAGGTGCGCTCGGACGACGACTTCATCTTCTACAACCAGCCGCAGGGCCCCGGCGTGACCCACCGCTCGGGCGGCGGCACCGCGCCCGACGCGATCGTGGTGGACACGACGGCCGTGCCGCCCGGCATCGAGAAGATCGTGGTCACCGCGAGTCCGGACGCGGCGGGCCAGACCTTCCAGGGCATCGAGCCCACGGCCACCCTGCGCAACGGCGACGACGGCAGCGTGATCGCCTCGTTCACCCCGCCCCAACTCGGCACCGAGACGGCCCTGGTGGTCATGGAGATCTATCTGCGCGGCGGCGCCTGGAAGGCCCGCGCGGTGGGCCAGGGGTATGCCAACGGCCTCGCCGGGATCGCCACGGACTTCGGGGTCTCGGTCGAGCAGGAGCCCGCGGCGGCCCCGGCCGCGCCCCCGATGCCGGCCGCCCCGCCGGCCGACCCCCGCCTGGCCGCCCCGGCGGCACCGCAGGCACCCGCCGCGCCGGCCCCCGCGCCCGTCGGCGCCGGAAAGATCAACCTCGACAAGGGCCGGGTCAGCCTCCAGAAGAACCAGACGGTGTCCCTGGTCAAGGGCGGCCGCCCGCTGCTCTCCCAGGTCAAGATGGGCCTGGGCTGGGAGCCCGCGTTCCGGGGCAAGGACATCGACCTGGACGCATCGGTGATCGCCTACGGCCCGCAGCGCAACCACCTGGACAGCTGCTACTTCGGCAAGCTCTCCATCCTGGACGGCGCGATCAAGCACTCCGGCGACAACCTGACGGGCGAGGGCGCGGGCGACGACGAGGTGATCGTGGTCGACCTCGGCCGCATCCCGGCGGAGGCCACCGGCCTGGTCTTCACGGTGAACTCCTTCTCCGGCCAGAAGTTCACGGAGGTCGCCAAGGCGTACTGCCGCCTGATCGACGCGGCGAGCGGCGAGGAGCTGGTCCGCTTCGACCTGACGGGCGCGGAGCCGCAGACCGGCGTCATGATGGCCAAGCTGATCCGGCAGTTCTCCGGCGAGTGGGAGATGACCGCGCTCGGCTCGTTCGTGAAGTCCCGCACGGCGCGAGGCATGGTGAAGCCGGGGGCGCAGGCGCTGTAGCTGTCTGCGGGTCAGAGACCCGGGGCACGCGATGCGCGTCATCGTGGCAGGTGACCGCCTCTCCGGACGCGACCTCGGCCAGAGAGGCCCCCGCCCCGCCTGCGCGGTCACCGTCGCGGAGCGCGACAGGCCGGGTCGCCGTTCAGGTGCTTCCAGTTGTCGGGGCGGGCCCCGCTCGCCGAGGCCCACGCGCCCGCTTGGCCCGCAGGAACAGCGGCGCCCACGATGGGCCGGTCGCAGTAGACGCAGAACTTGGTGCCGCTCACGCCCAGCGTCATGACGCCTGCTCCGTCCGTTCGATCGTCTGGTACAGCGGGAGATGCCGCGGGCAGGAGTAGATGACCGCGCCGACTCCGGCCGGCGTGTGAACTTCGCCGACCTTGACCGGCTCATCGGTGAGCGCGCCGTCGTGACAGCAGCGCTCCCGCCGTCTCTGGTGCTCCGTCATCGCGTACTCCGCAGGTATGGCCGAGGCGTGATCTCCTGTTTCTGCACCGTAAGGCGCGATACAACAGGGGTGGGCACGCAAAGTGCGTGCCTCGTTGGGGAGTGCGCCATGGACACTGGCCACATCGGTCGCCGCATCGCCTACTGGCGTGACCGGCGAGGCTTCACCCAGACCGACTTCGGCCGGCTCATGGGGCAGACCAAGCGGTGGGTGCAGGACCTCGAAGGCGGCAAGCGGCAGTCGGATCCCCGGCTCTCGGTACTGATGCGCGCGGCCGAAGTCCTGCGCATCCCTCTGGAGCAGCTCTTGTCCGACGCACCGCTGCCCGTCGCCGACGACGTGGCACCCCCCGAGGCCGGCGCGGTCATCGACGCCCTCTACCGCAGGCCTGAACCGGGCGCTCCCCCGCCGTCCCTCACCGATCTCCAGCGCAGGCTTGTCTACTGCTGCGAGGCATTTCAGGCCTCTCATTACGGGGCTCTGGGTCGAGACCTTCCCGCCCTGATCGTGATGTCTCAGGCCGCCGCCGACCGATCATCGGGAGGCGGAGGCGCATTCTTGCTGCTCTCTCGCAGTCTGCAACTGGCGGCCTCCTTCCTGCACAAGTACGGGAAGGCGACTGCGATTCCCGCCGCAGTGGTCGCCGACCGGGCGCTGACCGCTGCCGAACAGTCCGGGGACCCAGTGGCGATAGGGGCTGCTGCCCGTCGGGTTGCGAAGTCCCTGACCTACCAACAGCAGCCCGTCGCAGCAGTCGAGTTCGCGTTGGCTGCGGCTGGCCGACTGTCCTCCGACCTGCAAGCCTGCGGCCCCTTGGGCCTGTCGACGCTCGGCATGCTGTATCTGAATGCGGCGATCGCCGCGTCAAGTGTGCAGCGATCGACGGAAGCGGTACGCACGGCCACGGGGTACGTGGACGAGGCGGCAGACATCGCCGATCAGCAGGGCACGGACCTGAACGAGGACTGGACGGCCTTCGGGCCTACGAACGTGAAGATGCACCGGGTCGATGTGCTGACTCGCTTCGAGGACGGCTGGTCCGCCCTCGAAGCGAGCGCCGACCTGGACTCAAGTGCTCTGACCGCGCTGACTCATGAGCGGCAGGCCCAACATCACATCACGATGGCACGCGCTCAGCTCTTGGCACGGCACAAGGAGGCCGCGGCTAAGTCGCTCCAGGATGCGGCCAGTCTGGCGCCGGAGGAGGTCTGCGGGCGTCCGACCACGATCAGCCTGGTCAAAGATGTCGTGGGGGCGACGGCCGCGCCGGATTCGGGCTTGCGCGCGCTGGCCGAGCGCTGTGGACTCCGCACATGACACGAGTCCTCTACCTGATCGCCTGCGCGGCCGGTCCCACACAGCACGTCGACGACGGGGTCCGGCAAGCCCAGGACCGCGGCTGGAACGTCTGCCTGGTGCTCACGCCGTCGGCTGCCGACTGGTGGGCGCCGCGGAAGAGCGAGTTGGAGGAACTTACAGGGCATCCGGTCCGCTCGCGGTACAAGCTGCCTGGTGAGTCCGATGCCCTGCCGAAGGCGGACGCGATGCTGATCGCGCCGTTGAGCTGCACCAGCTTGAACAAATGGGGCAGCGGGATTGCCGACACTCTGGCCCTGGGACTGGTCTCGGAGGGGGCGAACCTCGGTGTTCCGGTGGTGGCCATGCCGTACTTCAACCGGGCGCAGGCAGCCCAGCCGGCCGTGGCCCGCAGCATCGCCGATCTGCGTGCTCAAGGGGTGCGGTTCTTGGACGGCCCGGATGGCTACCAGTCACATCCGCCCAAGCAGGGGGACCCGAAGGCGTTCCCGTGGGGTCGGGCTCTCGACGAAGCAGAGTCGATTGTCAGTGCCCAGCAGTAGCCTCGATCCATGCCTCGTACACCTGCCGCTCCTGGCTCCGCGCGCCCTGCCGCGGTGATCAACGCACAGATTCGCGGGCTCGTCGATGGTGGCGGGCTCGGGTCCGACGAGTACCTGGAGCTGCTGGTGGAGTGGGCTGTGGCGGTGCGTTCGGAGGGCCTGCGCGCGGACGTGACCGAGGCGGCCTGAGCTCTCGCCGGAGGCCTGCGTCCGACCGAGGTACATGATGTCCAGCTCGTCGCTCCAGGCGATCCGTACGGCAGCGCGGAGCTTCCAACGGCTCTCGGCGGCCGGGGGCGAGGCCCGGCCCCGCCCGGTTGGCGTCGGTCCTGCCAGGGACGCTCAGCACACGAAAGTGGGCCCAGAGGCGCGCGGAACCGCGCGAGGACCGCCCTGCCGCAGGGGCCCAGCATGTGGGAACCCCACAACACCCCCGGGACAAATCGCTGCGGCCGCCCCATCCCCCCGAGGCCGGCGGACTGGCAGGGTCGGGGTATGAGCGATCTTGCAGAAGTACTCGTCACCGGCCTCGGCGCGATCACCCCGCTCGGCGCGGACGCGGCCTCCACCTGGGCGGGGATGCTGGATGGCGCCTCCGGGGTCACGCTGATCGAGGAGGAGTGGGCGGCCGGGCTGCCGGTCAGGGTGGCGGCCGGGCTCGCCGTGGACCCGCTGTCGCTGATGGCCCGGGTCGAGGCCCGCAAGCTTGATCGGTGTGAACAACTCGCGATGATCGCCTCCCGCGAGGCCTGGCGGGACGCGGGCACCCCCGAGGTCGCGCCGGAGCGGCTCGCGGTGGTGATCGGCACCGGCACCGGAGGCGTGCTGACCACGCTCGGCCAGGACGACACGTTCGAGCGGGGCGGGGCCCGGCGGCTCTCCCCGTACGCCGTGCCGATGCTCATGCCGAACGGGCCCGCCGCCTGGGTGTCGATGGAGCTCGGGGCGCAGGGCGGGGCCCGTACGCCGGTCAGCGCCTGCGCGTCCGGGGCCGAGGCGATCGCGATGGGCCTCGACCTGATCCGCGCGGGGCGGGCCGACGTGGTGGTGGCCGGCGGCACCGAGGCGTGTCTGCACCCCTTCACCATCGCCGCGTTCGCGCAGATGAAGGCCCTCTCCACCCAGGAGCACGACCCCGCCTCGGTGTCGCGGCCCTTCGACGCGGACCGCAGCGGGTTCGTGATGGGCGAGGGCGCGGGCCTGGTCGTCCTGGAGCGGGCCGGGTTCGCGCGGGCGCGCGGGGCCCGGGTGTACGGGTCGGTGGCGGGAGCGGCCGTGACGTCCAGCGCGGACCACATCACGGCCTCGGACGTGGCCGGGCAGGTCCGGGCGATCGAATCGGCGCTGCGGGACGCCCAGTTGGGCGCGTCGGACATCGGCGTGGTGCACGCGCACGCCACCTCCACGCCGTCGGGCGACCTCGCCGAGGCGGAGGCGGTGGCCAAGGCGATCGGCACGCATCCGGTGGTGACGGCCACCAAGTCGATGACCGGGCACATGCTGGGCGCGTCCGGCGCGGTGGGCGCGATCGCGGCGCTGCTCGCCCTGCGCGACGGCACCGTACCCGCCACCCGCAACCTGGACCGCCTCGACCCGGCGGTCTCCCTCGACGTGGCCGCCGGTGGGAACCGCCGGGGCTCCTGGGACGCGGCGCTCGCCAACTCCTTCGGGTTCGGAGGGCACAACGTGAGTCTGGTGCTCGGCCGCGCTTGAGACTCCGCCGACCCGGCCCCCGGCCGGCGGTCCCGGGGCGCGGGCCCGGACACGCCCCGGCCCCCTGACCGGAGGATCAGGGGGCCGGGGCGGGCGCCCGCCGGGCGGGGCGGGGTCAGACGCGGGAGCGGGCCTTGAAGGCCGCCTTGCGGGCCTCCTTGGCGGTGGACTTGTCGGGGTGGAGGCGGCCCATCGCCTCCAGGACGTCGGCGGTCGCGGGGTGCTCCACCCGCCAGGCCGCGTCGAAGAACCCGCTGTGCTGGCCGACCAGGCCCTCGACGAGCTCCTGGAGCTCCTCCAGGTCACCCTCCACCGCGAGCTGCGCCGCGATGGTGTCGATGGCCAGCCAGAAGATCATCGTCTCGGACGGCGGCGGCACGTCGAGCGCGCCGCGCTCGGCGAGCCAGACCCGGGCCAGGCCGCCGAGTTCGGGGTCGGCGAGGACCTCGCGCACCGCGGGCTCGGCGGAGGCGCCGGTGAGGGCGAGCGCCTGCTGGCAGTGCAGCCTGCGCAGCGGACCGCCCTCGTCGTTGCCGCGGGCCGCGGCGAGCAACTCGCCCGCCGCGTCGGCCGGTTGACGCCGGGCGAGCCACTGCTCGGTCTCGGCGCGGGCCGAGAGCTCGGGGAAGAAGGCGATGCCGTCGAGCAGCGCGTCGGCGCCCTTGTCGGCCAGGTCGCCCACGGCCGGGGCGTCCACGCCCGCCTCCAGCATCCGGGCGCGCACGCCGTAGAGGCCGAGCGGGGTCAGCCGGACCATGCCGTAGCGGGCGACGTCCTCGTCGTCGACGGGCGGCGCGGGCTCGTCGCCCACCTCGGCCATCAGGGCCTCGTCGACGGGCTCGTACTCGACCAGGCCGATCGGCTCCAGGAGCCGGAACTGGTCGTCGAGCCGCATCATCGCGTCGGAGACCTGCTCCAGGATGTCGTCGGTGGGCTCGCCCATGTCGTCGGGGACGATCATGGAGGCGGCGAGGGCGGGCAGCGGCACCGGCCCCTCGGGGGTGCCGGTCTCGCTGACGGTGAGCAGGTAGAGGTTGCCGAGGACGCCCTCCAGGAAGTCGGCCTCCTCCTCCGGGTCCCATTCGAGGCGCTCGAAGTCGATCTCGCCGTCCTCGCCGACCAGGTCGGCGAAGTCGTCGATCATCGGGGCGGTGGCGTCGGCGAAGACCACGTCGAAGGCGTCGAGCCAGATCGCGAGCACATCGTGCGGCGATCCGGAGGTGAGCACGCCGAGGTTCTCGCCGACGGAGGCGGTGCCCTCTTCGTCGTCGTCCTCGGCGCCCGCCGCGTCCTGGATGTCGACGAGGCCGGTGTCGACCGCGACCCGCCAGGCCTCGCTCGCGTACGCCGGACCGTCCTGGTCGTCGCCCAGGCCGAGTTCGGCCGCGGCCGCGGGCAGTTGCTCCTCGACGAGTTCGCCGCCCGCGCCGACCCGTGTGTCGGGGCCGGCCCAGCGGGCGAGCCGCACGGCGCGGGCGAGCAGCGGGGCGGACAGCGCGTCCCGGGCCAGCTCCGCCTCGGAGTTCAGCCGAACCGGCGGCAGGGTGGGGCGGTCTCCGGACATCTGGGGGTACTCCTCGGCCGTACGGTCTGGGCGCTCTGGTCGCGCTGGGTCAGCGGTGTCGAGCGGCACCCAGCGTAGACGCATTTCACCGGGTTTCGTTGCGCCGGCCGCCCGCGCCCGGTGCCCGCCCCGCCCGGCGCACCGCGCCCCCGGTCGCTCCCGCGCCGCTCCCCCAGGGATTCATCTACCCGTCGGTAGTCGTCCACCCGGCACCTCTTGACAACTCCCCACCCCAGACAAGAGATTGACGCGCGTAGAACCGCACCGCCGCACGCGCCTTCTTCCCTCATCACCCTCGGAGAACCTGAATGCCCGTTCCAAGAACCGCCGCCGTGTCCGCCGTCGTCGCCGCGGCGCTCGCCGCCGGCCTGGTCTGCGCCGCCTCTTCCCAGGCGGCCCCCGCCGCTCCCGTCGCGGCGAAGATCCACGACATCCAGGGCACCACCCGGATATCCCCGCTGGCGGGCCAGCAGGTCACGGGCGTGACCGGTGTCGTCACCGGTGTGCGCGCCTACGGGTCCTCCAAGGGCTTCTGGTTCCAGGACACCCAGCCCGACAGGAACCCCGCGACCAGCGAGGGCGTCTTCGTCTTCACCGGCTCCAACCCGACGGTCGCCGTGGGCGACGCGGTGGAGGTCTCCGCCACCGTCACCGAGTACGTGCCCGGCGGGGCGGCCTCCGGGAACCAGTCGGTGACCGAGCTCTCCAAGCCGACCGTCACGGTCGTCTCCTCGGGCAACGCGGTGCCCGCGCCGGTCGTCATCAACGCCCGCTCGGTGCCCGGCCGGTACACGCCGAACGGCGACCCGGCGGCCGGCAACAGCGTCAACGGCCTGGCCCTCCAGCCGAAGAAGTACGCCACGGACTACTACGAGTCCCTCGAGGGCATGAACGTCCGCATCGGCACCTCGCGGGTGGTCGGCGCCACGGACCCGTACTCCGAGCTGTGGGTCACGGTGAAGCCGCAGGAGAACCGGACGGCCCGCGGCGGCTCCCTGTACTCCTCGTACAACGACCAGAACACCGGCCGGCTCCAGATCCAGAGCCTGATCCCGACCGCGCAGCAGCCCTTCCCCACCGCGAACGTCGGCGACACCCTGACCGGCAGCACCGAAGGCCCCCTGGACTTCAACCAGTTCGGCGGCTACACGATCACCGCGCGCACGCTCGGCACGGTCAAGGACAATGGCCTCAAGCGGGAGATCACCCGCAAGCAGCGCACCGGCGAGCTGGCGGTGGCCACGTACAACGTGGAGAACCTGGACCCGACCGACCCGCAGTCCAAGTTCGACGCGCTGGCGCAGGGCGTGGTGACCAACCTCGCCTCGCCGGACATCGTGGCCCTGGAGGAGATCCAGGACAACGACGGCGCGAAGAACGACGGCACCGTGGACGCCTCGGCGACCGTGAAGAAGTTCACGGACGCGATCGTCGCGGCCGGCGGCCCGGCCTACGAGTGGCGTTCGATCGACCCGGAGAACAACAAGGACGGCGGCGAGCCCGGCGGCAACATCCGCCAGGGCTTCCTGTTCAACCCGGCGCGGGTCTCCTTCACCGACCGTCCCGGCGGCGACTACAAGACCGCCGTCGGCGTCACCGGCACCAAGGGCCACCCGGCCCTGACCCTTTCCCCCGGCCGGATCGACCCGGCCAACGCGGCGTGGGGGGACAGCCGCAAGCCGCTGGCCGGCGAGTTCGTGTTCAAGGGGAAGACGGTCTTCGTGATCGCCAACCACTTCGCCTCGAAGGGCGGCGACGAGGGCCTGGTGTCGCAGCACCAGCCGGTGCCGCGCTCCTCGGAGGCCAAGCGGCTCCAGCAGGCGCAGGCCGTCAACGCCTTCGTGAAGCAGCTGCTCGCGGTCGACAAGCACGCGGACGTCCTGGCCGTCGGCGACATCAACGACTTCGACTTCTCGGGCACGACCAAGGCCCTGGAGGACGGCGGCGCGCTGCGCTCGGCCTACCGCACGCTGCCCAAGAAGGAGCGCTACTCCTACGTCTACCAGGGCAACACCCAGGTCCTGGACCAGATCCTGACCAGCCCCGCGATCCGTGGCTTCGACTACGACAGCGTGCACATCAACGCGGAGTTCGCGAACCAGACCAGCGACCACGACCCGCAGGTCATCCGCTTCCGCCCGTAGCGGTACGCGCTCGGGCGGGCGGCCGTCGGCAGCACGACGGCCGCCCGCGCGAGCGGCGGGGCGGTCAACTCCCGCCCCTGGATCCGGCGTTGATAGCGTCCTGGTCCATGACGACCAAGATCCCGAACGACACCGCCTCCGTGATCCCCGCCGGCCACGAGGACCTGCTGACCCGTCCCCTCTTCGTGCACCTCGCCACCAAGGGCCCGAACGGCGTCCCGCACGTCAACCCGGTCTGGCAGGTGTGGGACGGCGAGTTCCTGCGCTTCACCACGACGACCACGCGCCGCAAGTACAAGAACGTCGTCGCCGACCCCCAGGTCTCCGTCTCGGTCAACGACCCCGACGAGCCCTACCGCTATCTGGAGGTCCGGGGCACGGTCGAGCGCATCGACCCCGACCCGACGGGCGCGCTCTTCGACGTCCTGGCCCAGCGGTACGGGCTCGCGTACGAGAAGCCGCTGGACGACGCCGAGCACCGGGTGGTCCTGGTCGTGCGCCCGGAGCACACCACCTCGCAGTGACCCCGGGCGCCCCGCTCACACCAGGTTGCCGCCGCCGCCCACGAAGAGCACCTCGCCCGTGATGTTCGGGCGGACACCCGCGGGCGGGTGGGCAGGCCCCCGGGGTCCGGGGCGTAGCCCCGGGGGCCCCGGACTTCCGGGCGGCTCCGGCTAGTTGTGGGCGTGGAGAACCTCGTTCAGGCCACCCCACACCGCATTGTTCGGCCGCGCCTCGACCGCCCCCGTGACGGAGTTCCGCCGGAACAGGATGTTGGACGCGCCCGACAGCTCGCGGGCCTTGACGATCTGCCCGTCGGGCATGGTGACCCGGGTACCGGCGGTGACGTAGAGCCCCGCCTCCACGACGCACTCGTCGCCGAGCGCGATCCCGACCCCCGCCTCGGCACCCACCAGGCACCGCTCACCGATGACGATGCGGACGTTGCCGCCGCCGGACAGCGTGCCCATCGTGGACGCGCCGCCGCCGATGTCGGAGCCGTTGCCGACCACGACGCCGGCCGAGATGCGGCCCTCGACCATGGACGTGCCGAGCGTGCCCGCGTTGAAGTTGACGAAGCCCTCGTGCATCACGGTGGTGCCTTCGGCGAGGTGCGCCCCGAGGCGTACCCGGTCCGCGTCGGCGATGCGTACGCCCTTGGGCGCCACGTAGTCCGTCATGCGCGGGAACTTGTCCACGGACGTCACCTGGAGGTGCAGCCCCTCGGCGCGGGCGTTGAGGCGGACCGTCTCCAGGTCGTCGACCGCGACCGGGCCGAGCGAGGTCCAGGCGACGTTCGCGAGCAGCCCGAAGAGGCCGTCCAGGCTCTGGCCGTGCGGCTTGACGAGCCGGTGCGAGAGGAGGTGCAGCCGCAGATAGGCGTCGTGCGCGTCCAGCGGCTTGTCGTCGAGCGAGGCGATGACCGTACGGACGGCGACGACCTCGACCCCGCGGCGCTCGTCGGCGCCGACGGCCTTGAGCGCACCCGCGCCGAGCAGTTCGGCGGCGCGCTCGGCGGAGAGGCGCTCGGTGCCGGCCGGGCCGGGCTCGGCGACGGCCACGAGCTCGGGGGCGGGGAACCAGGTGTCCAGGATGGTGCCGTCGGCGGCGATGGTGGCGAGTCCGGCGGCCGCGGCGCCGGTCGTAGCAGTAGCAGTCGTGTCGGTCATGACCCAAAACCTAACCGGCCGCGGCCCGCCGGGGCGAACCGGTCTCAAGTGCCGGGCCCGTGTCCAGTCCGGCGGCCCCGCCGGGCAGCCGCCGCGCCCACAGCACGGCCAGGCCCGCGAGCGCGGCGAGCAGGGCGCACAGCGGCCAGAGCAGACCGGGCGCGCCGGCGTAGAGGGCGCCGCCGAGCGGCGGGGCAAGGACCTGGCCGCTGATGGAGGCGCCCGCGTACAGGCTCTGGAAGCGGCCCTGGGCGTGGGCGGGCGCCTGGTCGGCGACGTACGCGGTGGCGGTGGTCTTGTAGAGGATCTCGCCGAAGGTGAGCGACACCATCAGGGCGACGGCCGCGCCGAGCGAGGCGCCGGGCACCAGGGCCGTGTATCCGAGCCCGACCAGGAGCAGCCCGGCGCCGATCACGGGCAGCGGGGCGCGCCTGCGCAGGGCGTGTGCGGCGGGGAGTTCGAGGCAGAGGATGACGCCGCCGTTGAGGGCGATGAGCCAGCCGTACACCCGGGCGTCGAGGCCGTGGTCGCCGAGGAAGACGGGCAGGGTCGAGTACTGCTGGCGGTAGACGAGGTCGACGCAGACGATCGCGGCGAGCAGCACGAGGACCGCGGGCCGGGCCCGCAGTTCGGCGCGCAGCGGCTGCGCGTCGGCGGCGTGCGGCCGCCGGGGCGCCCCGGCGGCGCCGTGGCCGGGCAGCACCCGGGCCGCGTACGCCGCGAAGAGCAGGGTGGCGATGCCGTCGGCGACGAAGAGCCAGCCGTAGGAGAACCGGGCCGCGATCAGCGCGCCGAGCGGCGGCCCGATGGTGAACCCGGCATTGCTCGCGAAGCGCATGACGGCGAAGCCCTGGCGGCGGCCGCCCTCGGCGACGCTGACCGCGATGAGGGCGGAGTTGGCGGATCTGACCACGCCTGCGGCGTACTGGGCAAGGGGCAGCGCCGCGTAGAGCGCGGCGACCGGCAGCAGGGCGATGACGCACAGGACGCCCCCGCTGACGACGGCGCCGGCGAGCAGCGCGCGCCGGTGGCCGTAGGCGTCGCCGAACCAGCCGCCGGTGAAGTTCCCGGCCACCAGGCCGACGCCGCCGATGCCGCTGAGCACTCCGGCCTGGGCCACCGTCATCCCGCGCGGGCCGGTCAGCCAGACGAAGAGATAGATGAAGGTGAAGCTGACGACCGCGTTGAAGAAGATGCCGCAGCACAGCAGTCGCACGCTTCTTGGCACTGCGCGCAGTGTGTTCACTCCGCCCGCCCCCCGAGCTCGATACCTGAACCGGTCGTAGTGGATTCCCCTCGGAGGTGCTCGGCGAGCCCCCAGTGAGTTCCTTATGGGAACGGACTATGGCAGCATGGCCCCCGCAGGTCAACGGGGGTCGCCCAGCGGGCCGGAGACGGCCCGCTGGGCGGGCGCGAAAGGATGGGCGCATGCCTCAACGCACCCGGCTCGACGACGAGCACTGCGCCATCGCCCAGGCCCTGGACGTGGTGGGCGACTGGTGGACCCTCCTGATCGTGCGCGACACGGCACGCGGAGTGCACCGCTTCGACGCGCTCCAGCGGGAGCTCGGCATGTCCCGCAAGGTCCTCGCCGAGCGTCTGAAGCTGCTCGTGGAGTGCGGGGTGCTGCTGCGCGAGCCGTACCAGGAGCGCCCGGTGCGCCACGAGTACCGGCTCACCCCGCGCGGCCGTGCCCTGCTGCCCGTACTGATCGCGCTCCAGGACTGGGGAGACACCTGGGTGCTGGGGGAAGGAGAGACGATGGCCACCTCGACTCGGACGTCGGGCGAGACGGAGCGGGTGCGGGAGCTGGTCGGCACCCGGCTGCCGGAGCTCCAACTGACGGACTTCGACGGGGAGTTGAGGGATCCGGTCGCGTCCTCGACGCCGTACACGGTCCTGTACTGCTTCCCCGGCGCCTACGCCCGCGCCGAGTCGTACCCGCCGGGCTGGGCCGGGATCCCCGGCGCGCGCGGCTGCACCCTGGAGTCCTGCACCTTCCGCGACCAGCTGGCGCGGTTCACGGCCGCGGGCGCGAGCGTGCACGGGGTGTCCACCCAACGCCCGGACGAGCAAAGGGCGTTCGCCGACAAGGAGGCCCTGCGCTTCCCGCTGCTCTCGGACACGGACCTCGACCTGACGGCCGCACTGCGCCTGCCGACCTTCCGCACGGCCGGGGTGAGCCGGCTCAAGCGGCTGACCCTGGTGGTCGACCGGGACCGTACGGTGATCGAGGCGATCTACCCGATCACCGACATCGAGGAGAGCGTGCGGGCCGCGCTGGCCGCGGTGCTCCGGGCGGCGGGGAACTGAACCCGGCTTCAGTGCGCGGCGCCGCCGAGGTTGAGCAGCACCACTCCGCCGATGATGAGGGCGATCCCGGCGACCTTGGCGGCGGTCATCGCCTCCCCCATGAACACCATGCCGATGGCCGCGATGACGGCCGTGCCCACGCCGGACCAGATCGCGTAAGCGGTGCCCACGGACATCGACCGCAGCGTCAGCGACAGCAGGAAGAAGGCGAGCACATAGCCGGCGCCGGTGATCAGCGAGGGCCAGAGCCGCGTGAAGCCCTCGCTGTACTTCAGCGCGGACGTGGCGACGATCTCCGAGCCGATGGCGCAGGCGAGCAGGACGTAGGGCATGCGGAACAGGATATCCGGCGATGCGTACGCCCGTACACATCGTATGACCCCCGGTTTTCGGCGGACTGTCGGGGCCGGGTGCCGCCCGGGTCTACCGCAGCAGCCGGGCGAGCAGGTCGCGGGCCTGGGCCTCGTCGTACGCGCCGCCGGTGAGCAGGGCCTGGAGGCAGATGCCGTCCATCACGGCGACGAGCCCGCGCGCGGTGACCGGGTCGGTGTGGCGGGCCAGCAGTTCGGCGACGGAGTCGGTCCACTCGGCCGCGACGGGCCGCAGCGCGGGGCGGCGCAGGGCGGCGAGGTAGAGCTCGTACTCCAGCTCGGCGCGGGCCCGGTCGCCGGTCAGCCACTCGCCCATCAGGCGGGCCAGTTCGACGGCCAGGTCGGCGCCGGGTTCGTCGAGCCGCACACAGTCGCGCACCGCCGTGGCGAAGCCCTCGTTGGCCTGGCGCAGCGCCGCGACGAGCAGCTCGTCGAGCGTCTTGAAGTGGTACGTCGTCGAGCCCAGCGGCACATCGGCCTCGGCCGCGGCCGTGCGGTGGCTGAGCCCCGCGATGCCGCGCTCGGCGACGACCTGGATCGCCGCGTCGATGATGCGCCGGCGCCGGTCGGGGTCGTAGCGGCGGGCCATCAGCGGTCCCCGGTGGTTCCGGCGGTGGTCCCGGCCTGGTCACAGAGCATGCCCCCGACCGTACCCGCAGGCCGTGCGGACTACGGTAAGGCGATCGATCAGGGGACGGGACGTACGGAGACGTGCGGGAAGTGCGAGGCAGCGGTGACGCAGGACATGGGGTGGGGCCCGGGCGCCCAGGGCGGACCGCCGGGACCGCCGCCCGGCTGGGGGCCCGGCTGGGGGCCCGGCTGGGGCGGTGCCTGGATGCCGCCGCCGCCGAAGCCGGGGGTGATCCCGCTCCGGCCGCTGAACCTCGGTGACATACTCGGCGGCTCCTTCGCCGCTCTGGGCCGCCACTGGAAGCAGCTCATCGGCATGGCCCTGGTGGCCTACGGGATCGCGGCGCTGGTGCTCGGCGGGGCGGCCGCGATCGCGGTGGCCTCGGTGCACGACCACTTCGATCCCGTCTTCAACCCGGACTACGACGTGAACCCGGCGCGTTCCGACGTCGAGCCGCTGGTGATCGCCGGGGCGATCGTCGTCGTCGTGGCGATCGCGCTGTGGCTCCTGTCGATGGCGCTGATGTACTCGGCGGTCCCCGCCGTCCTCCAGGACGCGGTCCTGGGGCGCCGCAGCACCTTCGGCGCGGTGTGGCGCACGTCCTGGTCCCGGTTCCCGGCCGTGCTCGGCACCCTCGCGATCCAGATGGGAGCCATGCTGGCCGCGATGCTCCTGTTCATCGGCCTGCTGGTGACGACGGTCCTGGCGAGCTCCGGCGCCGGTCACGACGCCCCGCCGGCCGCCCTCCTCGTGCTGTTCGCCGTGGGGTTCCTCGCCCTGATCCCGGTCGGCATCTGGCTGTGGGTGCGCTACGGCTTCGCGCCGGCGGCCGCCGTCCTGGAGAACCAGGGGCCCGTCGAGGCGCTGCGCCGCTCGGGCCGCCTGGTGAAGGACGCCTGGTGGCGCACCTGCGGCATCCTGATGCTGGTCGGCATGATCAGCGGGGTGATGGGCTACTTCATCCAGCTGCCGTTCACCTACGGCGGGGTCTTCGCGGCCATGCCGCTCGCCCTGTCCGACGACTCGCACGGCGCCAAGGCCGCCGCCGTCGTCATCATGGTGGTGCTCTATCTGATCGGCATGGTGATCAGCCAGTTCCTGTCGACCACGCTGCCGCAGCTCGGTGCCGGCCTGCTCTACATCGACCAGCGCATCCGCCGCGAGGACCTGGCCCCCGCGCTCGCCACGGCGGCGGGTGTCCCGCCGGTGCCGGCCGGCCCGGCGGGGACCCGGTAGCGGCGGTTCAGCCGGTCACGGTGAACCAGGTGGCCCGGGACTTCTTCCACTCGGCGTGGGAGAGGTCCTTGGCCTCGGTGCCGTCGCCGTAGAGGTCGGCGGAGCCGTCGTCGGTGATGAACTGCGCCCGGGCCCCCGCCTGGTTCAGGTCCGGCACGTCCACCACGGCCTCCCAGCCGCCGGGGTCGCTGGTCGGCAGGTCGGCCCGCTTGACGGGGGCGTGCCCGGCGACGCCGTCCCAGGAGTAGACCGCGTACGGGTCGGAGTTGTCGTCGGCGGCCCACGACCCGGCGACGATCAGATACTGGTCGGCGGCGTTCTTGCGGATGTCGCGGATGCTGAGCCCGCCCAGGTCGAGCTGGACGGCGGCGCCGAACACCGGCTTGGCGCCGCTGCCCACCACCTTGTCGAAGTTGGTGACGGGCACGATCAGCGCCTTGCCGCCGTTCGCCGGCGGCACGAGCGGCGCCCGGAACCCGATGTACGCGGTGCTCGTGGAGCCCGGCGCGAACTCCAGGCCCTCCACGTTGAACCCGTCGATCTGCTTGGGCACCTGGCCGTCGGCGGTCGCGGCGGCGAACCCGAAGCGGTCCCCGTTGGAGCGGTCCCAGGCCACGAGGTCGTCCCGCAGCTTCTTGTACGAGCCGCCGAGCGCGAGCTGGGTGGCGGCGCCCGACCCGGTGACGGTGGTGGTGAAGACGGTGTTGCGGTCGGCCTTGTACTCGCCGTCCTTGTTGTTGCCGAGCGAGCCGGTCCAGTAGATCGTGTTGCCGACGCGGGCCGCGCCCTCGATGTCGATCTCCTTGGAGACGCCGAGCTTGGAGCTGAAGTCCCAGGTCTTCACGGGCGCACCGGAGGCCGAACGGTCGTACAGGCGCAGCGTGTTGGACTCGTCGTCGGCCACGACGGCATAGCCGCCGCCCACGTCCACGGCGGCCGAGGCGTCGCTGGAGCCGGTGAGGTAGCGGGTGTCGGCGGCGTTCCGCACGGCGGCCGAGGCCGCGTAGTGCAGCGTCTTGGTGGCGGTCTTGCCGCCGAGCCCGGTGACCTTGATGGTGAGGTCCGTGTAGCCCTGCGCGTGCGCCGCGACGGCCAGCTGCCGGCTGCCGCCGCTCCCGGTGACGGCGACGTCCCCGGTCCCGGCCACCGAACTCCTGCTGCTCGCGGAGGCGGCGACGGTGAGCGCCGAGGCGTCGGCCCCGCTCTGCGCGACGGTCACGTTGACCACGGGGTCACCGGTGGCTCCCACGGCCCCCGACAGGTAGGAGGCGGAGAGCGAGATGGTCGGCGTACCGTAACTGGCGGCGTGTGCGAGGGAGTTGGGGCCCATGACGGCCAGCGTCAGCACGCCGGACGCGGCCGCGAAGGTCCTGGCACGGCGGAGCGATGGGTGGTGCGGCACGGGGATGGCCTCTCGTCGGCGGGGTGTCGCCGAGTAGGTTCCGGTCACCCCGCCAATTGCGGGCGTACGCCACGGGTACGGCAGGCGAACGTCAGCCGATCAGGCTCCCCACCGGTGCGGCAGGCGTCCGAACAGCCCCCCGACACGAAGAGGCCCCCGGCACCGTGGGTGCCGGGGGCCTCAAGTGACAAAAGGGGCTCAGACGTTGAAGCCCAGCGCGCGCAGCTGCTCGCGGCCGTCGTCCGTGATCTTGTCGGGGCCCCACGGCGGCATCCAGACCCAGTTGATCTTCAGCTCGCTGGCGAGGCCGTCGGTCGCGGACTTCGCCTGGTCCTCGATCACATCGGTCAGCGGGCAGGCCGCCGACGTCAGGGTCATGTCCAGCGTGACGACGTTGGAGTCGTCGATGTGGATGCCGTAGATCAGGCCGAGGTTGACGACGTCGATGCCCAGCTCGGGGTCGACGACGTCGTACAGCGCCTCGCGGATCTCTTCTTCGGTCGCCGGCTTGATCGCCGCCTCCGCGTTCTCGGTCATGCCGTCTTCCTTTCGGCGAGCTCGCCCAGAGCCTGGGCCGTCGCGTCCTTCCAGGCCATCCAGCTCAGCAGGGCACACTTCACACGGGCGGGGTACTTGGAGACGCCGGCGAAGGCCACCGCGTCCTCCAGGACCTCCTCCATCGCGTCGTCGGGCTCCAGCTGGCCCTTGGACTGCATCAGCTCCAGGAACGTCTCCTGGATCCGCCGCGCATCGGCCAGGTCCTTGCCGACCAGCAGGTCGTTCAGGACCGAGGCGCTGGCCTGGCTGATGGAGCAGCCCTGGCCCTCGTACGAGACGTCCTCGATGCGCGAGCCGTCGTACTTCACCCGGAGGGTGATCTCGTCGCCGCACGTCGGGTTCACGTGGTGCACCTCGGCGTCACCGTCCCGCAAGCCCCGGCCGTGCGGGTGCTTGTAGTGGTCCAGGATGACGTCCTGGTACATCGAATCAAGCTTCACGTCTCTAACCCCTAGCCGAAGAAGTTTCGTACGTGCTCCAGACCGTCCACCAGGGCGTCGACCTCGGCGGGCGTGGAGTACAGATAGAAGGACGCCCGCGTGGTCGCGGGAATTCCGTAGCGCAGGCAGACCGGGCGCGCGCAGTGGTGGCCGACGCGGACCGCGATGCCCTCCTCGTCGAGGACCTGGCCCACGTCGTGCGGGTGGATGTCGCCGAGCGTGAAGGAGATCGCCGCCCCGCGGTCCTCGGCCGTGGTGGGGCCGATGATCCGCAGGTCGGGCACCTCGAGGAGGCGCTTGACCGCGTACTCGGTGATCGCGTGCTCATGCGCGGCGATCTTGTCCATGCCGATCGACGACAGGTAGTCCACGGCCGCGCCCAGGCCCACGGCCTGCGCGATCGGGGGCGTGCCCGCCTCGAACTTGTGCGGCGCCGGAGCGTAGGTGGAGGAGTGCATCGAGACCGTCTCGATCATCTCGCCACCGCCCAGGAACGGCGGCAGGTCCTCCAGGAGCTCCTGGCGGCCCCACAGGACGCCGATGCCGGTCGGGCCGCACATCTTGTGGCCGGTGAAGGCCACGAAGTCGGCCTGCAGCGCCTGCACGTCGAGCGGCATGTGCGGGGCGGCCTGCGAGGCGTCGATGCAGACCAGCGCGCCGACCTGCTGCGCACGGCGGACGATCGCCTCGACCGGGTTCTGGGTGCCGAGCAGGTTGGAGACCAGCGTGAAGGAGACGATCTTCGTCTTCTCGGTGATGATCTCGTTGATGTTCGACAGGTCGAGCCGGCCGTCGTCGGTCAGGCCGAACCACTTCAGCTTCGCGCCCGTGCGCTGCGAGAGCAGCTGCCACGGCACGATGTTGGAGTGGTGCTCCATCTCCGTGATGACGATCTCGGTCTCGTTGTCCACGCGGTAGGGCTCGTCGGCCCAACCCAGCATGTTGGCAACGAGGTTGAGCGACTCCGAGGCGTTCTTGGTGAAGATGACCTCGTCGCGGCTCGGCGCGTTGATGAAACGGGCGACCTTGTCACGGGCACCCTCGTACAGCGCCGTGGCCTCCTCGGCGACCAGGTACACGCCACGGTGCACATTGGCGTTGTGCTGCTCGTAGTACTCGTTGAGCGCGTCGAGCACCTGACGCGGCTTCTGCGAGGTGGCAGCGCTGTCGAGGTAGACGATCTTCTTCCCGTCGTGGACCACACGGTCCAGCAAGGGGAAGTCCTTGCGGATCGCCTCGTCCAGGAGATCGGACTTGGTGAGGAGGCCCGGCAGCTGTGTCACTCGGAAGCGCCACCCTTCGTGTACGACTCGTAGCCCTCGGACTCGAGCTTGTCGGCCAGCTCGGCGCCGCCGGACTCGACGATGCGGCCGGCCGCGAAGACGTGCACGTAGTCGGGCTTGATGTAGCGCAGGATGCGCGTGTAGTGGGTCACCAGGAGGGTGCCGACCTCGCCGTTCTCACGGACGCGGTTGATGCCCTCGGAGACCTGGCGCAGCGCGTCGACGTCGAGGCCGGAGTCGGTCTCGTCGAGGATCGCGATCTTCGGCTTGAGAAGCTCCAGCTGGAGGATCTCGTGGCGCTTCTTCTCACCGCCGGAGAAGCCCTCGTTGACGTTGCGCTCGGCGAAGGCCGGGTCCATCTGGAGCTGCTCCATCGCGGACTTGACCTCCTTCACCCAGGTACGCAGCTTGGGGGCCTCGCCGCGGATCGCGGTGGCCGAGGTGCGCAGGAAGTTGGAGACCGAGACACCGGGGACCTCGACCGGGTACTGCATGGCGAGGAACACGCCGGCGCGGGCGCGCTCGTCGACGGACATCTCCAGGACGTCCTCGCCGTCCAGCGTGACGGTGCCGCTGGTGATCGTGTACTTGGGGTGACCGGCCAGCGAGTACGCCAGGGTGGACTTGCCGGAGCCGTTGGGGCCCATGATGGCGTGGGTCTCGCCCTGCTTCACGGTCAGGTCGACGCCCTTGAGGATCTCCTTCGTACCGTTCTCGGTGTCGACGGAGACGTGCAGGTCGCGGATTTCAAGCGTTGCCATGGGGAACTCAGGACTCCTGGGTGACGGAGACGAGCACATCGTCCCCTTGGATCTGTACGGGGTATACGGGCACGGGGCGCGTCGCGGGAAGGCCGGACGGCTTGCCGGTGCGGAGGTCGAAGCTCGAGCCGTGCAGCCAGCACTCGATGGCGCAGTCCTCGACCTCGCCCTCCGAGAGCGACACGTTCGCGTGCGAGCAGATGTCGTTGATCGCGAACACCTCGCCCTCGGTCTTGACGAGGGACACCGGCGTGCCGTCGATCTCCACCCGCTTGGGGGTGTCGCTCTCCAGCTCGCTCAGCGCACAGGCTTTGACGAAGGCCATCAGACGGAAGCCTCCAGCTCCGTCTCGATCTTGGCGAGCAGGCGCTCCTCGACGTCCGGCAGACCGATCTGCTGGACGAGCTCCGCGAAGAAGCCGCGCACGACCAGGCGGCGGGCCTCCATCGGCGGGATGCCGCGGGACATCAGGTAGAAGAGCTGCTCGTCGTCGAAGCGGCCGGTGGCGGACGCGTGACCGGCGCCGGCGATCTCGCCGGTCTCGATCTCCAGGTTCGGCACCGAGTCGACGCGGGCGCCGTCGGTCAGAACCAGGTTGCGGTTCATCTCGTAGGTGTCCGTGCCCTCGGCCGAGGCCTGGATGAGGACGTCACCGATCCACACCGCGTGCGCGTCGTCGCCCTGGAGGGCGCCCTTGTACACGGCGTTGGACTTGCAGTGCGGGGTGTTGTGGTCGACCAGGAGGCGGTGCTCCTGGTGCTGGCCCTTGTCGGTGAAGTACAGGCCGAAGAGCTCGGCCTCACCGCCGGTGCCGGCGTAGGCGACCCGCGGGTGCAGCCGCACGAGGTCGCCGCCGAAGGTGACCACGAAGGACTTGAAGGTGGCGTCGCGGCCGATCAGCGCGTTGTGCTGGGCGACGTGGACGGCCTTGTCGTCCCAGTCCTGCACGGAGACGACGGTCAGCTTGGCGCCGTCACCGAGGACGTAGTCGACATTGGCAGCCAGCACCGCGTCACCGGTGTGGTCGATGACCACGACGGCCTCGGCGAACGCGCCGACCTCGATGACCTGGTGGCCGTAGGCCACGCCGCCCTCGCCGTGCACGGCGATCCGGATCGGCTCGGCGAGCACGGTGTCCTTGGGGACGGTCACGACGGAGGCCTGCGTGAAGGACGAGTACGCCTGGGCCGCGATGCGGTCCACCGGTGTGCCGGCCTTGCCGAGCCGGGCGTCGTCGCGCCCGACGGTCTCGACGACGACGCCCTCGGGCGCCTCGACGACGACCTTCACGCCGTCGCCGGTGGCGACCGCGGTGCCGTCGTGCAGCCCGCGCAGCCGCTCCAGCGGCGTGAACCGCCACTCCTCCTCACGGCCGTGCGGGACCGGGAAGTCACCGACGTCGAAGGACGGGGGGGCGCTCATGCGGGTGGCGACGGTCGACTCGGCGGCCACCGCGATGGATCCGGCGGTGGTGGAGCCCACCGGGATGTTCTGAGCCTCAGCCATGGCTGTCGTAGTGCTCTCTTCCTGAATCAGAATCTGCTCAACTGCCGGACGGGGGACGGTCGTTATCCGACCGAGCCCTCCATCTGCAGCTCGATCAGCCGGTTGAGCTCAAGGGCGTACTCCATCGGGAGTTCCTTGGCGATCGGCTCGACGAAGCCGCGCACGATCATGGCCATCGCCTCGAACTCCGTCAGACCGCGGCTCATCAGGTAGAAGAGCTGGTCCTCGGAGACCTTGGAGACGGTCGCCTCGTGGCCCATGGACACGTCGTCCTCGCGGACGTCCACGTAGGGGTACGTGTCCGAGCGGGAGATCGTGTCGACGAGCAGCGCGTCGCAGAGCACGTTCGACTTGGAGCCGTGGGCGCCCTCGCCGATCTCGACGAGACCGCGGTAGGAGGTGCGGCCGCCGCCTCGCGCCACCGACTTGGAGACGATGTTGGAGGAGGTGTTGGGCGCCATGTGGACCATCTTGGAGCCGGCGTCCTGGTGCTGGCCCTCGCCCGCGAAGGCGATGGAGAGCGTCTCGCCCTTGGCGTGCTCGCCCATCAGGTAGACGGCCGGGTACTTCATCGTCACCTTGGAGCCGATGTTGCCGTCGACCCACTCCATGGTCGCGCCCTCGTACGCCACGGCGCGCTTGGTGACCAGGTTGTAGACGTTGTTCGACCAGTTCTGGATGGTCGTGTAGCGGCAGCGGCCGCCCTTCTTGACGATGATCTCGACCACGGCGCTGTGCAGCGAGTCCGAGGAGTAGATCGGGGCGGTGCAGCCCTCGACGTAGTGGACGTAGGCGTCCTCGTCGACGATGATCAGCGTCCGCTCGAACTGGCCCATGTTCTCCGTGTTGATGCGGAAGTAGGCCTGCAGCGGGATGTCCACGTGGACGCCCTTGGGCACGTAGATGAACGAGCCGCCGGACCACACCGCGCTGTTCAGCGACGCGAACTTGTTGTCGCCGACCGGGATGACGGTGCCGAAGTACTCCTGGAAGAGCTCGGGGTGCTCCTTCAGGGCGGTGTCGGTGTCGAGGAAGATGACGCCCTGCTCCTCCAGGTCCTCACGGATCTGGTGGTAGACGACCTCGGACTCGTACTGGGCCGCGACACCGGCCACCAGGCGCTGCTTCTCCGCCTCGGGGATGCCGAGCTTGTCGTACGTGTTCTTGATGTCCTCGGGCAGGTCCTCCCAGGACTCCGCCTGCTTCTCCGTGGAACGCACGAAGTACTTGATGTTGTCGAAGTCGATGCCCGACAGGTCGGAGCCCCAGTTCGGCATGGGCTTCTTGTCGAAGAGGCGCAGACCCTTGAGGCGCAGCTTCAGCATCCACTCCGGCTCGGACTTCTTCTGCGAGATGTCGCGGACGACAGCTTCGGAGAGACCGCGCTTGGCAGCGGCGCCGGCCGCGTCGGAGTCGGCCCAGCCGAATTCGTACGTACCCAGGCCCTCGAGTTCGGGGTGGGCAGTCTCCGTGGGGAGCGTCATGCGGGGTTCCTCCCGGCTGTACTTGCGGATGCTTGCTGATGTGTGGTCTGTGGTGGCGCGCCGTGCGGGATGAACGTGGTGCAGACGCCGTCGCCGTGGGCGATCGTCGCCAGGCGCTGCACATGTGTTCCCAGGAGGCGGGAGAAGAACTCCGTCTCCGCCTCGCACAGCTGCGGGTACCGCTCGGCGGCGTGGGCGACCGGGCAGTGGTGCTGGCAGAGCTGCTCGCCCCGCTGCGGGAGAGGCGCGCCGCGCGCCGTAGCAGCGTACCCGTCGGCGCTCAGGGCCTTGGCCAGGGCTTGGGTCCGCTCCTCAGGCTCCACGGCCTCGATCGCGTCCCGGTACGTCCCGGCTTGAGCTTCGATCCGGGCCCGCGCGAACGCCGCGACGGCCTCCTCGCCGGCCGCGCCGCCGCCCGCGGACTGCTCGATCCAGTGCAGGGCGTCGACGGCGAGCTTGTCGTAGGACTGCTCGAAGGCGTCCCGGCCGCAGTCGGTGAGCGCGAAGACCTTGGCCGGACGGCCACGGGTGCGCGCCCCGTACACGCGCTGCTCGCGCGGCACGACGACCTCGTCGGCCACCAGCGCGTCGAGGTGGCGGCGGACGGCGGCCTGGGTGAGGCCCAGGCGGTTCGCGAGGTCCAGGGCGGTCGAGGGCCCGTGGTCCAGGATCGACCGCGCGACCCGGTTGCGGGTGGACCGCTCACCGGTCGCGAGTTCCTCCTGGGGAGCCTCGCCGATGTTTTTCACAACGCCATTGTTGCGTAATTCCTCAGAGCCTGACAACCCACGTCGCGATCATCGGCCGGTGCGGTGCATCACTTAGGCAAACCTAAGCTGACCTGCGGAAACGATCTTTGATCGATCAGAACGCCCCCGCATTCCCGGAATTCCCCGACCCGTGAAACGGGCCTCCGGCAGACCCATTTCCTCGGCCCGCACCCCCTGTGACCGGCCCTTTGTGCCCGCGCGGCCCACTCGCCGCCGGCCCGTGCGGACCGGGGGTGCGGCCCGGGCGCGTCGCCGGCCGCCCCGGGCCGCGCCCTCGCGGTCGCGGACGCGGCCGCCCGCGCCGGACACGGGTGCCCGCGCATCGGCCGTACGAGGAGCGGGACGGGAATCCGGGCGGCTCAGGCCCGGCGCGCCCCGCTGGTGAACCAGTACGTACCGGCCACCAGCACCCCGCCGCCGACGATGTTGCCCGGCACGGTGAACGCCAGGTTCCGCAGCAGCTCCCCGAACGTGGCGCTCCCCTCGAAGAGGCCGAGGCTGAACAGGGCCATGTTGGCCACGCAGTGCTCGAAGCCCACCGCCACGAACACCAGCACCGGCAGCCACAGCACGAAGACCTTGGCCCCGTCCCCCTTGGCCCGCGAGAACATCCAGATGCCGAGGCAGACCAGCATGTTGCAGAGCACCGCCCGCCAGAAGAGCTGACCGCCGTCCAGCGCGTTCTTCGCGTCCAGCATCTCGGTGAGCATCGCGCGGGCCGGGCCCGACGAGGTGACCCCCGAGGCGTGCACCATCGCGCCGAAGGCCAGCGCGCCGGCCAGGTTCCCGGCCAGCGACAGGACCCAGCTCGCCACCAGGTCGCGCGGCCCGGTGCGCCCCGAAAGGGCGCCCATCAGCATCACCATCACGTTGGACGTGAACAGCTGCGCACCGGCGAACATCACGATCGTCAGGGCGATCGGGAAGACCGCCCCTTCGAGCAGCCGGGTCGCCGCCGAGTGCGCGGCGACGAACGGCGAGATCGCGACGAGCAGCAGGACCTCGCCGACCCCGATGTAGGCGCCGGCCAGCATCGCGGAGACGAAGTAGCGCGGCGGGTTCCCCAGGTCGTGCGCCTTGTGGGCGGCCTGACCCGTGGTCTGTTCGACGTTCTCCGCGAGGGTTATCACCCTTCGACGCTACGGTCCGCGCACGGCCGCCGACGGCCGAAAAGGTCACCACTGCGAGGACCCGGGCCCCCGCGCCGGAGGGACCTTGGACCCGGCCTAGACTTGCCGTTCATGAAGAGCGAGCCCGCCCTGCCGTCTCCCGGCCACCGCCCCTCAGGGAGACCCCGCGGGTCGCATCCCGTCGTCGAGGTCAGCGGCCTGGTCAAGCGGTACGGACCCAAGACCGCCGTGGACGGCCTCGACCTCACGGTCGGCGCGGGCACCGTGACCGCCGTCCTCGGACCCAACGGCGCAGGCAAGACCACCACCATCGAGATCTGCGAGGGCTACCGCCGCCCCGACGCGGGCACCGTCCGCGTCCTCGGCCTCGACCCGGTCGCCGACGCGGCACTGCTCAAGCCCCGCGTCGGCGTGATGCTCCAGTCCGGCGGCGTCTACTCCGGCGCCCGCGCCGACGAGATGCTGCGCCACATGGCGAAGCTGCACGCCCACCCGCTGGACGTGCCCGCCCTCATCGAGCGCCTGGGCCTCGGCAGTTGCGGGCGTACGACCTACCGCAGGCTCTCCGGCGGCCAGCAGCAGCGCCTGGCGCTCGCGATGGCCGTCGTCGGCCGGCCCGAACTGGTCTTCCTCGACGAGCCGACCGCGGGCCTCGACCCGCAGGCCCGCCGCGCCACCTGGGACCTGGTGCGCGAACTGCGCGCCGACGGCGTCTCGGTGGTCCTCACCACGCACTTCATGGACGAGGCCGAGGCCCTCGCGGACGACGTGGCCATCGTCGACGCGGGCAAGGTCGTCGCCCAGGGCTCCCCCGAGCAGCTCTGCAAGGGCGGCGCCGAGAACACCCTCCGCTTCACCGGCCGTCCGGGCCTCGACCTCGGCTCGCTCCTCAAGGCCCTGCCGGACGGCACCGCCGCGGCCGAGCTGACCCCGGGCGCCTACCGCATCACCGGCACCATCGACCCCCAGCTGCTCGCCACCGTCACCACCTGGTGCGCCCAGCACGGAGTGATGCCGGACGGCATCTCGGTCGAACGCCACACGCTTGAGGACGTCTTTCTTGAGCTCACGGGCAGGGAGTTGCGCGCATGATCCGGGTCCACACCGACACCGCGACCGGCCGGGGGTCCGGGGGTTGTCCCCCGGGAGAACACAGTCTTGAGCTCACGGGCAGGGAGTTGCGCGCATGAGCGCTGGTACGTACGCGCCGAAGCCGGGGGCGGCCCCGCTCGGGCGGATGATCGGGGCGCAGACCGCCCTGGAGACGCGGATGCTGCTGCGCAACGGGGAGCAGCTGCTGCTCACCGTGATCATCCCGAGCCTGCTGCTCGTGCTGTTCTCCACCGTCGACATCATCGACACCGGGCGGGGCAAGTCCGTCGACTTCCTCGCGCCGGGGATCCTCGCGCTCGCCGTGATGTCGACCGCGTTCACCGGCCAGGCCATCGCGACCGGCTTCGAGCGGCGGTACGGGGTGCTCAAGCGGCTCGGGGCCTCGCCGCTGCCGCGCTGGGCGCTGATGGCCTCCAAGACGCTGGCCGTCCTGGTCACCGAGGTGCTCCAGGTCGTCCTGCTCACCGTGATCGCCTTCGCGCTCGGCTGGTCCCCGCACGGCAGCCCGCTCGCGGTGCTGCTCCTGCTGGTGCTCGGCACCGCCGCGTTCTCGGGGCTGGGTCTGCTGATGGCCGGCACCCTGAAGGCCGAGGCGACACTGGCCGCGGCCAACCTGGTGTTCCTGCTGCTCCTGGTGGCGGGCGGGGTGATCGTACCGATGGACAAGTTCCCCGGCGGCGTCCAGTCCGTGCTGAACCTGCTGCCCATCTCGGCCCTCTCCGGCGGGCTGCGCGACGTGCTCCAGGACGGCGCGTCGATGCCGTGGGGCAACCTCGCGATCCTCGCGGTGTGGGCGGTCCTCGGGCTCGGCGCGGCCGCTAAGTTCTTCCGCTGGGAGTGAGCCCTGAGCCGGCCCGGGAGTGACCTTCGTCCCGGTCCGGCCGGGTAGGCCCCCCTCGTGAAAACATGCACAAACAGGCGCCTACGATAGGGCCCATGCCGAAATGGACCCGGGCCGATCTGGCCGAGGCGGCGCGCAATCCGCTCGCCTACATCGCCGAGCGCTGGACGCCCACGCGGCGGACCGTGGAACGCGCCGCGCTCATCGCCGTCGTCATGGCCGTCGTCATCGTGGTGACCGGCGGCGCCGTCCGGCTCACCGGCTCCGGGCTCGGCTGCCCGACCTGGCCGCGGTGCACCGACCAGAGCCTGACGCCGACCGACGCGATGGGCTTCCACGGCATCATCGAGTTCGGCAACCGCATGCTGACGTACGTGCTGTGCGCGGCGGTCGGCTGGGCGATCATCGCGGCCCGCGCCGCCAAGCCCAGGCGGCGCTCGGTGACCCGGCTCGGCTGGGCCCAGTTCTGGATCGTCATGGGCAACGCGGTGCTCGGCGGCATCGTCGTCCTGGTCGGCCTCAACCCGTACACGGTGGCCGCGCACTTCCTGCTGTCCACCGCCCTGCTGGCGGTCGCCGTACTCACCTGGCAGCGCGCCCGCGAGGGCGACGGCGCCCCAAGGCCCTTGGTGGGCAAGGCAGTTGTGCAGCTGACCTGGCTGCTCGTGGCCGCCGCGGGCACGCTGATCGCGGTCGGCACCATCGTCACCGGCGCCGGCCGGCACGCGGGCGACACCAGCGAGGTGTACCGCATCCCGCTCGACTGGACGATGATCACGCAGCTGCACGCGGACCTCGCCTGGATCGTGGTGGCCCTCGCCGTCGCGCTCTGGTTCGTCCTGAAGGCCGTCGACGCCCCGGCCGGGCCGCGGTCCCGGGCCCGTGACCTGTTCCTGGTGCTCATGGGCCAGGGCGTGATCGGTTACGTCCAGTACTTCACCAAGACGCCGGAGATCCTGGTCGGCCTGCACATGTTCGGCTCGTGCCTGGTGTGGATCGCCGTGCTGCGCGTGCTGCTCGCGCTGCGCGAGCGCCCCGAGGCCACCGCCGAGGTCCCGGCCCCGGCGGACTCCGCCCTGGCCAGCGCCTAGAGCCCGTAGACGCGGCGGGCATTGCCCGCCGCGATCAGCCCGGCGACCCGCTGGGCGTCGGCGCGCGACCAGGCGCCGTCGCCCACCCAGCCGCCGAGCACCCGGCCGAGCGCCTCCGAGAAGAGCCGGGCGCCCACCACGTGCAGCTCGGGCAGGCCGCGCGCCCCGCTGGAGTAGAGCAGCTTCCCGAACGGGGCCAGCTCCAGGATCTCCGCGAGCACGGCCGCGGCCCGCGCCCCCGTCCGCACCAGGGCGGGCCCCACGTCCGCGTACACATGCGGGTGGACGGCGGCGAGGTGGGCCGTCTGGCGGTGGTACGGGTAGCCGTGCAGCAGGACCAGATCGGTGCCCAGCCCGGCCGTCGCGGTCGCGAATCCGGCGAGCAGCATCGGGTCGCTCATCCCCACCTGGAGCTGGAGCGGCCGCCCGGCCGCGACCGCGCTCCACAGCAGGTGGCGCAGGAGCACGGGGTCCTCCAGGCGGCCGTGCTTGCGCCGGCCCGCCAGCCACCGCCCGGCCGCCCCGCGCACCTCCCCCGGGCCCGGCGGCTCCGGGTCCAGGTCCTCGCGCCCGCCCGCCACCGAGGCGAACGCGACGGCCGTGTGGGCCGCGGTGTGCACGGCCTCGGCGAGGTTGGCGAGGAAGGACTCGACGGTGCCCGAGGTGTCGGCGACCTGCTCGGCGAGGAGTTCGAGGCGGACGATCTCGTGGGCGTCGGCCGCGCCGGCGGCGGCGATCTCGTGCGGGGACGTCAGGTCGCCGGGCAGCCCGGTGTCCACCAGATAAGTGGAGATCCCGGAGCCCCTCAGCAGGCGCCTGCCCGACTCCAGTACGCCGAGTTCACGACGGCGGGCCAGATAGCGGGCCGGGGCGCAGTGCGGCTCCAGGTCCAGGAGCGGGGGGCACCAGCGGCGTACCGCGAAGCCGGTCTGGGTGTCGAAGAACGTGGTGCCGGGCGCGGGCAGGGTTCCGGTGCGGCCGAGCGCCGTCTCGAAGGTGCCGAGGCCCAGCTCGGTGCGCAGCACGCCGTGGCAGTACTGGTCCACCAGGGTCGGGGTGTCGATCATCCGGGGCTCCCTGCGGTGGAGGCGCTAGTACCCCTCCTAACGGGTGAGCCCCGGATCGGTGTTGCTCGGCTGCCGCTCAGCTGTTCTTCGGACCGCCGAGCTGAATGCCGGCCATGCGGCTCCACTCGTACGGGCCGGTCCTCACCTTGGCCGCGAACTCCCCGTCGAAGTCCTCGTGGACGGTGATCCCGGACTTCTCGACGGCGCTCCGGGCGATGGCGTCGCTCGGGGCCACCAGGTCGCCCCAGCCGCCGTCCTCGCCGACCAGGACGATGCGTGCGCCCTTCTCGCCGATGTACGCGATCTGGCCCTCCGCGCCGCCGTGCTCCTTGGCGAAGGAACCGATCTGCCGGGCCAGCCGGTCCGCCCGCTTCTCGGCCCGGGCGGCCTGCTTCTCGTCAACCTGGGTGTCTGCCATGCCGCGATGCTACTAGCGGGTAGCCCCGGGAGCGACAAGAGGGGCCAGTGGCTTGCGCCACGGCCCCTCAAGGGATGCGAACGGGTGGGTCAGCGCAGGAACGGGTCCACCGCGACGGCCACGAACAGCAGCGACACATAGGTGATCGACCAGTGGAACAGCCGCATCTCCTTCAGCTTGGTGCCGGTCGCCTCGGACTTGGCGCGGTTCTGCAGCGCGTGCGCCTCCCACAGCCACCAGCCGCCGGAGACCAGCGCCACCGCGGTGTAGAACCAGCCGGTGTAGCCGAGCGGGGTGAGCAGCAGCGAGACGGCGACCATCACCCAGCTGTAGATGACGATCTGACGGGCCACGACCTTGTTGGAGGCGACCACCGGCAGCATCGGCACGCCGACCCGCGCGTAGTCCTCCTTGACCTTCATGGACAGCGGCCAGTAGTGCGGCGGCGTCCAGAAGAACATGACGAGGAACAGGATGACCGGCGCCCACGACATCGAGTTGGTGACCGAGGACCAGCCGATGAGCACCGGCAGGCAGCCCGCGATGCCGCCCCAGACGATGTTCTGCGAGGTCCGGCGCTTGAGGATCATCGTGTACACGACGACGTAGAAGAGCAGCGCGCCGAGCGACAGGGCCGCCGACAGCCAGTTGACCAGGAGGCCGAACCACAGGGTCGAGATGACGGCCAGCGAGATGCCGAACACCAGGCACTCGCGCGGCGAGACCATGCCGGTCACCAGCGGGCGCTGCGAGGTGCGGTCCATCAACGCGTCGATGTCGCGGTCGATGAACATGTTCAGGGCGTTTGCGCCGCCCGCCGAGAGGTATCCGCCCAGTGTGGTCGCGAAGACCAGCCACAGCGGAGGAACGCCCTGCTCGGCCAGGAACATCACCGGAATGGTGGTGATGAGAAGCAGTTCGATGATTCGTGGCTTGGTCAGCGCCACAAAGGCCTTGACGCGGGCCCCGAATGGCCGATGGCCCCCCGGGCTGGGAGTCAAGACGACCCCTGCGGGTCGGGACTCGACGGCCGTCACGCACACCCCTGACAGAGAATTCCCAGCAAGTCCCCGGTGATCCGGGACGTTCCCGGACGTGAAGGCCCGGTAAAGACTTGCGCGTACCACGCCACTGTAGACGTTGCCCATACGCCGCCATCCCCGGGGGTGGGGTCGTGTTGAGGGTGGTTCGCCGAGAGGCGGATTTCGCCGGTCCCCGGCACCCTGAAGGTGTCCGTCTCAACGTGCAGTCAGTCGAAAAAATGAGCGTTCCGTCAGGGGTAGGCTCGACAGCGCCCGGTGCGCCCTCAGTCACCGGGATTCGACATGTGGAGAGGAGCCCTGACTCAGGGTGAGCACCAAGCCGACCACCACAGACCTCGAGTGGACCGAGCTGGACCAGCGGGCCGTCGATACCGGCCGAGTACTGGCCGCGGATGCCGTACAGAAGGTCGGCAACGGCCATCCCGGTACGGCGATGAGCCTGTCCCCGGCCGCGTACACCCTCTTCCAGAAGGTGATGCGCCACGACCCGGCGGACGCCGACTGGGTCGGACGCGACCGGTTCGTCCTTTCCGCGGGCCACTCGTCACTGACCCTCTACATCCAGCTGTACCTGGCCGGCTTCGGCCTGGAGCTGGACGACCTCAAGGCCTTCCGCACCTGGGGCTCCAAGACCCCCGGTCACCCGGAGTACGGCCACACCACCGGCGTGGAGACGACGACCGGCCCGCTGGGCCAGGGTGTCGCCAACGCGGTGGGCATGGCGATGGCCGCCCGCTACGAGCGCGGCCTGTTCGACCCGGAGGCGGCCCCCGGCACCTCCCCGTTCGACCACTTCGTGTTCGCCATCGCCGGTGACGGCTGTCTCCAGGAGGGCATCTCCTCCGAGGCGTCCTCGCTCGCCGGCCACCAGAAGCTCGGCAACCTGGTCCTTTTGTGGGACGACAACCACATCTCGATCGAGGGCGACACCGAGACCGCCGTCTCCGAGGACACCCTCAAGCGGTACGAGGCCTACGGCTGGCACGTCCAGCGCGTGGCCCCGAAGCCGGACGGCGACCTGGACCCGGAGGGCCTGTACGACGCGATCGAGGCCGCGAAGGCGGTGACCGACAAGCCGTCGTTCATCGCGATGCGCTCGATCATCGCCTGGCCCGCGCCGAACGCCCAGAACACCGAGGCCGCGCACGGCTCGGCCCTCGGCGACGACGAGGTGGCCGCCACCAAGCGCGTCCTCGGCTTCGACCCGGAGAAGTCCTTCGAGGTCGCCGACGAGGTGCTCGCGCACACCCGCGAGGCTCTTGACCGCGGCCGTGAGGCCAAGGGCGAGTGGGAGAAGACCTTCGCCGCCTGGCGCACCGCGAACCCGGAGCGCGCCGCCGACTTCGACCGCATCAACGCGGGCGAGCTGCCCGAGGGCTGGGAGTCGCACCTCCCCGTCTTCGAGACGGGCAAGGCGGTCGCCACCCGTGCCGCCTCCGGCAAGGTCCTCCAGGCGCTCGGCGCGGTCATGCCCGAGCTGTGGGGCGGCTCCGCCGACCTCGCCGGCTCGAACAACACGACCATCGACAAGACGTCGTCGTTCCTGCCGGCCGGCAACCCGCTGCCCGGCGCCGACCCGTACGGCCGCACCGTGCACTACGGCATCCGCGAGCACTCCATGGCCGCGGAGATGAACGGCATCGCGCTGCACGGCCACACCCGCATCTACGGCGGCACCTTCCTGGTGTTCTCCGACTACATGCGCAACGCCGTGCGTCTGTCCGCCCTGATGCACCTGCCGGTGACGTACGTGTGGACGCACGACTCGGTCGGTCTCGGCGAGGACGGCCCCACCCACCAGCCGGTCGAGCACCTGGCCTCGCTGCGCGCGATCCCCGGCCTCAACGTCGTCCGCCCCGCGGACGCCAACGAGACCGCCATCGCCTGGCGCGAGGTCCTCAAGCGCTACACCAAGGTGTTCGGCAAGGGGGCCCCGCACGGCCTCGTGCTGACCCGCCAGGGCGTGCCGACCTACGACGTCAACGAGGACGCCGCCAAGGGCGGTTACGTACTCCTCGACGCCGAGGGGCCCTCCGGACAGACCACGGACCCGCAGGTCGTGCTCATCGGCACCGGTTCCGAGGTCCAGCTCGCCGTCGGCGCGCGCGAGGAGCTCCAGGCCGCCGGCATCCCGACCCGCGTGGTCTCGATGCCGTGCGTCGAGTGGTTCGAGGAGCAGGACCAGGCGTACCGGGACAGCGTGATCCCGCCGTCGGTCAAGGCGCGGGTCGCGGTCGAGGCCGGCATCGGCCTGACCTGGCACCGCTTCGTCGGTGACGCGGGCCGCATCGTCTCGCTCGAGCACTTCGGTGCTTCCGCCGACGGCAAGGTGCTGTTCAAGGAGTTCGGCTTCACCGCCGAGCACGTGGCCGCCGCCGCCCGGGAATCTCTCGCCGCCGCCGCACGCTGACGCCGGTACACGAACTAGTAGGAGATGCATTTCTCATGACAGACGCACTCAAGCGCCTCTCCGACGAAGGCGTCGCGATCTGGCTCGACGACCTGTCGCGCAAGCGGATCACGTCCGGCAACCTGGCCGAGCTGATCGACCAGTCGCACGTGGTGGGCGTCACGACCAACCCGTCGATCTTCCAGAAGGCGATCAGCCAGGGTGACGGCTACGACACCCAGCTGACCGACCTCGCGGCCCGCAAGGTGACCGTCGAAGAGGCCATCCGCATGATCACGACGGCTGACGTGAGGGACGCCGCCGACATCCTGCGCCCGGTCTTCGACGCCACCGACGGCCAGGACGGCCGGGTCTCCATCGAGGTCGACCCGCGCCTGGCGCACAACACCCGGGCGACCGTCGCCGAGGCCAAGCAGCTGGCCTGGCTGGTGGACCGCCCCAACACGCTCATCAAGATCCCGGCCACCAAGGCGGGTCTGCCGGCGATCACCGAGACCATCGGTCTCGGCATCAGCGTCAACGTCACGCTGATCTTCTCGCTGGAGCGCTACCGCGAGGTCATGGACGCCTACCTGTCCGGCCTGGAGAAGGCCAAGGAGCGCGGCCTGGACCTCTCGAAGATCCACTCCGTGGCGTCCTTCTTCGTGTCCCGCGTGGACACCGAGATCGACAAGCGCATCGACGCCCTGGGCACCGACGAGGCCAAGGCCGCCCGCGGCAAGGCCGGTCTCGCCAACGCGCGGCTCGCCTACGAGGCGTACGAGGAGGTCTTCTCCTCCGACCGCTGGAGCGCGCTGGACAAGGCGCACGCCAACAAGCAGCGCCCGCTGTGGGCCTCGACCGGCGTCAAGGACAAGGCGTACAAGGACACCCTGTACGTGGACGACCTGGTCGCGCCCAACACGGTGAACACCATGCCGGAGGCCACCCTCGAGGCGACCGCCGACCACGGCCAGATCACCGGTGACACGGTGACCGGCACCTACGAGCAGGCCCGCGCCGACCTCGACGCCGTCGAGAAGCTCGGGATCTCCTACGACGAGGTCGTGCAGCTGCTCGAGGACGAGGGCGTCGAGAAGTTCGAGGGCGCCTGGAACGACCTGCTCAAGTCCACCGAGGCGGAGCTCAAGCGCCTCGCACCCTCGGAGGCGTAAACCTTGTCAAGCAGCAATCCGCTGCGTGACGCCGCAGACCGACGGCTCCCGCGCATCGCGGGGCCGTCGGGCCTGGTGATCTTCGGCGTCACGGGCGATTTGTCCCGTAAAAAGTTGATGCCCGCCGTCTATGACCTCGCCAACCGCGGTCTGCTGCCGCCGGGCTTCTCCCTGATCGGCTTCGCCCGCCGCGAGTGGCAGGACGAGGACTTCGCCCAGGAGGTGCACGACGCGGTCAAGGCGCACGCCCGTACGCCCTTCCGCGAGGAGGTCTGGCAGCAGCTCATCCAGGGGATGCGCTTCGTCCAGGGCGACTTCGACGACGACGACGCGTTCGAGACGCTGAAGTCGACGATCGAGGAGCTCGACAAGGCGCAGGGCACGGGCGGCAACTTCGCCTTCTACCTCTCGGTGCCGCCGAAGTTCTTCCCCAAGGTCGTCCAGCAGCTCAAGAAGCACGGGCTCGCCGACCAGAAGGCCGGCTCCTGGCGCCGCGCGGTCATCGAGAAGCCCTTCGGCCACGACCTGATCTCCGCGGAGGAGCTCAACCAGGTCGTGCACGAGGTCTTCCCGCCCAACGAGGTCTTCCGGATCGACCACTACCTGGGCAAGGAGACCGTCCAGAACATCCTGGCCCTGCGGTTCGCGAACACCATGTTCGAGCCGCTGTGGAACCGCTCCTACGTCGACCACGTGCAGATCACGATGGCCGAGGACATCGGCATCGGCGGCCGGGCCGGCTACTACGACGGCATCGGCGCGGCCCGTGACGTCATCCAGAACCACCTGCTCCAGCTGCTCGCGCTGACCGCGATGGAGGAGCCCGCCTCCTTCGACGCGGACGCGCTCGCGGCCGAGAAGACCAAGGTGCTCGGCGCCGTGCGGCTGCCCAAGGACCTCGGCAAGGACACGGTCCGCGCGCAGTACGCGGCCGGGTGGCAGGGCGGCGAGAAGGCCGTCGGCTACCTCCAGGAAGACGGCATCGACCCCAAGTCGAAGACCGACACCTACGCCGCGATCAAGCTGGGGATCGACAACCGCCGCTGGGCGGGCGTCCCGTTCTACCTGCGCACCGGCAAGCGTCTCGGCCGGCGCGTCACGGAGATCGCGGTGGTCTTCCAGCGCGCTCCGCACTCCCCCTTCGACCACACCGCGACGGAGGAGCTGGGCCAGAACGCCCTGGTCATCCGGGTGCAGCCGGACGAGGGCGTGACCGTGCGCTTCGGCTCCAAGGTGCCGGGCACCTCGATGGAGGTCCGGGACGTCTCGATGGACTTCGCGTACGGCGAGTCCTTCACGGAGTCGAGCCCCGAGGCCTATGAACGCCTCATCCTGGACGTCCTGTTGGGCGACTCCAACCTCTTCCCGCGCGTGGAGGAGGTCGAGCTGTCCTGGAAGATCCTCGACCCGATCGAGCAGTACTGGGACAAGCACGGCAAGCCCGCCCAGTACCCCTCGGGGACCTGGGGTCCCGACGAGGCGGACGAAATGCTCGCACGAGACGGACGGAGCTGGCGTCGGCCATGAAGATCGACCTTACGGACACCACTGCCAGCAAGATCAACAAGGCGCTCGTGCAGGGCCGCCGAGCGGTCGGCACACCGGCCGTCGGCATGGTGCTCACCCTCGTCATCGTCACCGACGAGGAGAACGCCTACGACGCCCTGCGCGCCGCCGGCGACGCCTCGCGCGAGCACCCCTCGCGCACCCTCGTCGTCATCAAGCGCGTCTCGCGCTCGCCCCGCGACCGCACGAGCTCGCGCCTCGACGCCGAGGTGCGGGTCGGCGCGGACGCGGGCACCGGCGAGACGGTGATCCTCCGGCTGTACGGCGAGGTGCTCAACCACGCCCAGTCGGTGGTCCTGCCGCTGCTCCTGCCGGACGCCCCGGTCGTCGCCTGGTGGCCGGTGAACGCGCCGACCGACCCGGCGCAGGACCCGCTGGGCGCGCTCGCCCAGCGCCGGGTGACCGACACCTACGCGGCCGAGCAGCCCATCCAGGAGCTGACCGCCCGCGCCGAGGCGTACACCCCCGGCGACACCGACCTGTCGTGGACCCGCATCACGCCGTGGCGCTCGATGCTGGCCGCGGCCCTCGACCAGGTCGCCTGCAAGGTGACCGCCGTCGAGGTGGAGGGCGAGGAGTTCAACCCGAGCTGCGAACTGCTCGGGATGTGGCTGGCCGACCGGCTGGACGTGCCGGTCAAGCGCTCCCTGTCGGCGGGCCCGGGTCTGACCGCCGTACGGCTGGAGACGGACGGCGGCCCGATCGTCCTGGACCGCGCGGACGGCTCGCTCGCCACGCTGTCCATGCGGGGCCAGCCGGACCGCGCGGTGGCGCTGAAGCGCCGCGAGACCTCCGAGCTCATCGCGGAGGAGCTGCGCCGGCTCGACCCGGACGACACCTACGCGTCCGCGCTGAAGTACGGCGTCGACAAGCTCGGCGAGGGCGTCGAGGAGAAGACCGCGGCTAACGCCAAGGACAGCTCCGCGAACGCCGACGGCGCGGAGGCCAAGCCGGCTCCCGCCAAGAAGGCGGCCCCGGCCAAGAAGGCAGCGGCCAAGTGAGCACGCCGCAGCTCGTGGTCCACCGCGACAAGGAGCTGATGGCCCAGGCCGCGGCGGCGCGGCTGATCACGAAGGTCGTCGACGCGCAGGCCGCCCGCGGCACCGCGTCGGTGGTCCTCACCGGTGGCCGCAACGGCAACGGGCTGCTCGCGGCGCTGGCCTCCTCCCCCGCCCGGGACGCGATCGACTGGTCGCGCCTGGACCTGTGGTGGGGCGACGAGCGCTTCGTGGCCGAGGACGACCCGGAGCGGAACTACACCCAGGCCCGCGCGGCGCTGCTCGACGCGGTGCCGCTCGACCCGAAGCGGGTGCACGCGATGCCCGCCTCGGGCGGGTCCTACGGCAACGACGCGGACGCGGCGGCCGCCGCCTACGCGGCGGAGCTCGCGGAGGCGGCCGGTCCCGAGGACCACGGGCCGGTGCCGACGTTCGACGTTCTGATGCTGGGCGTCGGGCCGGACACCCATGTGGCCTCCCTGTTCCCGGAGTTGCCCGCGGTGCGCGAGACCGAGCGGACGGTCGTCGGGGTGCACGGCGCTCCGAAGCCGCCGCCCACCCGTATCTCGCTCACCCTCCCGGCGATCCGGGCGGCCCGCGAGGTGTGGCTGCTCGCGGCCGGCGAGGACAAGGCGCACGCGGCCAAGATAGCCCTGTCGGGCGCGGGCGAGGTGCAGGCCCCGGCGGCAGGCGCCTACGGCCGGGCCCGCACGCTGTGGCTCCTGGACGCGGCCGCCGCGTCCGAGCTGCCGCGCTCGCTGTATCCGCCGGCGTCCGCCTGACGGCACGAGAAGACCGGCCCGGTCCGCCCCTCGGAGGGGTGGACCGGGCCGGTCTTCTCTGTTCGTGAGGCCGGGCCCGCTGGGTGCGGGCCCGGCCTCACGGTCTCAACGGCCGCGCAGGGTGCGGTACTTGGCGACGAGCGCCTTGCTGGACGCGTCCAGGCCCGGCACGTCCGCGCCCTCGGTCAGGGCGGGCTCGACGCGCTTGGCGAGGACCTTGCCGAGCTCGACGCCCCACTGGTCGAAGGAGTCGATGTTCCAGATGGCGCCCTGGACGAACACCTTGTGCTCGTAAAGGGCGATCAGCTGGCCGAGGACCGACGGGGTCAGCTCCTTGGCGAGGACCGTGGTGGTGGGGTGGTTGCCCTTGAACGTCTTGTGCGGCACGAGCTCCTCGGCCACTCCCTCGGCGCGCACCTCGTCGGGCGTCTTGCCGAAGGCGAGCGCCTGCGTCTGCGCGAAGAAGTTGGCCATCAGGAGGTCGTGCTGGGCGACCAGGCCCGGCAGCAGGTCGGCGACCGGCTCGGCGAAGCCGATGAAGTCGGCCGGGATGACCTTGGTGCCCTGGTGGATCAACTGGTAGTACGCGTGCTGCCCGTTGGTGCCCGGGGTGCCCCACACGACCGGTCCGGTCTGCCACTCGACCGGGTTGCCGTCGCGGTCCACGGACTTGCCGTTGGACTCCATGTCCAGCTGCTGGAGGTACGCGGTGAACTTGGACAGGTAGTGCGAGTACGGCAGCACCGCGTGCGACTGGGCGTCGAAGAACGCCCCGTACCAGACCCCCAACAGGCCGAGCAGCAAAGGCACGTTGGACTCGGCGGGGGCGGTGCGGAAGTGCTCGTCGACGAGGTGGAAGCCGTCGAGCATCTCGCGGAACCGGTCCGGGCCGACCGCGATCATCAGGGAGAGACCGATGGCCGAGTCGAAGGAGTAACGGCCGCCGACCCAGTCCCAGAAGCCGAACATGTTGGCCGTGTCGATGCCGAACTCGGCGACCTTGTCGGCGTTGGTCGACAGGGCCACGAAGTGCTTGGCGACGGCGTCCTGATCGGCCTTCAGCTCGGCGAGCAGCCAGTTGCGCGCCGAGGTGGCGTTGGTGATGGTCTCGATGGTGGTGAAGGTCTTGGACGCGATGATGAACAGCGTCTCCGCCGCGTCCAGGTCGCGGACGGCCTCGTGGAGGTCGGCGCCGTCCACGTTGGACACGAAGCGGACCGTCAACTCCCGTTCGGTGAAGGCCCGCAGGGCCTCGTACGCCATCGCCGGGCCGAGGTCGGAGCCGCCGATGCCGATGTTGACGACGTTCTTGATGGGCTTGCCCGTGTGCCCGGTCCACTGGCCCGAGCGGACCTTCTCGGAGAACCCGGCCATCTTGTCGAGCACCTCGTGGACGCCCGGCACCACGTTCTCGCCGTCGACCTCGACCACCGCGTCCCTGGGGGCGCGAAGCGCGGTGTGCAGGACCGCGCGGTCCTCGGTGACGTTGATCTTCTCGCCGCGGAACATGGCGTCCCGCAGTCCCGCGACATCGGCGGCCGCGGCCAGCTCGCGCAGCAGCGCGAGGGTCTCGTCGGTCACCAGGTGCTTGGAGTAGTCGAGGTAGAGATCGCCGACCCGCAGGGTGTATGCGGTGCCGCGGCCGGGGTCGGCGGCGAACAGCTCACGCAGATGGGTGTCGCCCAACTGCTCCCGGTGCTTGCCCAGTGCGGTCCACTCGGGCATCTGGTTGAGCCTGGTACGGCTTCCTGCGTTCATCTCCGACATCAGCCCACTTCTCTCGTACTTGCGTACCTGCCCCGCTGCCCCTCCAACCTAATTGATCAGGCGGCGCGGGCAGGAATCAGCGCGGCGACGGCGGCGACGAACAAGCCGGACGCCAGCAGCGCCGGAGTGTTGAGGCCCCAGGACGCCGCCGCCGCGCCGCCCATGACGGCGCCCAGCGGGGCGCCCGCCACGGCCAGCGTCCGGAACGCGGCGCTCATCCGTCCCAGCATCGCCTCCGGCGCGCGCTCCTGCATCAGCGTCGCCGCGTTCACGTTCCACACCATGCCCAGGAGCCCGAACAGGGCCATGGCGGCGACCGTCACCCCCAGCGCGCGCACGCTGCCGATGGCCGCCAGGCAGCCGGTCTGGACGACCCCGGCCAGCAGGACGCAGCGTGTGCGCCCGAGCCGTCGGGCCAGCGGCTGGGCGAGCAGGCCGCCGGCCACGCTGCCGGCCCCGTACGCCGTGACGGTCGCGGCATAGCCGCCCTGCCCGGCGCCCAGCCACCCGGTGATGTCGAGGACGAGGGTCGCGATGAGGGCGCCCATGCCGATGTTGCAGACGGTCGTGGCCGCGCAGAGCCCGCGCAGGGTTCGGTCGGCCCACAGGGCCCGCAGCCCTTCGGCCACCTCGGCCCGCAGGGTGGCCCCCGGCTTCCTGGCCGCCCGCTCCGGAGCGGCGGGCCGCAGCGAGGCGACCAGGGCGGCGGCGAGGACGTAACTGACCGCGTCCACCCCGTAGGGCGCCGCCGCCGACACGGTGAGCAGCACCGGCACCAGCGGGGCCGCCAGGAAGCTGCCCGCTATCTGCTGGCCGGTCATCACCCGGGCGTTGGCACTCCCCAGAGCGGCACTGGGCACGAGCGAGGGCAGCAGGGCGGTCGCCGCGTTGTCGAAGAGGGTTGCCAGGGAGGTCAGCGCGAAGGCGAGCGCCATCAGCAGGGGTACGGAGGCGTGGCCGGTGCCCACGGCCACGGCGAAGGCGGCGACCAGGGCGGCGCGGACCACGTCGACGGCCCACATGGCGCGGCGCTGGTCCACCCGGTCGGCGAGCGCGCCGCCGAGCAGCCCGAAGAGCAGCCACGGCACATAGCCGCAGGCGGTGACGAGCGCGATGAGGAAGGGATCGGAGGTGAGGGTGACGGCGAGCAGGGGCAGCGCGGCGGTGCGCAGCGCGTCACCGAAACGGCTGACGACGGCGGCCGTCCACAGCCTGCCGAATCCCCCGCGCCAGGCGGGTCTCGCCGGCGACGCGCCCTCCACGGCCTGCGCTGCTGCCACAACTCCCCCTCGTGATCGGCTGCTTCACAAGGTAGGGGGCACCACTGACAATGGGCGCTGACCTGCGCCTTCGCTCTCCGGGCCGGGGGCGTGAACGCTGATGGGGCCTGGACACACCGAAGGGCCCTGCGGGGGAACCTGGTTCACCCTGTGGGCCCTTCAACTGTCAGATCTCGCCCCGGAGTTTGGCGAGCGCCTCGGCGAGGATGGCCTCGCCGTCCGCGTCGCTGCGCCGTTCGCGCACGTACGCGAGGTGCGTCTTGTACGGCTCGGTGCGCGGCGGGTCCGGCGGGTTGTCCCGGTCCTGTCCTGCGGGGAATCCGCAGCGCGGGCAGTCCCACGTCTCCGGAACCTGTGCGTCACTGGCGAAGCTCGGCTGCGTCTCGTGCCCGTTCGAGCACCAGAAGGAGATGCGGAGGCGCGGCGCGGACTCGCCCCGCTCGGCCTCGCCCATCGGCCCCGCTCCGACCCGGCTTCCCCGGATCGCGTTGCCACTTGCCACGGTCGTAACTCCCTGCGTGATGGTGCTCGAAGATGCCCCAGTCTACGTAAGGCCCAACGCGCGTCCAGTGATTGGAGTTACACCCCACCCCCGAAACGCCGAACGACGACGGCTTACTTGAGCTTCATCAGCAGACCAAGTACGACAATGCACGCGAACCACAGCAGACCGACCACGATGGTGATGCGGTCGAGGTTGCGCTCGGCGACCGAGGAACCGCCGACGGAGGACTGCATGCCACCGCCGAACATGTCGGAGAGGCCGCCGCCCTTTCCCTTGTGCATCAGCACCAGCAGCATCATCAGCAGGCTGAAGACGATCAGGGCAATCGAGAACCCGACAATCACGGCTGGACCAACTTCCTAGGACTGAATGGCGACGGGGGCCGGGGGGACATTCCACAATCCCTGTCCCGGCCCCCGCAAGGGTACGACGGATCCGCGCTACCGCATACTTACTGGTCGCGGAAGCGGACGATCTTGACGAACTCGTCGGCGTCCAGGGCGGCGCCGCCGACCAGGGCACCGTCCACGTCCGGCTGGGCCATGATCGCGGCGACGTTTCCGGACTTCACCGAGCCGCCGTACTGGATGCGCACCTTGTCGGCGAGCTCCTGCGAGTACAGCTCGGCCAGGCGCCCGCGGATCGCTCCGCACACCTCCTGGGCGTCCTCGGGCGTGGCGACCTCGCCGGTGCCGATCGCCCATACGGGCTCGTACGCGATCACGATGGACTCGGCCTGCTCGGCCGGCACGTCCTTGAGGCCGCCGTCGAGCTGGGCGAGCGTGTACGGGACCTGCTGGCCGGCCTTGCGGACGTCCAGGCCCTCGCCGACGCAGAGGATCGGGGTCAGGCCGTTCTGGTAGGCGGCCTTCACCTTGGCGTTGCAGAGCTCGTCGCTCTCGGCGTGGTACTGGCGGCGCTCGGAGTGGCCCACGGCGACGTAGGCGCACTTCAGCTTGGCCAGCATCGAGCCCGAGATCTCGCCGGTGTAGGCACCGGACTCGTGCGCCGAGATGTCCTGGGCGCCGTACTTGATCTTGAGCTTGTCGCCGTCGACGAGGGTCTGCACGGAGCGCAGGTCGACGAAGGGCACCAGGACCGCGACCTCGACGGCCTCGTAGTCCTTGTCGGCGAGCGCGAAGGCGAGCTTCTGGACGTGCGCGATGGCCTCGAGGTGGTTGAGGTTCATCTTCCAGTTGCCCGCCATCAGCGGGGTACGGGTGCTCACGGGTGTTCAGTCCTCCAGTGCGGCGAGGCCGGGAAGCGTCTTGCCCTCGAGGTATTCGAGGCTGGCGCCGCCACCGGTCGAGATGTGGCCGAACTTCGTCTCGTCGAAGCCCAGGTTGCGGACGGCGGCGGCGGAGTCGCCACCGCCGACCACGGTGAAGCCCTTGCTGTCGAGCAGGGCCTGCGCGATGGCGGTGGTGCCACCGGCGTAGTCGGGGTGCTCGGCGACGCCGACCGGTCCGTTCCAGAACACGGTCTCGGCGTCGGTGATCTTCGAGGCGAACAGCTCGCGGGACTTGGGGCCGATGTCCAGGCCCTCCTCGTCCGCGGGGATCTTGTCCGCGTCGACGGTCTGGAAGGTCGCCGGGGCCTTGGTCTTGAGGTCGGGGAAGTCCTTGGAGACGAGCACGTCGACCGGGAGGACCAGCTCGACGCCGCTCTTCTCGGCGCGCTCCATGTACTCCTTGACGACCGGGATCTGGTCCTCCTGGAGCAGCGAGATGCCGACCTCGTAGCCCTTGGCCTTCAGGAAGGTGTAGGCCATGCCGCCGCCGATGAGCAGGCGGTCGGCCTTGCCGAGCAGCTCGTCGATGACGGCGAGCTTGTCGGAGACCTTGGCGCCGCCGAGTACGACGGTGTAGGGGCGCTTGACGTCCTCGGTCAGCTTCTTGAGGACGCCGACCTCGGTGGCGATGAGGTAGCCCGCGTAGTGCGGGAGCCGCGCCGGGAGGTCGAAGACGGAGGCGTGCTTACGGTGCACGGCTCCGAAGCCGTCGCCCACGTACACGTCGGCGAGGGCCGCCAGCTGGTCGGCGAACTCGCCGCGCTCGGCGTCGTCCTTGGCCGTCTCACCGGCGTTGAAGCGCAGGTTCTCGATGACCGCGACCTGGCCGGGCTGGAGGCCGTTCACCGCGTCGTGGGCGGCGGGGCCGACGGTGTCCTGGGCGAACGCGACCGGGGCGCCCAGGAGTTCACCGAGCCGCTCGGCCGCGGGAAGCAGCGAGAACTGCGGGTCCGGGGCGCCCTTGGGGCGGCCCAGGTGCGAGGCCACGACGACCTTGGCGTCGGCGGCGACGAGCGCCTTGATGGTCGGCAGCACGGCGCGGATGCGGCCGTCGTCGGTGATGAGGCCTTCTGCCAGCGGCACGTTGAGGTCGGCGCGGACGAATACCCGCTTGCCCGCGACCCCTTCGGCGAGAAGTTCGTCGATCGTCTTCATGTGAGAGGTGACTCCTTGGGAGGTACGTGACGGACGGTCTGGACAGGCGACAGGGCCCGTACAGCGCGTCATTGCGCTGCCCGAGCCCTGTAGCTCACATCAGGTGCCTACCGGACCGAGGTCAGAGCTGGCCGCCGACGAAGACGGTCAGGTCGACGAGGCGGTTGGAGTAACCCCACTCGTTGTCGTACCAGCCCAGGATCTTCACCGTCTTGCCCTCCTGGACCATGGTCAGGGAGGAGTCGAAGGTGCAGGAGGCCGGGTCGCCCACGATGTCCGAGGACACGATCGGGTCCTCGGTGTAGTAGAGGATGCCCTTGAGGTCGCCGTCACCGGCGGCCTTCTTGAACGCGGCGTTGACCTCGTCCTTGGTGACCTCGCGCTGCAGCTCGACGACCAGGTCGGTGGCCGAACCGGTCGGGACGGGCACGCGCATCGCGATGCCGTCGAGCTTGCCCTTGAGCTGCGGCAGGACCAGAGCGGTCGCCTTGGCGGCACCGGTCGTGGTCGGGATGATGTTCTCGGCGGCGGCGCGGGCGCGGCGCAGGTCCGAGTGCGGGAAGTCCAGGATCCGCTGGTCGTTCGTGTACGCGTGGACCGTCGTCATCAGGCCCTTGACGATGCCGAAGTTCTCGTCCAGAACCTTGGCCATCGGCGCCACACAGTTGGTGGTGCAGGAGGCGTTGGAGATGACGTGGTGGTTGGCCGCGTCGTACTTGTCCTGGTTGACGCCCATCACGATCGTGATGTCCTCGTCCTTGGCCGGAGCCGAGATGAGGACCTTCTTGGCGCCACCGGCGATGTGCTTCTCGGCGTCGGCCTTCTTGGTGAAGATGCCGGTCGACTCGATGACGATGTCGACGCCCAGCTGACCCCAGGGGATGTCGGCCGGGTTGCGCTCGGAGAGCACCTTGATGGTGTGACCGTCGACGGTGATGGTGTCGGCGGCGTGGGTGACCTCGGCCTTGAGGCGACCCAGAATGGTGTCGTACTTCAGCAGGTGCGCAGTGGTCGCGGTGTCACCAAGGTCGTTGACAGCCACGATCTCGATGTCTGCACCCTGCTCAAGGAGCGCCCGGAAGTAGTTGCGCCCGATGCGGCCGAAGCCGTTGATGCCTACGCGGATCGTCACGAACCGATCTCCTCGTTAGGTACGCCGGGTTTCTCGACGCCGGCGAGTTGTATGGGATGTCCCCGACCGGTTACGACCCTACCTCCCCGGGGCCTTGGAAGTGACATCGAGCGCGTCCGGATGGTTCCGAAATGCCGCCCGGAACGGCCCGGTGGCCCGTACCTACCTGCGGGTACGGACCACCGGGGACCTTCGGCCCCACTACGGGGCGTCAGCGGTGCAGCGCGCTGAGCGCCTTCCCGATGACCTGCTTGCGGTCGGCGGCCGACGCCACGTTCTCCAGGCCGAAGCCGAGCAGGACGGTGTCCCGCGTAGCGACGGCGGCCGAGGAGTGGAACAGCGCCTGGGAGCGGGCCCAGTCGCCGCTGTTGCCGGGGCTGCCGGCCGGTGCTCCCGGCACGCTCCAGGGGCCGAGCGAGGTCTCGAAGCCCTCGGCTCCCGACGCGGTGCCGCCGACGACGAGCCGGGTGTCGTCGACGAACGCGCCGAGTCCTCCGGTGCCGGGGTCGGAGACGTAGGAGACGGCGACCTCGACCTGCTTGCCCGCGTACGCGCTGAGGTCGAGGGACACCTGCTGCCAGCCGTTGGACGAGCCGGTGAAGCGGTTCCAGGCGCCGCTGCTGCCGGTCGCCGCGCAGGCGGGCGAGCCGGCCGTGAGGTAGTGCGTGAGGAAGGGGTGCTCCTGGAGGAGGTAGCCCTGTTCGCACTGGCTCGGCACGCTGGTGGTGCTGGCCCCGTTGGCGTCCGGCAGGGTCGTCCAGTCGTCCTGGCCGACCGTGTGGGCCTCGACGATCACCTGGTCGTAGCCGGGCTCGGTGTCATAGCTGAGCTGGAAGTCCAGGCTCGGCCTCGCCGCGGCCGGCGTCTGGGCCAGGTCGACGGTGCGGGCGAGCCGCATATAGGCGTCGTCGCGGTGCCGGGCCGCCGCGAACCAGGAGCCCTCGGCGGGTTCGAACGGGGTGCGGACCCCGGGGTAGTCGCCCGCGGAGGCACTCGTGAACTGCGGGAACTGCTGGGGCTTGAGGGTGTCGGACGTGATGGTGTACGCCCCGGCCGCGGTCAGCGGACTGCCCGGGCCCGCGGCGAGCGAGGCCTTGGCGCCCGCGAGCTTTCCGGCCCCGGCGAAGGCGGGCGGGGACTTGAGCCCGGCCTTGTTGTAGGCGCCGAGGTAGTACTGCGAGAAGTCGTCCGACAGGGCGCCGCCGCCGAGGTCGACACTGCCGCCGGCCTGCTCACCGGCGTTGACCAGCTTGCCGCCCTCGTTGACGAAGTCGCGCACCGCGAACATCGTGGCCGCCTTCGGCTGGGCGCTGCCGGTGTACCAGACGACGTACCGGAAGTGGCTGAGCACGCCGAGCGCGCTCGGGGTGCCCTGGGTCGCCACGTCCCAGACGGCCGCCTTCTTGCCGTTGTCGGCCAGCGCCTTGGTGTAGAGCGCGGCGTTCCTGGCCGCACCGGTGCCGCCCTCGTCGGCGAGCACCAGGGTGTCCCCCTTGGGCCGCTGCGCCACGGTGTACGTGAACGGGGTGCTGGACGTCTTCCTGCCCGCGGCGGTCCGCCCGGTGAACCACACCTGGACCCGGTCACCGGCGTTCGCGTCCTCGACCTTGGCGCGGTACTGGTCGAAGCGGATGTTGTCGTGTCCGCCGTAGACCTCGCCGCCCTTCCAGGGCTCCAGCTCCTCGGTCTGCGTACGGCCGTTGTTGATGCGGTAGTTGAGGGTCTTGTCCCGCACCGACTTGCGTACGGTGACGGCGACTTCCTGGTCGTCGTCCCGCGTGTACGAGGTGGCGAAGGTGTCCGGCGTGAAGTCGGGGGCGTCGATCCCGACCGACGAGGAGGGCTGGTCGGGGTGGGCCGAGGTCTCGGCCACGGAGAGCGCGAAGGGGATGTTCTTCTCGAACTCGCCCTGGATCAGCTTCTCGCTGTCGGGGAAGTTGAAGTCGGAGGGGCAGTCCGCCGCGTTCCACTCGTCACCCGGGTCCACGTTGGAGGCGGTGGTGCAGGTCGACATCTCCGGGGTGAACATCATCGTGCCGTTGACGTTCGCCGCGTGGCCGTCGGCCTCGCCGTTGGTGGTGTACAGCGCGGAGGAGACCTCCGACAGGTAGCCGGGGATGGCCGGCTTGTCGGGGGTGCCCGCGAGCGACTTGTAGATGACGTCGTCGGGGGTCGGCGTGGCGACCTGCCAGCCCACTCCGTACAGCAACAGCTCCGCCGCGGAGTGGTAGTTGATCGCGTAGTTGAAGTGGACGCGCTTCTCGAAGGAGTCGAGCGCCTTGGTCTCGGGCTCGCTGCCTGCGCTCGGGCCCCGGTAGGTCTCGTTCGACGGGTCCTCGGACGAACCCTCGTTGTCGTAGCCCCACTTGTAGGGGAAGTTGCGGTTCGGGTCGACGCCGTCGACGGACGTGATCTTCCCGTCGCCGTTGTTGTCGCGGAGGTTCTTGCGCCACAGCCGGTTGCCGGGCGTGAAGGTGTAGTCGTAGCCGTCCGGGTTGGCGGAGAGCACGAACCACAGCTCGGTGGAGTCCACGATCTTGGTGGTCCGCGGGTCCTTGCCGTAGTTGTCGAGGTAGTAGTGCATCAGCCGCCGGGTCATCTCCGGAGTGATCCACTCCCGGGCGTGCTGGTTGGACAGGTACAGCGTGGCGGGCTTGGAGCCGTCCCTGGACTTGTTCGCGCCCTTGGTCAGCTTGAGGGCGAGGATGTCCTGGCCGTCCGTGGTCTTGCCGATCGACTCGACCTTGGTGAGGTTCGGGTTGGCCTTGCCCGTGTCGAGGATCTCCTGCTTCAGCCCGTTCTTGCCGCTGTACGGGCGGAACACCCCGTCGCCCGCGGCCTTGAGCCGGTTCTGGGCCTGCGCGGAGACCTTGCGCTCGGACAGGGTGACGCCCTTGCCGCGCAGGGCGGCGGCCTGGGACTTGGTGAGGTAGAGCTCGACTCCCGCCGAGCCCTTGGCGGGCAGCTCGGCGCCCAGTTCCTGGGCGTCGGCGCCGGCTTCCAGGAGCAGCGGCAGCTGTGCGCGGCTGACCTGGGCGTTCCAGACGACGATGCCCTCGCCGTCGGCTCCGCTCTGACTGGCCTGGGCGACGGGTGCCGCCACGAGCCCGGCCGTCATCAGTGATGCAGCGGCGAGGATCGCTCTCGCTCTGCGTCTCATAAGCCCCCCTTGCTGTTGTCTGCCACGAAAGTGGACCGACGCCAGGCTCATGACACTTCATGATCATGTCAATACCGCAGCCTCCCGCGACGTCTGTGCGAAAACGGAACCGGCGCCCACCAAGTGGGCGCCGGTTCAGGCGAGTTGGGGCGAGCCGGACTCAGCCGACCAGGCCGTCCGCCATCTCCTCCGTCAGGTTGGACTCGGTGCCCGGGATGCCCAGGTCCTGGGCCCGCTTGTCGGCCATCGCGAGCAGTCGGCGGATCCGGCCCGCGACCGCGTCCTTGGTCAGCGGCGGGTCGGCGAGCGCGCCCAGCTCCTCGAGGGAGGCCTGCTTGTGCTCCATGCGCAGCCGGCCGGCCGCCGCGAGGTGCTCGGGGACCTCCTCGGCGAGGATCTCCAGGGCGCGCTGGACGCGGGCCCCGGCGGCGACCGCGGCCCGCGCCGAGCGGCGCAGGTTGGCGTCGTCGAAGTTGGCGAGCCGGTTGGCGGTGGCGCGGACCTCGCGGCGCATCCGCCGCTCCTCCCAGGCCAGCACCGACTCGTGCGCGCCGAGACGGGTGAGCAGCGCGCCGATCGCGTCACCGTCGCGGACGACCACCCGGTCCACACCGCGGACCTCGCGTGCCTTGGCCGCGATCTGGAGCCGCCGTGCGGCACCGACCAGGGCGAGGGCCGCCTCCGGGCCCGGGCAGGTCACCTCGAGGGACGAGGAGCGGCCCGGCTCGGTCAGCGAGCCGTGCGCCAGGAACGCGCCGCGCCAGGCGGCCTCGGCGTCACAGGTGGCCCCCGAGACCACCTGGGGCGGCAGGCCGCGGATGGGGCGGCCGCGCCCGTCGACGAGGCCGGTCTGGCGGGCCAGCTGGTCGCCGCCCGCCACGACCCGTACGACGAACCGCGAGCCTCTGCGCAGGCCGCCCGGAGCCATCACGATCAGCTCGGAGCTGTGCCCGAAGATCTCCAGAATGTCCCGCTTCAGCCGGCGTGCAGCCATCGCGGTGTCCAGCTCCGCCTCGATCACAATGCGGCCGCTCACCAGGTGCAGCCCGCCCGCGAATCGAAGAATCGCCGAGACCTCCGCCTTCCTGCAGCAGGTCCGGGTGACGGGCAGCCGGGAAATCTCGTCCTTCACCGCCGGCGTCATCGCCATGGGCCGATCCTTCCATGCATCCGAAAAATACGGTCGTACGCGGCGGCCAACAGCTCCGGATCGTGCTTCGGAGAACCATCGGGCCTGGCCACCGGCGCCAGCTCGACCTCGGCTCCGAGCCGTTTCGCGGCTTCGGTCAGGCTCCCCCGGTCGGGCACGGCGGCCTCGTCGGCCAGCACCACGTCGAAGGCGAGTTTAGGGGCGTGTCGTCCCAAAACCTCCAAATGACGCTGCGGAGAGAAGCCATCGGTTTCACCCGGTTGTGGCGCGAGGTTCAGCGAGAGGACCTTGCGGGCCTTGGTCTCGATGAGCGCGTCGAGCAGTTCGGGCACCATCAGATGCGGAATGACGGAGGAGAACCAGGAGCCGGGACCGAGCACCACCCAGTCCGCGTCCAGGACCGCGGCGACCGCTTCGGGGACGGCCGGCGGGTCGTGCGGGACCAGCTGCACCGAGAGCACCTCGCCGGGCGTGAGCGCCACCGTGGCCTGGCCGCGCACGGTGTCCACGTCCTCGGGACGCCCCGGGTCGTGACCCCGTACGAGGGCCTCCAGCTCCAGCGGCACGGCCGACATCGGCAGCACCCGGCCCTGGGCGCCGAGCAGCTTGCCGACCAGGTCGAGGGCCTGGACATGGTCGCCCAGCTGCTCCCACAGGGCGACGATCAGCAGGTTGCCCACCGCATGCTCGTGCAGCTCGCCCTTGGACTGGAAGCGGTGCTGGATGACCCGGGACCAGGTCTGGCCCCAGTCGTCGTCGCCGCACAGCGCGGCCAGCGCCTTGCGCAGGTCGCCCGGCGGCAGCACGCCCAGCTCGGCGCGCAGGCGGCCGCTGGAGCCGCCGTCGTCGGCCACGGTGACGACGGCCGTCAGGTCGCCGGTGATCCGGCGCAGCGCGGCGAGCGAGGCCGACAGGCCCATGCCGCCGCCGAGCGCGACGACCTTGGGCTGGGCGCCCCGCTTGCGGCCGGTGCGCAGCACCGGTCCGGCGGTGCGCCGGCGGTACACCTTCACTCGCGCCCCATGTCCCGGTGTACGACGACGGTCTCGATCCCCTCGGAGGCGAGGCGGGCGGCGAGCTTCTCGGACATGGCGACCGAGCGGTGCTTGCCGCCCGTGCAGCCCACCGCGATCGTCACGTACCGCTTGCCCTCGCGGCGGTAGCCCGTCGCGATCAGCTGGAGCAGCTCGCTGTACTGGTCGAGGAACTCCTTGGCGCCCGGCTGGCTGAAGACGTAGCCCGACACCTCCTCGTTGAGGCCGGTGAAGGGACGCAGCTCCGGCACCCAGTGCGGGTTGGGCAGAAAGCGGCAGTCGACCACCAGGTCCGCGTCGACCGGCAGGCCGTACTTGTAGCCGAACGACATCACCGTGGCGCGCAGCTCCGGCTCCTCGTCGCCGGCGAACTGGGCGTCCATCTTGGCGCGCAGCTCGTGGACGTTGAGGCTGGAGGTGTCGATCACCAGGTCGGCGTCGCCGCGCAGCTCGCGCAGCAGATCGCGCTCGGCGGCGATGCCGTCGACGATCCGGCCGTCGCCCTGGAGGGGGTGCGGGCGGCGCACCGACTCGAAGCGGCGCACCAGCGCGTCGTCGGAGGACTCCAGGAACACGATCCGCCGGGTGACCTCCTTCGCGTCGAGGTCCGCCAGGGACTCGCGCAGATTGTCGAAGAACCGGCGGCCGCGTACGTCGACGACGACGGCGATGCGCGCCACGTTGCCCTGCGAGCGGGCGCCGAGCTCCACCATGGTGGGGATCAGTGCGGGCGGCAGGTTGTCGACGACGAACCAGCCGAGGTCCTCCAGGCACTTGGCGGCGGTGCTGCGCCCGGCACCCGACATTCCGGAGATGATCACCAGCTCGGGGATGGGCGCATCGGCCCCGCCGGCCTCGGTCGTCGTGCCCGTACTCACGTCTACTCCTGCTTCTCGGTCTTCGTCGTGCTGCTCAGTCATGTCGTGCTGCCCCCGTCGTCCTCTTCCATGATCTCTCCTGTCGCCGTGTTGACGGCGGGTGCGGCCGGGGCCGCTTCGGCGAGGGCCGCGGCAACGGTCTCGGCCGTCTTGCGGCCTATGCCGGGGACCTCGCAGATCTCGTCGATTGTCGCCGACCGGAGCTTCTTCACCGAGCCGAAATGCTTGATCAGGGCCTGCTTGCGGGTTTCGCCGAGGCCGGGCACGGCATCCAGCGGCCCCGCCTTGAAGCGCTTCGTCCGTTTGGCCCTCTGATAGGTGATGGCGAAGCGGTGGGCTTCGTCACGCACCCGCTGGAGGAGGTAGAGCCCCTCGCTGGAGCGGGGCAGCACCACCGGGTCGTCCTCCTCGGGCACCCAGACCTCTTCGAGGCGCTTGGCGAGCCCGCAGACCGCGATGTCGTCGATGCCCAGCTCGTCGAGGGCCCGCTTGGCCGCGGCGACCTGCGGCTGGCCGCCGTCGACGACGAGGAGCTGCGGCGGATAGGCGAACCGCTTGGGCCGTCCGTCCTCCTCCTGCAAGGCGGACACCTCCCCGGACACCGGCCCGCTCGGCTCCCCGGACACCGGCCCGCTCGGCCCGCCGTTCTCCCGGCCGGGCACGGGCCCGGACGGGCCGTCGGCTTCCCGCCCCGGCAGGCCGTCGGCCTCCTGACCGGACGACGGCCCGGTCGAGGCCCCTTCCGCGTCCTGGCCCGAGTCCTGGCCGGAACCCTCCGTGAGCTCCTGGCCCTCCTCCTCGCCCCACTCCCCCGTGCGGGACTGCTCGGCGAGGTAGCGCTTGAAGCGGCGGCTGATCACCTCGTGCATGGACCGGACGTCGTCCTGGCCCTCGAAGCCCTTGATCTGGAAGCGCCGGTACTCGCTCTTGCGGGCGAGGCCGTCCTCGAAGACCACCATGGACGCCACCACGTCGTCGCCCTGGAGGTGGGAGATGTCGAAGCACTCGATGCGCAGCGGCGCGCTGTCGAGCTCCAGGGCCGTGGCGATCTCCTCCAGGGCCCGCGAGCGCGTCGTCAGGTCGGAGGCGCGCTTGGTCTTGTGCAGCGTGAGGGCCTGCTGGGCGTTGCGCGCGACCGTCACCATCAGGGCCTTCTTGTCGCCGCGCTGCGGAATGCGCAGCGAGACGTTGGAGCCGCGCCGGCTCGCCAGCCAGCGGCTCACCGCGTCCTCGTCCTCGGGCAGTGCCGGGACCAGGACCTCCTTCGGCACGGAGTCGCCCGTCTCCTCGCCGTACAGCTGCTGCAGCGCGTGCTCGACCAGGCCCGCGGTGTCGACCGCCTCGACCTTGTCGGTGACCCAGCCGCGCTGGCCGCGGACCCGGCCGCCGCGCACGTGGAAGATCTGGACGGCCGCCTCCAGCTCGTCCTCCGCGACCGCGATGAGGTCGGCGTCGGTGGCGTCGTTGAAGACGATCGCGTTCTTCTCCAGGGCCTTCTTGAGCGCCCCCAGGTCGTCGCGCAGCCGGGCCGCCCGCTCGTACTCCATGTCCTCGGCCGCCGCCATCATCTGCTGCTCGACACGGCGCAGATAGGCGCCGGTGCGGCCGGCCATGAAGTCGCAGAAGTCCTCCGCCAGTTCGCGGTGTTCCTCGGGGGTGACGCGGGCGACGCAGGGGGCCGCGCACTTGCCGATGTAGCCGAGCAGACAGGGCCGGCCGATCTGGGCCGAGCGCTTGAACACGCCGGCGGAGCACGTGCGGACCGGGAAGACGCGGAGCATCAGGTCGACCGTCTCGCGGATCGCCCAGGCGTGCCCGTAGGGGCCGAAGTAGCGCACGCCCTTCTTCTTGGCGCCGCGCATGACCTGGACCCTCGGGAACTCCTCGTTCATCGTCACCGCGAGGTAGGGATAGCTCTTGTCGTCGCGGTACTTGACGTTGAAGCGGGGGTCGAACTCCTTGATCCAGGAGTATTCGAGCTGGAGCGCCTCGACCTCGGTGGCGACGACGGTCCACTCCACGGCCGCGGCCGTGGTCACCATCGTGGCCGTGCGCGGGTGCAGACTCGTCAACGGCTGGAAGTAGTTGGCGAGCCGCTGCCGCAGGGACTTCGCCTTCCCGACGTAGATCACCCGGCGGTGCTCGTCGCGGAATTTGTAGACCCCCGGCGAGTCGGGGATCTGTCCCGGCTTGGGGCGGTAGCTGGAGGGGTCTGCCATGGCCACCACCCTACTGGCGGGCGCTGACAACCCGGCGTCCCCGGGGCGTCCCCCCGCCAAACCCCAGGGTCTCCGCCCCAGACCCCGCTCGCGCGTTCTCCCACCCAGCCCCCGGTGCTGCCAGGGGCGCGAGGAACTGCGCGAACGGCGACACACGGTCCGCAGACAAGAGCGGGGTTTTCAGGGGCGCGGGGAACTGCGCGAGCAACCACACATGGCGGACGGACGAGAACGGGGTTCTCAGGGGCGCGGGGAACTGCGCGAACGCCCCCCACGGCCCGCGGACGAAGGCAGGGTTCCCAGGGGCGCGGGGGAACTGCGCGAGCAACCCGGCGCGGGGAACGGCGCGGGCCGCCGTCCGCGGGCCGTCGGCAAAAGGCGTGGGGCGGGCCGGTGCGGGGGCACTCCGTTGGGCCCCCGCACCGGCCCGGGGGCTAGCCCCGACCAGCCGCGCGGCGCCGCCGTACGGCCGCCCCCGTCAGCCCGAGGACGAGCAGCGCGCCCGCGCCGGACAGCACCGTCAGGGAGGTGTCGCCGTGCCGGGACGCGACGGCCGCGGCCTGGGCGGCCTGGGCCCGGGACTCCTCCGCCGTCTCGGCGTAGCCGCCCGCCTTGCCCGACCGGTCGTAGGCCGAGCCCGGCAGCTTGTCCCCGTACGCCGTCGCGACGCGCTTCTGGTAGGCGGCGAGCGTGGTGCCGCCCGCGCCGACCGCCTTGACGGCGTCCTCGTCGAGCGGCAGCACCTTGCTGCCCTTCTCCACGTACCAGGCGTTGATCTGCGGCTCCTGGAACACGGTGCCGCCGGGGAGCTTCGCGGCGCCGGCCGCCGCGTAGCGGGACTCGTCGTCGCCGGTGGCTATGTTGACCACCTGCCAGGACGAGCCCTCCTTGACCGTCCACAGCGAGGCCTTCTGGCCGTCCGACGAGACGGCCGTGGCGGCGAGGTATTCCACCTGTGCGACGGGGGCGCCCGCCTTCCCCGCCACGAACTGCGGGGAGAGCGTGTAGACGGGCACGGCGTCGCCCTCGATGTGCGGGGCGGCGGCCTTGAGCGCGACCTTGCCGTCCCGCGCGAAGAAGCGGGAGAGCGTGTCGAGGGTGGCGGGAGCGGACGCGGCCTGGCGGGCCGCGGCCCTGGAGTCGGCGGAGGCGAGCGGCGCCTGGTCGGCGAACGCGCCCGGGGCCGCGAGGCCGACGAGCGCCACCGCGAGGACGGCGGGTGCGATGCCCGTGGGTGCGAGGCGGGTCAACTTCATCGTCGTCACGCCCCGATCCGGTACAGCGAGTGGGTCCAGGAGAAGGAGTTGTTGCTGACGTACCAGTCGTGCGAGGCCCAGTTGTAGCGGGTGCTCGACGGCCAGGGGTCGCCCCAGTACACCCAGCTGCTGGCGTCGTCGTAGCCGTACAGGACGTGCATGTGACCGCCGCCGCTCGACCACTGGATGCGGGTCTCGATCGGGCGGTTGTTGTTGATCTCGGTCTGCACGGTCGAGTAGCGCAGCCAACCGGTCACGTAGGAGCCCGAGTTGATGCCGGCCCAGTTCAGGGCGTTCTGCACATTGCCCAGGTCCGCCTGCCAGTTGGGGCAGTCGTAACCCTGGGCCCGGCCGAAGGCCGCGTTGCAGAACTGGTTCTGCGTGTAGTTGCGGCCGAACCAGGTGGCGATGGTGTTTCCGCTGCCGGCCCAGCACCAGTTGTCCTTCTGCTGGGACTGCATCGTGATGTTGAGCCGCTTGGAGCTCGCCGCGGCGGCTGCGGCGGGCACCGGCTTGTCGTTGTGCGGGGCGGCGGTGGCCGTTGCCGTGGGGGCGGCAAACAGGGCCGCCACCACGAGGGTGAGGGCGGACAGCCGTCTCTTCTTGCTGCGCATCGCGTTCCTCCCATGGCGGGGTGGGGGGTTGGGGATGGTGGAGGATCGCGTCCGGACGCTTGTGGTCGAGCATCGGCCGTTGTCGAGAACAGGTCAACGCGCTTCAATGCGGGGTGGTACGCGGGTGTGAACGAAGTGGCCGGAGTGTGAACAACTCCTCCCCCGCCACCAGGTTTTCCCCGACCTGTCGTCGCCCCGCGCCCACCCCCCACCGTGAACGTTCACTGAGGAGTCCCCCATGCTCCACTCCGAGGCCGACCTGAAGCAGGCGCTGCACACCGGCCCGTTCCATCTGGCGCTGCGCGCCGCCCTGTCCGTACGGGGCCTGCCGCTCCAGCGGGTCCAGCACCATCTGGCCGGGCGCGGCATCAAGGTCGGTGTCACCAGCCTGAGTTACTGGCAGCAGGGCGCCCGCCGGCCGCAGCGCCCGGAGTCGCTGCGTGCGGTGCGCGGGCTCGAAGAGGTGCTCGGCCTGCCGTCGAACTCCCTGCTGCGGCTGCTTGACGACGCCTCGATCGCCGATGTCGAGCGGCCCGCCGGGCGCTCGTACCGTTCGCTCGTCGAGGCGTCGGGGGTCGTGGAACAGCTCATCGCCGGCCTGGAGGTACCGGTGGACGGCGGCCTGCACACCGTCGGCCACCACGAGCGCATCCACATCGGCGCGGGCCGGGAGATGCGCGGCCGCGACTCGCAGCATGTCGTACGGGCCCATCGTGACGGCGTCGACCGCTATCTGGCGATCCACCGCGGGGACGCCGGCTGCGATCCGGCCCGGGTCGAGGTGCGCGCGGGCGAGAACTGCCGCACCGGCCGGGTCCGCTGGGACGCCACCAGCGGGGTCCTGGTCGCCGAGCTGCTCTTCGACACCCGGCTGCGGGCAGGCGAGACGTACTTGTTCGGATACGGCTTCGAGGACGGCACGGGCGGCCCGAGCCGGGAGTACGTCCGCGGCTTCGCCTTCGCCGGCGGGCAGTACGTCCTCCAGGTGCGGTTCGACGAACAGGCCCTGCCGGCCCGCTGCCGTCGCTTCGCCCAGACCTCCACGGGCGCCACCCGCTCCGGCCGCAGCGACCTCACCCTCAGCGGGCGGCACCGCTCGGTGCACCTGGTGGAGCAGGGGGTGCGGCCGGGGATCCTGGGGATCGACTGGGACTGGGAGTGAATCCCCGGCCCGGCGAGGCCACGCGATTCCAAGAGTCGGGAGAGGCCACGCGATTGCAGAGTGCGGAGAGGCCACGCGCACTCTGGCCCACTGAGGCCGTGCGTCGGGTCTCAGGCGTCGGGGCCCGCCACCAGCTGGCCGTCCTTGAGCTTCACCGGCACCGAGGGCAGCGGCACGGTGGCCGGTCCCTGCACGGGCTTGCCGGTCATCACGTTGAAGCGGCTGCCGTGGCACGGGCAGTTCGCGTGGCCGTCCTCGATCTTCTCCAGGAGGCAGCCGGCGTGCGTGCACTGGGCGCTGAACGCCTTGTACTCGCCCTTCGCCGGGCAGCTCACCATGACGCGCTGCTCGCGGTAGAGCTTGGCGCCGCCGACGGGCACCGCGTCGGGCGTGCCGAGCGGCTCGGGAGCGGTGGGCGTGGGCGTCTCGGCGTGGCCGAGCTTGGAGTCGGTGGAGCAGGCGGCCACGCCGACCCCCGCGGCCCCGGCGAGGGCGGCGCCTTTCAGCACGGTGCGACGGGCGGCGGGCTGGCCGGTCATGGGCTATCTCCACTGATCACTGGTCTTGTCCTGGCCGGCCGTCCGTACGGCCGACCCGGCCGCCGCAACCGACCCGGGTTGCGCCATCGACGATACCGGCGCAGATCGGCCGCCCCGCGCCGGGGCTCACCCTGCGGCGGGGCTGCCCCCGCGGCCCGGGAATGGGTTACGTTCTGGGCCGTGATCGTCGTCGCCGGAGAGTCCCTCATCGACCTGGTGCCGCAGCATCCCGAGGATCCGCTGGGGCCGCTGGCGCCACGGCCCGGTGGCGGCCCGTACAACACCGCGGTGGCCCTGGGCCGGCTCGGCGCGGGGGCCGCGTTCTGCTCCCGGATCTCCACGGACGGCTTCGGCGAGGCCCTCCTGGCCGGGCTGCGCGCGGCCGGCGTGGACACGTCCCTGGTGCAGCGCGGCCCCGAGCCCACGACGCTAGCCGTGGCGACGCTGGGGCCGGACGGCTCGGCGGGATACGGCTTCTACGCCGACGGCACCGCGGACCGCCTCTTCGCCCTCCCGCCCCAACTCCCGCCCGGGGCAACGGCGTTGGCCCTCGGCACCTGCTCCCTGGTGCTGGAACCGGGTGCCACCGCGTACGAGGCCCTGCTGCGCAGGGAGTCGGCCCGAGGCCTGTTGACCCTGCTCGACCCCAATATCCGCCCCGCCCTGATCCCCGACCCCGACGCCTACCGCGCCCGCTTCAGGAGCTGGCTGCCGTACGTCTCCCTCCTGAAGCTCTCGCGGGAGGACGCCCAGTGGCTGGGCGGCACCCCCGAGGAGTGGCTGGCGGCGGGCCCGGCGGCGGTGGTCCTGACGAACGGCGCGGCGGGCCTGACGGCGTACACGTCGCAAGGCGCGGAGCACTCGGTGCCGGCGGAACGGCTGAAGGTGGTGGACACCATCGGCGCGGGCGACACGGTGAACGCGGCGCTGCTCCACCACGTGCCGACGCGGTCCGCCCTGCGCACGGCGGACTGGCCCCGCGTCCTGCGTTACGCGGCGAGAGCCGCGGCCCTGACCTGCACGAGGGAGGGCGCCCAGCCGCCCACGTCTGCTCAGGTAGGGGCATCCCCTTCCTGACCGCCCCCTGCCGGGGGGGTGCGGCTTCCGCCCGCGGGGTGGCGTGGTGCGGGCGCGCGGTGGGTTGCTCGAGCAGTTCCCCACGCCCCTGGACGGGTCCGTTCTCAGGTGCCGATCGTGCGTGGCCGGTCGCGCAGTTCCCCGCGCCCCTGAAAACCCCGGTCTAGTCTGCGGACCGTACGCGGCCACTCGCGCAGTTCCCCGCGCCCCTGGCCGTGCCGGTGCTGGTCCGCGTCGGCATCTTCAGCCCGTCCGGCGTTTGAGGACGAGCGTCGTTCAGGCGCGAACGGGGGCTGGGGCGGAGCCCCGGGACGCCCGCCCCTCCCCACCCCCGGAGGGTCTAGGGAAGGGGCGGGGAGGGGAAAAACTCAGGCCTTCCGAGCCCGCACCGCCTTCTTCGCCGGCGCCGCCTTCTTCGCCGCACCAGCACCCCGCGCAGCCACCTTCGGGGAGGCCACCTTGCCGGAGGCCGCCGCCTTCTTCGCCGGCGCGACCCGCTTCGCGGACTTCCGCCCCGGCGAAGACGCCGCGTCACTGATCCGGTCCGCCCCCAGAATGTCCCGCAGGAACTTCCCGGTGTGGCTGGCCGGCTCCGAGGCGACCTCCTCGGGCGTGCCCTCCGCGATGACCAGGCCACCCCCGTTGCCGCCCTCGGGGCCCATGTCGACCACCCAGTCCGCCGTCTTGATGACGTCCAGGTTGTGCTCGATGACGATCACCGAGTTGCCCTTGTCGACAAGACCCGAAAGCACCTTGATCAGCTTCGAGATGTCCTCGAAGTGCAGCCCGGTGGTGGGCTCGTCGAGGACGTACACCGTGCGCCCCGTGGACCGCTTCTGCAGCTCGGACGCCAGCTTCACGCGCTGGGCCTCACCGCCCGAAAGGGTCGGCGCGGACTGCCCGAGCCGGACGTACCCGAGCCCGACCTCGTTCAGCGTCCGCAGGTGACGGGCGATCGTCGGAACGGCCTCGAAGAACTCCAGGCCCTCCTCGATCGGCATGTCCAGGACCTCGGCGATGGACTTGCCCTTGTAGTGGACCTCCAGGGTCTCCCGGTTGTAGCGCGCCCCGTGGCAGACCTCGCACGGCACGTACACGTCCGGCAGGAAGTTCATCTCGATCTTGATCGTGCCGTCGCCCGAGCAGTTCTCGCAGCGGCCGCCCTTGACGTTGAAGGAGAACCGGCCCGGCAGATAACCCCGGACCTTCGCCTCCATCGTCTCGGCGAACAGCTTGCGGACGTGGTCGAAGACGCCGGTGTACGTCGCCGGGTTGGACCGGGGCGTACGGCCGATCGGCGACTGGTCCACGTGCACGACCTTGTCGACCAGGTCGTCGCCGTCGACCCGGGTGTGCCGCCCGGGCACACTGCGCGCCCCGTTCAGCTCGCGGGCCAGGTGCGTGTAGAGGATGTCGTTGACCAGCGTCGACTTGCCCGAGCCGGAGACGCCCGTGACGGCGGTCAGCACACCGAGCGGGAAGGAGACGTCGATGTCGCGGAGGTTGTTCTCCTTCGCGCCGTGCACGGTGAGCCGGCGCGAGGGGTCGACGGGACGGCGCACGTCGGGCAGCGGGATCGACCGCTTGCCCGCCAGGTACTGCCCGGTCATCGACTCCTTGTTGGTGAGCAGCTGCTTCAACGGCCCGCTGTGGACGACCTTTCCGCCGTGCTCACCGGCGCCGGGGCCGATGTCGACGACCCAGTCGGCCACCTTGATGGTGTCCTCGTCGTGCTCGACCACGATCAGGGTGTTGCCCATGTCGCGCAGGCGGACCAGCGTCTCGATCAGACGGTGGTTGTCGCGCTGGTGCAGCCCGATCGACGGCTCGTCCAGGACGTAGAGCACGCCGACCAGGCCGGAGCCGATCTGGGTGGCGAGCCGGATGCGCTGGGCCTCGCCGCCGGAGAGCGTGCCGGCCGCGCGGTTGAGCGAGAGGTAGTCGAGGCCGACGTCGACCAGGAACTTCAGCCGCTCGTTGACCTCCTTCAGGACCCGCTCGGCGATCTTCTTGTCGCGGCTGTTGAGCTTGAGCTTCGCCAGGAAGTCGGCGCAGTCGCTGATCGACATCGCGGCGACCTCGGCGATGGACCGCTCCATCACGGTGACCGCGAGGACCAGGGGCTTCAGGCGCGTGCCCGCACAGGTCGGGCAGGGCACCTCCCGCATATAGCCCTCGAAGCGCTCGCGGGCGCCGTCGGTCTCCGCCTCGGAGTGACGCCGCTTGACGAACGGCACCGCGCCCTCGAAGGCGGTGGTGTACGCCCGCTCGCGCCCGTACCGGTTCCGGTAGCGGACCTCGATCTGGGTCTTGTGGCCGTACAGGAGCGCCTTCTTGGCGCGCTGCGGAAGGCCGGCCCAGGGGATGTCGGTGCGGAAGCCCAGCTCCCCGGCGAGCGCCCCCACCAGGCGGGCGAAGTAGTCCTTGGTGTGGCCGAGCGACCACGGCGAGACCGCGCCCTCGTCGAGGGACTTGTCCTCGTCCGGGATGATCAGGTCGGGGTCGACCTCCATGCGGGTGCCGATGCCGGTGCAGTCGGGGCAGGCGCCGAACGGCGAGTTGAAGGAGAAGGAGCGCGGCTCCAGCTCCTCGAAGGACAGGTCGTCGTAGGGGCAGTACAGGTGCTCCGAGTACATCCGCTCGCGCTCGGGGTCGTCGGCCGCCAGGTCGACGAAGTCGAGCACGACCATGCCGCCGGACAGGCCGAGCGCGGTCTCCACCGAGTCGGTCAGGCGGCGCTTGGCGCCGTCCTTCACGGTGAGGCGGTCGATGACCACCTCGATGGTGTGCTTCTCCTGCTTCTTCAGCTTCGGCGGCTCGGCGAGCTGGATGGTCTCCCCGTCGACCCGGGCCCTGCTGTAGCCCTTGGTCTGGAGGTCGGCGAACAGGTCGACGAACTCGCCCTTGCGCTCGCGGACCAGCGGCGAGAGCACCTGGAAGCGGCTGCCCTCCGGCAGTTCGAGCACCTTGTCGACGATGGCCTGGGGCGACTGGCGCGAGATGGGCCGGCGGCACTCGGGGCAGTGCGGCTTGCCGATGCGCGCGAACAGCAGACGCAGGTAGTCGTAGACCTCGGTGATGGTGCCGACCGTCGAGCGCGGGTTGCGCGAGGTCGACTTCTGGTCGATGGAGACCGCGGGCGACAGGCCTTCGATGAAGTCGACGTCCGGCTTGTCCATCTGCCCGAGGAACTGGCGGGCGTACGAGGACAGCGACTCGACGTACCTGCGCTGACCCTCCGCGAAGATCGTGTCGAAGGCGAGCGAGGACTTGCCCGACCCGGAAAGACCCGTGAAGACGATGAGGGAGTCGCGCGGCAGGTCGAGCGAGACGTTCTTGAGGTTGTGCTCGCGCGCGCCACGGACGATGAGACGGTCGGCCACGCCGGTCCGCACCTTTCATAGGGAGAGGGAGCTGCAGGACCCCCGTCCAGGGTAGGGGGGCCGCCGCGGTGATGTCGTTGATTCTTGGATGAATCCGGACAGGTTCCCCAACACTTCCGAGGAGGAACCCATTCCCGAGCGTATAGCACGTGCATTCGATTTACGGACTCGTCCGCCCACCTTCACCCGGACGAGTGGCGGGGCTATCGTCGGCGCCATGATTGATCACGCGCGCGACCTGGCCTCTGTACGCGAAGCCACCGAACGGCTGCTCACCGCAGCCGCCGCACTGGACAACGCCTCCGTCGCCGAGCCGTCACGGCTGCCCGGCTGGAGCCGCGGCCATGTGCTGGCCCATATCGCACGGAACGCGGACGCGCTCGTCAACGTCCTGGCCGGGCGGCCCATGTATGCGGACGCCGAGACCCGGGACGCCGACATCGACCGCGACGCGCCCCGCCCGCTGGACGTCCAGCTCGCGGACGTGCGCGACAGCGCGGCCGGCTTCCAGGCGGAGGGCGAGCGGCCCGCCGACTGGTCCCGCACCGTCGAGCTGCGCAACGGCGTGACGGACGCCGCGGCCCGCGTGCCCTTCCGGCGGCTCGTCGAGGTCGAGCTGCACCACGTGGACCTCGGGATCGGCTATGAACTCGAAGACCTCCCCGAGGACTTCGTCCGCCGCGAGACCGACTTCCTCACCGCGCGGTTCGCCGGCCACAAGAGCCTTCCGTCGATCGCCCTGAGCGACGACACCGGCCGCACCTGGACCACCGGCGGCGGCGCCGGGGGCGGCCCCGTCCAGGTGAGCGGCCCCGCCGCGGACCTCGTCGGCTGGCTCGCCGGACGACGCGACGGCGCCGCCCTGAAGGCCACCGGCGGAACGCTGCCCGCCCTGCCCCCGCTGTGACCCCGGCGCTAGGCTGAGGCCATGACGTACAGCGGAGCGGTGAAGGCCGGCGGTCCCGCCGATGTGCACGAGTTGACCGACCTGATGATCTCCAAGGTGGAGGTCGGCGCGATGGGCAACAACGCCTATCTGCTGCGCTGCCGCAACACCGGCGAGCAGCTGCTCATCGACGCGGCCGCCGACCCGGCGACGCTGCTCACGCTGATCGGTGACGACGGCATCGCGTCCGTCGTCACCACGCACCGCCACGGCGACCACTGGCAGGCGCTCGCCGAGGTCGTCGCCGCGACGGGCGCGCGCACCTATGCGGGCCGCTACGACGCCGAGGGCATCCCCGTGCCGACCGATGTGCCGGTCGAGGACGGCGACACGATCAGGGTCGGCCGCGTCGAGCTCACCGCGCGCCACCTCGTCGGCCACACGCCGGGCTCGATCGCCCTGGTCTACGACGACCCGCACGGGCACCCCCATGTGTTCACCGGCGACTGTCTCTTCCCGGGCGGCGTGGGCAACACCTGGAAGGACCCGGAGGCCTTCGCGAGCCTCATCCGCGATGTCGAGACCAAGCTCTTCGACACCCTGCCGGACGAGACCTGGGTCTACCCCGGCCACGGCAACGACACCACGCTCGGCGACGAGCGCCCGCACCTGCCGGAGTGGCACGCGCGCGGCTGGTAGCCACCGCCCGGCGGCGGGCTCCGCCGCCGGTCCCGGGGAGGGAACCGGCCCGTTCGGTGCGCCGAAGATGTCCATGCCCCGATGGTGGCACCCGCCACTGACAATCGGCCGGGCGAGCGTGCTCCCGCCCGCCGCCCGCCGAGCCCCCGCGCGCCCCCGTAACGCATGATCACCCCGGGTAGTTGGCGCGACATGCGCACCACCACTCCCCCGCGGTCCCCCGCTCCCCCTTCGATGCTCCGCCTCGCGGCGGCCTCGCTCGCGGGCACCGCCATCGAGTTCTACGACTTCTTCGTCTACGGCACGGCGGCCGCCCTGATTCTGGGCCCGCTGTTCTTCCCCACGTTCTCCGCGGTCGCGGGGACCCTGGCCGCCTTCGGCACCTTCGGGGCCGGCTTCCTGGCCCGCCCCCTCGGCTCGGTCGTCTTCGGGCACATCGGCGACCGCTACGGGCGTCGCCCGGTCATGTTCGCCTCGCTCACCCTGACCGGCCTCGCGACGGTCGCGGTCGGCTGTGTGCCCTCGTACGCCTCGATCGGCATCACGGCGCCCGTACTGCTCCTGGTGCTGCGCTTCCTGCAAGGGCTGGGGCTCGGCGGCGAGTGGGGCGGCGCGGTGCTGCTCACGGCCGAGCACGCGCCCGCCCACCGGCGCGGTCTGTGGACGAGCTTTCCGCAGATCGGCCCGTCCCTCGGCTTCCTGCTGGCCAACGGGATCGTCCTCGCCCTGTCCGCCGGTCTGACCGACGCCCAGTTCCGCGACTGGGGGTGGCGGGTGCCGTTCTGGGGTGCCGGGCTGCTCGCGCTCGGCGGTCTGCTGCTGCGGACCTCGCTCGCCGAGACCCCGCAGTTCCACGCGATGGGCGAGCCGGCCGGGCTGCCGCTGCTCGAAGTGGTGCGCGGGCACTGGCGGTTGGTGCTGCTGACCGCGGGCGCCCTCGCGATCGGGTACGCCGTCTTCTATTCGGTGTCGACCTGGTCGCTCGCGTACGCGACCGAACGCCTCGGAGTCGACCGCACCGTGATGCTGACGTGCGTCATGGCCGCCGTCGCGATCATGGGCGTACTGACACCGTTCGCGGCGCTGCTCGGCGACCGCTACGGGCGCAGGCCGCTCTGTCTGGTGGGCTGCGCCGCGACGGTGGTGTGGATGTTCCCGATGGTGGCGCTGCTCGCGACCGCCCAGCCGCTGTTGATGTTCGCCGGGTTCCTCGGTGCGATGCTCGCGTTCATCTCGATGTTCGCGGTGATCGCGGCGTATCTGCCGGAGCTGTACGAGCCGAGGGTGCGCTGTACGGGCGCCGCGGTCGGCTACAACCTGGGCGGGGTCCTCGGCGGCGCCCTCACCCCGATCGTGGCGACGGCTCTGTCCCGCGGCGACGGCCCGCCGTGGGGCGTCGCCGCGTATCTGACCGGCATCGGGCTGCTGAGCCTGGCCTGTTTCGCGCTGCTGCCCGAGACCCGGCCCGCGCCGGTGGCGCAGCCGGGTCCCGGGGCGGAGCCGGAGGCGGCCCCGGCGTAGGGGCCGCCTCGCTGCCGAGGTCAGGCGCCGATGCTGTCCTTGTGCGGCTCCTCGGCCGCCGCCTGCTTCTTGGCGGCGACGAGGCTGGTGATGGTGGTGATGACCAGCACACCGCAGATGACGCCCAGCGAGACGGGGATGGAGATCTCCGGAACGTTCACCCCGTTCTCGTGCAGGGCGTGCAGCACCAGCTTCACGCCGATGAAGCCGAGGATCACCGACAGGCCGTAGCTGAGGTGGACCAGCTTCTTGAGCAGTCCGCCGATCAGGAAGTACAGCTGACGCAGACCCATCAGGGCGAAGGCGTTGGCGGTGAAGACGATGTACGGGTCCTGGGTGAGGCCGAAGATCGCGGGGATCGAGTCCATCGCGAAGAGCACATCGGTGGTGCCGATGGCGAGCATGACGACCATCAGCGGTGTCATGACCTTCTTGCCGTTGTTCCGCACGAACAGCTTGGTGCCGTGGTACTTGTCGGCGACGCCGAACTTCTTCTCGACGGACTTCAGGAGGCGGTTCTCCTCGAACTCCTCCTCCTCGTCGCCGGAGCGCGCCTCCTGGATGAGCTTCCAGGCGGTGTAGATGAGGAACGCGCCGAAGATGTAGAAGACCCAGGAGAAGTTCGCGATCACCGCGGCACCGGCCGCGATGAAGATCGCGCGCAGTACGAGGGCGATCAACACGCCGAAGAGCAGCACCCGTTGCTGGAGGTGCGAGGGCACCGAGAACTTCGCCATGATCAGGATGAAGACGAAGAGGTTGTCGACGCTGAGCGACTTCTCGGTGATGAAGCCCGCGAAGAACTCGCCCGACGCCTGGCCGTTGCCGAAGAACAGCAGGCCGAGGCCGAAGAGCGCGGCCAGCACGATCCAGACCACGGTCCAGATGCCGGCTTCCTTGACCGATACGTCATGGGGCTTGCGCCCGATGAAGAAGTCGGCCGCGATCAGGGCACACAGACCAAGGATGGTCAGTACCCACAGGGTCATTGAAACGTCCACTGCGCCTCCGGCGTCGTACGGCTACTGATCAGCGTCGTCGCTGCCGGAGGTCTCTTCCACCCGGGCGCCTTCCCTCGCACCGCGGGCCGGCGCCCCGGGACCCGTCCCGTGGGTCCGTATTGACGGGAACGCCGCAGTCGGGAGTACTCCCCTCCGCTGGGAAGAAGCCTACCCGAATAACCAAGAGAAGGTAAAGAGATTGGTAAAGAAAGGCCAAATGGCCAGGTCAGAGGCGGCCGGTCTGGTCCTGACGGCGGAGTGGGCCGGCGGGCGGAACCTCAGCGCGGCCAGGCCTCGCGGGCCTCGCCGACCTGGCCCAGGACCTGCTCCACCACGCGGCTGCCGGGCGGCGCGAGGGGCGGCTCGTACGTCCAGGCGTGTCCCACCCACGGGTCGGCGAGGTGATCGTCCGGGACCGGCGTCAGGCGCAGCAGCGAGCGCCACAGCGGCTGGAGGACCGGTCCGTACTCGCTGGCCTCCTCGCGGTCGGCGACCATCAGCAGATGCACGCCGACCGAGGGTCCCTCGTCGGCGAGATAGCGCAGCTGGTTGAGGGCGCGGTCGTCGAAGCCGTGCGGAAAGTCGTTGACGATCAGCAGTTGCTCGGCGGTGTCCATGCCGGGCGGCAGCGCGTCCGCGCCCGCCCCTGCCCGCACCGCCATCTGGACCAGGTCGACCCGCTCGGTGAGCCTGGCGAGGACCTCGGACACTCCGGCCGCGCCGGCCGCGGGCGGCGCGGCGAGCACCCCGGACCGGGTGAGCGGGGCGAGCCGGGCGGCGGCGGAGCCTGCCGGGTCGATGACGTGGACGGCGAACTCGTGGGCCGGATAGACCGCGAGCAGCCGGGCCGCGACCGCCACGGCGGTGTCCACCGCGAGGCCCTTGATCTGGTCGGGGTCCATGAAAACGGCCTCGTCGGAGCCACCGCGCCCGGAGTCGATCCACAGACCGCGCTCAAGGGGCAGCCGGACCAGCATCGGAATGCGCAGCTCCGGCTGCTCGGGCAGCCGCAGATCGCCGATGCGCAGGGCCATCGGAAGCTCCATCGGCACCCGGTAGGCATGCCACACCGGGTTGTCCCAGCGGGCGTACGCGGGCGGAAGCGCGGGCTCGACGACCTCGGACTCGGCGCTCAGCTGGGCTAGATCGCGGTCGAGCGCCTCCTTGGCCCGCCCCACCAGGTCCTCCCGCTTGACCCGGGCCTCCTCGCGCGCCCGGTCCCCGGCGACGCCCATCCGGCCGCGCGGATCGGACAGGGCGCGGTCCAGCTCCTGCTCCATCCGCGAGTCCGCGAAGTCGACGGCACTGCGATAGGCGGCGACGGCCCGGGCCAGGTCCTCGAACATGCCCCACACCTGGTTGTAGAGCCGCTCGTCCATCGACCAGCCACCGGCGTCCCCCGCGACGGGCCGGGCGGGCTCGCCGGGGGCCGCGGGCGGCGCGACCGGGGCGGGCGCCGGAGGCGTGCTGGTCTGGCGCCTGGGGTGCGCGTAGTTGATGGGGCCGCCGTCCCCGACGGCCTGCGGCGCCAGGCCCGCAGGCGGCTCGGCGCCGACCGGAGCGGGCCCGCCGGCCGCGCCGGGCCCGGGCGTCCGCACCCGAGCGTCGTCACTCGTACGGGGTGGCGGGGCGGCCACCGAGCGGGAGGCGCCGAGCGCGATCGCGTCCTGGATGGCGGCGGCGAGGGGGCCCGCCTCGGGCAGGCCCTGGTCGGCCAGCAGATCGGCGAGCCCGCCCGCGTACCCCTGGCCGATGGCGCGGATCTTCCAGGCGCCCTGGCGGCGGTAGAGCTCCAGGGCCACGACGGCCGACTCGGCGCCGAGGCCGGTGAGGGTGAAGCTGGCGATCTCGGTGCCGTCCAGGCCCGTGACGGCGACGAACGGCGCGGCCACCGCCGCGAACCGGCTGGGCCCGGCCGTGCCGAGCGGCAGCGCGAGCAGCACGTTGACCCGGTGTACGCCCTCGCCCAAGGCCTCCAGGTCCACCGCCAGGCGGTGGTCGGCCGCGGCCTGCCGGGAGACCTCGAGGCCGGGCAGGGTCGGTGCGCCGGGATGGGCGACGCGCTCCACCCCGTGCACCCTGCCCTGCTCGTCGCCGAGGGTGGCACCGGCCACGATCGGGGTGCCGGCCGACACCCGGATCTCCAGTCGGGTCTGGGGCAGGGGGTGATTCTGCCCCCGTACCAGCTCGGCCGTCATCGCCTCTGTCCCCTCGTCGAGTTGATGGTGGTGCGGGTGCCGCGCGGGCGGTTGTGGTGCAGCTCCCGGCGGCGTCGTGCCTCCGGGAGCTGCGGTGCTGCGGTGCTGCGATGTTCGGTGCCGCGGTGCCGTGTTCGGTGCAGCGATGTCCGGTACCGCTGTACCGGGGTGCGGTCAGAGGTGCGGCAGGATCGCCGGCATCAGGTCCTGGAAGGTGCGGCCGTTGGCCGGGTTGCCGATGGCGGTCATCTGCCAGCCGCCGCCCGCGCGGTGCACCTTGGCCATGATCTGCGCCGTGTACTGACCGCCGCCGTCCAGCGTGTAGCGGGCCAGCTCCTGGCCGTTGGTCTCGTCGACCAGGCGGCAGAACGCGTTCTGCACCTCCTGGAACGTCTGGCCGGTGAACGAGTTCACCGTGAAGACGATCTGGTCGATGTGCACCGGCACGCGCGAGAGGTCGACCAGGATCGACTCGTCGTCACCACCCTGCCCGGCACCGCCCACGAGGTTGTCACCGGTGTGCCGGACCGAGCCGTCGTCGCTGACGAGGTGGCGGAAGAAGACCACGTCGACGGGCTGCTTGTCGGCGAAGAGCACCGCCGAGGCGTCCAGGTCGATCTCCTGCGTCCGCTTGCCGAACAGGCCCCGGCGCGGAGCCGCCTGCCAGCCGAGCCCCATCCGCACCGCGGTCAGGGTGCCGCCACCCTGCTTCTCCAGGCTGATGGCCTGACCCTTGGACAGATTGACCGTCACGCGCTGTCCCCTCTCCCCATGTGTCGTTCTTGACATGCTTTGCGTTGTTGTACGTTCTCGCGCCCGACCCTACGCAGTCGCGCGGGCCGCGCGCCCGCGCGGGGGCCATTTTGTGGCGGTGTTGCAACACACCGCGCAGGCACGGCACCGGCCCCCGCAACCGGACGCGTCAGGCGAGACCCGCCTCCTTCATCTGGCGGAGCTCCTTCTTCAACTCGCCGACCTCGTCGCGCAACCGGGCCGCCACCTCGAACTGGAGATCCGCGGCCGCCGCCCGCATCCGGTCCGTCATCTCCTCGATGATTCCCGCCAGTTCGGCCGCGGGCCGGTCGGTGAGCTCCTTCTTGGCGCCCTTGGCGCCCTTGGCGCCCTTGGCCGCCTTGCCGCCGAGCGAGGGCACCGGCGCCTTGGCGGCCTTGCCCTCCTTGCCCTGGCGGTATCCGGTGCCGAGCAGCTCCTCGGTGTCGACCTCCTCGCGCGCGATGGTCGCGGCGATGTCGCTGATCTTCTTGCGAAGGGGCTGCGGGTCGATCCCCTTCTCCTTGTTGTACGCGATCTGCTTCTCGCGGCGCCTGTTGGTCTCCTCGATGGCCTTCTCCATCGCCGGGGTGACGCGGTCGGCGTACATGTGGACCTGGCCGGAGACGTTTCGCGCCGCACGGCCGATGGTCTGGATCAGCGAGGTGCCCGAGCGCAGGAAGCCCTCCTTGTCGGCGTCGAGGATCGACACCAGGGAGACCTCGGGCAGGTCGAGGCCCTCACGCAGCAGGTTGATGCCGACCAGGACGTCGTACTCGCCGGCCCGCAGCTCGCGCAGCAGCTCGATGCGGCGCAGGGTGTCGACGTCGCTGTGCAAGTACCGCACCTGGATGCCCAGTTCCAGGAAGTAGTCCGTGAGGTCCTCGGCCATCTTCTTGGTCAGGGTGGTGACCAGGACCCGCTCGTCCTTCTCGGTGCGCTGGCGGATCTCGTGCACCAGGTCGTCGATCTGGCCCTCGGTGGGCTTGACCACGACCTCCGGGTCGACCAGGCCGGTCGGGCGGATGATCTGCTCCACGAAGCCGTCGCCACGGGAGAGCTCGTACTTGCCCGGGGTGGCCGACAGATAGACGGTCTGGCCGATGCGGCCGAGGAACTCCTCCCACTTCAGCGGCCGGTTGTCCAGCGCGGAGGGCAGCCGGAAACCGTGGTCGACCAGGGTGCGCTTGCGCGATGCGTCGCCCTCGTACATCGCGCCGATCTGCGGCACCGTCACGTGCGACTCGTCGAGGACGAGCAGGAAGTCCTCGGGGAAGTAGTCGATCAGGGTGTTGGGCGCGGTGCCGGGGTCGCGGCCGTCGAAGTGCATCGAGTAGTTCTCGACGCCGGAGCAGCTGCCGATCTGGCGGAGCATCTCCAGGTCGTACGTGGTGCGCATGCGCAGCCGCTGGGCCTCCAGGAGCTTGCCCTGCTTCTCCAGCTCCGCGAGCCGCTGCTCCAGCTCCTTCTCGATGCCGTTGACGGCCTTCTCCATGCGCTCCGGGCCCGCCACGTAGTGGCTCGCGGGGAAGACGTACAGCGACTGGTCCTCGCTGATGATCTCGCCGGTGATCGGGTGGAGGGTGGACAGGGCCTCGATCTCGTCCCCGAACATCTCGATGCGGACGGCCAGTTCCTCGTAGACCGGGAAGATCTCGATGGTGTCGCCGCGTACCCGGAAGGTGCCGCGGGCGAACGCCATGTCGTTGCGCGTGTACTGGATGTCGACGAAGCGGCGGAGGAGCTGGTCGCGGTCGATCTCCTCGCCGACCTTGAGCGGGACCATGCGGTCGACGTACTCCTGCGGGGTGCCGAGGCCGTAGATGCAGGAGACGGAGGCGACCACGATCACGTCACGCCGGGTGAGCAGCGAGTTGGTCGCCGAGTGACGGAGGCGCTCGACCTCCTCGTTGATCGAGGAGTCCTTCTCGATGTAGGTGTCCGACTGCGGGACGTACGCCTCGGGCTGGTAGTAGTCGTAGTACGACACGAAGTACTCGACGGCGTTGTTGGGCAGCAGCTCGCGGAACTCGTTGGCCAGCTGGGCGGCCAGCGTCTTGTTCGGCGCCATGACGAGCGTGGGGCGCTGGAGCTTCTCGATCATCCAGGCAGTCGTCGCCGACTTTCCGGTACCGGTCGCGCCGAGCAGGACGACGTCCTTCTCACCTGCACGGATGCGCTTCTCCAGCTCGGCGATGGCCGCCGGCTGGTCACCGCTGGGCTGGTAGGGACTGACGACCTCGAAGGGCGCCACCGTACGTTCGATCTTGGAAACGGGCCGCATGCAACCACCGTACGACCCGCCACTGACAATCGCGGTCCGACCGGGATCCGCTCACCAGTCGTGCGGTGAGGCGGAGCCCTCGCGCGGGGGCTCGGACGGCGCCCAGCTGGTGCGCTCGGGGAAGGACGGGCGGTGCCGGGGCACGGGGATCGCACGCGGCGGGCGCTTCTCCCAGTCCGGCTTGCCCATCACCACCAGCGGGTCGAACATCACGACGACCCCGGCCAGGACCAGGAAGGCGACCGGCCCGATCAGCATGGGCGCGAGCAGCGCGGCGGACGACTCCCCGCCGGCCGGCGCGCCGGCGCCGCCGCCGTGCAGCTGGACGCTGAGCGCGGCCATCCCGGTGTAGTGCATGCCGCTGACCGCGACGCCCATGACGAGGCTGGCCCCCAGGCTGGCGAGGAAGCCGTGCACGGAGACCGCCGCCCACAGGGCGGTGGTGGCGGCCACCACCGCGATCACCACGGAGACGCTGACGACGACGGTGTTGTACTGGAACTCGCCGTTCATCCTGATCCCGGCCATGCCCAGGTAGTGCATGGTGGCGATGCCGAGGCCCGTGATGGTGCCGCCGGTGACCAGCGCCATGGGGGTGGCGCCCCGGTAGCCGACGATGAAGACGCCGATGCCCACCATCACGATCGCCACGGCCAGGCTGGCGAAGGTGATGCCCCGGTCGTAGCCGAACGGCACCTCGTGGACCGAGAAGCCCATCATCGCGATGAAGTGCATGGTCCAGATGCCCGACCCTATGGACGTGGCGCCGAGCGCCAGCCAGGCGGCCTTGAAGGAGCGCCCGGCCCGTAGCGACCGCGCGGTGCAGCGCAACCCCAGCGCTCCTCCGAGGCAGGCCATGATGAACGCCGCCACCGGCGTCACAAGGCCGTAGCTGAATCCGTCGACCGTCCCGTGCATACTCGTGTGCCCTTCACCCCGCGCCGACTGAAGAGGCCCTACTCCTGGTGCGACCCTGGCTCGGGGCGACATTAGGGCTCGCTGCCCGACAGGCAAACATTCTCCGGGCAATTTATCGACTCCGGGCACACATGGCGTCGCCATCCGGACGGATCCGTTCGCTTCGGGACCCCCGCTGCCGGGTCACGGGGCCGCCGGGCACCCGGCGTTGTCAGTGGCCGGTCGTACGGTGGTCGGCATGAACAGCAATGCTCGGTTCGTCGAGTGGGCCGTCGTCGGGAGCGACATCGGCCCCCTGTTCCTGGCCGCGACCGGCCAGGGCCTGGTCAACGTGGTGTTCCACGCCGATGAGACCGTACGCGACCGGGCCCTGCGGGCCCTCGCCACCCGGTTCGGCACCGAGCCGGCCCCGGCCGTGCCCGGCGGCCCGGGCCCCCTGGAGGAGCCCATACGCCAGGTCGAGGCCTACTTCGACGGCACGCTGCGCGCGTTCACGCTGCCGCTGGACTGGTCGCTGTCGTCCGGCTTCAACCGCGAGGTGCTGCGCGAGCTCGCGGCCGGGGTGCCGTACGGGACGGTGGTGGGGTACGGCGACCTGGCCGACCGGGTCGGCAAGTCCGGTGCGGCGCAGGCGGTCGGCGCGGCCATGGGGTCGAACCCGCTGCCCGTGGTGGTCCCCTGCCACCGCGTGGTCGAGAGCCACGGCGGCCTCGGCGGATTCGGCGGCGGCCTGGAGACCAAGCGGCAACTGCTCGCCCTCGAAGGGGTACTTCCGCAACCCCTGTTCTGAGCCGTATCGCGCGCCTCCGCACTCCCCCGGCCCAGCCGTTTCCCGTGCCCGGCCGGGCTGGCACACTGCGCCGGTGACCACACTCCCCGACGCCCGCCGTGCGGTGCCCGACGCGACGGCGCTGCCCGCCGTGCGGCGCCGCATAACCGCCGTACTGATCGCGAGCCAGATACTCGGCGGGCTCGCGAACGCCACGGGGATCGCCCTGGCCGCGGTGCTGGCCGCCGAGACCAGCGGCAGCCAGGCCCTGGCAGGGCTCGCCTCCGCGGCCATGGTGGCGGGGCCCGCGCTCCTCGCGATGCCGCTGGCCGCGCTGATGACCCGGCGCGGGCGCCGGCCCGGCCTGGTGCTCGCCTATCTCCTCGGCGTGCTCGGAGCGGCAGTCGTGGTCACCGGCGCCGTGCTCGTCAGCTTCCCGCTGCTGCTGATCGGCATGGCCGTCTTCGGTGCGGGCTCCCTGGGCAACCTCCAGGCCCGCTACGCCGCCGCCGACCTCGCGGAGCCCGAGCGGCGGGCCCGGGCCATCTCCACCGTGGTCTGGGCGACGACGATCGGCGCCGTGCTCGGCCCGAACATCGCCGCCCCCGCCGGCCGCAGCGTCACCCGCTTCGGCATACCGGCGGCCGCCGGCCCGTTCGTCTGGGCGGCCGGCGTGTTCCTGCTGTCCGCCGTGCTCGTCGGCGTACTGCTGCGGCCGGACCCGCTCCTGACCGCGCGGGCCCTGGACGGCGGCGCCGCTCACTCCGCAGCGGCCCGGTCGCTGCGGGCCGGGGTGAACGCGATCAGGCAGTCGCCGCGGGCCCGCCTCGCGCTCGTCACGGTCGCCGTGTCGCACACCGCCATGGTGTCGATCATGTCGATGACGCCGGTCGCCCTCACCCGGCACGGCGCGGACATCCAGCTGATCGGGCTCGTCATCAGCGTCCACATCGCGGGCATGTACGCGTTCTCACCCGTGATGGGCCGGCTCGCCGACCGGCTCGGGCGCCTCTCGGTGATCGGCCTGGCGGCCGGACTGCTGTGCTGCGCCGCCCTGTTGGCGGGCACGGCGGGCGCGAGCCACGGGCAGACCATGGCCGGGCTCTTCCTGCTCGGCCTCGGCTGGTCGGCGGGGCTCGTCTCCGGCTCGGCCCTGCTGACCGACTCGGTGCCGGGCCCCGCCCGCGCCGCCGTGCAGGGCCTGTGCGATCTGACCATGAACGTGTCGGCGGGCCTCGGCGGCCTCGCCGCCGGCCTGATCGTGGCCCGCGCGGGCTACGGCTGGCTGAACGCGGCCGGAGCCGCGCTCCTGCTGCCGATGGCGGCCCTCGCCCTGCTCACCTCAAGGCGCCACGGCACGCCGGACAAGGACCGGGCGCCCGCCGCGGACTGAACACCAGGGGCCCGACCGCCCTCGGACTGGACGCGACGGCCCGCTACAGACTGATGTGGTACGCCTTGCGCAGCGTCTCGTGGACGGTCCATGTGGTGCGGTCGCCCTCGCGCAGCACGCAGGCGCTCCCGGGGCCGACCTCCAGGGTGTCGCCGCCCGCCACCTCGATGGTGGCCCGCCCGCTGACGACCACGAACAGCTCGTCGGCCTCGGTGTCGGTCACCACGCCGGGCGTGATCTGCCAGATGCCGCGGATCTGCTTACCGTCCGCCGACTCCCACAGCACCTTCCCCGTCACCTCCGGCGCGCCGGACACGATCTGCTCCGGGTCGAGCGGCTCGGGCTCCAGCTCGGCGTCGGGGATGCGTACGGCGAAGGACGCGGGCCCGAGCGGGCCCCGGTCCTGGGGCTCGGGGCTCGTGGATGCGTCGGGGGCCTGGTCCGTGGTGCTCATGACCGGTCAATGTAGCCGTGCCCGGCCCGGTCTTTGACCGACAGGACGACCAGGTCCCCGGGCCGCCGCACGACAGTCTGTCCAGCGCGTCCCCTCACCCGGTGCGGGGGCGATGAAACCGGGTTCTTCGGAGCGGAGTTGAGAAACGTTTACCCGTCTTCCGGACGTGCCAGGGATGGGGCATGCCTTTTGACGACGTACGTGATGAGACAGCGGTGTCGGAAGAAGTGAGGACAGCTCTTGACGAGGGGCGGCCGGTCGTCGCTCTGGAGTCGACGATCATCTCGCACGGCCTCCCCCGGCCGCGCAATCTGCGCGTCGCCCGCGAACTGGAGCAGCTGGTACGCGACCGGGGCGCCGTTCCCGCGACCATCGCGGTTCTGGACGGGCGGCCCCTGGTGGGCCTGGACAAGGCGCAGTTGGAGCGGGTGGCCAACGAGGAGCTGCGCAAGCTCGGGCACCGCGATCTGCCGATGGCGATCGCGGCCGGCGCGAGCGGGGCCACCACCGTGTCGGCCACCGCGTTCCTTGCCGCGCGGGCGGGCCTGCGCGTCTTCGCGACCGGCGGCCTCGGCGGCGTACACCGGGACTGGACCGAGACGCAGGACGAGTCCGCGGATCTGCGCCTGCTCGCCACGGCTCCCCTCGCGGTGGTGTGCGCGGGCGTGAAGTCGATCCTCGATGTGCCGGCCACGTTGCAGCGCCTCGAAACGCTCGGGGTCCCGGTGGTCGGCTACGGCACGGAGCGCTTCCCCGGGTTCTACCTGACCAGCTCCGGCGAGCCGGTCGACTGGACCGTGCGCACCCCGCAGGAGGCGGCCGGCGTCCTGCGGGCCCATCGCTCGCTCGGGCTCGAATCGGCGGTGATCGTGGCCAACCCCGTCCCGGAGGCCGACCAGCTCGACCCCCGGCTGCACGACGAGGTGCTCGCGTCGGGCCTCGCCGCCTGCCGCGCCGCGGGCATCACGGGCCAGGCGGTCACGCCCTTCCTCCTGCGCCACCTGGTCGAGCACACGGACGGGGCGTCGTTGGAGGCGAACGTGGCGGCGGTACGCGGGAACGTGCGGCTCGCGGCGGACATCGCGGCGGCGCTGTGAGCGGAGCCGCGGGCGGCCACGCGGGTGGCGGGCTCCTGGTCGTCGGGGACGTGGTCACCGATGTGGTGGCCCGCCACCGCGGCCCCCTCGCGCCGGCCACGGACACGCCGGCCGACATCCGCACGGTGCCGGGCGGGGCGGGCGCCAACGCGGCCTGCTGGGCGGCCCGTTCGGGCTGTCCGGACGTGCGGCTGCTGGCCCGGGTGGGCCAGGACGCGGCCGGCTGGCACGACCTGCGGCTGCGCCGCTCCGGCGTACGCCCTCTGCTCATCCCGGACGCCGACGCATCCACCGCGACCGTGATCTCCCTGGTCGACACGGCGACGGCGGAACGCACCTTCCTCACGGACAGCGGCGCGGTCCACCGGATGAACCCCGCCGACTGGTCGCCCGACCTCCTCGACGGCGTCGCCCACCTCCACCTCTCCGGCTATCTGCTGTTCGCCGAACCGTGCCGTCAACTGGCCGTCCTGGCGCGGGAGTCGGCCCGTGCGGCCGGTGTCACCGTGAGCCTGGATCCGGCGTCGACCGGCTTCATCGGCACACTGGGCGTAGAAGAGTTCCTGGCCCTGGCCCAGGGAACCGACGTGCTGCTCCCCAATGCGGACGAGGCGTCCTTCCTCACCGGACTGCCCGAACCGGCCGACGCGGCGGTCAAGTTGAGCCGCCGGTTCCCTCTGGTGGCGGTCACCCTGGGCGCGGCCGGAGCACTGGTGGCCGTGGCCGGGGAGGTCGTCGCGAGGGTGGCGGCGCCGGAGGCCCGTGCGCTGGACTCCACGGGCGCGGGCGACGCGTTCACCGGCGGCTTCCTCGCCGCCCGCCTGCGCGGCGCGACCCCGGCGGCGGCCGCCGAGGCGGGATGCCGGGCGGGTGCGCTCGCGGTGGGGGTGGTGGGCGGGCGGCCGGGGGCGGAGTAGGGGGTGCAGTGAGAACGCGGGTTGGGTGGTAGCGGGAGCGTCCGGCTGACGGATGTCAGAGATCAGAATCTGTCATCCGTCATCCGCCCACGCACATCCGCCATCCGTCAGCCCTCGGCCGCGCCCTCCGCCTCCCCGCACTCGGCCTCCCCGCCCTCGGCCCTCCCCGCGCTCCGACCCCGTCACCCCTCGTCCGCCCCTCCCGCCCCTCCCGCCCCTCCCCAAGCCGGATGCCGAGGGTCGTCGACCCGCACCACGACATCGGCCGCCTCGGTCGGCCGCACCTGCGACTCGTACCGCTCGAAGGCCGTCAGCGTCCAGCGCTCGCCCTCCTCGGTCCGGCGGCGCAGCGCGGGCGGTGACAGGCGCAGATGGACGGTGAGGTCGAAGGGGAACCAGTGGCCCAGGAGCAGCGGGCCGTGCACGAGCAGGATGCCTCCCTCGGGGAGGGTCGTGTACGGGCTCCGGGTCGCCCGGTCCGTCGCCGGGTCCCACAGGTCGGGCAGCACCCTGCCCGTGCCGCCCGGGTCCAGCGGCCCGAAGACCTCCCGCCACAGGGCGCCCGTGTCGAACCAGCCGTCGTAGTAGGTGTCCGGGTCCTGGCGCCCGAATTCGAAGCGCAGCGAGGCGGGCCGCAGGAAGCCCTCGGTGGAGAGGGCGAGGACCGGCCGGCCGCGGGCCCTGAGGACTTCGGCGATGCGCCGGGACAGCTCTTCGGGGTGGGCGGCGGGCGCCCCGTCGATGGCGATGCGCAGCCAGGGGCCGCCGTCGGCCGCCTTCAGGCCCGTGGCCCGTTCGGCGAGGGCGTCGGTCAGCCGTTCCCAGGTGATCGCTTCGAATCGCACGCCCCCATCATGCGCGGTGACCGGGTGTGCGGGCCTCGGAAGGACGGCGGGCCCGGAGACGACGGCGGGCCCGGAAGAACGACAGTGGGCCCGGGAGAACCGCAGTGGGCCCGGAATCGAGGGCGAGCGTCCGGAACAGGAGCGGGCCCGGAGGCGTAGCCGGCCCCCGGGCCCTGGGTGGTGCCACCGCGACTGCACACGCCGGTCCGCTTGAGACCCAGGTCAGTCTTAAGGCGTCGCGTCCTGCCTTTGGACCACCGCGGATCGGTAGGGAATGCGACTGGAGCTCCGCGGGCCGGACTTGAACCGGCAATTCGACGCACAGCGGCCTGGGCCGGTTGGTTCCGGCGATCGGTGGCGCTTGCTGAGTCTGGAGCGAGAGTCTGAGATTGATGGCGGACGCGTGATGCGCGGCCGTACCGTCACGACGAGCTTCAGTTTCAGCTTTGCGCTCCTGGCGCACCCGGCCGTGCTGTGCACGGCCGGGAGTCTTGGGTTATCGCGTGCTGACGCGACAAGGCGTGCTCATCGGAAGAAGCTCATCCGAAGAGGCTCATCCGAAGAGGTAGCCGAACACGGCGTCGCCGACCCGCTGGTCGGTGACGTCGATGCCGTTGGCCTCCTCGCGTGCGAACTTCACCGCCTGCTGCAACTTCTCGACGCGGGCGACGAGTTCATTGACGCGGCGGGCGGGCAGTGCGCCGGAGAATTTCACGGTCGTCCAGTATCCGACCGGCACGTCCTCGTAATACACCTCGACCTGTGCCGGATGTTTGTCGGTGGCTTCCGCCTTGACGTGGTTGCGGGGCACCTTCTTGGTGCGCAGCGTCCGTACCGGCTCGGTCTTCCAGGAGTCGGTGGAGGGGTCCTGCACCCACGATTCGGCGGCGTCGAGCACGGGAAGCCGGCGCACGAAGGCGTTGATGTCCGTCAGCTGCTTCTCCAGGAAGAGCAGGTACGAGACGGGCGCGGCGGCCAGGAGGACCCGCCCGTCGACGGTGATGTCGGCGCGCGCCTCGCAGTTCGCCCAGTCCTTGGTGGCGGTCACGTCGAAGAGCCGGGTCAGGGTGGCGGCGGTGTCGCGCAGGACGTCCTCGGACTTCACCTGTACCCGGGTGGACTCGGGCGGGAGCTGCTCGCCCTCTTCGTCCTTGGGCTGATAGGTGCGGGAGATTCCGGCCAGCAACGCGGGCTTGTGCAGCCCGTGCTGAGCGGCCGTCAGGTCCTGGTGGGACTTCGACTTGATTCCCTTTTCGACTGCGATGATCTGATTGAGTTTCGCCACGTGGGAAAACGTAGCAATCTCAATCGGGCTCGTTCCACTGGTTATTGGGCGGGGAATGACAGAAGGGAACGACAGGGCAAGGGAGTTGCGCAAGGAGGGGTCCCCATTCTCGTCATACAGCCCCGGCACCACCATCGGTGCGGTGGATGCGGCCGCGCCCCGCTGAGGCATCTCGTCGTGGAGTCGGGGTCGCCGCTCTGTCTGGACTGTGCGGACCTGGGTCATCTGGTCTTCCTGCCGCGCGGCGACGCCGCGCTCACCCGCCGCGCCCGGGCGGGCAGTTCGCTCTCGGCCGTCGTGGTGCGCCGCGACCGGCGTCGGCGGCGCTATGAGCGCCAGGGTGTCTTCGTCGAGGAGCCGGCGCTGGCCGCGGCGGAGGCCGCCTGTCTGGCCGACGCGGAGGCGCGGGCCCGTCGGCGGGCCCGGGACGCGGAGCGCCGGGCGGCGCGGGACGTGCTGTTCACCGCGGCTCTGGCCGCCGAGATCCTGCGTCTGTTTCCGGGTTGTCCACCCGAGCGGGCCCGTGACATCGCCGGGCACGCCTCGGTGCGGGGAAGTGGCCGGGTGGGCCGGTCGGCGGCGGGGCGGGCGCTGGACGCGGAAGCGGTGACGGCCGCGGTGCGGGCGTCCGTCCGGCATCTCGACACGGAGTACGACGCGCTGCTCATGGCGCGTGTTCCGCACAGCAAGGCGCGGGCGCGGGTGGCCGCCGCGATCGACGCGGTCCTGGCCGCCTGGGCGGCGGGCGGGGTGTGCGAGCTGCCCGCCGGGGCGCCGGACGAGGTAGCCTCCAGGGTCGCGGAAGGCCAGCCTCCAGTTGCGTAAGAATTCCATTCACTCACAGTTCTTTCGCATAGAACGATTCCCATCCGGGGCTCGGTCAGGGCAGGATGGCTGCGCTCGACCCAAGCCGCCCGTCCCCCGCCGCCCCGGCGGGCCCATGCCCAAGGCGAGGTAACAGCCGATGCCGAAGCCGGCCACCGTGGAATCCGATCCACCAGAGCAGCTCGCCCCGTCGCTCGACGAGGCCCCCCTGCGCCCGTTCCACCTGAGGGTGACGGCGACCACGTTCGGGGCGAACTTCTCCGACGGCTACGCGCTCGGCATGATCGGCGCGGTGCTCGCCACCCTCACCGACGCCCGGCACCTTTCGGGCGTCTGGCAGGGCCTGCTCGGCGCCTCGGCGCTGATCGGGCTCTTCTTCGGCAGCATCGTCCTCGGCCGGGTCGGCGACATCATCGGCCGCCAGAAGCTGTACATCTACAACTTCGTCCTGATCACCGTCGCCTCCGCGCTCCAGCTGTGGGCCCGGGACCCGGCGCTGCTGTTCACCCTGCGCGTGCTGATCGGCTTCGGGCTCGGCGCGGACTACGCGGTCGGCCCGACGATGCTGTCCGAGTTCGCACCCCGCAGACTCCGGGGCGTGCTCCTCGGCTCCCTCACCGTGATGTGGACCGTCGGTTACGTGATCGCGGGCATCCTCGGCACCTATCTCGGGAAGTCGGAGGGCTCCGCCTACCTGCTGCTCGCGTCGGGCGCGGTGCCCGCGCTCCTGGTGCTGCTGCTCCGCTTCGGTACGCCGGAGTCGCCGAGCTGGCTGATCAGCCAGGGGCGGGTCGCCGAGGCGCGGGCCATCGCCCGCAGGTATCTGAAGGCGGAGCTGGGCACGGCCGAGACGGCCCCGGCCGAGCGGCGTACGAGCACGACGGCCGCGTACCGGGAGCTCTTCTCGCCGGGCCAGGCCAAGCGGACCTGGTTCGGCACGGTCTTCTACAGCGCGCAGGTGCTGCCCTACTTCGCGATCTACACCTTCATGCCGACCATCCTGGCCGCCCTGCACGTCCCCGACCCGGACCTGCAGAATCTGCTCCTCAACCTCTTCCTGCTCGGGGGCGGTGTCATCGGCCTCTGGTTCCTCCAGAAAACGGGCCGCCGCCCCTTGACGATCGTCACGTTCGGCATCATGACGGCGGCGCTGACGCTGATGGGCGCCTTCGCGCATGCCTCCACGATCGCCCTCATGGTGCCGTTCCTCGTCTACACCTTTGTGATGGCCGGCGCTTCAAACCTCACCCAGGTGTATCCCGCCGAGCTCTACCCCACGCATCTGCGGGCCACCGGCGTCGGCTTCCTCAACGGCACGAGCCGCATCGCGTCGGCCGTCGGCACGTTCATCCTGCCGGTGAGCCTGGAGCACCTCGGCCTCAGCGGCTCCATGTACTGGCTGGCGGCGGTGCTGCTCGTCGGCATGCTGGTATCGCTGGCGTGGGCCCCCGAGACACGGGAGTCGGTGACGACGTCCGGGGGCTGACCGCCTCGGGCCGGGCCCCGCGCCGCCGCGAGCGGACGCCCGCGCTCCACAACTGCCCAACGCAGCAAGGAACTTGAGCAACCGGCATGGGTATCCCTCCCCCATGACGACTGCGCCGGACCGCCCGCTGCTGCTCCTCGACGTGGACGGCCCCCTCAACCCCTACGCGGCCCGCCTGCCCCATCTGCGCGGCTACCGCACCCACCGGCTCCACCCCTCGTCCTGGCTCTCCCGCCAGACTCCGGGCACGCGCGCGCACCGGCTCGGCCTGCGCGTCTACCTCAACCCGGCGCACGGCCCCCGGCTGCGCTCGCTGCCCTACGAACTGGCGTGGGCCACCACGTGGATGAACGAGGCGAACGAGATGATCGCCCCCGTCATCGGCCTCCCCCCGGACCTCCCCTTCATCGCCTGGCCCGAACTGTTCGCCACCGACCCGGACGGCCTGTACTGGAAGACCCGACCGCTCCTGAAGTGGGCGGCGGGCCGGCCGTTCGCCTGGGTCGACGACATGATCACCGATCTGGACGAGACGTATGTGCACGACCACCATGACGCCCGCGCCCTGATGGTGCGCGTACACCCCCGACGGGGCCTGCGCGAGGCCGACTTCGAGCGACTGACCCAGTGGGCGGCCGCCGCATGAGGCGGGCTGCCCCATAGCGCGCGCCCCTGGCCCCCACCCCGGTCAGGCGCCGAGGCGGGCCGTGAGTGCGCCGACGGGGTCGGTGTCGGGGGTGCCTCGGGGCCACCAGTCGTCGCGGCCGGGGTCGGACTCGTAGCCGTACCAGAGGCCGTCGCGGCCGTAGCGGAGTTGGACGGAGGGCGTGGAGAGGCGGTTGCGGCTGGGGCGGAAGTCGGGGAAGCCCGCGGCGCTCAGCGCGGGGCGGGCCCGGTCGAAGGGGCCGGCCGGTGGATCCCAGGGGGCTTCGAGGACGGCGAGCGCCTCGATGCCGCCCTGGCGCCAGGCGGCCACCGCCCGTGCCAGGTCGGCGGGGGTGCGGTCGGTGGCCCGGGTCAGTGAGGTGTAGAGGGCTCGGGTGGCCGAGGTGAGGCCCGAGCCCGGGTGCGCGGCGGCGAGGCGGACCGCGTCCTGCCAGGTGGACAGGGGCGCGATCGGGTCCGCTCCGGTGACCAGGAGGGTGTGGGCGCGCATCGCCGCCTCGGTGGCCAGGAGGTCGAGGGACAGCGGGTCGGGGCCGCCGTGCACCTCGGGGAAGGCGGGCGGATGGCCCGGCCGCGCGGGGGTGGGGAACGGTGGCGGGAGCGGCGCGAGCGTGCGCGGCTGGACCGCCGTGCGGGCCTGGACGGTGGGGAGTCGGGGCGGCGGGGCGGCCCGTTCCACGGCCATGCGGGTGGCGTTGTGCCGGGTGAGCGCGGCGAGGACTTCCTGCTCGCCCCGCCCGCGCATGAGGAGCAGCACGAACGGGTCCTCGTCCAGGAGGCGGGCGGCCTGGTAGCAGAGCGCCGCCGCGTGCTTGCAGGGGTAGCCGTCGTCGGGGCACGAGCAGTCGGGGATCAGGTCCCCGTAGGCGGGCAGCAGGGCCGCCTCGTCGGCCAGCGCGTGCGGCAGGTCCTTGTCGAGGAGCGCCGCGATGTGGGCGGGCTCCTGGGCCGCGGTGTCGAGGAAGTCCTCCCACGCCTGGTCGGGCAGGGTGCGCAGCCGAAGCTCGGTGCGGTAGGGGCGGGGGCGGGAGCCGTGTACGTAGGCGGTGATGCGGCCCGGGGTGACGGTGATCGCGTCGACCTGGCCGGCTTCCGCGTAGGCACGTCCGCGCGCCAGCCGGGCTGCGTCCAGGGCGAGTTCCTCCAGGGCCTCCACCCAGGCGTCGCCCCACCAGGTGCCGGTGCGCTCCGAGCGGGCGCCGAGCGCGGGGTAGGTGCGCCGGCGGTCGTCGTGGCGCGGGGTGCGGGCGGGCGGTCGGGCGTTCACGGGGCCCTCCGCAGGGAGATCAGGTCGGCCAGTTCGCGGTCGGTGAGTTCGGTCAGCGCGCTTTCGCCGGAGCCGAGGACGGCCTCGGCCAGTTGGCGTTTTTGCTCCAGCATGTCGGCGATGCGGTCCTCGACGGTGCCTTCCGCGATGAGGCGGTGGACCTGGACCGGCTGGGTCTGGCCGATGCGGTAGGCGCGGTCGGTGGCCTGTTCCTCGACGGCCGGGTTCCACCAGCGGTCGTAGTGGATGACGTGGCCGGCGCGGGTGAGGTTGAGGCCGGTGCCGGCGGCCTTGAGGGACAGGATGAAGACGGGGACCTCGCCGCTCTGGAAGACGTCGACCAGGCGGTCGCGCTCGGCCACCGGTGTTCCCCCGTGGAGCAGTTGGGTGGGCACGCCGCGGGCAGTGAGGTGGCTGGAGAGCAGCCGGGCCATGGCGACGTACTGGGTGAACACGAGGACGGAGCCGTCCTCGCTGAGGATGGTGTCCACCAGCTCGTCAAGGAGGGCCAGTTTTCCCGAGCGCGCGGCCAGGCGCGGGGCGTCCTCCTTCAGGTACTGGGCGGGGTGGTTGCAGATCTGCTTCAGGGCGGTGAGCAGCTTCATGATCTGGGCGCGGCGGGCGATGCCCTCGGAGGCTTCGACGGCGGCCATGACCTCGCGGACCACCGCCTCGTAGAGGGCTACCTGTTCGCGGGTGAGCGGCACGGGGTGGTCGGTCTCGGTCTTCGGGGGCAGTTCGGGCACGATGCCCGGGTCGGACTTCTTCCTGCGGAGCAGGAAGGGGCGGACCAGGCGGGACAGGCGCACCGCCGCGTCGTCGTCCTCGCCGTTCTCCACCAGGCGGGCGTGCCGGGCGCGGAACGCCTTCAGGGGGCCGAGCAGCCCGGGGGTCGTCCAGTCGAGCAGTGCCCACAGCTCGGAGAGGTTGTTCTCCACGGGGGTGCCGGTGAGCGCGATCCTGGCCGGGGCTGGGATGGTGCGCAGCGCCTTGGCGGTCGCCGAGAACGGGTTCTTGACGTGTTGTGCTTCGTCGGCGACCACCATGTTCCAGGTGTGTGCGGCCAGTTGGGGGGCGCTGCCGCGCATGGTGCCGTAGGTGGTGAGGACGAATCCGCCTTCGCCGCCTTCGAGGCTGCGGCTGCTTCCGTGGAAGCGGCGCACCGGGACGCCGGGGGCGAACCGGGCGATCTCGCGCTGCCAGTTGCCGAGCAGGGAGGCCGGGCAGATCACGAGGGTGGGCTCGGGGCGGGCGCGGCGCAGGTGCAGGGCGATCACGGTGATGGTCTTGCCGAGGCCCATGTCGTCGGCGAGGCAGCCGCCGAGGCCCATGGACGTCATCATCTCCAGCCAGGCCAGGCCCCGCAGTTGGTAGTCGCGCAGCGTCGCGTCCAGGCCCGGCGGCTGTTCGGCGGCGGCGGGGCCTTCGAGGAGGCGGTCGCGGAGCAGGGCGAGGGCTCCGGCCGGGACCGCCTCGACGCTCTCGCCGTCGACTTCGGCGGTGCCGGTGAGGACGACGGACAGGGCGTCCACGGGGTCGAGCAGCCCCAGGTCGCGCTTCCTGGCCTTGCGGACGAGGTCGGGGTCGGCCACCACCCACTGGTCGCGCAGGCGCACGATCGGGCGGTGGGACTCGGCGAGCACATCCATCTCGGCGTTGGTGAGCGGTTCGTCGCCGAGGGCCAACTGCCAGTTGAAGGCGAGGAGTTCGCCGGCGTCGAAGAAGGAGGTGCCGTCGGTGGCCGAGCCGGGTGCCGGCCGTACGACGGCGGTGGCGCTGAGCGTACGGGCCAGTTCGCGCGGCCAGTGGACGGTGACGCCTGCCGCGGCAAGCCGTGCCGATGCCTCGCCGAGCAGCTCGTACAGCTCGGTCTCGGTGAGCGCCAGCACGTCGGGGACGGCGCGCTCCAGGAGCTGGCCGAGGGGCGCCCAGACTCGGGCGGCCCGGCGCAGCGCGAGCAGCGCGTCGATCCGGGCGCGCGGCCCGAACGCCTCAACTGCGGCTGCGGTACTGCCTGTTGACGCTTCGGTGCGGTGGGCGGTCCTGCCCGTCGCGGCTCCGGCCCGGGCGGCGGCCCTGCCTGTCGCGGCTGCGGATCGTCCGGCCGTACGCCCTGTCGCGGGCCGGTCCGGGCCGGCGGCGCTGCCTCTCGCGGACCCGGGGGGATCTTCGGCGCCCCCGTCCGACCAGAGGCGGGCGGCGTCGACGACCAGGGTGGGGTCGGCGAGGCTGTGCACCTGGACGATCGCCGAGCCGGCGCGTCGTGCCTCTCCCTCCTCGTCGGACGCCGTGTCGAACAGCTCGAACCCGGACAGGTCCAGGCGCAGCGAGACCCGGACGCCGGCGTCCATCCCCGCGGCCGCCTCCGCGGCCCAGGCGCGGGCGGTCGGCAGGTGCTGTGCGGTGGCCGCGGCGAAGGGCGCTCCGGCCGCGTGGGCGGCGGCCGGGGTGCGCGGCAGGCTGTCCGCGACCGCGTCGAGGAAGGCCCTCACCAGGGCTTCGGGGTCCGGGAGTTGGAGGGCGCCGCGGCCGGGGACGGGCACCCCGTACGCCTCGTAGGGCATGGCCGCGGCGATGGCGCGCAGCTGGGCGATGTCGTCGGCGTCCAGCGGCCCGGCGCGCCAGGCGTCGTGGTGGGTGGAAGTGAGCCCGGGCAGGAGTCTGCCGCGTGCGACGAGGTGCAGGGCGTGCAGCGCGGCGGCGCCCCAGCAGGCGGCCGCCGGGTGCGCGCCGGGGTGGCGGCGGGCCCGGACCAGGAGGGGGAGGGCTTCGGTGACCGGCAGGACGAGGGCCGCGACCTTGCGGCTGCGGGCGCCCCCGCCGTGGCGGCGCACCACGGTCAGCTCGGTCACCTCGGCGCCGGGCGGCCCCGGGGGCAGCGGGCCCTGGCCGGGGTCCCAGAAGGCGACCTTGCCCTCGCGGGGCAGCCCGGCGGGCAGGAACACGGCGGCGGCGGACAGCGCGGGCCACTGCGCCCCGGTCTCCGTCGCGTGCCGGAGCGCGGGGCTCCGGCCCGGCTCGGGGGGCCGGGGGGTGCCCGGGGGCTGGTCGCGGCGGGCGGGCGCGGGGCCGCGCGAGGCGGCCGGCGCCCGCTCCTCGGGGTGCCACATCGGTGTCGGCCGGTTCACCGCCGGTCACCTCCTTCGTCCGCACGGTCGTGGTCCGTCGCGTGGTCCGCGACTGATCTACGACCTTACGGGCGAGGTCTGACAATGGGCCTCACGGCCTCAGCGCACCCCCTCCCACAAGGCACGTTCCTCGCCGCGCGGGTCGCTCTCGACGCTCGGCACGCTGTCGAAGACCCGGGTCGTGCGGGTTTCGCGGTCGTACGGCGCCCAGCCCGGGTCGCCGGTCTTCGCGAAGGCCACCCAGGCGCCGTGCATGGCGTCCGCGAGGGCTTGCGGCGGCCCCTCGCCCAGGATCGGGGCGTAAGTCGGGTCGTCGAGCCGGTCGAAGACGTAGGCGAGCTCGGAGGCGTGACAGGCCCCGAGGCGGCCGCCGAGGGCCGGGGACCGGTGGGCGAACTCGTACACGTGGGAGCCGGGCACGGCCTCGGCGAGGCGCAGGGCCGGGATCCGGTAGAACCAGTCGGTGGTGACCGCGTCGAACAGTTCGCCGGGCACCGCCTCGGGGCGGCGCTCGGCGTACACGGGCAGCGCCTTGTCGGGGTCGAGGCCGTAGGCCGCCGTCGCCGCGCGCAGCTTGGGCTGCGGCAGCACGTCGAGGCGTTCGGTCGGCACCAGGAACAGCCGGTACTCCTCTCGGTTGCTGCCGGCCAGGAGTTCCACGCCGCAGTCCGCCGTGGGCAGCGGCAGCTCGTCGAGGACGGGCTCGAACGGCATCATGTTGAGCGCCGCCTCGCCCCACAGGGCCGGGTCGGGGCGGGCCCCGACCTCGCCGCGCAGTGCGGCCTGGGCGGGCAGCAGCTCCTCCAGGGGGATCTCGGCGAACTCCTCAGCCGTCGCACCGATGCCGAGCTTCTCGGCGAGCCGCGCGGTGATCAGGTCGGCGGAAGCGGGCCGCAGGAAGTGGTGGGCGGCGCCGCTCTGCAGGATCGCGCGCCGGAAGAGTCCCCGGGCGCGGGGCATGGAGAGCAGCGCGCCGATGCTCATGGCGCCCGCCGACTCTCCGAAGACGGTCACCTGGCCGGGGTCGCCGCCGAAGGCCTCGATGTTGTCGCGGACCCACTCCAGGGCGGCGATCTGGTCGAGCAGGCCGCGGTTGTCCGGCCGGCCGGGCAGCCGCAGGAAGCCGTCGGCGCCGAGCCGGTAGTTGATGCTGACGTACACCACGCCATCGCGCGCGAAGGTGCTTCCGTCGTACGCGGAGGCGGATCCGGAGCCGTTGGCGAAGGCTCCGCCGTGGATCCACACCATCACCGGCAGGCCGCTGCTGGGGGCCGGGTGCGGGGTCCAGATGTTGAGGTTGAGGCAGTCCTCGCCCTGGGGTCCTTCGTCCGGGATGAGCACGTCGAAGGGCGGCGCGTAGGGCGCCCTCGGCACGCTCGGCCCGTAGGAGAGCGCGTCGCGCACCCCGTCCCAGGAGGCCGCGGGCCCCGGCGCGCGAAAGCGTGCCTCCCCGAAGGGGGGCGCGGCGAACGGGATGCCGAGGAAGGCGGCCACGTCGTCGGCGACGAGTCTGCCGCGCACCGCGCCATGACGGGTCGTACGGATGGGTTCCATCAGGTTGGTGCGCCTTCCGACAGGGTTTCGAGCAGTGCCGCGCCGAATTCCCGGGGACGTTCGACATGGACCGCGTGCCCGGCTCCGGGCAACGCAATCTCTCGTACCCTGCCGCCGGCCCGCGCGTAAAGACCCAGTGCGTGCCGGGTCTGGGCGAGCATCGGCTGGGCGGGGGTGCCGTCCCAGCCGGGCAGGGCGCCGGTCGCGCCGAGGTGGGCGAGGTCGAACAGGGAGGTGTCGGAGACGATGACGTCGTCCTCGCCCCGGATCCAGGTCACCGGCGGCAGGACGGGCAGCGTGTGCAGGTCGTCGATGCGGAAGTGCGTCGGGGCGAGGCAGTTGAGGACGCCGCGGTTGCCGGGTGCCACCCCGGGCCAGCTGTCGCTCGTCGTGCTGTCGCCCGGATAGTGGTCGTCGCCCACCCGGGTCGTCAGCATGGACGCGACCAGGTCGTCCTCGTGGGCGGGCCGCGTCGGGGGCTTGACGTAGCAGGTCGCGAGGACCTGGCGGGGCGAGAGCGGGGAGCTCTCGCCGCTCTCGCCCGCGCGCAGCAGCCGTACGAAGTCGGGGTTGGCCGTACCGCCTCCGGAGCCGGCCCCGTCCGGCGCGTTGAGCAGGCCTTCCTCACCGTGGGTGCCGCCGAAGCCGTAGGGCGAGACCGGGTTGACGAGGGTGAGCGACCCCACGGCGGACGGCCGGTCGCGCAGATACTGCAGCACCACGCCACCCCCCATGGACCAGCCCACCAAGTGTGCGCGGGCCACATGCAGGGCGTCGAGGAGCGCCGCGAGGTCGTCCGCGTAGTCGCGCAGGCCCCGGGTCGCGTCCACGGGCAGCGGGTCGCTCCCGCCGAAGCCGCGCAGGTCGACCGCGATCGGCCGGTAGCGCTCGGGGAGCGCCGTGAGGGTGTCGCGCCAGAACACCGAGGACGAGACGTTGCCGTGGACGAACACGACGGTCTCGCGCGGGCCCTCGAAGGCCGGGTCGGGCTCGGCTTCCAGGATCTGCTGGGTGAGGCGGGCCGTGTCCACACGGCGGGTGTGCGGGGTGCGCATCGGTGGTTCCTCAGGGGAATGCGAGCCAGGCGGCGACCTGGGCGGCGGACGTGCTGTTCCAGCCGAGTTCGAGGTGGTTGGCGGCCGCCACGGTGGCGGTGGCGCCCACGGTGGCGATGCCGGTGGTGTCGAGGGCGCTGGAGATGAAGACGACTCCGTCGCTGGGGCCCCGGTTCTCGTTGACGATGCCGACGACGTTCGGGGTGGCTCCGGCCAGCAGATAGGTGGTGACGGACGCGGGCACCCCGGCCCGCTGCAAAGGCGCCACGAGCGATCCGCTGTCAACCGCCTTCTGGATGCCGTCTCCCGCCGTGTAGAAGCCCTGGCCCCCGTAGTAGGTGGTGTACCAGTCCTGGGCGGACTGGTCGACGCCGTAGACCGAGTCCCAGCGGGCCAGCATCTGGCGCTGGCCCGGGTAGTCGTCGTATCCGGCGGCGGGCGTCATGGAGTACTCGGGGTGCGCGGTGTACGTGCCGTAGCAGGTCATCTTCGTGTGCGGCGACGGCGCGTTGATCTTGCCGCCGCATTCGGGCCAGATGGAGAAGTCGTGCGCCCAGCCGTGCGCGTACGGGTAGTCGTAGCCGCCGTTGGGGCCGCCGAGCGTGATCAGTTTCCGTACGTCCCCGGCGTAGGCCCGCCCCCAGGACGGCTTCAGCGACGACACGTAGGCGCGGGCCGACATCTCGCCCTTGCTCCAGCCGACCAGGTCCACCTTGGTGACGCCGAGCTTGGCCTTGACGGCGGCGACGGCGTCGCCGACGGCCTGCGCCTGCATGAGGTTGTCGCCCTGCTTGTGGGCGAACCCGATGGCGAAGACGCGCTGCCCGCGCGCCGACAGGTACTGCATCAGTCCCGTGGTGGGGCAGGACAGCGCGCCGCAGCCGTAGCCGCCGGACTCCCCCGGGTTGGCCCAGGCCCGGTCGGCGGTGTCGTTCGCGCCGTGCACGAGCAGCACCGGGACGGTCTTGGCGCCGGTGTTCCAGCCGGGCGCCGAGTACAGCAGGAAGCGGTCCGACGTCGGGCGCGCGACCCCGCCGAAGTACGTCACGCGTACGCCGTCCTGGTCACCGCGGCCGTCCGGCGGATAGCCCTCGGCGGCGCCGGTCGAGAAGCCCGCGGTCGTGTCGCGGAAGCGCTCGACCTTCTCCCAGCCGTTGGTGACGGTGCCCGCCCCGTAGCTCGCCTCCAGCGAGAGGTGAGCGGGATACGCGGTGGGGCCCGCCGCGCTCGCGGTGGCGCCCCCGCCGAGCAGCCCCGCCAGCACCGCGACGACGGCGGCGGCCACTCCCCACCCGGCACGCTGTCCATGGCGCACGATCCGGTCCCCCTCTGCCTCGACACCTCGTCGGCCACCCCCGGACGGGGCCGGGCCGCCGTGCTCCACGCACCCGGCCCGACGGCCGGTCGCGTCCCTGTCCGCGTAGACGCTAGGCAGCGCGCGGCCCCAGGGGTGATGTGTGCGGACCACACAAGGCAGCGGCGAAGTGTGGGGTGCGGATCTCCGGGGGCCGGAGAACACGGGAGAAGTGCCGGTTGCTCGGCGTCCGGTCGCCCGGGCGGGCTATCCGGGCGGCGCACCGGATGCCGGACGCCGGGGCACGGGGCAGGCTGGCGACACTGACCGCCGCAGCCATGCCGTACAGACGAGGACCGCTCATGTCCGTGCCCGCGTCCCAGTCCCCCAACCCGGCCTCGCGCCGCCGTCGCCACCAGCGCGTCGCGGCCGGGGCCGTGCTGCTCGCCCTCGCCACCACGGCCTGCTCCAGCCTGGGGCGCACGGCCGTCGGCACCGTCTCGTACGCGATCGGGCCCGAGACGGCGGTCACGCTGACCAGCCCGGGGGTGCGCGGCTGCCACCGGCTCCCGCCGTCCGGCACGACCCAGGTGTACAACAACACGCTGGTCGACATGGTGATGTACCGGACGCCCAACTGCACCGGCAAGGACACCGTCTACCTCGGCAGCAGGCTCGCCAACAACGTGGCCCCCCGGGCCCTGCCGTGGCGCAGCTACAGCTTCGTGCACTGAGCCGTTCCACCCCGGCACGCGGGGGAAGGCGGGCCGGTTCCGGCCCGCCCCGCCTACAGCTCGAACCACCCGTGGCCTGCGTACCAGTGGCCGCCGTCCAGGAGGTGGCGAGCGACCGCGCGCTGCAAGGAGGTGCGCTGCGGGAGCCCTGCCACGGGCAGCTCGGGATCGCCGAAGACGAAGCCGACGGGTTCGCCGTCGGACGGCTTGTCGTCTCTGTACGCGGTACGGAACAGACCCTGGAAGCGCACGATGTTGGAGCTCTGCGGAAGATGAGCGCGCAGCTGCTCGTCGAGCAGCCAGGAGTGGCAGACGGCCACCCGGTAGTGCTCCTCGGGGAAGTACCGCGCGAAGAACTCCCGGGCCCGGACGAGGGACTCGGCGCACGCCTCGGGCGTCAACGGGCCCAGAAAGTCCGGGATATGAAGGTTCAGACAGGGGTCGCCGGGCTCCGCGTCGAGGCCCGCCTCCCCAAGGGCCAGGCTCGTACGCTCGCCCAGCCGTGAGCGCTGGAACTGGAGCCGGCCGAGCTGGTAGAGCTCCCCCCGGAAGTGCAGCCGCAGCCAGCCCGGCACGGCCAGACCGCCCCACCCCCGCCGCCGGTGGTGCAGCGCGATGTGCCGCCCGAGGTCGGCGAGCGTACGGCGGGCGACGTCGTCGGGGATGCCGTGCTCGCGGTGGTACGCCCACGTGTACGGCAGCGCGGCGACGGCGACGTATACCGGGAACCAGCGCTCCAGGTCGTCGCCAAGACCCTCGGGCAGGGTGGGCGGTTCGGGCCGGATGCCGATGGTGCCGAGGTCCTGGACGAGTGTCCGCGCGGCATGCTCGAGGAGTTCGCCGAGCTCCGGCTGGGTGGTGAACCGCGTTGCCAGCGCGGTCAGTTCGTTGATGTCCTCGTGCGGTACGGCGAGGTCGAGCAGCGTCTCGGGGAGGTCATCGGGGAGCGGCATGCGCGCCACACTAGCCACCGCGTTCCTCCCGCGCCGCCGCTTTCCGGACGCGCCGCCCGGCCCCGCCCGACGTCCGTCACACCTGGCACGGGACCTGTCACGCCAGGTATCGCCCGACAGGTCGCGGCGCCCCGTGGCTTTCACTTCCGCCCCAGCGGGTACACCCCCTATAGAGGCGATCATCATGCTGCGTACCGGTAACGAACCGGCCACCGCCCGCAGCCCCCTGCGGATGCGGCTGTGGCTGAGCATCTGGGGCCTGGTCTGGACTCTGGGCGGCACGGCGGGCTTCGCGCTGGAGGGGCGGCCGGGGTGGATGGCGGCCTGCGCGGCGCTGTCGGCGGTGATCGTCGTCGACCTGTTCATGATCATCCGCCATATCCGGCAGGGCCCCCACTACCAGCCGGGCCGCGACGTCCCCCCGTACGAGCCGCCCCGCACCCGCATGCCGTGAGGCCCTGGCGAGATCCCCGGGGCAGCCCGCGCTACGCGCTCTCGCCGCTCCCCGCCTCGTCGTCGAACCGCGCCGCCGCGAGGTACTCGGGCTTCGGGTCCAGGGCCGCGGCCAGCCGGAAGTGGCGCTTGGCCTGATCGGGGCGGGCCTCGCGCTCATAGGTGCGGGCCAGCGCGAAGTGCGCGAAGGCGTTGTCCGGCTCGCGTTCCAGAACGAGCTGGAACTCCAGCTCGGCGGAACGGAGTTGGGCCGCGGCGAAGAAGGCCCGGGCCCTCAGCAGGCGGGCCGCCGTGTTCTCGGGGTGGGCCGCGATGACCGAGTCGAGGAGCTTCACGGCACCACGCGGGTCCCGGGCGGCCAGGAGCTGCTCGGCCGCGCGGTAGTCGATGACGTGTGTCTCGGGGGTGCTTTCGGCCACGTGCCTGTCCTTTCCCTCGCTGCGCGATGTCAACGCCATGCCCAGCTCCGGTATTCCGTACGCATGCGAAGACGATCGTGCCCGGACGGTACGGCTCAGAGCGCGGCCGCCGCCAGGGTCAGGCCGAGCAGCACGATCGTCCCGCCCGCGGCCATGAACGCCCGGTCCAGGGCGGTGCGTTGACGGCCCAGGAGCACCACGGTGCGCGGATCCGCCGGGTCGTAGGACAGCCGCACACTGCTGCCGGGCGGGAGCGGCTCGCGGCGGCTCGGCGGGACCGGTGAGGGGAGTTCGAGCACCTGGCCGTCGGCCGTCTCGAACTGCAGCAGGGGCCGGGTCGCGCCCTGCGGGGCCCGCTTCACCAGCGCCCACGCGAGCGCTCCGGCCCGCTCGGCACGCCGGTTCTCCCGCAGCCCGTATGCCCCGGCGACCAGCGCCACCAGACCGCCGATCACCGTGAAACCCGCCAGTACGAAGAGCACGTTTCGGATCGTAATCCGCACCGGCCACGAGCGACGTGCCAAGCCGGCGAAACCCAGCTTGATGAGGGAATCCATACGGTTCGCCTACGCGCCGGCGGTGGGCCTCCCCCGCGCGTGAGCCAGCTGCCCCGCCTTCATGCCCGGCCGGCCGGGGGCAGGCCTCGCCGAGCGATCCCTATCGCCCCGCCCGCTCCACCAGGTCCGCCCACACCTTGCGCACCTGCGGCTCCAGCGCCTCCAGGGGGCCGTCGTTGTCGACGACGACGTCGGCCACGGCGAGGCGCTGGGCGCGGTCGGCCTGGGCGGCCATGCGGGCGCGGGCCTCCTCGGGCGTCATCCCGCGCAGGCGCACGAGCCGGTCGAGCTGGGTCTCGGGGGCCGTGTCGACGACGACCACCAGGTCGTACAGCGCCGCCAGCCCGTTCTCCGCCAGGAGGGGGACGTCGTGGATGACCACGGAGTCGGGTCCCGCGGCGGCTTCCAGCTCCGCGGAACGTGCCCCGACCAGTGGGTGCACGATCCGGTTCAGGGTCGCGAGCTTTTCCGGATCGGAGAAGACGATGGCTCCGAGACCGGGGCGGTCGAGGGTGCCGTCCGTGGACAGGATGCCGGGTCCGAACGCCTCGACCACCGCCGCGAGGCCCGGTGTTCCGGGCTCGACGACCTCGCGCGCGATCCTGTCCGCGTCGATCAGTACGGCTCCGTACGAGACGAGCAGCCGTGACACTTCGCTCTTGCCGGCGCCGATACCGCCGGTCAGGCCCACCTTCAGCATGAGCGGAAGCTTAGGGCCTGTCCGGCGGATCTTGTCTGGGATGCGGGGGTCTGGCACGCCCATCTGCGGCGTAAAGCCGAAGCCCGCCGACGGCGACCAGATCCGCCGGACAGACCCTAGGCGCCCGCCCCTGCGCGGCGCCCACCACCTCCGAAGGAGGCCGAAGCCCCCCTCCGCGTGCGGCCGGCCTTACGCGTCGCCCTCCCGCTCCGCGAGGAAGCGCTCGAACTCGCGGCCCAGCTCCTCCGCCGACGGCAGGTCCGCCGGTTCGGCGACCAGGTTGCCGCGGGTTTCCGCGCCCGCCACCGCGTCGTACTGGTGCTCAAGTCCCTGTACCAGGCTGACCAGTTCCTCGTCGCCCTCGCCGATCTGGCGCTCGATCTCGGTCTGGGTGCGCTGCGCCTCCGTGCGAAGGCCGTGGGCAACGCTGGGCAGGACCAGGCCGGTTGCCGCCGTGACGGCCTCCAGGGCGGTCAGTGCCGCGTCCGGGTAGGCCGAGCGCGCCACGTAGTGCGGCACGTGGGCCGCGACGCCGAGGACGTCGTGGCCGGATTCCATGAGGCGGTACTCGATCAGGGACTCGGCGCTGCCGGGCACCTGCGCCTCGTCGAACGGCGAACGGTGGCCGGGCATCAGGTCCGTGCGGTTGCCGTGCGGGGTGATGCCGACGGGGCGGGTGTGCGGCACGCCCATGGGGATGCCGTGGAAGTTGACCGAGAGGCGCACGCCGAGGCGCTCGACGATCTGCCGGACGGCGAGCGCGAAGCGCTCCCACTCGACGTCCGGCTCGGGGCCCGACATCAGCAGGAAGGGCGCGCCCGTCGCGTCCTGCACCAGGCGCACTTCCAGCGCGGGCACCTCGAAGTCCGTCCAGCGGTCGCGCCGGAACGTCAGCAGCGGGCGGCGGGCGCGGTAGTCGACGAGCCGGTCGTGGTCGAAGCGGGCCACCACCTGGTGCGGCAGCGTGTCAAGGAGCTTCTCGACGATCTGCTCGCCGGTCTCACCCGCGTCGATGTAGCCGTCGAAGTGGTACAGCATGACCAGGCCGGCCGACTCCTGCGCGAGCGCCATGTCGACGACGGCGAGGCCCTTCGGCTCCCATTCGTACAAACTCTGCGGATCAAGCACGATTACCGCTCCTCCTCGTGTTCATCAGGAAGAACGACCGCCGACACGCGTGCATTCCCGGCCACACCGCTTTCGCGGAAAGGGCGCCCCCTGGCGCACAACCGGCTTGCCCGCCAGGGGAGTTGGGACGTGCCGACCGCAACGCGACAGGGCCGCTCCCCCATGGCGAGCGGCCCTTCATGAAGTAAGGCCCGCCCCCCAATGGGGAGCGGGCCTTACTTTCAGCTATCTACCAGCTGGGGTCAGAGCGTCAGCTCTGGCCGCCCGCCAGCTTCTCGCGCAGGGCAGCCAGCGCCTCGTCCGACGCCAGGGCGCCGGAGTTGTCGTCCGACTCCGAGGAGTACGAACCGCCGGAGACGCCCGCCGGGGCACCGGCCGGGGCGGCAGCGCCCTCGGCAGCGGCGGCCTCGTCGGCCTCGCGGGACTTGATGACCTGGGCCTGGTGCTGCTCGAAGCGCGACTGCGCCTCGGCGTACTGGCCCTCCCACGCCTCGCGCTGGGTCTCGTAGCCCTCGAGCCAGTCGTTGGTCTCGGGGTCGAAGCCCTCGGGGTAGATGTAGTTGCCCTGGTCGTCGTAGGACGCGGCCATGCCGTACAGGGTCGGGTCGAACTCGACCGACGCCGGGTCGGCACCGAAGGACTCGTTGGCCTGCTTCAGGGACAGCGAGATCCGGCGACGCTCGAGGTCGATGTCGATGACCTTGACGAAGATCTCGTCGTTGACCTGGACGACCTGCTCCGGGATCTCCACGTGGCGCTCGGCCAGCTCGGAGATGTGGACCAGGCCCTCGATGCCCTCGTCGACGCGCACGAACGCACCGAACGGAACGAGCTTGGTGACCTTACCGGGGACAACCTGCCCGATCTGGTGCGTACGGGCGAACTGCTGCCACGGGTCTTCCTGCGTCGCCTTCAGCGACAGGGAGACACGCTCGCGGTCCATGTCGACGTCGAGGACCTCGACGGTGACTTCCTGGCCGACCTCGACAACCTCGGACGGGTGGTCGATGTGCTTCCAGGAGAGCTCGGAGACGTGGACGAGACCGTCGACGCCACCCAGGTCCACGAAGGCACCGAAGTTGACGATCGAGGAGACGACGCCGGAGCGGACCTGACCCTTCTGCAGGGTGGTGAGGAACGTCTGGCGAACCTCGGACTGGGTCTGCTCGAGCCAGGCACGGCGGGACAGGACCACGTTGTTGCGGTTCTTGTCCAGCTCGATGATCTTCGCCTCGAGCTCCTTGCCCACGTAGGGCTGGAGGTCGCGGACGCGGCGCATCTCGACGAGGGAGGCCGGCAGGAAGCCACGGAGGCCGATGTCGAGGATGAGACCACCCTTGACGACCTCAATGACGGTACCGGTGACGATGCCGTCTTCTTCCTTGATCTTCTCGATGGTGCCCCAGGCACGCTCGTACTGAGCGCGCTTCTTCGAGAGGATCAGGCGGCCTTCCTTGTCCTCCTTCTGGAGAACCAGGGCCTCGATCTCGTCGCCGACCTTGACGACCTCGTTCGGGTCGACGTCGTGCTTGATCGAGAGCTCGCGGCTCGGGATCACACCTTCGGTCTTGTAACCGATGTCGAGCAGGACCTCGTCCCGGTCGACCTTCACGATGACGCCGTCGACGATGTCGCCGTCGTTGAAGTACTTGATCGTCTCGTCGATCGCGGCGAGGAAGGCTTCCTCGTTACCGATGTCGTTGACCGCAACCTGCGGGGTGGTGGCGGTGGTCTCGGTGCTGCTCGTCATGTGGGAAAGGGCTCCGGTTACGGACAGAAAGTCGTAGGTACTGCCACGCCGAGAGCCCGTATCGCCTCTGCAGAAGCCGGACAGCCTGGGAAGCGCCGATCCGGGTCGGTCCGGATGGCGCCTCGACAACCGAGGGGACATACAACAGATGGAAGCGCGCCTGCTACGTCTGAGGTGCGCAGGCTCGCAGCGCAACTTGTAGCATACGGGGGCAGCCGGACACGGTCAATGCGCGAAGGCGCACACCCGGGGCGGATCCCCGCATTACCGGCACAACTAAGGTTCCCCGAGGCCACGATGGGCCCCGCAGACCTCTTTCGAGAACCCTTCGCGAACACGAGGTCGCGTTCCGCGCAAACTACAACGACGGACACGATGAGCCAAGAGATCCAAGCGTACGAGTCCGAGGACAGGCCCGATTTCGAGCCGCAGGCGACCCGGCGTACCGCCGGGGACACGGAGAGCAGCCGGGCCAGCCGCGGCTGGTGGGACAGCAACGCCGACGAGTACCAGACCGACCACGGAGCGTTCCTCGGCGACGACCGGTTCGTCTGGGGACCCGAGGGCCTGGACGAGGCGGACGCCCGGCTCCTCGGCCCGGCGGAGTCCCTGAAGGGCCTCGACGTCCTGGAGATCGGCGCGGGCGCGGCCCAGTGCTCGCGCTGGCTGGCCGCCCAGGGCGCCCGCCCGGTGGCCCTCGACCTCTCGCACCGCCAGCTCCAGCACGCGCTGCGCATCGACGGCGGCACGTTCCCGCTGATCGAGGCGGACGCCGGCGCCCTGCCGTTCGCGGACGGGTCCTTCGACCTGGCGTGCTCGGCGTACGGGGCGGTCCCCTTCGTGGCGGACCCGGTGAAGGTGTTCCGAGAGGTGCGCCGGGTGCTGCGGCCGGGCGGCCGCTGGATCTTCTCGGTCACCCACCCCATCCGCTGGGCGTTCCCGGACGAGCCGGGCCCCGAGGGCCTGTCCGTCGCGGCCTCCTATTTCGACCGCACGCCCTACGTCGAGCAGGACGAGAGCGGCGAGGCGGTCTACGTGGAGCACCACCGCACGCTGGGCGACCGGGTGCGGGACGTGGTGGCGGGCGGCTTCCGCCTGGCGGACCTGATCGAGCCGGAATGGCCGTCCTGGAACACCCAGGAATGGGGCGGCTGGTCCCCGCTGCGGGGCAATCTGATCCCCGGGACCGCGATCTTCGTGTGCGAACGGGACTGACGCGCACCCGCCGCGACACACCTCCGCACGGACACTCCGCACGGCCGCGAACCCCGCCGCGACCCACGTCCGGTACGGCCGCACATCCCGCTCCGGCGCTCGGCCCGGTCCGGGCTCCCCGGCTCGGCCGAGCATTACCCAGGGTTAGTCGTACAAGCGCACCGCCCCTGTGGACAGAGCGGCACACGGCCCGGCGGGACGTACGACACTGAGCGCATGATCCGAACCGCCGCACTCGATGCCCTCCCCGTACGCGAGGCCGTGCCCGAGCTGCTCGCCGCACTCGACGGGCACGGCACGGCCGTGCTGTGCGCCCCGCCCGGCACGGGCAAGACCACCCTGGTGCCGCTCGTGCTCGCGGGGCTCGTCGGAGGTGGCCCGGCGCGGCGCGTGATAGTCGCCGAGCCGCGCCGGATCGCGGCCCGGGCGGCCGCGCGCCGGATGGCGTGGCTGCTCGGTGAGCGGACGGGCGAGCGGGTCGGGTTCACCGTGCGCGGCGAGCGTTCCGTTGGCGCGGGCACCCTCGTCGAGGTCGTCACCACCGGCGTCCTCCTCCAACGCCTGCAACGCGACCAGGAGTTGACCGGAGTCGACGTCGTCGTGCTCGACGAATGCCACGAGCGCCATCTCGACGCGGACACCGTCGCCGCCTTCCTCCTCGACGTACGGGCGGCCCTGCGGCCGGAGCTGCGCCTGCTCGCGGCGTCGGCGACGACGGACGCCGAGGGCTGGGCCAGGCTGCTCGGGGACGCGCCGGTCGTCGAGGCGGCCGGAGTCGCGCACCCCGTGGAGGTGGTGTGGGCGCCCCCCGCCCAGCCGGTCCGGCCGCCGCACGGGATGCGGGTGGACCCGGCGCTGCTCGCGCACGTGGCCGCCACGGTGCGCCGCGCGCTGGCCGAGCGGGACGGCGACGTGCTGTGCTTCCTGCCCGGCGTCGGTGAAATCGGCCGCGTGGCACGGCAGTTGGGGGACCTTCCCGGTGTCGAGGTGCTCCAGGTGCACGGCCGGGCCCCGGCCTCCGTGCAGGACGCGGTGCTCGCCGGGGCCTCGGGGCGGCGGGTGGTGCTCGCCACCGCTGTCGCCGAGTCCTCGCTGACGGTGCCCGGGGTGCGGGTGGTCGTGGACTGCGGTCTGGCCCGCGAACCACGGGTGGACCATGCCCGTGGTCTCGGCGCGCTGACGACGGTGCGGGCCTCGCAGGCGGCGGCCCGCCAGCGCGCGGGCCGGGCCGGCCGCGAGGAGCCGGGCGCGGTCTACCGCTGCTGGACCGAGGCGGAGAACAGCCGTCTTCCCCGCTTCCCGGCCCCCGAGATCAAGGTCGCCGACCTCGCCGCCTTCGCCCTCCAGGCCGCCTGCTGGGGCGACCCGTCGGCGGAAGGCCTCGCCCTGCTCGACGCACCGCCGGCGGGCGCGATGGCGGCGGCCCGTTCCGTCCTGACGGCGATCGGCGCGGTGGACCCGCAGGGCCGCGCCACCGACCGGGGCACCCGCATGGCCCGCCTCGGCCTGCACCCCCGGCTCGCCCGGGCCCTGCTCGACGGCGCGGCGGAGGTCGGCGGCCGACGGGCCGCCGAAGTGGTGGCCCTGCTCAGCGAGGAGCCGCCCCGGGAGTACGGGGACGACCTGGCGGCGGCCTGGCGCACCGCGCGCCGGGGCGGCGACGGGTACGCGGCCCGCTGGCTCCAGGAGGTGCGGCGCCTGGCCTCCGCCGCCGGAAGCCACCCCGAGCGAGGCTCCGCCGAGTCCGCCGCGGGGCTCGTCGCGGCCCTCGCCTTTCCGGAACGGGTGGCGCGGGCGCGCGGCGGCGGCTCCTTCCTCATGGCGTCCGGCACGGGCGCCGAGGTCGGCCAGGGCTCCGGGCTCGCCACGGCGGGCTGGCTGGCGGTGGCCGTCGCCGACCGGCCGGTGCAGGCGGCCTCCGCCCGGGTCCGGCTCGCCGCCGTCATCGACGAGGCGACCGCCCGGCTCGCCGCGGGCCATCTCCTGGCCGAGGGCGAGGAAGTGCACTGGGAGGACGGGGACGTCGTCGCCCGCCGGGTGGCCAGGCTCGGCGCGGTCGAGCTGTCCGTCCGCCCGTTGAAGAACGCGGATGCCGCGCTCGTGCGCGACGCGCTGCTCGACGGCCTGGCGCGCGACGGCCTCGGCCTGCTGCGCTGGACCCGTGACGCGCAGGGCCTGCGGGAGCGGCTCGCCTTCCTGCACCGGGTGCTCGGGGAGCCCTGGCCCGATGTCCGCGATGCGGCGCTGCTGGCCCGGCCCGACGCATGGCTGGAGCCCGAGCTCTCGCGGGCCCGGCGCCGGGCCGACCTCGGGCGAATCGAGGCGGGGGCGGCGCTCAACCGGCTGCTGCCGTGGGCGACCGGGGAGGCGGCCCGGCTCGACGAGCTGGCCCCCGAGCGCATCCAGGTGCCCAGCGGGTCACGGATACGGGTGGAGTACGGAGGTGAACAGCCCGTCCTGGCCGTCAAGTTGCAGGAGATGTTCGGCCTGGACGGCACACCGGAGGTGGCCGGCGTGCCCGTGCTCGTCCATCTGCTCTCCCCCGCCGGACGGCCCGCCGCCGTCACCGCCGACCTCGCGAACTTCTGGCGCGACGGCTACCGGGCGGTCCGCGCCGAGCTGCGCGGCCGCTACCCCAAGCACCCGTGGCCGGAGGATCCGACGGCCGCGGAGGCGACGCGATTCACGAAGGCGCGGCTGAAACAGCAGTAGGGAGGGGAGCGGCTCGGGCAGTGCCCGGTGGGCAGCGGGGCGCGGCTCAGGCGATGACGGGATCGAGACGCTCGGTGACGGCGGGCGGCGGGTCGCTGGGCCGGCGGCCGCGCGCCTCCAGCCAGAGCGAGAGGGCCAGGAGGACGACGGCCAGGCCGAGGAATCCCCAGGGGAGGTAGGAGGTGAGCAGCAGGACCAGCACGCGGTTCTTCTTGACCAGGTCGACGGTGTAGTTGACGTAGTCGTCGCGCATCTTGACGTCGCCGGCGAACACGGTGACCTTGTCGCGGCCCCCGAGGAGGGTGCCGCCGCGCATCTCCTCCTGGTTGACCTCCTCACCGTTGACCGGGGCACCGGTGACGGGGTCGATCCAGAACTTGCGGGTGGTGGTGTACCAGAGGGAGGTGCCGGTGGATTTCTCCAGGGTGCTGGAGTCGATTCCGGGCAGCGGCATCTTCTTCGGGTAGGGCACCTTGGTCCACGGGATGGTCTGCTCGAAGTAGTACACGTCGAGGCCGTGGAACTTCTGGGTGCCCTTGTAGTGGATGGGCGCGGAGGTGCGGGCCTGGAAGTCGAAGTACTCGTAGTCCCGCTTCTCGGTCAGGAAGGGCCACTTGAACTCGATGCCCTTGCGCTGCACGGGGTCGCCGTCGACCATCTCGCCGGTGGCGTGCACGGGTGCCTGGCTGTGTGCGTCGAAGATGTACCGCTCGGGTATCTGGGAGACCATCTTGCCGTCGGGTCCCTGGACGTAGGAGAGGGTGTCCCACACCACGACGTCCTTGCCGGCGCTCTTCTCGATCTCCTTGGCCGCCTCCACGTTGCCCTTGAGCGTCTGGACGACGGTCACCTTGGGGACCGTCTTGGACTGCATGGTGGCGTAGTCGATGAGGGTGGCGTTCTTCGCTTCGAGAACCGCTTCCTGGTACTGGCTGGGCGGGATCTTCGCCAGGCGGGGGAAGGCGTACCAGCGCAGCAGGGGTGACAGGGCGCCGAAGAACACGGCGAAGGCGAGCAGGACGAGACTGGCTTTGCGTCGCATGGACCTGCTCTCCCTCTACGTGCTCTACGTGGCGTGGCGCTCGGTCCGGCTCCACGGGCTCTACACGGCGCGGCTTTCGGCCGGGCGCTACTTGGTCTGGGTGATCTTTCCCGGGGCGCTGGGCACGGTGGTCAGCAGCGGCTTCGGCGAGGTCTTGCCCTCGGGAGCGCCGATGGCCGAGACCGTCAGGACGATGGCGAGGGCGGCGGCCAGCCCGATCGCGGCGGCTATCAGGGCACGCATGCTCGGCCTCCGGGAGCTGATGGGTCGTCAGGAGTGGGCACCGTAGCAACGCCCGGCCGAGATGAGAACACGTCGAACAGCCCCTCTGCCGTCGGACGGCAGAGGGGCTGCTGGGGAGAGCGGGAGCGGGAGGTGCCTCAGGAGGCGGCGGCCACCGTGAGCTGGAGGGTGATCGCGGCGCCGCCCTCGGTGGTGACGCGGAGCGAGAACGTGCCGGTCTGGGCGTCCGCGTACATCTTCGGCAGGACCAGGAGGCCGTTGGCGTCGGTCTTCAGGTCCTTGAGTTCGCGGACCGGGTTGCCCTTGGCGTCCTTGAAGTACGGGCCCTTGTCGTTGACCTTGGGCGCGGCCTTCGGGTCGGCGCCGGCCGCCGGGGTCACGATCAGGGCCGCGGATGCCGCGACGCCGGAGGCGACAGCGCCCTTGTAGGTCGCCTTCACGGACACCTGGTTGGCGAACTCGCCGGACGGTGCGGCCGTCAGTGCCTTCTCGTCGGCGCGGAGCAGCTGGTCGGCCTGCCGGGCGACGACCGTCGCCTTCCACTCGACGGCGGACAGGACGGACGCGGAGAGGGTGGCCCGCACGGTGAACGTGCCGGTCTTCTCGCCCGCCTTCAGGGCCGGGGCCACGGCCGTGCCGTCGGCCGCGGTGGTCACGGTCACGGAGGTGGCACCGCCGGTGAAGCGGGTGTCGGTGTCGCCGACGATCTCGAACTTCACCGAGAGCTTCGCCATGGCCTTGCCGGAGTCGTCCTTCACCCGCGCCGTGGGCTGCCCGCCGAACGCGCCGCCCGCGAACGCGGTGAGTTCCTGGGATCCGGTGCTCTCGAACGTCTTGGCGCGCGGCACGGGCGTCGGCGTGGTGTCGCCGCCGGGCTTGGTGGGCGGCACAGGCGGCTTGACCGGCGGGACGGTCGGCTTCGTCGGCTTGGGGGCCGGCGGCTTGGGGCTCGGCTTGGTGCTGGGCGGCGTCGACGGCGTGACCGGCCCCTGCTTGGCGGGGGTGCGGTTGCTGGGCGTCTGGTCGCTGCGGCGGCTGGGCAGCGAGCCCGTGCCGTCGGGGACCTCGTGGGTGCCGCGCCGGTAGAAGTCGAACCAGGTGGTGACCGTGGTCAGGTACTCCTGCGACTGGTTGTAGCTGAGGATCGCCTTGTCCAGGTCGGCCTTCACCGCGACGTCGCGGCCGTTGCCGCACAGGTAGAAACCGGCGGCGAGCGCCGCGTCGTACACGTTGTTGGGGTCCTTGACGCCGTCGCCGTTGCCGTCCCGGCCCGAGGACGCCCAGGTCGACGGGATGAACTGCATCGGCCCCACCGCGCGGTCGTGCACCTTGTCGCCGTCGTAGGCGCCGCCGTCGGTGTCGGTGATGTTCGCGAACCCGGCACCGTTGAGCACCGGGCCGAGGATCGGGGTGAGCGTGGTGCCGTTGACGTCGACACGGCCGCCGTTGGCGTGGCCCGACTCGACCTTGCCGATGCCGCCGAGCAGTTGCCAGGGAAGATGGCAGTTCGGCCGGTCCGTCGCGAGCGTGGCCGCGGCCCGCTTGTACGCGTCCAGGACGGTGGCCGGTATGCCCTGCTGGTCACCGGTGGGAAGCGTGCCCGTCGACGCGTTCGGCGGCGGCGTGGGCGACACGAGCGGCGGAAGGTCGGTGTAGTACGGGGAGTTGCCGGAGGCCGGGGCTTGCGGGGTCGGGGTGGCGCTCGACGCCGCATCGGAGGCCGCCTGGTCGGTCGGGGTGGTCGCGTGCACGACCCCCGGCGCCTGCGACGCGGAAAGCGCCGCCACCGCCAGCGCGGCCACCGCTGTGGTGCCCGCTCCCTTGTACAGTCGTCGGCCCATGTGCGGTGCCATACGTCAAGTCCCTCCCCGTACTCGGCTGTCCGCGCTCCCCAGCGCGAGACTCACGTGACACTACGGCAACCGATGGCGCCATGACACCGCGGGCTGACCGGTTTTCACTGATTCGCCACCCGCACGTTGCCTGCCGATGGGGAGCGGACCGGCCCGAGCCGCCGAGGCAGCCCGGCCCGGGCACGCGCGCTTCCGGGCCGGTGCGGCCGCCGTACCTAGTGGGCCGCCGACTCCCAGTCGTGGCCCGCGCCCACCGACACGTCCAGCGGGGCGCGGAGTTCGACCGCTCCCGCCATCTCCCGGCGGACCAGGGCCTCGACCTTTTCGCGCTCGCCCGGCGCGATCTCCAGGACGATTTCGTCGTGGACCTGGAGCAGCAGGCGTGAGGTGAGGCCGGCTTCGGTCAGCGCGCGGTCCACGTTCAGCATCGCGACCTTGACGATGTCGGCCGCCGTGCCCTGGATCGGGGCGTTGAGCGCCATCCGCTCGGCCATTTCGCGGCGCTGGCGGTTGTCGCTGTTGAGGTCCGGCAGGTAGCGGCGCCGGCCGAGCATCGTCTCGGTGTAGCCCGTCGCGCGGGCCTCTTCGACGGCGCGCTGCAGATAGTCCCGCACCCCGCCGAAGCGCTCGAAGAACGTGTCCATCAGGCCGCGTGCCTCGCCGGCCTCGATGTTCAGCTGCTGGGAGAGGCCGAAGGCGGAGAGACCGTAGGCCAGGCCGTACGACATCGCCTTGATCTTGCGGCGCATCTCCGGGTCGACCTGGGTCTTGTCGACGCCGAAGACCTGGGAGGCGACCGTGGTGTGGAGGTCCTCGCCGGAGGTGAACGCCTCGATGAGGCCCGCGTCCTCGGACAGGTGGGCCATGACGCGCAGTTCGATCTGGCTGTAGTCCGCGGTGAGCAGCGACTCGTAGCCCTCGCCGACCACGAAGCCCCGCCGGATCGCGCGGCCTTCGTCGGTGCGGACCGGAATGTTCTGCAGGTTGGGGTCGGTGGAGGACAGGCGGCCGGTGGCGGCGACGGTCTGGTTGAACGTGGTGTGGATGCGGCCGTCCGTCGCGATGGTCTTGATCAGGCCTTCGACGGTGACGCGCAGTTTGGCCTGTTCGCGGTGGCGCAGCATCAGGACGGGCAGTTCGTGCTCGGTCTGGGCGGCGAGCCAGGCGAGTGCGTCGGCGTCCGTGGTGTAGCCGGTCTTGGTCTTCTTCGTCTTGGGCAGGGCCAGTTCGCCGAAGAGGACTTCCTGGAGCTGCTTGGGCGAGCCGAGGTTGAACTCGTGGCCGACCGAGGCGTGCGCCTCCTTCACGGCCTGCTGCACCGCGCCGGCGAACTGCTGCTCCATGGCTTCCAGGTGGGCGCGGTCGGCGGCGATGCCGTTGCGCTCCATGCGGGCCAGGAGGAGGGAGGTGGGGAGCTCGACGTCGGTCAGCAGTTCCGCGGCGCCGACTTCCTTGAGGCGTTCGGTGAACGCGGCGCCCAGGTCGAGGACGGCGCGCGCCTGGGTCATGAGGGCGGCGGCTTCGGCTTCGTCGTCCGCGCCGAAGGCGAGCTGGCCGTCGGCGGCGCCGGCCGGGGCCAGTTCGCGACCGAGGTATTCGACGGACAGCGCGTCCAGGGCGAAGGAGCGACGGCCGGGCTTGACGAGGTAGGCGGCGAGCGCGGTGTCCATGGTGACGCCCGCGATGTTCCAGCCGTGCTCGGGGAAGACCCGCATCGCGGCCTTGGCGTTGTGCATGACCTTGGGCCGCTCGGCGTCGGCGATCCAGGCGGCGAAGGCCCGCTCGTCGGCCTCGTCGATCTGGGCCGGGTCGAACCAGCCGGCGGCCCCGCCGGCCGTGGCCAGGGCGATCTCGGTGACGCTGCCGGAGCCGAGGGCCCAGGTGTCGACGGTCGCCACGCCCAGGATCTGCGCCGCGTGCTCGGCGAGCCAGGGGGCGAGCTCGCCCGCGCCGAGCACGGTGCCGTCGACCTCGACGCCGGCGGCGGGCGCGGGGGCCGTCTCGGCGTCGGCCGCGCCCGGGTCGACGGCGAGCAGCCGCTCGCGCAGGGAGGGGTTGCGGATCTCCAGGACGTCGAGGACGCCGGTCACCGCGCTGCGGTCGTAGGGGGCGCGCTCCAGCCCGGCCGGGCCCTTGGGCAGCTCGACGTCCTTGACCATCTCGGTGAGGCGGCGGTTGAGCTTCACCGCGTCGAGGTGGTCGCGGAAGTTCTGTCCGGCCTTGCCCTTGATCTCTTCGGCGCGCTCGACGAGTTCCGCGAACGAACCGAACTGGTTGATCCACTTGGCGGCGGTCTTCTCGCCGACGCCGGGGATGCCCGGCAGGTTGTCCGACGGGTCGCCGCGCAGGGCCGCGAAGTCGGGGTACTGCTGCGGGGTGAGGCCGTACTTCTCCTCGACCTTCTCGGGGGTGAAGCGGGTCAGCTCGGAGACGCCCTTGGTGGGGTAGAGGACGGTGACGTTCTCGGAGACGAGCTGGAAGGAGTCGCGGTCGCCGGTGACGATGAGGACTTCGAAGCCGGCCGCTTCGGCCTGGGTGGCGAGCGTGGCGATGATGTCGTCGGCCTCGAAGCCGTCGGTGGCGAAGCGGTCGACGTGCATCGCGTCGAGGAGCTCGCCGATCAGCTCGACCTGGCCCTTGAACTCGTCGGGGGTCTTCGACCGGTTCGCCTTGTAGTCGGGGAACTCCGTGGAGCGCCATGTCTTGCGGGAGACGTCGAACGCGACCGCGAAGTGCGTGGGCGCCTCGTCACGCAGGGTGTTCGCCAGCATGGACATGAAGCCGTAGACCGCGTTGGTCGGCTGGCCCGTCGCGGTCGTGAAGTTCTCCGCGGGCAGCGCGAAGAACGCCCGGTACGCCAGGGAGTGCCCGTCCATGAGGAGCAGGCGCGGTCGGTTGTCCGGGGTCTTCTTCGATGCTGTCTCAGCCATGCCCACGATCCTGCCACGCCCCACTGACAATCCTGGCCAGTCCCGGGCGCGGCCGCCGGTCGTGGGGGCGTTCGCACCTGCCCGGCGCGGCTGTCGGTGGCGCGTGGCAGGATCGGTGGTGTACGCATCCCGGGGCCGCATGCCTGTCCTCGGGGTGCCGGCATCACAGGTCCGCACGACGTGCTCGCTCGCAGTGTCCGATCGGCACAGCCGCACGACGTGTTCGCTCGAAGGGGAGCAGCGCCATGGCCAGCAAGCCGCCCACAGGTGATCCGGTCCAGGACGCGCCGCAGGTCGAGGCGCCCAAGCACGCGGCGGCCGGTCTGCCGGCGATCGGGCACACGCTGTTGATGGCGCAGCAGCAGATGGGGTTGCGGCGCACGGCGCGAACGCTGTTGAAGGTCAACCAGAAGGACGGTTTCGACTGTCCGGGCTGCGCGTGGCCGGAGGGCGAGAAGCGGCATACGGCGGAGTTCTGTGAGAACGGCGCGAAGGCGGTCGCCGAGGAGGCGACGCTGCGCCGGGTGACGCCCGATTTCTTCGCGGCGCACCCGCTGGCCGACCTCGCGGCCCGCAGTGGGTACTGGCTGGGTCAGCAGGGCCGTATCACGCAGCCGATGTATCTGCCGGAGGGCGCCGACCGGTACGAGGCGGTCACGTGGGAGCGGGCTTTCGAGATCATCGCCGAGGAGCTGACGGCGTTGGACTCGCCCGACGAGGCGTTGTTCTACACCTCGGGGCGTACCAGCAATGAGGCGGCGTTCTTGTTGCAGTTGTTCGCCCGCGAGTTCGGTACGAACAATCTGCCGGACTGTTCCAACATGTGCCACGAGTCGTCGGGTTCGGCGCTCAACGAGACGCTGGGCGTCGGCAAGGGGAGCGTGTCCCTGGAGGATCTGCACCAGGCCGATCTGATCGTGGTCGCGGGGCAGAATCCGGGGACGAACCATCCGCGGATGTTGTCGGCGCTGGAGAAGGCGAAGTCCGCCGGCGCGAAGATCATTTCGGTGAATCCGTTGCCGGAGGCGGGACTTGAGAAGTTCAAGAACCCGCAGACCCCGCAGGGCATGATCAGGGGCGCCGCCCTCACGGACCTGTTCCTGCAGATCCGTATCGGCGGCGACCAGGCCCTGTTCCGTCTCCTGAACAAGCTGATCGTCGAGACGGAGGGTGCCGTCGACGAGCTGTTCGTGCGCGAACACACCCATGGATTCGAGGAGTTCAGGGCCGCGGCCGAGGAGGCCGACTGGGAGGCGACGCTCAAGGCGACGGGCCTGACCCGCCCCGAGATCGAGCGGGCGCTTTCGATGGTGCTCGACTCGAAGCGCACGATCGTGTGCTGGGCGATGGGCCTGACCCAGCACAAGCACTCGGTGCCGACGATCCGCGAGGTCGTCAACTTCCTTCTGCTGCGCGGCAACATCGGCCGCCCGGGCGCCGGCGTGTGCCCGGTGCGCGGGCATTCCAATGTGCAGGGCGACCGCACCATGGGCATCTTCGAGCGGCCCGCGCCGGCTTTCCTGGACGCGCTGGAGAAGGAGTTCGGCTTCGCTCCGCCCCGCCATCACGGCTATGACGTGGTGCGGTCCATCGAGGCGCTGCGTGACGGCAGGGCCAAGGTGTTCTTCGCGATGGGCGGCAACTTCGTGGCGGCGACGCCCGACACGGACGTCACCGAGGCGGCCATGCGCCGGGCCTCGCTGACCGTTCACGTCTCCACCAAGCTCAACCGTTCGCACGCGGTCACCGGGCGCCGGGCGCTGATCCTGCCGACGCTGGGCCGCACCGACAAGGACGTGCAGAAGGGCGGCCGCCAGTTCGTGACCGTCGAGGATTCGATGGGCATGGTGCACGCCTCGCGCGGCAACCTCACTCCGGCCGGGCCCCTGCTGCTGTCGGAGCCCGCCATCGTGGTGCGGATGGCCCGGGCGACGCTCGGCGCCAGGTCCGCCATCGACTGGGCGGAGTTCGAGCGGGACTACGCCACCGTCCGCGACCGCATCGCGCGGGTCGTGCCGGGTTTCGAGGACTTCAACGCCAAGGTCGCCCGCCCCGGCGGCTTCCAGCTGCCCCACGCCCCGCGCGACGAGCGGCGTTTCCCGACGGCCACCGGCAAGGCCAACTTCACGGCCGCGCCGGTGGAGGTTCCCGAGGTGCCCGAGGGCCGGCTGCTGCTGCAGACCCTGCGCTCGCACGACCAGTACAACACCACGATCTACGGTCTCGACGACCGCTACCGCGGCATCAAGGGCGGCCGCCGGGTCGTGCTGGTCAACCCGGAGGACGCGCGTCAACTGGGCCTCGCGGACGGCTCGTACACGGATCTGGTCAGCGAGTGGCGGGACGGGGTGGAGCGGCGCGCGCCCGGTTTCCGGGTCGTGCACTATCCGACGGCGCGCGGCTGCGCCGCCGCCTACTACCCGGAGACGAACGTGCTGGTGCCGCTGGGTTCGACGGCCGATGTCAGCAACACCCCGGCCAGCAAGTCGGTGGTGGTGCGGTTCGAGCGGGCGGCCGCCCCGGGGAATGAGAGCTGAGTCCTAAGCGTTTGCTCAGTCATCTGGTATGACGGTGCGGATACAGCCATGACGGTGCGGTCGCGGCACCGCGACCGCAGACGAACCGCAGACGAACGGAGCCGGGGCCCATGGGAGAGCAGCGCAGCGTGAAGTTTCCGCCGGAAGTCGTCGAGGAGTACGCGGCCCTCGGCGTGGACCTGCCCGCCATGTTCTCCGCCGGGCACCTGGGCACCCGCATGGGCGTGCAGATCATCGAGGCCTCCGCCGAGAAGGTCGTGGGCACCATGCCCGTCGAGGGCAACACACAGCCGTACGGGCTGCTGCACGGCGGCGCCTCCGCGGTGCTCGCCGAGACCCTCGGCTCGGTCGGTTCGATGCTGCACGGCGGCATCTCCAAGATCGCGGTGGGGGTGGACCTGAACTGCACCCACCACCGCGGGGTGCGCAGCGGCCTGGTCACCGGGGTCGCCACCCCCGTGCACCGCGGCCGCTCCACGGCGACGTACGAGATCGTCATCACCGACGAGCAGGACAAGCGGGTGTGCACGGCGCGTCTGACCTGTCTGCTGCGGGACGCGGAGGGCCTCAAGGGCTGAGCCCGCCGGGCGGCACACCGCCGCGCCGTGGAGTGGTCAAGTCCATTTGGCGGCGGGCGAGTTGAGGGATGCATGGCCGGTGAGTCGGGGACTCACCGGCCATTGTCACGTCGCGGGCCGCGTTCTAACGTCGTGTCATGAGGACCCGAGCGCGGCCCCGGGCACGAGCAGGGATCGCGCTGGTGTGCGCGCTCGCCGCGGCGGGCGGTCTCGCGGGCTGCTCGTCCTCCGGCGGACCGGCGCCGCACGGAACCCCCTCCTCCGCCACTGCGTCCCTCAACTCACCGTCACCGCACGCCACTTCACCGGCCGAGCTGTGCACGCATCTGATCACGTACTGGGCGAAGCAGGAGCTGGACGAGGGGCAGGGCTCGGGGCTCGACTACCAGGAGAAGGGCCTCTCGGACGGGCAGAACGCGATTCTCCTGGCCACGCTCGCCGCGGCCCGCACCGAGCGCGCGGCCCATGGCGCGGCCGCCGGTGACCGGCTCATCGAGCAGCGGGCGCAGGAGGGTTGCGCCCAGCGCTATCGCAACGGCACGCCCACGACCGACCCTTGGGCGCAGACGAAGCTGCCCACCCCGTCCGGCTCGTCGTAACGCAGCGTAACGATCGCGCGGGGGGCCACGGGCGAGAGTCGGCCATGGGACAGCGCCCTCCCGGCCAGTGCCCGACTTCCGGACGCCCTGCGGGCTGTCAGCAGCATGATCCCCTCAAGCCCCTTAGCGGAACAGGGCGTTCTCACCATGCGAGAAATCCCGCCGTCACGAAATGCACAAATTGTCCGCACTGCACCACCAAGGTTTGGCCTTGGCATAACAAGAAAGTCACATCCTGTCCCGGCTGCTCCCCACCCCCCTCAGCTGCGCTTAGAGTCACGGCCAGTCACCGCGCCGCCGGGTGCGACTGCTGCACGGCCCTTACCAACCAGTACGGCCCGGCGACCGACACGGCACCTCACTCACGAGGAGGCCGCGCCAGGGAAAGGACCCATCGTGCGACACCGTTCCTTGCTCATCCTCACTACAGTGCTCACCACCGGCGCACTCACGCTCACCGCCTGTGGTTCGCGCGACAAAAGCGGCGGCGACGACAGCAGCGGCAAGAAGCAGACCGTCGTCATAGGCGTCGACGCACCCCTCACGGGTGACCTGTCCGCCCTCGGCCTCGGCATCAAGAACTCCGCCGACCTCGCCGCCCAGACGGCGAACAAGCAGAACCTCGTCCCCGGCGTCGAGTTCAAGACCCAGCCGCTCGACGACCAGGCCCAGCCGTCCGTCGGCCAGCAGAACGCCACCAAGTTCATCGGCGACAAGACCGTCGTCGGCGTCGTCGGCCCCCTGAACTCCAGCGTCTCGCAGTCCATGCAGAAGCCGCTGAACGACGCAGGCCTCACCCAGATATCCCCCGCCAACACGGGCACCGAGCTGACCCAGGGCGACGGCTGGAAGACCGGCAACAAGGTCCGCCCCTACAAGACCTTCTTCCGCACCGCCACCACCGACCAGGTCCAGGGCGCCTTCGCCGCCAACTACCTGTTCAAGAACGCCAAGATCGACACGGTCTACCTCATCGACGACCAGAAGACCTACGGCGCCGGCCTCGCCGCCTCCTTCAAGGACACCTTCACCAAGCTCGGCGGCAAGATCGTCGGCTCCGACCACATCAACCCCGACGACCGCGACTTCAACGCCATCGTCGCCAAGGTCAAGAGCACCGGCGCCAAGGCCCTCTACTACGGCGGCGAATACCCCGCCGCCGGCCCCCTGAGCCAGCAGCTCAAGGACAACGGCACCAACATCCCGCTCATGGGCGGCGATGGCATCTACAGCGCCGACTTCATCAAGCTCAACAAGAAGGCGGCCGGCGACCTCGCCACCTCCGTCGGCAAGCCCGTCGAACAGCTCGACTCCGCCAAGAGCTTCATCGCCAACTACAAGACGGCCGGCTACAAGGACGCCTACGAGGCCTACGGGGGCGGCACCTACGACGCCACCTGGGCCATCATCCAGGCCGTCAAGGACGTCGTCACCGCCAACAGCGGCAAGCTCCCCAGCGGCGACCTGCGCGCCAAGGTCCTCGACGCCGTCGGCAAGGTCAAGTTCGACGGAGTCACCGGCCCCGTCTCCTTCGACCAGTACGGCGACACCACCAACACCATGATGACCGCCTACAAGGTCACCGACGGCGCCTGGAAGCCCGAGCTCAGCGAGGCCTACAAGCCGTAACCCGGCGACATCCCGCCACACGCACACAGGACCGCGCGGGAGCGCCACCAGCGCTCCCGCGCGGTGCCATATCCGATCACTTCACGGAGGCCCCGCGGTGCACGAACTGCCGCAACAGCTGGCCAATGGACTCATCCTCGGCGCGATGTACGGACTGATCGCGATCGGGTACACGATGGTCTACGGCATTGTCCAGCTCATCAACTTCGCCCACGGCGAGATATTCATGGTCGGGGGCTTCGGGGCTCTCACCGTCTTCCTCGCACTCCCCTCAGGCTTCTCGCTCCTCGCCGCCATCCCCCTCATGATCATCGGCGGCGTCATCGTCTCCGTACTCGTCGCCACCGCCGCCGAACGCTTCGCCTACCGGCCCCTGCGCAACGCGCCCCGCCTGGCCCCCCTCATCACCGCCATCGGCCTCTCCCTCGCCCTCCAGCAGGCCGTATGGAAGTGGTACCCCGACGCCAAGAAGGACCGCTCCTTCCCCCAGTTCGACGGTGCCCCCTTCCACGTCCTCGGCGCCAACATCCAGCGCGGCGACCTCTTCATCCTCATCGCCGCACCCGTCTGCATGATCGCCCTCGGGTTCTACGTCACCAAGACCCGCACCGGCCGCGGCATGCAGGCCACCGCCCAGGACCCCGACACCGCCAAACTCATGGGCATCAACACCGACCGCATCATCGTCATGGCCTTCGCCATCGGCGCCGCGTTCGCCGCCATCGCCGCCGTCGGCTACGGCCTCCACAACGGCCAAGTCGGCTTCCGCATGGGCTTCATCATGGGCCTCAAAGCCTTCACCGCAGCCGTACTCGGCGGCATCGGCAACATCTACGGAGCCATGCTCGGCGGCATCGTCCTCGGCCTCGCCGAAGCCCTCGCCGTCGGCTACGTCGGCAACATCCCCAGCATGGAACTCTTCGGCGGCGGCGCCTGGAAGGACGTATGGGCCTTCGTCCTCCTCATCGTCGTCCTCCTCGTGCGACCCCAAGGCCTGCTCGGCGAACGCGTCGCGGACAGGGCGTGAACACCATGACCACCAACACCACCCACCGCGACAGCGGCACCCCGCTCATCCCGCTGCCCACCAGCCTCGCCCGGCACACCGTCACCGCCGGCGCCGCCATCGCCCTCATCGGCACCTTCATGGCCTGGACCTGGACCAGCGACTTCCCCGGCGACCTCACCGTCGACGGCTACCCCGGCGGCCTGCAACTCCTCACCCTCACCACCGCAGCCCTCACCGTCCTCTTCGCCCTCTCCACCTACGGCACCCCAGGACTGCGCTGGCTCACCCCCGCAGGCACCAACGCCCCCCTGCGCCTCCTCACCCTCGCCACCTTCGGCACCACCGGCTACACCCTCGGCGCCATATCCGACGAACTCGGCGGCATCGTCAACCTCGAACCCGGCGCCTACGTCTCCGGCATCGGCGCCCTCATCGCCCTCATCGCCGCCTTCGCCCTCCCCGGCGACACCCCCGGCACCGACACCACCGGCGACAACCCCTGGCAACGCCTCCGCCACACCCTCGCCGCCCCCAGCCCCCGCCCCGCCCAGACCATCCCCGACTGGGCCGGCATCCTCATCATCGTCGCCGCCTTCGCCATCGGCCTCTACGTCTTCGCCTACGGCATCGACACCGCCTACACCGAACTGTTCATCGGCTTCCTCATCACCGCCGGATTCACGTTCGCAGCCCTCACCCAAGCAGGCCTCCTCGCCCGCCTCTCCGCACTCACCGCACAACACCGCACCGTCACCCTCAGCGCCGCCTTCGTCGCAGCCATCGGCTTCCCCTTCACACAATCCAGCGACGAATACGCCCTCATCGGCGCCAACATCCTCATCTTCGCCACCGTCGCCCTCGGCCTCAACGTCGTCGTCGGCCTCGCCGGCCTCCTCGACCTCGGCTACGTCGCCTTCCTAGGCGTCGGCGCCTACGCCGCAGCCCTCGTCTCCGGCGCAAGCCAGTCCAGCCTCGGCGTCCACTTCCCCTTCTGGGCCGCCATCCTCGTCGGCGCCGGCGCATCCCTCGTCTTCGGCGTCCTCATCGGCGCCCCCACCCTGCGCCTGCGCGGCGACTACCTCGCCATCGTCACCCTCGGCTTCGGCGAGATCTTCCGCATCACCATGAACAACCTCAACGGGAACAGCGGACCCAACGTCACCAACGGCTCCCGCGGCATCCCCGCCATCCCCGACATCACCATCTTCGGATACGACCTCGGCATCAGCCACGACGTCGCCGGCTTCACCCTCGGCAAACCCGGCAACTACTACCTCCTGATGCTCGTCATCACCCTCGTCGTCGTCACCGTCTTCCGCCGCAGCGCCGACTCCCGCATCGGCCGCGCCTGGGTCGCCATCCGCGAAGACGAAACCGCCGCCACCGCCATGGGCATCAACGGCTTCCGCGTCAAACTCATCGCCTTCGCACTCGGCGCCACCCTCGCCGGACTCGCCGGCACCGTACAAGGCCACCTCACCAGCACCGTCACCCCCGAGCAGTACCAGTTCGCCGGATCCGTACCCCCGAACTCGGCCTTCCTGCTCGCCGCCGTCATCCTCGGCGGCATGGGAACCATGAGCGGCCCCCTCATCGGCGCCGCCCTGCTCTACCTCATCCCGGCCAAACTCCAATTCATGCAGGACTACCAGCTCCTCCTCTTCGGAGTAGCCCTCATCGTCCTCATGCGCCTGCGCCCCGAAGGCATCATCGCCGACCGCAGGAAAAAGCTCGAATTCCACGAGACCGGCCAACTCGACACACCCGAAACAAGCCTCACCGACACACCCGTCGGCGTCACCAAGGCGGGGGCGTGACCAGCATGACCACCACGACCAACACCGTCCTCCACGCCAGCGGCGTCACCATGCGATTCGGCGGACTCACCGCAGTCCGAAACGTCGACCTCACCGTCAACAGCGGCGAAATCATCGGCCTCATCGGACCCAACGGCGCAGGCAAAACCACCTTCTTCAACTGCCTCACCGGCCTGTACGTCCCCACCGAAGGAAAAGTGACCTACAAAGGCACCGTCCTTCCCCCCAAACCCCACCTCGTCACCAAAGCCGGCGTCGCACGCACCTTCCAGAACATCCGGCTCTTCCCCAACATGACCGTCCTGGAAAACGTCCTCGTCGGCCGCCACACCCGCACCAAAGAAGGCCTCTGGTCCGCACTCCTGCGCCTCCCCGGATTCAAAAAAGCAGAAAACGCATCCCGCGAACGCGCCATGGAACTCCTGGAATTCACAGGACTCGCCGACAAAGCCGACCACCTCTCCCGCAACCTCCCCTACGGCGAACAACGCAAGCTCGAAATCGCCCGCGCCCTCGCCAGCGAACCCGGACTCCTCCTCCTCGACGAGCCCACCGCCGGCATGAACCCCCAAGAAACCCGCGCCGCCGAAGAACTCATCTTCGCCATCCGCGACCAAGGCATCGCCGTCCTCGTCATCGAGCACGACATGCGCTTCATCATGAACCTCTGCGACCGCGTCTCCGTCCTCGTCCAAGGCGAAAAACTCGTCGAAGGCACCCCCGACATCGTCCAAGCCGACGAACGCGTCATCGCCGCCTACCTCGGCACCCCCTTCGAAGGCGCACCCGGAGACGAGGAACTCGCCGAAGTAGAAGCCGCCGAAACGGCGCAGAGCACCACCAGCACCGAGGGAGACACCCAGTGACCGCACTCCTCGAAGTCGAGGACCTCCGGGTCGCCTACGGCAAGATCGAAGCCGTAAAAGGCATCTCCTTCAGCGTCGAAGCAGGCCAGGTCGTCACCCTCATCGGCACCAACGGCGCCGGAAAGACCACCACCCTGCGCACCCTCTCCGGCCTCCTCGAACCCCTCGCCGGAACCATAAAATTCGACGGCAAACCCCTCAAGAACGTCCCCGCGCACAAAATCGTCGCCCTCGGAATGGCCCACTCCCCCGAAGGCCGCCACATCTTCCCCCGCATGACCATCGAGGACAACCTCCGCCTCGGCGCCTACCTCCGCGACGACAAAACCGGCATCGAAAAAGACATCAAACGCGCCTACGACCTCTTCCCCATCCTCGGAGAACGCCGCAAACAAGCAGCCGGCACCCTCTCAGGCGGCGAACAACAAATGCTCGCCATGGGCCGCGCGTTGATGTCCCAGCCAAAACTCCTCATGCTCGACGAACCCTCCATGGGCCTCTCCCCGATCATGATGCAGAAAATCATGGCCACCATCACCGAACTCAAAGCCCAAGGCACCACCATCCTGCTCGTCGAACAGAACGCCCAAGCCGCGCTCTCCCTCGCCGACCAGGGCCACGTCATGGAAATCGGCAAAATCGTCCTCTCCGGCACCGGACAGGACCTCCTCCACGACGAATCAGTCCGCAAGGCCTACCTCGGCGAAGACTGAACCCCGCACCACACAAAAGTGGCCCGCACCCGGAACTGCCTCCGGATGCGGGCCCTTTACGTGCGCGTCGGGTTGCGTGCGCGTCGGGAACTACTCCCCCTTCGCCGCCTTCTTCTCCTCGGCGTCCTCAATAACCGCCTCGGCCACCTGCTGCATCGACATCCGACGATCCATCGACGTCTTCTGAATCCAACGGAACGCCGCCGGCTCCGACAACCCGTACTGCGTCTGCAACACCGACTTCGCCCGGTCCACCAACTTGCGCGTCTCCAGACGCTGCGAAAGGTCCGCGACCTCCCGCTCCAGCGCCTTCAACTCCGTGAACCGCGACACCGCCATCTCGATCGCCGGCACCACGTCGCTCTTCGAGAACGGCTTCACCAGATACGCCATCGCACCGGCGTCCCGCGCCCGCTCCACCAGATCCCGCTGACTGAACGCCGTCAGCATCAACACCGGAGCGATCGACTCCTTCGCGATCAGCTCCGCCGCGGAGATCCCGTCCAGAACCGGCATCTTCACATCCAGGATCACCAGATCCGGCTGGTGCTCCCGGGCGAGCTCGACGGCCTTCTGCCCGTCACCGGCCTCGCCGACGACCGCGTAGCCCTCTTCTTCGAGCATCTCCTTGAGGTCGAGACGAATGAGGGCCTCGTCCTCGGCGATGACGACGCGAGTCGTCATCGGCGGGACGTGCGTCGCGTCGTCGTCTGCGGTGGGCTGGGGCGACTCGGGGGCGGTCACGGGGGCTCCTCGGTGCGGGGCATGATGCTGCTCCCCAGAAGGGTACCTAGCTGCTGTCGCGGCGGATGAGCGGGTAGACTCCTGCCAGCAACCTTGCCGGGTTGGCGGAATGGCAGACGCTGATGTCTCAAACACATCTGTCCGAAAGGACGTGCGGGTTCGAATCCCGCACCCGGTACTCCCTGTAAGCGGAGGCTCACGTTCGCGTGAACCTCCGCTTTTTGCTACCCAGTGCGACGCGTCGTCACGCAGGGTGCTCGCATGAACTTTCACGGCACAGAGGTGCGACAGAGAGCGCTCACGCTGCTGCGGGACGGAAAAAAGAACGCGGACGTAGCGCGCCAGTTGAACGTGCCGCTCGGCACGGTCTCGTACTGGCTGCACATGGACCGCTCCAAACGGGGCGAATGCCCGGGCTCGCACGACCCTAAGTGTCCGCGTTGCGACGGACGTCCCCTGGATGCCGCGGCGTATGCGTACCTGCTGGGCCTCTATCTCGGCGACGGTCACATCAGTCAGTACTCCGCGCACCGAGTGCCGAACCTGATGATCACCCTCGATGACGCCTGGCCAGGTGTGCAGGCGGAGGCCGAGACGTCGATACGCGCGGTCTTCCCCGACAACGCCACGTGCCGAGTGCGCAGAACCGGCTGCCACAACATCAAGGTCTACTCGAAGCACCTGACCTGCCTGTTCCCCCAGCACGGCCCCGGCAAGAAGCACGACCGCCGGATCGTCCTGGAAGGATGGCAGCAGGAGATAGTCGCCGCACATCCGTGGCAATTCATCCGAGGGCTCATCCATTCGGACGGGTGTCGCATCACCAACTGGACCACCCGCCTCGTGGGCGGTGAACGCAAGCGCTACGAATACCCCCGGTACTTCTTCACCAACAAGTCCGACGACATCCGCACCCTCTGCGGCGCAGCACTCGATCTCGTCGGCGTCGAGTGGACCACGCTCGCGCGCGGCAGCGATCCGTTCAACATCTCCATCGCCCGCAAGGCATCCGTCGCCCTCATGGACCAGCACATAGGCCCCAAGTACTGAGCCACGTAGGAAGCCGAGAAACCCAGGGGCCCCCTGCGAAGGGGTGGGGCAAGGGGCCCTGGCCCAGGGTTACTTGGGGCTGTCGTCCTCGCCGATGTGGTGGACGCGGACCAGGTTCGTGGAGCCCGCGACGCCCGGAGGGGAGCCCGCCGTGATGACGACGACGTCGCCCTTCTGGCAGCGGCCGACCTTCAGGAGCATCTCGTCGACCTGCGCCACCATCTCGTCGGTGGATTCGACGTGCGGGCCGAGGAACGTCTCCACGCCCCAGGTGAGGTTGAGCTGGGAGCGGGTGGCCGGCACGGGGGTGAAGGCGAGGAGGGGGATCGGGGAGCGGTAGCGGGAGAGGCGTTTGACGGTGTCGCCGGACTGGGTGAAGGCGACGAGGAACTTGGCGCCGAGGAAGTCGCCCATTTCGGCGGCGGCTCGGGCGACGGCGCCGCCTTGGGTGCGGGGTTTGTTGCGGTCGGTGAGGGGCGGGAGTCCCTTGGCGAGGACGTCTTCTTCGGCGGCTTCGACGATGCGGCCCATCGTTTTGACGGTTTCGATGGGGTATTTGCCGACGCTGGTTTCGCCGGAGAGCATGACGGCGTCGGTGCCGTCGATGACGGCGTTGGCGACGTCGCTGGCTTCGGCCCTGGTGGGGCGGGAGTTGTCGATCATCGAGTCGAGCATCTGGGTGGCGACGATGACGGGTTTGGCGTTGCGTTTGGCGAGTTTGATGGCTCGCTTCTGGACGATGGGGACTTGTTCGAGGGGCATTTCGACGCCGAGGTCGCCGCGGGCGACCATGATGCCGTCGAAGGCGGCGACGATGTCGTCGATGTTGTCGACGGCCTGGGGTTTTTCGATCTTGGCGATGACGGGGAGGCGTCGGCCTTCTTCGTCCATGATGCGGTGGACGTCGTGGATGTCGTGGCCGCTGCGGACGAAGGAGAGGGCGATGATGTCGGCGCCGGTGCGCAGGGCCCAGCGGAGGTCTTCTTGGTCTTTGTCGGAGAGGGCGGGGACGGAGACGGCGACGCCGGGGAGGTTGAGGCCTTTGTGGTCGGAGACCATGCCTCCTTCGATGACGAGGGTGTGGACGTGGGGGCCGTCGACGCGGGTGACTTCGAGGGCGACTTTGCCGTCGTCGACGAGGATGCGTTCGCCGGTGGTGACGTCGGCGGCGAGGCCTTGGTAGGTGGTGCCGCAGTGGTGGCGGTCGCCTTGTGTGTCGGGTTCGACGGTGATGGTGAATTCGTCGCCGCGTTCAAGGAGTACGGGGCCTTCGGTGAAGCGGCCGAGGCGGATCTTCGGGCCTTGAAGGTCGGCGAGGATGCCGATGTTGTGGCCGGTTTCTTCGGAGGCTTTGCGGACGTGGTGGTAGCGCTGTTCGTGTTCGGCGTAGGTGCCGTGGCTGAGGTTGAAGCGGGCTACGTCCATTCCGGCTTCGACCAGGGCTTTGATCTGGTCGTATGTGTCGGTGGCGGGGCCCAGGGTGCAGACGATTTTGGCTCGGCGCATGGTTCGAGCCTAGGGCTTACCGGTGGGTAGAGATTTGGGCTGGGGTTACTGCTCAACAACCTTTGCGTGAAGGGTGGTTGACAAGTGTTGAATTGTGCGCGGGGGCGCTCCGATGAGCATTTCGGGGCGCCCGGCGCGCGTATGCGTTACGGGCTGTGTTCGGGTGTTACAGCTGGGGCGGGGTCATGATGAAGCGGGCGTTGACGCGGGCGTGGACGGATTGGCGTTGGGGTTCGAGGTCGAGGGTGGGGGCGGGTTCTGCGGCGCCGGGGGCGGCGGCGCGGAAGGCCATGCCGCCGGCGGCGGGGCGCCCGTAGGGGGTGGGGTTTTCGGCGCCGGGGTCGGAGAGTTCGACGAGGGCGGCGAGGGTGGCGCCGAGGGCGTCGGCGTATTCGCGGGCGCGTACGACGGCTTGTTGGACGGCGCGGCGGCGTACTTCGCTGTGGGCGGGTGAGTCGTGGCGCAGGGACCACCAGGGGCCGTCGACGCGGGTGAGTTCGAGGTCGGCGAGGCGGGTGGTGAGTTCGCCGAGGGTGGTGAAGTCGGTGAGTTCGGCGTTGATGTGGACGGTGCCGTGGTAGGTGCGGACGCGTTCGCCGCGGCCGTGGCGGGTGAGTTCGGGGGTGAGGGTGAAGGCGCCGGTTTCGAGTTTTTCGATGGTGTCTCCGTAGCTTTTGATGAGGTCGATGACGTGGGTGTTGCGGCGGGTGAGGTCGTCGAGGGTGGCGCGGCGGTCGGTGCCTCGGGTGGCGATGGTGATGGTGATGCCGGCGATTTCGGGGTCGACTTCGAGGTGGGCTTCGCCGTGGACGGCGAGGCGTGGCTGTTCGGGGGTGCCGTAGGGCTGGGTGTCGGTCATGGGTCCACTGTGGCATCGCTGGGGGTGGCCGGCGGGGAGCTTGCTGTCAGGGTCCGGTCATCAGATCGCAACCTGCGGGGGGTGTTGCGGGTGGCCGGTTCTGGGTCAGAATCCCTGGGTCTACGCGCGTCACTGTCCGCACAACTTCCGCGCGTGTCATACGACTTCAGGGAGAGAGCATGCCGCTGAACCGCAGGACGTTCCTGGGCACCACGGCCGCGGCCGGGGCCGGTGTGGCCGTGGCGGGGGGTGTGGTGTCGCCCGCCGAGGCCGCGCCCCGGGGTCAGGATGTGGGGCATGGGCACGGGCGTGAGCCGAAGCGGTACGCGTTCTCGGTGATGGGCACGACGGATCTGCACGGTCATGTCTTCAACTGGGACTACTTCACGGACGCGGAGTACGACGACGCGGCGCACAACGATGTGGGGCTGGCGAAGATCTCGACGCTGGTGGATCAGGTCCGTAAGGAGAAGGGCCGTCACAACACGCTGTTGATCGACGCGGGTGACATCATCCAGGGCACTCAGCTGTCGTACTACTACGCGCGGGTCGAGCCGATCACGGGTTCGGCGGGCAAGCGGGGTCCTGAGCATCCGATGGCGCTGGCGATGAACCACATGCGCTATGACGCGGCGGCGCTCGGCAATCACGAGTTCAACTACGGCATTCCCACGCTGCGGGCGTTCCAGGACCAGTTGGACTTCCCGTTGCTCGGTGCGAACGCGCTGGACGCGAAGACGTTGAAGCCGGCGTTTCCTCCGTACACGGTGCGGCGGCTGAAGGTGCCGCACGGGCCGGATGTGAAGGTGGGGATCCTGGGGCTGACGAATCCGGGGATCGCGATCTGGGACAAGGCGAACGTGCAGGGGAAGATGACGTTCCCGGGTCTGGTGGAGCAGGCGAAGATCTATGTGCCGAAGCTGCGGGCGCTGGGGTGTGACGTGGTGATCTGTACGGATCACTCGGGTCTGGACGGGGGCACCTCGTACGGGGACGCGTTGCCGTATCCGGAGAACGCGTCGTCGTTGGTGGCGGAGCAGGTGCCGGGGATCGACGCGATCCTGGTGGGTCATACGCACAAGGAGGTGGCGTCGCGGACGGTGGTGAACAAGGAGACCGGCAAGTCCGTGGTGCTGTCGGAGCCGTACATGTGGGGCATGCGGCTGAGCGTCTTCGACTTCGCCCTTGAGTTCGCTCGGGGCCGCTGGCACGTGACGTCGGTGACGGCGGATGTGCGCAACGCGAACGCGGTGGCCGAGGACCCGGTGGTGAGGCGTCTGGTGAAGGCGGAGCACGACAAGGTCGTGGCGTACGTGAACCAGGTGGTGGGCACGAACGCGGCGGAGATGCGGTCGACGGAGGCTCCGTACAAGGATGTGCCGATCATCGATCTGATCAACCGCATTCAGGCGGAGACGGTGAAGGCGGCGCTCGCGTCGTCGCAGTACGCCTCGCTGCCGGTGCTGTCGCAGGCGGCGTGTTTCTCGCGTACCGCGGTGATCCCCGCGGGCAAGGTCACGATCAAGGACGTGGCGGGTCTGTATGTGTACGAGAACACGTTGGAGGCACGGCTTCTGACGGGTGCTCAGGTGCGGGCGTATCTGGAGTTCTCGGCGAACTACTACGTGCAGACGACGGGTCCGGTCGATCCTGCCAGGATCACGAACGCCAACAGCACGCCGGACTACAACTACGACGTGGTGAGCGGTGTGTCGTACGAGGTCGACATCGCGAAGCCGGCCGGTTCGCGGGTGTCGAAGGTGATGTTCGGCGGGAAGCCATTGGACGACGCGGCGCAGTTCGTGCTGGCGGTGAACAATTACCGGGCCAATGGTGGCGGTAATTTCCCGGGGGTGGCCACCGCCAAGCAGCTGTGGGCGAACTCCGATGAGATCCGCAACACGATGATCGCGTGGGTGAAGGCGAAGGGTGTCATCGATCAGGCGGAGTTCGCTTCGGTGGACTGGAAGCTGACGCAGAACGGTGTGCCCGTGTTCTGAGCCGTTGTCTGACGGTGTGTCACGGTTGTTCGACGAGTGGGATCAGGCCCTCCGGTTGTTGTTGGACCGGGCGGGCCTGGTTCTTTTTGTCGAGGCCGAAGGTGGTGAAGGCGGTGCGGGCCGGCTGGGGGTAGGGCTCTTTGCCGGTGAGGGAGTTGAGGATGGTGGCGCTGCGCCAGGCGGCGAGGCCGAGGTCGGGGGCGCCGACGCCGTGGGTGTGCTTCTCGGCGTTCTGGACGTAGACGTTGCCGGTGACGGAGGCGTCGAGGACGAGTTTGAAGTCGGCTTCGATGCGGGGGCGTTCGGCGTTGTCGTAGCGCATGTAGGGGTCGAGTCCGGCGAGCATGCGGCCGAGGGGGCGTTCGCGGTAGCCGGTGGCGAGGACGACGGCGTCGGTGGTGATGCGGTCGCGTACGCCTTGCTGGGTGTGTTCGAGGTGGAGTTCGACCTTGGTGGTGGCGACGCGGCCCGCGGTGCGTACGGAGACGCCGGGGGTCATGGTGATGTCGGGCCAGCCGCCGTGCTGGGTGCGGCGGTAGAGCTCGTCGTGGATGGCGGCCATGGTGTCGGCGTCGATGCCTTTGTGGAGCTGCCATTGGCGGGGCAGCAGCTGGTCGCGTACGGGTTCGGCGAGGGCGTGGAAGTAGCGGGTGTAGTCGGGGGTGAAGTGTTCGAGGCCGAGCTTGGAGTACTCCATGGGCGCGAACGCTTCGGTGCGGGTGAGCCAGGCGATCTTCTCGGCGCCTTCGGGGCGGTTGCGCAGGAGGTCGAGGAAGACTTCGGCGCCCGACTGGCCGGAGCCGATGACGGTGACGTGTTCGGCGGTGAGCAGCCGGGTGCGGTGGTCGAGGTAGTCGGCGGAGTGGATGACGGGGACGGTGGGGGCGTCGGCGAGGGGTTTGAGGGGTTCGGGGACGTGGGGCTGGGTGCCGACGCCGACGGCGAGGTTGCGGGCGTAGGAGCGGCCGAGTGCTTCGGCTTCGCCGTGGAGGTCGAGCTGGGTGAAGTCGATCTCGAACAGGGCGCGTTCGGGGTTCCAGCGGACGGCGTCGACCTGGTGGGAGAAGTGGAGGTCGGTGAGGTTTTCGCTGACCCAGCGGCAGTAGGCGTCGTATTCGGTGCGCTGGATGTGGAACTTTTCGGCGAAGTAGAACGGGAAGAGCCGTTCGCGGTGCTTGAGGTAGTTGAGGAAGGTCCAGGGGTTGGTGGGGTCGGCGAGGGTGACGAGGTCGGCGAGGAAGGGGACTTGGAGGGAGGCGCCTTCGATGAGGAGTCCGGGGTGCCAGTGGAAGGCGGGGCGTTGTTCGTAGAAGGCGGTGTCGAGTCCGCCGGGTACGGCGTGGGCGAGGGCGGCCAGGGAGAGGTTGAAGGGGCCGATGCCGATGCCGACGAGGTCGTGGGGTTGGTCTTCGGGGGTGTGGGTGGTCATCGGGGGGTGCCTTCCGTGGGGGGTGCGGTGGTGGCGTGGAGGGTGGTGTCGAGGAGGGTGTGCAGGTCGTGGGGGGTGAGGTGGGGGTTGAGGAGGGTGGCTTTGAGCCAGAGGCGGCCGTCGGCGCGGGCGCGGCCGAGGACGGCGGTGCCGTCGGTGAGCAGGGTGCGGCGGATGTGGGCGACGGTGTGGTCGTCGGCGCCGTGGGGGCGGAAGAGGACGGTGGAGATGGTGGGGTGTTCGTAGAGCTCCAACTGGGGTTGTTCGTCGATGAGTTGGGCGAGGGCCGTGGCGTGGTCGCAGACGGTGTCGATGAGGTGGGCGAGGCCGTCGCGGCCGAGGGCTCTTAGGGTGACGGCGATTTTGAGGGCGTCGGGGCGGCGGGTGGTGCGCAGGGAGCGACCGAGGAGGTCGGGCAGTCCGGCGTCGGTGTCGTCGTCGGCGTTGAGGTAGTCGGCGCGGTGGCCGAGGGGGGTGAGGCGGGTGGGGTCGGCGACGGCGAGGAGGCCTGCGGCGACGGGTTGCCAGCCGAGTTTGTGCAGGTCGAGGGTGATGGTGTGGGCGCGTTCCAGGCCGGCGAGCTGGGGGCGGTGGCGGTCGCTGAACAGGAGGGGCCCGCCGTAGGCGGCGTCGATGTGGAGTTCGGCGTGGTGGGTGGTGCACAGGTCGGCGATGGCGGGCAGGGGGTCGATGGCGCCGGTGTCGGTGGTGCCCGCGGTGGCGACGACGAGGGTGGGGTGGGGGCGCGGTTCGGCGAGGGCGGCGGCGAGGGCGGTGAGGTCGGTGGTGCCGGTGGGGGCGGGCACGACGACGGGTTCGGGCAGGCCGAGGAGCCAGGCGGCGCGGTGGATGGAGTGGTGGGTGTGGGCGCCGCACACGATCTGGACGGGTCCGTGGTGTTCGCGGGCCAGGAGGAGGGCGAGCTGGTTGGACTCGGTGCCGCCGGTGGTGACGAGGGCGTCGCCGGTGGTGCGGAGGGCGCCGCCGCCGTGGGGCCAGATCTCGTGGGCGATGGTCTGGGTGAGGTGGGCTTCGAGTGTGGCGGCGGCGGGTGCCTGGTCCCAGGAGTCCAGGGAGGGGTTGAGGGCGCCGGCGGCGAGGTCGGCGGCGGTGGCGAGGGCGAGCGGCGGGGTGTGGAGGTGGGCCGCGCAGTGGGGTTCGGCGGGGTCGGCGGAGCCTTCGGCGAGGGCGCGGACGAGGGTGGCGAGGGCTTCTTCGGCGCCGGTGCCGTGGGCGGGCAGGAGGGTGGGGGCGGCGGCGTGGACGCGCTGGGTGACGGCTTCGGGCCCGCCGGGGGGCAGGGGGCCGCCCCGGGTCTTCGCCCCTTGGTGGAGGGCGTCGAGGACGATGTCGAGCAGGGGGCGCAGGGCCGCGGGCCCTGCGGTGCCTCCGGCGAGGGGCGGCCTGTGCATGGGGTTCCTTCGGGGGTGCGGGCAGCGACTTCACCAGCGTGGTCCTGGACCGGCCGGTGAAGCCGCTGTGCACAACGATCTCAACCCGAAAGTGGTACTGCCTTGCGGTGGGGGCGAGTTGGGGAGGGTGGTTGCTGGTATGGCCGGTCGCCCGTTTCCCCAACTCGCCGGTGTGTCGGCCGAGTTCGGCCGGGTGTGCGGTGGTGTTCGGGCTCAGCGGGTGGTGTGGCCGCGTACGGTCAGGGCGCGGCGCAGGTCGTCGACCTGGTCGGCGAGTTTGCGGCGCAGGGCGGGCAGCAGGTCGGTGCGGGTGAGGGCGGCTTCGCCGAGGCGCAGGGCGGCGGCGTCGACGGGGGTCGGGAAGGCGTGGCGGCCGGCGGCCTCGGCGATGACGGGGCCGCGCCGGTCGGCGAGCGGCGGCGCGTCCTGGTAGTAGCGGGCGGTGTAGGCCGCCAGGAGTTCTTCCTGTTCGGGTTGCCAGAAGCCCTGGGCGGTGGCGGTGAAGAGGTAGTTGGACAGGGTGTCGCTGTGGAACATGGCGTTCCAGGCGGCTTCCTTGGCGGCGGGGGTGGGCAGGGCGGCGCGGCAGCGGGCGGCGCCTTCTTCGCCGGTGGCGCTGGGGTCGGCGGTGAGGTGGGCGGTGATTTCCCGTTCGTCGGTGGCGCCGAGGGCGGCGAGGCGGGTCAGGATGCGCCAGCGCAGTTCGGGGTCGAGGGCGGGTCCGCCGGGGACGTGGCCGTCGTCGAGCCAGCCTCGGATGGTGTCGGGCTGGGTGGCGGCGTCGATGAAGTGGCGTACGGCGGCGAGGCGCAGGCCGGGGTTGGTGCCGTCCTCGGTGCGGCGGATGAGGTCGCGGGTGAGGCCGGTGAGCAGGGCGAGGGCCGCGGGGCGTTCGACGGGGGTGAGGTAGCGGTCGGCGATGTGGGTGGCGGCGAAGGTGAGGACGCCCTGGACGATGGCGAGGTCGGCTTCTTCGGCGAGGTGGGCGCGGGCGGTTTCGAGGTAGGCGGCGGGGGCGAGTTCGCCGTCGCGGACCATGTCGCGCAGGGAGTTCCACAGGACGGCGCGGGTGACGGCGTCGGGGATGCCGGACAGGGAGCGCAGGGCGGTCTCGGTGGAGGTGTCGTCGAGGCGGACCTTGGCGTAGGTGCGGTCCTGGTCGTTGAGGACGAGGAGTGCGGGGCGTCGGCCGGGGCGTCGGGCCGGCTCGTCCTGGGGGACGTCGAGGTCGACGTGTTCGCGTAGGACGAGGGCGTTGCCGTGGCCGGGGTCGCGGTCGTAGGCGCCGACGGTGAGGCGGTGGGGGCGTTCGCCGTGCCGGGTGACGGTGAGGTGCCAGGCCCCGTCGGCTTCTTCGACGGTGGGGGTGAGGGTGTCGGCTCCGGTGGTGCGCAGCCACTGCTCGGCCCAGGCGTGGACGTCGCGGTCGGTGGCGCGGGCGAGGGAGTCGATGAGATCGGCGAGGGTGGCGTTGGCGAACTTGTGCCGGGCGAAGTGGGTGTTGATGCCGGTGAGGAAGTCCTTCTCGCCGAGCCAGGCGACGAGTTGGCGCAGTGCGGAGGCGCCCTTGGCGTAGGAGATGCCGTCGAAGTTGAGCATGGCGGACGCGGTGTCGGGGACGGCGTCGGGGGCGGGGGCGACGGGGTGGGTGGAGGGGCGCTGGTCGGCGTCGTAGCCCCAGGACTTGCGGGTGATGCCGAAGTAGACCCAGGTGTCGGTGCTGCTCCAGGCGGGGAGCGGGCCCGAACTGGCTTGCCGGGCGGCTTCGTTGAGGGTCTGGTAGCCCATGTATTCGGCGAAGGACTCGTTCAGCCAGATGTCGTCCCACCATTGGAGGGTGACGAGGTCGCCGAACCACATGTGGGCCATTTCGTGGGCGATGACCATGGCGCGGGTCTGTCGTTCGGTGGCGGTGACGGCGGAGCGGTACACGAACTCGTCGCGGAAGGTGACGAGTCCGGGGTTCTCCATGGCGCCGGCGTTGAACTCGGGGACGAAGGCCTGGTCGTAGGAGTCGAAGGGGTAGGGCTCGTCGAACTTCTCGTGGTAGCGGTCGTAGCAGTGCCGGGTGATCTCGAAGAGTTCGTCGGCGTCCGCGTCGAGGTGGGGGGCGAGCGAGCGGCGGCAGTGCAGGCCGAAGGGCAGGCCGGCGTGTTCGGTGGTGACCGAGTGCCAGGGGCCTGCGGCGACGGCGACGAGGTAGGTGGAGATGAGGGGGGTGGTGGCGGCCTTCCAGCGGCCGTCGGCCTGCCGCTCGGTGAGGCCGTTGGCCAGGACGGTCCAGCCGTCGGGGGCCTGGACGGTGAGGTCGAAGACGGCCTTGAGGTCGGGCTGGTCGAAGGCGGCGAAGACGCGCTGCACGTCGTCCATGAACAGCTGGGTGTAGGTATAGGTCTCGCCGTCGACGGGGTCGGTGAAGCGGTGGAGTCCCTCGCCGGTGCGGGAGTACGTCATGTCGGCGTCGACACGCAGTTCGTGCGGGCCGGCGGTGAGGCTCAGCGCGAGGCGGTTCTCGGTGAGGGCCTCGGGGTCCAGGGGTGTTCCGTCGAGGGTGACCGAGCGCAGCGTGGCGGGCTTGAGCTCGACGAAGGTGTCCCCGGCGGTGTGCGCGGTGAAGTGGATCGCGGTGCGGGAGGTGAAGGTGTCCTCGCCGCCGGTGGTGAGGTCCAGGTCGATGGCGTACCGCTGTACGTCGAGGAGTCGGGCTCGGGTCTGCGCTTCGTCGCGCGTCAGTACGGACATGGGGCCATGCTGCCCGACGGGCCGGGGGCCCGGAGGGGGTGGGGGCCGGAAGGGGCGCCCCCCAACCCCCTTTTTGGGCCTCGCACCGTGCGTGGCTGGTCGCGCAGTTCCCCGCGCCCCTGAACCCGTTCTTGTCCGCGGGCGGCGGTCGCTTCTCGCGCAGTTCCCCGCGCCCCTAAAGGCCCTGGTGCTGGCCCGCGCGAGCACCTTCAGCGCGCTCGCCTTGGTGCGGGCCCGCAGCAAGGCATTTCAGCCCGTCATGGGGGTCCCCCCTGGCCCTTGAGGCCTTGGGGGAGATTGAGGACGAGCGCCCTCAAGGCGCGAACGGGGGTCTGGGGGCGGAGCCCCCGGGGCTTCAGGACGACTTGGCGATGGTCTCGTGGTGCCTGATGACCTCGGCGATGATGAAGTTGAGGAGCTTCTCGGCGAAGGCCGGGTCGAGCTTGGCGCTCTCCGCGAGACGGCGCAGGCGGTCGATCTGCTCGGCCTCGCGCGAGGGGTCGGCCGGGGGCAGCTTGTGTTCGGCCTTGAGGTGGCCGACCTGCTGGGTGCATTTGAAGCGCTCCGCCAGCATGTGCACGACGGCGGCGTCGATGTTGTCGATGCTGTCGCGGAGCCTGCCCAGCTCAGCCTGCACGGAGGGGTCGATCGTGGTCATGGTCATCGAGCTTACGTGGCGTGGCCCGCGATGGTCGGGGGGTGTTCAGGATCCGGGATCCGGTGGCTCCAGCCGCCGGGTACGGCCCGGCCCTGCTGCTCGCGGAAGCGTACGGGTGCGATGCCGACGCGGCGCGTGAACAGGCGGGAGAAGTAGGCGGGGTCGTCGTAGCCGACGCGGCGGGCTATGGCCGCGACCGGCAGGTCCGTGGCGGCGAGGAGTTCCTTGGCGCGGCCCAGGCGGATGCCGAGGAGGTAGTCCTTGGGGCTGCATCCGGCGGCCCGGCGCACGGCGGTGCGCAGCTCGGCGGGGGTCATGCCGTGCCGGGTGGCGTGTTCGGCCACGGACAGGGGCTGGAAGGCGTCGCGGGCCAGGGCGTCGAGGACGGGGTCGCCGTCGGGGGCGACGTCGGCGCGGGCGCGGCGCAGCGCGACGAGGAGTTCGTGGACGGCGGCGGCGGTCTCGACCTCCAGGAGCGGGTTGCCGCGCCGGGCGGCCCTGGCGATGCGGCCGACGGCGGCGCGGGCGCCGACGGTGTCGCTGAGCGGCACGACGGGACGGTCGGGGTCGATGTAGCCGAGTTCGGTGTACGTGGTGGTGGCGGGCCCGCTGAAGTCGACGAACGACTCGTCCCAGCCGGTGGCGGGGTCGGGCCCGTAGTGGTGGGGGACGCCGGGGGTGAGCCAGATCAGGGCGGGCGCGGTGACGGCGACCTCGCGGCCGTCGGCGCCCCGGAACCAGCCGCTGCCGGCGCCGATGACGACGGCCACGTGGTGGTCGAGGGTGCGGGGGCCGACGGTGGGCAGGGTGCCGTGCTGGAGCCCGACCCCGAGGCAGACCAGGCCGAGCCGGTGGTGGGCGGGGCTCGGGGTGAAATACCGCATCCAGGTGTGATACATGCCCATTTCCGTTCTGTGCCGTTCCCCCTTGCGTCCAATCAGCGCCGATCTTTGTCCATGGACCGGCACCGCGCCAGGGGCGAGAGTGGCCGGGCACAGTGACCGAAACAGATGGGCGGGGCGGCCGGTGGGCGACTTCACCGTGGGGGACGAGGACTTTCTGCTCGACGGGCGGCCGGTGCGGCTGCTGTCGGGGGCGCTGCACTACTTCCGGGTGCACGAGTCGCAGTGGGGGCACCGGCTCGCGATGCTGCGGGCGATGGGTCTGAACTGCGTCGAGACGTATGTGCCGTGGAATCTGCACGAGCCGCGGCCGGGCGAGTACGAGGACGTGGCGGCGCTCGGCCGGTTCCTGGACGCGGCGCGGGCGGCCGGCCTCTGGGCAATCGTGCGGCCCGGTCCCTACATCTGTGCCGAGTGGGAGAACGGGGGGCTTCCGCACTGGCTGACGGGTCCGCTCGGCCGGCGGGCCCGCACGAACGACGCGGAGTATCTGGCGCACGTGGACCGCTGGTTCCGGGTGCTGCTCCCGCAGGTCGCCGAGCGGCAGATCGACCGGGGCGGGCCGGTGCTCATGGTGCAGGTGGAGAACGAGTACGGCAGCTACGGCACCGACCGGCGCTATCTGGAACACCTGGCGGGGCTGCTGCGCGACTGCGGCATCGCGGTGCCGCTGTTCACCTCGGACGGGCCCGAGGACCACATGCTGACCGGCGGCTCGCTGCCCGGTGTGCTCGCCACGGCGAATTTCGGCAGTGGGGCGCGCGAGGGTTTCGAGGTGCTGCGCCGGCACCAGCCGTCGGGGCCCCTGATGTGCATGGAGTTCTGGTGCGGCTGGTTCGACCACTGGGGCGCGGAGCATGTGGTGCGGGACGCGGCGGACGCGACGGCGACGCTGCGGGAGATCCTGGAGTGCGGGGCGTCGGTCAACATCTACATGGCGCACGGCGGCACCAACTTCGCCGGCTGGTCGGGGGCGAACCGGGCGGGCGAGCTGCACGTGGGCGCCCTGGAGCCGACGGCGACGTCGTACGACTACGACGCGCCGGTCGACGAGGCGGGGCGGCCGACGGAGAAGTTCTGGCGGTTCCGTGAGGTCCTCGCGGAGTACCAGGACGGCCGAACGCTGCCCGAACTCCCGCCCGCGCCGGTCGAGTTGACGGGCTCGTATGTGGTCGGCGCGGACGGCTGGGCGTCCCTGCCGGAGGTGATGGACGTCTTGGGCGGCGAGGAGCGGGAGGGGCCGGTGCCGCCGACGTTCGAGGAGGTGGGCGTCGACCGGGGGGTGGTCCGCTACCGGGTCGACGTCCCCGGGCCGCGTCAGCCGTACGCCCTCGGGGTGCTCGGGCTTCGCGATGTGGCGACGGTGTACGTCGACGGCGTACGCGCCGGGGTCCTGGACGCCGAGGACGCGACGCTGCCCGGGCCGGTGCCGGGGGGTGTCGCGGTCGAGCTGTGGGTGGAGTCCCTCGGCCGGGTCAACTACGGGCCGCGCGGCGGGGAGTCGAAGGGGATCACGGGCGGGGTGCTGCACGAGCGGCAGTACTTGCACGGGGTGCGGGCGCGGGGCCTGCGCCTGGACGCCCTCTCCGTCCCCGGGGTGACGAAGGTGCCCTTCGGGCCGGCGGGCTCGGCGGGTTCCGCCGGGCTGCACCGGGGTGCCGTGGACCTGCCGTCGGCGGGGGCCTCGTTCGCGTGGCTTCGGCTTCCGGGGTGGGGGCGGGGGTTCGTGTGGGTGAACGGGTTCTGTGTGGGCCGGTATTGGGGGGTCGGGCCGCAGCGGGGGCTGTACGTGCCGGGGGCGGTGTTGCGGGGTGGGGGCAATGAGGTGTGGGTGCTTGAGCTTGCGGGCGCGGAGGGGGCGGGGCCCGTCACCCTGGGCGCGTGACGCGTCCCGCCCCGGCGGGGCCGGTGCGGCCTCGTTCGGCTGCGGGCCGGGGGGGCTCGCGCGGTTCCCCGCGCCCCTAGCGGCGCCGGGTGCTGGGGCATCTTCAGCCCGTCCGGCGTTTGAGGACGAGCGCCCTTGAGGCGCGAACGGGGGTCTGGGGGCGGAGCCCCCAGGGGGTTACAGTTCGCGGGCCTCGAACGTGTCCAGGACGCATTCCGCCGACCCGTCGTCCCCGACCTTCCGCAGCCCCACCCACGCCACCCCCGCATCCGGCGCCGTGAACTCGTACGCGAACAGCGACGGCTCCGACACCGGGGCAAGCGCGACGCGGGTCAGTTCGCGAGGAGCCGGGGCGTCCACCCCGGTGATCCAGGCGTACTGGCCCGCCAGTTCGCACTCGTACCGGAAGGACACCCGGTACCGGCGCCCGGGCACGAAGCGGACCGTGTGGTCCACCGTCCGGTAGACCAGCCCCTCGTTCTCGCCCCGCGACTTCAGCGACTCCGTGCCGTCGACCACGTCGTCGATCGCCTTGCCGTTCCAGCCCCGCTGGGTGAACGGCGCGTGCCGCTGGGCGATGTGCGTGCGCGGGTCCGTGGAGCCGCCCGCGTCGCCCTTGACGAAGACGCCCCAGCCGGACGGCACGTTCTGGAAGTCCTCGTACGCGAGGGCCCCCGGCTTCGCGGTGGGCCGGGCCCGTACGACGCGGACGTTGTCGAAGCGGACCCGGGCCTCCCCCGCGTCGGCCCGCAGCGTGAGGGTGACGGGTCCGCCGCCGGACGGGACCGTGAAGGGGAGCGACATGCGCTGGAAGCGGGTGTCGTGCTTGCGGTCGGCGGCGACGTAGTTGCCCGCGGTGGAGGTGTCCGTCCAGTTCGTGGCGGTGACGCCGTCCGCGGTGCGGACGTCGAGCGCGGCCCGGCGCCGCTGCCCCGCCGTCTCGCCGACCTCGACCTGTACGGAGGCGGAGTACGTGCCGGGTGCGAGGCGGGCCAGGCGCTGGCTGACGGTGGCCGCTCCCCCGGCGGGCAGGACGAGTTCGTAGTCGCCGAGCGCGCTCAGGACGACCTTCGCGGTGCCCGTCACCCGCCATCCGTCCAGCGTGCCCGAGTTGAATCCGGGGTCGTGGAGCGGGGTGAACTGGCCCCAGGACGGCTCGGCTTGGGGGCGGGCGGGCCGGCGGAGCAGGACGTAGGGCTGTCCTGGGGCGGCGTCCGGGATGGTGACGGCGCCCGCGCGGACGGGGAGGTCGGCGACGTGCGCGCGGCCCTGGTCGGTCAGGCGGTAGAGGTAGGCCGTGCGCAGCCCGGTCCAGCCGCGCGGCAGGCGCCAACTGGTGCTGCCACCGGCCGGGTTGTAGTGGTAGAGCTTCGCCGGGTCGGTGGCGTCGCGGGGCTCCCAGGGCAGGAGGTAGGTGCCCGCGTCGTACACGAGACGGCCGTCGGTGGTGATGCGGCGCGCGCCGGTCGCGTCGGAGACGGAGGTGCGGGTGGGCCCGGCGAAGGTGATCTCGTGGTCGCTCCAGCGCACGATGGGCTGGGCCTGGAGGTATTTGGCGGGCAGCGACTCGGTCCAGATCAGCTCGTAGAACGTCTTCCAGTCGGTCTTGCCGGTCCAGCCCTCGAAGTTGCCCATGTGGGCGTGCCCGAGCAGGGTGGGCCACTTGTTCGCGAAGACGTCCTTCTGGTGGTGGCGGATGAAGCGGATGAGGCGGGAGTTGATGCCGCGCGAGGTGTCGGGGCCGTAGTCCGTCTCGTTGGCCCAGTGCGACCACAGCGAGGAGCGTTCCAGGCCGTGGGCCCATTCGGAGGCGACGAGCCAGCCCTGGTCGCGCAGGGCGCGCTGGAGGCGGTCGGAGGTCCAGCCGGATTCGCGGAACACGTCGAGGTAGATCGCGTTCAGGCCGCCGTCGGTGTCGCGGCGCAGGTCGGCGAAGCGCTTGACGATGTCGCCGGAGACCAGGTCGCGGCGCTGGTCGATGCGGTAGGACTGGTCGAGCCAGTCCCACTGCTGGTTGGCCTTGTCGACGAGGGTGTCGGAGAAGGCGTGGGCGACCGGGTAGGACTCGGTGGCGTTCACGTGGACGGCGAAGTCGCTGTTCCACTTCTTGCCCTCGCGGACCAGGGAGTTGAGGTCGTCGAGGCCGCCGGCCCGCTTGTTGTAGTTGCCCGCGTAGTCGGGGTGGGCCGAGTCGTGGCCCTCCGACTGGTAGCCCTTGAGCAGGGTGTACTGGCGCAGCCCGTCGGTGGCGAGCGAGATCCGCTTGACGTTGTCGAGGGTGGCCAGGAACGGGTTGGTGGCCTGCGAGGCGAAGTTGAAGGGGATGTGCGGGACGACCCTGAGGTGCTGGTCGTCGGCGCCGAGCGGGGTGACCATGATGTCGCGGAACGCGATGGCCGCGTCCTGCCAGTCGACGGCGCCGTCGCCGTTGCGGTCCCCGGTGACGATGACGGTGGCGTACGGGAGGGGTTCGGTGGCGCCGGTGGGGGCGGTCGCGGCACGGTGGGTCCACTGCCCGGGTGCCAGCTGCGCCTTGACGTAGCCGTCGCGCTTCAGGGTCTGGCGCCACAGCCGGCCGTTCTCCCAGGTCGCTCCGGGGGTGGCGTCGGGCTTGTCGTAGACGGTGTTGGTCTCGATGGCGCCGCCGAGGCCGTGGTGGGCGACGACCGCGTAGGCGCAGCCGGTGGGCTTGACGTCGGGGGCGGTGTCGGCGGCGGGGGTGATCAGGGTGTCGCCGCTCTTCGCCTTGTCCAACTGGAGCTGCGCGGCGAGGAGTTGGGCGCCGGGCTGGTCGCTGCGTACGGACAGCAGGGCGAGGCCGGGGATCCGCAGGGTGCCGACGCGCAGGGTGGCGGTGTCGTCGATGCGGGTGATGCGCCAGTCGACGCGGTGGCCGCTCACCCGGATCTCGGCGCCGATCTCGGTACCGCCGTCGAAGGCGAGTGTGTAGGTGACGCGGTCGCGTCCGGCGTGCGAGGTCACTTGGGGGGTGTGCGGGGTGTTGTCGATGAGGACGTCGGTGACGGGGTCCTCCTGGCCGTGCAGGACGGCGCCGGTCTCGCGGTCGGTGTACGACACGACGCGGGGGAAGGCGCTGTCGACGCGGACGTCGAGCGCGGAGGAGCGCAGCACCGTCTCCCCCGTCGGCCGGGTGGCGGCGAGCGCCGCCGAGGGGATGCCCAGGGCGGCTCCGGCCCCGGCGAGGGCGGTGGCCGCGACCACCGTCCTCCGGTTCGGCCCGTGCTGGTCCCCGTGCTGTTCGGCGTTCACGCTCGCTCCTTGTCGTGGCGGGTTCCGGTGGGGGCCAACGATGTTCCGCTGGGTGCGGGTGGGCCCATGGACAAAGGGGTGGGACGTGTTGGACTAACGGGTCGCGGTGGCCGGTGGGACGGAGGCCCGTCCGGGGCGGGCCGACGGATACCGGCCGCGCCCGGTGGCGTCCGGCGGACGCGCGGCACGACGTAAAGGATCTGCCGCTGGCCTATGCCACCGGCCGAACCGCCTGCTTCCCGCCGCGCGCCCCCGGAGAATTGCGGATTCGGCGTCGTCCGTAATGCGTTCCGGGCATCATCGAGCGCCTTGCTCCTTTTCGGACAGACTCCCCGAAACGACACGACTGGCGAATGCGAGCCCCTACCGTTGTTTCTGCGAAGCGCTGAACAGGGCAGGATCAGGACGCGGTCGGACCACCGCACACCTGACCGAACAGGAATTCGGTAAACGGTCGTGGAGTTCTTCGCGTCGGCGAGCGCTAGGGGGTGGGAGCCGGTGGTACGGGTGAAACGGAAGGGCACGAATGGGGGCGTTGCCCGGCAGGGCGCAAGGCGGCCCCGGGCTCGCGAACACCCCACGGACAGATGTCGCAACAGGGCAATGCCCGGCCCCGTCACCTGACGGTGAGCGCGGGGACCTTCCACCTCATCAGGCCGTGATTTCCTCCGCCGCACGAGCAGCACGGCCCGGACGAACCACCTGAACCGCCCGGGACTGTCCGGCTTTTCGGGTCTGGACGCACCACACGCCCCGTACGCACTGCACGCGACGCACGCCCCGTCCGAACCGCACAGCGCACAGCGCACACGAGCCGAACAGAATTCACCGGGATGTGGTCCGTCGCACCATTGACACGTGACGGTCCACTGGAGCGGCCCGGCCCTTCCTCGCCGGCGGGACATCTGCCGGATTCCACGGATTCCACGGCGGCGTTGTGGCCGCCCACCGACCCTCCGTTTCCCTTCGGTCTGCCATTCCGTTCCCCCCGCCCCTCTCCCCCCTCTCCCTTTCGATTTCCCTTTCGCATTCCCGCCGCGCCGTGCCGGCCCGCGGTCCCGCCTCTACCCCGCGGGCCCCGCGCATCGTCCCGCGACCGCGTCTCGACCAGACGCGTCCGGACCTTCCGGCCCTTTCCCGCGATCCTCGACGCTTGTCATTCGCCCCTTCAGCCTCTGGCCATCGCCATGCCCAAAAACGTCACCTTCTTCAGAGGAGATCCCGTTGACGGAATACCGGTCGGAGTATCCCTTCGGTGTGCGGAACGACGGCGCGGAGTCCGCCTCCGCGCAGGCGGCGCCCGGGTCCTCGCCGCCGCGTGCGACCGGAACGCTCGAAAGCGGCCTGCTGCTCGACGCGTTCGACGCCCAGCTCTTTCGCGAGCAGTCCGAGACCGTCGTGGCCAGGCTGGAGAAGCATCTGTCCGACGTGTCGATCAGAGGGCTGGACCTGACCGACCCCGCGGCGCTCACGGACGCGGCGCGGGCGCTGATGACGGCGGAGCGCACCAGGATCGAGGCGTTCGACGAGCGCAGACTCGCCGGGATCGTCGACCTGTACATCAAGACCGGCATCCAGGTGCATTCGCCCGGCTACATGGGGCGGCAGTTCTCGGGAGCCGTGCCGCTGTCCGGGGTGATCGACTTCGTGAGCTCGGTCGTCAACCAGCCGTCCTCGTTCTACGAGGCCGCCCAGCTCCCCAGCGTGGCCGAGCGGATCATGGCGGAGGAGCTGAACGCCTTCATCGGCTGGGAGCGGGACGGCTTCGCGATGGTGACGACGTCCGGAGGCTCGCTCGCCAATCTCACGGCGCTGCTCGCAGCCCGCAACCGGGCCTTTCCCGGATTCTGGTCCGAGGGCGGGGCGGGGCTCGCGGGCCGGCCGAGGCCCGCCGTGGCGGTCGGGGACGACGTCCACTACAGCGTGGCACGGGCGGCCGGGGTGATGGGCATCGGCGATGCGGGGATCGTGCGGCTCCCCCTGAACGAGCGGCACCAGATCTGTGTGGAGCGGGCGCGCGGGGTGCTGGACGCGGCCGAGCGACGGGGCCTGAAGGTGTTCTGCCTGGTGGCTTCGTCGGGCACTACCGCGATGGGCGCCTTCGACCCGCTGGACGAGCTCGGCGACCTCGCCCGCGAACGGGGCCTGTGGCTGCACGTGGACGGCGCCCACGGAGCGAGCCTGCTGGTGTCCGACGAGCTGCGGCACAAGCTGCGCGGGATCGAGAAGGCGGACTCCCTGACCTGGGACGCGCACAAGATGCTGTTCACGCCCGCGCCGTGCACGCTGCTGTTCTACCGGAACAAGGAGAACAGCCTGGGAGCGTTCCGTCAGCGGGCGAGTTACGTGTTCGACGAGGAGCCCGACATCTATACGGCGCTCGACAGCGGCGAGAAGAACTTCGAATGCACCAAGCGCCCGATGATCATGCCGTTGTGGACGCTGTGGGCCGTGTACGGCAGGGCACTGTTCGCGCGGAAGATCGAGTATCTGTGCCGGCTGACGGCCGACGCCCATCATCTCCTGCTACGGGAAAGCGACTTCGAGACGCTGCACCGCCCGGAGGCGAACATCCTGTGCTTCCGGTATCGGCCCCCGGGGCTCGACGACGAGGATGTGCACGAATTCCAGGTGGAGATCCGCGACCGGATCAAATCCGAGGGGAACTTCTTCATCTCGAAGGTCGACGTGGGCGAAGTCGCCGCTCTGCGCGTCGTCATGATGAACCATCAGGTCACTTCCGAGCACTTCCGCATGCTGCTCGGCGAAATCCGCAGGGTCGGACGGGATCTGCTCCGTCAGGAACGGCCGTCCCGGTGAAGAGGAACGGAATGCACCCGTGAGGAAGGAAGGGCCGTCAATGACATCAGTGTACGAGCCGCAGTCCCAGGTGGCGCCCTCGGATGCCGCGGAGCTGGCGGGCCGGCTCATACCGGACTGGGAAGTGAAGCCGGGGTCCGCGGCGGTCGTTCCGCATCTCGACTCGTTCGCCGGGAAGATCCGCGCATGCGAGCAGATCTGCCGGACCCCGTACAGCGAGATCCCGCACGACATGCAGAACGCGCTGACGCTGCGCCGGCTCCAGCAGATGGTCAACACATGCCTGCTGAATCCTCTGTGGCGGGACCGGCTCACCGAGGGCGGCGTCACGGGCGCGCCGGCCACCTTCGAGGAATGGCAGCGCATTCCGCTGTCCGACAAGGACACCCAGCGCGACTTCTTCATGGGAGAGCGCCCGGGAATGGTGGTACCGCTCGGCCACGGCGGATTCGAGGTCGTGGCGAGCGGCGGCACCAGTGGCGGCCGTCCGCTGGAAATCGTTTACTCCCTGCGGGAGTTGCGCGACACCTATGAGATCGCCGGCCATTTCATGGGGACCTATCAGCTCGCGGCGTATCTGCGGGGCACCGACCCCAAGTGGCTGTACACCACGCTGGCCGACTACCAGATGTGGAGCAGCGGCACCATGGTGGGCGGTGTTCTGCAGAACGTGCCGGGCGTCAACTACATCGGGGCGGGGCCGGTCTCCGCCGGGGTGCTTGAGCACATGTTCTCCTACCCGGGACCCAAGGCCCTGATGGGCATCACGGCGGGCATCGCGATCCTCGGCGAACTGGGCGCAGGGCTGAGCCGTGAGGCCCGGGACAGCTTCCGGGTGGCTCTGTACGGCAGCGGGGTGCTGCCGCAGCGCAAGCGGGCCGAGCTCCAGGCGATGTATCCGAACCTGGCGATCCTCAGCTATTTCGCGGCCACCCAGGCCGAGACTATCGGTCTCCAACTGCGCGCCGAATCACCGTACTTGGCGTCGGTCCCGGGCCTGCACCTGGTGGAGATCGTGGACGAGGAGGGCCGCTGGGTCGACGACGGCGAGGAGGGGGAGCTCGTCGTGACGCGGCTGCACGCCCATGAGGCGCCGTTCCTGCGGCTCAAGCTCGGCGACCGGATGATCCGCCGGCCCCGTCTGGACGGGCCGGGGCCCAAAACGTCTCAGTTCGAGTTCGCGGGGCGCACCGGTGACGTGCTGCACCTGGCCGACAGCCAGTACTCGGCGGCCCGCGCCTATGACGCGCTGCGCGAGGAGCTGAGCGCGGCGACCGGGGTCGACCTGGACGAGGCGGCGCACGAGGTGCAGTTCGTCAACCACCGCGAGGAGCGCCTCATCACGCTGTTCGCCGCGGTGGACGACGTGCCGGGGCTGAGCTTCCGGTTCGACCGGGCGCTCGGGCCGTACGGGCTCCAGCGCGTGTTCGTCAACGCGGTGCCGCGGGCGCTGTCCCTCTTCAACCAGGGCGAGGCGAACCCGCAGTCGGTCGAGCGGACCGGCTACCGCTTCCAGGTCGTGTTCGTCCCGCGCTCCTCCCCCGAGATCGAGCGGACGGCGGTCGGAAAGGTGCCGCTGGTGCGGGACCGGGGCTAGGACACGGCGCACGCGCGCGGCGCACGGCGCACGGACGTATCGGCAGGACACGAGAACAGGAGTGAGGATGAACCCGAAAGTCAGCATCGTCGTGGTGGTGGACGTCATCGGGGCGCTCTCGGACGGCACCCTGCGCAACGGCAACCTCTGCATGATCGACGACGGCGAGCAGAGCACCGGTCAGGGGACGCCCGAGCTGTGCACGGTCGTCCAGCCCGGCCAGGTCGTCACCTGGTCGGCGCTCGCGGTCGACCTGCAGACCCCGGTCGAGATCAAGAGCATCACGTTCCTCGACCCGGATGCGGAGGACGGTGACGCGGACGCCGCACCGGCCCCGGAACGCACCGAAGACGTGGCGGGCACCCGGAACACGGGCGCCGGAAGCGAGCGGAACGGGCACGGCCCCGAACGGAACGGGCACGCCCCCGAGCGGCACAACCCCGAGCTGGAGGTGTGGAGCGGGGTGGTGCCCCATCTGGCACCGGGGGTGGCCCACCAGTACCGCCTCGAAGTGCAGATGTACGAGGGCGAGCACAGCACCCTGCACATCGCGTCGCCCGCACTGATGTGCCGGTGACCGCGGGTCCGGCGAGCGGAAATCCAAAGAGGAAGGTGGGCTCATGCCCCAGCAGTTAGCGGTCATCGTGCTCGTGGACGTCGGCAACGCGCTGGAGTCCAGGACGCTGGAAGGCAACACGTACCTGTTCGACAACATGAAGTTGCAGGGCTCCGAGAACCAGGGCACCGGCGAGCTGGTCACGGCGATCAACGGTTCCTACTGGAGCGACGGTTCACAGGCCAGCGAGCAGGTCCTCAACTGGCTTCCCTACAGCCTGGGTTCGATCCCGCCGACGGTGCCGCGCGGCTACGAGGCGGAGCGGGCCCGGCAGACGGACGAGCAGGCGCTGACCGAACTCGACCGCTTGGCGGCGACGTCGGGCACGACCGGTGTGGACGCGGCGACCGAGCTGAGCCGCATCCGGCAGAGCGCGGGCCGGCGCGTGAAGACGACCCGGCGCACCCGGGGCCGGCTCTCGGGCCAGAAGGTCCTGGACGTGACGGGCAACGTGGTGTCCGACGGCGGTACGCAGGCGCACAGTTACCCGGCGCCGGTGATCACCGACATCTACGGGCAGGCCGTCGACGAGAAGGTCATCTATCCCGCCGAGTACGGCTCCCCGGACCTGGTGACCGACGGCTGGTACTGGTCGGCGACGGTCGACACCTCCCGGCCGGGCACCTACGCGTACACGATGCGGATCCAGCTCCACCAGCTGGTGGAGCAGGGCGGCGAGACGCTGTGGGAGCCGGTGAACCTGACGTGCGAGTCGAAGATCCGGGTCACCACGGAGCCCAAGCGCAACGCCTTCACCAAGGCGGGCCTCGGTCTGCTGCCCGTGCCGCCGCGCGCGTTCTCGTAGACCCCCCTGACCGGCAAGGACGAGGAGGAGCAGATGACGACGAAACCGAGGCCTAGGCAGAGCGTGGCCACCGCCGGGCGGCCGATCTCCATCACCGCCGTGGTGGACTGCGTGGGGGCACTGGCCTCCCACAGCGTGCACGGCCACCTGTATCTGTACGACACCAACAAGGCGGGCGGCTCGACCGGGTTCGGCACCGAGGAGCTGCGCACCAAGGTGCGCCGCGGTGACAAGCTGCTGTGGAACGTGCTGGCCCTGGAGTGCGAGGCGTTCGTCAGCATCGACGACATCGTGATCGACCGTGCGGTGGTCGAGCCGGAGCGCAGGACCTATCCGGGCACCGATGTCGCGTACTGGATCGGCACGGTGAAGCGGGACGCCGTCCTGGACACGCCGTACCGGATCAAGTTCCGGGTGGGCACGAGGAGCGAGCCCATCACGACCACGCTGTCACCGGCCCTGTTCGGCTGAACGCCGTGTCCGAAGGAGGAGCGTTGAGCACCAGTACGCGCACCAGCGAGGTGGAGAAGCAGAACCCCGGCCAGCTGAACTCCGTGCAGCTGAACATCGTGACGCTCGTGAACATGGAGCGGGCCGTGCGGACGGGTTCGCTGACGGACTCCCTGTTCATGATGGACAACAGCGTGGGCGGCACCGGCCAGGGCACCCACCGGCTGGAGACCGTCTGCAAGCAGGGCCAGGTCCTGAACTGGATCATCCGGCCGGTCGACATGGAGAAGCGCCTCGACGGCACCTGGCCGCCGATGCCGAAGATCAGCAGCCTGGTCTTCCTCGACACCGAGAAGGGGGACGAGGAGGACGTCAGCGAGCGGAAGATCTGTACCGAGCTGAAGATCTACGGGATGCCGGACCGGATGCGCGACCCCTTCACCCCCGTCTACTACTACTGGGCCGGCACGGTTCTGAGCACCACGCGGCCCGGGGTGTACCGCTACCGGCTCGTGGTGGAGCTGGAGCAGGACGGCAAGAAGGAGAAGGTGTATCTGAACACCGTCGAGCATCCTTCGATCCGGGTGCTCGCGGTCTGACCGGCCCCCCTGCCGCCCCGGCCGCCCCCGCACCGGTGGCCGGGGTACGGGCGGGTCCGACGGGTCCGGTCGCCCCGGCCCGCCGGGCCCTCCCCTAGAGCCGTGCGCGGGGGTCGTCGTCGAGCGGGAGGACAGCGGTGATGTGCCAGCCGCCCTCGGGCGCGGGGCCGGCGGCGAGCGTGCCGCCCATCGCGGTGACGCGTTCGGTCAGGCCGGCCAGGCCGAAGCCGCCGCCACGGGCCTGTTCCGCGAGGGCGACCGCGCTGGATCCGTCGTCGGACACGCGCACTTCGAGGCCGCTCCCGGTGGTGCGGATGCCGATGCGTACGGCGGTGGCGTCCGCCGCGTGCTTGCGTACGTTGGTCAGCGCTTCGCGCACCACGCGGTGGGCGAGGGCCGCGGCGTCCCCGGGCAGCCGCTCCTCCAGGCCGGTTTGGAGGTAGAGGACGGCCGGGGGTCCGGCCCGGGAGAAGCGGGCGGCGAGTTCGCGGACCTGGGCGATGCCGGCGACCGGCTCGGTCTCGGGGTCGCCCTCGCGCAGCACCCGCACCAGGCGGCGCATCGCGCCGAGCGCCTCGCCGCCGGCCTCCTCGATGCGGGCGAAGGATTCGGCGGCGCGTTCGCCGGAGGCGGCGGTGAAGCGGGCGGCCTGCGCCTGGACGACGATGCCGGTGACGTGGTGGGCGATCAAGTCGTGCAGTTCGCGGGCGAGTTCGATGCGTTCGGCGGTGCGCACGGCTTCCAGGTCGCGGACGCGCTGGCCCGACTGGGCGCGCATCAGGAGCGAGAACGCGCTGACCACCACGGCGAGGACCGCGAAGAGCAGCGTGAACCGGCCGGGCTGGGCGTCGCGTACCGGGGCCGCCACACAGCCGAGGCCGAGGACCGGGCCGAGGACGGCGGCGGTGCGGGCGGGCGCGTACAGCAGGACGGAGGAGAGCAGCACCAGGAGGGCGATCGCCTCGCCCATGCCCCAGACGGCCTGGGGCCGGTCGGCGAGGAGCAGGGCGGTGCCGGTCCAGCTGACGGCGGCCGCGGTCCAGGCGCGCGGGACGAGCGGGACCTTCGCCCAGGGCACCGCGCACAGGCACACCACGATCCCGGCGCTCCACACGATGGCGTGCGGCCGGGTGGGCTGGCGGGCGAGGGCGATGCCCTCGTAGGTGACGAGGGCGACGAGGACGGCGGCGAGCAGCGGGCGGGCGCAGGCGGCGGCCCGGGGGTGGCGGCGCAGCCAGCCGCGTACGGGGCTCACGCGGGCCTCACGCGGCGCTCGTGGCGAGTCCGCTCTCCCAGGCCCAGGCGGCGATCTCGACGCGGTTGCGGGCGCCGAGCTTGCCCTGGACGTTGGCGAGGTGGGTCTTCACGGTGGACAGGGAGACGTACAGTTCGCCGGCGATCTCGGCGTTGGTGGCGCCACGGGCCAGGCAGCGTACGACGTCGCGTTCGCGTTCGGTGAGCGGCTCGACGGGTTTGCGTGCGCCGTCGGCGGGGCGGGCGGAGGCGAGTTCCCTCAGGAGCCGCACGGTGATGGCGGGCGAGACGAGGGAGTCCCCGGCGGCCGCGGCGCGTACCGCTTCGACGAGCATTTCGGGGCTGGCGTCCTTGAGGAGGAAGCCGCTGGCGCCGCCGTGCAGCGCGGCGTGGACGTATTCGTCGAGGTCGAAGGTGGTGCAGATGACGATGCGGGGGCGGTCGCGGCCGGCCAGGCGGCGGGTGACTTCGAGGCCGTCGAGGCCGGGCATGCGGATGTCGAGGAGCAGCACGTCGGGCTGGAGGCGTTCGACGGCTTCGAGGGCGGCGTGCCCGTCGACGACGTCGGCGAGGACCTCGATGTCGGACCTGCTCTCCAGGATCATGCGGAACCCGGTCCGGACCATTTCCTGGTCGTCCGCGATGACCACTGTGATCGACATGCCCCTATATGACCAGGTTCGGCCGGAGGCCCGCAAATTCGGGGCGCCCGGCCGGGCCGGGGCGGGCGGCGTGCGGTCCCTTGCGCGGAGGGCCCCCTGCGCGGACGGCCCGCTTACAGTGGAATCCGGTCCGTGGTCCGCAACGGGGGTGGCAGCGTGGGTGTCGCGTCGAGCCCGGTCGTGCACGGCTATCCGCACCTGGCCACGGTGCGTGCGGCCATCACCGCGCTGCACCGGCGCCTCTCCTACGACGGGCTGCACGGGTACGCGACGAGCGTGCTGCCCGCCGATGTGGCCTTCGCCGACGACGACGACCTGCATCTGGGTGCCCAGCGGGTGGCCCACGCGCTGGTGCGGCACCTGCATCTGCCGGATGCCCGGATGATCGTGGGGTTTCGCGAGATGCGGCACGCGGCGAGCGTCGAACTGGCCGCGGGGCCCGAGTACTTCATCGAGCTGAACGACCGGTTCCGCAGCCATCGCCGGGACGTCGGGGCGGCGCTCGCGCACGAGATCACGCACGTGCTGCTGCACCGCCTGAACCTGACGTTCCCGGGCACCCGCGACAACGAGATCCTCACGGACACCGTGACCACGTATCTGGGCGCGGGCTGGCTGCTGCTCGACGCGTTCCGCGAGGACGGGGTGTCCAGCCAGAAGCTGGGCTATCTGACCCCGGAGGAGTTCGGGTACGTGCTCGCCAAGCGGGCCGAGCTGTTCGGCGAGGATCCCTCGCCGTGGTTCACCAGTCCGCAGGCCTGGCCCGCGTACACGGCGGGTGCGGTGCTGGCCCGCCGGGACGGGCAGCAGCCCCCGCTGACCGCGGCGGGCTGGGCGGGCCGCCGGCGCTACGCCAAGGACCGCCGTCACGCCCAGGAGCACGGCTCCGCACCGGCGGACCCCGGCACCCCCTACTCCTTCGAGCCCGGCCCGGACGGCCTACGGGTCCGCTTCGCCTGCCCGACCTGTCACCAGCGGATCAGGGTGGCGGTGCGGGGGCGGGTGCGGGTCCGCTGCGGGCTGTGCCGCACGGTCCTGGAGTGCGACACGTAGCCCCTCGCGGGGGTGCGGGGCCCCTGCGGGGGTGCGCGCCCCCGGGCTTTCCCCCACCCCGCCCCTTCCCGAGACCCTCCGGGGGAATAGTGCGTCGGCTGCGGACCGTGCGTGGCTGGTCGCGCAGTTCCCCGCGCCCCTGTAGGTGACCCCGAATGACTCAGTGCTGGCCAGCACGAGCACCTTCAGCCCGTCCGGCGTTTGAGGACGAGCGCCCTTGAGGCGCGAACGGGGTCTGGGGCGGAGCCCCAGGGGCCGGAACCAGCCAACGCCGGGTCACGGGCGGCCGGGCAACCCCCCGCCCGGATCCGTCCGCCAACCGCATCACCCCCGCCGCCCGGCGTTAACCGGCCAGACACCCACCCCCTCCGTAATGGAGTTGTCTGTACAACAGTTGTCCGTACAACTTGGAGCTCCCGTGATCGCCCCCCGCATACGCACCGCAGGCCTCGCCGTGACCCTGGCCGCCTCCGCGTTCGCCCTCGCCGCCTGCGGCGCCAAGTCCGGGGCGTCCAGCGCCGCGGCCGACTCAGGCAAGGGCGGCCAGAGCCTCGCGACCGCCGCCTCCGCGCAGGACGCGGGCGGCATGGACGCCCTGGTCGCCGCCGCGAAGAAGGAGGGCACGCTGAACGCGATCGCCATCCCGCGCGACTGGGCGAACTACGGCGCGGTCATCGACGGCTTCCAGAAGAAGTACGGCGTGAAGGTCTCCGTCGAGAACCCCGACGGGGCCAGCGCCGACGAGATCAACGCCGTCAAGACCCGCAAGGGCCAGGACCGCGCCCCCGACGTCCTCGACCTCGGCGCCTCCTTCGCGCAGTCCGCGGGCGAGCAGGGCCTGACCGCCCCGTACAAGGTGGCGGGCTTCGACAAGATCCCCGCGGCCCAGAAGGACGCGCAGGGCCGCTGGTTCAACGACTACGGCGGCTATGTCTCCATCGGCTGCGACGCCGGCCGCGTCAAGGTGTGCCCGACGACGTTCGCCGATCTCCTCAAGCCGGAGTACAAGGGCCAGGTCGCGCTGAACGGCAACCCCACCAAGTCCGGTTCGGCCTTCGCCGGGGTGTACGCGGCGTCCCTCGCCAACGGCGGCTCGCTCGACGACATCCAGCCGGGCCTCGACTTCTTCGCCAAGCTGAAGAAGGCCGGGAACTACAACCCGGTGGAGTCGACCCCGGCCACGGTCGAGAAGGGCGAGACCCCGATCAGCATCGACTGGGACTACCTGAACGCCGGCTACGCCGACCAGTTCAAGAGCAAGGGCCTCGACTGGAAGACCGCTGTCCCCTCCGACGGCGTCTACGCCCAGTACTACTCGCAGGCCATCAACAAGGACGCCCCGCACCCGGCGGCCGCCCGCCTGTGGCAGGAGTACCTGTACTCGGCCGAGGGCCAGAACCTGTGGCTGAAGGGGTACGCCCGCCCGGCGCTCATGGCCGCCATGGACAAGGACGGCACGCTCGACAAGGCCGCCGCCGCCAAGCTCCCGCAGGTCTCCGGTACCCCGACGTTCCCCACCGAGGCGCAGAACACCAAGGCGAAGACGACCCTCGCGGGCGGCTGGGCCAAGGCGATCTCGGGCTGATCACTCCATCATGACTGTCGCCACCACCACCTCAACGCCCGCTGCGGCGACGGCAGTTGAGCGGCCGAAGGAACGCCGGGGCCGCAGGCGCCCCGGCGCCTGGCTCGCCGCGCTCCCGCTGCTCGCCTTCGTCGCGCTCGCCTTCGGCCTGCCGGCCCTCGCCATGCTGAACGGCGCGCTGTCCGTCGACGGCTCGTACGGGCTCGGCAATCTCAGCCAGTCCGTGCACGGCGCGTACTGGACGGCGCTGCTCGGCAGCGTGAAGCTCGCCGCCACGACCGCCGCCATCGCGGCCGTGCTCGGGCTGCTGCTCGCGCAGGCCGTCGTCACCTCGCGCGGCAGGGCGCTGCGCGAGGCCGTGCTCACCGCCTCGGGGGTGCTCGCCAACTTCGGCGGGGTGCCGCTCGCCTTCGCGTTCGTCGCCACCCTCGGCAACGCGGGCGTCCTGACCACCAAGCTGGGCCTGGCCGACCACGGCTGGAGCCTCTACAGCTTCTGGGGGCTGGCCCTGACCTATCTGTACTTCCTCATCCCGCTGATGGTGCTCACGGTGGCGCCGGCCCTGGACGGGCTGCGCCCGCAGTGGCGCGAGGCCGCCCGGAGCAGTGGGGCGAGCACCTGGCAGTACTGGCGCCACGTCGGTGTCCCCGTGCTGCTGCCGACGCTGCTCGGCGGCTTCGTGCTGCTGTTCGGCAGCGCGTTCGCCGCGTACGCCACGGCCGCCTCGATGGTGGGCAGTTCGGTGCCGCTCGTCACCATGCAGATCGCGGACGCGCTGTCCGGCAACGTGCTGGTGGGCCAGGAGAACGTGGCGCTCGCGCTCAGCCTCGACATGGTGATCGTCGCCCTCCTGGTGATGGCCGTCCATCTGCCCCTCCAGCGAAGGAGCGCCCGATGGCTCGCCTGACGCATCCCCTGCGCCCCTGGCGCGGCGCGGTCCTGCTGGTCGCCGGGGCCTACTTCGCGGTGCCGCTGCTCGCCTCGCTCGTGTTCACCGTGGACGTGCCCGGGCAGGGCTTCACCCTGGACTCGTACACGCAGATCTTCGGCGCCGACGGGTTCACCGCGGCCCTGCTGCGATCGCTCGGGCTCGCGCTCGCCACGGTCGCGCTCGCCCTGCTCCTGACGGTGCCGGCCGCGCTCGCGGTGCGGCTCTCCGGCTCGGGGCGGCTGCGCGCGGTGCTCGAAGTGGTGTGCACGCTGCCGCTCGTGGTGCCGCCGGTCGCGCTGGTCGCGGGCCTCGGCACGGTCCTCAAGTGGGGCCCGGACCATTTGGCGACGACCCCGCTGTACGAGACGTTCGTGGCGATCCAGAACCCGTCGTTCCCGCTGGTGCTCGTCTTCGCGTACGTCGTGATGGCGCTGCCGTTCGTGTACCGCTCCCTGGATGCGGGTCTGCGGGCCGTGGAGGTGCGCACCCTCGTGGAGGCGGCCCGCGATCTGGGCGCGTCCTGGCCGCGGGCGCTGTTCGCGGTGGTGCTGCCGAATCTGCGCACCGCGCTGCTCAACGCCTCGTTCCTGGCGCTGGCCCTGGTGCTCGGCGAGTTCACGGTCGCGTCGCTGCTCGGGTTCCAGCCGTTCGCGGTGTGGATCGTGCAGGCCTCCGGCGCCAACGCCCAGCTGTCGGTGGCCGTTTCGCTGCTCAGCCTGCTCCTCACCTGGGGGCTGCTGCTCGTCCTGACCGGCCTCGCCCGCACCCGGGGCAGGCGCGGCGCCCGCACGACGGGCGCGACCCGCACGATTCGTAAGAAGGAAGCCGTCTGATGACCACCGCACCGCCGCGCACCGGCACCGCCCTCACGATCCGGGGCCTGCGCCGCACGTTCGGGCCGACCGTGGCCCTGGACGGGCTCGACCTCGATGCCGCGCCCGGTGAACTCCTGGCGCTGCTCGGCCCGTCGGGCTGTGGCAAGACCACCGCGCTTCGCGTTCTCGCTGGCTTCGAGCGGCCCGACGCGGGCGAGGTGCTGCTCGACGGCGAGGACATCGTGCCGGTGCCGGCCAACCGGCGCGACACCGGGATGGTCTTCCAGTCGTACAGCCTCTTCCCGCATCTGAGCGCGGCCGACAACGTGGCGTTCGGGATGCGCATGCGCAAGGTTCCGGCGCCCCAACGCCGTTCCCGGGCGGCCGAGTTGCTGGAGCTCGTCGGCCTGCCCGAGCACGGCGACCGCTTCCCGCACCAGCTGTCCGGCGGGCAGCAGCAGCGGGTCGCGCTGGCCCGTGCGCTCGCCCTCCAGCCGAGGCTGCTGCTCCTGGACGAGCCGCTCTCCGCCCTGGACGCCAAGGTCCGCGTCCAGCTGCGCGAGGAGATCCGACGGCTCCAGCTGGAGCTCGGCATCACGACCGTGTTCGTCACCCACGACCAGGAGGAGGCCCTGTCGATGGCCGACAAGGTCGCGGTGATGCGCGGCGGACGGCTCGAACAGTGCGCCGCCCCGGCCGAGTTGTACGACCGTCCGGCGACCGCGTTCGTGGCCTCGTTCATCGGCACGATGAACCGGGTCCCCGGCACGGTCACCTCCGACGGCCTCGCCGAGGTCCTCGGCGTACGCCTGCCGGTGGACGGACCGGCGACGGGCTCGGTGTTCCTGCTGCGCCCGGAGGCCCTGGAGGTGACGGAGGGCGGCCCCGACACGGTGCTCAGCAGCGCCTTCCACGGTGCGAGCACCCGCCTCTCGGTGCGCCTCGCGGACGGCACCGAGGTCAAGGCCGACCTGCCCTCGCACGCCGCCGGTTCGTTCGGCGCGGGCGCCCGCGTCACCGTGGCACCGCAGCGGCGGCCCGTGCTCGCGGCCGGTGAGGCGGCATGAGCGGGCTGCGGGCGGTCCTGTTCGACATGGACGGCACCCTCGTCGACACCGAGGAGGCGTGGGTCGAGGTGGTCGAGCAGGTCGCGGCCCGCTACGGGCACGCCCTGGAGGGCGAGCGGCGCCGGTCGGTGTACGGGCGCTCGGTGGAGGACACCGCCGAGCTGCTGCACGTCTTCCTCGGCGTCCCGCGCGAGCGGCTGGCCAAGGAGCTGGGCGCCGGCTTCACCGCGCGCCTCGCCGACGGCGCCGAGCCCCGGCCCGGAGCGCTCCAACTCCTGCGTGCTTTGCGGGAGTCGGGGGTTTTGACCGCTCTGGTGTCGGCGTCGCCCCGGGCGATCGTGCGCCGGGTGGCGACCTCCCTGGACGGCCACCGCTTCGACGCGGTGTACGGCGCCGAGGACACCGCGCGCACCAAGCCCGCGCCCGACCCGTATCTGGCGGCGGCCGCGGCGCTCGGCGCGGACCCGGCGCGCTGTGTCGCGGTCGAGGACACCGCGACCGGCGTCGCCTCGGCGGAGGCGGCGGGCTGCGCGGTGCTCGCGGTCCCGTCGGTGGAGCCCATCGCGCCCGCGGCGGGCCGCACGGTGGTGACTAGTCTGGAGGAGGCGGACCTGACCTTGCTCCGCTCACTGATTGGCAGTTGAGGGGGGCCGGGGTGTCCAGCAAGTCGCCGCTCTACCGGAAAGTGGCCGGGGATCTGCGGACCGCCATAGCGGCGGGCGAGTACGGTTCGGGCGCGCGGCTGCCCGCCGAGGACGAACTCGCCCGCCGCTACGGCGTGTCCCGGGGTACGGTCCGCCAGGCGCTCGCGGCGCTGCGCGCGGACGGTCTGGTGACCTCGCGGCGCGGCGCGCGGCGGGTGGTGCTCGGCGGGGCGGCCCGGCTGCAGAGCTTCGCGGAGCTCAGGTCGTTCTCGCGGTGGGCCCGTTCGCTGGGCGAGGAGCCCGGCGGGCGCACCGTGGCCGTCGACCCGGCGCGCGCCACCGAGGAGGAGGCGCACCATCTCCAAGTGCCCGCTGAGGCACGGGTGTTCAGGGTGCGCCGGGTGCGTACCCTGTCCGGCGCGCCGGTGATGGTGGAGCGCACCACCTACCCGGAGCGGATCGGTGAGCTGGTGGCCGCGCTGCCGGTGGACGCGGTGTCGCACTCCGAGCAACTGGAGCTGCACGGCGTGCTGTTCACCGATGCCCATCACACCATCGACGTGCTGCCCGCGGACCCGGACGACGCCGAGCTGCTCGGCTGCCCGCCCGGTCTGGCGCTGCTGCGCGAGCGCCGCCGCTCCACCGATCCGGCGGGCACTCCGGTGGAGTGGTCCGAGGACCGCTATCTGCCGGGGACGGTGGCGTTCACGGTGCACAACTCGACGGCGACCAGCGCCCTCGGGCGCCGGCTCGGCGAGGACTGAGCGCCCGCCGGGCCGGGCGGGCGCCCGGTCGTTCAGGCCGGTGCGTGGTCCGGTTTCAGGAGGCCTTCGAGCAGCGGCCGGAAGTGCCCGAAGCCGGGCGTCGGGCGGTCCGGGTCCTTCGCCCGTTCGTCCCAGCGCCGCACCGCGACGGCGTCGCGGGCACCTGGGTGGGCCGCGAACTCGCGTGCCTGCTCGGGCGACATGGGGCCGCCCTGTACCTGAAGGGTGTGCACGGAGGCCTCGGACAGCAGGGCGAGGTAGCCGGGTTCCACCGTGCACAGGTAGCGCTTGGCGGCGACGTGGAGCCGTACGGGTTCGGTGACCTCGGGTCCGAAGAACCGCCCCAGCCAGTCGGCGCCGGTGTGGCTGTGCCGGTTGTCGAGGCCGTCCTCCATGAGGTCGCGTCCGGTCACGGCGCCGTGGAAGTGCCCGATGTCGTGCAGCAGGGCCGCCGCCACCAGGTGCGCGGGTGCGCCGGCCTCCTCGGCGAGCGCCCCGGCCTGGAGCATGTGCTGGGCCTGGGTGACGGCCTCGCCGAGGTATTCGGCGCTGCCCTCGCCCGCGAAGAGGTCCGCGAGCCGGTCGAGCGGGTTCACGCGGCGGCCTCCTCGCGGCGCAGCACGGCGAGGGTCGAGGCGAGGCCGTCGAGGTCGGCGTAGGTGCCCTGGAGGTGGCGCTGCCCGGACTCCTCGAAGGCCGTACGGGCGTGCAGCAGGCGGGTGTTGTCGAAGACGAGGCAGTCGCCGGGCGTGAGGCGGAAGTCCAGCTGGAGCTCGGGCCGCAGCAGGATCTCGCCGAACCGGCGGTAGGCGGCGTAGAACGCGTCGAGCCGTTCGGGTCCGTAGGAGAGCGTGGCGATGGAGCGGTTGTTGAAGCGGATCTCCCGGATCCGGCCGAGCGGGTCGGTGGCGATCAGCGGCCGGTCGGCCCGCAGCTCGGTGTGGGCGTCGGCGAACGTGAACGGGACCGGTGTGCGGGTCAGTACGTCGAAGTCGGCGGGCGACTCCTCGCGCAGCAGGGCCGCGGCCCGGAAGCCGTCGACGAGCCCCGAGTCGCCGCCGCGGGCGTCGTTGGCCAGGCAGTGCAGGAGCTGGAGGGTGGGCACCGGGTCGCGGTAGGGGTTGTCGGTGTGCGGGGTGATGCGGGCGCCGGTGAAGGCGAGGTTGTTGGGGTCGGCCTCGACGCGCACCTCGAAGAGTTCGCCGTAGTTCGTCTCGCGCACGTAGCCGAACGTGCGGGCCACGCCGAGGACTTGGCGCTCGCGTCGCGGTACGTCGCGCAGCAGCACGAAGCCGAGCCGCACGACTTGTTCCAGGGCGCGGGCCCGCACCCGGGGTTCGGCCGTGTAGGCGTCCCAGTCGGCCTCGGGGAGCCGGCCGTGCAGCTCGGATGCGGCCCACAGGTCCTTGGCGTCCTCGGTGCGGCCGTCGCCGTCCGGCCCGCCGGGTTCGTCCAGCCAGGCCTGCGCGTACACCGAGACGTGCCCGTCCGGCGCCCAGACCACCTCGCGGGCCGGGGTTCCGTCGGCGGCGCGCACCGTGCGTTCGGCGGCGATGGCGAGTGTCGCGGGGAGCTCGGTGATCTGGAAGAGCTTCTGGCCGTTGCGCGGGTCCCGGCATCGCGTACAGGGGCAGTTGTCGCGCAGCCAGACGAGGTGGTGCATGGGTGGTCTCCCGTCGGATTCGGCAAAGTTGTACAGACAACTTCGGATGGATCCGAGCCTGGCAGCCGGGGGTGACGCGGCGGTGGCCGAGAGGTGGACAGGCGAAAACCCGCGCCCCCGGGGAGGGAGCGCGGGTTTGCGGTGCCGCGAAGTGCCGTGTCAGCAGCCGAAGTCGACCAGCCGGAACGTGGCGTAGTGGTCGGCGGTGTAGTAGTCCTCCTGGGACTTCTGGCCCGTGATGATCCGGCGGGTGCCGCGCGTCGGCGCACCCGGGGTGATCACGGTGTACTCGTGGTAGTAGCTGCCGCTCTGCTGCGGCAGCACACCCTCACGGTTCTGGAAGACGACGCCGTCCTGGGAGTACGGGAACGGGCCGCCCTCGGCGATGAGGTCCAGGGTGTCGTGCGCCTGGGAGGGCAGCGCCGAGTAGCAGACGCTGCCGACCGACTTGACGGTTACGGAGGAGACGGTGGTGGCGGCCGTGGGGGTGGCCGACGCGGTGCCGGCGACGGGCCCGGCGAGGAGGGCTGCGGCGATCGCGAAGGCTCCGCCGAGGGCTTTGATGCGTGGGGGGATCGTCATGTCCGCCATGATGACGCGCGTAGAGCGGGGCCCGTCAACGCCAACTCCGTTGATTTTTCTACCTGTTAACCCGGGCCGCAGGACGCGTAACGAGGGGGCCACGAGGGGTTAAGGCGTACGCAACCCAAGATCGCCCGCCGCCCTACCGGGACCCGTACACCACCCCCGGGGGCTCGGCCTCCGCGAGGAGTTTCAGGGCTGCCCCGCCCGCCTCGCGAGGGGTCCAGCGGGCACCCTTGTCGCTGGTCGGCCCAGGCCGCCAGCCCTCCATCACGGTGATGCGGCCCGCCTCCGCCTCGAAGACCCGGCCGGTGACGCCCTCGCTCGCGGCCGAGCCCAGCCACACCACGAGGGGCGAGACGTTCTCCGGGGCCATCGCGTCGAAGGCGTCCCGCCCCTCGGGCGCGGCCATGGTCTCGGCGAAGGTCCCCTCGGTCATCCGGGTGCGGGCCGCCGGGGCGATCGCGTTGACCTGGACGCCGTAGCGGCCCATCTCGGCCGCGGCCACCAGGGTGAGCCCGACGATCCCGGCCTTCGCGGCGCTGTAGTTGCCCTGTCCGACAGAGCCCAACAGACCCGCTCCGGAGCTGGTGTTGACGACCCGGGCCGCGATCTCGCGACCCGCCTTCGCCTCGGCGCGCCAGTGGGCGGCGGCGTGCTTCAGGGGCAGGAAGTGGCCCTTGAGGTGGACCCTCATCACCGCGTCCCAGTCGTCCTCGTCGAGGTTGACCAGCATCCGGTCGCGCAGGAACCCCGCGTTGTTGACCAGGGTGTGCAGCGCGCCGAACGACCGTACGGCCGTCGCGACCAGGGAGGCCGCGCCTTCGGTCGTGGCGATGTCGCCGCCGTGTGCCACGGCCTCGCCGCCCGCCGCGCGGATCTCGTCCACCACCGCCTGCGCGGGCCCGCCGGAGCCGCCCGCGCCATCGACGGAGACGCCCAGGTCGTTGACGACGACCCGCGCCCCCTGCTCGGCGAACGCCAGCGCGTGCGCCCGGCCGAGCCCCCGCCCCGCGCCGGTCACGACCACGACCCGCCCCTCGCACAGTCCGCTCATCTTCCGTTCCCCTCAGGCTCGTTGATCACGTCGGTTGACCGTGGCGGCGTCCAGGAAGGCGGGGCGTTCGCCGCCGCCGTGGACGAGCAGGGAGGCGCCGCTGATGTAGGCCGCCCCGGGTGAGGCGAGGAAGACCGCGGCCGCGCCGACCTCCTCGGGCTCGGCGAGCCGGCCGAGCGGCACGGTCGCGCCGACCCGCGCGAGGCCTTCCGCGTCGCCGTAGTGCAGCGCGCTCAGTTCGGTGCGGACCATCCCGAGCACGAGGGTGTTGACGCGCACCTCGGGCGCCCACTCGACCGCCATGGACCGGGCGAGGCTCTCCAGGCCGGCCTTCGCGGCGCCGTAGGCGGCCGTGCCCGGCGAGGGCCGCGCCCCGCTGACGCTGCCGATCATCACGACCGAGCCGCGCGTGGCCCGCAGCTGGGCCCTGGCCGCGAGCGAGGCGGTCAGCGGAGCCACCAGGTTCAGCTCGACGACCCGCGCGTGACGCTCCGCCCCGCCCTCGTCGAGCGGCCGGTAGGGCGTGCCGCCCGCGTTGTTGACCAGCACGTCCAGGCGCCCGTAGTCCGCCGCGACCCCGGCGAAGAAGTCCCGTACGGCGTCGGGTTCGCGCAGGTCGAGCGGCCGGAACTCGGCCTGGCGGCCGCCGAGTTCGACCGGCTCGTCGGGTGGTCTGCGGGCGCACACGACGACGTCGGCGCCCGCCGCCAGGAACGCCCTCGCGATGCCCGCCCCCACGCCCCGGGTGCCACCGGTGACGACGACTGCCTTCCCGGCCAGCTCCATCCGCTGCTACCTTCCTCACCTAACAAATGTTTGGTGGAAAGGTAGCTGATCCGCCCATGGGTGTCTCCACCTCAAGCCCCGAGAAGGGCATTTGCCTCGTCACGGTCGACTTCCCACCCGTCAACGCCCTTCCCGTACAGGGCTGGTACGACCTCGCCGACGCGGTCCGCGCGGCCGGGCGCGACCCCGGGAACCGGTGCGTGGTGCTCGGCGCCGAAGGCCGGGGCTTCAACGCCGGGGTCGACATCAAGGAGATGCAGCGCGACCCCGGCCACACCGCCCTCATCGGCGCGAACCGGGGCTGCCACGAGGCGTTCGCCGCCGTGTACGAGTGCGAGGTGCCGGTCGTCGCGGCGGTCGGCGGGTTCTGCCTCGGCGGCGGCATCGGCCTGGTCGGCAACGCGGACGCGATCGTGGCGAGCGAGGACGCCGTCTTCGGCCTGCCCGAGCTGGACCGGGGCGCGCTGGGCGCCGCCACCCACCTCGCCCGCCTGGTCCCCCAGCACCTGATGCGGGCGCTCTACTACACCTCGCGCACCGCGACGGCCCAGGAGCTGCACGCCCACGGCTCGGTGTGGCAGGTCGTCCCGCGCGGCCAACTGATGGACGCGGCACTGGAGTTGGCGGCCGAGATCGCCCGCAAGGACGGCACGCTCATCCGTCTCGCGAAGGCCGCGATCAACGGCATCGACCCGGTGGACGTACGCCGCAGCTACCGCTTCGAGCAGGGCTTCACCTTCGAAGCGGCCCTCAGCGGCGTCGGTGACCGCGTCCGCGACACGTTCGGCACGGGCGGCCCGTCCGGCACTCCCGACCCACTCCATCCGGCGACAGCAGCGGCCACCGAGGAGGCCTCTTCGTGACGGACAAGACCATGACGCCGGAGGACGTCGTCGCCCGGCTGAGCAGCGGCATGACGCTCGGCATCGGCGGCTGGGGCTCGCGCCGCAAGCCGATGGCCCTGGTGCGCGCCCTGCTCCGCTCCCCCGTCACCGACCTGACGGTGATCTCGTACGGGGGCCCCGACGTCGGCCTGCTGGCGGCCGCCGGAAGGATCCGCAAGCTGGTCGCGCCCTTCGCGACGCTCGACTCGATCCCCCTGGAGCCGCACTTCCGCGCCGCGCGCCAGGCGGGCGCCTTCGAGCTGGTCGAGGTCGACGAGGCGATGTTCATGTGGGGGCTGCACGCGGGCGCGAACCGGCTGCCGTTCCTGCCGGTGCGCGCGGGCATCGGCTCGGACGTGATGCGGGTCAACCCCGGCCTGCGGACGGTCACTTCACCGTACGAGGACGGCGAGACGTTCGTCGCGATGCCCGCCCTGCGCATGGACGCGGCGCTCGTCCACCTCAACCGCGCCGACCGGCTCGGCAACGGCCAGTACCTGGGCCCCGACCCGTACTTCGACGACCTGTTCTGCGAGGCCGCCGACAGCGCGTACCTCTCGTGCGAGCGGATCGTGGACGGCTTCGGGGACGACGGCGGGGGCGGCCCCGGGGGCGTGGTGCCGCAGTCCCTCCTGGTCGGCCGGTACGCGGTCACCGGCGTCGTGGAGTGCCCGAACGGCGCGCACTTCACGTCCTGCGTGCCCGACTACGGGCGCGACGAGGCGTTCCAGCGGCTGTACGCGACCACGCCCTGGGCCGAGTTCGCCGAGCGGTTCCTGTCCGGGCCCGACGAGAAGTCCTACCAGTCCGCGGTGCAGAGCTGGCACGAGGAGCAGAAGTGACGACGAGCGCCGTGCGGGTGACCCGCGCCGAGTACTGCGTGATCGCCTGCGCCGAGGCCTGGCGGGACAACGGGGAGGTGCTCGCCAGCCCCATGGGTCTGATCCCGTCGGTCGGGGCCCGCCTCGCCCGCCGGACCTTCGCGCCCGACCTGCTGCTCACCGACGGCGAGGCCATGCTGGTCGGCCTCGACGGGAGGCCCGAGGGCTGGCTGCCCTACCGCAAGCACCTGGCGATGGTCACCGGCGGCCGACGGCACGTCATGATGGGCGCGAGCCAGATCGACCGGTTCGGCAACCAGAACATCTCCTGCATCGGAGCGTGGGAGCGGCCCGCCCGCCAGCTCCTCGGGGTGCGCGGCGCGCCCGTCAACACCCTCAACAATCCGGTGAGTTACTGGGTGCCGAAGCATTCGACGCGGGTGTTCGTGCCCAAGGTCGACATGATCAGCGGGGTGGGCTACGACAGCGCGGCGGCGGCGGGCCCCTCCGCGACCCGCTACCACCGCATCCCCCGCGTCGTGAGCGACCTCGGCGTCTTCGACTTCGCGACCCCGGACCACTCCATGCGCCTGGCCTCGCTGCACCCCGGGGTCACGCTCGACGAGGTCCGCGCGGCGACGGCGTTCGAGCTGGCCGTGCCGGACGGGCCGGCGTACACCCGCGAGCCCTCGCCCGAGGAGCTGCGACTGATCCGGGAGGTCATCGACCCGGACGGGCTGCGCGAACGCGAGGTCCGCCCGTGACTCCCCACCAAGGCGCGCCCCGCATCGAGACGGCACTGACCAAGCTCGTCGGTGTCCGGCATCCGATCGTGCAGACCGGCATGGGCTGGGTTGCGGGCCCCCGTCTGGTCTCGGCCACCGCGAACGCCGGCGCCCTCGGCATCCTCGCCTCCGCGACGATGACGACCGCCGAGCTGGAACGGGCGGTCCGCGAGGTCAAGTCCCGTACCGGGGAGCCCTTCGGGGTCAATCTGCGGGCCGACGCCGCCGACGCCCGCGAGCGGGTGCGGATCATCATCGACGAGGGCGTGCGCGTGGCGTCCTTCGCGCTCGCCCCCTCCCGGGAACTCATCGCCGAACTCAAGGACGCGGGGGTCGTCGTGATCCCCTCCATCGGCGCCCGGCGGCACGCGGAGAAGGTCGCGGCGTGGGGCGCGGACGCGGTGATCGTGCAGGGCGGCGAGGGCGGCGGCCACACCGGTGAGGTCGCGACCACCGTGCTGCTGCCGCAAGTCGTGGACGCCGTGGAGATTCCGGTGATCGCGGCGGGCGGCTTCCACGACGGCCGGGGCCTGGTGGCGGCGCTCGCCTACGGCGCTGCGGGCGTGGCCATGGGCACCCGCTTCCTGCTGACCTCCGACTCGACGGTGCCGGACGCGGTGAAGGCGAAGTACCTGGCGGCGACGGTGAAGGACGTCACGGTGACCACGGCCGTCGACGGCCTGCCGCACCGCATGCTCCGCACGGAACTCGTCAGGTCCCTGGAGGGGGCGGGCCGCGCACGGGCTCTCGCGCACGCGGTGCGCCGGGCGTCCGGATTCCGCAGGATCTCCGGACTGAGCTGGCCCCAACTGGTCAGGGACGGCCTCGCGATGAAGCACGGCAAGGACCTGACGTGGAGTCAGACACTCCTCGCCGCGAACACGCCGATGCTCCTGAGGGCGTCCATGGTCGAGGGCCGTACGGACCTCGGGGTGATGGCCTCGGGCCAGGTGGCCGGCCTCATCGAGGACCTGCCGAGCTGTGCGGAGCTGGTCGGCCGGGTGATGGAGGAGGCGGCGCGCGTACTGGGTGCGCTGCGGAGCGTGCAGTAACAGCCCGCTTTCACAAGGGAGTTGATGGATCACCATGAACCACTCCACCCGAAGGGTGACACGAGTAGTCCGGGGCGCTGTCGCCGCGGCCGCCGCGGCCCTGGCGATGGGTGCGCTGCCCGCGACCGCGCCGACGGCCGCGGCCGCCGCGCAGCACCGGACCGCCTCACCGATCCACCAGGTCGTACTCCAGGGCGCGGTGAACGTCCGCGATCTGGGCGGCTACGCGACGTACGACGGCGAACGCGTCCGGTACGGGGTCGCCTACCGGGCCGACGCGCTGAACAAGGTGTCGGACACGGACGTGGCGGCGCTCGGGCGGCTCGGGCTGCGCGAAGTGGTCGACTTCCGGACGCCGTTCGAGCTGCAGTACGACGGCCCCGACCGGCTGCCGACGGGGCTCGCCCCGACGTCGCGCCCGGTCACCGACAGCGGCCTGTACGCGCAGATGCTGACCGCGATCGGGTCGAGGGATCCCGCGACGCAGGACGCGATGCTGGGTCACGGCAAGGCGGAGGCGCTGATGCGCACGGTGTACGGGGCCTTCGTCTCCGACCCCACCGCCCGCGCGCAGTTCGGGGCGACCCTGAAGGACCTGGCCACGGCGCGCGGCCCGCTGCTCTTCCACTGCACGTCGGGCAAGGACCGTACGGGGTGGCTGAGTTACGTACTGCTGCGCGCGGTGGGCGTACCGGCGGGCACGGCGCAGGAGGACTACCTGGCGTCCAACACCTTCCGGGCGGCGGCGGACGCGGCACTCCGGGCCGGCCTGAAGCAGTCCGGGGTGATGCGGAACCCCGATCTGCTCATCCCGCTCCAGGAGGTGCGGGTCGACTACCTCGACGCGGCACTGTCCCAACTGTCCGCCCAGTACGGGGACTTCTACGACTACCTGACGGGAGGCCTCGGCCTCTCACTCCACGACCTGGCCGCGCTCCGATCCCGCCTGGTCCCCTGACCCCACCGTCACCGCCAGGCTCGCTCGCGCAGTTCCCCGCGCGCCTGGCGGGATCGGTGCCGGCCGGTGCGGGCATCTTCAGCCTGTCATGGGGGTGCCCCCTGGCCCTTGAGGCCTTGGGGGAGTTTGAGGACGAGCGGCCTTCAGGCGCGAACGGGGGCCTGGGGGCGGAGCCCCCAGGATGCCGCCCCCAGACCCCCGGAGGGTCTGGGGAAGGGGCGGGGTGGGGAAAGGATCACGCCCCCGCTCGACCCCGGCCCGCACCGCCCTGTCCGCGCCCACGCCCGCCCGCGGAGCGAGCCGCCGACCCGCCCTGGGTGCGGGGTGCGCCGCCACCCTGGGTACGGGAAGCCGAACCACCCTGAGTCCGGGCGGCGCCGCCACCCTGCGTACGGGAAGCCGCAGCACCCTGCGTACGGGAAGCGCCCCCTTGCGCGCGGGCACCACCCTGGCTCCGCCCGCCCTGGGCGCGGGAGGCGGCACCGCCCTGGGCCGAGCCCTGGGCGCGACCGCCCCGGGCGCCCCGGCTGCGGCCGCCGGAGGCCTTCTTCGGCTCGGGCTGGGCCGGGACCTCGATGACGACCGGCACGCCGGACGGCTCGCGCGCCCCCGTGACCCGCACGAGCTCCTCGGAGCTCGACTTGATCTCGGCCGTGCGCGGACGGATCCCCGCGAACGACATGAGCTTGGTCATCTCGCGCTTCTCGTCGGGCAGGACGAGCGTGACGACGCTGCCCGACTCGCCCGCGCGAGCGGTGCGCCCACCCCGGTGGAGGTAGTCCTTGTGGTCCGTCGGCGGGTCGACGTTCACGACCAGGTCGAGGTCGTCGACGTGGATGCCCCGCGCCGCGACGTTCGTCGCGACCAGCGCGGTGACCTGACCGTTCTTGAACTGGTCGAGCGTGCGGTTGCGCTGCGGCTGGGAGCGTCCACCGTGCAGACCGGCCGCCCGAACCCCGCTCGCGAGGAGCCGCTTGACCAGCCGGTCCACCGAGCGCTTGGTGTCCAGGAACATGATCACGCGGCCGTCGCGGGCCGCGATCCGCGTGGTGACGGCCTTCTTGTCGGTCTCGTCCATGACGTACAGGACGTGGTGTTCCATCGTGGTGACCGCGCCCGCCGACGGGTCGACGGAGTGCACCACCGGGTCGGTGAGGAACATCCGGACCAGGCGGTCGATGTTGGCGTCCAGGGTCGCCGAGAAGAGCATCCGCTGACCGTCCGGCTCGACCTGCTTGAGCAGCGCGGTGACCTGCGGCATGAAGCCCATGTCGGCCATCTGGTCGGCCTCGTCGAGGACGGTGATGCCCACGTTCTCCAGCGAGCAGTCACCCCGCTCTATGAGGTCCTTGAGCCGGCCCGGGGTGGCGACCATGACCTCGGCGCCGCGGCGCAGCGCGTTCGCCTGCTTGGTGATGGAGAGGCCGCCGACGACGGTGGTCAGACGCAGGTTCACGGCCGTGGCGTACGGGGTGAGCGCGTCGGTGACCTGCTGGGCGAGCTCGCGCGTCGGCACGAGGACCATGACGAGCGGCGCCTTGGGCTCGGCGCGCCGGCCCGCGGTGCGGGCGAGCAGGGCGAGGCCGAAGGCGAGGGTCTTGCCGGAGCCGGTGCGGCCGCGGCCGAGGATGTCGCGGCCCGCGAGCGAGTTCGGCAGGGTGGCGCCCTGGATCGGGAACGGCTCGGTCACGCCTTGCGCGTCGAGCGTCTTGAGGAGCGCCGCGGGCATGTCCAGGTCGGCGAAGGCCTCGACGGCGGGCAGCGCGGGGGTGAGGGTCTCCGGCAGTTTGAATTCGCCCTGCGGCGCCATCGTCCGGCCCTTGACGGGCTTCGCGGACTTGGCGGCGGGCCGGCCGGATCCCCTGCGGGCACCGGAACTGGAACCGGAACCGGAACGGGAGCCGGTACCGGCACCGGAACCGGCACCGGAGCGCTTGCTGGTCATGCGCGTCATACGGAATTTGCCTTCCTGGGACAAGACAGCACAAGCCGGGACCCGCACCTGAGGGTGCGGGCCCCGGCTGCGAAATTCGCGAGCCACGGAATCCGTGGCTGCAAAATACGCCTCGTCGGCGATTAGGCGGGGAGGATGTTCTCCGCCTGCAGGCCCTTCTGGCCCTGGGTGACCTCGAAGGAGACCTTCTGGCCCTCGAGGAGCTCACGGAAGCCGGAGGAGGCGATGTTGGAGTAGTGGGCGAAGACGTCGGGGCCGCCGCCGTCCTGCTCGATGAAGCCGAAGCCCTTTTCCGAGTTGAACCACTTCACGGTGCCAGTAGCCATGTCATTTCTCCTAAGACAGGGGCAGTTCCGGAAATCCGCGGATTTACGGATTCCTCGTCGCCGCATTGAGCCCATCCGGAGAAACCCCGGAAACAAATAATGCGCCTGAGGATCATTCCCGTCAGGCGCACATAAAGTATATGGGTACCAAAACTGCAACAGCCACCACGATAGCACGCCCCCCTGCGGCCCGTCCGTGGGGCAGGTCACCGCGGGGGACGCCGCCGGTGGTGGCGCCCCCTGGACGGCCCGCCGTCTCGCGTCAGAGCCGCTCGATGATGGTCACGTTGGCCTGGCCGCCGCCCTCGCACATCGTCTGGAGGCCGTAGCGGCCGCCGGTGCGCTCCAGCTCGTGCAGCAGGGTCGTCATGAGCTTCACGCCGGTCGCGCCCAGCGGGTGGCCGAGCGCGATCGCGCCGCCGTTGACGTTGACCCGGGCCGGGTCGGCGCCGGTCTCCTTGAGCCAGGCGAGCGCCACCGGGGCGAAGGCCTCGTTGATCTCGACCAGGTCGATGTCGTCGATCGTCAGGCCGGTCTTCTTGAGGGCGTACGCGGTGGCGGGGATGGGCGCGGACAGCATGCGGATGGGGTCCTCGCCGCGTACCGAGAGGTGGTGGACGCGGGCGCGCGGGGTCAGGCCGTGCTCGGCGACGGCGCGCTCGGAGGCGATGAGCAGGGCGGCCGCGCCGTCGGACACCTGGGACGAGCAGGCGGCGGTGATGGTGCCGCCGGGCAGGACGGGCTTGAGGGCCGCCATCTTCTCCAGGGTGGTGTCCCGGCGCGGCCCCTCGTCGGTGGTGACGTCTCCGTACGCCACGATCTCGCGCGCGAAGCGGCCCTCGTCGATGGCGGTGAGGGCCCGCTGGTGCGAGCGGAGGGCGAACTCCTCCATGGCGCGGCGCGTCACGCCCCACTTCTCGGCGATCAGCTGCGCGCCGTGGAACTGGTTGACGGGGGCGTCGCCGTACCGGGCCCGCCAGCCCTCGCTGCCGAGGTAGGGGCCGTCGGTCAGGCCGAGGGGTTCGGCGGCCTGCCGGGAGGCGAAGGCGATCGGGATCATCGACATGTTCTGGGTGCCGCCCGCCACCACCAGGTCCTGGGTGCCCGACAGGACGCCCTGGGCCGCGAAGTGGACGGCCTGCTGGGACGAGCCGCACTGGCGGTCGACGGTGACGCCGGGCACCTCCTCGGGCAGGCCGGCCGCCAGCCAGGACGTACGGGCGATGTCGCCGGCCTGGGGCCCGACGGTGTCCAGGCAGCCGAAGACGACGTCCTCGACGGCGGCCGGGTCGATGCCGGAGCGCTCGACGAGCGCCTTCAGTACGTGTGCCCCGAGGTCGGCGGGGTGGGCCGCCGAGAGCCCCCCTCCGCGCCGGCCCACCGGAGTGCGTACCGCTTCGACTATGTAGGCCTCGGCCATGTCAACTCCCCATGTACGTATGTGAGTTATTCGCGTACGGCGATTCCGTCCAGGACCATCGAGAGGTACTGGCGGGCGATCTCCTCCGGGCTGTGTCCACCGCCGGGCCGGTACCAGGAGGCGGCGACCCACACCGTGTCGCGCACGAAGCGGTAGGTCAGGCGGATGTCCAGGTCGGTGCGGAAGGCGCCGGCGGCGACGCCGCGCTCCAGCGTTCCCAGCCATGCCTTCTCGAACTTCTGCTGGGATTCGGTCAGATAGTGGAAGCGGGGCAGCGCGGCCAGGTGCCGGGACTCCTTCTGGTAGATCGCGACGGCGGCGCGGTGCCGGTCGATCTCCCGGAAGGACTCGGTGACCAGGGCCTCGATGGTCTCGCGGGGGCCGAGCCCGGCGGCGAGCACGGCGTCGTAGCCCTCCCAGAGCTCGTCAAGGAAGGCCGAGAGGATCTCGTCGAGCATCGACTCCTTGGAGTCGAAGTGGTAGTAGAGGCTGCCCGCGAGCAGGCCCGCCTCGTCGGCGATCCGGCGCACGGTGGTGGCGTTGTAGCCGTGGGCGGCGAACACCTCGGCCGCCGTGGCGAGGAGTTCGCGCCGCCGCTCGGGCGAGGCGGTCACCTGCGTCTTCTTCTTGTTCGTCGGCACCTGACCATTGTGCTGCCCCGGCTAGGCGTGCTGGCTGCTGACGGAGACGACCTCGCCGGTGAGGTACGAGGAGTAGCCGCTGGCCAGGAACACGATGACGTTGGCGACCTCCCACGGTTCGGCGTAGCGGCCGAACGCCTCGCGGGCGGTGAGCTCTTCGAGCAGTTCGGCGGAGGTGACCTTCACCAGGTGGGGGTGCATGGCGAGGCTGGGCGCGACCGCGTTGACCCGTACGCCGTACTCGGCGGCCTCGACGGCCGCGCACCGGGTGAGCGCCATGACGCCCGCCTTGGCGGCGGCGTAGTGGGCCTGCCCGGCCTGGGCGCGCCAGCCGACGACGGAGGCGTTGTTGACGATCACGCCGCCCCGGCCCGAGTCCTTGAAGGCGCGCAGGGCGGCCCGGGTGCAGCGGAAGGTGCCGTTGAGGGTGACGTCGAGGACCTTGGACCAGGCCTCGTCGGTCATGTCGACGAGGGAGCAAGTGCCGCCCAGGCCCGCGTTGTTGACGACGACGTCGAGTCCGCCGTGTTCGTGTGCGGCGAGCGCGAGGAGGTCGGTGACCTGGTGTTCGTCGGTCACGTCGCAGGGGACGGAGGCGACGCGGTCCGCGCCGAACTCGGCGGCGAGCGCCTCCTCGGTCTCCTTCAGGCGGCGGGCGTGGGCGTCGCCGATGACGACGCGGGCGCCCTCTTCGAGGAGCCTGCGGGCGGTGGCCCCGCCGATGCCGGCGCCGGCCGCCGCGGTGACGACGGCGGTGCGGCCGTCGAGCAGGCCGTGGCCCGGCACGTACGGGGCCTTGTTGTCCGCCGCCCGGGCCGGGCCGGCCGATGCCTGAGCCTTGTTGTCCGTCACGGCGCCACGTTAACCTACCAAACACTTGTTAGGGAAGGATGGTGTGCCGCACCCATGGACCTGGACCCCACGCCCGACCAGGAGGCCTTCCGGGCCGAGGCGCGCGACTGGCTCGCCGCCCATATGCCGTCCGCGCCGCTCCCCTCCCTGGAGACCGCGGCCGGTTTCGCGGCCCACCGCGAGTGGGAGGCGCGCCTCTTCGCGGACCGCTGGTCGGTGGTGTCGTGGCCCGCGGAGTACGGGGGCCGGGGCGTCGACATCTTCCGGTGGCTCGCCTTCGAGGAGGAGTACTTCGCCGCGGGCGGCCCCGGACGCGTCTCGCAGAACGGCATCAACCTGCTCGCGCCCACCCTGTTCGACCACGGCACGCCCGAGCAGCGGGCGCGGATCCTGCCCGACATGGCGAGCGGCGCGACGATCTGGGCACAGGCCTGGTCCGAGCCGGAGGCGGGCTCCGACCTCGCCTCGCTGAGGTCCAAGGCGGTCCGCACGCAAGGGGGTTGGCTGCTCTCGGGGCAGAAGACCTGGTCCTCGCGGGCCGCGTTCGCCGACCGCGCCTTCGGCATCTTCCGCACCGGTCCCGGGGCCGCCAAGCCCCACCAGGGCCTCACCTATCTGATGTTCGACCTGCGGGCGCCGGGCGTCGGCGTCCGCCCCGTCGGACGCCTCGACGGCAAGCCCGCCTTCGCCGAACTCTTCCTCGACAACGTCTTCGTGCCGGACGAGGACGTGATCGGGGAGGTCGGCGCGGGCTGGCGGATCGCCATGTCGACGACCGGCAACGAGCGCGGCCTGATGCTGCGCTCCCCCGGCCGCTTCCTGGCGTCCGCCGCACGGCTCGTGGATCTGTGGCGCACGGCGGGCGACCCGGCGGACACCGCGCTGCGCGACCGGGTCGCGGACGCGGTGATCGGGGCGCGCGCCTATCAGCTCTTCACCTGCGCGGGCGCCTCCCGTTTCGCCGAGGGCGGTGCGATCGGCGCCGAGTCCAGCCTGAACAAGGTGTTCTGGTCGCAGTACGACATCGCCCTGCACGAGTGCGCGCTCGATCTGCTCGGACCGTACGGGGAGCTGTCGGACGAGGCCGACGAGGCGCCGGGACAAGGCAGTTGGGCCGAGGGCCACGTCTTCTCGCTGGCCGGTCCGATCTACGCCGGGACGAACGAGATCCAGCGCGACATCATCGCCGAGCGGCTGCTCGGCCTCCCGAAGGGCCGCCGATGAGGTTCCTGCTCACCTCGGAACAGCTCGACTTCGCGCGTTCCCTGGACGCGATGCTGAGCGCGGCCGACACGCCCGCGGCGGTACGGGCCTGGGGCGCGGGGGACACGGGGCCCGGCCGGGCCGTCTGGTCGCGCCTCGCCGACGCGGGGGTCTTCGCGCTCGGGGTGCCCGAAGCGTACGAAGGGCTCGGGTCGCTGCCTGTCGAACTCGCCCTGGCCTGCGTCGAGTTGGGGCGGCATGCGGTGCCGGGGCCGGTCGTGGAGACGGTGGCCGCGTCCGCCCTGCTCACCCGGCTCGCGGACCTCGGCGAGGAAGGGCCGGCCAAGCGGCTGCTGCCCGCCGTCGCGTCGGGCGCGTGCGTGGCGAGCGCCCTGTTCCCCGGCGCGGGCCCGTACGCCCTGGACGCGGACGCGGCGGACGCGGTGCTCCGCGTGGCGGGCGGGGAGCTGCGGCTCGCCCCGGGCCACGGCCCCGTCCAGCCGTCGGCCGATCCGGCCCGGCGCCTCTCACGCCCGCTGCCCGGGGGTGAACTCCTCTACGCAGGGCCCCAGTTGAGGGAGGCCGTCGCGCGGGCCACCGTGTGGGCCCGGCTCGCCGCGGCCGGGCAGTGTCTCGGACTCGCCGAGGCGCTGCTCGCCCGGACGGTGGCGTACGTCAAGCAGCGCACCCAGTTCGGGGCGCCGATCGGCTCCTTCCAGGCGGTCAAGCACCGGCTCGCGGACACGCTGGTCGCGATCGAGTTCGCGCGGCCGCTGCTGTACGGGGCCGCGCTGTCGCTCGCGCCGGGCGAGGTGGCCGCGGCGAAGGTGACGGCCGGGGAGGCCGCGTACGCCGCCGCCCGCACCGCGCTGCAACTGCACGGCGCGATCGGCTACACCCAGGAGCTCGACCTGTCGCTGTGGCTGCGCAAGGCGCGCCCGCTCAGGGACGCGTGGGGCACGCCCGCCGAGTGCCGGGCCCAGGTCCTGGCGGGCTGAGGAGGCCGGCGGCGAGCGACTCTCCCCACCCCGCCCCTTCCCGAGAACACCCGGGCCTTCAGGGGCGCGGGGAACCGCGCGACCAGCCACGCACGGTCCGCAGCCGAATCGAATCCCCCCGGAGGGTCTCGGGAAGGGGCGGGGTGGGGGACGGATCAGTTCTCGCGCGCCTCCCGGATCAACCGGACCGGCGGCCCGCGATGCCCGCGATGCCCGCGATTCAGGCGTCCTCGCGCACCGGCTCGTCCCCGTTGCCGCGCCGGAGCGTGCGCAGCGCGGTGCCGGGCCGCCAGACCCGTAGGACCACTTCGTCGTTCTCGACGCCGGTGTACACCACCTCGGTGAGCTCGACGCGGAAGAGGAGGAACGGCTCGGGCGGGCTCACCTGCTCGACGAAGGACGCGAGCGCCGCCGGGTCGGTGATCCGCACCGCACGTCCGCCGACCCGCACGTCGCCGTCCGCCATCTCGGCGTCCGGGCCCGGGTTGGCCTGGAGCGAGAAGCGCGGGTCGCGCAGCACGTCGCGCGCCTTCATCGAGCCGGGCATCATGCCCAGCAGCAGCTCACCGTTCCGGAACTCCACCTCAAGGCCGGTCACCCGGGGCGAGCCGTCCTTGCGCAGGGTGCCCAGGACGTGGTGCCTGTACTTCTTGAAGCGGGCCTCGGCGAGGGCGGCGAACTGCGGCTCGGCCTGGTGGAACGCGCTCCAGGCCGCCGCCGCGGGCGCCGTGGGTGGTGCTGTCTCGTTGATCGTCATGGTTCAAGGAAAGCGCAGATACCCGACATCTTCTGTCCGGATTGCGGGCGCGGATTGCGGGCGTGGATTCCGGGCGCGGAGTGCAGGTTCCGGACTGCGGAACACGGACTGCGGGCTACCGGGCCGGGAGAGCGACCACGGCCGTGTGCCCCTCGGCCCGTACCGCCGTCGCGCCCCGGTCGGTGAGGTGTGCGTCGTACGGGTCGAGGCGTACGCCGTCCACGTGGGCGGGCGCGTCCAGGGCGACGACCAGGGCGGGCCCGGCGATCGTCAGATCGCCCCGCACCACGGCGACCGTCGGGGCGGGGGTGCCCCGGCGGAACATCACGTTGAAGTTGACGACCGGGCCGGCCAGGAGGCGGCAGTCGGTGGGGGCGTCGCCCGGGAAGTGCTGCGGCACGAACCGCTCGTCCACCAGGCGGCGTTGGCCGCCCACCATCAGGTCCATGCCGGCACCCTCGACGACGGTCAGGATCCGGTCCACCCCGGGGAACCCGGAGAACGGGCCGTCCGCGCCGACGTCGGCGAGGCTGACCCGCCACACGAAGTCGGCGGTCCCGGCGCCCTCGGGGTGCGCCACGATGTTCCGGGTCACCCCGCCGCCGTTGCGCCACGGCACGGCTCGCCTGTCGGCGGCTCGCAGCGTCCTCACCGTACGATCCCTTCCGCCCGGGCGGCGCGCAGCCACTGCGGGAACTCGCCGAGCAGCCGGTCGTAGAGCTGGGCGTCGGTCACCCGGCGCGGGTCGGTGCCGGCGGCGAAGAAGCCCGCGTTGTCGACGCGGCGGCGCTCGGGTACGGCCAGCTCGTCGAGCCTGCGCAGGAAGTCGAACTGGTGGCCCCGGGGGTCGCCGAAGCCGACGAACTGCCAGAACATCGGCAGGGTCGCCGCCTTGCAGACGTAGCGCTCCGCGGCGAGCCTGCTGCTGGGGCCGCCGTCGGTCTGGAACACGACGAGCGCGGGGGCGCTCGCGCCGCTCTCCAGGTAGTGGTCGATGACCGCGTCCATCGCCACGTGGTAGTTGGTGCGGCCCATGTGGCCGAGGTTGGCCACGATCCGCTCGATGCGGCCCTGGTGGTTGTTCAGGGCGATCTCCGTCTCGGCGTCGATGCCCGTGGAGAAGAACACGACCGGGACGCGGCCGTCGTCGTCGAGGTGGGCGGAGAGGCCGAGCACGCGGTCGGCGAGCGCCTGCACGCTGCCGTCCCTGAAGTACGGGCGCATCGAGCCGGAGTGGTCGACGACGAGGTAGACCGCGGCGGTCTCGTCGTCGAGTCCGTGCTTCTCCAAGGACGTGGCGGCGTGCTTGTAGAGGGAGACGAGGGCGGGCGCGCGCTCTTCCACGGTCTGGAGGGTCAGGGCGGGCATGCGTCTCCGTTCACTCGCCGGGGGTGTGTCCGGGGGCGGGAGTGATGAGGGTACGCCGGTTTGCGGGCGGGCGGTTTGGTCCGGGGTCGGCTCCGGCCGGGGGTGTGCCGTGGCGCCCCGGCGCCGGGGGGTCAGGCTCCGCCTGGGGGTGGGTCGTTCGGGTGCGGGGCGGCTGCGCCGGGCGGAGGTGTTTCGGTGGCGCCCGGCGCCGGGGGGTCAGGCTCCGCCTGGGGGTGGTTAGTTCGGGTGCGGACCCGCTGTGGCTGGTCGCGCAGTTCCCCGCGCCCCTGGCGGGGTGCACTTCAGCCGAATCGCCCACGCGGCGGAGCCGCGCGATGTCGCAGTCCCGCGCTCACCGGCTAGGCATCCCCCTGGTCCTGGAAGGACGGCAGGGCGAAGATGCGTTCCTTGGACGGGTCGTCCATCAACTCGACCAGGGGGAGGACCAGTTCCCACAGGTTCTGCTTGTCGACCTCCCGGGCCAGTGCGTCGAGGTCCTGGTCCGCCAGTGCGCCCGCCGCGTCGGCGACGACCTTGCGGGACGGGTCGGGCAGCAGCTCGACCAGGGGCAGGAATTCCGCCCACAGCGCCGTCGCCACGACCGCGGGGACGATGCCGGACAGGACCTCGGGGTCGGTGAGGGACGGCAGGAGCGCCACCGCCCGGCGGTCCTCTTCCGACAGGAGGGCCACCAGGGGGAGCAGGGACTCCCACAGGTCCTGCTCCGCCGTGGTGCGGACCAGCGTGTCGAGGCGGGCCTCGGGCTGGCGGGCGGCGAGGGTGGCGATGCGGGCGCGCTGCTCCCCCGTCACCATGCCGGCCACCGCGAGCGCTTCGGGCCACAGGCCGTCGGCGGCCGAGGCGATGACCTGGGCCAGCCGGTCGTTGCCCATCAACTCGACTATGCGGCCCAGGCGTTGGGGCTGGTCCACGGCGAACCCGGTGCGCAGCACCACCGCGTCGTCGACCTGCGGCAGGATCCGGGTGAGCGCCGAGTCGCGCAGGTGGCCGACGAAGCGGCCCATGGTGAGGTGGTCGCCGCGTTCGGCGAGGGCGACCGAGATCCGTACGAGCAGGTTCTCGTCGAGGCGGTCGACGATGCCCGCGATGCGCCGCGGGTCCAGGTGGGCGCAGGACGCGGCCGTGAAGGCGACGGGCAGCTTCTCGATGATGTCGGCGGCCCGGGCGGGTTCGAGGCGGCCGGCGACGGCCGCGGCGAGGCGTGGGCCGAGGGCCTTCTGCGAGATGGCGGCGGCGACCCCGGCCGGTACGAGTCTGGTGGCCTTGGCGATGCGGTCGAGCATGTCGGGCATGCCGTCGAACAGGGCGGCCACGGCCTGTTCGCGCAGGGTGCGCAGATCGTCGGCGGGCAGGTCGGCGAGGAAGGCAAGGCGCTCGGGGCGCTCGTCGAGCAGGGCCGCGAGCTTCTCGATCTCGGCGCGGCCCCGGAGGGTGTCGCGGGTGTCCATGGCAGTCACCGGCCTCACTTGAAGAGGATGCGGCGGACGGGGCCGCGGGCCAGGGCGGGCACGAGCCCGAGGGCGGCTTCGGCGGCCTCACCGAGACCGGCCGCGCGGCTTTCGCGTTCCTTGCTCAACGCGCCTGCCAGGTAGGTGAGTTGATCCTCTGTCAGGTGTGCGAGGGAGGACGGCGGCGGCGCCCCCAGCTCCGTACTCAGGTGTGAAAGCGCTTCGTTGCTCACGGGACCTCCCGGTGACGGACGCGGCGGTTCGTCCCGAGACTGAGGCGCAATTGACTATTAGTCAATACGTGGCGCGGACCGGGCCCGCACACGAGCGAACCGGGTCCGGACATCACGTGCCGGCTCCCGGGCATGCCGCGGCGCCCGCCCAGTCGTCCGGTCGGGGACAGTGGGGCGGGCGCCGGTCAGTTCCGTACGTCGTTGTACGGGACGATGAGGGGTCAGACCGTCAGGGCGCGGTCCGTGGGGCGGATCGGGGCGGGCAGGTCGCTCGCGCCGGTCAGGTAGCGGTCGACGCCGCGCGCCGCCGAGCGGCCCTCGGCGATGGCCCAGACGATCAGGGACTGGCCGCGGCCCGCGTCACCGGCGACGAACACGCCGTCGACGTTGGTCGCGAAGTCCGCGTCGCGCGCGACGTTGCCGCGCTCGTCGAGGTCCAGGCCGAACTGGGCCACCAGGCCGTTGGCCTGGTCGGTGCCGGTGAAGCCCATGGCGAGGGTGACCAGCTGCGCGGGGATCGCCCGCTCCGTGCCGGGCTTCGGCGTCAGCTTGCCGTCGATGAACTCGACCTCGGTCAGGTGCAGGGACTGCACGTTGCCGTCCTCGTCGCCCTCGAAGTGGGTGGTCGAGACGGAGTAGACGCGCTCGCCGCCCTCCTCGTGCGCGGAGGTCACCTTGTAGAGCATGGGGAACGTCGGCCACGGCTGGCCCGGGTTCCGCTCGTCGCCCGGCCTCGGCATGATCTCCAGCTGGGTGACGGAGGCCGCGCCCTGGCGGTGGGCGGTGCCCACGCAGTCCGCGCCGGTGTCGCCGCCGCCGATGACCACGACGTGCTTGCCCTCGGCGGTGATCGGCGGGGTGACGAAGTCGCCCTCCTGCACCTTGTTCGAGAGCGGCAGGTACTCCATCGCGAAGTGGATGCCGTTCAGTTCGCGGCCCGGCACCGGCAGGTCGCGCGAGACGGTGGCGCCGGCCGCGATGACGACCGCGTCGTAGCGCTTGCGCAGCTTGGCGGCGTCGATGTCGCGGCCGATCTCGACCTCGGTGCGGAACTTGGTGCCCTCCGCGCGCATCTGCTCGATGCGGCGGTTGATGTGCACCTTCTCCATCTTGAACTCGGGGATGCCGTAGCGCAGCAGGCCGCCGATGCGGTCGGCGCGCTCGTAGACGGCGACCGTGTGTCCGGCCCGGGTCAGCTGCTGGGCGGCGGCGAGGCCCGCCGGGCCCGAGCCGATGACCGCGACGGTCTTGCCGGACAGGCGCTCGGGCGCCTGCGGCCTGACGTCGTTGCTGTCCCATGCCTTGTCGATGATGGAGACTTCGACGTTCTTGATGGTGACGGCGGGCTGGTTGATGCCGAGCACACACGCCGACTCGCAGGGAGCCGGGCACAGCCGCCCGGTGAACTCCGGGAAGTTGTTGGTGGCGTGCAGGCGCTCGGAGGCGGCCTGCCAGTCCTCGCGGTAGGCGTAGTCGTTCCACTCGGGGATCAGGTTCCCCAGCGGACAGCCGTTGTGGCAGAACGGGATGCCGCAGTCCATGCAGCGCCCGGCCTGCTTGCTGATGATCGGCAGCAGCGAACCGGGAACGTAGACCTCGTTCCAGTCCTTGACGCGCTCGCCCACCGGACGGGTCTTGGCGACCTCGCGCCCGGTGGTCAGGAAGCCCTTGGGGTCAGCCATTGGTCGCCGCCTCCATCATCTTCTCGGTGGTCTCCTGCTCGGAGAGACCGGCGAGCTCAGCGGCGTCCTTGGCGGCGAGCACTGCCTTGTACGTGGTCGGAATGATCTTGCTGAAGCGTTCCACGGCGACGGGCCAGTCGGCGAGCAGCTTCTCGGCGACCGTCGAACCGGTCTCCTCGAAGTGGCGGCGCACGACGTCGTGCAGCCACTGCTTGTCGCTGTCGCCGAGCGCCTCGACGGCGCCCAGGTTCCCGGAGTTGACGTTGTCGCGGTCCAAGTCGATGACGTAGGCGATACCGCCGGACATGCCGGCCGCGAAGTTGCGCCCGGTCTCGCCGAGGACCACCGCGTGGCCGCCGGTCATGTACTCGCAGCCGTGGTCGCCCACGCCTTCCGAGACGACGGTGGCACCCGAGTTGCGGACGCAGAAGCGCTCGCCGGTGCGGCCGCGCAGGAACAGCTCGCCGCCGGTCGCGCCGTAGGCGATGGTGTTGCCCGCGATCGTCGAGTACTCGGCGAGGTGGTCGGCGCCCCGGTCCGGGCGGACGATGACACGGCCACCGGAGAGGCCCTTGCCGACGTAGTCGTTGGCGTCGCCCTCCAGACGCAGGGTCACACCGCTCGGCAGGAAGGCGCCGAACGACTGGCCGGCCGAGCCGGTGAAGGTGATGTCGATGGTGTCGTCGGGCAGGCCCGCGCCGCCGAACCTCTTCGTCACCTCGTGGCCGAGCATGGTGCCCACGGTCCGGTTGATGTTGCGGATCGCGATCCGCGCGCGGACCGGCTGGGCGGCCTCGGCGGAGTCGGCCTCAAGGGCGTCGGCGGCGAGCTTGATGAGCTCGTTGTCCAGCGCCTTCGCCAGGCCGTGGTCCTGGGCGACCACCGCGTGGCGCACGGCGCCCTCGGGCAGCTCGGGCACGTAGAAGAGCGGCTCCAGGTCGAGGCCCTGGGCCTTCCAGTGCGTCACGGCCCGGTCGGTGTCGAGGAGTTCGGCGTGGCCGACGGCCTCCTCGATGGTGCGGAAGCCGAGCTCGGCGAGGATCTCGCGGACCTCTTCGGCGATGAACTCGAAGAAGTTCACGACGAATTCGGGCTTGCCCGAGAAGCGGTCGCGCAGCACCGGGTTCTGGGTGGCGATGCCGACCGGGCAGGTGTCCAGGTGGCAGACGCGCATCATGACGCAGCCGGAGACGACGAGCGGCGCGGTCGCGAAACCGAACTCCTCGGCGCCGAGCAGCGCGGCGATGATCACGTCACGGCCGGTCTTGAGCTGGCCGTCGGTCTGCACCACGATCCGGTCGCGCAGGCCGTTGAGCAGCAGGGTCTGCTGGGTCTCGGCGAGGCCGAGCTCCCAGGGCCCGCCCGCGTGCTTGAGCGAGGTGAGCGGGGAGGCGCCGGTGCCGCCGTCGTGGCCGGAGATGAGGACGACGTCCGCGTGCGCCTTGGAGACACCCGCGGCCACGGTCCCGACGCCGACCTCGGACACGAGCTTCACGTGGATGCGCGCGGCCGGGTTGGCGTTCTTGAGGTCGTGGATCAGCTGAGCCAGGTCCTCGATGGAGTAGATGTCGTGGTGCGGCGGCGGTGAGATGAGGCCGACGCCCGGGGTGGAGTGCCGGGTCTTGGCGACCCACGGGTAGACCTTGTGGCCGGGCAGCTGGCCGCCCTCGCCGGGCTTGGCGCCCTGCGCCATCTTGATCTGGATGTCGTCCGCGTTGACCAGGTACTCGCTGGTGACACCGAAGCGGCCGGAGGCGACCTGCTTGATGGAGGAGCGGCGCGCCGGGTCGTACAGGCGGTCCGCGTCCTCGCCGCCCTCACCGGTGTTGGACTTGCCGCCCAGCTGGTTCATGGCGATGGCGAGCGTCTCGTGCGCCTCGCGCGAGATGGAGCCGTACGACATGGCGCCGGTCGAGAAGCGCTTGACGATCTCGGAGACAGGCTCGACCTCGTCGATGGAGATCGACGGGCGCTCGCTGTTGAAGCCGAACAGGCCACGCAGCGTCATGAGCCGCTCGGACTGCTCGTTCACGCGGTCCGTGTACTGCTTGAAGATGTCGTAGCGCTTGTTGCGGGTGGCGTGCTGGAGGCGGAAGACCGTCTCCGGGTCGAACAGGTGCGGCTCGCCCTCGCGGCGCCACTGGTACTCGCCGCCGATCTCCAGGGCGCGGTGCGCCGAGGGAACGCCGGAGGCCGGGTAGGCCTTGGCGTGCCGGGCGGCGACCTCCTTGGCGACGACGTCGAGGCCGGCGCCGCCGATCTTGGTGGCGGTGCCGATGAAGTACTTCTGCACGAAGGCCTCGTCGAGACCGACGGCCTCGAAGACCTGGGCGCCCCGGTAGGAGGCGACCGTGGAGATGCCCATCTTGGACATGACCTTCAGGACGCCCTTGCCGAGCGCGTAGATCAGGTTGCGGATGGCCTGCTCGGGCTCCAGGCCCTCGATGAAGGTGCCGGCCCGCACGAGGTCCTCGACGGACTCCATGGCGAGGTACGGGTTGACCGCGGCGGCGCCGTAACCGATGAGCAGCGCGACGTGGTGCACCTCGCGGACGTCACCGGCCTCGACGAGCAGGCCCACCTGGGTGCGCTGCTTGGTGCGGATGAGGTGGTGGTGGACGGCCGCGGTGAGCAGCAGCGACGGGATCGGCGCGTGCTCGGCGTCGGAGTGCCGGTCGGACAGGACGATCAGGCGGGCGCCGCCCTCGATCGCGGCGTCCGTCTCCTGGCAGATGGCCTCGATGCGGGCGGCGAGCGCGTCGCCGCCGCCGGAGACCCGGTAGAGCCCGGAGAGCGTGGCGGCCTTCATGCCCGGCATGTCGCCGTCGGCGTTGATGTGTATCAGCTTCGCCAGCTCATCGTTGTCGATGACCGGGAAGGGCAGCGTGACGCTGCGGCACGAGGCGGCGGTGGGCTCCAGGAGGTTGCCCTGCGGGCCGAGCGTGGAGCGCAGGCTGGTGACCAGCTCTTCCCGGATCGCGTCCAGCGGCGGGTTGGTGACCTGCGCGAACAGCTGGGTGAAGTAGTCGAACAGCAGCCGGGGGCGCGCGGAGAGCGCGGCGATCGGCGAGTCGGTGCCCATCGAGCCGAGCGGCTCGCCGGCGGTGCGGGCCATCGGCGCGAGGATGACGCGGAGCTCTTCCTCGGTGTAGCCGAAGGTCTGCTGGCGGCGGGTGACCGAGGCGTGGGTGTGCACGATGTGCTCACGCTCGGGCAGGTCCTCCAGCTCGATCTCGCCGGCTTCCAGCCAGTCCTTGTACGGGTTCTCCGTGGCGAGGGACGCCTTGATCTCGTCGTCCTCGATGATGCGGTGCTCGGCGGTGTCGACGAGGAACATCCGGCCGGGCTGGAGGCGGCCCTTGCGGACGACCTTCGCCGGGTCGATGTCGAGGACGCCGACCTCGGAGGACAGGACCACCAGGCCGTCGTCGGTCACCCAGTAGCGGCCCGGGCGAAGCCCGTTGCGGTCGAGGACCGCGCCGACCTGGACGCCGTCGGTGAAGGTGATGCAGGCCGGGCCGTCCCAGGGCTCCATCATCGTGGCGTGGAACTGGTAGAAGGCACGGCGTGCCGGGTCCATCGACTCGTGGTTCTCCCACGCCTCGGGGACCATCATCAGGACCGAGTGCGGCAGCGAGCGCCCGCCGAGGTGGAGGAGTTCGAGCACCTCGTCGAAGGACGCGGAGTCGGAGGCGTCCGGCGTACAGACGGGGAAGATGCGGTCGATCTTTCCGGCGCCGGAGTTGAACAGGTTGGACGCGAGCTGGGACTCGCGGGCCACCATCCAGTTGCGGTTGCCCTTGACCGTGTTGATCTCGCCGTTGTGCGCGACGAAGCGGTAGGGGTGGGCCAGCGGCCAGCTCGGGAAGGTGTTGGTGGAGAACCGCGAGTGCACGAGGGCGACGGCGGTGGCGCAGCGGCGGTCGGAGAGGTCCGGGAAGAACGGCTCCAGCTGGCCGGTGGTCAGCATGCCCTTGTAGACGATGGTCCGGGCGGAGAGCGACGGGAAGTAGACACCGGCCTCCCGCTCGGCGCGCTTGCGCAGCACGAAGGCCTTGCGGTCCAGCGCGATGCCGGCCGATTCGCCGTCGGCGACGAACAGCTGGCGGAAGGCGGGCATGGTGGCGCGGGCGCCGTTGCCGAGCAGTGCGGGGGTGACGGGGACCTCACGCCAGCCGAGCACGGTGAGCCCCTCTTCACCGGCGATCGTCTCGATCTTCGAGACGGCCTCTCCGGTCTCCTCCAGGGGCAGGAAGGCGATACCGACGGCGTACGAGCCTGCCTCGGGCAGCTCGAAGTCACTGACCTCGCGCAGGAACGCGTCCGGGACCTGGAGCAGGATGCCGGCACCGTCGCCGGAGTCCGGCTCGGAGCCGGTGGCACCGCGGTGTTCCAGATTGCGCAGTACGGTCAGGGCCTGCTCGACCAGCTCATGGCTGGCAACCCCGGTGAGGGTGGCCACGAACCCGACGCCGCAGGCGTCGTGCTCGTTACGGGGGTCGTACATCCCCTGCTGGGCGGGGCGACCGTCCATGGGCGACCAGGCGTCGGAACGCATCGGCTCTCCCGTCGTCGTTGTGGCATTGGGGTCTCCCCTGCTCGATCGGGATCCGAGAGCGTTGGGAGGCGTTTACCGAGGGACGACGCTGGCCCTCTTGAAATTTCGTGCAGGTTACATGATGGAACGTATCTCGGGAACCGGATAGCGCATTCCAACATGCGGACACCCCGGCGCGAGCTTCGTTGCCCACGGGGGCGCACAGGAGTGCGGTTTTCGGGTGTGTACGGCCTATGCCCGGCAGTTGAAGATCCGAAACCGCCGAGTAACGATTAGTTATTCGGGCCGCCGCATACTCCGCCATTCTACGGCTTGGGGCGGGCCCGCGCGCAGGACGTATGTCACACGGGGCGGCGCCGATTGGCACCGCCCCGTGTGATGACCTCGGCGTTTCGCCCGCCGAGTGCTGTCGCGTCAGCCGATGGCCGCGCCGAAGAACGAGCCGATCCCGAAGGTGAGGGCCGCCGCCGCACCGCCGAGGACCAGCTGGCGCATGCCGCTGAACCACCACGAGCGGGCCGTCACCTTGGCGACCACTGCGCCGCAGCCGAAGAGACCCACGAGGGCGAGCAGCACGGCCGGCCACAGCGCGGACGCGCCGAGCAGGTAGGGCAGCAGGGGAAGGAGCGCGCCGAGCGCGAAGGAGGCGAAGGAGGACACCGCGGCCACGGTCGGCGAGGGCAGGTCCGAGGGGTCGATGCCGAGCTCTTCGCGGGCGTGGATCTCCAGGGCCTGCTCGGGGTCCTGCGACAGCTGCCGGGCGACCTCGCGGGCGAGGTCCGGCTCGACGCCGCGCGACATGTAGAGCTCGGCGAGCTCGCGCTCCTCGTCGGCCGGGTGCTTGCGCAACTCCCGCCGCTCGATGTCGAGTTCGGCCTCGACGAGCTCGCGCTGCGAGGCGACCGAGGTGTACTCGCCGGCCGCCATCGAGAAGGCGCCGGCCGCGAGACCGGCGAGCCCGGTGATGATGATCGTGCGGTGCGAGACCTCGCCGCCGGCGACTCCGGTCATCAGGGCGAGGTTGGAGACCAGACCGTCCATCGCGCCGAACACGGCCGGGCGCAGCCAGCCGCCGTTGACGTCACGGTGGGTGTGGTTGTCGCGGTGCGCCTCGTGCAGCGTCGCTTCGGTCTCGATGATGGCCACGGTGGTCCCCTCACATTCAGCAGCGGGCAGCAATCACGTCCCGCTCCCCCTCAACACCGTTGAACATACGCTCGATGTAAGGGCCCCGCCAGCAAGTAAGGCCTTACTCAGTGAGGGTGTACTCAGTAAGCCAGGCCTTGCTGAACAGCAGGTCAGGAGCCGTTTCGCCCGTTCTGCGCCGAACGCGCCGGGCCAGGTGCGGTCACCGAACCGGCCGCCCTCGGGAGACAATCCCGGCATGACCCGGATCACCGTGCTCGGCAGCACCAACATGGACCTCGTCGCCTACGTCACGACCGCCCCGCGCAGCGGCGAGACGGTCACCGGCCACGAGTTCCACACCGTCCCCGGCGGCAAGGGCGCCAACCAGGCCGTCGCCGCCGCCCGGGCCGGCGCGGAGGTCGCGATGATCGGCGCGGTGGGCACGGACGAGTTCGGCGGGCGGCTGCGCGCCACGCTCGAAGCCTCGGGCGTCGACATCGATCTGCTGCGCACCACCGAGGGCCCCTCCGGCACCGCCCACATCGTGGTCGACGGCGACGGGGCCAACTCGATCGTCGTCATCCCCGGCGCCAACGGCTCCCTCACCTCGCTCAGCCACGCGGACCGCGCGGTGATCGCCGAGGCCCGGTCCCTACTGCTCCAGCTGGAGCTTCCGATGAGCGCGGTCGTCGAGGGCGCCCAGGCCGCCCGGCGCAACGGGGTCCGTACGATCCTCACCCCCGCGCCCGCGCGACCGCTGCCGCCCGAACTCCTCGCCGCCACCGACCTGTTGGTGCCCAACGAGCACGAGGCCGCCACCCTCACCGGCATCTCGGGCGACCCGGAGCGCGCCGCCCGGGCGCTGCTCGCGCAGGTGCCCGAGGTCGTGATCACGCTCGGCGCGCGGGGCTGTCTCTACGCGTCGCGGGCGCAGCCGGAGCCGGTGGCGGTGCTCGCCCCGCCGGTCACCGCGGTGGACACGACCGGCGCCGGTGACGTCTTCGTGGGCGCCCTCGCGGTGGCACTGGCCGAGGGCCGCCCGATGACGGACGCGCTGGCCTGGGCGAGTGCCGCGGCCGCGCTCTCCGTCCAGCGGCCGGGTGCGGCCACCTCGATGCCGTACCGGTCGGAGATCGACGCGTAGGCCCTCCGGGGGGCGGGGTGCTCTTCGGGGCGGGCCGCGGTGGTCAGGCGTCCAGCGCCTCGGGGGCCCTGCCCCCGAGGCCCCGCTCCTCACAGCTCCTCACATGCCGGAGAGGCTGATCAGGCCTTCTCGGGCTCCGAAGCCACCGAATCCGGCCCCGACGTCACCGACTCCGCCTTGGGCTCGTCCGTCGGCTCGGCGGGGGCCTTGTCGGCCTTGCCGTCGTTGTCGGCCGCGCCGGACTTCTCCAGGGACACCGGCTCGTCGTCCTGGGCGCCGGGCTCGACGATCTCCTCGCGGCCGGGACGCAGCTTCGAGGAGATGACGATGTAGGCGACCGCCAGCAGGAAGACACCGCCGGCCGTCCAGTCGTTCAGGCGCAGGCCGAGGAAGTGGTGGGCCTCGTCGACCCGCATGTACTCGATCCAGAACCGGCCCACGCAGTACGTGGCGACGTACAGCGCGAACGCCCGGCCGTGGCCCAGCTTGAAGCGGCGGTCGGCCCAGATGACCAGGAAGCCGGCGGCGAGACACCACAGCGACTCGTACAGGAACGTCGGGTGGTAGGTGCCCGCGATCCGGTTGGGGCCCTCGCTGATCTTCAGCGCCCAGGGCACATCCGTGGGGCGGCCGTACAGCTCCTGGTTGAACCAGTTGCCCCAGCGGCCGATGGCCTGGGCGAAGGCGAGGCCGGGGGCCAGCGCGTCGGCCCAGGCGGGCAGCGGGATGCCCCGGCGGCGGCAGCCGATCCAGGCGCCGACCGCACCGAGCGCGACCGCGCCCCAGATGCCGAGGCCGCCCTCCCAGATCTTGAAGGCGCCGACCCAGTCCTCACCGTCGCTGAAGTACAGCTGGTAGTCGGTGATGACGTGGTACAGCCGGCCGCCGACGAGCCCGAAGGGCACCGCCCAGACGGCGATGTCGGCGACGGTGCCGGAGCGGCCGCCGCGCGCGACCCACCGCTTGTTGCCGTACCAGACGGCGACGAAGACACCGATGATGATGCAGAAGGCGTAGCCGCGCAGCGGGATCGGTCCGAGGTGGATCACGCCGGTCGACGGGCTGGGGATGAAGGCAAGTTCCATGGCAGGGACGACGCTACCGTGCCGGGCGGGCGCAGCGGCAACCCGCCCGGCAACTTATGAGTAACGAGAGGCCCCGGACCTCAGGAGGCCGGGCTCGCCTTCCCGGCCGGCTTGCCCTTGTTCGCCGCGGCCACCCACTTCTTCAGGTTGGCCGGAGTAATCTGCTCGGTGCCCTTGGCGGGGAAGACCGCCTCGCCGTTGAGCTGCACGGTCGGCGTGCCGTTGAACTTGCCCGCCTGGAACGCCTCGTTGGACTTCACGACCCAGCTGTTGTGCGTGCCGTTCTCCACGCAGGAGCGGAAGGCGGGCGTGTCCAGGCCCGGCACCTTCTTGGCCAGATCCAGCAGCTTGGCGTTGTCCGCGTACGCGTCGTCCATCTCGTCGGGCTGGTTGGTGTAGAGCACGTCGTGGTACGCGGAGAACTTCCCCGCGTCCTGCGCGCAGCCCGCCGCGTTGGCCGCGTGGAGCGAGCCGCTGCCACGGGTCTTGTCGTCGATGAGGGTGGCCAGGTGGTACTGGACGCGGATCTGGCCGCTGTTCTCCAGCTCGTGGATGGTCGAGCGGAAGCCGTTCTCGAACGCGGCGCAGGCCGGGCAGCGGAAGTCCTCCCACACCGTGAGGGTGGACGGGGCGTCGGCGGCGCCGACCGGGATGGCCAGCTTGTCCTTGTCGTCGGCGCCGGTGGGCGCCACGACCGGGCCGCTGGTGGCGGAGCTCTTGGCGCTGTCGCCACCGCCCGCGTTGGCCGCGATCACGCCGATCACGGCGGCCAGGGCCAGGACGCCCACCACGGCGCCGGCCACGATCAGCTGCCGTCGGCGGCGCTCGCCCGCCTTGTGCTGCTCACGTTCTTGGACGAGCCGGTCGCGCGCGGCCCTTTTCGCATCGGGGTTCTTGTCACTCACACCCGCAGCAACGAACCGGGGAGGCACGCCCGTGCCTCCCCGGTCCCACTTCCACCCGTACGGGTTAGCTGTGCGAAGCCCGCGCTACGGCGCCCTGCGAACGCCTTCGGCCAGCTCGGCCGCCAGTTCCCGTACGGCGGTGAGGCCCGCCGCGTGGTCAGAGGCGTCCAGCATGCGCTTGACGAAGGCCGAGCCGACGATCACGCCGTCGGCGAAGGCCGCGACCTCCTTGGCCTGGGCGGCGTTCGAGACGCCGAGGCCCACGCAGACCGGGAGTTCGGTGGTGGCCCTGGTCCGGGCGACCAGGTCCTCGGCCGAGGCGCCGACCGACGCCCGGGTGCCCGTGACACCCATCAGCGAGGCCGCGTACACGAAGCCGGAGCCGGCCGCCGTGATCGTGGCGAGGCGCTCGTCGCGGCTGCTGGGGGCGACCACGAACACCGTGCCGAGGCCGTGCTTGTCCGCGTGCTCGCGCCACACCCCGGACTCCTGGACCGGCAGGTCGGGCAGGATGCAGCCGGCGCCGCCCGCATCGGCGAGCTCGGCGGTGAAGCGCTCCACGCCGTAACGGTCGATGGGGTTCCAGTACGTCATGACCAGGACCGGCTTGCCGCTGGCCGCGTGGGCCTCGCGGACCGTGCGCAGCACGTCGGCGATCTTCACGCCGCCCTTGAGGGCGATGTCGTCGGCGGTCTGGATGACCGGGCCGTCCAGAACCGGGTCGCTGTGCGGCAGACCCACCTCGACGATGTCGGCGCCGCCGTCGAAGACGGCCCTGGCCGCCTCGATGCCGCCGTCGACGGTCGGGAACCCGGCGGGCAGATAGGCGATGAGCGCGGCCCGGCCCTCGGCCTTCGCCTTGGCGAGCGTCTCGCTCAACAGCTGTACGTTCCCGCTCACTTGGCGTCTCCCTCGATCTCGGCGAAGCCCGCCGCGTCGGCGGCGACCTCGGTGTCGGCGTCGCTGCCGTACAGGCCGAAGTAGCGCGCGGCCGTGTCCATGTCCTTGTCGCCGCGGCCGGACAGGTTGATCACGATCAGCCCGTCCTTGCCGAGCTCCTTGCCGACGTCGAGCGCGCCCGCGAGCGCGTGCGCCGACTCGATCGCCGGAATGATGCCCTCGGTGCGCGAGAGCAGCCGCAGGGCCTGCATCGCCGCGTCGTCGGTGACCGCCCGGTACTCGCCGCGGCCGATGTCCTTGAGGTAGGAGTGCTCGGGGCCGATGCCCGGGTAGTCGAGGCCCGCCGAGATCGAGTAGGGCTCGGTGATCTGGCCCTCCTCGTCCTGGAGGACGTAACTGCGCGAGCCGTGCAGGATGCCCGGCTCGCCCGCGGTCAGGGTCGCCGCGTGCTCGCCGGTCTCGACGCCGTGGCCCGCGGGCTCACAGCCGATGAGGCGGACGGAGGCGTCCGGGATGAAGGCGTGGAACAGACCGATCGCGTTGGAGCCGCCGCCCACGCAGGCCACGGCCGCGTCCGGCAGGCGTCCGGCGCGCTCCAGGATCTGGCGGCGGGCCTCGACGCCGATGACGCGGTGGAAGTCGCGGACCATCGCGGGGAAGGGGTGGGGGCCCGCGACCGTGCCGAAGAGGTAGTGGGTGCGGTCCACGTTGGCGACCCAGTCGCGGAACGCCTCGTTGATGGCGTCCTTGAGGGTGCGGCTGCCGGAGGCGACCGGGATGACCTCGGCGCCGAGCATCCGCATCCGGGCCACGTTCAGGGCCTGGCGCTGGGTGTCGATCTCGCCCATGTAGATGGTGCATTCGAGGCCGAACAGGGCGCAGGCGGTGGCGGTGGCGACGCCGTGCTGGCCGGCGCCGGTCTCGGCGATGACGCGGGTCTTGCCCATGCGCTTGGTGAGCAGGGCCTGGCCGAGCACGTTGTTGATCTTGTGCGAGCCGGTGTGGTTGAGGTCCTCGCGCTTGAGGAACACGCGGGCGCCGCCCGCGTGTTCGGCGAAGCGCGGCACCTCGGTCAGGGCGCTGGGCCGGCCGGTGTAGTTGACCATCAGGTCGTTGAGCTCGGCGGCGAAGGCGGGGTCGTGCTTGGCCTTGTCGTACTCGACGGCCACCTCGTCCACGGCGGCGACCAGCGCCTCGGGGATGAATTTGCCGCCGTAGGCGCCGAAGTACCCTTCGGCGCTGGGGACTTGACCCTCGGGGTCGGGTACGAAGAACTCGTTCTCGGGCATGCGGATACCTCGCGGGGGCAGTGGTGCCCCGGTCCTGGGTTGGCTGGTTGGCGGGATGTGCCCAGGCGGCGCAGGTGATCGGGGAAGCGCGCGACTACAGCCCGTACGGGGCTGCTCGCGCCCGTGCGACGGAGTCGCACATGTCGCTCTTCCTCGCGCCCCGGTGGGGCGCGGACTCACGCGGCGCTCGGGCCGCCGCGCCATCGCATGCCGTTGACCTGGCCCGGCTCCGAGCCGATCACATAGCGCACGCGCCGTCCGTGCACCCGGCGCGCCGGAGCGCGGCAGCCGCGCGGGCGGCAGCCGGGTGCGAGGCGGACGGAGATGGCCATGGGTCAGCCGCGCCCGTGACGCAGGGCGGGGTGGGCGCCCGCGGCGACCAGGTCGGCGACGGCCGCGCGGGGGTCCTTGCCGGTGACCAGGGACTCGCCGACCAGGACGGCGTCGGCGCCGGCGTTGGCGTACGCGATGAGGTCGTGCGGGCCGCGGACGCCGGATTCGGCGATCTTCACGATGTGGTTCGGGATCTCCGGGGCGACCCGCTCGAAGGTGGTGCGGTCGACCTTGAGGTCCTTCAGGTTGCGCGCGTTGACGCCGATGATCTTGGCGCCCGCCTCCACGGCCCGGTCGACCTCGTCCTCGTCGTGCACCTCGACCAGCGGGGTGAGCCCGATCGACTCGGCGCGCTCGATCAGCGACTCAAGGGCCGGCTGGTCCAGGGCCGCGACGATGAGCAGCGCCAGGTCGGCGCCGTGCGCACGGGCCTCCCACAGCTGGTAGGCGGTGACGATGAAGTCCTTGCGCAGGACCGGGATGTCGACCTTGGCCCGGACGGCCTCCAGGTCGGCGAGCGAGCCGCCGAAGCGGCGCTGCTCGGTGAGCACGGAGATGACGGACGCGCCGCCCGCCTCGTAGTCGGCGGCGAGGGCCGCGGGGTCGGCGATGGCGGCGAGCGCACCCTTGGAGGGGCTGGAGCGCTTGACCTCGCAGATGACCTTCACGCCGTCGCCGCGCAGGGCCGCGACGCCGTCACGGGCCGCGGGCGCCTTGGCGGCGCGCTCCTTGAGCTCGTCGAGGCTGACGCGCGCCTGCCGCTCTGCGAGGTCGGCGCGGACGCCTTCGATGATCTCGTCGAGCACACTCACGCGAGCGGCCCCCTTCCGGGACGGTGATGTCGGTCAGAACGAGGGTGACCCCGGGTAGCGGTCACGATCAGCCATGACGATGGTATCCGCCTCGGGCCGAAGGGGTCGCATCCGGTTGCACGGCGTCCCAATAATTGGGACGTCACCTGCGGTTTTATCAGTCAGTCATGGCGCGAGTACGGAGCCGAACGGCAGGTTCCGGACCACCGAGAAGATCAGTACGGCGGATCCGATCAGCCACCACTGGCGGTCGCTCGGCGCGATCCGCAGGGGCAGGCCGCGGGCCGAGCGGACGGCCCACAGGACCCAGAGCACACCGAAGAGCAGATAGCCGGCGACGGCGAGCGCGTTGGAGTGGACCGCCGCCGCGAAGTGCCCGGTGATGAAGTCGTGGGCGCTGCGCAGCCCGCCGCAGCCCGGGCAGTAGACGCCGGTGAGCCGGAACAGCGGGCAGACCGGGTAGTGGCCGGGCTCGTTGGGGTCCACCAGGCCCACGTACGCGAAGGCGGAGCCCACCGCCGCGAGCGTGCCGAGCGGCACCAGGAGCCTGCGGATCGGGGCGTCGGCGGCCGGGGCGGCCGGGAGGGCCGGGGCGCCGGGGGGCGCAGGGCGGGCCGGGGCGGGGTTCGGCTGGGCTGGGTCCACTGGGCGATTGTGCCCGTTCAACTGGAAAGGCGCAGCCCTTGGCGGGCTGCGCCTCGCGCGGTGGCCTTCGGGTCAGCCGACCTGGGCCTCGAGGCGGGCGCGCACCTTGGCGGCCGCGTCCTCGCGCATGCGCTGGATCTCGGGCGTGTCCTTCGGGGTGCCGAGGCCGGCCATCTTCATGATCCCGCCGACGACGGCGGAGATGCCGAGGAGTGCGATGCCGGCCCAGAAGCCCACCGGGTTGGCGGCCACTATGAAGACGCAGGTCACGCAGAATCCGATGAAGGCAATGATGACACCGGTCCAGGCTGCCGGGGTGTGGCCGTGGCCGCTCTTCGCCATGGGGGTTGCTCCTCGTAGGTGTTTCCGTGTTGCCGTCGTTGTCGTCGTAGCTGTCGGCGCTGTCGGCGTTGTCACCGGCTCGGTTTCGGCGACGTGTCGCTTCGGCAACGGTCGTCGAACCCGACGCTCGCTGCCATTGTCCCGCACCGGGGAGGGTGGCTGAGTGCGGGGGTCAGCTCTCGCGCGTCGGGTCCTCGCCGCAGTCGAGCGCCTTCCAGAGTTCCTCGGGGCGCTCCGGGTCGGGCGCGGTGCGCGGCTTGCGCGGGCGGGGGGTGCCGTCGCGCTCGTAGCGGCCGCCCATCGCGGGCCAGGCCGCGCCGAAGCGGAGCGCGAGGAGCCCGGCGAGCAGCAGCAGGACACCGCCCACGACGGCGACGTACGGCCAGCCGGTGTGGGTGATCGTGCCGACGGTGGCGGCGGCGTCGCCGCTGACCTTGGCCGCCCGCTCGTTCAGGGCCGCGCTGTCGTCGATGCCGAGCCAGGCGGTCGCGGCCGCGCCGACGCCGCTGAGCGTGAGCAGCGCGGAGACCACGACGCGGCCGGCCCGGCGCACCGCGAAGACCGCGACCAGGGCCGCCAGCCCGACGATCGCGAGGGCGGAGGGCACTCCGGTGATGTCGCCGCCGGAGGCGACCAGCGGCAGCGCGCCACCGCCGACGGAGGCGTTGCCGCGGACCCACGTCTGCCCGGAGGCCAGGAGGACGACGGCGGCGCCGACGGCTCCGGCGAACAGTGCGGCGGCCAGGCTGCGGTGGCCGCCGCCACGGGCGGACGGCGCGGCGGCTTCGGCACGGGGCTGGGGTACGGATGCGGCACTCACGTACTCCACTATCGCCTGCGCGCGGCCCGGAGTGTCACCCGGGGCCCACCTCCCGGCCGCCTCACGGCCCCGGGGAGGCGGGCTCCGAGGGGGCGGACGGGAGGCGCCGGGGAACCAAGGGCGGGCAAGCGCTCGGCCATCGAACACCCATCGGGCACCCCCGAACTGTTCCCGAACGGCCCGCGAAGGCAAAGCGGCGATAGAGATTCCGGCGCGCTTCTTGTTGGCATGGCCCAGTCAGCCTAGGTTCACCGCCGGTCCGGGTCGCGCACCACGCGGCGCGGCCGGCCCAGCGCACCCGCACGACTCCTGGTTCACCCACCACACGGAGGCAGTAAGTTGCGCAGATCCCTTTCCCCCACCGCCCTGGCCGCCACGTTGGCCGCGGCAGCGCTCGCCCTGGCCACTCCCCTCGCCCAGGCAGCGACCCCTTCCACCGACGCGCACGTCACCACCGTGCGCTCCTGTGCGGCCCCGACGCGACTGGACGTCATGGCCTGCAAGGCGCTGAAGGTGACCGGCGGCACGGTGAAGTCAGCCGACGCCGAACGCGCCCTCACGGGCGCCGCCGCACCGTCGGGCTTCGGCCCCTCGTCGCTCCAGTCCGCGTACAAGTTGCCGTCCTCGACAGCCGGTTCGGGCCGTACGGTGGCGATCGTCGACGCCTACGACGACCCCAACGCGGCGGCCGACCTCGCCAAGTACCGCTCCCAGTACGGACTTCCGGCCTGCACCGTGGCCAACGGCTGCTTCAAGAAGGTCGGTCAGACCGGCACGTCGACGCTGCCGGGCGCGGACGCCGGCTGGGCCGAGGAGATATCCCTCGACCTCGACATGGTCAGCGCGGCCTGCCCCAACTGCAAGATCCTGCTCGTCGAGGCCAAGTCGGCGTCGATGGCGAACCTCGGCACGGCCGTCAACACGGCGGTCTCGCTCGGCGCGAAGTACGTCTCCAACAGCTACGGCGGCGGCGAGTCGTCCTCCGACACGTCGTACGACAGCCAGTACTTCAACCACCCGGGCGTCGCCATCACGGTGAGCTCGGGTGACGGGGGCTACGGCACCGAGTACCCGGCGGCCTCCCGCTATGTCACCGCGGTCGGCGGCACCTCGCTCAAGTCGGCCTCGAACAGCCGGGGTTGGACCGAGAGCGTGTGGAGCGGCGCCGGTTCCGGCTGCTCGGCGTACGACGCGAAGCCGAGCTGGCAGAAGGACACCGGCTGCTCGAGGCGGACCGTCGCGGACGTCTCGGCGGTCGCCGACCCGGCCACGGGTGTCGCGGTGTACGACACCTACGGCGGCGACCCGGGCTGGGAGGTGTTCGGCGGCACCAGCGCCTCCTCGCCGCTGATCGCCGCGGTGTACGCGCTGGCGGGAGTCCCCTCCTCGGGCTCCACGCCGGCCTCGTTCCCGTACGCCCACACCGGTTCGCTCAACGATGTGACGAGCGGCTCGAACGGCAGCTGCTCGCCGGCCTACCTGTGCAAGGGAGGCAGCGGCTACGACGGCCCGTCGGGGCTCGGCACCCCGAACGGGACCGCCGCGTTCACCGGCTGAGCCGGTTGGCCGTGTTGACCGCGCGCAGGACGGCGGCCGCCTTGTTGCGGCACTCGTCGTCCTCCGCCACCGGGTCGGAGTCGGCGACCACGCCGGCTCCGGCCTGCACGTAGGCGGTGCCGTCCCGCAGCAGTGCGGTGCGGATCGCGATCGCGGTGTCGGAGTCCCCGGCGAAGTCGAGGTAGCCGACACAGCCGCCGTAGAGCCCGCGGCGGCTGGGCTCCAGCTCCTCGATGATCTGCATCGCGCGGGGCTTGGGGGCACCGGAGAGCGTGCCGGCCGGGAAGCAGGCCGTCAGGACGTCGAACGCGGTGCGTCCCTCGGCGACCCGGCCGGTCACCGTCGACACGATGTGCATCACGTGGGAGTACCGCTCGATCGACATGAAGTCCACGACCTCCACCGAACCCGGCTCGCACACGCGGCCCAGGTCGTTGCGGCCGAGGTCGACGAGCATGAGGTGCTCGGCGCGCTCCTTGGGATCGGCCAGGAGCTCGTCGGCGAGCGCCTGGTCGCGCTGCGGGGTGGCGCCGCGCGGCCGGGTCCCGGCGATCGGATGCAGCATGGCCCGGCCGTCCTCCACCTTGACGAGGGCCTCGGGGCTGGAGCCGACGACGTCGAAGCCGTCGAAGCGGAACAGGTACATGTACGGCGACGGGTTGGTGGCCCGCAGCACCCGGTAGACGTCCAACGCGCTTGCGCGGCAAGGGGTTTCGAAGCGCTGCGAGGGAACGACCTGGAAGGCCTCGCCGGCCCGGATGCGCTCCTTGATGTCCTCGACGGCGTCCTGGTAGGCCGCCCCGCCCCACAGCGCGGTGTACTCGGGCAGTTCCGAGGCGGGCAGGGCGACCGGCGCGTACTCGGCGGGCTTCGCGAGGTCGGCCTCCATCGCGTCGAGCCGGGCCACGGCGTCCTCGTAGGCCTCGTCCACCCCGGTGTCGAGGTCGTTGTGGTTGATCGCGTTGGCGATGAGCAGGACCGAGCCGTCCCAGTGGTCGAGCACCGCGAGGTCGGAGGTGAGCAGCATGGTCAGCTCGGGCAGCCGGAGGTCGTCGCCCCCGTGCTCGCCGATCTTCTCCAGGCGCCGCACGATGTCGTAGCCGAGGTAGCCGACCATCCCGCCGGTGAAGGGCGGCATTCCGGCGACCAGGTCGCGCGGCGTGTGCAGGGCCTCGACGGTGGCCTTCAGGGCCGCCAGAGGATCACCCGAAGTGGGGACCCCGACCGGCGGCGTGCCGAGCCAGTGCGCCTCCCCGTCGCGCACGGTGAGGGTCGCGTCCGACCGCACGCCGACGAACGAGTACCGCGACCAGGACCGGCCGTTCTCGGCCGATTCGAGCAGGAAGGTGCCGGGCCGCTCGGCGGCGAGCTTGCGGTACAGGCCGACCGGGGTGTCGCCGTCCGCGAGGAGGCGGCGGTGGACCGGGATGACGCGGCGGTCGACGGCGAGCTTGCGGAAGGTGTCGAGGTCCATGACTACTTCCCGAGGTCGAGTACGTCGGCGTCGAAGCAGGTGCGGTCCCCGGTGTGGCAGGCCGCTCCCACCTGGTCCACCTTGACCAGGACGGTGTCCGCGTCGCAGTCCAGGGCGACCGACTTCACGTGCTGGACGTGGCCCGAGGTGTCCCCCTTGACCCAGTACTCCTGACGGCTGCGCGACCAGTACGTGCAGCGGCCGGTGGTCAGGGTGCGGTGCAGGGCCTCGTCGTCCATCCAGCCGAGCATGAGCACCTCGCCGGTGTCGTACTGCTGGGCGATGGCCGGGACCAGACCATCCGCGCCGCGCTTGAGGCGGGCGGCGATGGCGGGGTCGAGATTGCTGGTCATGCCCCCATTCTGCCGTGGTCGCGAGGGCTTCCGGGCGGTGCGTCCACTGTCCGGACGACCCCGGCGGCCGTACGCTGGCGGACATGTCGACCCATGCAAAGCGTGAACGGCTTCTGCTCGCCGACCTGTTGGAGGCGGCGGGCCCCGAGGCGCCGACCCTCTGCGAGGGCTGGACGGCTCGCGAACTCGCGGCCCACGTGGTGGTGCGCGAGCGCCGCCTGGACGCCGCGGGCGGGATCCTGATCGGCGCGCTCAGGAACCGCCTCGACCGGGTGCAGGCGGAATTCGCCGCCAAGCCGTACGAGGAACTGATCCAGCTGATCCGCACCGGCCCGCCGAAGTTCTCCCCGTACAGCCTCAAGCAGGTCGACGAGGGCGCCAACGCGGTGGAGTTCTACGTGCACGCCGAGGACGTCCGCCGGGCTCAGCCGGACTGGACGCCCCGCGAGCTCGACCCGGTGTTCTCGGACGCGCTGTGGTCCCGCTTGGAGAAGGCGGCCCGGCTGATGGGCCGCAAGTCGCCGGTGGGCATCGTGCTGCGCCGCCCGGACGGCCAGACGGCGGTGGCGCACAAGGGCACCCCGGTGGTCACGGTCACCGGCGAGCCGGGCGAGCTGACGCTGTTCGCCTACGGGCGCCAGGAGGCGGCCCAGGTCGAGATCGAGGGCGAGAAGGAGGCCTCGACGCGGGCTCTGGAGGCGAAGCTCGGGCTCTAGGGTCGGTCCGGCGGATCAGGTCGCCGTCGAGATGCCTCGGCCTTGCGGTCCTGGTGGGCGTGCCAGGCCCCCGCGTCCCAGACAGGATCCGCCGGACAGGCCCTGGCCCGCGAGGGGTCTCAGCGCGGGAGTTCGGCGCGGCGCAGGTGGCCGGAGGCGAGTCCGGTCAGGGCGCCCGTCGCGCACACGCCCGCGCTGGCCAGGAACACCGGTGTGGTGCCCCACAGGCCGATGGCCGTGCCCGCCAGCGGATAGCCGAGCGGCGCGATGCCCATGGTGAACAGGGAGGCCACCGCGGTGACCCGGCCCAGGTAGGCGGGGTCCGTGGCGGTCTGCACCAGGGCCCCGCACAGGGCGCCGCTCAGGCCGGCGAGCAGGCCGATGAAGACCCCGGCGACGGCGGCGAGCGCCACCGAGGGGGCGTACGCGAGGCCCGCGATGGCCGTCGTGCCGCCGATCAGGGACACCGGCAGGACGAGTCCCGCGCGCGGCACCCGGCCGCGTACGGAGAGCAGCAGTGAGGCGGCTCCGGCGCCCGCCCCGAACGCCGCGACGATCCAGCCCATCCCGGCCGCGCCCCAGCCCCGCTCCTTGGCGAGCAGGGTGAGCCCGATGTTGAGCGGGGCGGCGAAGCCGAGCTCGCCGACGGCTATGACGAGCATCAGCGGGGCCAGCAGGCGGTGGCGGCGGATGTAGCGCAGGCCGTCGGTGAGCTCGCGCAGCGGGGGCTCCTTCGCCCGGTGGCCGTCGCCGTCGAGCCGGGCCATGCGGACCCGGACGAGCAGGGCGGTCGACAGCGCGAACAGGGCGCCCGCCGCGGCGAAGGTGGCCGCGGTCCCGCCGAGCGCCACGGCGAGCCCGCCGAGCGGGGCCCCGGCGATGTTGGCGATCCGCCCCGCGAGCCCCTTGAGCCCCTGCACCCGGGCGAGTTCGCCGGGTCCGGTGATCCTGGGCGGCAGGGCGCCGAGCGCGGGAAGCAGCACCGCGTCCACGGCGCCGAACACGAGGGCCAGCACGATCAGGAGCCACAGGTGCGGGCCCGTGAGGAGCAGGGCCGCGGCCATGCCCAGGATGATCAGGCTGCGGGCGGCGTCGCTGCCGATGACGACCCGGCGCGGCCCGAACCGGTCGGCCACGACTCCCCCGCCGAGCATGAGCAGCGCCCGGGGCACCGCGCCGACCGCGAGCACGAGCCCGGCCTGCCCAGCGCTCCCCGACCGGGCCGCGGCCCAGGCCAGCGCCATGTAGTACACGCTGTCGCCGACGAGCGAGGAGGTGTACGCGGCGAGCCACCGCAGGACGTTGCCGTCCCGGTGGGCGGGGCGGGCGGAGGCCGGCGGGGCGAGGGCTGTGGTGGACATGGCGGGGCCTCTCGGACGCGGAAAGGGGGTCAGACGCGGAAGGGGAAGCCGTACAGGTGGACCGCGGCGTTCTCCCTGCCTTCGGTGTCGCCGGCCTTGACCGCCGCCTCGCCGCGCTCCTTGAACTTCCCGAGCACGGCGTCCAACTCGGCCTCCATCTCCCGCACTTCGGCCGGCGTGAGGTGGAGGGCGTACTCGCTGCTGAAGGCGGCACCGGTCCACTCGGCGCTCCAGCCGGACAGCTCGTCGAGGAAGGCGCGGTACAGCTCCATCCGCTGCTCGACCAGGAGCCGGGTCACCGAGGTGTGGGCGGCCACCTTCTCGGGGGCGTCCTTGAAGTCCTCGTGCCGGTAGCTCACCCCCTCCGAGGCCGGCTGCCACCACCGCTCCCGGCCGTCCTTGCCCTGCGCCTCGGCCTCCTCGATGAGGCCGTGGTCGGCGAGCTTGCGCAGGTGGTAGCTGACGAGGGAGACGGCCTCGTCCACCTGGTCGGCGAGCTGCGAGGCGGTGGCGGTGCGGGCGATGTAGAGCGCGCGGTAGAGCTTCATGCGCAGGGGGTGGCCGAACGCCTTGAGCGTGTCGAGGTCGGTGATTCTGCGGTTGCCCTGGGGTGCCATGCCATCCACGGTAGTCAGGAAAGAAATCTTGCGCAATAAAAGTTGCGCAATAAAAGCTGCGGATTACGGGACGAAGAAGGGCCCGGGGCCGCGCCCCGGGCCCTTCTCGCAGGTCAGCGAACCGGGTGGCCCGCCTTGGCCAGCGCGTCCTTGACCTCGGCGATGCGCAGGTCGCCGAAGTGGAAGACCGAGGCGGCCAGGACCGCGTCCGCGCCCGCCGCGATCGCCGGCGGGAAGTGCTCGAGGCGGCCCGCGCCGCCGGAGGCGATCACCGGCACGGTGACATGGCGGCGGACCGCCGCGATCATCTCCGTGTCGTAGCCGTCCTTCGTGCCGTCCGCGTCCATGGAGTTGAGCAGGATCTCCCCCGCCCCCAACTCCGCGGCCCGGTGCGCCCATTCGACCGCGTCGATGCCGGTGCCCTTACGGCCGCCGTGCGTCGTCACCTCGAAGGAGCCGGAGGCCGTACGCCGTGCGTCGACCGAGAGGACCAGCACCTGGCGGCCGAAGCGCTCGGCGATCTCGCGGATCAGGTCGGGGCGGGCGATGGCGGCCGTGTTCACGCCCACCTTGTCCGCGCCCGCCCGCAGCAGCTTGTCCACGTCGTCGGCGCTGCGAACGCCGCCGCCGACGGTGAGCGGGATGAAGACCTGCTCCGCCGTGCGGCGCACCACGTCGTACGTGGTCTCGCGGTTGCCGGAGGACGCCGTGATGTCGAGGAACGTCAGCTCGTCCGCGCCCTCGGCGTCGTACAGCTTGGCCATCTCGACCGGGTCACCGGCGTCGCGCAGGTTCTGGAAGTTGACACCCTTGACGACCCGGCCGTTGTCCACGTCCAGGCAGGGGATCACCCGTACCGCGAGGGTCATGACGCGGCCGCCGTCCGCCGGTAGGCCTCGACCTCGACCTCGACCACCAGGCTGGGGTCGACGAAGCCGGACACGATCAGCATCGTGGCCACCGGGCGTACGTCGTCGAACAGCTCCTTGTGGGCGCGGCCCACATCGTCGACGTCCCGGGCATGGGTGATGTACATACGGGTGCGGACCACGTCCTCGCGCCCGAGGCCCAGGGACTCCAGTGCCTTGATGGCGACGCCGAAGGCGGTGACCGCCTGCTCGTAGGGGCCGCCCTCGTCGATGCGGCCGTTGACCGTCGACGTACAGCCCGCCACCAGGACGAGACCGCCCGGGAGCTCCACCGCGCGGGAGTAGCCGAAGCGCTCCTCCCAGGGGGCGCCGGAGGAGATCTTGCGGACCTCGTCGCTCATGCCGAGACCGCCTTGAGCGCCTCTTCCAGCGTGAAGGCCTTCGCGTACAGCGCCTTGCCGACGATCGCGCCCTCGACGCCGAGCGGGACGAGCTCGGCGATGGCCCGCAGGTCGTCCAGGGAGGAGACGCCGCCCGAGGCGACGACCGGCTTGTCCGTGGCCGCGCAGACGTTCTTCAGGAGCTCCAGGTTGGGGCCCTGGAGCGTGCCGTCCTTGGCGATGTCGGTGACGACGTACCGCGCGCAGCCCTCGGAGTCCAGGCGGGCGAGCGTCTCGTACAGGTCGCCGCCGTCGCGGGTCCAGCCGCGGCCGCGCAGCGTGGTGCCGCGCACGTCGAGGCCGACCGCGATCTTGTCGCCGTGCTCGGCGATGACCTTGGCGACCCACTCGGGGGTCTCCAGGGCGGCGGTGCCGAGGTTGACGCGGGTGCAGCCGGTGGCGAGGGCGGCCGCCAGGGAGGCGTCGTCGCGGATGCCGCCGGACAGCTCGACCTTGATGTCCATGGCGCCCGCGACCTCGGCGATCAGGGCGCGGTTGTCGCCGGTGCCGAAGGCCGCGTCCAGGTCGACCAGGTGCAGCCACTCGGCGCCCGAGCGCTGCCAGGCCAGGGCCGCCTCCAGGGGCGAGCCGTAGGAGGTCTCGGAGCCGGACTCGCCGTGGACGAGACGCACGGCCTGGCCGTCGCGGACGTCGACGGCGGGGAGGAGTTCGAGCTTGGGGGCCATCACAGGGTTCCGATCCAGTTGGTGAGCAGCTGGGCTCCGGCGTCGCCGGACTTCTCGGGGTGGAACTGGGTGGCCCACAGGGCACCGTTCTCCACCGCGGCGACGAACGGCTCGCCGTGGGTGGCCCAACTGACCCTGGGGGCACGGATCTTGGGGTTGGTGACTTCGAGGCTCCAGTCGTGCACGGCGTAGGAGTGCACGAAGTAGTAGCGGGCCCCGGCGTCCAGGCCCGCGAACAGGTCGCTGCCCTCGGGCGCCTCGACGGTGTTCCAGCCCATGTGCGGCACGACCGGGGCCTTGAGCGGCGAGACGACGCCGGGCCACTCGTCGAGGCCCTCGGTCTCCACGCCGTGCTCGATGCCGCGCTCGAAGAGGATCTGCATGCCGACGCAGATGCCCATGACCGGGCGGCCGCCGGAGAGCCTGCGCCCCACGATCCAGTCGCCCCGGGCGTCGCGCAGCCCCTTCATGCAGGCGGAGAACGCGCCGACGCCGGGCACGAGCAGCCCGTCCGCGTTCATGGCCCGGTCGTAGTCGCGGGTGATCTCCACGTCGGCGCCGACGTGGGCCAGGGCCCGCTCGGCGGAGCGGACGTTGCCGAATCCGTAGTCGAAGACGACGACCTTCTTGGCGGGTGCGCTCATGACCAGACGTCCAGTCGCAGAATGCCGGCGGCCAGGCACATCACGGCGCCGAACGACAGGAGGATGATCAGGCTCTTCGGCATCCCCTGCTTGACGAAGGAGATGATTCCGCCGATCAGGAAGAGGCCGAGCACGATCAGGATGGTGTTGAGACCGTTCATGCTTTACAGGGCACCCTTGGTGGAAGGAAGGATTCCGGCAGCGCGCGGGTCACGCTCGGAGGCATAGCGCAGGGCCCGGGCGAGCGCCTTGAACTGGCACTCCACGATGTGGTGCGCGTTGCGTCCGTACGGTACGTGGATGTGCAGCGCGACCTGCGCCTGGGCCACGAAGGACTCGAAGATGTGCCGGGTCATCGTCGTGTCGTACTCGCCGATCATCGGCGCCATGTTCTCGGGCTCGGTGTGCACGAGGTAGGGGCGGCCCGACAGGTCGACGGTCACCTGGGCGAGCGACTCGTCCAGCGGGACGGTGCAGTTGCCGAAGCGGTAGATGCCGACCTTGTCGCCGAGGGCCTGCTTGAAGGCGGCGCCGAGCGCGAGGGCGGTGTCCTCGATGGTGTGGTGGGTGTCGATGTGCAGATCGCCGTCGGTCTTGACCGTGAGGTCGAAGAGGCCGTGCCGGCCGAGCTGGTCGAGCATGTGGTCGTAGAAGCCGACGCCCGTCGACACATCGACCTTTCCGCTGCCGTCGAGGTCGATCTCGACGAGGACGGACGTCTCCTTGGTGGTGCGTTCCACCCTGCCAACGCGGCTCATGCGCTCTGCTCCTTCTTGAGTTGACGGACCGCGTCGAGGAACGCGTCGTTCTCGGCCGGGGTGCCCGCGGTGACCCGCAGCCAGCCCGGTACCCCGTTGTCCCGGACCAGGACGCCCCGGTCGAGCATCCGCTGCCACGTGGCGTGGCTGTCGTCGAAGCGGCCGAACTGGACGAAGTTGGCGTCCGACTCGGTCACCTCGTAGCCGATCGCCCGCAGTTCGTCGACCAGCCGGTCCCGCTCGGTCTTGAGCTGCTCGACATAGCCGAGCAGGGTGTCCGTGTGCTCCAGGGCCGCGAGCGCGGTCGCCTGGGTGACGGCGGACAGGTGGTAGGGAAGGCGGACCAGCTGCACCGCGTCGACCACCGCGGGGTGCGCGGCGAGGTAGCCAAGGCGCAGTCCCGCCGCGCCGAAGGCCTTCGACATGGTCCGCGAGACCACCAGGTTCGGGCGGCCCTCGATCAGCGGGAGCAGCGAGTCGCGGTGGCTGAACTCGACGTACGCCTCGTCCACGATCACCATCGAGGGGCCGGCGGCCTGGGCCGCCTCGTACAGAGCGAGGACCGTCTCGGCGGCGACCGCGGTGCCCGTCGGGTTGTTGGGCGAGGTGATGAAGACGACGTCCGGCGTGTGCTCGGCGATGGCCCGCTCGGCCGCCGCGAGGTCGATGGTGAAGTCCTCGCGGCGGGGGCCCGAGATCCAGCCGGTGCCGGTGCCGCGGGCGATCAGGGCGTGCATCGAGTACGAGGGCTCGAAGCCGATCGCGGTGCGGCCGGGGCCGCCGAAGGTCTGGAGCAGCTGCTGGATGACCTCGTTGGACCCGTTGGCCGCCCACACGTTCTCGGCCGCGACCGGGTGCTTGCCGGTGCGGGTGAGGTACCGGGCCAGCTCGGTGCGCAGCTCCACCGCGTCGCGGTCCGGGTAGCGGTTGAGACCCCGGGCCGCCTCGGCGACCCGCTCGGCGATCCGCTCGACCAGCGGCTCGGGCAGCGGGTAGGGGTTCTCGTTGGTGTTCAGCTGGACGGGGGTGTCCAACTGGGGCGCTCCGTAAGGGGACTTGCCGCGCAGCTCGTCCCGTACGGGGAGGTCGTCGATGGTCGTCGCGCGATCGGCGACCTGCGTCTGCTCCGCGTCCGTCATGCTTTCGGCGTTCGTCATGCGTTCGGCACCTTCCATCCGAAGCGTGCCTTCAGGGCCGCACCGTGTGCCGGCAGGTCCTCGGCCTCGGCGAGGGTCACCACGTGGTGGGCGACCTCGGCGAGCGCGTCGCGGGTGTAGTCGACGATGTGGATGCCGCGCAGGAAGGACTGCACGGACAGGCCCGAGGAGTGGCAGGCGCAGCCGCCGGTGGGCAGGACGTGGTTGGAGCCCGCGCAGTAGTCGCCGAGCGAGACCGGGGCCCAGGGCCCGACGAAGACCGCGCCCGCGTTGCGCACCCGGTCGGCCACGGCGGCGGCGTCCTCGGTCTGGATCTCCAGGTGCTCGGCGCCGTACGCGTCGACGACCTTGAGGCCGTCCTCCAGGGAGTCGACGAGGACGATCGCGGACTGCCGTCCGGCGAGCGCCGGCTTGATCCGGTCCTCGATGTGCTTGGTGGCCGCGACCTGCGGCTCCAGCTCCTTCTCGACCGCCTCGGCGAGCGCGAGCGAGTCGGTGACCAGGACGGCGGCGGCCAGCGGGTCGTGCTCGGCCTGGCTGATCAGGTCGGCGGCCACGTGCACCGGGTCGGCGGTGTCGTCCGCGAGGACGGCGATCTCGGTCGGGCCCGCCTCGGTGTCGATGCCGATGCGGCCCGTGAAGTAGCGCTTGGCGGCGGCGACCCAGATGTTGCCGGGGCCGGTCACCATGTTGGCGGGCGGGCATCCGTCGGGGCCCGAGGTCCCGTACGCGAACATCGCGACGGCCTGGGCACCGCCGGCCGCGTACACCTCGTCGACGCCGAGCAGCGCGCAGGCCGCCAGGATCGTGGGGTGCGGAAGGCCGTCGAACTCCGCCTGCGGCGGCGAGGCGAGCGCGATGGAGCCGACGCCGGCCTCCTGCGCCGGGACCACGTTCATGATCACGGAGGACGGGTAGACCGAGCGGCCGCCGGGCGCGTACAGGCCCACGCGCTCGACCGGCACCCACTTCTCGGTGACCGAACCGCCGCGCACGACCTGGGTGGTGCGGGTGGTGCGGCGCTGGGCGCGGTGGACGATCCTGGCCCGCCGGATCGACTCATCCAGGGCGTCCCTGACCTGCGGGTCGAGCTGGTCGAGCGCGTCCCTGAGCGCCTTGGCGGGCACCCGCACCCGCTCCAGCTTCACTCCGTCGAACTTCTCCGCGTACTCGATCAGCGCCGCCGTGCCGCGATGATGCACGTCCTCGCAGATGGGCCGCACCTTCTCCAGGGCGGCTTCCACGTCGAACTCGGCACGGGGCAGCAGGTCGCGCAGGGCGCCACCCTCGGGGAGGGTGTTGCCGCGCAGATCGATTCGGGAGATCACGTATCCAATTCTCTCAGACGCCTCCGGAGCACTGGACGCCTGTATCAGTGGCTGATACGCAACACGGGCGTCACCCCCTGTCACCCAGGGCCACTAGCGTTCCTCCTGTCAGGGTGGACGGCGAGGGGGACGGCATTGACCGAGGCGCCCGATCTGGGTGAGGCACCGGACTGGCTCAGTCCGGCGGAGCTGGGCATGTGGCAGGCCTTCCGCAACGGCAGTACCTACGATCTGCGCACCCGCAATCCGGTGCGCGACGACCCGTTCGCCGCCCGCCCCTGGGGCCCCGAGCGCAGCGTGCGGGCCCGGGTGGTGGCGCTGCTCCTGCTCAGCGGGCCGCCCGCGCTGCCGGGCCGGGTCGCGGCCCTGAAGCTGAACGGCGTGCAGATCACCGGGACGCTCAATCTGTCCGGCGGCACGGTCACGCCGTACGTCGAGCTGAACAACTGCCGGTTCGAGAACGAAGTCCTGCTCCCCGAGGCCCACTTCACGACCGTACGCATGGTGAGCTGCGCGATTCCGCGGCTGGAGGCGGCCCGGCTGACCACCGAGGGCGACCTGCATCTGCCGCGCTGCCGGGTCGCGGGCGGCATCCGGCTCACCGACGCGCACATCGGCACCGACCTGCTGCTCAGCCAGGTCGTGGTGCACGCCGACCGCAACGGCCGCTCGATCGCGGCCGACGGGCTCTCGGTCGCGCAGGACCTCCAGGCCGACCTCATCGAGTCGTACGGGGAGCTGAGCCTGCGGGCCGCGAAGGTGGGGGTGACGCTGAGCCTGCGCGGCAGCCGGCTGATCAACCCGGACGGCCAGCGCGCGCTCAACGCCCCGCAGCTGACCGTCGAGCGCACCCTGTACCTGACCTCGGCGGCGGTCTACCCCGGCGGCAACCAGGAGGGCACCACTCCCCCGTACGGGACGAACTACACCAACACGCCCGTGCGGGGCACCCTGATCCAGCCGTTCGAATGCCGGGGCGGGCTGCGTCTGGACGACGGGCGGTTCGGGGACGCGGTGGACCTGGCGCAGTCCCGGGTGGTGATGACCGACACCCAGGAGCTGTCGCTGCGCCGCATCCAGACGCCGGAGCTGCGCTTCACCGGGCAGCGCCCCGAGCGCGGCAAGGTCGTGCTCTCCGGGGCGCGGGTGGTCAACCTGGTGGACATGGCGGCCAGTTGGCCCGGCCCCGGGCACCTCACGATGAACGGCTTCGCCTACGAGAACCTCATCCCGATCGGCACCTTCACCCTGGCCGAGCGCCTGGGCTGGGTGACCGCGGCGACCCCCGAGTACGCGCCCGAGCCGTACGAGCGGCTCGCCGCCGTGCTGCGGGGCAGCGGCGAGGACGCGGACGCCCGGGAGGTACTGCTCGCCAAGCAGCGCAGACGCCGCGAGACGCTGCCGCTGGCCGCGAAGGCGTGGGGCGTGCTCCAGGACCTGACGGTGGCGTACGGCTACCGGCCGGGCCGGGCCGCGCTGTGGATGGCGGTCCTGTGGGCGGCGGGCACGCTCGCCTTCTCGCACTACGACCCTCAGCCCATCAAGGCCGACGAACACCCGGACTGGAACGCGGCGCTCTACGCGCTCGACCTCCTCATCCCGGTGGTCAACCTGGGCCAGGACGGCTACTGGAAGCTCTCCGGCGCCTGGCAGTGGGCGGCCGCCCTGCTGATCATGCTGGGCTGGATCCTGGCGACGACCGTGGCGGCGGGTGCCTCCCGGCTGCTGCGCCGGGGCTGACCCGCCGGAGGGCGGATCCCCAGGGGTCGCGGCCGGGCCTCGCTCCGAGGGTGTCTCCGGGGCCCGGACGGGGTGTTTTCGCGAGCTCCGCGCGAGTTCTTCACGGGCTCCTCGCGAGGCGCCGACGGCTGAATTTGCCGGGCCTTGACCCCGGGTCGTACAACCCTCACCACCGATACAGAAGCTTCACAGTGGACCCCCTGGCGCCGCCCCCACCTGCGGATTTCAATGGTCCACACCATGACATTCGTATCCGCGCTGATCCGCACCGCACGGCGGGCCAGGCATACGCCGCTTCTCGCCACGGGGCTGCCCGATGGCCGAGAAGTGCTGTTGGATGCCCCCGACGCCCGGCTCGCCCCCGCGCTGGTCTCGGCCGCGCTCGGCGAGTACGGGGTGGCGGCGAAACTGCTCGCCACCACCCGCGAGCTGGCCGAGTGGGAGAACCGCGACCGCTACACGGTCCGCCTCGCCGCCTTCGCGGTGAGCAGACCCGAGTGGCTCGCCAACTGGCTGGCCGCGTCCCCACGCGACCCGGACGCGCTGCTCGTCAAGGCCGAGCTGGCGATCGTCCGGGCCTGGGGCTCGCCGGCCCGGGCCGAGCGGCTGCGCGAGGTGGCCCCGCTGATCCACTCGGCGGCCGAGGGCGACCCGGCCGACCCGGTGCCCTGGCGGATCGCCCTCGATCACGCCCGTGGCACCCATGCGCCGCACACCGTTTTCGAGGAGTTGTGGGGCGAGGCCATACACCGCTCCTCACACCACTACGGCTGCCATGTGGCCGCACTCCAGTACCTCTCGGCGCAGTGGTACGGATCGCACCGCGAGTGCTTCGACTTCGCCGAACGGGCCGCCGAGGACTCCCTGCCGGGCTCCCTGATCCGGGCGCTCCCGGCCCGCGCGGCCTTCGCGTATCTGGTGGGCGGCGGCGGCCACACCATCCCGTACGAGCGGATCGACGCGGCGGCCGACCTCGGCATCGAGCTGTCCGCCGCCTACGAACCGGGCGACCCCTGGCCGGCCGAGGTGCGCAATCTGCTCGCCTACGTCCTCGTCGTGCGCCGGCGCTGGCCCGAGACGCTGGAGGAATTCCGGCGTATCGGGCCGTACGCCACATCCTTCCCGTGGCTGCATCTGGCCGCCGATCCCCTGGGCCAGTACCTCGAACTGCGCGAGTTCGTACGAACCGAGGTCGCCGCGGGCACGCCCTGGGGGCGCGACCGCCCCAAGCCAGGACGAGCCCGCTCCGGCGGCCATTACGCTTGAGCGTTGTGACCACCGCACGCCTCCCACTCTTCCCGCTCAACTCGGTCCTGTTCCCCGGCCTCGTCCTGCCGCTGAACATCTTCGAGGAGCGCTATCGCGCCATGATGCGCGATCTGCTGAAGACCGGCACCGACGCGTCAGGCCCCTCCGGCTCCGAGGGCGAGGACGACGACGAGCCGCGCCGCTTCGCCGTCGTGGCCATCCGGGACGGGCGGGAAGTCGCGCCGACCTCGCCCGGCCTGCCCGACCCGACCGCCACGGCCGAGAAGGGGCCCGCGGCGGGCTTCGGCGCCGACCCCATCCAGGCCTTCCACCGGGTGGGCTGCATCGCGGACGCGGCCACGATCCGGGAGCGCTCGGACGGCAGCTTCGAGGTGCTCGCCACCGGCACCACCCGGATCCGCATCCTGTCGGTGGACGCGAGCGGGCCGTATCTGACGGCCGAGGTCGAGGAGCTCCCGGAGGAGCCGGGCGAGGAGGCGGGCGCGCTCGCCGAGGGCGTCCTGCGCGCGTTCCGCTCGTACCAGAAGCGGCTCGCGGGTGCCCGGGAGCGCTCGCTCGCCGGCACCGCGGACCTGCCGGACGAGCCCTCGGTGGTGTCCTACCTGGTCGCGGCGGCGGCGGTCCTGGACGTCCCGGCCAAGCAGCGGCTGCTCCAGGCCCCGGACACGGCGACCCGGCTGCGCGAGGAACTGCAGCTGCTGCGCGCGGAGACCGCGGTCATCCGTCATCTGCCGTCGCTGCCCGCGGTGGATCTGACGCGCTCCCCGACCAGCCCCAACTGACCGACCGGAGGGCCGCCTTGGCCAAGAAGAAGCAGCAGAGCGGGGGCACCCCGGCGACGGTGGCCCTGACGGCGGCGGGCACCGCCTTCACCGTGCACGCCTACGAGCACGACCCGGCCTCCGCCTCGTACGGCGAGGAGGCCGCGCAGGCCCTCGGGGTGAGCGCGGAGCGGGTGTTCAAGACGCTGGTCGCCGATGTGGACGGCGAGCTGACGGTGGCGGTGGTCCCGGTGGCCGGCTCGCTCGACCTCAAGGCGCTGGCGTCGGCGGTCGGCGGCAAGCGGGCCGCGATGGCCGACCCGGCGGCCGCCGAGCGCACCACCGGCTATGTGCGGGGCGGCATCTCTCCGCTGGGCCAGCGCAAGAGGCTGCGTACGGTCCTGGACGACTCGGCGTCCGCGCACCCCACGATCTGCGTATCGGCGGGCCGCCGGGGCCTGGAGGTCGAGCTCGCCCCCGCCGATCTGGCGGCCCTCACCGGGGCGCTGCTCGCCCCGATCGGGCGCGTTTAGCACCTCGACGTACCTCCCGTCCTCGGCTAGAACCCGAGGACGGGAGGTACGCCCATGTCGAAGCGGACCCGCAAGCGGAAGTGGCGCGTCAAGAAGGGCCGGGCCAACCACGGGAGGCGCCCGGCCTGAGCGGACCTAGAGGCCGGATCGTGAGGCGCCCGGCCCGAGCCGCTCCGGAGGCCGGTACGTGAGGCGTCCGGCCCGAGCGGACCTAGAGGCCGGAGGAGTCCGGCCTTCCCGGTCCCGGGTCCATGGCGGGTACCTGCCACACCGGATCCGGGTCCCGGGGGCCGAACAGGGCCGTGAGGCCCAGGTGGACGGCCATGGCGGCGATCGGCCAGGCGAGCAGCGCTCCCTTGGCGTCGAGCTTCAGCGGCGCGTCGAAGGTGACGCCCTGCCCGGCCGCCTTCGCCGCGGCCACCACGTCCTGGTTCGGGCCGAGCCAGATGCCCAGGCGCCAGGCCAGGACCGAACCGAGCAGGCTGCCGGCCGCGAGGCCGACGACCAGGGCGATGCCGCCCTTGCGGCGGAACAGGAAGACCGCGGCCGCGCTCAGCGCGCCGAGCCCGAGCGCCAGCAAGATGAACGTTCCGTCACCGCCGATCGCCTCCTCCCCCTCGGTGTCCTTGAGGAAGACGGCCTTGTCGTCGGCGATCAGCGGCACGCGCGGGGCGAGCCACAGCCACAGCAGTCCGAGCGCCACCCCGGCCACCGTCACCGCGACGGCGACGATCACCGCGTCCCGCAGGTCCTTCTTCATGGCGGGCGCCTCCTCGACGGTTCCGGGCGTTGCGCCCCCGGCGTGCGTCTGCCACGGGTCGTTGCCCGAGGGCTGCTGATGGGGCGGTGTCAGAGGTGCGGTCACCCTGACATCGTGCCAGGCGTGTCTGTGCGCTGCCTCACCGGACCGCCGCCCGGCGGTAGGCCCACGCCGCTACGGCGAGCGAGACGACGCCGACGGCCGCGCACACACCGAGGTCGAGCCCGATCAGGGCCCAGTCGGGGTGCGCGTCGAAGCTCCGCGCGAAGGCCTCCACGCCGTAGGTGGAGGGCAGCAGATCACGTGCGTACGCGATCGGCCCCGGCATCCTGGACGCCGGGAGCACGCCGAGCAGCAGCGCCGCCGACATCCCCAACTGGCCGAACAGCGTGGCGAGTTCCTGCCGGGGGGCGAGGAGCCCGAGGGCGGCGCCGAGTCCGGAGAGCGCGGCCCCGGCGAGCGGGATCACCGCCGCCAGGATCCACAGGTGCGCCATCGGAAGCCCGAACAGGACGCAGCCGAGGACGGCGGTCACAAACGTGCCGGGCACGGTGAAGGAGGCGTACGCGGCGGCCGTGCCGAGGACCACGGAGGCGGGCGGTACGGGCAGTGTCGCGTAGTGGTCGAGGCCGCCGCCGGCCCGGAGCTGGCCGAAGTACTGGGCGAGCAGGTTGAGCGCGACGAAGGCCACGACGAGCACGCTCGACCCGGCCACCACCGCACGGGCCTCGCTGCCGCCGTCCACCACGCCCCGCATCAGGATCATGATGCCGACGGACTGGAAGGTCGCGACGAAGAGCAGCGGGATCCGGGCCACCCGGGCCCGCGAGAGCTGGGCGCGGTAGACCGCGGCGAGCGCGGGCAGCAGCCGGGCGCGGGGGGCCAGCGGGGCGGCGTGCGAGGCGTCGGGGCGCTGGGTGGCACCGCTCGCCGGGGCCCGCCCGGGCACGGCCTCCACGCTGCTCTCCAGCGGAATGGCGCTCACGCCTTCACCAGCCCTTCCGTGCGACCGCCGAGGGCGAGGTAGACGTCTTCGAGGCTCGGCGTGGCCAGGGTGAAGTCGTCGAGGGCGGCGAATGCGGGGCCGCCGGTGACGGTGGCGACGGCGGCCCGGGCCCGCTCGGGGCTGAGCCGCAGCGTCCAGCGCCGGCCGGCCTCCTGGGCCTCGGCGCGCAGCGCGGCGACCTCGGGCACCTCGACGGGGGCGCGGTCGCGCCACACGAGGTCGACCCGCACCTCGTCGGCTACGCGGGCCTTGAGACCCGCGGGGGTGTCGCAGGCGATGACCCGGCCGCGTTCGACGACGGCGACCCGGTCGAGCACGGTCTCGGCCTCGATGACGTTGTGGGTGACGAGCAGGACGGTCGCGCCGCGCTCGGCGCGCCGCCGGTCGACGGCCGCCCAGACCGCACGCCGGGCCACCGGGTCCATGCCGGTGGTGGGCTCGTCCAGGACGAGGACGGGACGCTCCCCGACGAGGGCGGTGGCGAAGCAGGCCAGGCGCCGCTGGCCACCGGAGAGCTTCTTGAGCGGGCGTCCGGCGATCTCGTCGAGGCCGAGTTCGCCGAGGACGGCGTCGCGTTCGGCCCGGGCCTCGCGCAGGGTGAGTCCGCGCAGGCGGCCGGTGGTCTCGGCGGCGAGCGAGACGGTGAGCTCGTCGAGCGCGGTGGACTCCTGGCCGAGGTAGGCGATCAGGCGGGCCGCGCGTTCGGGGTGGCGGACCAGGTCGTGCCCGAGGACGTCGACGGAGCCGGCGTCGGGCCGCATGAGCCCGGTCAGCTGGCGCACGAGCGTGGACTTGCCGGCGCCGTTGGGCCCGAGCAGCCCGAAGATCTCGCCGCGGTGCACATCGAGGCTGATCCCGTCGGTGGCCCGCACCTCGGGCGTACCGGGCGCACCGCGCCTGCCCCGGGTCGCGGGGTACGTCTTGACCAGGCCCCGCACCGCGCAAACGGTGCCGGCCCGCGCCGCTGCTGTGCCGGTACTCACGGAGAACGAGCCTAAGGGGTCGAAGGACCCACCCGGCCCCGGGGGCGGCTTAGCGGAACTCCTCGCGCCGCCCCCGCCGCCGCGCTATTCGCCGGCCGGCTGGCGCTCGGCGGCGGCGCGTACGTCGATCTCGCGCCAGAAGCCGGCCCGGATCGCGTACCGGTCGTGCTCGTCGATCTGGTCGTCCTTGTGCGCGAGGAGGCCGAACCGGGCCGCGTAGCGCAGGAGTTCACCGTCGATGCGGTGCGGGATGCGCGGGTACATGGTGGACAGCTTCTGTACGTGCGAGGGCTCTGGCAGGCGTTCCATCCAGCGCCGCGCGAAGACCTGGCCCACCTCGTAGGGGTCGCCGCCGACCGTGGTGATGTCCTCCTCGCGGTCGGCCCAGCGCTGCTCGGCGCTGGTGAGCTGGGCCAGCGTCGGCAGCGAGGCGGTCTCGGGGGACTCGCCGAGCGCGGAGCCGGGCCGCTCCACCCAGCCCTTGTCGGAGGACCAGCGCAGGGTGGCGGAGGCGGGCGGCGCGGGGGCGGCCGGGGCGCTGCCGGGGCCGCGCAGGGACGCCAGGTCCTTGGGGGTGGGTACGCCCTTGGCGCCGGTCGGGGCGGGCACGGAAGCCCCGTTCTCGCCGGGGGCCTCCGGCGGCGCGGTGCCGTTGCGCACGGCGGCGGCCTGGGCCTCGGCGGCCCGCTCGGCGGAGGCGGCGAGCGCGGACTCGGGCAGCGGCGCGGAGAGGATCGCGGCGATCTCGGGCCGGGGCGCGGGGGCGGGGGCGCAGATTCCGGTGAGGTCGCGGGCGCGGACGGCCTGGGTGATCCAGGCGCGGTCGAGGACGCGGCGCTCGTCCGCCTCGGCGACCAGGTCCTCGGACTGGTTGTAGTCGCCGTCGGCGGCCTGGACGGCCCACAGGTGGACGGCCACGCCGTGCTCCTTGGCGGACATCAGGCCCGGCAGCAGGTCGCCGTCGCCGGTCACCAGGACGACGTCCGAGCAGGCGCGGTTGCGGGCCAGTTCGGTCAGCTCGGCGTGCATGGCGGCGTCCACGCCCTTCTGTGCCCAGCGGCCGTCGCTGCGGGTCAGGGCGCCCAGGCGGACCGTGACCCTGGGCATCACGCGCAGCCGCCGGTGTTCGGGCTGGGGCACGCGGTCGGGGGCGCCGTCGAACCAGTAGATGCGCAGGAGCGGCTGCTGGGTGTCGGCCTCAGCCCGCTCGCGGAGCCCCTGGATCAGGGCGGCGTGGTCGACGGTGATGCGGGAACGGGCCGGTTCTCCGGCGAGCAGACTCGCGGCGGCACCGAGCAGGTAGCCGGCGTCCACCAGGACGACGCAGCGGTCCATGCGTTCCACCCTCTTTCGGGAACGGAAAAGCCGAAGAAACAAAGAAATCAGGAGCGGGGTGCGGGAGATCGCCGAATGAACTTCGGGTTTCCTTCGAGTCTGCCCGACCGCGCAAGGGTTGAGCACCGGAACTCGATCATCGGCGTGGCGGATTGGGGCGTCACGGCCCGCTCACGCACGGTAATGATCCGAAATGCGACCTTTGTCCATCTGTGTGAGTCTGACAGCGGCCCTGGCCCCGAGTTCCCCCACAGGAGGCAGCACCATGGCCAAGAACAAGAACCGCAAGTCCGGCAGTCAGCAGGAGCGTTCCGAGGCCGCCGAGCGCGGCCAGGAGCAGTCGAAGTCGACCGCCTTCGAGTCCCAGGCCATGCCCCAGTCGCAGGCCCAGGGCAGCCCGGCGGATGTTGCCCGTAAGCACCAGCGTCGCTTCGGTCATAACTAGCCGTCATTGAGAGAAGAGGGGCGCACCCCATGGGTGCGCCCCTTTCTCGTGCGATGCCGTACCGGAAAGGACTCCGCGCGGCTCAGCCGGCCAGGCAGGACGGGCCGAGCAGCACCTTCAGGTCGCCGAAGAGGGCCGGATCCGGCTGGACCCGGTGCCGGTCGAGCCGCAGCACCGTGGTCGAGCGCGGCCCCTGGAGCTTGATCCGCACCTCGGTGTTGCCCCGGTGGTGCCCCAGGATCTCGCCGAGCCTGCTGACCATGGGCGGGGTGACCTTCACGGTGGGGATGGTCAGGACGACCGGCGCGTTGGTGCCCGCCGAGGAGAGGTCGGGGACCATCAGCTCCATCGCGACCAGACGCGGGACGTCCTCGCGCTTGTCGAGGCGGCCCTTGACGAACACCACGGCATCCTCGACGAGCTGCGTCGACACCAGCTGGTAAGTCGCCGGGAAGAACATGCACTCGATGGAGCCGGCCAGGTCCTCGACGGTGGCGATCGCCCACGCGTTGCCCTGCTTGGTCATCTTGCGCTGGAGGCCCGAGATGATGCCGCCGATGGTGACGATCGAGCCGTCCGAGTAGTCCCCGCCGGTGAGCTGGCCGATGCCCGCGTCCGCCTTGTCGGACAGGACGTGCTCCAGGCCGAAGAGCGGGTGGTCGGAGACGTACAGGCCGAGCATCTCGCGCTCCTGGGCGAGCAGGTAGGACTTCTCCCACTCCACGTCACCGAACTCGACGTCGAGACCGAAGCCCGGCTCGCTGCTGTCCTCGTCCATGCCGCCGAAGAGGTCGAACTGGCCCTCGGCCTCCTTGCGCTTGACCTGCACCACGTTGTCGATCATGGGCTCGAACTGGGCGGTCAGGCCCTTGCGGGTGTGGCCCATCGTGTCGAAGGCGCCCGCCTTGATCAGCGACTCCGTGGTGCGCTTGTTGCAGGCGGCGGCCTCGACCTTGTCGAGGTAGTCGGGGAAGGAGGCGAACTTACCCTTGGCCTTGCGGGAGCGGATGATCGAATCCACCACGTTGGTGCCGACGTTGCGGACGGCCTCCAGGCCGAACAGGATCACGTCGTCGCCCTGGGCGGCGAAGTTGTGCACCGACTCGTTGACGTTCGGCGGCAGCACCTTGATGCGCATCCGCCGGCACTCGTTGAGGTAGATGGCCGACTTGTCCTTGTCGTCCTTCACCGAGGTGAGCAGCGCCGCCATGTACTCGGCCGGGTAGTTGGCCTTGAGGTACGCGGTCCAGTAGGTGACCAGGCCGTACGCCGAGGAGTGCGCCTTGTTGAACGCGTATCCGGCGAACGGGACCAGCACGTCCCACAGGGCCTGGATCGCCGCGTCCGAGTAGCCCTTCTCCTTGGCGCCGCCCTGGAAGAGAACGAAGTTCTTCGCCAGCTCCTCGGGCTTCTTCTTGCCCATCACGCGGCGCAGGATGTCGGCCTCGCCCAGCGAGTAGCCCGCGATGATCTGGGCGGCCTTCTGCACCTGCTCCTGGTACACGATGAGGCCGTAGGTGAGGCCCAGGGTCTCCTTGAGCGGCTCCTCCAGCTCCGGGTGGATCGGAGTGATCTCCTGGCGGCCGTTCTTGCGCTCGGCGTAGTTCGTGTGCGAATTCATGCCCATCGGGCCCGGCCGGTACAGGGCCGAGACGGCGGAAATGTCCTCGAAGTTGTCGGGCTGCATCTGGCGCAGCAGCGAGCGCATCGGGCCGCCGTCGAACTGGAAGACGCCGAGGGTGTCACCGCGGCAGAGCAGTTCGAAGGTCTTCGGGTCGTCGAGCGGGAGCGAGAGCATCTCCAGGTCGATGCCCTTGTTGGCCTTCACCATCTTGACGGCGTCGTCCATGATGGTCAGGTTTCGCAGACCCAGGAAGTCCATCTTCAGCAGGCCGAGCGACTCGCACTGCGGGTAGTCCCACTGCGTGATGGTGACGCCGTCGGTGTGCCGGACCCAGATCGGCGCGTGGTCGACGATCGGCTCGCTGGACATGATGACGCCGGCCGCGTGCACGCCCATCTGCCGGACCAGGCCCTCGACGCCCTTGGCGGTGTCGATGACCTTCTTCACGTCCGGCTCGTTCTCGTACATCCCCCGGATCTCGCCCGCCTCGCTGTAGCGCGGGTGCTTGGGGTCGGTGATGCCGGAGAGGTCGATGCCCTTGCCGAGGACGTCGGCGGGCATCGCCTTGGTGAGGCGGTCGCCCATCGCGTACGGGTAGCCGAGGACGCGCGCGGAGTCCTTGATGGCGTTCTTCGCCTTGATCTTTCCGTAGGTGCCGATCATGGCGACCTTGTCGGAGCCGTACTTCTCCGTCACGTACCGGATCACCTCGACGCGCCTGCGCTCGTCGAAGTCGATGTCGACATCGGGCATGGAGACGCGCTCGGGGTTGAGGAACCGCTCGAAGATCAGGCCGTGCGTGATCGGGTCGAGGTCGGTGATGCCCATCGCGTACGCCACGATCGAGCCGGCCGCCGAACCACGGCCGGGGCCGACCGCGATGCCGTTGTTCTTGGCCCACATGATGAAGTCGGCGACGACCAGGAAGTATCCCGGGAACCCCATCTGGATGATGATGTCCATCTCGTACTCCGCCTGCTTCTGGCGGTCGTCGGGGACACCTCCCGGATAGCGGCGCTCCATGCCGACCCGGACTTCCTCCTGGAACCAGGTGACCTCGGTGTAGCCGTCGGGGATCTCGAACTTCGGCATGAGGTTCTTGGCCTCGAACATGCCGCTCGTGTCGATCTGCTCCGCGACGAGCAGGGTGTTGCGGCAGCCCTCCTGCCAGGCGTCCGAGGAGTCCACCGCGTACATCTCGTCGGTCGACTTCAGGTAGTAGCCGGTGCCGTCGAAGCGGAAGCGGTCCGGGTCCGAGAGGTTCTTGCCGGTCTGGATGCAGAGCAGGGCGTCGTGCGCGGTCGCCTCGTGGGCGTAGGTGTAGTGCGAGTCGTTGGTGACGAGCGGCGGGATGCCGAGCTTCTTGCCGATCTCCAACAGGCCGTCGCGCACCCGGCGTTCGATCTCGATGCCGTGGTCCATCAGCTCCAGGAAGTACTTGCCCTCGCCGAAGATGTCCTTGTAGTCGGAGGCCGCCTGCACCGCCTCGTCGAACTGGCCGAGCCGCAGCCGGGTCTGGACCTCGCCGGAGGGGCAGCCGGTGGAGGCGATGAGCCCCTCCGACCACTGCGAGATCGTCTCCTTGTCCATCCGCGGCCACTTCTGCAGCCAGCCCTCGGCGTAGGCGTCGGAGGAGAGCCGGAAGAGGTTGTGCAGACCGGTCTTGTTGTGCGCCCAGATCGTCTTGTGCGTGTAACCACCCGAACCGGACACGTCGTCGCGCTTCTGGTGCGGCTGGCCCCACTGGATCTTGCGCTTGTTGCGCCGCGACTCGGGGGCCACGTACGCCTCGATGCCGATGATCGGCGTGACGCCCGCCTTCTTCGCCGAATGGAAGAAGTCGTAGGCACCGTGGAGGTTGCCGTGGTCGGACATCGCGATGTGCGACATGCCCATTTCATTGCAGGCGTCGAACATGTCCTTGAGCCGCGCGGCACCGTCCAGCAGCGAGTACTGGGTGTGGACGTGAAGGTGCGTGAACGGTGTCTTGGACGTGCCAGTCACGGCTGTGGCCTCCAGCGGCAGGGGGGTTCGCAGAGCGAGGGGGGACAGCCTTGGAGTCTACGTCGCCCCACTGACAGCCGACGGGGGAACCCGCGGCGCGAGGCACCCCGGCGGGGCGCGACGGGCGGGACGGCGGGCAGGGCGGCGGGCGGGCACTCCGGGGTACGGTCGCGCGTTGGAAGGGGCATACCCTGCCCCGATCGTGACGCAGGCAGTACGCACCAGGAGGCACCCAGCGATGTCGGCTCAGCAGCCCAGCGCCCAGACGCGCGGCGACGAGATACTCGCCGTTTTCGACACGGCGTTCGGCCAGCTCCTGGCCGCCGACCCGGCCGCCTTCCGGGTCAAGTTCCGCAAGATGGCGGCCTCCGCGTTCGCCTTCTACCGGGGCACGGCCTGCCTGTTCTACTCGGACCTGGAGAAGGAGCGGCACGGCGGTCCCTACCTGGACGAGCGCACCGGCCGGGTCTGGATCCACGGCGACCTGCACGCCGAGAACTTCGGCACCTACATGGACGCCAACGGCCGCCTGATCTTCAACGTCAACGACTTCGACGAGGCGTACGTCGGCCCCTTCACCTGGGACCTGAAGCGGCTCGCCGCCTCGCTCGCGCTGATCGGCTACACCAAGGCGTTCAGCGACGAGCAGATCAGCGCCCTGGTGCGCACCTACGCGGCCGCCTACCGGGAGCGGATCCACGCGCTCGCCTCCGGCGCCAAGGACGACGAGGTGCCGCCCTTCACCCTGGACACGGCCGAGGGCCCGCTGCTCGGCGCGCTGCGCGACGCCCGCGCCCGCACCCGGTTCGCGCTGCTCGACTCGATGACCGAGATCCGCGAGCACGAGCGCCGGTTCACCGAGGGCGACGGCTCGATCGAGCTGGACGCCGCGACGCGGTACAAGGTGCTGGCGGCCTTCGACGGCTATCTGGAGACGCTGCCCGAGGAGAGCCTGGTGCGGCCGGACTCCTACCGCGTGAAGGACGTGGTCGGGCGGCGCGGCATCGGGATCGGCTCGGCCGGTCTGCCCTCGTACAACATCCTCCTTGAGGGGCACAGCGACGCCCTGGAGAACGATGTGGTGATCTACATCAAGCAGGCGCAGACCCCGGCGGTGTCCCGGCACATCACGGACCCGGCGGTGCGCGGCTACTTCGAGCACGAGGGGCACCGCACGGTGATCTCGCAGCGGGCGCTGCAGGCCGCCGCCGACCCGTGGCTTGGCTGGACCGAGCTGGACGGGGCGGGCCAACTGGTCGCCGAGGTCTCGCCGTACGCGGTGGACCTGGACTGGTCGGACATCGACGACCCGGAGGAGATCGCGGCGGTCGTCGCCGACCTGGGCCGGGCCACCGCCGCGATGCACGCGGCGGCGGACGACGAGAGCGGCCACTCGGAGCTGGTGCCCTTCTCGACCGAGCGCGCCATCGACGCGGCGATCGCCGGCGACGAGGAGGGCTTCGCCACCCTGCTCGTCGACTTCGCCCACTCCTACGGCGCGCGGGCCCGGGCCGACCACCAGATCTTCGTCGACCTGTTCCGTAACGGTCGGATTCCAGGTCTTCAGAACCAGCCGATCTCACCGAACCTTTAGGCACGCCGGACAGCCGGACATGGCACACTCACCCGCGATGGACATATCGGGGACGCAGCTCAGGGCGGCACGCGCGGCGCTTTTCACAGCGCTCGTCGTGACGCTCTCGGCCGCGTCCCACGTGCTGCTCTCGCAGGTCCCGCTCCCGCTCCCGCTCGTGGCCGCCGCGGCCGGCGCGGTGTTCGTCATCGCGTACGCCCTGGCCGGGCGCGAGCGCGGGTTCTGGGCGATCGCGGGGGCGCTCGTCCCGCTCGAACTGGCCGCCGACACGCTGTTCACCACCGGCCAGCACGTCTGCTACGGACCGGCCGGGGGACCCGTCGCGGGCGCCCTGCGCGCGGTCGGCTTCGACCTGCTGTGCGGCGGCGGCACGCTGGGCGCCGTGCACACCCCGGCCGGCGCGGCCACGCTGCTCACCCACCCGGGCCCGGCCGTGCCCTGGCTGCTGCTCGGCGCCCATCTGACCGTCGGGCTGCTGGCCGCCCTGTGGCTGCGCCGCGGCGAGGCGGCCCTGGCCCGGCTGCTGCGCGCGGTCGGGGCGTTCGCCTTCCGGCCGCTGCTCGTCGCGGTCGCCGTGGTGCGGGCCACCGCCGACCGCACCCGCACGCCCGCGCGCCCGGCGCACCCCGGGCCCGGCGTCTCGCGCACGCGCCTGCTGGTGCACTCCGTGGCACGAAGGGGACCGCCCCGCCCGGCGCTCGGGCTCCGCTGAGCCCCGGGCACCCGCGGTCCCCCTCACATTCCCCACCTGCCATCCGGAGTAAAAAGATCATGAGTTCCCGCAACAGCCAGGCCAACAAGGCGGCCGCCCGCGAGCGGCTGCGAGCGGAGCGCGAGCGCGAGGCCAAGAAGGCCAAGACCCGGCGCCAGATCATCGTGGCCGCGTCCATCGTCGCCGTCCTCGCCGTGGCCGGCGGTGCGAGCTACGGGATCATGCAGGCCATGAAGCCCACCGCGTGGGACGCCGCCAAGGACAAGGCCCTGGTGAAGCCCGCCAACTCGGGCAGCGACGGCACCACCGTCGTCATCGGCAAGGCGGACGCGAAGAAGACCCTCGAAATGTACGAGGACCCGCGCTGCCCGATCTGCTCGCAGTTCGAGCAGGCCGTCGGGCCGACGATCAAGAAGGACGTCGACGCGGGCAAGTACAAGATCCAGTTCATCGGCGCCACCTTCATCGACAAGGGCAGCCCGGGCACCGGCTCCAAGACCGCGCTGAGCGCCCTCGGCGCGGCCCTGAACGTCAGCCCCGAGGCCTTCCTCGACTACAAGTCGGCGCTCTACTCGGCGAAGTACCACCCCGAGGAGACCACCGACAAGTTCAAGGACCGCGACTACCTGATCGAGATCGCGGACACCGTCCCGGCGCTCAAGGGCAACGCGGCCTTCGACAAGGCGGTCAAGGACGGCACCTACGACAAGTGGGCGCTCGTCATGTCGGACAAGTTCGACAAGAGCGGCGTCCAGGGCACGCCGACGCTGAAGATGGACGGCAAGAAGATCACCGCGGAGGGCTCGGACAACGCCCCGTCGGACCCGGCCTCCTTCACGGCCGCACTCGACAAGGCGCTCAAGGGCTGATCCCCGACGCCCGTGGACGGGCGGTCCTGACCCCCGGGTCAGGACCGCCCGTCCGGCGTCGCGGGGCCTATTCCTCGGCGTCGAGCCCGTCGAGGAATCCCAGGGCGGTGCGCCAGGTCAGCTCCGCCGACGCCTCGTCGTAGTCCGGCAGCCCCGGGTCGGTGTAGAGGTGCCCGGCGCCCGGGTAGCGGTAGATCTCCACGTCCGCGCCGGCCCGCCGCATCTGCAGGTACCAGGAGTTGAGCCAGTCCCCCGACTCGAACGGGTCCGGGTCGGCGACGTGCAGCTGGACCGGGAGCTCGTCAACGGACGTGTTCTCCGCCATGTCCGAGGTGCCGTGGAACAGCAGCAGACCGCGCGCCTTGCTGTCGCCGAGCGCCAGGTTCTGCGCGATGGAGCCGCCGAGGGAGAACCCGGCGTAGACGAGACCGCGCTCCGAGTACGGGGCGGCGGCGAGGATGGCTCGTTTCAGGAGCTCGTCGGCGCCGATCTCGTCCTTGACCTCGCTGCCCTCCTCGACGGTCTCCGCGGTGCGACCCTCGTACAGGTCGGGGACGTGCACCTCGTGTCCGGCGGCCCGCAGCCGCTCGGCCGCCTTCTGTACGGCGGGACGCAGACCGTAGACCGAATGGAAAAGCATGATGTTCATGGGGCCATCGTGCCAGTTGCGGCCGAGGGTGCCCTGCCGGTTACGGTCGGGGGCATGGAGAACGTACTGCGTCCGTTGATCGTCATCGGCGGCTCGGTCGTGCTCACGCTCGTAGTGGGGTGGCTGGCCGACCGACTGCTGCGCCGAGCCGACGCACGCCAACACGACACCCCGCTGTGGGGTCTGCTGCGCCGATGCCGCGTCCCGCTGAACCTCGTGCTGCTCACCGCGATACTGCGCGGCTCCTTCGACGAGATCAAATGGAAGCCGGTCCAGGACCACGAGGCGGGGCTGGCCCAGACCCTGACGCTGGTCCTGATCGGCGCGAGTTCCTGGCTGGTGGTGCGGATCGCGACGGCCGTCGTGGAGTCCTCGTACACCCGCTACGCCGCCTCGACGCGCGATCCCGCCCGGGTCCGCCGGGTCCGTACCCAGGTCACGCTCATCCAGCGGGTGGTGAGCGCGATCGTCATCGTGGTGGCGGTCGCCGCGATGCTGCTCACCTTCCCCGCGATGCGGGCGGCGGGCGCGTCCCTGCTGGCCTCGGCGGGCATCGTGGGCATCGTCGCCGGTGTGGCGGCCCAGTCCACGCTCGGGAACCTCTTCGCCGGGCTCCAGATCGCCTTCGGCGACATGGTGCGGATCGGCGACACGGTGGTCGTGGACGGCGAGTGGGGCGTCGTCGAGGAGATCACGCTCACCTTCCTCGCGGTGCGCACCTGGGACGAGCGCCGCCTGACCATGCCGGTGTCGTACTTCACCAGCAAGCCCTTCCAGAACTGGTCGCGCGGCGGCGCGCAGATGACCGGCACGGTCTTCTTCCACCTGGACCACTCGGCGCCGCTCCCCCTGATGCGCGAGCGGCTCGCCATGATCCTCAAGGAGTGCCCGGCCTGGGACGGCCGCGCCTTCTCGCTCGCGGTCACCGACACGACCCCGTCCACGATCCAGGTGCGGGCGGTCGTCACGGCCAAGGACGCGGACGACATCTGGACGGTCCGGGTGACGGTCCGCGAACAACTGGTGGCCTGGCTGTACGAGGAGCATCCCCACGCCCTGCCGAGGGTCACCACCACACAGGCCGAACCGCCAACTCCCCCTGTCAGCCCGGCCGTTGAGGACGAGCGCCGCATCAAGGACGAGCACCGCATCGAGGGCGACCGCCACTGAGGCGCGCGGGGCCGGGGCGGGCGGGGCCGGGGCGGGCGGTCACCGCAGGCTGCGTACGTCCAGCTGGCGCAGCACCCGGTCCACGATCTCCGGGTCGGCGCCGGGCTCGCTGCGCGCGGAGAGCACCTCGTGCCGGGCGGCGGACATCATCTCGCGCTGGATGCGCTGCACCGCCCGGATCCGCTCCACCCGCTTCGCATAGGACTCCCGGCGCTCCTCGTCGACCATGTCGGGGCTGATCCGCGCGCCCACGTCGTAGGCCCGCCGGTGCAGCTGCTCCATGACGTCCTCGGGCAGCTCCTCGACGTCCTCGATCTCCTTGAGGCGTCGCTTGGCGGCCTTGGCGGCCCGGATCGCGAGCGCCCGCTCCAGGTCGCGTTCGGCGTCCGTGTCCGCCCGTACGCCCAGCTTCTTGACCAGCCAGGGCAGGGTGAGGCCCTGGAAGACCAGGGTGGTCATGATCACGGCGAAGGCGATGAAGACGATCTCCTCGCGGCCGGGGAAGGGCGCGCCGTCGTCCGTCTTCAGCGGGATGGCGAGCGCGAGGGCCACCGAGGCCACGCCGCGCATCCCGGCCCACCACATGACGATGGTCTCCCGCCAGGACGTCGGGATCTCCTCGTCGTAGTCGCGCTTGGTGTGCAGCCGTTTGGCGAGCCAGGTCGCCGGGAGCAGCCACAGCAGCCGTACGCCCACGACCACGCCGACCACGGCCGCCGCCCAGCCGAACATGTGCGCCTCGCGGCCGGACGCGGTGCCGAAGACGTGGTGGAGTTCGAGCCCGATGAGGCCGAACGCGACCCCGGTGACCAGGGTGTCGACGATCTGCCAGAACGTGTCCCCGGCGAGGCGGCCCTGTACGTCGTCGGCGTCCATCATGTGCTCGGCGAGGAACAGCGCCACGGTCAGTACGGCGAGAACGCCCGAGCCGTGGAACTCCTCGGCCAGGACGTAGCTCACGAAGGGCACGAGGAGGGTGAGGCCGATCTGGAGGGTGGGGTCGCCGAGCAGGCTCATCAGCTTGTTGGCGGCCCAGCCGAGCGCGACGCCGACCGCGACGGCGACGACGGCCGACAGCACCAGCTGACCGGCCGCCTCGGCCCACGAGAAGGTGCCGCTCACGGCCGCGGCGATCGCCACGTGGTAGAGCACGATCGCGGTGACGTCGTTGAACAGGCCCTCGCCCTCCAGGATCGACACCAGGCGGCGCGGAAGACCGAGCGAGCCCGCCACGGCGGTGGCCGCGACCGGGTCGGGCGGGGCGACGAGTGCGCCGAGCGCGACGGCGGCGGCGATCGGCAGACCCGGCACGAGGGAGTTGGCGACGGCCGCGACGGCGGCCGTCGTCACGAAGACGAGCGCGACCGCGAGCAGGAAGATCGGCCGGACGTTGGCCGTGAACTGCCGCCAGGAGGTGCGCTGCACGGAGGCGTAGAGCAGCGGCGGCAGCACCAGCGGCAGGATCAGCTCCGGCTCGATGTCCACGTTGGGCACGAACGGCAGCAGCGCCATCACGATCCCGCCGAGCGTCATGAGCACCGGCGCGGGCAGCCCGAGCCGCTCCCCCAACGGGACCGTCACCACCGCCCCGAGCAGGAGCACGAGCAACAGGGCGAGCTGGTCCACGGGATGCCCTCCGGGCGGTGCGGGCCTGGACGGCCTTGACGATCAAGACCTCAAGCGTGCCACGCAACCGGCCCCAACCGCCCATCGGGGGGCAAAACGGTTCAGGAAGAAATGCCGGGGTACCCGGCCACGGGATCCTGGGCGAGCGCCCTTCGCATCGCCCGGTGCGCGATCCCCGCGTCCGGGAACTCCGGGCCGTACGCCGCGTACCCGAGGCGCTCGTAGAAACCCAGGGCATGGGTCTGCGCGTGCAGGTCGACCGCGCTCAGACCGCGCGCACGCGCGGCGTCCTCGATCGCGCGCACCAGGGCCGCGCCGACGCCGAGCCCGCGGGCCGCCGGGGTGACCGCGAGCCGGCCGAGCGAGCCGATGTCCTCGCCCCCGGTCCTGGCCAGCGCCTCGGGGCCGTACAGGAGCCGCCCGGTGCCGAGCGGTCCTTCGGCGCCGACGGCCAGCACATGCAGGGCGCCCGCGTCGTACGCGTCGTACTCGATCTCCTCGGGCACCCGCTGCTCGACCACGAACACCTGCCGGCGCACGGCGAAGCAGGCCTCCCGGTCGGCCTCGCCCTCGGCGACGCGGACCTGGAACTCCGTCATTCGCTCTCGGCCCGGATGACGTCGAGGGCGCGCTGGAGGTCGGCCGGGTAGGTGCTCTCGAACTCGACCCACTGGCCGTCGGAGGGGTGCTCGAAGCCGAGCCTCACCGCGTGCAGCCACTGGCGGGTCAGGCCCAGGCGCTTGGCGATGGTGGGGTCGGCGCCGTAGGTGAGGTCGCCGACGCAGGGGTGGCGGTGGGCCGACATGTGGACGCGGATCTGGTGGGTGCGCCCGGTCTCCAGCTTGATGTCGAGCAGCGAGGCGGCGCGGAACGCCTCGATCAGGTCGTAGTGCGTGACCGACGGCTTGCCCTCGGCGGTCACGGCCCACTTGTAGTCGTGGTTGGGGTGGCGCCCGATCGGGGCGTCGATGGTGCCGCTCATCGGGTCCGGGTGGCCCTGGACCAGGGCGTTGTAGCGCTTGTCGACGACGCGCTCGCGGAACTGCTGCTTGAGCGAGGTGTAGGCGCGCTCGGACTTGGCGACGACCATCAGGCCGGAGGTGCCGACGTCGAGGCGGTGCACGATGCCCTGGCGCTCGGCGGCACCCGAGGTGGAGATGCGGTAGCCGGCCGCGGCGAGGCCGCCGATGACCGTGGTGCCGGTCCAGCCGGGGCTCGGGTGGGCGGCGACGCCCACCGGCTTCATGATCACGACAATGTCGTCGTCGTCGTGCACGATCTCCATGCCCTCGACGGGCTCGGGGACGATCTGCACCGGCGACGCCGCCGCGGGCATCTCGACCTCCAGCCAGGCCCCGCCGTGCACCCGCTCGGACTTGCCGACCACGGCGCCGTCGACCTGGACCTTCCCCGCCGCCGCGAGCTCGGCCGCCTTGGTACGGGAAAACCCGAACATGCGGGAGATGGCGGCGTCGACGCGCTCGCCTTCGAGGCCGTCGGGAACGGGCAGGGTGCGGATCTCGGGAATCGTGCTCACCCGTCGAGTATGCCTTGCCCCACCGACATCGCCCGCCGCGCGTCCGGCGGGCGGACCCCGGCGGACCCCGTGGCGGGCTCGGTCCTCAGTGGTGGCGGGCTCAGTCCTTGTGGACGGTGCCGTCCGGGTCGAGGCCGCGGAAGGACAGGATCACGATCAGGATGCCGCCGCAGACGATCGCCGAGTCCGCGAGGTTGAAGACCGCGAAGCCCTTGGGGGCGATGAAGTCGACGACCGCGCCCTCGAAGATCCCGGGCGAGCGGAAGACGCGGTCGGTGAGGTTGCCGAGCGCCCCGCCGAGCAGCAGGCCGAGCGCGATCGCCCACGGCAGGCTGTAGAGCTTGCGCGCGAGCCGCGCGATGACCACGATCACGGTCGCCGCGATGATCGTGAAGATCACCGTGAAGGCCTCGCCGATCCCGAAGGCGGCGCCCGCGTTGCGGATCGCGTTCAGCTGGAGCAGGTCACCGATGACCTCGATCGGCTCGTGGTGCTCCAGCCTGGCCACCACGAGCATCTTGCTGCCGAGGTCGAGAAGGTAGGCGACGACCGCCACCGCGAACAGCACGGCGATCTTCCGCTTGCCCTTCGGCTGCTCGGCAGGGGCCGCCTGCTCGTCGGCCCCTTCCACATCCGGCGTACCGATGACGCTCTCCGCCTCTGCCACGTGAGTCCCTCGACCGTCTAGGTTCCTGACTGAGCACGAGAGTACGGCACACCTGTGCGGACTCAGCCCCGCCGTTCCTGCTTCTGCTTGTCCTCCACGCAGAGGGTGGCGCGCGGGAACGCCTGCATCCGGGCCTTGCCGATCGGGTTCCCGCAGATCTCGCAGTATCCGTACGTCCCCGCGTCGAGCCGCTCCAGGGCGTGCTCGGTCTGCTCCAGGGTCTCGCGGGCGTTGGCGGCGAGGGACATCTCGTGCTCGCGGGTGATGTTCTTGGTGCCGGTGTCGGCGTCGTCGTCGCCCGCGCCGTCGCCGGAGTCACGCATCAGGCCCGTCAGGGCCGCCTCCGAGGCCTCGATCTCGCTGCGCAGCCGCAACACCTCGCTGGACAGCTCGTTGCGGGCCTCGGCGACCTCCTCCGGGGTCCAGGGGTCCTCGCCCGGCCGGACCGGAAGCTCTCCCGGGGCCGTCGCGGCGACGGCACGGGCCGCCGGCACCGCCGACGCCGCGGCGGTCCTGCCCGCCGTCGCCCTTGCCGCGGTCTTCTTCGCAACCACCTTGTTGGCTCCCGTCTGTTCCGCGGCCGCAGCCGCCCCCTGGGCCGCGGTCGCGGCCTTCTTGGCGCCCGCTCCGGCAGCCTTCGCCGGAGCCGTCGTGCCGGTCGCCCCGTCCGTGCCGTCGTTGCCGGTCGCCTTGTCGGACGCGGCCCGCGCCGTCCCGGTTGCCTTGGCGGCCGCGGTCTTCTTGGTGACGGCCTTCTTCGCGACAGCCTTCTTGGCCACGGCCTTGGTCGCGCCCTTGGGCTCGGTCCCGGTCGCGGTCTTGGTCGCGGTCTTGGTCGCGGTCTTGGTCGCGGTGGCCTTCTTGGCAGGAGCCGCCTTCTTGGCGCGTGCGGTCTTCTTGGCGGCCCCGGTCTGCTCGGCCGACGCCTTTTCGGCTCCGCCCGCCTTGGCCGACGCGGTCTTCGCGGCGGGTGCGGCCGAGGCCGCCTTCCCGGCCGCGGCGTCGGCCGCGGCACTCTTCGTGCCGGTCGTCGCCTCGGCCGCCGAGCCCGTCCCGGCGGCTGCGGCGGCACTCGTGGCGTCGGCTCTCGCGGACGCCGTTGTGGTCTCTACGGCGGTCTTCTTCGCCACCATGGCCGCGGCCCCTTCACATATTGTGATCTTGCTCGCGAATCGTGCTGGGACGATAAATCGACCCCAGGCCCGCGGCAACGGGGCACGCCGCCGATTCGCCCCGCCCCGGACCGGCGGCAAGACGAACCTGCATCGGTTGTGCCCAGCTCCCGCCCCGGTGAATCCGCCGGACGGGCGGCGCCGGAAGCCCGCCGGCGGCCGTGTGGCCATTCGGGTCACGCGAACGCCCCCGTGCGGGGCCGCCGTAAACCGGTCGGCCGCCCTTCGCCGGGCCCCGTACACTGGCCGCAGCGAGAGGCGTGGACGGGACGAGTAGCGGCGTACGCGGCCAAGAGCGATCCGGGGACGGTGTGAGCCCGGAGGCGAGCGCGCGGTGAAGATCACCCCCGAGCCGTCGGAAGAAAGACCCCGGGTTCCCGGGGTCCGGTAGAACCGGCTTCGCGACCCCAATGAGGGGGCGGTGTTCCGCACACCGCCAAGGAGGGTGGTACCGCGGGAGCGCCCCACGAGGGCAGGCTCTCGTCCCTCCGACGGAACCGCACGACGATCCGCCGGAGGATGACCGGATGTCGCAGTACCGCCAGGTGCCCGCCCAGGTAGACCTGCCCGCCCTCGAGCACGCCGTGCTCGACTTCTGGGAGCAGTCCAAGGTCTTCGCCAAGAGCCTCGAACAGTCCGAGGGCCGCCCCGAGTGGGTCTTCTACGAGGGCCCGCCCACCGCCAACGGCATGCCGGGCGCCCACCACATCGAGGCCCGCGTCTTCAAGGACGTCTTCCCCCGCTTCCGCACGATGCAGGGCTACCACGTGGCCCGCAAGGCCGGCTGGGACTGCCACGGCCTGCCCGTCGAGCTCGCGGTCGAGAAGGAGCTCGGCTTCAACGGCAAGAAGGACATCGAGGCGTACGGCATCGCCGAGTTCAACGCCAAGTGCCGCGAGTCCGTGACCCGGCACACCGACGCCTTCGCCGACCTCACGACCCGGATGGGGTACTGGGTCGACCTGGACGACGCGTACCGCACCATGGACCCGCAGTACGTCGAGTCCGTGTGGTGGTCCCTGAAGGAGATCTTCAACAAGGGCCTGCTCACCCAGGACCACCGCGTCGCCCCCTGGTGCCCGCGCTGCGGCACCGGCCTCTCGGACCACGAGCTGGCGCAGGGCTACGAGACGGTCGTCGACCCCTCGGTCTTCGTGCGCTTCCCGCTCACCGGCGGCCCGCTCGCGGGCGAGGCGGCCCTCCTGGTGTGGACGACGACCCCCTGGACCCTGGTGTCCAACACGGCGGTCGCGGCCCACCCCGAGGTCACCTACGTCGTGGCGACGAACGGCGAGGAGAAGCTGGTCGTGGCCCAGCCCCTCCTGGAGAAGGCCCTCGGCGAGGGCTGGGAGGCCACCGGCCAGAGCTTCACCGGCGCCGAGATGGAGCGCTGGACCTACCAGCGCCCCTTCGAGCTGGTGGAGTTCCCGAGCGCAAGCGAGGGAACCAACGGGCACGGCCCGGCCACGGCCCACTACGTCGTCAACGCCGAGTACGTCACGACCGAGGACGGTACGGGTCTGGTCCACCAGTCCCCCGCCTTCGGCGCCGACGACCTCCTGGTCTGCAAGGCGTACGGCCTTCCGGTCGTGAACCCGGTCCGCCCCGACGGCACCTTCGAGGAGGACGTCCCGCTGGTCGGCGGCGTCTTCTTCAAGAAGGCCGACGAGAAGCTCACGGAGGACCTCAAGGAGCGTGGCCTGCTCTTCCGCCACGTCCCGTACGAGCACAGCTACCCGCACTGCTGGCGCTGCCACACCGCGCTGCTCTACTACGCGCAGCCGTCCTGGTACATCCGCACCACCGCCGTCAAGGACGCGATGCTGCGGGAGAACGAGAAGACCAACTGGTTCCCGGAGTCGGTCAAGGAGGGCCGCTTCGGCGACTGGCTGAAGAACAACATCGACTGGGCGCTGTCCCGCAACCGCTACTGGGGCACCCCGCTGCCCATCTGGCGCTGCGAGGAGGGCCACCTGACCTGCGTGGGCTCGCGCGCCGAGCTCACCGAGCTGACCGGCACCGACCAGTCCGCGCTCGACCCGCACCGGCCGTACATCGACGACGTGACCTTCACCTGCACCGACGAGGGCTGCTCCCTCGAAGCGGTGCGGGTGCCCGAGGTCATCGACGCCTGGTACGACTCGGGCTCGATGCCGTTCGCGCAGTACGGCTACCCGCACCAGAACAAGGAGCTGTTCGAGAGCCGCTACCCGGCGCAGTTCATCTCCGAGGCCATCGACCAGACCCGCGGCTGGTTCTACACGCTGATGGCGGTCGGCACCCTGGTCTTCGACAAGTCGTCGTACGAGAACGTGGTCTGCCTCGGCCACATCCTCGCCGAGGACGGCCGCAAGATGTCCAAGCACCTGGGCAACACCCTGGACCCGATCCCGCTGATGGACCAGCACGGCGCCGACGCGGTGCGCTGGTTCATGGCGGCCGGCGGCTCCCCGTGGGCGGCCCGGCGGGTCGGCCACGGCACCATCCAGGAGGTGGTGCGCAAGACGCTGCTCACCTACTGGAACACGGTCGCCTTCCAGGCCCTGTACGCCCGTACGTCCAACTGGGCGCCGAGCGCGGCGGACCCGGCCCCGGCCGACCGCACGGTCCTGGACCGCTGGCTGCTCAGCGAGCTCAACTCGCTGGTGGGACAGGTGACTTCGGCCCTGGAGGCGTACGACACCCAGCGGGCGGGCAAGGCGCTCTCCTCCTTCGTCGACGACCTCTCCAACTGGTACGTGCGCCGCTCGCGCCGCCGCTTCTGGCAGGGCGACAAGGCGGCCCTGCGCACCCTGCACGACGTGGTCGAGACGGTCACCCGCCTGATGGCCCCGCTCACGCCGTTCATCGCCGAGCGGGTCTGGCAGGACATGGTCGTGCCCGTGACCCCGGACGCCCCGGAGTCGGTGCACCTCTCGACCTGGCCGGTGGCGGACGCCTCGGCGATCGACCCGACGCTCTCGCAGCAGATGGCGCTGGTACGCCGCCTGGTGGAGCTGGGCCGGGCGACCCGCGCGGAGTCGGGCGTCAAGACGCGCCAGCCGCTGTCCCGGGCCCTGGTCGCGGTGGCGGGCTTCGAGGCCCTCTCCCCCGAACTGCACGCGCAGATCACGGAGGAGCTGAACGTCTCGTCCCTCGCCTCGCTTTCCGAGGTGGGCGGCTCGCTGGTCGACACCACGGCGAAGGCCAACTTCCGGGCGCTCGGCAAGCGGTTCGGCAAGGGCGTCCAGGACGTGGCCAAGGCCGTGGCCGCGGCGGACGCGGCCGCCCTTTCGGCCTCGCTGCGCGACACCGGCGCGGCGGCGGTGGAGGTGAACGGCGAGCAGATCTCGCTGGCCCCCGACGAGGTCATCATCACCGAGACCCCGCGCGAGGGCTGGTCGGTGGCCTCCGACTCCGGCGCGACGGTCGCCCTCGACCTGGAGATCACCCCGGAGCTGCGGCTCGCGGGCCTGGCCCGGGACGCGATCCGGCTGATCCAGGAGGCGCGCAAGAACAGCGGGCTCGATGTGGCGGACCGGATCGCGGTGCGCTGGGAGTCCGCCGACCCGGAGGTCTCCTCGGCCCTGTCGGCCCACGCGGCCCTGATCGCGGACGAGGTCCTGGCCACGGATTACGCCCCGGGCGCGGCGGACGCCTCCTACGGCTCGCCCTTCACGGACGAGCCCCTGTCCCTGACGTTCCGCCTCCGCAAGGTGTAACCCCGGCCAGCGGTTGCGACGGCCCGCCCCTGCGGCTGTGGGGGCGGGCCGTTGCTTTTCCCCACCCCGCCCCTTCCCGCTGTGACACTCTGCGGCTCCGCCGCGTGGCCTCCGGGGGTGGAGTAATTCGTCTACGGGCCGTGCGTGGCTGGTCGCGCAGTTCCCCGCGCCCCTAAATGCCTCGGTGCTGGGCAGCACCAGGGCACTTCAGCCCGTCCGGCGATTGAGGACGAGCGCCGTTCAGGCGCGAACGGGGGTCTGGGGGCGGAGCCCCCAGGGTCTCTTCAACCCCCCGGAGGGTTGCGGGAAGGGGCGGGGTGGGGGAACCGCCCGCCGCAGGCGACCCCCGCGCCGGGTACGGCGAAGGGCCGGTACCGGGGGAACCCGGTACCGGCCCTTGCAGCCTGCCGACGGCTACGCGCGGCGCACGCGCGTAGAGCCCGTCAGTTGTCGTCCTCGTCGATCAGGAACCCGCGCATCGGCGAAGGCGCCTGCTGCATCGGCGACGGCCCCTGCGGCCGCACCGGCGCCATCGGCTGAGTCATCGCCGGCGACATCTGCTGCTGGCCACCGTAGGACGGCCCGCCCGGCATGGACGGCTGCCCGCCCATGGACGGCTGGCCACCCATCGGGTGCCCCATCGCACCGGCACCGGCCGATGCCATGGAACCGCTCATCTGCGGAGCCGGCGGCAGCGACGCGGTCGCCGGGGTGCGCGGCGGCGCGAGCGAGTCGTCGGCCTGGGTCTCCAGCTGGCGCAGCTGCGACTCCAGGTAGGACTTCAGACGCGTGCGGTACTCGCGCTCGAAGCCGCGCAGGTCCTCGACCTTGCGCTCGAGCGTGGCGCGGGCGGACTCCAGGGAGCCCATCGCGACGCGGTGCTTCTCCTGCGCGTCCCGCTCCAGGGCGTCCGCCTTGGCACGGGCGTCGCGCTCCAGACCCTCGGCACGGGACCGGGCCTCGCCGACGATCTTGTTGGCCTCGGAGCGGGCCTCCGCGATCGCCTGGTCGGCGGTCTGCTGCGCGAGCGAGAGCACACGGGCGGCGCTGTCGCCACCGGGCGCCTGGGCCTGCTGTCCCATCTGCGGACCGTGGCCGCCCATGGGGCCGCCCATCTGCTGGCCCATGGGGCCCTGGCCGAGCTGGTTCTGGCCCATGGGGCCCTGGCCCAGCTGGTTCTGGGGGTGGTTCTGCTGGCCCATCGGACCCTGGCCCATGGGGCCCTGGCCCATCGGACCCTGGCCGTGCTGGCCCTGCGGGCCGTGGCCGCCGGGTCCCGCGGGCAGCTGCGGCGCGCCGCTGGGCAGCTGGGGCGGGCCCATCTGCGGCTGCTGCTGCTGGACCTGCGGCGGACCGGATATGGCGGCGGGTACGGGCGCGCCCGGGCCCCGGCCGTCCTGCGGCTCCTGCTTGCGCATGCCCTGCTGCTGCTGGTTCTGCGCGGCGGCGCGGGTGGCGGCGGCCAGCTTGGCGCGCAGATCCTCGTTCTCGCGCAGCAGTCGCGTCAGCTCCGACTCGACCTCGTCGAGGAAGGCATCGACCTCGTCCTCGTCATAGCCTTCTCGGAGGCGGACGGTCGTGAACTGCTTGTTCCGCACGTCCTCGGGGGTCAGCGGCATCTCTTCTTCACCTCTACGTAGTCGTCGGCAGTCGGCAGGACCGAATCGTTCACAACCTGACCACGATGCTGATCAGGATGTAGACGATGATCATCAGAACGAAGAAGGACAGGTCGAGTGCCACGCCCCCGAGACGCAGCGGCGGAATGAACCGCCGCAGAAGCTTGAGCGGTGGATCGGTGACAGTGTAAGTGGCCTCAAGAACGACCACCATCGCCTTGCCGGGTTGCCATGAACGGGCGAACTGGAAGACGTAGTCCATGACGAGCCGGAAGATCAGCACGATGAGGAAGCACATCAGCGCGATGTAGACCACCTGTAGTGCGACGCCCATCTCGCGCTTCCCTCTCCCCTTGCATCAAAGCTCCGGCCTGGTATTGGCCGGTTCGTTCCCGGTGTCGTGTCTCAGCTCTGGTTGAAGAATCCGCCCTCTGCGATGCGGGCCTTGTCCTCCGCCGTGACATCGACGTTAGCAGGAGACAGCAGGAACACCTTCTGCGTCACCCGTTCAATGCTGCCGTGCAGTCCGAAGACGAGACCGGCGGCAAAGTCGACAAGTCGCTTCGCGTCGATGTCGTCCATCTCGGTGAGATTCATGATCACCGGCGTGCCCTCGCGGAAGTGTTCCCCGATGGTACGGGCCTCGTTGTAGGTCCGCGGGTGCAGCGTGGTGATGCGGTAAGGCTCCCGCTCGGACACAACCTTGGGCATGATCACCGGTGCGTTCTTCTCCAGGCTCGGACGTTCAGGTGTGATGGACGCCACGGGTGCAATTCGTGCTGGACGTCCGCTTTCTACCGATAGCTGAACCGGTTCTCTCGGCGCTGGAGGCTGAGTTACTCGTACCGGTTCGTCCCGTTCGTCCTGGAGCGGGGACTGGTGCGGGGGCTGATGCCGCCGACGGTCGCGCTCCGGTTCGGGCTCGGGTTCGAAATCGTCGTCGGGGTCGAACCCCCGGCCGTCGTACCCATCGTCCTCCACGAGGCCGAGGTAGACCGCCATCTTGCGCATCGCGCCGGCCATGCTCAGATTCCTCCGCTCTGTGGTGGATCGCTCCTGTCGCCAAGTGGCAGCGTCACCAAGGGCCCACGATCCACGCGGTCTGCCCACCGAAGAGTGGGAATGACCATATTTTCTGCTGTGGTCCGACTTGCTTCGCGACGTTACCCGAGCCGGGGTCGGTCTCCGAGCACCGCCGTTCCGACGCGTACATGTGTCGCTCCGGCCGCGACGGCCTCTTCGAGGTCCGCACTCATCCCTGCTGACACCATGTTCGCAGCCGGATGGTCCGCGCGCAGGCGGGATGAGAATTCCAGCAGCCGCTCGAAGGCGGCCCGTTGCCGTCCGGCGAACTCGCCGGCCAGCGGCGCCACGGTCATCAGACCGTCGAGCCGCAGCCCCGGCGCCCCGGCGATCAGCTCGGCCAACTCCCCGATCCCGTCCGGGGCGACGCCTCCGCGCTCGCCCCGCTCGCCCGACTCCGCGTCGAGGGCGACCTGGATCAGACAGCCCAGTTCGCGCTCGGCCCGTACGGCCGCGGTGGAGAGCGAGGTGACGAGGCGGGCCCGGTCGACCGACTGCACGGTGGAGGCGTAACTCGCCACGGAACGCACCTTGTTCGTCTGGAGCTGGCCCACGAAGTGCCAGGTCAGATCGAGGTCGGCGCAGGCGGCGGCCTTCGGGGCGGCGTCCTGGTCGCGGTTCTCCGCGACCTCGCGCACACCCAGTTCGCGCAGCAGGCGCACATCGCTCGCGGGGTAGGTCTTGGTGACCACGATGAGGGTCACGTCCGCCCGCTCGCGCCCGGCCGCGGCGCAGGCGGAAGCGATACGTTCCTCCACCTGTGCCAGGTTCTCGGCGAGTTCGGTCTTGCGATCCGTCATGAGTCGTCAGTCCAGCCAGACATATCCGGCGAGCCGCCCAGTGGTGCGGTCGCGGCGGTACGAGAAGTGGTCGAGCGATTCGAGCGTGCAGACCGGCGAGGCCACGAGGTCGGTGACGCCGAGGGCGGCGAGTTGCGCGTGCACTCCCGCGGTCACGTCCACGGCGGGCGTCCCCCAGCTGGTCTCGGACCAGGCGGCGGGCTCGGCCTCGGCGACCTCGGCCCGCATGGGCCCGGGCACTTCGTAGCACCGGCCGCAGACGGCGGGACCGGTGCGGGCGACGATCCGGGCCGGATCCGCGCCGAGCGAGACCATGGCCCCGACCGCGGCGGGCACCACGCCCGCCACCATTCCGGGCCGGCCCGCGTGGGCCGCGCCCACGATCCCCGCCACCGGGTCGGCGAGGAGGACCGGGGTGCAGTCGGCGGTGAGCACGGCCAGCGCGGTTCCCCGGCGGCCCGTCACCACCGCGTCCACCGCGGCCGGGTCGCCCGGCGCGAAGGGGCCGTCGACGACGGCCACCTCGCGTCCGTGCACCTGGTTCATCCAGACCACCCGGGCCGGGTCGAGCCCGAGCTTCCCGGCGGCGAGCTCACGGTTGGCGCGTACCGAGGCGGGGTCGTCGCCGACCGCACCGCCGAGGTTGAGCTCCTCGTACGGAACGGCGCTCACCCCACCCCACCGGTCGGTGAAGGCGAAGTGCGCGCCGCTCACAGTGCCCTGCTCTCGTATCACTTCAAGAGATCGCTTCGAAACGTCGCTTCGCTCACTTGAGGAAGTCCGGAACGTCCAGCTCCTCGGCCTGGCTGTCCGGGTAGGGACGGGCCGTCGGAACGTGCGGCGGAGCCGCGGGGGCCTCGTTGACCGGGGCGGGCTCGACCGGAGCCGGAGCCGGGGCCGGGGTCTCCTCGCGACTGCCGACGGTGCCGAGTCCGCCGAGCGGGCGGGACGCCTCGGACGGGCGCGAAGGGGCGGGCTCGTCGCGCTTGTTGGAGGCGCTGCCGAGCACGGTGTCGCGGCGGGCCGGCGGCTGACCGCCGTCGAAGCCGGCCGCGATGACCGTGACGCGCACCTCGTCGCCGAGGGCGTCGTCGATGACCGCGCCGAAGATGATGTTCGCCTCGGGGTGGGCGGCCTCGCTGACCAGCTGGGCGGCCTCGTTGATCTCGAACAGACCGAGATCCGAGCCGCCGGAGATGGAGAGCAGCACACCGCGGGCGCCGTCGATGGACGCCTCCAGGAGCGGCGAGGAGATCGCCATCTCCGCGGCGGCCACCGCGCGGTCGTCGCCGCGGGCCGAGCCGATGCCCATGAGGGCCGAACCGGCCTCCGACATGACCGACTTGACGTCGGCGAAGTCGAGGTTGATGAGGCCCGGCGTGGTGATCAGGTCCGTGATGCCCTGGACACCGCTGAGCAGCACCTGGTCCGCGGACTTGAACGCGTCCAGGACGCTGACCTGGCGGTCGGAGATGGAGAGCAGCCGGTCGTTGGGGATGACGATGAGGGTGTCGACCTCTTCGCGGAGCTCGGCGATGCCGTCCTCCGCCTGGTTGGCGCGGCGCCGGCCCTCGAAGGTGAACGGGCGGGTGACCACGCCGATCGTCAGGGCGCCGAGCGAACGCGCGATGTTGGCCACGACGGGGGCGCCGCCGGTGCCGGTGCCGCCGCCTTCGCCTGCGGTGACGAAGACCATGTCGGCCCCCTTGAGGACCTCCTCGATCTCCTCACGGTGGTCCTCTGCCGCCTTGCGTCCGACTGCCGGGTTGGCTCCGGCCCCGAGGCCGCGGGTGAGTTCACGGCCGACGTCGAGCTTGACGTCGGCGTCGCTCATCAACAGTGCTTGTGCGTCAGTGTTGATCGCGATGAACTCGACGCCCTTGAGACCGACCTCGATCATTCGGTTGATGGCATTGACACCACCGCCGCCGACACCGATGACCTTGATGACTGCGAGGTAGTTCTGCGGTGCTGCCACGTCGAAGGCCTCTCGCCTCGAGTTACGGGTCGTCACTTCGCGGTTGCCGCAAGGTGACGACGAATGCCGATTGGGACGGTCCGTATCGCCGACCCGAACCCTAACGTTGAAGTTTAGGGTTACCAGTGTGTCTGTTCGCTGGACTCTTCCGAACAGGACACTAAGTCGACAAGTGGCGCGCGTTCAACGAACACGCCGAACCTCCCGTTTTTCTTTTCACCCTATGTGATCACCCGTGTCGCTGACCAACCAGGGTGCTGGCCAGCGCATATGTCCGTCAACTACCCGATACCGCAGGGGCGGTGGGGGCACTCACGTCGAAGCGGACCGACTTCGGCCGCGCTTTCATCAGTGCACTGAGGGTACGTCCCTTCAGCTCACCTTCCTCGTCACTTCCCCATCGGACGCTGCGGCCGCCGGTCAACTCGAGGGTGACGGAGTCGTACGAGGAAATCCTGACGGACCGCGTCTCCTTGGCCACCGCGGGCGGGAGTTCGCCCGTTACGCGCACCGCTTCGAGGACCAGCCGGTCGGTGCCGAAGCGGCGCAGACTCGGGGACTGCGAGACCGTCAATTCGAGCTGGGGGACGCCCTTCAGGGGCTGAGCGACCGTGGCGAAACGCACACCCTTCGCGTCCACTTCGTCGAACTTCGCGCCGTTCTTCATGACCAGAGCGGGCTTGCGTTCGGTCACTTGGAGACCGATCCCGTGCGGCCATGAACGAACGACTTCGACGGAGTCGATGCGCGGCAGCTTCTGTCGCAATCGCTCCTCGATCGCGTCCGTGTCGACGGAAACCAGCGGCGATCCGATCGGTACCGCGGCGACCGCTTCGACCTCACCGGGCGTCAGAACCCGTGTCCCGGTGGTCTTCACATGCTCGACGCGCAGCCAGGTCGAGCCGTACAACAGCCAGCTGACGCCCGCCCCGAGCAGTACGGCGACGATGGCGAGCACCAACAGGCCGCGTCGGCGGGGCAGCCGGAAGCGGCGCCCGCGCGCGGGACGGGGGCCGGACCGGCCGGACTTCGCGGACTTGTCGGTCCCTGCGCCACCGCGCTGAGCGGTCGCCTGTCCGGCCACGGTCCCTGCCTTCCGTCAGTTGATCAGCGTCCTGCGATGGCCTCGTACACCATCTGTACGAGGAGTTGGTCGGCGTCGCGCCGTCCGAACTCGGCGGCGGAGCGCGACATCTCGTACAGCCGGTGCGGGTCGGCGAGCACCGGGAGGACGTTGCCCTGCACCCACTCCGGGGTGAGTTCGGCGTCGTCGACGAGGAGGCCGCCGCCGGCCTTGACCACCGGCTGGGCGTTCAGCCGCTGTTCGCCGTTGCCGATCGGCAGCGGGACGTAGGCGGCGGGCAGCCCGACGGCGGAGAGTTCGGCGACGGTCATCGCGCCCGCGCGGCAGAGCATCATGTCGGCCGCGGCGTACGCGAGATCCATCCGGTCCACGTACGGTACCGGGACGTAGGGGGGCATCCCGGGCATGTTGTCGACACGCGGCAATTCGTTCTTCGGGCCGACCGCGTGCAGGATCTGGATCCCGGAGCGCTGGAGCACCGGGGCGACCTGCTGGATCACCTCGTTGAGGCGACGGGCGCCCTGCGAGCCGCCGGAGACGAGCAGCGTCGGCAGGCCGGGGTCGAGCCCGAACGCGGCGCGCGCCTCGGGCCGGACCCGCGCCCGGTCGAGGGTCGCGATCGAGTAGCGCAGCGGAATCCCGATGTAGCGGGAGTTGCGCAGCTTGCTGTCCGGGGTGGCGACGGCCACGCCGGCCGCGTACCGCGAGCCGATCTTGTTGGCGAGGCCGGGCCGCGCGTTGGCCTCGTGGACCACGATCGGCACCCCGAGCCGCTTGGCGGCCAGATAGCCGGGCAGCGCCACATAGCCGCCGAAGCCGACGACGCAGTCGGCCTTGGTGCGCTCCAGGATCTGCTCGGCGGCCTTGATGGTGCCGCGCAGCCGTCCGGGAACGGTGATCAGTTCGGGGGTGGGCCTGCGGGGCAGCGGGACGGCCGGGATGAGCGCGAGCTCATAGCCGCGCTCGGGCACGAGCCGGGTCTCCAGACCCTTCTCCGTGCCGAGTGCCGTGATCCCCACGGTGGGGTCCTGCCTGCGCAGGGCATCCGCGAGGGCGAGCGCGGGCTCGATGTGGCCGGCGGTCCCCCCACCGGCGAGTACGACATGCACCGAAATTCACCGCTCTCCGGACGGACGCTTCTTGACGCGCCGTCTCATCGACTTCCAACTCACCCGAGGCTGCCGCATGGCAAGCGCCGCCCGCGCCGCGGGGTCGTCCCGCGCGAACGCGATCAACAGCCCCACGGCGAACATGGCCGGCAGCAGCGCGGACCCTCCGTAGGAGAACAGCGGGAGCGGGACACCGGCGATCGGCAGCAGGCCGAGCACCGCACCGATGTTGATCACGGCCTGCGCCACGATCCAGGTGGTCACACCTCCCGCGGCGTACCTCACGAAGGGGTCCTCCGTGCGTCCGGCCACGCGGATACCCGCATAGCCTAGAGCCGCGAAGAGGGCGACGACCGACAGCGTCCCCGCCAGACCCAGTTCCTCGCCGGTCACGGCGAAGATGAAGTCCGTGTGGGGCTCGGGGAGTTGACCCCATTTCTCCACACTCGCACCCAGGCCGGATCCGAACCAGCCGCCCGACGCGAGCGCGTAGATTCCGTGCACGGCCTGCCAGCACTGGTCCTGTGGGCCGGGGTCGGTGGCGCCGATGCAGTTGAGCCGGCCCATCCGGTGCGGGCTGATCTTGATGAAGAGGGCGGCGAGCGTGCCCGCGACCGCGAGCACCCCCGCGAAGAGCCGGGTGGGGGCGCCGGCCAGCCAGAGCAGGCCGAACAGGATCGCGGTCAGGATGATCGTCGTGCCCATGTCGCCGCCGAGCATGATGAGCCCGAGCAGCACGAAGGCGACCGGCACGAGCGGCACCAGCATGTGCTTCCACTCGCTCAGGAGCCGCTTGTCCTGTTTGCGCGCGAGCAGGTCGGCGCCCCACAGGAGCAGCGCCAGCTTGGCGAACTCGCTGGGCTGGAGCTGGAAGGGGCCGCCGAGGTAGATCCAGTTCTGGTTGCCGTTGACGGATTTCCCTATCCCGGGGACCTGCACCAGGATCAGCAGGAAGACCGTGCCGGCCAGTATCGGGTAGGCGAGCGCCCGGTGGAGCTTGGCGGGCATCCGGGCGGCTGCGATCATGAGTCCGCCGCCGATGAGGGCCGCGAGGAACTGCTTGCGGAAGAAGTACGAGCCCGGCAGCGACAGTTCGAGCGCCTTGATCATCGAGGCGGAGTAGACCATCACGAGGCCCAGCACGGTGATGAGCAGGGCGCTGCCGAGGATCAGGTAGTACGCCGTCAGCGGCCGGTCCCAGGCCCTCCTGGCCTGCTCCACCAGGCGTCTGGGGCCGCGCGGGCCGGGCCGCCGGGGGGAACCGCTGCCGCCGCGGACGGCCGGGCCGCGCACGGGTCCCGCGGTGCGGCTGCGCAGGAGGAGACCGGCGAGTGCGGGCATCCCGCGCGCGCCGTCCCCGGAGCCGCCAAGAACATCGGCCGCCATGTGTGCTGTCCCCTCCAGTCGTGCCCGGCGCCGGCCGGTCCGTGGAACGGGTGGTCCGGCTAGGCGCGCCCTGCGGCGAGTTCGCGGACCGCTTCCGCGAAGGCCTCGCCGCGCTTGTTGTAGTTCGCGAACATGTCCATCGAGGCGCAGGCCGGGGCCAACAGGACGGTGTCCCCCGGCCGGGCGAGCCCCGCCGCCTCGCGGACCGCCGCCGACATCGCCCCAGTGTCGGTCCGCTCGACGTCCACCACCGGGACCTCGGGGGCGTGTCGCGCCAGGGCTTCGGCGATGAGGTGGCGCTCGGCGCCGATCAGGACGACCCCCCGCAGCCGCTTCGCCGAGCGCTGGACGAGCTCGTCGAAGGAGGCCCCCTTGGCCAGTCCTCCGGCGATCCAGACGATCGGGTCGTACGCCGCCAAGGAGGCCTCGGCGGCGTGGGTGTTGGTGGCCTTGGAGTCGTCCACATAGGCGACCTCGGCGACGTCCGCCACGTGCTCGATGCGGTGCGCGTCGGGCCGGAAGGCGCGCAGTCCGTCGCGTACGGCCCTGGGCTCGACGCCGAAGGCGCGCGCCAGGGCCGCGGCCGCGAGGGCGTTGGCGATGTTGTGCGGGGCCGGCGGGTTGACGTCGGCGACCTCGGCGAGTTCCTGGGCGTTCTTCTGCCGGTTCTGCACGAAGGCCCGGTCGACGAGGATGCCGTCGACCACGCCGAGCTGGGAGGGGCCCGGGGTGGCGAGGGTGAAGCCGATCGCCCGGCAGCCCTCCTCCACGTCGGCCTCGCGCACCAGGTCCTCGGTGGCCTTGTCCTGCGCGTTGTAGACGCAGGCGACGGTGTTGCCCTCGTAGACGCGGCCCTTGTCGGCGGCGTACGCCTCCATGGTGCCGTGCCAGTCGAGGTGGTCCGGCGCCAGGTTGAGCACGGCGGCCGAGTGGGCGCGCAGCGAGGGCGCCCAGTGCAGCTGGTAGCTGGAGAGCTCGACGGCCAGGACGTCGTACCGCGTCTCGCCGAGGACGACGTCGAGCAGCGAGACGCCGATGTTGCCGACGGCGGCGGTCCGCAGGCCCGCCGCCTCCAGGATCGAGGCGAGCATCCGGGTGGTGGTGGTCTTGCCGTTGGTGCCGGTGACCGCGAGCCAGGGGGCCGGCTCGCGGCCGTCCAGGCCGCGCAGGCGCCAGGCCAGCTCGACGTCTCCCCACACCGGCACGCCCGCCTCGGCGGCGGCCGCGAACAGCGGCTTGTCGGGCCGCCAGCCGGGCGTGGTGACGACGAGCTCGGTGCCCTCCGGCAGGGTGGCGCCGTCGCCGAGGCGCACGGTGACGCCCTGCGCCTCCAGCTCCGCGGCCTGGGCGCGCGAGCGCTCGTCGGCGCCCTCGCTGACGGCCGTGACGACGGCGCCGAGCCCGTTCAGGACCCGGGCCACCGGCATCCCGGAGACGCCGAGACCGGCCACCGTCACGCGCTTGCCCTGCCAGGTGGTGCTCACTTGTCGGCTGCCCATCCCGCGTAGAAGAGTCCGAGTCCCACGATCACGCACATGCCCTGGATGATCCAGAAGCGGACCACGACAAGGACTTCGGACCACCCCTTGAGTTCGAAGTGGTGCTGGAGTGGCGCCATCCGGAAGACCCGCTTGCCGGTCATCTTGAACGAGCCGACCTGGATGACCACGGACATCGTGATCAGCACGAACAGGCCGCCGAGCAGGGCGATCAGGAACTCCGTGCGGGAGCAGATCGCCAGGCCCGCCAGCGCGCCGCCGAGGGCGAGCGAGCCGGTGTCGCCCATGAAGATCTTGGCGGGCGAGGTGTTCCACCACAGGAAGCCGAAGCAGGAGCCCATCAGGGCCGAGGCGACGACCGCGAGGTCGAGCGGATCGCGCACCTCGAAGCAGGCGTTGGGGTTGGTCAGGGTCTGCGCGTTCGCGCAGGACTCCTGGAACTGCCACAGGCCGATGAAGGTGTACGCGCCGAAGACCATCACCGACGCGCCGGTGGCCAGGCCGTCCAGACCGTCCGTCAGGTTCACGCCGTTCGACATGGCGAGGATCATGAACAGCGCCCAGACCACGAAGATGACCGGGCCGACCGACCAGCCGAAGTCGTTGATGAACGACAGCTTGGTGGAGGCCGGCGTGTTGCCACGGGCGTCGGCGAACTGCAGGGCGAGCACCGCGAAGGCGATGCCGACGATCAGCTGTCCGGCCATCTTCGCCTTGGCCCGCAGGCCGAGCGAGCGCTGCTTGACGATCTTGATGTAGTCGTCGAGGAAGCCGACCATGCCCATGCCGGCCGTCAGGAAGAGCACCAACAGGCCCGAGAACGTCGGGTCCTCACTGGTGATCACCTTGGTCAGGGCGTACGCGATGAGCGTGGCCAGGATGAAGGCGATGCCACCCATGGTGGGTGTGCCCTTCTTCCCGGCGTGGCCGCGCGGGCCGTCGTCACGGATGAACTGGCCGTAGCCCTTGCGGGCGAGCAACTTGATGAGCAGCGGGGTACCGACCAGGGTCAGGAAGAGACCGATGGCTCCCGCGAAGAGGATCTGCCTCATCGGGCGGCGACCTCACCCTCGGCGGCGCCTTCGAGCAGCGCCAGTGCCACCCGCTCCAGGCCGATCGACCTGGATGCCTTCACCAGCACGACGTCTCCCGGCCGCAGTTCACTGCGCAGCAGGTCGACGGCCGCCTGTGCGTCGGACACGTGCACCGACTCCTCACCCCACGAACCCTCGTTATATGCGCCCAGTTGCAGCCAGGACGCCTCCCGGCCCCCGACTGCCACGAGCTTGCTGACGTTGAGCCGGACGGCGAGCCGTCCGACCGCGTCGTGCTCGGCCAGCGAGTCGTCGCCGAGCTCGGCCATCGGACCGAGCACCGCCCACGTACGACCCCCCCGTGCCCGTGAGGCCTGGCCCATTGCCACGAGCGCGCGGAGAGCGGCTCGCATGGATTCGGGGTTCGCGTTGTAGGCGTCGTTGACGACCGTCACACCGTCCGGACGCTCGGTGACCTCCATACGCCAGCGGGAGAGGGAGCCCGCCTCGGAGAGCGCGCGGGCGATCTCGTCTGCGGACATGCCCAGCTCATGGGCGACGGCGGCCGCGGCGAGCGCGTTCGACACGTGGTGCTCACCGTACAGGCGCAACGTCACATCACCGCACCCGGAGGGTGTGTGAAGGCTGAAGGAGGGCTGTCCGGCGGCTGTGAGCCGGACGTTGTCGGCCCGTACGTCCGCGTCCGCGGCTTCTCCGAAGAGCAGCACGCGCGCCTTGGTGCGGGACGCCATGGCCCGCACCAGCGGGTCGTCCGCGTTCAGCACGGCGCAGCCCGACTCCGGCAGCGACTCCACCAACTCGCCCTTCGCCAGGGCGATTTGTTCCTTGCCGCCGAACTCGCCGATGTGCGCGGACCCGACGTTCAGGACGAGGCCGATCGTGGGCGGGGTCAGTCCGGTGAGGTAACGGATGTGGCCGACGCCGCGCGCGCCCATCTCCAGGACCAGGTGTCTGGTGTCCCCGGTCGCGGTGAGCGCGGTCAGCGGAAGGCCGATCTCGTTGTTGAGGGAGCCCGGCGTGAACACCGTCGGCGCGTGGCGCTGGAGCACCTGCGCGATCAGGTCCTTGGTGGACGTCTTGCCGGACGAGCCGGTGAGGGCGACGACTTCGGTGCCGAGCCGGCGCACGACGTCGCGGGCGAGCGCGCCGAGGGCGGCCTGTACGTCGTCGACGACGATCGCGGGCACGCCGACCGGGCGGGCCGCGAGGACCGCCGCCGCGCCCGCCTCGAAGGCGCGCTGCGCGTAGTCGTGGCCGTCGACGTTCTCGCCGGCGAAGGCCACGAAGAGCGAACCGGCCGCCACCTGGCGGGAGTCGATGACCACGGGGCCGGTGACCGTGACGGACGGATCCGGTATGTCGTGCGGCTGCCCGCCGACGATTTCGGCGATCTCGGCGAGGGAGAGGGCGATCACTACTTCATCCCTGACTTTTCTGGATGGCGGCGCGGAGGACCAGGCGGTCGTCGAAGGGACGGATCACTCCGTGGATGTCCTGGCCCTGTTCATGACCCTTGCCCGCGACGAGCACGGTGTCGCCGGGCTCGGCCCGGGCGACGGCCGACGCGATGGCGGCGGCCCGGTCCTCGAAGACCTGGACCTCACCGCGCTCGTGGGCCGGCACCTCGGCGGCGCCCGCCAGCATCGCGGCGAGGATCCCGAGGGGGTCCTCGGAACGGGGGTTGTCGGAGGTCAGTACGGCGGTGTCGGCGAGCCGGACCGCCGCGGCGCCCATCGGGCCCCGCTTGGTCTTGTCGCGGTCGCCGCCGCAGCCGAGCACGATGTGGAGCTTGCCCTCGGTGACCTTGCGCAGCGAGCGCAGGACCGATTCGACGGCGTCCGTCTTGTGGGCGTAGTCGACGACGGCCAGATAGGGCTGGCCGGCGTCCACCCGCTCGAGCCGGCCGGGCACGCCGGGTACGGCGGCCACTCCGTCGGCGGCGGTCTGCGGGTCGAGGCCCGCGATGGCGAGCGTGACGATGGCGGCGAGGGTGTTCGCCACGTTGAACGGGCCGGGCAGCGGGGCGGTGGCGGAGATCCGCTCGCCGCCCGGGCCGACCACGGTGAAGGTGCTGCTGTCCTGGCGCACCTGGACGTCCTCGGCCCGCCAGTCGGCTTCGGGGTGGCCCTCGGCGGAGAAGGTGGTGATCTCGATGCCGGCCTCCTTCACGAGGCGGCGGCCGTACTCGTCGTCGAAGTTCACGACGCCGCGCTTGGCCCGCTGCGGCGTGAACAGCTGCGCCTTGGCCTGGAAGTAGTCCTCCATGCCGGAGTGGAACTCCATGTGCTCCGGGCTGAGGTTGTTGAAGACGGCGACGTCGAAGACGCAGCCGTCGACCCGGCCCAGCACCAGGGCGTGGCTGGAGACCTCCATGGCGACCGAGTCGACACCGCGCTCGCGCATGACGGCGAACAGGGCCTGCAGGTCGGTGGCTTCGGGGGTGGTGCGCTCGGACTTGATGCGCTCGTCGCCGATGCGCATCTCGACCGTGCCGATCAGGCCGGTCGCGTGTCCGGCGCCGCGCAGGCCGCCCTCGACGAGGTAGGCCGTCGTGGTCTTGCCGGAGGTCCCGGTGATGCCGAGCTGGAGCAGATCGCGGCCGGGGTGGCCGTAGATCTCGGCGGCGAGCTCGCCCATCCGGCCCCGCGGGTCCCCGGCGACCAGGACCGGCAGGCCGGTCGCGGCGGCGCGTTCGCGCCCTGCCGGGTCGGTGAGGATGGCGACCGCGCCGAGGCTGGCGGCCTGGGCGGCGAAGTCGGCGCCGTGGGTGTTGGCGCCCGGCAGCGCGGCGTACAGGTCTCCGGGGCGTACCGCCCGGGAGTCGTGCGTGATGCCGGTGACCTCTCCCGGCCCGGGGCTGTTCGTCCCCAGTCGCTCGGCCAGTTCGCCGAGCGGGGTCGGACGGGCCTGTTCCGGTCGGGGCGCCCCCGGCTGTTTCGCGGGGGCGTCCTGCTGGGCGGTTCGGTACTGATCAGCGTGTGGCACGGCGGTGAGCGTACCGGGCGTACCGGCCGGGTCGCCAAAAGAGGGGGGCACGTCGTCCTGGGTCCCGTCCTGGTTCCCAGGACCCTGGGTGATGGTTGTCACTGAGGCTTCCGGATTCAGTCGTTGCCGCCGAAGGTGACGGGCAGGTTGGGCGGCTGGGCGCCGCTCGGCGGGATCTGGAGGGTCTTCAGGGCGAACTCCATGACCTGCTTGTAGATGGGCCCGCAGATCTGGCCGCCGAAGTAGCTGCCCTTGGTCGGGTTCTGGATGGCGCAGTAGACGGTGATCTTGGGGTTGTCGGCGGGGGCGAAGCCCGCGAAGGAGGCGGTGTAGCCCTTGTAGGTGCCGGTCTTGGGGTCGACCCGGTTGGCGGTGCCGGTCTTGCCCGCGACCCGGTAGCCGGGGATGGCGGCCTTGGTTCCGGTGCCCTCGGCGTCGCCGACGACCGATTCGAGCATCTGGGCCAGCGTCTTGGCGGTCTTCTCGCTGACCACCCGGGTCTGCTGGGGCGCGGGCGCCGGGGTGAACCGCCCGTCCGGGCCCTTGGTGCCGCGCACCAGGGTCGGCTGGACGCGTACCCCGCCGTTGGCGATCGTCGAGTACACCGAGGCGGCCTGCATCGCGTTGAGCGAGAGGCCCTGGCCGAACCGGACCGTGTACTGCTGCGAGGTGGACCACTTGTTCGCGGGCGCGAGGATGCCCGGCGTCTCGCCGGGGAAGTCGAGCCCGCTGGGCTTGCCGATGCCGAACTTGCGCAGGTAGGAGTACAGGACGTTGTCGGCCTGGGCGTCGGTCTTGCCGAGCTGCTCGACGGCGAGGATGGTGCCGATGTTGCTGGACTTGGCGAGCACGCCGTTGAGCGTCAGGTTCCAGGTGGCGTGGTCGACGTCGTCCTTGAAGAGGCGGTCGCCGCGCTGGAGCCGGTTGGGCACCACCACGTGCGTCTCGGGCGTGGCGACGCCCTCCTCCAGGACCGCGGCCATGGACATGACCTTGGCGGTGGAGCCCGGCTCGAAGGCGTCCTGGAGCGCCGCGTTGCCCATGGCCGCCGAGTTGGCCTGGGCGATGTTGTTGGGGTCGAAGCCCGGCGCGTTCGCCATGGCCAGGACCTCGCCGGTGTCGGACCGCTGCACTATGACGTACCCGCGGTCGGCGTGGGACTCGGCGACCTGGTCGGAGATCGCCTTCTGCGCCATCCACTGGATGTCCCGGTCGATGGTCAGCTCGACGTCGGAGCCGGGCACGGCCGGCGTCTCGTGGGTGCCGGCCGTGGGCACCCGGCGGCCGCCGGACTGGGCGTAGGAGATCTTGCCGTCGGTGCCGGCCAACTCCTTGTTCAGGGACGACTCCAGGCCCCCGCCGCCCTTGCCCTCCGCGTTGACGTAACCCAGTATCCCGGCGGCGAGGTCCCCGTTGGGGTACACCCGCTTGGTGCTGGACTCGTTGAGGACGCCGGCCAGCACATTGGCGCCGGGGCCGCCCTTGGCGCGGTCGGCGGCCGCCTTCTCGCCGAGGACCTTCTTCAGGTCCTTGATCTGGGTCCACACCTGCGGGGTCTGCCGTCGGGCGAGCACCACATAGCGGGTCTTGGGCGTCTTGAGCTTCTTGGTGAGCTCCGCCTGGTCCTTGCCGATGAGCGGCGCGAGCAGCGCGGCCGCCTGCTCCGCGGCATCGGGGATCTTGGTGGACTCGGGGGTGAACAGCGTGGGGTCGGCGGTGATGTCGTACGCGTCGACGCTGGTGGCGAGCGCGATGCCGGCCCGGTCGGTGATCCGGCCGCGCTCGGCGGGCAGCGCGTAGCTGGCGTACCGGTTCTTGTCGGCCTTGGCGGCGTACGCGCTGGCGTCGACGGCCTGCACCTGGAGCAGCCGTACGACGAAGGCCAGCATGACCAGGGTGAGTCCGAGGCTGACCAGCCGCAGCCGGGGCCGGTGGCTGCCCAGCTTGAGCTTCTTGGCGGCCGCGGGGCGGCGGGCCTGCGGCCGTGAGCGCGCGGGCGGGGGCACCCGGCGGCGCGGGGGTTCCTTGGGGCTCACTGCGTCACCTGCCGGGGTTCGGGGAGGTCTTCGCGGGCGGGCGGGGCTGCTTGGGGGCCGGGCTGTGGTGCTGCTTGGGGTGCGGCGCGGGGGCCTGGCCCGGTGCCGCGGGCAGCGGCGTGGGCTCGGCGGCCTCGGCGGGCGACGGGTCGCCGGCCGTGGCGGGGACGCCCTTGACGGTGCCGTCGGGGCCGAGGAAGACGGGGTTGCCGCCGGGGACCATGCCGAGGTCGCCGGCCCGGCGGGACAGCGCGTCGGGGGCGGACAGGTCGTCCACGTCGCGCTGCAGCGCCTGCTGTTCGTCGGTGAGTTCGGTGGTCTGTTTGCGGTACTCGCTGAGTTTGAACGAGCCCGCGTTGAGCGCCGAGTTGAGCACGAGGAGCGCGATGAGCCCGCCGCCGAGTAGGGCCACGACGAGGAGCACGAACGGGGTGCGGGCGGCACTGTTGGCCCCCTGCGAAGGCATCAGCCTGCCGAGCCGCGCGGCCGTGCCGCGCAGCTGCCTGGCCGGTTTGCTCACACGTCCTCCCTGATCCGCTGGACCCCTCGGAGCCGGGCGGGGGCCGCGCGCCGGTTCTCGGCGACCTCCTCCTCCGTGGGGAGTTCGGCACCGCGGGTGAGGAGCTTGAGCCGCGGCTGGTAGCGCTCGGGCACCACCGGGAGCCCGGGCGGCGCGGTGTTGGCCGCGCCGGCCGCGAACACCTGCTTGACGATGCGGTCTTCCAGCGACTGGTAGGAGAGCACCGCGACCCGGCCGCCGACCGCGATGGCCTCGACGGCGGCGGGGATCGCCCGCTCCACACTGGCGAGTTCGCCGTTGACCTCGATGCGCAGGGCCTGGAAGGTGCGCTTGGAGGGGTTGCCGCCGGTGCGCTTGGCGGCCTGCGGCAGCGAGTCGCGGATCAGTTCGACGAGCCGCGCGCTGTTGGTGAACGGCTCCTTCTCGCGCTCGCGGACGACCGCCGAGACGATCCGCTTGGCCTGCTTCTCCTCGCCGTACGCCCGCAGGATCCGCACGAGTTCACCGGCCGGGTAGGTGTTGAGCACCTCGGCGGCGCTCATCCCGGTCGACTGGTCCATGCGCATGTCCAGGGGCGCGTCCTGCGCGTAGGCGAAGCCGCGGTCCGCCTCGTCGAGCTGCATGGAGGAGACGCCGAGGTCGAACAGGACGCCCTGGACGCGCGGGGTGCCAAGACGTTCCAGCACCTCGGGGAGCTCGTCGTAGACGGCGTGCACCAAGGTGGCGCGCTCCCCGAAGGGGGCGAGGCGCTCGCCGGACAGGCGCAGCGCCTCCTTGTCGCGGTCGAGGGCGATCAGGCGCGCCTCGGGGAACCGGGTGAGCAGGGCCTCGCTGTGGCCGCCGAGGCCGAGGGTGCAGTCGACGACGACCGCTCCGGGCTCGGTCAGGGCCGGGGCCAACATGTCCAAGCATCGCTGGAGCATCACCGGGACGTGTCGCTGGCTCAAAGCCGCCCTCTCAAGGATCCGGCGCACCGCCGCGCATACGTGCCCGGTCCCCGCTCCCCCGGGGACGGGGGGCGAACGGCTGGCGCCGGAGAAGGGGCGTCAGCCGACCGGAGGGCGGGAGGAGGCCGAGCCGTACGTGCGCCGCGCACGCGGGTAAACGTAGGTCCGGGAGGCCGTGCTTCCCGGAAGCTGGGGGTTCCGTCAAGGGGGAGAACGTGTGTCACGCCTCCCGCTTCGCGCCACTTTAGTCCACTGGTCCTTCGGGTCAATCAACCCTCCAGCGCGGCGCCGGGCACTTTTTTCACCCGTTCGGGTGAGGGCGTGCGAGGCCTGTGGGTTAGCTCACAGGCGCCCGAGTTGACGGTCTTTTTCCACCCGCACGACGCGACCGGGCGATCAGTGGCGGCTACCGTCGTATACATGTCGACTCCTGCGCACATACCCGCAGAGCCTCCCGCCGCCCGTCCGCACCTGACCGTCTCCGGCGGCGGCACGGTGACGGACCGCCTGGTGGAGGCGAACCGCCGGTACGCCGCCGCCTTCGGCGACCCCGGCATGGATGCCCGGCCCGTGCTGCACGTGGCCGTGGTGGCCTGCATGGACGCCCGGCTCGACCTGCACGCGGCGCTCGGCCTCGAACTCGGCGACTGCCACACCATCCGCAACGCGGGCGGCGTGGTCACCGACGACGTGATCCGCTCGCTCACCATCAGCCAGCGCGCGCTCGGCACCACCAGCGTCATGCTGGTGCACCACACCGGCTGCGGCATGGAGACGCTCACCGAGGACTTCCGGCACACCCTGGAGGACGAGGTGGGCCAGCGGCCGGCCTGGGCCGTCGAGGCGTTCCGGGACGCCGACCAGGACGTACGGCAGTCGATGCAGCGGGTGCGGACCTCGCCGTTCCTGCCGCACACCGACGACGTCCGCGGCTTCGTCTTCGACGTCACGACGGGTCTGCTGCGGGAGATCGATCCGGCCGACTGACCAACGCAGGAACGGAAATAGGGGGACAACTCACAATGAATCCCCCTCAGTTGTCCACAGGCGAGTGACACGACCTGGCAACGGCAACAAGAATGCGGATGTGACACCGGGTCGAACCGTTCGGCCGCGCTGTCCGTATTCCGGGGTGGGCCGGGCCGCTGGCAGTGCATCGGCCCGTATGAAAGGGCCGAGGAGGGCCGGGTGACGACCTATGACGATCGAGCGAGCCTCAGCGATCTGACCGCCACAGCGGAGCGAGTCCGCGGGTCGGTGGAGAGTGTGATCGAGGGCAAGCCCGAGGTCGTACGGCTTTCGCTGACCGTACTGCTCGCCGAAGGGCACCTCCTGATCGAGGACGTGCCGGGCGTGGGCAAGACCATGCTGGCCAAGACCTTGGCCAGGTCCATCGACTGTTCGGTGCGGCGCATCCAGTTCACGCCGGACCTGCTGCCCTCGGACATCACCGGGGTGTCGATCTACGACCAGCAGCGGCGGGACTTCGAGTTCAAGCCCGGCGCGATCTTCGCCCAGATCGTGATCGGCGACGAGATCAACCGCGCCTCGCCCAAGACGCAGTCCGCGCTCCTGGAGTCCATGGAGGAGCGGCAGGTCACCATCGACGGGCAGACCTACGAACTGCCCAGCCCCTTCATGGTCGTGGCCACCCAGAACCCGGTGGAGATGGAGGGCACCTACCCGCTGCCCGAGGCCCAGCGCGACCGCTTCATGGCCCGGGTGTCGATGGGCTACCCCACGCCCGAGGCCGAGCTCCAGATGCTCGATGTGCACGGCTCCGTCTCCCCGCTCGACGACCTCCAGCCGGTGGCGCACGCCCATGACATCGTCAAGCTGATCGACGCGGTCCGCGGGGTGCACGTCGCCGAGGCGGTACGGCGCTACGCGGTGCAGCTGGTCGGCGCCACGCGCAACCACCCGGACCTCAGACTCGGCGCCTCGCCGCGCGCCACGCTCCATCTGCTGCGCGCGGCGAAGGCGTCCGCGGCCCTGAGCGGCCGGGAGTACGCGCTGCCCGACGACGTGCAGGCCCTGGCCGTCGCGGTCCTCGCCCACCGGCTGCTGCCCACCGCCCAGGCCCAGCTCAACCGGCGCACCGCCGAGCAGGTCGTCCTGGAGATCCTCCAGCGCACGCCCGTTCCGCAGGCCGGGAACCCGCTGTACGGCCAGCAGCCGCCCGGCGCCCGGCGGCTGTGATGGCGGCGGCCGGGGGGCTCCCCGCCGAGTCCGCCGACGAGCAGGGGCGGGGCGGCCTCTGGGCCGCCCTCGCGGGTCTGACCACCCGGGGCCGGTCCTTCCTCGCGGCCGGCATCGCCGCCGCGATCTGCGCCTTCGTCCTCGGCCAGGAGGACCTCCTGCGGGTCGGGCTGCTGCTCGCCGTGCTGCCCCTGGTCTGCACGGTGGTGCTCTACCGCACCCGCTACCGCGTCGCCGGCAGCCGCCGCCTCGAACCGGGCCGGGTACCGGCCGGGTCCGAGGCCCGCGTCCAGCTGCGGATCGACAACGTCTCGCGGCTGCCCACCGGCCTGCTCATGCTCCAGGACCGGGTGCCCTACGTGCTCGGCCCGCGCCCCCGCTTCGTCCTGGACCGGGTGGAGGCGGGCGGCAAGCGCGAGGTGTCCTACCGGGTCCGCTCCGACCTGCGCGGGCGCTATCCGCTCGGCCCGCTGCAGCTGCGCCTCACCGACCCGTTCGGGATGTGCGAGCTGACCCGCGCCTTCAGCGCGTACGACACCCTGACCGTGATCCCGAGGACCGAGCCGCTGCCGCCGGTGCGGCTCTCCGGCGAGGCCGCCGGATACGGCGACGGGCGGCACCGCTCGCTCGCCCTCGCCGGAGAGGACGACGTCATTCCGCGCGGCTACCGGCACGGCGACGACCTGCGCCGGGTGCACTGGCGCTCCACCGCCCGCTACGGCGAGCTGATGGTGCGCCGCGAGGAGCAGCCGCAGCGGGCCAGATGCACCGTGCTGCTCGACACCCGGGACATCGCGTACGCGGGCGCGGGCCCCGACTCGGCCTTCGAATGGGCGGTCTCGGGCGCCGCCTCCGCCCTGGTGCACATGCTGGAACGGGGCTTCTCCGTACGCCTGTTGACCGACACCGGCAGCTCGGTGCCCGGCGAGGGCGCGGGCGGGTTCGCCGGCTCGACCCAGGACTCGTCCGACTCGGCGGGCCTGATGATGGACACCCTCGCGGTCGTCGACCACTCCGACGGCGGCGGCCTCTCGCGCGCCTACGACGTGCTGCGCGGCGGCAACGAGGGGCTGCTCGTCGGGTTCTTCGGGGACCTCGACGAGGAGCAGGCGGCGGTCGCGGCGAAGATGCGGCGGCGCAGCGGGGCCGCGGTGGCCTTCGTGCTCGACAGCGGCCTGTGGACGCACGGCGCCCCCGGGACCGGCCCGGTCGAGGAGCGGCTGCGGCTGCTGCGCGAGGCGGGCTGGACGGCGCTCGCGGTGCGGCCCGGCACGGCGCTGCCCGACCTGTGGCGCCAGGCGGGCCGGGAACGTACCAACGCGGGGGCGGCGTCCGGTGGCGCGGCCGGCACGGCAGGGGGATGGTCATGAGCGGGCGCGGACGGCTGGCGCTGTGCGCCTATCTGGCCACGGTGATGGCGGCGTGCTCGATGCTGCCGCTGGTCGACCCGGCGAGCTGGCTGCTCCAGGCCGCCTTCCTGCTCGCGGTCCTGACCGGGGTCGGCGCGCTGGCCCGGCGGGTGCCGCTGGCCCGGCCGCTGACCGTGCTCGTCCAGACCGTGGTGGCCCTGCTGCTGCTGACCCTGGTCTTCGCGCGCCACCAGGCGCTCGGCGGGGTGCTGCCGGGACCCGATGCCTTCGTACAGCTCAACTCGCTGCTCCAGCAGGGCGCGACGGACGTCGGGCAGTACGCGATCCCGGCGCCCGCCACCCCGGGCATCCGGCTGATGATGGTCGGCGGGGTGCTGGTCGTCGGCCTCGCGGTGGACGCGCTCGCGGTGACGTTCCGCAGCGCGGCCCCGGCGGGCCTGCCGCTGCTCGCGCTGTACTCGGTGGCCGCGGGGCTGTCCTCGGGCGGCGCGAGCTGGCTGTGGTTCGTGCTCGCCGCGGCCGGCTATCTGCTGCTCCTGCTCGCCGAGGGCCGCGACCGGCTCTCGCAGTGGGGACGGGTCTTCGGCGGCTCGGCGCGGGCGCCCGGGCGCGCCCAGCAGAGCGTGTTCGAGAACTCGGCACCGCTCGCCCCGGTACGCACCGGACGGCGGATCGGGGCGCTCGCGCTCGGCATCGCCCTGGTGATCCCGGCGATGCTCCCCGCCCTGGACAGCGGGCTGCTCGGCGGCGCCGGTGGCGGCGCGGGCGGTGACGGCACGGGCGGGACCATCTCCGCGGTCAACCCCCTGGTGTCACTGCAGAACAGCCTGAACCAGCCCGAGGACCGCGAGGTGATGCGGTACAACACCAACGCCCAGGACACCAAGGAGATGTATCTGCGGATCGTCGCGCTCGACGAGTTCGACGGGGCGTCCTGGAAGTCCTCGGAGCGGCACATCAAGGACGTGCCCGATCCCCTGCCCAGGCCCGACGGGCTCAGCCCCGCGGTCGCCACCACCGATGTGCAGACCAGCATCTCGGCGGCCGGCTGGTACGCGCAGAGCTGGCTGCCGATGCCGTTCCCCGCGACCCAGGTGAACATCAAGGGCGACTGGCGGTTCGAGCCGGTCGGGCGGACCCTGGTCGGCGACCGCAAGCAGACGACCCGGGGCGCGCAGTACTCGGTCTCCAGCCTCCTGGTGCGGCCGACGGCGGCCCAGTTGGCCAACTCCCCGGTCCCGCCCGCGGCGCTCCTGAAGGAGTACACCCGCGTCCCCGACTCGCTGCCCTCGGTGGTGAGCGCGACCGCGCGGCAGGTCACCAGTGGCGCCGCGAACAGCTACGAGAAGGCCGTCAAGCTCCAGGACTGGTTCTCCAGCACCGGCGGCTTCAGCTACAACACCCACGTCCAGTCGGGCAGCGGCACCGAGGCGATCGCCAACTTCCTCAGGGACAAAGAGGGGTTCTGCGTCCACTTCTCCTTCTCGATGGCCGCGATGGCCCGCACCCTCGGCATCCCCGCCCGGGTCGCGGTCGGCTTCACCCCCGGCACCCCCCGGGCGGACGGCACGATGTCGGTGGGCCTGCGCGACGCGCACGCCTGGCCCGAGCTGTACTTCGAGGGCGTGGGCTGGACCCGCTTCGAGCCGACGCCGACGCGGGGTTCGGCCCCCGACTACACCCGGCAGCAGGCTCCGGCGGGCAGCCCGAGCAGCCCCGCCGAGCCGTCGAAGCGCGCCTCGGCCGAGCCCTCGGCCGCGCCGTCCGCCGCCGACTCCTGCCCGCCCAGCGCCCGGCGCCTGGGCGACTGCGGCCCCTCGGCCGCGGCGGGCGTCGCGGCCCCGACGGACAGCGGCCCCTCGGCCCCGGCCCTGATCGGTACGGTCCTGGGGGTGGCGGCGCTGCTCGCGCTGCCGCTGCTTCCGCTGCTGTGGCGCAGGCGGGTACGGGCCCGGCGGCTCGGCTCCGGCGGGCGCACCCCGGCCGACGCGGTGGCCCGTACGCTCGCCGCCTGGCAGGAGATCACCGACACCGCCTGGGACCACGGCATCCCGCCCGACGAGTCGCAGACGCCCCGCAAGGCGGCGGCACGGGTGGTCCGCCTGGGCCATCTGGACGGCCCGGCGGCCGAGTCCGTCCACCGCGCGGCCGGCGCGGTCGAGCAGGTCTTGTACGCCCCCGACCCCCGGCCGACGCCCGGCCTGGTGGACGACGTGGCCCGCGTGACGGCCGGCCTGCACGCGGCGGCGGGCCGCCGCCAGGCCTGGCGAGCGATTCTCGCCCCCCGCTCAGCTGTCCGGGTGATCTGGTCCCTCTCCCTGCGCTGGGAGCGGGCCGGGGCGGCGGTGACGGGGCGCGTGCGCGGCTTGGCGGAGCGTCTACGCCCCCGCGCCCGCAAGGCGGCCCCGCCGGAATCAGCCCCGGGCAGGTAACACCCCCTGGGGCTCGCCCCAGACCCCGGGCGCCTTGCCCACCCGCCCGCCCGTGGCCCGGGGTTGGTTGGTCCCGGGCCCCTGGGGCTCCGCCCCAGACCCCGTTCGCGCCTTAAGGGCGCTCGTCCTCAAACGCCGGACGGGCTGAGGATGCCCATGCCACCGGC
>NZ_JBIATV010000011.1:0-316626 GCF_042892175.1 Streptomyces sp. NPDC001828
GCGCGGACGCCACAGGACTGGTCGAGGACCGCCTGGCCGGACACCTCCTCGCCGCGTGGAGCGAGGGACGCTCGGCCCTGTACGACGGCCGCACCGCCTCGGCCGGCCGGCCCTCCTGAACCTTCCGCACCCCGGGCCGGGCCGGCTCCTGCTGTACCGCGTAAAGGATCACGGAGTGCGGGACAGGGCATACCGCCGCACAATGGGCGATACCCGACGACCTGGAGGCTGATCACGATGGTCCCGCTGCTTCTCGTCCTGCTTCTGGTACTGATCCTCTTCGGTGCGGGATTCGCCCTGAAGATCCTGTGGTGGATCGCGATCGTCGTGCTGGTCCTGTGGCTGATCGGCTTCATCGCCCGGCCGAAGAACGGCAGTGGCCGTTGGTATCGCTGGTAACGGACCAATAACGGGACTAGCCCAGTCTTCAAGGCCTGTTCCGATCCCGGACAGGCAACCCGCGACCGGCGGCCACCCGGTGGCACCAGGCTCATGCGCAGACGCGACGGCCGTACGACAGACACCCTCGTCGTACGGCCGTTCCGTCAACTCCCCTCCCCCGTAGGTCAGTTGGCCCCGTGCGGTCGGCTGCCCTCACCCCAAGGAGTGCCATGGGTCCCGTGTCCCGACGCAGATTCATCAGCATGGCGGCAGGCGCCACCGGCAGCGCGGCGGCGCTGTCCGCGCTGCCGGACTCCCTCCAGCAGGCGCTGGCCGCGCCCACGGCCGGCGGCGGCAGCCTCGACGACATCCAGCACGTCGTCGTCTTCATGCAGGAGAACCGGGCGTTCGACCACTACTACGGGTCGATGAAGGGCGTGCGGGGCTTCGCCGACCGCAACGCCATCGGCCTGCCGAGCGGCAAGTCCGTGTTCCACCAGCCGTACGCGAACGCCGACGGCCACATCCTTCCGTTCCACATGGACACCGCGACGACCAGCGCCATCTGCGCCGACGCGCCCGCCATGAGCTATCCGGTGGACACGGCCATCTGGCACGGCGGCAAGTACGACGCCTGGAACACCGCGCGCACGCCCGGCCTCGGCATGGGCTACTTCAAGCGCGCGGACCTGCCGTTCTACTACGCGCTCGCGGACGCGTTCACCGTCTGCGACCACTACTTCTGCTCGACGCTGACCCAGACCAACCCGAACCGGCTGCACCTGTTCACCGGCTCCAACGGCCTGTCCGTGGGCCAGAGCGCCGTCCTCGACAACACCGAGCCGTCGGCCGGGTTCACCTGGACCACCTACGCGGAGCGCCTCGAAGCGGCCGGGATCAGCTGGAAGATCTACCAGCAGAGCGACAACTTCGACGACAACGCGCTCGCCTGGTTCGCCAACTTCAAGCAGGCGAAGGCGGGTTCGGCCCTGCACGACAAGGGCATGGCGACCGTCCCCGACCTCGTGACCGCCTTCGCGAAGGACATCGAGGCGGGCACCCTGCCCCAGGTGTCCTGGATCATCGCGCCGGCCGCGCAGTCCGAGCACGCCAACTACAAGCCCGCCTGGGGAGAGGACCTCTCCGCCCGGCTGCTCGCGGCCCTGGCCGCGAACCGAAGCACCTGGTCGAAGACCGCCTTCATCCTCAACTACGACGAGAACGGCGGCTTCTTCGACCACGTGCCGCCGCCCATCCCGCCCGCCTCCTCCACCCAGGGCCTCAGTTCGGTGAGCACGGCCGGCGAGATATCCGGCGGCAAGGCGATCGGCATGGGCCCGCGCGTCCCCCTGATCGTCGTCTCGCCCTGGACCAGGGGAGGTTACGTCTGCTCCCAGGTCTTCGACCACACCTCGGTGATCCGCTTCCTCGAGCAGCGGTTCGGCGTCCACGAGCCCAACATCAGCGCCTGGCGGCGGGCGGTCAGCGGCGACCTCACCTCGGCGTTCGGCTTCGGCACGACCGACCCGTCCTGGCCCTCGCTGCCCGACACGAGCGGTTACGTCTCCGGCGCCAACACCCAGTGCTCCACGCTGCCCGCACCCAAGATCCCGGCCCAACAGGCCGTCCCCGTACAGGAGTCGGGGACCAAGCCGGCACGGGCACTCCCGTGGCAGCCGAACGCGAGCGGCAGGACGGACTGCGCGGGCGGCAAGTTCTGGATCGACATGACCAACACGGGCACGGCGGGCGTGACCTTCTCGATCTACCCCAACGCCTACCGCACGGACGGCCCTTGGCTGTACACGGTCGGCGCCGGGGCCACCGTCTCGGACTACTGGGCGGCGGGCACCGGGGCCTACGACCTGTCCCTGTACGGGCCCAACGGCTTCCACCGCCGATTCGTGGGCAACCGCGTCACCGCCTGCGCCGGCACCGCCGCCTCGGTGGAGGCCGCCGCCACGTACGACACGGCCCGGGGCGAGGTGCGGCTGGCCCTCACCAACTCCGGCGCCAGCCCGGCCACGGTGACGGTCAAGGACAACGCGTACGCGACCGGCGGCCCCTGGACGTTTCCGGTTCCGGCCCACACCACCGTCACCGCCCCGGTCGCCGCCTCCTTCGCCACGGCGAGCGGCTGGTACGACCTGACGGTCACCGCGAACACCTCCGACGGCTTCCTGCGCCGGCTCGCCGGGCACATCGAGACGGGCACCACGTCCGTCACCGACCCCGCGATGGGCGCGGCGGCCGCTCCGCTGCGCCTGTCGGCGACAGCGGGCACGACGGGCCCGGCCGCCCGCTAGGAGCGATAGCGGTAGGACGCCACGCGGGAGCGGGCTTCCTGTTCCGTCAGGCCCAGGGCCTGGCCCACCGATTCCCAGGGCACCTCATCGGCCCGGGTGTGGAACGCGGCCACCATGCCGACCCGGCCGGTGAGGCGCTCCAGGGCGGCGACGACGCGCAGCGCGGCGAGCGGCGCGTCGTCGGCCAGGGAGCTCAGGCGCATGTCCAACTGGGCGACCAGATCGTCCAGTTCGGCCGGTACGGGCACCGTGCGCGCCTCGACGTGCTGGATGTGGTCCTTCCAGTCGTCGTAGGGGCCGGGGGTCTCGGTGTCGTACGGCCGCTCCTCGTCCACCTGGGACCAGTCGATCCGGTAGAGGCCGCTGCCCCGCCAGCCGCAGGCGCACACGCCCCGCAGATGGGTGGCGAGCGGCGCGCGCAGTGTGCCGTCGTAGACCCACCAGTCACTCGTGGTGTAGCCGAAGGGGCCGCTGTTGGCGTCGAAGTACATCGGCTCGGGCTCACTGCCGTCGGCCAGGGCCGCCGCCGCGCGCCCCGCGTGCGATGCCCCGAACTCATCGCTCTCCCACTCCATGGCACTCCTCCCCAGGGTGCTGGCGGCCGCGATGCGGCCCACCCCACCGAGAATGCCCGAACAGCCCTCCCGGCAACCGGTGAACGCCCAGACCGGACACGTGGGGACAGACGTGCCCTTCCTGCCCGTCGCATCTGCGGCGGTCCTGGCCTCACCCTGAGGCCGAGGTCGACCAGGCGGGCGGGCGAGGTCTGTCCGGCGCTCGTCATGATCAGGGACATCGGCACGACCCTGCGGGAACCCGTCGGGAACCGCGCGGTCGTCGATACGGCCACCCGCGAGACCCTGCGTCCGCCGGGCTGAGCGCGGCCCACGCCGCTCGGCCGGTCCGAGCCCGGGGCAGCTGCCGGGGAGTGCTCGTTACTCCTCTTCCAGCTGGTCGGCGACCAGCTCCGCGAACTCGGCCGGGGTCATGAGGGGGATGCCGAGCTCTTCGGCCTTGGCCCGCTTCGAGCCCGCCTTCTCCCCGGCGACGACGAGCGAGGTGCGCTTGGAGACGCTGGACGAGGACTTGCCGCCGGCGCGCTCGATGAGCTCGTTCATCTGGTTGCGGGACAGTTTCTCCAGGCTGCCCGTCATCGCACCGGTGACCACCACCGTCCTGCCGGCCAGGGGGCCCGCGGCATCGGACGGCGCGGGCTCCTCGCCCGCGGCCGGCGGCGGGGTGGCGCCGGGCTCCGTCATGTTGACCCCGGCGGCCGTCAACTTGTCGATCAGGGGCGCGAGTTCGGCGAGCTCCTCCACGATCACCGGGGCCTTGCCCGCGCCGATGCCCTCGACCCGCTCGATCGCCTCCGCGTCGGCGGCGCGCAGATGGTCCATCGTGGCGAAGTGGCGGGCGATGCGGCGCGACATGGAGCGCCCCGTCCCCCGCACGCCGAGCGCGGCGAGGACCCGGGCGAGCGGCTGGCGCTTGGCGGCGTCGATCGCGGCGAGGAGGTTGTCGGTGCTGGTCTCGCCCATGCGCTCCAGGCTCAGGAGCTGCTCGCGGGTCAGCGTGAACAGGTCGGCCACGTCCTTGGCCAGGCCCGCGTCGACGAGTTGCACGACGCGCGTCGTGCCCAGGCCCTCGATGTCCAGCTGGTCGCGCCCGACGGCGTAGGAGATCGAGGCGACCACCCGGCAGTCGCGGCCCCGGACACAGCGCCAGCGCTGCTCACTGGTGTCGATCTCGGAACCGCACTGCGGACACACCTCGGGGAAGACGATCGGCTCCTCGGCGCCGGTGCGCAGATGGGCGACGGGAGCTTCGATGCGGGGAATGACGTCGCCGGCCTTGTAGACCATCACGTGGTCGCCGATGCGCAGATCGCGGCGGGTGATGTCGGCCGGGTTGTGCAAGGTGGCGTAGGTGACGGTGGAGCCGTCGATCCGGACCGGTTCGAGCACGGCGCGGGGCGCGATGATGCCGGTGCGGCCCACGTTCCATTCCACCGACAGGAGCGTGGTCACCTTCTCCACGGCGGGCAGCTTGAAGGCGATGGCCCAGCGCGGGGCGCGGGTGCCGGACCCGGCGTCCCGCTGGTCGGCGGCACTGTCGGCCTTGATGACGACTCCGTCGATGCCGAAGGGCAGTTCCGCCCGCAGCCCGGCGATCTCCGCCACCCGTCCGAGCACCTCTTCCACACCGGACGCCGTACGCGGCGGTACCGCCGTGCCCGCGGCCGTGTGGACACCAAGTGCCGCCACCCGGGCGAGCACTTCGCTGTGTGTCAACTCGCCGCATTCTTCCGCCAGTTGGGGATCGGTGGTGGGCAGCGCGAGCGCTCCGTAGCAGAAGAAGGTCATCTCGACGGTGTACGGGCGGTCCTTGGCCCGCAGCGAACCGGCGGCTCCGTTGCGGGGGTTCACGAACGGCGCACCGCCATGGGCGGTCCGTACCGTGTTGGCCTGCTCGAACTGGCCCGTGGTCATGAGGACTTCGCCGCGTACTTCGAGGGTGGCGGGCTCGCCGAGCTTCTCGGGCAGGCCGACGATCGTGCCGATGGCGTGCGAGACGTCCTCACCGGCCCTGCCGTCGCCCCGGGTGATCAGCCGGGCCAGCCGTCCGTCGACATAGCGGGCGGCGACGGCCAGTCCGTCGAGCTTGGGCTCCACGCTCCACCCGGCCACCGGGCGCCCGATGCGGCGCTCCACCGAGGCGGCCCACGTCGTGAACTCCTCCGGCGAGAACACGTTGTCCAACGACAGCATCGCGGCCGTGTGCGGCACATCGCCCTGCGCCGCGCCTCCTGCCACCTTCCCGCTCGGCGAACCCGGCAGGACCCGCTCGGGGTGCTCCGCCTCGTAGGCGGCGATGGCCCGCGCCAGGCGGTCGTACGCCTCGTCGTCCAGCGCGCTCTCGCCCGTGGCGTAGTAGGCGGCCGCGGCCTTGACCGCGGTCTCCACCGCCTCGGCATAGGCGGTGTCATCAGCGAGGAGTGCGGCAGGTGTCGTCATGTCGAACATCTTGCCGGTCACCACTGACAACGCCCCGGAAGCCACCATTCCGCCCCTGCGCGGGTCGGCCGCCGACCCGTAACTCCGCGCCCGCCGAACCCGCTTCGGCTACGCCTCGCCGCGTGCCATGCGGATCAGCCGGTCCAGGACCCTGCCACCGCTCACCCGCAGGCCGTCGTGCTCCCACTCGTTGGTCACCCAGGTCCGCAGCCCGCGTACCGCTTCGGCGGTGGCCAGCGAGTCGGCGGTGTCCACGTACATGTCGTCGTGGTAGACGGCGGCCACCACCGGCACCTCGTTGGCCGCGAGGACGTCAGGTGCGTACAGATCGGGCCAGTCCGTACGCCGGGCCAGCAGGTCCGCGGTCTCGCGCAGCGGGCGCAGCGCCGGGTCGGTCTCGAACATCCACGGGTAGATCATCTCGCCGGTGAGCTGGACCGGGGCGCCGTTCGCGAGGGCCTTGGCCGCGTCGAAGCCGGGGAACTCCGGGCGCACCCGCTCGGCGGCCCACCCGGTCGGCCCCGGGTCCACCGACCGCTGCCCGTAGACGGACTCGTGCAGTACGGCGTAGAGCGGGCCGTCCGCGAAGGAGAGCTTCGACTGGACCCCGGCCAGGAACGTGTCGGACAGCTCGGGGCCGCCGCTCCCCCGGACCCAGGCGTCCTCCAGGAGGTAGTGCAGCAGGTCGGACCCGTTGCCGCTGCCGAGCATCAGGCCGAGGGACTGGAAGGCCTCGACGGTGAGCCGCCCGCCGCCGGGCAGTTCGGCGGGCGCCGCGAGCAGGTGCTCGGCGATGCGCCGCACGGCCTCGACGTCCTGCGGATGGCGCGCGTAGTGAGCGGCGTTCTTGCGGGCCACGCGCGGATAGGCCGCACGGTAGACGTCGGCCGCGCTGCTGCGCAGGCCCGCGAGGCCGCCGGTGACCATCGCCTCGCGCAGCCCTTCGGGCGCCAGCGACAGATAGGTGAGCGTGCAGAACCCGCCGAAGCTCTGCCCGAGCAGGCTCCACCGGCCCCGCTCGCCGAGCAGCGCGTGCCGGATCAGCTCGGCGTCGCGGACGATCGAGTCCGCGCGGAAGTGGGCGAGGTAGGCGGCCTGCGCGGCCGCGTCGCCGCGCAGGGGCAGCGTCTGGCGGGTCGCGGGGGTCGAGCGTCCGGTGCCGCGCTGGTCGAGGAGCAGCACGCGGTAGTCGTCGAGCGCCCGGTCGAGCCAGGTGTCCCGGCCCACCGGCCGGGCCGCCCGGCCGCCGGGGCCGCCCTGGAGGTAGAGCAGCCACGGAAGGTCCGCGCGCTCCTTGCCGGCCGCGACGACCTCACGGGCGTACACCTCGATCCGCTCGCCCCCGGGGGCGGCGTGATCCAGCGGAACCTGGAAGAGGTGGTCGGTCAGGACGACGCCCGGCTGTCGGATCACGACGGACATGGGACTCCTCGGTCGGTAGGGGTGCGGCGGGTACGCGCACGGAGCTGTGCTCGGTGGAGCGGGTGCACGTGCATGATCTCGCAGGACGTCCCCGGTCCCGTCCCCGCAGGGCGGCTCACCGACGCGAGCGCCGGTGGTGTACGAAGTGCTACGTGAACGATCCCACCCGACCCGCCACCGTCCGCGTGTTCATAGCGCTGGCCCCGCCCGACGACGCCAAGGACGAACTGGCGCGAGCACTGCGGCCCGCGTACGAGGCGTACCCGCGGCTGCGCTGGAACCGCATCGAGGACTGGCACATCACCCTGGCGTTCCTCGGCGAACTGCCGGCGACCGCCGTCGCGCTGCTGCGGCGGCCGCTCGGCGAGCTCGCGGCCGGGCGCCGGCCCCTGCGGCTCTCCCTGCGCGGCGGCGGGCACTTCGACGAGCGGGTCCTGTGGAGCGGGATCGAGGGGGAGCTCGACGGGCTGCGCCGGCTCACCGCCGATGTCCGCGGGGTGGTCAGGGACTGTGGGATCGCCTTCGAGGACCGGCCGCCGCGCCCGCACCTCACCCTGGCCAGATCCCGTCGGGACGACCCCTTCAGCGTGGTGAAGGCGGCCGCCGAACTCGCCGGATTCATCGGCCGGCCGTGGCCGGCCGCGCGCCTGCACCTGGTCGCCAGCAACATCGGCCGGGGCCCGGGGCCGATCCACTACCGGGACGTCGCGGCCTGGGACTTCGGCGACGAGCCCCCGGCGGCGCCCTGACCGGCCTGCCTGGGTGCGGCACACCCAGGCGGCCCGGCACCGCGCCGCCGTAACCTGAGCCACATGACCGACAACGACCTGGGAAGCTTTCTGCGCGCACGCCGGTCGGCCGTGCGGCCCGAGGACGTCGGGATGACGAGTTACGGTCCGCGCAGGGTGAGCGGACTGCGCCGCGAGGAGGTCGCCGTGCTGGCCGGTGTGAACGCGGACTACTACACCCGGCTTGAACAGGGCCGCGAGCGCAACCCCTCACCGCAGGTGCTCGACGCCCTCAGCCGCGCCCTGTGCCTGGATCCGGATTCCCGGGCACACCTGTTCCGGCTGACGGGTGCCGTCCCCGGTCACGACGCCGTGCGCGCTCCGCAGGCGGTCGGTACGGCGCTGCGCCGGCTGATCGACGGCTACCCCAACACCCCGGCGTTCGTGGTCGACCGGGCCCTCGACCTGCTGGCCACCAACGCCCTCACCGATGCCCTGTACTCGCCCTTCGAGCCCCCGGACAACCTGGCGCGGATGGCCTTCCTCGACCCAGCCGCCCGGCACTTCTACAGCCGGTGGGAGTGGACCGCGCAGGCGACGGTGGCCAACCTGCGCGAGGCGGCAGGCTTCGAACCGGACAACCCGCGCCTGCGTGCGCTCGTCTCCGAACTCACGGAGCGGAGCCCGGAGTTCGGCCGCATGTGGGACTCCCACGCGGTACGCGGCAAGACCCGCGACGCCAAGGAGTTCTTCCACCCGCAGGTGGGGGCGTTGAGCCTCACCTACCACGCCTTCGACGTACGCGAGGCGCCCGGGCAGCAACTCGTGGTCTACCACGCCGAACCGGGCTCCCCCTCGGCCCAGGCGCTGAGCCTCCTCGGTTCGGTGCACGCCACTTCACGGTGACTCGGGTTCCCGAACCGCCTTGAGGATGCCGCCCCTTGGCAGGACCGGCGGCCACGGGATGCCCCGGTCTCCGCCCAGCGAATGCCTCAGCGGGACCCGAGGAGGTGGTCCATCGCCAGCTGGTCGAGGTGCTCGAAGGCCATGCCCCGCTCGCCCGCCGCCTCGACGTCGAAGTCCTCGAAGGCGGTCCGGTCGGCGAGCAGCGCGGCCAGGCCGTCCTCGGCGGTGGGGCGGGCGAGGTCGTCCAGGCGGGACGCGCGCAGCGCCTCGCGCACTTCGGGGTCGGCGCGGAAGGCGGCCGAACGCTCCTTCAGGATCAGGTAGTTGCGCATGTTCCCGGCCGCCGACGCCCACACTCCGGCCATGTCCTCGGTGCGCGGCGGCTTGAAGTCGAAGTGCCGGGGGCCCGTGTAGTCGGAGGTTTCGAGCAGGTCCACGAGCCAGAAGGCGTCACGCAGATTGCCGGACCCGAAGCGCAGATCCTGGTCGTACTTGATGCCGGACTGGCCGTTGAGGTCGATGTGGAAGAGCTTGCCCGCCCACAGGGCCTGGGCGATGCCGTGGGTGAAGTTGAGGCCGGACATCTGCTCGTGCCCGGTCTCGGGGTTCACGCCGACCAGCTCCGGGCGTTCGAGGCGTTGGATGAAGGCGAGGGCGTGGCCGACGGTGGGCAGCAGGATGTCGCCGCGCGGCTCGTTGGGCTTGGGCTCGACGGCGAAGCGCAGGTCGTAGCCCTGTTCCGTGACGTACTGGCCCAGCAGGTCGAAGGCCTCCTTCATCCGGTCCAGTGCGACGCGCACGTCCTTGGCGGCGCCGGACTCGGCCCCCTCGCGCCCGCCCCAGGCGACGTAGGTGTGGGCGCCCAGCTCCACGGCCAGGTCGATGTTGCGCAGGGTCTTGCGCAGGGCGTACCGCCGGATGTCGCGGTCGTTGGCCGTGAACGCGCCGTCCTTGAAGACTGGGTGGGTGAAGAGGTTCGTGGTGGCCATGGGCACGACCAGGCCGGTGGCGTCGAGCGCCTGCCGGAACCGCTTGACGTGCGACTCCCGCTCGGCGTCCGAGGCGCCGAAGGGGATCAGGTCGTCGTCGTGGAAGGTGACGCCGTACGCGCCGAGACCGGCGAGCCGCCGGACCGACTCGACCGGGTCGAGGGCGGCCCGTGTCGCGTCCCCGAACGGGTCGCGTCCCTGCCAGCCGACGGTCCACAGCCCGAAGGAGAACTTGTCCTCGGGGGTCGGTGTGAAGCGTTCCGTCATCCTCGTCGCCACCTTCTCGCGGGCTCGTCCGGCAACTCGGCCGGATCTATTTGTTTTTTCCCTTACCAAATACTGCACGACGGCCACGGCTTCCGTAACCCCGGTCGTTCGTCTAATTTGGCACGCCAGTCCCAGTTGGCTGGATCGTGGTTTTGTTCCCGCTTCAGCCAAATGACTCACGCGTCAACCGGGTCCCCATCGGACTCACAAGACCCGCAGAAAGGTGCCCGGATGCCGCACAGCCCGGTCGTCATCGGCGTGGACAGCTCCACCCAGTCCACGAAGGCCCTGTTCGCCGACGCCGTCACCGGAAGGACGCTCGCCGTCGGCCGCTCCCCGCACCGCGTCACCGGCTCGGCCGGGGCCCGCGAGAGCGATCCGGAGCAGTGGTGGCACGCGCTGTGCGATGCCGTCGCGGCCGGGCTGAAGGAGTCGGGGGCGCCCGCGTCCGCCGTCCGCGGCATCGCGGTCGCGGGGCAACAGCACGGCCTGGTGGTCCTGGGCCGCGACCGGCGGCCACTGCGGCCGGCCCTGCTGTGGAACGACACCCGCTCGGCCCCGCAGGCCGCGGCCCTCGCCGCGACACTGGGCGGCCCGGAGGCCTGGACCGCCCGCACCGGATCCGTTCCGGTCGCGGCGGTGACCGCCGCCAAGTGGCGGTGGCTGCGCGAGAACGAGCCGTCCACGGCCGAGCGCTGCACCGCGGTCCGGCTGCCCCACGACTTTCTCACCGAACGGCTGACCGGCGTCGCCGCGACCGACCCCGGCGACGCCTCCGGCACCGGCTGGTACTCCACCGCCACCGGCACGTACGACACCGAGATCCTCCAACTGCTCGGGATCGGGCCGGAGTTGCTGCCCCACGTCGCCCGGACCGGCGGCGCCACGGTGGGCACCCTCACCCCGGAGGCCGCCGAGGCGCTCGGGCTGCCCGCGACCACGGTCGTGGCCGCCGGCACCGGTGACAACATGAGCGCGGCCGTGGGACTCGGGCTCGGCGGCGCCGGCCTCCTGGACCACCCCGTACTGAGCCTGGGCACCTCCGGCACGGTCTTCGCGGCGACCCGGACCCGGCCCACCAATCCGGCGCTCAACGGCTTCGCCTCGGCGGACGGAAACCACCTCCCGCTGGCCTGCACCCTCAACTGCACGCTGGCCGTCGACCGGATCGCCACCCTCCTCGGTCTCGACCGCGACGACGCGGCGCCCGGCGGCGAGGCCGTGCTCCTGCCCTATCTGGACGGCGAGCGCACCCCCGACCTCCCGGGCGCGTCCGGGCTGCTCACCGGTCTGCGCCACGCCACCACACCCCAGCAGCTCCTCGGCGCCGCCTACGAGGGTGCCGCCGTCACGGTCCTGCGCGCCTTGGACGAGGTGCTGAGCGCATGCGGCCTCGACCCCACGTCGGCCGCCGCCACGTCCAGGCCACTGCGTCTCGTCGGAGGCGGCGCCCAGGGGCGCACCTGGGTGGAGACGGTACGTCGGCTCTCGGGACGCCCCCTCGTGCTCCCGACGGGTACGGAGCTGGTCGCCGTCGGCGCCGCCGCGCTCGCCGCGTCGGCCGCCACCGGCGCCGATCCGGTGACGCTCGCCCGGGACTGGGGAGCGGGCCGGGGCAGGGAACTCCCGCCGGTGGAGCGCGACATGGAGGCGTGGGACCGCATCAGCGGGGTGCTCGACAGGGCGGCGCCCGCCCTGTTCGCCGGCCGCTGAGGCGACGCCATGCCCCAACTGGAGCTTTTCCTATGGGGAGTTGGCGCTTCGGCAACCGCTCAGCGGACTCGCGCGGACCGATTCACCCTCCCCGGACGCGTGTTCGGCATGTTGTCCGAAACTCGTTCCATTACAGACCGTCACACAGGTGAGTTTCCCAGATCGTCGGGGCATGAGGATTACCAGGGGGTTTTCGGTTCGGCCCCCACTTCCCAGCCCATCAAGCGGTTACGGGGAGTAAGGCATTCCGGATGTCGGGGGCGGCATCCAGGCACCGGGAAACAAGAGACAGGCAGGCGCGACGTGAGCGCTGACGAACTGGCCTTCTGGCTGCGGACCCGCACCGTTGGGGGCACCGTCATCATCGAGTTGCACGGCGAACTGGACATGCTGGCCCATCGCGAACTCGGGCCCCGCGTCCATGCGTTGGTCCGGCTGTCCGCCGCCGATGTGGTGCTCGATCTGCGTGCGGTGACCTTCCTGGACGCTGGGGGGATCCGACTGCTGCTGGCGGTACGCGAGCACGTGGCGTACCGGGGCGGTGTGCTGCGTCTGATCCGTGGCACGCCCCGGGTGTCCCACATCTTGCGGATCGTCCGCCTGGACGGCTCGTTCACCATGCTCGACGCACTCCCCCGAGCCCTGGCGGACGACGCCGACCAGGCGCACCGCACCCCTTGACCCGGGGCCCGCGTCGCTACCGGTTCCGCAGGGCCGTCACCAGGCCGGTGACCAGGTTCGCGCGCTCGGCCATGGTGTCGACCACCAGATACTCGTGATCGGCGTGGGCACCGCCCCCGACGGCGCCGAGGCCGTCGAGCGTCGCCACCCCGAGCGCCGCCGTGAAGTTGCCGTCGCTGCCGCCGCCGACCGCCACGCCCTCGATGCCGGGCACCAACTCCCGTGCCAGCGCGAAGAGTTCGGCCGATGCCGACTCGGGCATGGGAGGCCGGCCGACCGCCCCCTCGACCGTGATCTCGGCCTCGGCGAGATGCGGGGCCAGTGCCGCGAAGGCCGCCTCGATCCGGGCCTTCTCCCCGGCCGACTCGACGCGTACGTCGACGACGACGGTCGCGTGGGCGGGCACGACGTTGTCGAGGGTTCCGGCGGCGGCGACGGTCGGAGTGACCGTCGTGCCGATCTCCGGGCGGCCGAGAGCCGCGATGTCCAGCACCTGGTGGGCCGCCTCGACCAGGGCGTTGACCCCGGCCGCCGGTTCGAGCCCCGCGTGTGAGGCGCGGCCCGTGATGGAGACCCGGAACGTGCCGCAGCCCTTGCGGCCGGTCTTCAGGCCGCCCCCGTCGGCGGCCCCCTCGAAGACGAGCACCGCACCGCAGGCCAGGGCCCGTTCCTCGATGAGGGCACGCGAGGCGTGGGAGCCCACCTCTTCGTCGGCGGTCACCAGGATCTCGACGCCGGACCGGTCCTCAAGGGCCGCGAGTCCGTGGACGGCCTGCACCAGACCGCCCAGCATGTCGAAGACCCCGGGGCCGGTCGCGCGCCCGTTCTCGACCTTGAACGGGCGCCGCTCAAGGGTGCCGAGCGGGAACACCGTGTCGTGGTGGCCGAGGATCAGCACCAACGGGTCGCCGCCGCCCGACCAGTGGACGTGCGGCCCGGCCGCGCTCTCGACGAGGGCGGCACGGCCGCCGAGGCGGTTCTCGATGAAGGCGGCGACGGTTTTGGCCGATGCCGCCAGGGCCTCGCGGTCGCGCGAGGGCGACTCGACCTCGACGAGCGTCCTGAGGTCCTCGATCATCGCGTCCACGCCCACCGGGACGGCCTTGTGCATCGTCATGCGGTCAGATTAGTGGGTACCCCAACGGCGGCTCCGGGGCAGGGTTCCGGCCACCCTCGCGCCCCACGCGCCATACCGTGCCCCGCGGGTGACCCATCTGGCCGAGCGGGCCGCCCCGACGGCGGTCTCGGCGTACAGCATGGTGGTCGGGCGGGACCGCCGGCGGCCCGAAAGGCCGTCGTGGGCGTGCCGATAGTGCTGCTCAGTGGGTACCCGCCCCCATGGACCCCCACAACGGCGACGACCCGCAAGCAAGAGGTGAGTGAAGTGACCGCACCCGAGGACGGAACCACATCCGAGAACCGGTTCGCGCCGGACGGCTCCGAGAACCGGGCCGTGCCGGACGGCGGGGCGGCGCTGATCGGCGTCCGGTCCCCCAGCGATGTCGACCTGGCGCTCAAGTACCTGACCAACCGCTCCGACGCACCCGCCCAGTACGCCCTGGGCGTGGCCGCGGCGTACCGCTGGGCCATGGGCCGCGTCGACCGCGCGCCGGTCACGGGCACCTCCGCCCGCCGCCCGCCGCCCGACCTGCCGCTGCTCACTGCCGAGGTGGACGCGGCCGTCGTCCAGCTGGAGGACCCCACCACCCAGGCCGGCGCCCGGGACTTCACCCGTGGTGTGCACGACGCCCTGACGTGGGTGTGCGGATACAGCGAGACCAGGATCTGAGGGCCCGTTCGGGCGGGCGGCCCCTCCGGCCCGCGCTACGACGGACCCGGGACACGACGGCCCACGAGACCACGGCTCCGGACACGACGGCCCACGAGACCACGACTCTGGACACGACGGCCCACGAGACCGCGGCTCAGGACGCGTCGGTCCGGGAGAAGACGTGCTCGTCCAGGATCAGGCCGATCGCCACGGCGACCGGGATGGCGACCAGGGCCCCCACGATGCCGAGCAGCGCGCCGCCGAACAGCACGCCCACCACCGTGACCAGCGGGTGGACGTCCACGGCGAACTTCATCACGCGGGGCACGATCAGGTAGTCCTCGGCGACCCGGAACGCGACGTAGAAGCCTGCTGTCGCCAGGGCCACGGGGAAGGACACCGAGAGCGCCACCAGGCTGACGACGAGGCCGCCGATCGTGGTGCCCACGATCGGGATCAGGTCCATCAGCGCGATGAACACGCCCAGCGCCGCCGGATAGGGGACGCCGGTGACCACGCACCAGATGAAGGTGGCGAGCCCCGCGATCACCGAGGTGAGTACGTTGCCGAGCATGTAGCGGCCCACCCTGATCAGGATCTCGTCGGTGACCTCCTGGGCGTGCGGGCGCTTGCGGGCCGCGACAAAGCGCAGGAAGAAGCGCTTCAGCGACGGCAGGAACGCCATCACGTAGATCGTCACGACGATGACGACGGCGGCCGAGGTCACGGCCCCGACCACCACCCGTCCCGCGCCGAGCAGACCGCCCGCCAGGCCCGCCGCCCCGCCGTTGGAGAACTGGTCCTTGGCCTTTTGCAGGACGTGGTAGCGGTCCTCGAACCTGCCGAGCGCCGAGTCGTGGTTCCGCAGCTGCTTCAGCCAGTCGGGCACCGCCTTGATCAGTGCGTTGACCTCGTCCGTGACCGGGGGCACGACCAGCGCGAGAAACCCCGCGAACAGCGCGAGCAGCACGATGATGACCACGAGCACGGCCCAGCCCCGGCGCAGCCGGTGCCGGGTGAGCCAGGCGACGACCGGTTCGAGGGCGAGCGCGATGAACACGGCGAGGAGCAGCAGGGTGAGGAGGCTGCCGACCTCAAGGACGGTCTGGACGGTCAGCCACGCGAGGGTCGCGCCCAGGCCGAGGCCGAAGCCGCTGGAGAGCCAGGACCTGCCGAACACGATCCGGGTCGCACGGGACCGTGCGCCCGTGGCCGAGGGCCCCCCGGGGGTCGCTTCGGCGGGCTCGGGGTCGCCGCCGCGCTCAGGCGGGGGCGTGGTCATCACGGCCTCCGGGCCGGCCCGGTGCGGTTGAGGCGCAGACGTGCGACGGGTCCATCTGCCAGTACCTCTCTTCGAGGCCGGGACGGGGTCTCCGTGCGCCGCCACCCCGGGTGGTGACCGCCCCCGCGCGGCACGACGGCGGCGGGCGCCGGAGCCGGACTCTTCCGCCTCCGACCCTAGCCAGGTATCCCGGTGCCGGCCTTGTATGCCGGTTCCCTGGGCCGCCATCCGGATGACGGGCACATGACCGGGCCGGGCGATTGGCACCGGGGATGCCGGGTACTGGATGCCCGCCGACGGGCCGGTCACCAGGGGTGCTCGCCGAAGGCACCGGCAGCGCGCCGTCGGGAGCGCGCCGGTCGGCGGTGCTTTCATGAACAGGCCCGTCGCGGCGGGTGGGACAGCCGGACCAGGCGCGGGCGTGGAGGGATACGGGGATGGGGCGAACAGTGGCCGCCACCGGCGAAATCCTCGCGTGGTGGGTGCTTCTGACGGGCGGATGGCTCGTGCTCATCAGCACGATCGACCCACTGGAATGCTTCGTCGGGGCCGGGGCCGCCCTCCTCGCGGCGGTCGCCGCGCGGGCCGCGCGCCGGGCGATGAGGGACTCGTGAACGGCTGGCTCGTGGCGGCGACGGTGCTCCTTGCCGCGGGGTTCGGCCCCGTGGTGTGGGGCGTGGCCACCGGCCCGCTCGAACGCCGGGTGGTCGCCCAGAACTTCGGCACCTCGGTGGTGTGCCTGGTGATGCTGCTGCTCTCGCAGGCGTACGCCCGGCCGTCCTATGTCGATCTCGCGCTGGTGCTCGCCGTGCTCGGCCCGGCCGGCACGCTGGTGTACGCGCGGCTGCTCGGCGAGGACCTCGACGACGATCCGCCGCACGCCAATCCGCTCACAGTGGCGGCCGCTTCGGCCGCCTTCGTGGTCGTGGTGGCGATGTGCGTGGACACCGGGGCGGGCCGCGCGACGGTGAAGCTCGTCCTGGTCGGCGCACTGCTCGTCGCCGGAAACGTGATCGCCTCCCGGGCGCTGTCGGGCGGCTTCCCCAAGGGAGCGGCGGCCGACCGTGACTGATGCCCTGACCCTGATCTCGCTGCTGCTCGTCGCCGCCTCGGCGACGGCCGCCGTCGTGGTGCGCGATCCGGCCCGCCAGGCCCTGGTGCTCGCGGTGCTCGGACTGGCCCTCGCGGTGCTCTTCACCGTCCTCCAGGCACCTGATGTGGGCCTCTCCCAGCTCGCGGTGGGCTCTGCTCTGACCCCGCTGCTCATCCTGCTCTCCGTACGCAAAGTACGCCGTCGGGGGCAGCGCGAGGAGGGTGAGCGATGAGCCGGCGCCTGCGCATGTGGGTGCTCGCCACGGGTGGATTCGCGGTGGCCGTCCTCCTCGTCGCCGCCTACGTGCGGCTGCCGCGCTTCGGCGGCGAGCGGCACCCCTACGGCGAGCGGGCGGTGGCGGCCGCGCTCTCCCGGCACACCGCGAACGTCATCTCGTCCGTCAACTTCGATCTGCGGGCCTTCGACACCCTGGGCGAGGAGAGCATCCTGTTCGGCGCGGTGCTCGGCACCGTCGTCCTGCTGCGCCAGACCCGCGACGAACGCGAGGTGCCGCCCGCCCCGGCCAGGATCGCTCCCCCGGTACGCCGCTACGCGCGGATCATGCTGCCCGTCGCCCTGCTCTGCGGCCTGTACGTCATCGCGCACGGCCAGCTCAGCCCCGGCGGCGGTTTCCAGGGCGGGGTGGTCCTGGCCACCGCCCTGCACCTGCTGTACATCGGGGCGGACTACCGCGCCCTGGAACGCCTGCGGCCGGTCGGCCAGTACGAAGTGGCGGACGCGGTGGGCGAGGCGGCCTATGTCGTGCTCGGCATCGCCGGGCTGGTGGGCGGCTCCGCGTTCCTCGCCAACACCCTGCCGCTGGGCACCTTCAACACCCTTGCCTCGGGCGGGACGGTGCCGCTGCTCAACGCGGCGGTCGGCATGGAGGTCGCCGCCGCGGTGGTCGTGCTGCTCGCCCGCTTCCTCGACCAGGCCGTCGAGATCGAGCAGGGGCCCGCACGGAAGGAAGGGAAGCAATCATGAACGGGGGCGTGGACCGACCGTGATGAACGCGGTTCCGTATCTGGTGGCCGGCTGGATCTTCCTGGTCGGCTGCTACGGCCTGGCCACGAGCCGTCATCTGGTCCACGCCGTGGGCTGCCTGACGGTCTGTCAGTCCTCCACCTATGTCCTGCTGCTCGCGGTCGGGTACCGCGACGGCGGCACGGCGCCGGTCTTCTCCGATGTGAAGCCGGGCGCGCGGCCGTTGGTGGACCCGGTCGTCCAGGCCCTGGCGCTCACCGACGTCGTGGTCGGCGCCACGGTCACCGCCCTGCTGCTCGCCCTGGTGATACAGGTCGCCAAGCGGCACGGCACGGTCAACCCGGACGAACTCTCCGAGCTGCGCGGATGAACCAACTGCTTCCCCTGGTCGTGGCCCTGCCCCTGCTGGGCGCCGCCGTCCTGGTGGCGGCGGGGCGGCGGCTCCCGCGCATCGCGGCCGAGTCGGTGGGCTGCGCCGTCGCGGCGGCCACCGCCGGGCTCACGATCGCGCTGCTGCTCAACTCCTCGCCCGACGCCGTCGAATGGGTCGGCGGCTGGCGCCCCGAGGGCGGCGAGGGCGTGGGCATCGCCCTGGTCGGCGACGGACCCGGGACGGGTCTCGCGGCGCTGGTCTCCGTCCTGGTCGTCGCCGTCCTCGCCTACGCCTGGCACTACTTCGACGAGCCGCCGCGCCGGCACGCGGGGTCCTTCCCCGCGCTCGTACTGCTCTTCCAGGCCGGCATGTGCGGATTCGCGCTCACCGGGGACCTCTTCAACGCGTTCGTCTTCTTCGAGCTGATGAGCGTGGTCGCGTACGCCCTGACCGGCTACCGCGTGGAGGAGAAGAAGGCGGTCCAGGGCGCGCTCACCTTCGGAGTGCTCAACTCCCTTGGCGCGTACGCCACTTTGACCGGAATCGTGCTGCTGTACGCGCGCACCGGCGAGCTCAACATGCGCCGGATCGGGCAGCAGCTCGACGCGCACGGCGGGCCCGACGCGCTGGTGCTCGCCGCCTTCGCCCTCGTCCTGACCGGCCTCCTGGTCAAGGCCGCCGCCCTGCCGTTCCACTTCTGGCTGCCGGACGCCCACGCGGTGGCCCCGACGCCGGTGTGCATGCTGCTCTCCGGGGTCATGGTCGAGCTCGGCCTGTACGGGGTATGGCGGGTCTGCACGACGGTGTTCGCCGGGCCCGGCGGGGTGCCCGCACCCGACGCCGGACGCGCCTTCCTGGTGCTCGGCACCCTGGGCGCACTCGTGGGCGCGCTGATGTGCTGGCAGCAGCGCCACATCAAACGCCTCCTGGCGTACTCGACGGTCGCGCACACCGGTCTCTTCCTGGTCGGCATCGGCCTGATGAAGCCCCAGGCGACCGACGGTGTGGCGCTCTACGTCCTCGGCCACGCGGGCGCGAAGGCCGCCCTGTTCGCCTGCACGGGGATCCTGCTCGACCGGTACGGCAGCGTGGACGAGCACGAACTGCACGGCAGGGCAAGGGAGTTGCCCGTCGTGGCCGCTCTGTTCCTGGCGGGCGCGCTGGCCCTGGCCGGGCTTCCGCCCTTCGGTACGGGGCTGGGCAAGTCGGTCGTCGAGGAGGCGGGCGGCATCGGCTTCACCGTCCTGTTCGTGGCCGTCTCCGCCGTCACGGCGGGCGCGGTGCTGCGGGTCGCGGCGCGGGTGTTCTTCGGGCTCGGACCCATGCCGCCGAGCGACCCGGGGCACGAGACGGGCGGCGGGGGCGAGGAGCCCGAGACCGAGGGCCGGATCGGCCGGGTGCCGGTCACGATGACCGCGGTCCCGGCCGTGCTGCTCGCCGGATCGCTCGCCGTGGGCCTGGTGCCGGGGCTCGCGAGGGCGGTGGGCCGGGGCTTCGGCGCCGCGTCGACGTACTCACCGCACTGGACGCTCACCGGCCTGCTCCTGGGCGCCGCTTCGGCCGCGCTGGGCGCGGCGCTCGCCGGAGCGGCGGTCCAGGGCCCGCCGGGCCGGGAGCCGCACGCCTGGATGTGGCCGCTGCGCCGACTGCACTCCGGCCACATCGGCGACTACATCGCCTGGCTCCTGGTGGGCACGGCCCTGCTCGGCGCTCTCGCCCTGCCGGGCGTCCTGACCGGCTGACCCGGCGAACGCGTCGCGGCGGCTCCCGCTGGTGCGCGAGGAGCCGCCGCGGCCGTGGCGAGCCGGAGCTCACATGGGGTCGATGCCGGTGCTGTCGCCCTGCATCCTGCTCTGCTCCTTGAGCCGGTGGGCCTTGTCCTTCAGACGCTGGCGCTCCGCCGGGTCCGAGGCACGCTCGGCGGCCTGCTCCAGCTGCTCCGCCTTCTCACGCATCTGCTGCGCACGGGCACCGAACTCGTCTGCGACGCTCATGATCACTCCTGCACATGGGGGGTTACGGATACCCCCAGGGAAACAGCGCCCCGAGACCCTCGCATCCCGAGCCGTCACCCACAGTCAGCGCACGTCGGACGTAGGGGCCGGATGCCGGAAGTCGTCGGCAACTCGGTGTCAGGCGGGTCACTGAGGGGGTAGGCGCTTTTCATGACCAGTTTCGCTGCTTCACAGACACTTGCCTCGTCCTCGACGACGTGGCTGTTCACCGGCGTGGGCGTCATCATCGTCGCCGTCCTGATCGCGGCTTTCTGGTTCGGGAGCCGCCGCACGGCCCGCAAGCCGATGCCGCCCCAGGAACCGCAGCCGGGCTCGGACTCCTGGCAGCCGCCCGAGGCCTCGCAGGGCCGGGAGCCCACGGATCCGGAGCACCGCGCCTAGGGGATCCGGCTCACCCGCCCAGACGCACTGATGTCGCGTTCCGTGACACGTCGCAGTGAACTGACACACGGGCCGCGGCCCGCTCCCGAGCGGCGCCGGGCCGTACCCGGACAGTCCGCGCGGACCCCAGGCAGGCCGGGGTCGCGGAAGTGAGGAGAGACGTCATGCCGGCAGGTTCGAGCCCCAAGCGGGAGCGCCAGTACGAGCACATCAAGGAGAGCGCCGAGGACCGCGGGGCCTCCGCCAAGCGCGCGAAGGAGATCGCCGCACGGACCGTGAACAAGGAGCGCGCGCGCTCGGGCGAGTCCAGAACGGCGAGCAGGACGTCGACGCAGGACAAGAAGTCGGCCTACCAGCGCGGCGGCGAGCGCTCGCACAGCGGCGCCCAGGGGCCGACGAAGGACCAGCTCTACGAAGAGGCCAGGAAGCGCGGCATCGAGGGCCGCTCGTCGATGAACAAGCAGCAGCTGCGCAAGGCACTCGGCCGCTGACCGCGGCTCACCCGCCCGCCTTCTGCGAGTGGGCGGCCCGGTCGGTCAGGTCGGCCAGCCGGAGCGGACGGGCCGGCGGGCCGGGCAGCACGAGGCGCCGGTCGGCGCGGCCGGTGGGGGTGACGTGGAGCAGCTCGCCGGGCTCCATCAGCCGCCAGTCGGGATGCTCGTCCATGCGCTCGCTGGCGACGACGGTCGCCCGGACGTCGGCGAGGTCCTCGGAGTGGACGCGCATCCGGCCGGCCGTTCCGCTGTGGTCCAGGTGCCGGGTCCCGTGCGGGCCGCCCGCCTCGCGCTCCAGCACGTACAGCTCATGCGTGTCGGGGTAGCGCAGGGCCCACAGCTCGCCCGGGGTGGTCAGGACGAAGTTGAGTGCGTACAGGGGGAGTTGGGCGGCGATCCAGCGAATGGCGCGCTCGATGCCGGCGCCGATGTCCCCGCCGCCGTCCCGGATCTCCCGGGTGATCAGCGCGAACACCCGCTCGGAGTCCGTATCGCCCCGCACCAGTGACATGTCGGGCCCCAAGTGGGCTTCCAGCGTTGCCAGTTCCTCGACGACGCCGTTGTGCGCGAACAGCCGCCCCTCCTGCTCGAAGGGGTGGGTGTTGGGGGCGGTCAGGCCACCGGTGGAGGCGAGACGGATGTGCGCGAGGAAGGTGGTCGAGCTGATCCGGCGGGCCTCGCGGGCGAAGTCCCGGTCCTGGTACGCCGCGTCCGGCGCCTTGCGCACCTCGGGCGTACCGTCGGGGTCGAAGTAGCCGAGGCCCGTACCGTCCGGATCGCGGTGGCTCTGTACCGCGAGGCTGTCGGGGGCGTCGAGCAGCCAGAACGTGGCGTGACTGCGGCGCGGAGCGCTGCTCAGTCCGAACAGTCGGCACATCGAAGGCCACCTCCACGATCGGTACCGGACCCGGGCCCCCGCCCGGGCATCGTGCCGCGCCGGCCGGGACGGCGCAACGCGCGGGCTCGGCTATCCCTTGCCGTTGAGGGTGAAGGTGGCGCCGTCGGGGTCGCTGATGCGCGCCCAGGGGCCGGTGGGCGAGGTGCCTTCGGCGAGGACGGTGCCGCCCTGCGCGCGGGCCCGTTCGGCGTGTGCGTGCGGGTCGTCGACGGCGAAGTGCGTGTGCCAGTGCGGCCGCAGGTTCGGGTCGGGGGCCGCCCCGACGGCACCGGAGGTCAGCCGGGCGACGACCCGGCCGCCGTGCCACAGGACGACCTCGTCGCGCTCGTAGCGGACATCGCAGCAGCCAGGACGGCCGCAGGCCCAGTCCAGGACCTCGCCGTAGAAGATCGCCGCGTCGAACGCGTCCCGGGTGTGCAGCCGGGTCCAGGCCGGAGCGCTGTCGCGCCAGCTCTCCCAGTTCGAGACGAGCGGGCCCTGCCAGATCCCGAAGACCGCCCCGTCGCGGTCGGCGGCCAGCGCTCCCCGGCCCGTATACACCGCGACCGGGCCGACCGCGACCGTGGCACCCCGCTCGCGGATGCGGGACACGGTGACATCGGCGTCCTCGACCGCGAAATACGGGGTCCAGGCGACGGCGACCTGGAACGCCGAGGCCAGCGCGGAGATGCCGGCGACCGGCGCCCCGCCGGCCAGCGCGACCCGGAATTCGTCGCCGAGCTTGACGGGGCCGAAGGTCCAGCCCATCACCTCGCCGTAGAAATCGAGCGCGGCGTCCAGGTCGCGGGCCATCAGGCTCACCCAGCACGGGGCGCCGAACACCGGTGCCCCGGAGCCGAGTCGGGCGGTGGAGTCAGTTGATGGGGGCGTCACGAAAGCCCTCGCTTCCAGAAGTTCCGGCGGGCCGATCACAGGGCCGACGCACCGGCCACAGCCCCCTCCACTATCGCGCCGCCGAGCCGTCGGTGCCCGCCGGCCCCGCCGTGACGGGCGCTCGGGGCCGCTCCTTCGGGGTCTCGCCGCCCCGTGTTGCGAATGCGGCCGTACGGGTCATGCTGGAGGAATCCGCGCTGTGCCCAACCGGCTACTTCTGGTAGTCCTCGCGTGGCTGCGGACGTGGGAGTGGCCGGCGAGCCGCTCCCGCCGACAAGGGAGTCGCAGTGTTCACCATCGACAGTCCCCGCCAGTACACGCTCGGCCTCGACGCGACGCCGGCCCGCATACCCCAGGTCCGCCGCATCGTCGCCGCGCATCTTCGTCACTGGCGGTTGGAGAGCATCATCCAGCCCGTCAGCCTCGGCGTGACCGAGCTCCTCACCAATGTCCACCGCCACACCCAGGGCGACCACGAGTGCGTCCTGGAACTGCGCTGGGCCCGGGGACAGCTCACCGCGTCCGTCGCCGACGGCGACCCCCGGCTGCCCCGGCTGCACGGCCCGCAGCCGTTCGCCGAGCGAGGCCGCGGCCTCGCCCTGGTCGCCCACCTCAGCGACAGCTGGGGCACCCAGAACACGCCGGGCGGCAAGGTCGTGTGGTTCACGCTGACCGCTCAGCCCCAGGAGCTGCGTCCCCTGCGCCCGCTGCCGCCGAGCCCCGCCCTCGCCGCGGCGGCGAGCGTTCCGGCCCTGCCCCGGTTCGACACCCGGCCCCAGTCCCGGGCGGAGCGGGCCGAGCCGGCCGACGCGCGGTGCCTCAGCGACGCCTGAGGCGCGGGGCCCCCGGCGGGCGGTGCCGGGCAGCGCCGTCACGACGGCCCGACCGTGCGTCGGGCATCGCGTACGGTCAGCCCGGAGCGGGTACTCACATCTCGTGATCACCATTGGGGTCGAAGAAGAGTATCTGCTCGTGGACCCGGACTCGGGTCTGCCCGCACCGCTGTCCGACGAGGTGCGTGCGGCCGCCGGTCTCGAACCCATGGTGCAGGAGCGCGAGGTACAGCCCGAGCTGCTCCTGGCCCAGGTCGAGGTCGCCACGCCGGTCTGCGAGTCCCTCGACGAGGTGGGCGGCCACCTCCTGCGCCTGCGGCACGCCATCGGCGCCGCGGCGGAGCGGTACGGCTGCCGGCTCGCGGCGACCGCGGCGGCCCCGCTGACCGGCTCCGCCCCCACCGAGGTGACGCACGAGCCGCGCTACCAGGATCTGCGGGCCCGCGCCGCGCAGTTGGTGGAGGAGCAGTTCATCAACGGCATGCACGTACACGTCGGGATGCCGGACCGGGAGGTCGCCGTGTCCGTCCTGAACCGGATCCGGGTGTGGCTGCCGACGCTGCTCGCCATGTCGGCCAACTCCCCTTTCTGGCAAGGACGGGACACCGGTTTCGCGAGTTGGCGCACCCCGGTCTTCAGCCGCTGGCCGGTCTGCGGTCCGCCGCCCCGGTTCGACGACCTCGAGGACTACGAGCGGCGCACCCGGGCCCTGGTCGAGTCCAAGGTCATCCTGGACACCGGCCAGCTGTACTGGCAGGCACGGCTCTCGGAGCGCTATCCCACCCTCGAACTGCGGTGTCTGGACGTGCAGTTGAGGGCGGACGACGCCGTGATGTTCGCGGGCATCGTCCGGGCGCTCGCGGCCACCGCGCTGCGCGAGCACAAGGCGGGCGAGCCCGAGCCGCAGTGCGCGCCGGAGCTCTTGCAGGCCGCGATCTGGCACGCCGCCCGGCACGGCCTGGGCGGCACCCTGATCGACTCGGCGGGCCGTCCGCGCCCTGCCGGCGACACCCTGTGCCAGCTCACCCAGCACATCGCGCGGGAACTGGAGGAGTCCGGCGACGAGCGCGAGGTCGGCTCGCTCATCCACCGGCTGCTGCGCCAGGGCAACGGCGCCGACCGCCAGCGCGAGGCCCTGGCCGAGGGCGGCTTCCCCTCCGTGATCGACCTCATCACCGCCGAAGCCACCGCCCCGTGACCGAAGGGTCCGGACAAGGGCGGCGCCGGCGGCTGATGGTCCCAACCCGTCCGGCGCCTTCGTCCCTTCGTACGTAAGGAACGCACTTCCGACTACCACGGGTGGGGGCGGGGAAACCTCGCGGCACACATGCGGCACACATGCGTAGGGCACCCCGGCCGTGCGGGGTGCCTTCCGTGGTGGGTCAGTTCCCGAACGCGTCGAGGAAGGCCGCGCAGAAGGCCTTCAGGTCGTCGGGCTTGCGGCTGGTGATCAGGGTGTTGGGGCCGCCGGTGCACACCTTGACCTGCTCGTCGACCCAGGTGCCGCCCGCGTTGGTGATGTCGGTGCGCAGGCTCGGCCACGAGGTGAGGGTGCGGCCGCGCAGGACGTCGGCCTCCACGAGCGTCCAGGGTGCGTGACAGATGGCCGCCACGGGCTTGCCCTGATCGAAGAAGCCCTTGGTGAAGGCGACCGCGTCCTTGTCCAGGCGCAGCGCGTCCGGGTTCGCGACGCCGCCGGGCAGGACCAGCGCGTCGTAGTCGTCCGGGCCGGTGTCGCCGACCGTCCGGTCCACCGGGAAGGTGTCGCCCTTGTCCAGGTGGTTGTACGCCTGGACGCGCCCGGATTCGGTGGAGACCAGTTCGGGGGTGTGGCCGGCGTCGGCCACGGCCTTCCAGGGTTCGGTCAGCTCGATCTGCTCGATGCCTTCCGTCGCCACGAGGAATGCCACCTTCATGATGTCGCTCCTTGTCTCAGTGCACCGCGCGGACAGCGGTGCGGGGTCATGCCTTTCCGGCTGCCCTCGGTCCGCGCCCCCGCCCGTACCCCTGACCTGGGTGTCCACACCTCTACGGCTACCCGAGCCGGGGCGTCCCCGCCAGCCGGGCCGCCGGGTCCCGGTGCCCCTCGGCCCGGGCATGCGCGGGGTCACGGCCGCGCTTAGGGTGACTGGTGTGAGCGCCGGTGTCCGCCGCCGAAATCATGGACCCGGGCCGTTTCCCGGCCCGTTCCGCGGCCACCCGGACAGGGATTCCGCTCACCACCCCCGAGGAGTCTCCGATGACGGAATACGGCTACTTCCTGTCCACCGAGGAGCACACCCCCGCCGAGCTGGTGGAGCAGGCGAGGATGGCGGAACAGGCCGGATTCTCGGCGCTGTGGATCTCCGACCACTACCACCCGTGGAACGACGAACAGGGGCAGGCCCCGTTCGTCTGGTCCGTGATCGGCGCACTGTCCCAGGCCGTCTCGCTCCCGGTGGAGACCGCGGTGACCTGCCCCATCATCCGGACGCACCCCGCCGTGATCGCCCAGGCCGCGGCCACCAGCGCCGTGCAGCTCGGCGGGCGCTTCCGACTGGGCATCGGCAGCGGCGAGGCCCTCAACGAGCACATCCTGGGCGACTCGTGGCCGGAGGCCCCGGTCCGCCTGGAGATGCTGGAGGAGGCCGTCCGGGTGATGCGCCAGCTCTTCACCGGCGAGCAGGTCAGCCACCACGGCAAGCACTACACGGTGGAGAACGCGCGTCTCTACACCGTCCCGGACGAGCCCGTGCCCATCGACGTCTCCGCCTTCGGGCCGCTGGCCGCGGAGGTGGCGGGGCGGATCGGGGACGGCTTCATCACGATGTCGCCCGACACCGCGTCCATCGAGCGCTTCCGGCGCAGCGGCGGGGGCACCAAGCCGGTGTACGCCGGGCTCAAGGTCTGCTGGGGCGCCGACGAGGAAGAGGCGGTCCGCACCGCGCACCGGCTGTGGGCCAACGAGCAGCTGCCCGGGGAACTGCCTCAAATCCTGCCCACCCCGCGCCACTTCGAGCAGGCGTCGGAGCTCGTCACGCCCGACCGGGTACGCGAGAACGTCACGTGCGGGCCGGATCCGGACGCCCATGTGGCGGCGGTCAAGGAGTACGTGGACGCGGGCTTCGACACCGTCTACATCAACCAGATCGGCAAGGACCAGCAGGGCTTCTTCGACTTCTACCGCACCAAGGTGCTGCCGCAGCTCGCCTGACGGGCCGGACGACGGCCAGCGGCACGGCACACCTTCGCCCGCGCCGCCCACCACCCGATCGCACTGCCGGCATCGCGGTGCCGAGGGGAGCCGGGCGGCGCGGCCGTGCCGGCAGGCCGGGTCAGTCCGTGCTCTCCAGTTGGGCGAAGAGGCTGGTGTCGAGGTGCGAGAGCAGTTCGGCGGGGTCGCCGTACACGGCCTGCGCTCCGGCCGCTTCGAGGTCCGCCCGGGCGATTCCGCCCGCGAGCAGGGCGATGGCGCGTACGTCCGCCGATCGGGCCGCCTCCATGTCCCACACGGTGTCCCCCACGAACACCGCCTCCGAGGGCTCGGCCCCGGCCAGTTCGAGCGCCCGGTGCACCGGGTCCGGGGCGGGCTTGCCCTCGCTGACGTCGTCGGCACTGGCCACGCCCGCGATGACGTCGTCGGCGTCGATGGCCCGGCGCAGCGCCTTCAGTTCCGGTCCGCCCGCCGATGTGGCGAGCACGATGCGCCAGCCTCGCGACGCCAGCTGGCGCAGCAGGTCACGGGCGCCCTCCAGCGGGGGCAGGCGCTCGAAGTAGGTGCCGTACAGGGCGGTGTGCGCGGCGGTGAGCTTCTCGTCCTCGTCCTCGTCCCGGTCGCGGTCCTCGCCGAGCAGGCGCTCGATGAGGTCGTTCGAGCCGAGTCCGATGGCGCGGTGGATGTCGTGCGTCGGCACGTCGTGCCCGGACTGGCGGAACGCCTCCCACCAGGTGACGACGTGCAGGTGGTTGGTGTCGACGAGGGTGCCGTCGACGTCGAACAGAGCCGCGCGTGCCATGCGCTCATGCCTTTCGTTCCGCCTTTGCCGGGGTGCTGCCTCGTTCACTGCCAGGGTGCCGCCGGTTCACGCACCGCCGGGCCGGTGCCGGGGTGCCGTCCCTCGTCGATCATGCCGCCGTTCGCGGCCCGCGACATCTCGTGGCCGCGGCCCGGGGGTCATGCCGCGTGTCGGCCGCGGGCGGTCCGCCGGCCGTACCCGGTCGCTTCCTCCCGCTCCGGCGTGGGCTCGGCGGCCGGCAGGTCCGGCACGGCGACCAGGTGCCGCTTCGGTGGCTCCGACGCGGCTTCACCCCCGCCGAGCATGAGCTCTTCGTACCGGCCCAGGGCGAGTACGGCGACCAGCAGCAGGTTGGGCAGCAGAACGGCTACGAGGACCACGACGACTCCTTGCGGGGATGACCGTGCCTGCTGGGCGGGTTGCCCGGCCCGCGCGACCGAAACCTGCCGCCCGCGCCGGGACCCGTCGAACGGCTCCCGACCGCGTGGCCGCCGCCGTATCGGGTACCCGGGGTGCCGACGGCCGGGTGAAGGCGGAGGTTTCGGTTGGAGCGGTTCGGCAAAGGGTGAAATATGGTGCAAATCGGCTACACGATGATGACCGAGCAGGCGAGCCCCCGCGCCCTCGTCGAAGGGGTGGTCGCGGCCGAGCGGGCGGGCTTCGACTTCTCCGTCACGTCCGATCACTACTTCCCTTGGCTGGAGTCCCAGGGCCACGCCCCGTACGCGTGGAGCGTCCTCGGCGCGGCGGCGCAGGCGACCAGCCGGATTCCGCTGATGACGTACGTGACCTGTCCGACGGTCCGCTACCACCCGGCCGTCGTCGCGCAGAAGGCGGCGACGATGCAGTCGCTGTCCCAGGGGCGCTTCCGGCTCGGCCTCGGCTCCGGCGAGAACCTCAACGAGCATGTGACGGGCGGCGGTTGGCCCACCACGCAGGTGCGCCTCGACATGCTCGAAGAGGCCGTCGAGATCATCCGCGCGCTGTTCGCGGGCGAGACGGTCAACCACCAGGGCGCCTACTTCGACGTCGCCGACGCCCGCCTGTGGGACCTGCCGGACGAGCTGCCGCCGATCGGTGTCGCCGTCTCGGGCGAGCGGTCCTGCTCGCTCGCGGGCCGGCTCGCGGACCTCGTCATCGCCACCGAGCCCAAGAGGGAACTGATCGACTCCTTCGACCGCCACGGCGGCCAGGGCAAGCCCCGCGTAGGGCAGTTGCCCATCTGCTACGACCCCGACCGGGACGCGGCGATCGCCCGGGCCCACGACCAGTTCCGCTGGGCGTTCGCGGGCTGGCCGGTGAACTCGGAACTGCCCGGCCCCTCCGCCTTCGAGGGAGCCACCAGCTTCGTCACCCCGCGGGACGTGGCGGAGGCCATCCCCTGCGGCGACGACGTCGACCACTTCGTCGAAGCCGTACGCCCCTTCGCCGAGGCCGGCTTCACGGAGATCGCCCTCATCCAGGTCGGCGGCGAGCATCAACTCCCCTTCATCGACTGGGCGGAGAAGAAGCTGCTCCCCGCCCTGCGCGAACTCTGAATCGACATCGGCGCATCGACATCGACGACACATCCGAGGAGACCGGCATGCCCATCGCGACCTACTGCCTCGTGGCCCTGGACTGCCCCGACCCCGAGGCGCTCGCCGCGTTCTACGCGGCGGTCCTGGGCGGCGAGGTGAAGAACGACCACGAGGACTGGTACGAACTGAACGCCACGGGCGGGCACCGCATCGCCTTCCAGCGGGCGCCCGGCCACACCCCGCCGGAGTGGCCGCGCGGGGACCGCAACTCCCAGCAGGCGCACCTGGATTTCGACGTCCAGGACATCGACGCGGCCGAGCAGCAGGTCCTCTCGCTCGGCGCCACCCCGCTCGACCTCGACGACCGGGGCGGCGAACGGGGCTTCCGGGTCTACGCGGACCCGGCAGGCCACCCCTTCTGCCTCTGCCGCGTCTGACCCCGCGCCTCGGCACAGCCCGCGGGCACCCGCCGGGGACCGGGCCCCTCACCCCGACATCCACCCACCCAGCAACAACCACGGAGAACAGCGTGAACGACTCAGCTTCCCCGGCCTCCCCCGCCGCCGGGGCCGACTCCCCCGACCTGGTGCACGTCATGCTCGGCGAGTGCTCCGCGGCCGACGCGGACGCGGTCTTCGACGTCCTCGCCGCCCACTTCGACTCCGACCGCGACAACGACGTGCCGGGCCGCCGCGAGGGCCCGCGGCCCGCCACCTGGACCGGCAGCTTCCGCGCCGATCACGCTCCGGCCGACGTCGCCGGAGTGGTGCTCGCGGGGCCCGTCACCGCCGACCTCCAGGGCGGCCCGGTGGCCGTGGAACGGCTGCGCCACACCCTCGCCGCGGCCTTCTCCGTGGAGACGGCGGGCAGCGCGGCGGGCGACCAGGAGGTCGACCTCCAGCTCCGCCTGTCGAACGGCTAGCGGGCGGACCCCCGGACGGCCGGGACAGATTTGGCCGTGCGCGACCGGTCCCTTGTGCCGGGCTCGGATCTACTCTGGTGAGTAGGAGCTGGAACCCTTCTGCCAGATCGGAGGACATCATGATCGTCCTCGGAAGCATCCTGCTCGTCGTCGGCTTCGTGGCCGGCATCTCCATCCTGTGGACCATCGGCATCATTCTGCTGGTCATAGGCGCCATCCTGTGGCTCCTCGGATCCGTCGGCCACGCGGTCGGCGGGCGGCGACACTACTGGTAGACGGCGACCGGAGCGGGCGCACTCCATGGAGTGCCGCCCGCCCGGCGCGTCGTACGAGAGCTTCCCGTGCCGTACCCGTGAGGGGTGCGGTCCGGGAAGTACGCCCTTGACGTCAAGGGCGGCCTAGAGACCGATGACGATCAAGGCCGTGTCATCGGTGGCTCCCCCGGCCGGGATCAGGTCCGCGAGGACCGCGTCCGCCAGGGCTTCTGGAGCCGCTCCGTGGTGGTGTGCGAGAGACCCCGCGAGTCGGCGGAGACCGGTGTCGATGTCCTCGTGCCTGCGCTCGACGAGGCCGTCCGTGTAGAGGACGAGCGACGCGCCCTCGATGAAAGCCGCCGTGGCCTGCGGGCGGGCGACGTGTTCGGGGCGGGCGCCCAGCGGCGGGTCGGTCGCGCCGTCGAGGAACTCCACGCCGCCGTCCTCATGCAGGAGCGCCGCGGGAAGATGCCCGGCGCTGCTGTAGGTGAGCGTGTGACCGTCCCAGTCGATCACGGCGAGGAACGCGGTCGCCGACTCGGCCCCCGCCACGGAACGGGCGTACAGGCCGAGCACTTCCAGGGCCTGGGCGGGGCCTTCGGCCACTCGTGACGCGGCGCTCAGCGCGCTGCGCAGCTGACCCATGACCCCGGCCGCGGCAAGCCCGTGCCCGACCACGTCACCGACGGCGACCGCGAGCCGGCCCCCGGCCAGCTCGGCCAGGTCGTACCAGTCGCCGCACACGTTCAGGGCCCCGACGGCGGGCAGGTAGCGCACGGCGGCACGGCGCTCTCCGAGCGGCCCGGGCGCGGGCAGCATCGCGGCCTGCAGGGAGAGGGCCACTTCGTGTTCACGGGCGTGCGCCTGGCGCAGCTGCTCGTTGACCTCCTGGAGTTCGGCGGCCCGGCTGTACAGCTCGGCCTCCAGGACTCTGGTCCGTTCGCCGTCCGTGGGGCCGGTACGGGCGCGGGCGCGGATGAGTTCGGTGACCTCCTCGACACGGTGCAGAAGCAGGACCACCTTGCCCTCCGCGTCGAACACGGGGGTGTTCACCGGGCTCCAGTACCGCTCCACCCAGACCCCGGGGCGTGTCGGGTCCTCCACGTCGTAGCGCTGAAGGGCCATGGCGTCGCGTTCGCCGGTGGCGGCCACCCGGCGCAGCGACGCCTCCAGATTGCGCATCCCGCTGGCGCCCGGGTCGCCGGGGTTGTCGGGGAAGACGTCGAACAGATAGCGGCCGACCAGTTCCGCACGGCGGCGGCCCGTCGTGCTCAGGAACACGTCGTTGACGTCGGCGTACACGAGGTCGGTCGTGAGCAGCGCCACCGGGGCCGGCAGCGCCCGGAAGACCGCCTCGAAGTCGATGCCGGACCCGTTCACAGATGCACCTGCCCGCGTGATGCCTCTTCGATCTTGTGCTCTTCACGATAGGCGGCATCGGCGGAACGAGCCCGCCGGACGGCCCGCGAACGCCGGAGGGCGACCGGATGCCGTGTGCATCGGGTCGCCCTCCGGGTCACCGGGCGGGTGCGGTCAGAGGACCGGCACCGGGTAGGTCGGGTACTCGACCCCCGAGACGTGCTGGACGACCCGGATGACCTGGCAGGAGTAGCCGAACTCGTTGTCGTACCAGAGGTAGAGGATCGCGTTGTCGCCGTCGACCTTGGTCGGGCCCGCGTCGATGATCGAGGCGTGCCGCGAGCCGATGAAGTCGCTGGAGACCGCGTCGGGCGCCGTGGTGAAGTCGATCTGGCGCCTGAGCGGCGAGGTGAGCGAGACGTTGCGGAGGTGGTCGAGGACCTCCTCGCGGGTGGTCTCGCGCCCGAGCCGCAGGCTGAGGATGGCGATCGAGACGTCCGGCACCGGGACGCGGATCGAGCTGCCGGTGATCGGCGCCTTCAGGTCGGGCAGCGCCTTGGCGACGGCGGAGGCGGCACCGGTCTCGGTGATGACCATGTTCAGCGGCGCGGAACGGCCGCGCCGGTCGGAGCTGTGGTAATTGTCCAGCAGGTTCTGGTCGTTGGTGAACGAGTGGACGGTCTCCACGTGGCCGCGCAGCACCCCGTACTCGTCGGCCATCGCCTTCAGCGGGGGCACGATCGCGTTGGTGGTGCAGGACGCGCAGGACAGGATCTGCTCGTCCGGCTTGATGGTGTCGTGGTTGACGCCGTGCACGATGTTGGGCACGTCGCCCTTGCCGGGCGCGGTCAGGACGACCTTGTCGACACCGGGGCGCAGGTGCTTGGAGAGGCCCTCGCGGTCACGCCACTTGCCGGTGTTGTCGATCAGGATGGCGTCCTTGATCCCGTACGCCGTGTAGTCGACCTCCGACGGGTCGCCCGCGTAGATCACCTTGATCTCGTTGCCGTTGGCGATGATCGTGCTGTTCGCCTCGTCGACGGTGATCGTGCCCTGGAACTGGCCGTGGATGGAGTCCCGGCGGAGCAGGGAGGCGCGCTTGACGATGTCCTGCTCGCCGCCCTGGCGGACCACGATGGCCCGCAGGCGCAGCCCGTTGCCCGAGCCGGCCTTCTCGATGAGCAGCCGCGCGACGAGGCGGCCGATGCGGCCGAAGCCGTAGAGGACGACGTCGCGCGGCTCGCGGCGCTCGATCTTGTTCTCACCGGTGGCGCCGACGACGGCACCGGCGGTGAACTCCGCGACCGACAGGCCGCGGTCGTCCGCCTTGTACATCGCGGCGAGCATGCCGAGGTCGATCTGGGAGGGGCCGAGATCGAGGGTGGTCAGAGCCTGCAGGAAGGGCAGGGTCTCGGTGACCGAGAGCTCCTCGCCGGCTATCTGGCGGGCGAATCGGTGGGTCTTGAGAAGGCTGACCACCGACTTGTTCACCAAGGAGCGGCTGTGCAGCAGGACCGTGACGTCCCGCTCGCGGTGCAGCTTCCCGATGATGGGGATCATCGACTCCGCGATCTCCTCGCGGTTCTTCCAGTTGGTGAACGAGTCGTCATTGACAGTCACAGGTTCATCTTTCGAGCTAGGCGGCGCTCATATGCTAACCCCCCACGATTTTGATCGTTCAAGTGGTGCCCGCCGCCCGCCCGTCCCTCAGCCGATGGCCCAGCGCTGGAGTGCCGAGCCGTCGGCGGGCTGCTGGGTGACCAGGGCGCCGTCGGCCGCCGACGCCGTGGTGAGCAGCAGCCCGCTGGACTTGGACCGCACGGTGTAGCCGCCGCCCGAGGCGGCCGCGATGAGCCAGTGCTGGTTGTCGCCTCCGGTGCAGGTCCACTGGATCACCTTGGCGCCGGCCGCCCCCGAGCCGCCGCTCACGTCGACGCACAGCTTCGACTCGCCGTTGACGATCTGGTAGCCGCCGTCGGACTGCCGGGTGAGGGTCCACTGCTGGTTGGCGCCGCCGTTGGGGCCCCAGGTGATGAGCTGGGTGCCCGGGGTCGTCGAGTGGCCGGGGTTGTCGAGGGACTTGCCCGAGGCCGTCAGGGTGTGGGTGCCGTCGAGGGGACCGCCGGGGGCGGATCCGGTGGGGGTCAGGGTGAGGGTCTGCTCGGCCGCGCTCCTCGCGCCGCCGACCGCGCTGCCCGTGGTGTCCGTCCAGCTGCGGGTCGGGGTGGTCTCGGCGGACCGGCCGGACGCCGAGGACATGCCGAGGACCAGACCGCTGAAGCGGTTGACGAGGCGGTAGGAGCCGGTGGAGGCCACGGGGACGATGAACCACTGCTGTCCGACGGTGGGCGCGCCCGTCCCGGCGGCGACCGTCGGCTTGGCGCCCCAGGCGCGACCGGCCTTGGACGTGGCCGGCACACCGAGGAGCTGGCCGGTGGACGCGTTGGCGATGCGGTAGGAGCCGTCGCCGTTCGCGGTGAACACCCAGGATTCCAGGGCCGATCCGGTGGGCGACGCACCCGAGGTGGTGGCCGATCCGCCGGCGGTCTGGGCGAGGACACGGCCGTCGCCGCTGGCGATCCGGTAGGACTTGGTCACGTCGACCGGGGGCGCGGCGGGCGCCGACGAGCCGACGGTGACGTCCACGTACTCGCCGTCCGCGCCGCCCCCGCAGTCGATGGAGCAGTAGGAGCGGAAGGTCTTGCCGACGATGGTGGAGCTGGTGCGGTTCGCGCCGTCGAGGAACCAGCGGTACCACGAGTTGTTGGTGTAGCCGCCGGTGTCGCCGATCAGGCGCCACTTCTGGCTCGCCAGGTCGTCGGTGGCGTAGAAGCGCTGGGGAGCCGTCCCGTTGACGGCCTCGGGCTCGCCGATGTAGAGACCGAGATAGGCGTTGTAGGTGATGTTCATGACGAACAGCGGTGATTTGGAGGGGAGTTGACCCGCCGCGATCTGCTGGCTCACGGTGCCGGCGTTGGCGGGGCTGTAGTCGCCCGCAACGGGCGTGTACCCGCTGGCACTTGAGCCGTCGACGGGGACCATGTTGCTCTCCAGGCCGCCCACACCCGGCTGCGACCAGTGGCCGTCGTACCACTTCTGCCAGGATCCCCGGGCCATCTTCGAGGAGATGGGGGCCCGTGCCACATGGGCGAGGCTGTCCTCCCAGTTGCCGCCCTTCGCCACGATCCGCGAGCCGTAGTAGACGTAGAAGTAGCCCGAGGCAGTGTCGACGAACAGGCGCTGGTCGCCGTCTCCGTAGGAGTACGTCTCGTGCGGGAACTGTGCGGTGTCGCCGCGCTTGGTGCTGTACGGCGAGGTGATGGCGTGGTCCTTGACGGTCCAGGTGCGGCCCTGGTCCTTGGACACCGCGTAGTCGATGGCATCGAAGTGGATGCCGTCGTTGAAGGGCGCCGGGCTGAACTCGTTGTGCACCAGGCCGTACCAGTCGCCGGTGTCCGGGTCGACCCACATTCCGGACAGATCGCAGTAGTTCTTCTGCGAGTAACCCGCGTTGCCGACGGCGTACGTGGCTTCCAGGCCGGTCGGGCTGTTGTTGCAGCGCCAAGTGGTGTCGTTGTTCTTGTCGTTGGCGTTCGCCGGGTTCACCGCGTCGCTGATCGCGCTCGACCGGGTGGCGCTGTCCATGTCGCTACCGGTGAAGAAGTCCCAGTACCGGGGGTCCTTCGCCCCGTAAAGGGCGGCCGACTGCTGGAAGTAGAAGGTGCCGTCCTTGTCGACGTACGGCGAGGCGGGGGTGTCCGTCGGGTGTGCGTACGGCACGGGCGATCCGACGCTGATCGTGTACGTGGCGTCGGGGGCCGCGGCCGCCGCCGGGGGCGTCACGGCGGCGGCCAGTGCCAGAGCCGCGGCGCCCACGGCCGCGGCGACTGCTCTGAAGGTGGGGGAGGACACGGGCACTCCTTCGGGTGGAGCCCACGGGTGTGGGAGCGGTGCACGGCGCTCGCCGGCGGCATGGCCGACCGCGTGGTGGGCAGTCTGTGCACCCCGCGCGGGCCGGTCCACGGACATCCGTCGACCGGGCTTGGACTTTTGTGACGGCGCCGGACGCTCGCGGCGCGGCCCGGGCCGCGCCGCGAGCACCGCTCATACGTTCTGGCATATGCCAGCTGCATACCCATGCGACAGGGGCGGGAATGCGCCATCGAAAACTGACTCGAAGCCAATGAATAAGCGCGCCGCCGCCCGCTTCCCAATGGGCACGGAAGCAGATAATCCGGACGGCGAGTTTCGATATGCCTAAAGGATGAGTAAGGTGTGGGTCGCTGTCGGTGAACCTGCGTAAGCGCTCGGGCTCCGGCGTAATTCCGCATGGCTGGAATTCGTAGGGCGCAGGGTGTGGTCTGCGGGGACGGGGAGAGGATCGTGGCTGCCGGCTCGTTCGAGGGACACTACGTGTGGCATCCGGCGGCCGACGATCGCGAGCTGGCACGGGCGTGCACCGACGTGCGCGCCGGACGCTACCTGGGCGCCCACAACGTGCTCCAAGAGGCGCGCGGGGACTGGGAGTTGAGGGCGCACCGCTCGCTGGTCCTGGCGTCCGAGGCGGCCGACTCCGACCTCGCGGAACGCTGGATGGCGGAGGAACCCGGCCCGGAGGCAGCCCTGTTGGGGGCGCGCGTGGCGATGATCCGGGCGCTGCGGATGGCCGACGCGGGCGACTCGCGGGCCGACGCCCTGCTGCGCATAGCACAGGCGGCCTGCGTGCGGGCGGCGCGACTGCTGCCGCAGGATCCCACCCCCTGGGCCGCCCAACTCGCCCTGGCCCGTATCGACGGGCCCCGCGACCCCGCCCCCCGGGGGCTCCTGACCGCGCCGCCCGGGCCCTGGCAGATGTTCTCCCACGTACTGCGGCTCGACCCCTGGCACCGCGAGGCCCACCACCGGTTTCTGGCCTGCTTCTTCACCCGGTACGGCGGTTCGGCGAGCGCGCGGTGGGACGTCGCCTCGTTCCTCAGCCACCGGGCGCCCGCCACCTCCGCGCTGCGCCTGCTTCCCCTGGTCGCGCTCGTCGAGGACTACGACCCGAAGGCCCTGCTCGCCGATCACACCTGGCAGCAGCCCCAGTGGACCACGACAACGCTCGGGATTTATCACAACTGGTTTCCCCAGGCCGCGAGTTACCGTTTCACGCCGGTCCTCGATCTCGCCTATCTCGCGCACGCCCTGTTCATGGCGAAGCGCGAATTCGAAGCACGGGAAGTCCTCACGGCCATGGGCCCCTACGCCTCGCGCATGCCCTGGAGCGTGTTCGGCGATCCCGGGGAACAGCTGACCAGGGCCAGGCGCTCCTGCGGGCTCCCGACCCCCGCGCCCGCCTGACCACCACCGGGCGACGACGGCCCGGCCACGAGACCCACGCGTCTTTTCATCCCCGAGGAAAGGTTGCCACTGTGTCCGATCAGAAATCCCGTACGCGCCCACCCGGCCGAGACCGGGAAACATCCGTGGCACTGGACGACGACGCCACTCTGCATGCGATGGGATATCCCCGGAAGCTCACCCGGAGATTTCACGCCTTCGACAATTTCGCCATATCCTTCACCATCATCAACATAATCTCTGGAATTTTCTCCGCATTCGGTTTCGGAATGGGCGCCGGCGGCCCCCGGATTCTCATCTTCGGGTGGATCGGCGTCTCCGTCATGGTGCTGTTCGTGGGCGCCGCGATGGGTGAAATCGCCTCCGCCTACCCCACCAGCGGGGCCCTGTACTTCTCGGCGGGCAAGCTCGCCAAGCGTCACCGCGGTGCCTGGTCCTGGTACACGGGATGGCTGAACTTCGTCGGCCAGGTCGGCGGCACGGCCGCGACCAACTACGCCGCCGCCACCTTCATCCAGGCGTTCATCACCATGCAGTGGCCGTCCTACGAGGGCACCCCGCAGGAGACCGTCGGCATCGCCACGGCGATCCTGCTGCTCCAGGCGCTCGCCAACACCTACACCGTGCAGTTGGTCGCCGTGGTGAACCGGATCTCCGTGTGGTGGCTCCTGATCGGCATGGTGGTGATCGTCGTCGCGCTCACCGTGAAGCCCTCCTCGCACCAGCCGGTCTCGTTCGCGACGCACTTCGTCAACAGCACCGGCTTCGACAACGGCCTGTACGCCGCGATGCTCGGCCTGCTCGTCACGAGCTGGACGTTCACCGGCTTCGACGGCAGCTTCCACATGTCCGAGGAGACGGTCCAGGCCACCGTCAACACGCCCAAGGGCATCATGCGCGCGATCATCTACTCGGCGCTGGCCGGGCTCGTCCTGATGCTCGCCCTGGTGTACGCGATCCGGGACTACGCGGCCGAGATCGGCGCGGCGGCACCGCCCGTGCAGATCCTCATCGACGCGCTCGGCATGGGCACCGCCAAGCTGCTCCTGCTGATCGTGATCGGCGCCATGCTGTTCTGCGGCCTGGCCAACATGACCAGCAACACCCGCCAGATCTTCGCCTTCTCGCGCGACGGCGCCATGCCCGGCTCGCGCTGGTGGCACTCGGTGTCGCTGCGCACCCGTACGCCCGTGAAGGCGGTGTGGCTCGCCGCCGTCTGCGCGCTCGTGCTGATCATCCCGGGCTGGTGGTCGCACACCGCCTTCACCGCCATCGTCAGCGTCAACGTGGTCGGCCTGTACCTGGCGTACGGCGTGCCCATCTTCCTGCGGCTGCGGCTGGACGACTTCCAGCCCGGCCCCTGGCACCTGGGACGCTGGGGCCGGCCGGTCGCGGCGATCGCCGTGATCTGGATCGTGCTCAGCAGCGTGCTCTTCATGCTGCCGCAGGTCTCCCCGATCACCGTCGACTCGTTCAACTACGCGCCGATCGCGCTGGGCGTGGTGCTGCTCATCGCCACCGTCTGGTGGTTCGCGACCGCACGTCACCGCTTCCAGGGGCCGGTCAGCTACGGCAGCCCCGACGAGGTGGCCGCGATGGACCTCGTCTGACGTTGCAACCCGCCCGCAACCCCGGGCATGGTGAGGTGAGTTGCCGGATCCGCGCGGCACGGCCCGCAGGGGGCCGCCGCGCGGTCCGGAGGAGCGAGGGAGAGATGACACCCGGGGACCGACCGGAGCCGGCCGCAGCTCCAACGCCCGGAGCACCCGGGGCCGTTGAACTCACGCCCGCAGCGGGCGAGTTGCTGCGCACGCTGCGGGCGGCACACGGGCCTCTGATGTTCCATCAGTCGGGCGGCTGCTGCGACGGCAGCGCGCCCATGTGTTATCCGGCCGGCGAGTTCCGCACCGGCGGCTCCGACGTCCTGCTCGCCTCCCTCGCGGTGGAGGGCGTCGAGGAGCCCGTGCCGTTCTGGATGTCGACGAGCCAGTACGAGCTGTGGCGGCACACCCGGCTGATCGTCGACGTGGTGCCGGGCCGCGGCAGCGGGTTCTCGCTGGAGGCGCCGGAAGGGGTGCGGTTCCTCATCCGGTCGCGCCTGATCTGAGCGCCCGCCGCCCGTCCTCAGCCCCGGTCGTGCACGGCCACGATGCCGTTGAAGACCCCGATGTACGCGGTGCCGTCCGGGCCGATGGTGATCGGCGCCCAGTTGTTGTCGTAGGCGGGGCCGGTTCCGGTGAGCTTCTTCCAACGGACCGCGCCCGTACGGAAGTCGACGGCGGTCAGGTACCAGGCGTCGATGCCGAGCGCGTTGGGCTCCTTCTCGTAGAAGTACACGAGCCCGTTGGCCGTGGACAGCTTCGGCACGACGGAGGGCGAGCGCACGGCGCTCTGCCACACGGTGTCGCAGCCGCTGCCGTCCGCGCGCACGTCGATCCGGGTGGCTCCGCCGACGACGCTGCGGCCGAAGGTGAGCGACGTGAGGTTCTCGTATCCGTAGTTGTTCTCCACGACGAGGCTGTTGCCCCAGCTGATCAGGGAGTTGTCGGTGGTCGACCGGCCGGAGCCGAAGACGGGGATCCGGCACACCTCGCGCTGCCCGTCGGGCACGTCGTCGCCGCGTCGGTAGACCACGACGTTCATGCGGTCGTCGGCGTTGTCGGTGATCGCCACGTAACCGTCGCCGAACAGGTCCGGGGTGGTGCCCGAACCCTGGTTCACCGAGCCGGGCTTGGTGCCGGTCCCCCGGTCGTAGGTCTGGCGCCATCGCACGACGGGGGTGCCGTCGGCTGCGGCCCGGAAGCTGTACAGGGCGTGGTCGGAGACGATGGAGACGCCGTCCTCGGCCACCGAGAACGAGTTCTGGATCTCCTCGCCGGCCAGCTGGGTGGAGTGGATGGCCCCGGTCGCCGGGTCGACCGTGCCGACGCGGCCGAGCCGGGTCACCCACCAGATGCGCCCTTGCCAGTCCGGCATCACCGAGGTCACGGGGTCGCAGGTGCCGCTGGGGAAGAGGTTGGTCCAGCTGACGCAGTCGTGCGGGACCACGCCGCTGAGATCCCAGTCGTCGTCGACGGCGAAGGACCAACTGCCGTCCGCCGCCTGGTGGTGCGCGATCCGCAGGATGTGGTGGCGGGAGTCGGCGAGGACCACCCGGTCCTGGTTGTCGAGGTAGAAGTAGGCGCCGCCCGAGGTGTCCTTGAAGATCTTCTCGAAGTCGAGCCGGGTGATCGCTTCGACGGTGGAGGAGCGCTGCGGCAGCTGGTACTCGGCGAGGGTGGCCAGGCTGTGCGGGTCGAGGAGCTTCAGCTTGAAGCCCTGGAAGGTGCCGCAGACGGTGAGGAGCCGGCCCGCCGTGTCGAAGGTGGCGGTCGCGCACTCACCGCCCAGCGGTGCGATCTGCTCGCTGGTGACCTGGGGGTCGCGGCCCAGCGGCCCGGAGTACGGGTGGGTGCCGCTCCCCCAGGAGTCGCCGTGCATGCCGTTGCGGCCGTTGGGCGCCATGAACGGGTTCTGGGCGGGCGCCGGCGCGGGGACCGGCTGCGCGGTCGCGGGGGCGCCCTCGTACGGGCTGACCAGACGGTGGCCGGGGGCCTTGGGTATCTCGGCGGCCCGGACGCCGGCCGGGCCCACGAGGGTGCTCGCGGATACGGCGAGCGTCAGGGCCAGTGCGCGGGCGAGCGCTCTGCGGGACATGCGGCTCCTTGGTGTGCGTACATACGACGGTCGTCGCGCCGCCACCGGACGTTAGGGCCGGCCGCCTCAACTGTCCATGGAAGGTGAGGCTGTTTCATGTTTGCTTCATGAGCATGCAACACAGGCCCGCGGAAACCCAGTTGGACCGCCTCACCCGGCGAGCCGTCGCTCCAGCGGAGTGCGGAAGCTCGGCTTGATGCGCACGTCGGCGAAGAACGCGGCGATCCGGGCCGCCTCGCCGTCGATGGCCGCGCGGGCCTCCCGCCCCACCCCGTCCGTCACCAGCAGTTCCGTGACGATCTCCCCGTCGGCCCGCTGGGTCCAGCCGCCCACGACGCGCCCGTCGCACCACACACTGGGCCCGACGTTGCCGTTGGTGTCGAAGAGCTCGGACCTGTGGCCGGCGTCGAAGTACCAGTCCCGGTCGCGCCAGCCCATGGGCGTGGGGTCGAGCGCGGGAAGCAGCGCGACCCAGGGCTCGGGCTCGGCGGGCGCTTCCAGCTGGGCGGGCAGAGCGTGGCCGGGGCCGCGGTCGAGGTCGACCTCCACCGCCTCGGTGCGGGCCAGCGCCTTGCGGGTGTCGGTGAGGGTCCAGCCCGTCCACCACTTGACGTCCTCGGTGGTGGCGGGGCCGAACGCCGCCAGGTACCGCGCGGCCAGCCGCGCCTTCGCCTCGTCCAGGGGCAGTTCGGGGTGCGGCTCGGCGGGGATCCAGCGGTACTGGCTGGACGCCCACGTGCCCAGCGGGCGGCCGCGCCTGATGCGGCCCTCCGCGGCCATCACGCCGATGAACCGGCTGGTGATGCGGGGCCGCGCCTCGTACGGCTTGCCCTCGTACTGGACGATCTTCGACTTCAAGTCCGGTACGGCGTCGGCCAGTTGGGCCGCCGTCGCCTCCCCGCGCTCGTCGAGCGCGGCCAGGACCGCCGCCTCGGTCTCGGCGAACCAGCCCTCGCCGAAACCGAGCTGCTCCTGGATGTCCCTGACCAGGTTCCGGCGCTCGCGCGCGGCCACGGCGCGCGCGGTCGAGGCGTCCACGACGGGGGCGAGCTCGCGCGGCACCACGAACATCGTGCGCCGCATGCAGAGCATCCGCACCAGCGTGTGGTCCTCGTACAGCGCGCGCTCCAGGTCCACCACGGACGGCTCCTTGAGGCGGGCCGCGACGGAGAGGTACACGGACGCGGGGTCGGTGGCGTGCAGCGCGAGCACCGCCTCGGCGACCGCCTCCGAGGTGCTCGCACGGGCGGCCGGGGAGAGCAGGTGGCGGGCGCCGAGGCGGGCACGCCGCTGCGCGTCGGTGATCTTCGGGCGGGCCTGAGTCATGGTTTGAGGCTACCGACCACGCCCGCCGTCGCGTTGAGCCCGTCCTGGATGGTGGCCGCCATGCTCGTACCGGCCAGGAAGAAGCCGAGCAGGGCGCAGACGACGGCGTGCGAGAGCTTGAGCCCGCCGCTCCTCAGGAAGATCGCCGCGAGGACCACCAGCAACAGGACCACCGAGATCGAGACAGCCATGACGAGCCTCCTCCGCCGCGCCGGATTCGCGGCATTCGGGCGACAGTGTGGCGGAGGAGACGCCGCCGACCGGCTCAAGACATGTCCGCCGTACGGGTGTTGACTGCGCGTGATCCCGTTACCCGGTGTGAGCGCGGCGGAGGAAGGCCTCAAGGCCCGCGAGGTCGTCGGTGTTGAACCAGTCGATCCCGGCCGCGTACAGCTCGCGCCACAGGGCGTCGCGTTCGGGTCCGGCCGCATCGGGCGTCGCCCAGAACCTCAGGCGCCGGCGGTCCGCGTGGGTGCGGGCCACCAGGTCGCGCAGCCGGGCGCGTTCGGCGGCGGGGAAGGGGCCGGCGCCGGTCCAGGTGAAGTGGTCGGTCCAGGCCTCGCTGACGAGCGGGATGAGGGAGGCGGTGGCGGCCGTCCCGAGGTCGTCGAGCCGCCCGTCGTAGAAGGCGTACCGCTCCCGCTGCGCCTCCATGGGCCCACGGGCACCCCGGTCGCCGGAGACGACCGCGGTGACGGCCCCGGTGTGCACCCGGCCGTGGTCGTACGAGCTGAGCAGGGCGCGGTAGGGGCGCAGCCGCCGGTCGAGTTCGCGGTAGGTGGCCGCGCCCTCGCTCTTGATGTCGATCAGGAGCTGGAGCGGGTGCCCCCAGTTCCGGTACACGGAGCCGTGGTTGGCCCTGATCAGGCGGCGGATGGGATCCAGGTAGAGGGATTCCAGGGTGCGGATCGGATCGAGCTCGGCCGGGTCGTGGCCGACGAGGAGCTGTCCGTCGACGAGGAAGATGTCGGCCTCGACGCTGGTGAACCCGTGTGCGAGGGCGTCGAAGAGGGGGTGGGTGTGCTCGTAGTCGTTGTGCGCGTGGGTCCGGCGCAGGGGCGCGGGCCCGGAGGGCTGCCCGGCCGCGCGGGCGGTGCCGGCCAGGGCGGGCACGGCGACGGCCGCGGTGAGGGCGGCGAGGGCAGTGCGGCGGGTGGGACGGTCCATGGGTGCGCTCCCGGGGACGACGGGCGGACGCGACCGAGTATGCGGGGCGGCACGCTCAACCGGCGCGCGACGAGCCGGAGTTGGCCGGACCTTCGCCTGCGCGTCGCCGACCGGCGCGGGACCCGTCCGGGGCGTTACAGAGTCCGGCGCGGTCTCCGCGGGGTTCCGGCCCGGGCAACGGGCCTCGTCCGCCGCAGGTGGGCCCGCCGGACCGGCACAGCCCGCATGCGGCCGCTCACGCCGCGGCCGGCGCCGCCCAGCTGACCGTGCGGTCGCACCAGCGGTCGAGGAGCACCTGGTCGTGGCCGACGGCCAGCAGCGACGCCTTGGTCTCGCGGCGGTAGGCCTCGACCGCCGCGACCAGGGCGGCCGTGGTCGAGGCGTCCAGCATGGCGGTCATCTCGTCGCAGATCAGCAGACGCGGACGCAGCACCAACGCCCGGGCCAGGCAGGCGCGTTGGAGCTGGCCGTCGCTGACCTCGTGGGCGCCCCTGGTCAGCAGGTCGCCGCCGAGGCCGACCGCGTGGGCCAGCTCGTCGACCCGCTCGCGGATCTCGATGCGCCGCCCGGTCGCCTTGAGCGGCTCGGCGATCAGGTCGCGCAGCCTGAGCCTCGGATCGGCGGAGAGCCGGGGCGACTGGAAGACGACGCCCACGGTGGTGCGCAGGGCCCGTGGGGCGCGGTGGCGGTAGTCGTGGACGGTGGTGCCGTCGAGGACGACGGTTCCGGCGTCGGGCCGGTGCAGCAGGGCGGCGACCCTGGCGAGGGTGGACTTGCCGCAGCCGCTGGGGCCGAGCAGGCCGACCGCCTCGCCTCGGGCCACGGCCAGGCTCACGTCCCGCACGACGGGCTTGCCCCGCTCGTAGCCGGCGGTGATGTTGCTGAGCTCAAGCACGGCTGGTGTCCTCCGCAGGGGCGTGGTGGCAGGCGGTCCGGCCGTCGAACCGCGGCTGGGTGCCGCAGAGCGCGTCGGCCCGCTCGCAGCGAGGTGCGAAAGCACACCCCGCCGGGAGGTCCCCCAACTCCGGCGGCATACCGGGAATCGGCCTGAAGGAACGTTCCGGCAGGGCATCGAGCAGACCACGAGCGTACGGGTGCCGGGGACCCGGCTCGCCGAAGAACCTGGTGGCATCGGCGAGTTCGACGATACGGCCCGCGTACATCACGGCGACCCGGTCCGCGATCCGGGCGGCCGCCGCGAGATCGTGGGTGATCATCAGGAGCGCCCGGCCCTCGTCGACGGTACGGCGGAGTTCGTCGGCCGTACGCTCGACCAGGGTCCGGTCGAGGCCGGTCGTCGGTTCGTCGGCGAGCAGCAGGGGCGCGTCCCCCACGAGGGCGAGGGCGGTCGCGGCGCGCTGGGCCAGGCCGCCGGACAGTTCGTGCGGGTAGCGGTCGAGGTGGTCGTTGGGAAAGGCGGCCCGTCCCGCCGCGGCCCGCGTCGCGAGCCCGAGTCTCCGGCGCGGAACGTCCGTCAACTCCCTCACGGCCTCGGCCAGTTGGCTGTGGACCGTGCGTACGGGAGTGAGGTGGGCGGCCGGGCTCTGCGGTACGAGGCCGATGCGCCGGCCCCGGATGGTGCGGGCGAGCGAGCGCTCGTCGGCGGCGAGCAGGTCCGTGCCGTCGTCGAGCAGCGCGGCGCCCTCGCGGGTGGCGTTGGCGGGCAGCAGGCCGAGCAGCGCGGAGGCGAGCACCGACTTTCCGCAGCCGCTCTCGCCGACGAGCGCGAGGCACTCCCCCGCCGCCAGGTCGAAGGTGGCGTCGGTGACGGCGGCGATGTGGCCGCCGCCCCGCATCCGGAAGCGTACGGAGAGGTTCCGTACGGACAGCGCGGTCACAGCATCAGCTCCGATCGGCGGCGGGGGCTGAGCCGTTCCCGCCAGGCCCCGGCGAGGCCCGCGATGGCGAGGGTGGGCACGATCAGGAGGAGGCCGGGGAACAGGGTGGGCCACCAGTCCCCCGCGAGCAGCGAGCCGCGCGCGCCCTGCACGAGGTTGCCGAGACTCGCCTGGTGGGCGGGCAGCCCGAGGCCGAGGAACGACAGGGCGGACTCGTGCCACATGGCGTGCGGCACCATGAGAACGGCCGCGAGACCGGCTTGCGGCAGCACACCGGGCAGCAGATGGCGCACCGCGACCCGCCATCGTGAGGCGCCGCCCGAGATCGCCGCGTCGATGTAGGGCCGGGAGCGCAGCGACAGGATCTCGGAGCGGACGATGCGGGCCGTGGACAGCCAGTGCGTCAGGGCGACCGACACCACGACCGGCCAGACACCCGGGCGGAACATCGCCACGACGAAGATGCCGAGCAGCAGGTGCGGTACGGACGAGAAGGTGTCGACGAGCCGCATCAGGACCCGGTCGGTCCAGCCGCCGAACGCTCCGGCGACCGCGCCCACCGCGGTGCCGACGAACGTGGCGGCGAGGGCCGCGACGACCCCCACCATCAGCGAGACCCGCAGCCCGTACACACAGCGCAGGAGCAGGTCGCGGCCCACGTCGTCGGTGCCGAACGGGTGCCCCCAGGAAGGGGGTTGAAGCTTGCGGGCCAGGTCCACGGCCTGCTCGTCGAGCTGGACGAGCGGCGGTACGAGAAGGACGGCGAGCACGACGGCCGCCATGACGGCGGCCGAGGCGCCCACCCGCGCGGCCCGGGCCGACCGGGTGGCGAGCACGTCAGCCATCGAATCCCACCCTCGGGTCGGCGAGTCCGTACAGGAGGTCGGAGAGGAGGTTGCCGAGGAGCACGGCGAGGGTCGCGAACACCGTGAGCGCGGCGAGCAGCGGGAAGTCGACGGAGGTCGCGGCCTGAACGGTGGCGGCGGCGATGCCGGGCCAGCTGAACACGGTCTCGACGAGCAGCGCGCCGGTGATCAGCTCGGGCACCCGGGAGCCGATCAGGGTCAGCATGGGGAGCATCCCGGAGCGCAGCGCGTGCCCGGTCAGGACGGTGCGTTCGGCGAGGCCGCGGGCGCGCGCCCCGCGTACCGGGTCCTCCGCGAGCGCGTCGCCGACTCCCTGGCGTACGTACAGGAAGAACCAGGGCAGTTGGGAGATGCCGAGCACGGCGGCCGGGAGCACGAGATGGCTGATGACCTGTCCGGCCGTGACGGTGTCGCTCGCGGTGTCGGTGAGGCCGCCGGCCGGCAACGCGTCGAGTCTGAGGGCGAAGAGCCAGATGGCGAGCAGGCCGAGCCAGAAGGCCGGGGCGGCTTCGAGGGTGTAGGCGGCGGAGCTGACCGAGCGGTCGAGCAAGCCGCCCCGGCGGCGTGCGGCGAGCACGCCGAGGGCGGTGCCGAGCAGGATCGCGAGGCCGAAGGCGGTCGCGGCAAGGAGCGCCGACCAGCCGACGCGTTCGGCGATGACGTCGGCGACGGGCTGGCGCAGCACGCTGGAGTCGCCGAGGTCACCGGTGAGGGCCGAGGTGAGCCAGTCCCACCAGCGGTGCACGAGCGGCTGGTCCACGCCGAGGTTGGCGCGCAGCTGGTCCAGGTCGGCCTGCGAGGCACTGAGCCCGGCCGTGCCCGCGTACGCCTTGACGGGGTCGAAGGGGGAGGCGGCGGCGACCGCGAAGACGCCGAAGGTGACGACGAGCAGGACGGGGACGGCGGACAGGATCCGCCGTCCCGTCATCCGGGCCATCGCCCCCCAGGGGAGGCGGCGGCTCACTTCTTCGGCGCCCACTTCTCGACGTTCCACCAGGGTCCGGACGCGAGTCCGTGGTCGTGCGGCTCGACCTGTGTGGACAGTCCGTCCCAGGTGTCGTTGACGACGTAGAGGTGGTCGATGTGCGTGAGGAAGGTGTAGCCGGGGTCCTTCACGAGTTCGCGCTGGATGGTGTCGTACGCCGACTTGCGGACGGTCCGGTCGCCGCTGCGGCGGGCGTCGTCGAGGGCCTTGTCGACGGTGGGGTTGGCGTAGGAGGCCATGTTGTTGAAGCCGTCGCCCGCGAGCGAGGACTTGAGCAGGTTGTACTGGTCGAAGTCGGGGTCGCCCGGCGAGCCGCCGCCGGCGAGGACCGCGTCCTGCTTCATCCGGGGCTCGATGACCTCCCAGGTGCCGGACTGGGTGGTGACGGCGATGCCCGCCTTCTTGGCGTCGGAGGCGAACGCGAGGGCGTGGTCCTGGCGGAGCTTGTCGCCCGAGAGGTACCAGAGCGGGAAGGCGGCCCTGACGCCGTCCTTCTCGCGGATCCCGTCGGCGCCCGGCCTCCAGCCCGCCTCGTCCAGGAGCCGCTTGGCGCGGTCGAGGTCGTGGGCGCGCTCGGTGCCGGCGGCGAACCACTCGCTGCCGGTGGGCACCGGTCCGTAGGCGGGCTTGCCGGCGCCTTCCAGGATGCGGTCGACCATGGCCTCGCGGTCCACGGCGAGGTCGAGTGCCCGGCGCACGGCGGTGTCGCCGGCGACCTTGTTGCCGGTGGGCAGGGTGACGTCGCGGTAGTCGTACGTCTTCGCGGTGTACGTCTTCTTGCCCTTGTCGCCCTTGAAGGTCTTGGCGAGGTTCGGCGGCAGGATCGCGCCGTCGAGGTCGCCCGCGCGCAGCCGGGTGGCGCGGACGTCGTCGTCCTTGATGACCGCCATGGTGAACTTCTTCACCGCGGGGGCGCCGCCCCAGTACGTGGGGTTGGCCGCGAAGGTGATCTTCTCGCCCCGTGACCACTTGACGAGGGTGTACGGGCCGGTGCCGACGGGGGCGCCGGAGAAGGCGCCGGAGTTGACGTCCTGCGGGGCCGCGACGTGCTCGGGGACGATCGGCAGCACGGTCCGCTCGGCGAACGGGGCGTAGGGGTACTTGAGCGTGAAGACCACCGTGTCGTCGCCCTTGGCCTCGACGGACTTCACCGCGTCGAGCTCGCCCTTGGACGGGTTGTTGGTCTTGGGATCGAGGATCTTGGTGTAGGTGAAGACGACGTCCTTGGCCGAGAACGGCTTGCCGTCGCTGAACTTCACGCCCTGGCGCAGCTTGTACGTGTAGGTGAGGCGGTCGGCGCCGACCTCGGGCAGCGCGGTGGCGAGCGCGGGCCGCAGCTTCATGTCGGCGTCGAAGGCGAGCAGTCCGTCGAACAGCTTGGAGTTGCCGTCCTTGCCGTAACCGAGCAGCGGGCTGAGCGTCTCGGGCTCGTACGCGATGCCGACGACCGCGGAGTCCTTCTTCCCGCTCCCGCCCGACCCGCCACCGGGGTTCGAGCAGGCACCCGCGCCAATGGCGAGCACCCCGGCCAGCACGGCGGCGGCCGTGGCACGTATGGAACGGGCGGTCATGCGGCCCACACCCCTTGCTGAAGATCAACTGCTATTGCGAACGAATCGCAATTAAACCCGCACGTAAAGGGCTGGTCAAAAGCGGTGGGCCCCGGTCCACGTGGGGGGCGTGGGCCGGGGCCGGGGGTGACGGCTGCTGTGGGCGGGTCGCGCCGTCATCGATCGCGCGCCGTTGGCCGGGGAACGCGGTCGGCGCCGGCTGCCGTCAGGGGGCTTGCAGGCCGACGAGCCCGGCGAGCGCCGTCCGGTGTTCGCCGGCCGAACCGAGCGCGATCTGGGCCGACTTGGCGCGCTTCAGATAGAGGTGGGCGGGGTGCTCCCACGTCATGCCGATGCCACCGTGCAGCTGGACGCACTCCTCGGCGGCGTGCACCGCCACCCGGGCGCAGTACGCCTGGGCGACCGCCGTCGCGAGCTGCGCCTCGGAGCTGCCGGCCGCCAGAGCGTCGGCGGCGTTGCGGGCGGCGGCCCGCGCCGAGACGACCTCCAGCCAGAGCTGCGCCATCCGGTGCTTGAGCGCCTGGAAGGAGCCGACCGGCCGGTTGAACTGCTTGCGCTCCCGCGTGTACGCCACCGTCTCGCCCAGGCACCACTCGGCGACCCCGAGCTGCTCGGAGGCGAGCAGTCCGGCCCCGGCGAGCAGTCCTCGGCGGACCGCCGCGAGCGTGGCGTCGGGCCCGGCGAGGAGGGTACCGCGCAGACCGTCGAGGGTGACGGCGGCGAGCGGGCGGGTCAGGTCGAGCGGGGTGAGCGGGACGGCCGTGGCCTCGGCGGCGTCGACGGCGTACAGGCCTTCGCCCGTCGGCACGAGCAGTACATCGGCCGTGGCCGCGTCGGCGACCGCCGAGACGGTCCCGGTCAGCGCCCCGGGCAGCCGCACCGTGTACGGACCCGCCGAGAACGGCACCACGAGGGCCGCGGTCCGGTGCCCTGACGCCAACTCCCGTACCAGTGACGCCACTTCGGTGTTCTCGGCGTCCAGCGCGAGGAGGGTCTCGGTGGCGATCACGGCGCTGGTGAGGAACGGGACCGGGGCCACCGAGCGGCCGATCTCCTCCAGGACCACGGCGGCCTCCCGGTGCGAGGCACCCTGGCCGCCGAGCTTCTCGGGCACGAGCAGCCCCGCGAGCTCCATCCCCGCGCCGAGCGCACGCCACAGCTCCGGGTCGTAGGGCGTGTCCGACTCGGCGCGGGCGAGGGCCGCGGGGGTGTCGGTGCGGTCGGTGAGCAGGGAGCGCACGGCTGCCCTGAGGTCCTCCTCGGCCTCCGAGTACAGCAGGTCCGGGGTGGCTTCTTCGGCGGTCATCGGGCCAGGTCCTTCCAGGCGACGTCCTTGTCGTTGCGCGGCTCGGCGGGCAGGCCGAGTACGCGTTCGGCGACGATGTTGAGCAGCACTTCGCTCGTGCCGCCCTCGATGGAGTTCCCCTTCGAGCGCAGGTAGCGGTATCCGGCGTCACGGCCGGTGAAGTCGACGAGTTCGGGCCTGCGCATGGTCCAGTCCGAGTACAACAGGCCGTCCTGGCCCAGGAGTTCGACCTCCAGACCGCTGATCTCCTGGTTGAGGCGGGCGAAGGCCAGCTTCATGCCGGAGCCCTCGGGGCCGGGCTGGCCCGCCACCAGCTGCTGGCGGAGCCGCTCGCCGGTGAGCCTGGCGACCTCCGCCTCCACCCACAGGGTGAGCAGCCGCTGGTGCAGGTCGTGGGTGCGCAGTTCCGGCCGCTCCCGCCAGGCGCGGGCGACCGGGCCGATCATGCCGCCCTCGCGCGGGATGCGCATGCCGCCGATGGAGACCCGCTCGTTCATGAGGGTGGTCTGGGCGACCTTCCAGCCCTCGCCGATCCCGCCGAGCCGGTGGGCGTCGGGGATGAGCACCCCGGTGAGGAAGACCTCGTTGAACTCGGCCTCGCCGGTGATCTGCCGCAGCGGCCTGACCTCGACGCCAGGGTCGGTCATGTCGCAGATGAAGTAGCTGATGCCCTGGTGCTTGGGCAGCGCGGGGTCGGTGCGGGCGATGAGGATGGCCCAGCGCGCGAGATGGGCGCTGGAGGTCCACACCTTCTGCCCGTCGACCACCCAGTCGTCCCCGTCGCGCACCGCGCGGGTGCCGAGCGCGGCGAGGTCGGAGCCGGCGCCGGGCTCACTGAACAGCTGGCACCAGACCTCCTCGCCCACCCACAGCGGCCGCAGGAAGCGCCGCTTCTGCTCCTCGGTGCCGTACTTGAGGACGGTGGGCGCGGCCATGCCGAGGCCGATGCCGATCCTGCGGGGGTCGTTGTCGGGCGCCCCGGCGGCGGCGAGTTCGGCGTCGACGACGGCCTGGAGCGAGCGCGGCACATCGAGGCCGCCGAGACCCACGGGGTAGTGCACCCAGGCGAGCCCGGCGTCGAAGCGGGCCTTGAGGAAGTCGAGCGGCTCGGTGTCGCCGGGCGGGTGCGCGGCGAGCAACTCGCGGGTGCGGGTGCGCAGTTCGGCGGCGTCGGTCATCGGGCGGCTCCGTCCGGGAGGACGACCACACGGCCGGTGGTCGTGCCGTCGGCGACGCGCTGCACGGCGGCCGCCGCGTCCTTCAGCGGGACCCGCTCGCTGATGAGCGGCTTGACGGCGCCCTCGGCGGCGAGCTTGGTGAGCTGCTCGTGGCAGCGCGCGATCGAGGCCGGGTCCTTCTGCGCGTACAGGCCCCAGTGCAGTCCGACGATCGAGTAGTTCTTCACCAGGGCGTGGTTGAGCGCGGGCGCCGGGACGGATCCGCTCGCGAAGCCGACGATCACGATCCGCCCCTCGAAGGCGACGCACTTCGCGGACTTGGCGTAGGCGTCGCCGCCGACCGGGTCGTAGATGACGTCGGCACCCCGCCCGCCGGTGGCCTCCTTCACGGCGGCCACGATGTCGTCCGCGCGCCGGTCGATGACCAGGTCGCAGCCCAACTCCCGTGCCACCGCCGCCTTTTCGGGCCCGCCGACGACGCCGATGACCCGGGCCCCGGCGGCCTTGCCGAGCTGGACGGCCGCGCTGCCCACTCCTCCGGCGGCGGCGTGCACGAGCAGCGTCTCGCCCTCCTGGAGGTGTCCGCGGCGGTGCAGGCCGAACATGCCGGTCTGGTAGCCGATGTGCAGGGCGGCGGCCTCGGCGTCGTCGAGCGCCTCGGGCGCGGGCAGCAGGGCCGCCTCGTCGGCGACGACGTACTCGGCGAGCCCGCCGTGCGGCAGCGCGGGGTTGGCGATCACCCGGCGGCCGTCCTCGGTCTCGCCGCAGACCTCCACGCCCGGCGTGAACGGCAGCGGCGGCCGGATCTGGTACTGGCCGCGGCACAGCAGCGCGTCCGGGAAGTTGATGTTCGCGGCACGCACCCTCAGCAGCACCTGGCCGGCGCCCGGCACGGGCCGGTCGACCTCGTCGAGCCGCATCACCTCGCCCGGCTCGCCGTTCTCGTGCACTCGCCATGCCTGCATTCGGGGGCCTCCACACGCCGGGCGCGATACGGCTGCGTACCGCTGAGTACGTTCCACTGCTCCTGGGCATACTAAGCGGTCGCTTGTCCCGAGGGAAAGGGCTCGCCGGATCGGGCCCCGCCGGGGGCGCCGGCACCTCCGGGGGCCCTCCCCCTCGGCGGCGGGGAGCTTCCCGCCGCCGCACGACCGATCCCCGCACGGCCATGGTGGTTTGCGGTGCCAGCCGGTACAGATACGCCATGGATGCCCCCGCACCGCCGCCACGGCCCCCGCACCCCGGGCTGCCCGCGCCTCCCCCGCTCGGCTCGTGCGCGCTGCCGCCGGGCACGTACGACGGCAGCGTCGTCCTGGTCACCGGGGGCGGTTCGGGGCTCGGCAAGGCGATGGCCGCCGAGTTCGCGCGGCTCGGCGCCGACCTCGTGATCGTGAGCCGCTCGGCCGACCGGCTGCGGGCCGCCCAGGAGGAGCTGGCCGGACTCGGCGGGCGGGTGGTGACATCGGTGTGCGACATCAGGGAGCCGGAGCGCATCGCCGAGGTCTTCGACGCGGCCGAATCGGCGCTCGGCCCGCCGTCCGTCCTGGTGAACAACGCGGCCGCCAACTTCCCTTCTCCGGCGGAGGACTTGTCGCCGAACGCCTGGCGCGCGGTCCTCGACATCACGCTGACCGGGACGTGGTTCATGACGCGTGAGTTCGGCCGCCGCCACCTCGCGGCCGGCACCCCCGGCTCGGTGATCAACATCGGCGCCTCGTACGCCTGGACCGGCGGCCCGGGCCACGCGCACTCGGCGGCGGCCAAGGCGGGCGTACGCAATCTCGTCGAGACCCTGGCCGTCGAGTGGGGCCCGTACGGCATCCAGGTCAACGGCCTGGTGCCCGGCCTGATGCCGCACCGCGATCTGCCCGAGGCGATTCGCGCGGGCCTCGACCGGGCCGCCGACGAGGGAGAACTGGCGCTGCGGCAGCCCGCGTTGAGGGTGGGGATGCCCCGCGAGCTCGGCTGGGCGGCCACCTTCCTCGCCTCCCCCTACGCCCGTTTCATCAGCGGTCACACCCTGGTGGTGGACGGGGCCAACTGGCAGCGGCGCGCCCTGGTGACGCCGCCGGTGAACAGCGTGCGGGAGCAGCTCGGACGCGGGCCGTTCGGGCAGTAGCACGGCCGCCTCCTCACGTCCCTCCGAAGGCCGGAGGGCGCCGGCCGGCCTTGGCGGAGTAGCCCTCACGGGCGTCCTCCGAGGTGAGGGTGAGGGCCGCGGCGAGGGCCGTGCGGTCCAGGGCCTCGGCCAGGCCCGCGTCGGCGAAGGCGTCGATGTTCCGCTTGACGGACCGGACGGCCAGGGGTGCGTTGGCCGCGATCTCGGCCGCGAGTTCTTGGCCGGCAGCCTCCAACTCGGCACCTTTCACGACCTGTTGAACGATCCCGATGCGTTCGGCGGTGGCGGCGTCGATGCGGCGGCCGGTGAGCGCGAGGAGTTTGGCCCAGCCGGCGCCCGCGTCACGGGCGACGCGCAGATCGCCGCCCGCGTCGACGGCCACCCCGATGCCGGTCTCCGGCAGCGCGAACACGGCGTCGTCGGCGGCGATCCTGATGTCGGCCATCAGGGCCAGCTCGAAGCCGAAGCCGAGGCAGTAGCCCTGCACCGCGGCGATCACGGGCTGGGGAAGGCGCGCGAAGGCGGCGAAGCGTTCATGGGCCCAGCGGATGCCCTCGTAGTAGCGGTGGGTGCGCTCGGCCGGGGAGCGTCCGGTGATGGCTCCGCCCGGGGCGGTCACGTCGATCCCGGCGCAGAACGCGCGGCCCTCGGCCCGCAGCAGGACGACCCTGACCGACTCGTCGAAGCGGATCCGGTCGGCGAGCAGCCCCAGTTGACGGCTGGCCTCCCAGCTCCACCCGTTCAGCGTCTCGGGCCGGCACAGGGTGAGGACGCCGATTCCCGTACGAGTGACATCGAGCCGGATCCGTTCCTCGCCCTCGCCGACCCGCCGGTCCAGGGTGTCGATCAACGCCTCTCCCCTTCCCTATGCTGACTACCCGTCAGGCCCGTCGAGACTAGACGCTGTCCGATGGATCAACCAGTGCCAGACCGCATGCCGTCAACCCGGCGCGAGCGCGGGCCCCTTGAGGTGATCGCGGTCCTGGCTCCCCGTGCAGAACGGAGCACCGCCACCATGAACAGCGGCCCCTCCCGTGTCCCCGATCTGTCCGACCGGCCGCACCGCCTCGTCGTCGAGCGCGAGATGCGGGCGGATCCGCACGCCGTCTACCGCGCGTGGACGGACCAGTTCGACCGCTGGTTCGCGGCTCCCGGATCGGTCGCGATGACGCCCCGCGTCAACATGCCGTTCTTCTTCGAGACTGAATACGCGCCGCAGCCGGGCGGGCCCACGGTCCGGGCCCCGCACTACGGCCGGTTCCTGCGGCTCGAACCCGACCGGCTCGTCGAACTGACCTGGGTGACCGGGCGGGGAGGCACGGCCGGGGCGGAGACGGTGGTCACCGTCGAGCTCACCCCGCACGGCGCGGGGACACGACTGAGGCTCACCCAGGCGGGGTTCTACGACGAACACGCCCGCGCCGCCACCGAAGCGGCATGGCGAGACCTGGTACTACCGCACCAGGACGAGATCCTCGCCGGCCCGGCGGACCCGGCCTAGGGGCTTCGCTGTGGGGCGCACTCCTGGCGCAGGGCCGTCCGGCGGGACGGTGAGGCTCGGGCCCGGGCTTGGGCAAGCCCTTGCCCTTCGTTGGGCGCGAGTTCACCGGTTGCCTCCACCGCCCCACATCGAACAGAGCCAGACTGACTGGCAGGTCCACGTCACTGGTCTCAACCGACAGCTCTGGAAGGGGCGTTCATGGCCGAGTTGACACGACGCAGACTCCTTGGATCGGCGGCCGGCGCGATCGGCGGTGCGGCCGCCCTCAGCCTGCTGCCGCCCAGTGTCCAGAAGGCCGTCGCCGCCGGACCGCCCCGGAGCGGATCGCTGCGGGACGTGCGGCACGTCGTCATGCTGATGCAGGAGAACCGTTCGTTCGACCACTACTTCGGCACGCTGTCGGGGGTGCGGGGGTTCAGCGATCCGAACGCCCTCAAACTGCCCAACGGGCGCTCGGTGTTCTACCAGCCGGACGCGGTGAACCCGCGCGGCTATCTCCTGCCCTTCCACCTGGACACGCGCAGCACGAGCGCACAGGCCATCCCGTCCACGAGCCACGCCTGGGCGGTGCAGCACCAGTCCTGGAACGGCGGCAAGATGGACCAGTGGCTGCCCGCGCACCGCAAGGCGGACGGCGCCAACGGGCCCTATGTGATGGGCTATTACACGCGCGAGGACATCCCGTTCCAGTTCGCGCTCGCGGAGAACTTCACCATCTGCGACAACTACTACAGCTCCGTCTTCGGCCCGACGTGGCCGAACCGGCTGTACTGGATGACGGGCAGCATCGACCCGGGCGGCACGAAGGGCGGCCCGGTGCTCAACAACACCGCGCCCACGCCGTACCGCTGGACGACGTACGCCGAGCGGCTCCAGGCCGCCGGGATCAGCTGGAAGGTCTACCAGCAGGACGACGACTACGGCTGCAACCTGCTCGAGCAGTTCCAGAGCTTCCGCGACGCCAAGCCGGGCTCCGCGCTGTACGAGCGCGGGGTGCGCCCGCAGCCCGTGGGCACCTTCGAGGAGGACGCCGAGGCGGACCGGCTTCCGGCCGTCTCCTGGATCATGCCGACGAGCTACCAGTCCGAGCACCCGGACTATCTGCCGGCCGCCGGGGCCGACTTCGTGGCGCAGAAGATCGAGGCCATCGCGTCCAACCCGAAGGTGTGGGCGAAGACCGCCTTCATCCTCAACTACGACGAGAACGACGGCCTGTTCGACCATGTCCCGCCGCCGACGCCGAAGGCGGGCACGGCGGACGAGTTCGTGGGCGGGCTGCCCATCGGCGGTGGCTTCCGGGTTCCGGCGATCATCGTCTCGCCGTGGACGGTCGGCGGCTGGGTGGCGAGCGAGGCCTTCGACCACACGTCGGCGCTGCGGTTCCTCGAGCAGTTCACCGGGGTCAAGGAGCCCAACATCAGTCAGTGGCGCCGCCGTACCTTCGGCGACCTGACCTCGGCGTTCCGCTTCAACAGCAGTACGCCCAAGCCGCCGCGGCTGCCGGACGACACGGCGGAGCAGTTGGCCGAGGCGAAGCGGGAGGTGGCGACTCTGCCGAAGCCGACGCTGCCGGGTGCGGACCAGTCCTTCCCCAAGCAGGAACGCGGCCACCGGCCGCACGTGTAGCCCCCTGCGGGGCGGGGCCCCTGGGGCCCCGCCCCCAGACCCCCGTTCGCGCCTCAACGGCGCTCGTACTCAAACTCCCCCAAGGCCTCAGGGGCGCGGGGAACCGCGCGAGCGAGCACGCACGGCCCGCAGGCAGATGCCAAGCCAGGGGTCAGGCCGTCGGGCTCGCGGACGGGGTCGGAGGGGCCGAACGCCGTTGCGGCAGCAGAGCCTTGCAGACCTGGAGGGCCGCCGCGGACTTGGGGTCCGCGGTGTTGAGGCCGCGCATGCCGCCGCCGGCGCCCGGCGATGCCGAGGGCAGGACCACCCCGTGGTCCTTGAGGCAGCTGGTGAACGCCTTCATCGCGGTGCTGTCGGCACCGCCCCCGCCCCGCCCGTTGAACTGCGGGCGCTCACTCGCGCAGGCCTGCGCGGCCTGGCGCTGGGCCGGATCGGCGGAGGCCCCGCCCCCGAAGCCGCCGAAGCCGCCGCCTCCCCCGCCGGGCCGCCGGGTGGCGCCGCTGGGCCTGCCCGCACCCTTGGGCCGTGCGCTGCCGCTCGGGCGCGGCGCCATCGTGACGCCGTGCTGGGCCAGGCACTGGCGGTAGGCGTCCATGCCCTTGGCCGTGGCGGACGCGGAGGCCGTGGGCTTCGCCTGGGCGCTGCCGCTCGCGGCCGAGGACGAGCAGGCCGCGAGGAGCAGGCCGCACGCCGCGACGGCGGCGGCGGACACCGCTGCCCGTGCCGCGATCGCGGCACGCGCGGTGGCGGGCCTGCGCTTGGTCCAGGTCATGTCCGGTGTCTCCTCGGTCAGTTGGGCGGACGACGGCTTCGCTGATGTGTACGCCGTCGGCGACCCATGACTGAACCGCACGAGGGTGGGCGCCGCCGGGGGAAGGACTGGGAGTTCCCTGGGCGTCGGGGCCCGCGAGGGACCACCGGGGCGCGGGAGGTGGTGCGGTACGTACCGGCACGTCCCTGATGCGAAGTTCCGGCCGGCTTCGCGCTCCCAGGGAACTCCCAGAAAGCTCCCAGGGGTTCCAAAGTGCGGGCGGCCAGGATCCGCCGTCATGAAGGCGCTCCCACGACGGCGCAAAGCCGTCCTGATCAACTCGGTGCTCGGTGTGGCCGTCCTGGCCGGCGCCGGTGGCGCCTACGCCGCGGTGACCAGCCACGACAGCGCTCCCGCGCGGACCGGCGAGAAGACCGTCGCGGTCACCAAGGGAACGGTCCTCGCCACCGTGTCCGGGTCCGGGGCGCTGGCCTCGCCGAGCGACGCCGGGGTGAACTTCACCACCGGCGGCCGGCTCACCGAGGTCGACGTCAAGGCGGGCGACAAGGTCTCCCGCGGCCAGGTCCTCGGCAAGGTCGACGCGACCGCGGCCAAGGAGACCCTGGCCCAGGACGAGGCGTCCCTGACGGCGGCGCAGGCCAACCTCACCAAGGTGCGGGAGGGCCAGGCGAGTTCGAGCACGGCGAGCGGTTCCACCGGCGGCTCCTCGACGCGCGGCAGCGCCAATGCCGCGTCCGCCCCCGTCGCGACGCCGACGGTCGACCCGGCGCAGCTCGCGCAGGCCGAGGCCCAGCTCACCCAGGCGCAGAACGCGGTGGACGCCGCGCAGCGCGCGGTGGACGGCACCACGCTCACCGCCCCGGTGGCCGGGACCGTGGCGTCCGTTTCCGCGAAGACGGGCGACACCGTCACCGGGACCGGCGGCAACGGCACGAGCGGCACCGGCTCGGGAGGCGGCTCCAACTCCAGCTCCAACAGCGCCAGTTCGTCGGCGTCGTCGGGCCTGTCCGGGTTCGTGGTGCTCACCAACCCGTCCGGCATGCAGGTCACCGCGGACTTCTCCGAGGCCGACGCGCTCAAGCTGAAGCCCGGCCAGGCGGCGACGGTCACCCTCAACGCCGAGTCCGGCACCGTTCTCAACGCCAAGGTCCTGTCGGTGAGTTCACTACCCGTCAGCAGCGGATCGGGCTCCGGCGGGGGCGGCAGCAGCGGCTCGGGAAGCGCCGTGCAGTACGCGGCCACTCTCGCCATCACCAGCCCCACCACCGATCTGCGCACCGGGCTCAGCGCGAGCATCCAGGTCGTCACGGGCGAGGCGTCCGGAGCCCTTTCGGTGCCGACCACGGCGGTGACCGGCACCGGCGCCAACCGCACGGTGACCGTGGTCAAGGCCGACGGCACCACCGAGCGCACCCCGGTCACGGTGGGCCTGGAGGGCGACAGCTCCGACCAGATCCTCAGCGGGCTCAGCGAGGGCGAGCAGGTACAGCTGGCCAGCGTGTCGGCCACCGGCCAGGGCGGCTTCCCGAGCGGCGCCTTCCCCGGCGGCTTCGGCGGCGGCACCGCCGGGCGCACGCGCGGGGGCGGCGGCACCGCGGGCGGCGGCGCTCGCGCCGGTGGCGGCGGGGGTGGCCGCGGATGACGCCGCTCCGGTGGCCGCGCGGAGCGGCCGCACTGCCCGAGTCCGCGCCGGACGAGGGGCCCTGGGCCCCGGCGCCGGTGATCGAGGTGCGCTCGCTGATCAAGACGTACGGTCACGGTGACGCCGCGGTCCACGCGCTCAGCGGGCCCGTGGACCCGGTGAGCGGGGCGGCGCTCGGGGTCGAACTGGTCGTCCAGCAGGGCGACTTCGTGGCCGTGATGGGCAGTTCCGGCTCCGGCAAGTCGACCCTGATGAACATCCTGGGCTGCCTCGACGTGCCGACCTCCGGCCGGTACCTGCTCGACGGCATCCACGTCGGGGGACTCGACGAACGTCAGCTCTCGCTGGTGCGCAACCGCAAGATCGGCTTCGTCTTCCAGTCCTTCAACCTGGTGCCGCGCACCCCCGCCCTCGCCCAGGTCGAACTGCCGCTGGCGTACGCGGGGGTCAAGCCCGCCGAGCGGCGCCGGCGGGCCGAGGCCGCGCTGACCCTGGTGGGCCTCGCCGACCGGATGGACCACCGGCCCAACGAGCTCTCCGGCGGCCAGCAGCAGCGCGTGGCCGTGGCCCGCGCCCTGGTCACCGCGCCCGCGATGCTGCTCGCCGACGAGCCCACCGGAAACCTCGACAGCCACAGCACCGAGGAGGTGCTCGCGGTCGTGGACCGGCTGAACGCGGCGGGCCGCACCGTCGTCCTCATCACCCACGAGGACGAGGTGGCCCGGCACGCCAAGCGGGTCGTCCGCCTGGTCGACGGAAGGATCGTCGACGATGTGCGGCAGGCTCCCGTCGACGGGCCGCCGCCCGCGATGCGCGACAGCGCCCCGCTGGTCGGGGGCGCCCGGTGAACCCCTTCGAGACGCTGCGCTTCGCCTTCGGCGGGCTCGCGGCGAACAAGGTGCGCTCCGCCCTGACGATGCTCGGGGTGCTGATCGGCGTGGCCGCGGTCATCGTGCTTCTCGCGGTGGGCAACGGCTCCTCGCAGGCCGTGAAGGACTCGATCGAGAAGCTCGGCACCAACGCGCTCACGGTGTCCTCGGGCGGCGGCTTCGGCGGCTCCCGCTCGGCCACCGCCACCAAGCCGCTGACCGTGGACGACGCGCGCGCGCTCGCCGACCCGGCGTCCGCGCCGCACGTCGAGTCGGTCGCCCCGGAGACCACCACGTCGCAGAGCGCGCTCTACGAGGGCACCTCGCACACGGTGAGCCAGGTCGTCGGCACCTACCCGGCGTACTTCAAGGCGTCCAACAGCAAGGTGACCAAGGGCGACTACTTCAGCTCGGACGATGTGCTCGGCTCGCGCAAGGTGGCCGTGATCGGCTCGACCACGGCGACCGACGTGTTCGGCACGGCGGACCCGGTCGGCAAGAAGATGACGCTCGGGGGCACGCCGTTCACGGTGGTCGGGGTGCTCGCCACCAAGGGCGGCACCGGCTTCCAGGACCCGGACGACGTGGTGATCGCGCCGCTGCCGACCGTGCAGAACGCCTTCACCGGGTTCGGTTCGATCGGCCAGATCCTCGTCGAGGCCAAGTCGGCCGACGCCACCACCCAGGCGCAGAACGAGATCACCACCGTGCTGATGGGCCGGCACGGCATCAAGGACCCGACCGCGCTCGACTTCCGGGTCAGCAGCCAGGCCTCCCTGCTCACCACGCAGGCGGACACCAACAAGACGTTCACGGTGCTGCTCGGCGCGGTGGCGGCGATCTCGCTGCTCGTCGGCGGGATCGGCATCACCAACATCATGCTGGTCACGGTGACCGAGCGGACCCGCGAGATCGGCATCCGCAAGGCCATCGGGGCGCCACGCGGCGTCATCCTCGGGCAGTTCCTCGCCGAGTCGACCCTGCTTTCGCTGATCGGTGGCGGTCTCGGCGTCGCGGCGGGCCTGATCGGCTCGCACTTCACGATCGTCGGCATCAAGCCGGTGATCATCCCCGAATCGGTCGTCGGAGCCTTCGCCATCGCGGTGGCCATCGGGCTGTTCTTCGGCGGCTACCCGGCCAACCGCGCCGCGAGCCTGCGGCCCATCGAAGCGCTGCGGCACGAGTGAACCCCATGTACGGACAGGGAGAGGACATGTTCGGCAACGCCGAGATCTTGGAGAACGCCGGCCCCACGCAGGCCGGCGATCCGGAGGACATCCTCGCCGAGCCACCGGACACCCGGGACATCTCGGCCGAGCTGAACGCGCCGCCCCGGCCCCAACTGCCGTGGCTGACAATGCTGTTGTCGGGCGGCCTGGTGGCGGGCCTCGCGTTCGCCGGGGGCGCCCTGGTGGAGAAGAGCCAGAACGAGGGCTCGTCCTCGGCGCAGCGCGCCCCGGCCGCGTCCGCCCGGGGCGGCGCCGCGGGGACCGGCCAGCGCCAGGGCTTCGGCGCCGGGCAGGGCGGCCAGAGCGGCCAGCGGCAGGGCACCGGTACGGGCCCGGGCGCGGCGGGCGGACTGACCATCGGTACGGTGAAGCTCGTCGACGGCACCACCATCTACGTCACCGACGCCCAGGGCAACGTCGTCAAGGTCACCACGGCCGGCAGCACCCAGGTCACCGAGGCCAAGAGCGGCAAGGTGTCCGATCTGCAGCCGGGCCAGACGGTGACCGTGCGCGGCAGTCAGAATGCATCCGGGGACGTCGCGGCGGCCACCGTCACCCAGGGCGGCGCGAGCGGCTTCGGCGGAAGCCGGGGCTGACCGCGCACCCACCGCCCACGCCGCCACGAGGAGGAACCCGATGGCCCCGACGGACGCAGCCGTGCCCGAGGCGAGCCTGCTGGTCGTCGACGACGAGCCCAACATCAGGGAGCTGCTCTCGGCCTCGCTGCGCTTCGTCGGCTTCCGGGTGGTCTCGGCGGCCACCGGTGCCGACGCGCTGGCCGCCGTCGCCAAGGAGCGCCCGGACCTGGTGGTGCTCGATGTGATGCTGCCCGACATGACGGGCTTCGCCGTGGTGCGCAGGCTCCGCGAGGAGCCGGGCGCGGGGTCGGGTCCGGACCATCTGCCGGTGCTCTTCCTCACCGCGAAGGACGGCGTCGACGACAAGATCAGCGGACTGACGGCGGGCGGCGACGACTACGTCACCAAGCCGTTCAGCCTGGAGGAGCTCATCGCCCGCATCCGCGCGATCCTGCGCCGCACCGGCGGCCCGAGCGGCGAGGGCCGGCTCGTGGCGGGCGACCTCGAACTCGACCCGGTGGGCCACCAGGTGCTGCGGGCCGGGCGGCCGGTCTCCCTCTCGCCCACCGAGTTCAAGCTGCTCGCCTATCTGATGACCAACGCCGACCGGGTCGTGTCCAAGCCGCAGATCCTCGACCACGTGTGGGCGTACGACTTCGGCGGCGACCTGAGCATCGTCGAGTCGTACATCTCGTACGTGCGCCGCAAGGTCGACTCCGGGGCCGACGGCGCGCCCAAGCTCATCCACACCGTGCGCGGCATCGGCTATGTGCTGCGCCGCCCGCAGTCCTGAGGTGTCCGCCCGATGCTGAGGTACATCCGGGCGCGGCTCGGCCGGCTGCCGCGCCGCTTCGCCGCGCTCTCGCTGCGCTCGCGGCTCGTGCTGCTCGCCATGGCCCTGGTGGCGCTGGGGCTCACGGTGAGCGACACCGTGGTCCTGAGCTCGGTGCGCGGCCAGTTGGTCCAGCGGGTGGACCAGCAGCTGAACCGGTTCGGGGACTCGGTGGCGCACCGGGTCGGCGTCGAGGGCACCCCAGCACCCAGGCCCGGCCGAACGGGGGGCGGCCGGGCCTGGCTCCCCAGCCAGTACGTCATCGCGTTCGCGTCGGACGACGGCAAGGTCACCGAGCAGTTCCGCCAGCCGGTCGCGGCGGGCGATCCCCGGCCGACCTGGCCGGTGATGGACGCGGCGGCGCTCAGGGCCCGCCTCGGCAAGCCCTTCGAGGTGCCGAGCGACCACGGGGGCGGCAGCTGGCGGATGCTGATCGTTCCGGTCGACGACGCCGATCCGGCGCTGCCCGCGGGGGTGGTGGTGGCGGCGCCTCTGGAGGAGGTGTCCTCCACGGTCGGCCATCTGGCCACGGCCTTCCAGATCATCGGGGTCGTCGTCGCGCTGCTGCTCGGGGTGGCGGGCTGGTTCGCGGTGGGGGCCGGGCTCCGTCCGCTGCGGCGCATCGAGGCCACGGCGGCCGAGATCGCGGCCGGCCGGCCGCTCTCGCACCGCATGCCCGACGCGTCCCCGCGCACCGAGGCCGGGCGGCTCACCAGCGCGCTCAACGGGATGCTCGCCCAGCTCGAATCGGCGTTCGCGGCGCGCGCCGAGTCCGAGGGGCAGATGCGCCGCTTCGTCGCGGACGCCAGCCATGAGCTGCGCACCCCGCTGGCCGGCATCCGCGGCTTCGCCGAGCTGTACCGGATGGGGGCGCTCCCCGACGAGGCCGACGTGAAGCGCACCATGGCCCGCATCGAGAGCGAGGCGGTACGCCTGGGCGGTCTGGTCGAGGACCTGCTCACGCTGGTCCGCATGGACGAGCAGCGCCCGCTCCAGCTCGCCCCGATGGATCTGCGCACCCTGGCGGTGGACGCCCTGCACGACACCAGGGCGCTCGATCCGACCCGCGAGGTGACCCTGACCGGGCCCGGCGGCGAGGGCGCACCAGGGCCGGCGCCGGTCCTCGGCGACGAGGCGCGGCTGCGCCAGGTGGTCGCGAACCTCGTCGGCAACGCCGTCGCGCACACCCCTTCGGGCTCCCCGGTACGCATCGGGGTGGGCGCGGCCGGGGGCCGCGGCCTCATCGAGGTCGCCGACGCGGGGCCGGGTCTCGCGCCCGAACAGGCGGCCCGGGTCTTCGAGCGGTTCTACCGGGTGGACGCCTCGCGCAGCCGGCAGACCGGGGGCGGCGCGGGCCTCGGCCTCGCCATCGCCTCGGCGCTGGTGCAGGCGCACAACGGGCGGGTGGAGCTGGAGACCGCGCCGGGCGAGGGCGCGGTCTTCCGGGTGCTGCTGCCCGCCGCGACCTGAGCGGGCGCCGGTTCGGGCCCCGGGCGCGCACCCGGGCCCCACTCCCCCGGCCCGGCCCGAGTGCGGGCGGGGCCCAGGGCTCCTAGCGTGGGTTCATGATCCGGTTCGAGCAGGTCAGCAAGGTCTACCCGGACGGCACCCGTGCCGTCGACGACCTGTCCTTCGAGGTCGCGGAGGGCGAACTGGTCACCCTGGTCGGCCCGTCCGGCTGCGGCAAGACGACCACCATGATGATGGTGAACCGGCTCATCGAGCCCACCTCGGGCCGCATCCTGGTCGACGGCGAGGACATCGCCACGCTCGACCCGGTCAAGCTGCGCCGCCGGATCGGTTACGTCATCCAGCAGGTCGGCCTCTTCCCTCACCGCACGGTCCTCGACAACACCGCGACGGTCCCGGCACTGGTCGGCTGGAAGCGGGCGAAGGCCCGGGCGCGGGCCGCCGAGTTGCTGGACCTCGTCGGTCTCGACCCGTCGACGTACGGACCGCGCTATCCGGCCCAGCTCTCGGGCGGCCAGCGCCAACGGGTGGGCGTGGCAAGGGCCTTGGCGGCGGACCCGCCGGTGCTTTTGATGGACGAGCCGTTCGGCGCGGTCGACCCGGTCGTGCGCGAACGCCTCCAGAACGAGTTCCTCGGCCTCCAGGCGACCGTGCGCAAGACGGTCCTCCTGGTCACCCACGACATCGAGGAGGCCGTGCGGATGGGCGACCGCATGGCGGTGTACGGGTCGGGGCGCATCGAGCAGTTCGACACCCCGGCGTCGGTCCTGGGGGCGCCCGCCACTTCGTACGTGGCCCAGTTCGTGGGTGCGGACCGGGGGTTGAAGCGTCTGTCGGTCACGACGGTGGAGCCGGACGACCTGGAACAGCCGCCGGTCGTGCGGCTCGACGAGCCCGCGGCGGCGGCCGCGGCCCGGCTGCGCGGCGAGGAGGCGCGCTGGGCGGTGGTGCTCAACGAGGGGGGCGAGCTGCACGGCTGGGTCGCCGCCGACGAGCTCTCCCTGGCGGGCACCGGCTCGGTCGCGGACCTGGCCCGGCGCATGGAGGCATGGGTGCCGGTCGGGGCACCGCTCAAGCAGGCGTTCAGCGAGATGCTCCAGTACGACGCGGGCTGGGTCGCCGTGGTGGACGGCGCCCGGTTCCTCGGCGTCCTCACCCCCGCCAAGCTGCACGAGGCGCTGCGCCGCTCGGTGGACGCGGACGCGCAGGGGGTGGAACGGGCGGAGGTCGACTTCGACTCGGTCGCCGACGCGTAAGGAACGAGGTCCCGGGTCGTCAACTCGCTTCAGGCTGCGCGAAGTTGGGCCCGCCCGCCCCTTACGTTCCACGGGGAGCGTGGTTACCATCCGGTAGCCCTCGTACGGGGCATCCCCGCACCCCACCCCCCGCTGGAGCCGCCATGCGCCTCGCCATCGCAGCCACCGCGCTCGCTCTGCTCGCCGGCACGACCGTGCTCGCCCCCGCCGCCGACGCCGCCCAGTCGGCCCCGGCGGCCGCCGCCCCGGTCCCCGTCGTCTTCGTGCACGGCCGCAACGCCGACCCCGGCGTCTGGGGCACCATGAAGGACCGCTTCGAGCAGGCCGGTTACCCCGAGGGCGACCTCTTCGCCTGGGGCTATGACTCCAGCCGGTCGACCAACGAGGTGCTGGCCGGCCAGTTCGCCGCGTACGTCGACTCCGTGCGCGCCCGAACCGGATCCTCGCAGGTCGACATCGTCGCGCACAGCCAGGGCAGCCTCCCCACCCGCTGGTACGTGAAGTTCGGCGGCGGCACGAACGTGGTGCGGCACTGGGTGTCCCTCGGCGGTCCCAACCACGGGACGAGCCTGGCCTGGGCGTGTGCGATCTGGGACCAGGGGTGCCGGGACATGACCCCGAACTCGTACGTGGAGAGCCATCTGGCGAGCGGCGCCGAGACCCCGGGCCCGACGAAGTACGCGACGTCCTGGTCGGACTGCGACGAGTTCATCCTGCCCAACAGCAGTGTGCCGCTGCCCGGCGCCGTCAACACCGACGCCGGCTGCCTCGCCCACAACGACCTCCTGACCGACGCCCCCACCGCTCAGGGAGTGCTCAACTTCCTCAAGCAGTAGGCCAGTTGGGCGGCGCGTCAGATCAGGTGCTTGGACTTGAGGTAGTCCTTCGCCACGTCCTCGGGCAGCCGGCGCCAGCTGTCGACCTGCTCGTTCAGGGAGGCCAGGTCGGCCGTGGTCAGCACCGTGTTGAGCCGGCCCAGCGCGCCCGTCACACCCTTACTGCCGGCCCGTGAGCGGTTGACCACCGGCACGATGTAGTCCGCGTTCTGCAGGTGCTTGTCGTCGGCGAGCAGCACCAGGCCGAACTCGCCGAGCGTGGCGTCCGTCGTGGTGGTCAGGACCATCTGGTCCTGACCGCTCTGGACGGCCTGCTTGGCCTGCGTGGTGCCGACTCCCTTGGGGTCGACGGCGGTCACGTCGATGCCGTACGTCTTCTTCAACCCGGGCTCGCAATAAGGGCGTTGGACGCATTCGTCGCCCGCTGCGAGCCGTACCGGAAGCTTCGCCGCACCGAGGTCGCTCAGCGTCCTGAGCCGGTGCTGACGCGCGTAGGACTCCGCGACGGCGAAGGCGTTCTGGTCCACCCCCCGGCCCGGGTCGAGCACGGTCAGGCCGCGCGGGGTGGCGAGGGCACGCAGGGCGGTCATCGTGCGGTTCAGGTCCGGCGAGCCGACCGGCTCGGCGTCGGCGCCGTGCGCCTTGGCGTTCAGCCAGTCCGCGAAGGTCGCCGCGTACTCCGGCACGACGTCGATCTGGCCGCTCTCCAGGGCCGGTTCGTAGATCTCCCGGTTGGTCACCGAGAGGATCTTCGTGCGGTAGCCCGCCTTGTCGAGGAGCAGCGCGTACATCTGGGCCAGGAGGTCACTCTCGGTGAACCCGGCGGACCCGATCGTCAGGTGCTTGCTGTCGCCGGGCGGCGCGGTGACGGCGCCCTGCTTCTCCAGGCTCGGCCCGGTGGCACAGGCGGTCGCCAGCGTCAGGGCGACGGCGGCGAGCAGCAGGCGCGGCCTCATCCGAAGCCGCCCCTCGCCCACTGCGGCGCGAAGCGCTGGACCACCTCGAAGAGCCCCTCGACGACCAGGGCGAAGACCGCCACCAGGACGGCGCCCGCGACGACTTGGGGCGTCGAGGCGAGATTGAACCCGGCGGTGATGATCCGGCCGAGGCCGCCGCCGCCCGCCAGGGCCGCGAGCGTGGCGGTCGCGACCAGCTGGACGGCGGCGATGCGCACCCCGGTCAGGATCAGCGGCAGGGCGAGCGGAAGCTCGACGCGGAACAGGAGTTGGCTTCCGGTCATGCCCATGCCCCGGGCCGCGCGCACCACGTCGCGGTCGACCTCTCGCATGCCGACATAGGCGTTGGTGAGCAGCGGCGGCACGGCGAACAGGATCAGCGCGATGATCGTCGGCCACTCGCCGTACTTGCCGAGCGGGGTCAGCAGGAGCAGCACGAGGACGGCGAAGGTGGGGACCGCGCGGCCCACGTTGGAGATGTTGACGGCGAGGGTGCCGCCCTTGCCGAGGTGGCCGAGGACCAGCGCGACGGGCAGCGCGATGAGGCAGCTCAGGACGAGGCACAGCGCGGTGAGCCACAGGTGCTGGACGAGCCGGTGCGAGATGCCGTTCTCGCCCGACCAGTGGGCGGCCGAGGTGAGCCACGACCAGGTCTCGGAGAGCGTGTTCATGACGGCACCGCCCGCGTCCAGGGGGTCAGCAGGCGCTGGATGCCGAGCAGCAGCAGGTCCGCGGCGACCGCGATCACCACGCACAGCACGGAGGCGGTGAGCACCTGCGCCTTGAAGTAGGTGTTCATCCCGGAGTAGATCAGGTTGCCGAGCCCCCCGTAGCCGACGATGGCGCCGACCGTCACCAGGGAGACCGCGGAGACGGTGGCGATGCGCAGACCGGCCATGGCGGCCGGGACCGCGAGCGGCAGCTCCACCGCCAGGAGCAGCCGTACCGGCCCGTACCCCATGCCCCGGGCCGCCTGCCGGGTGTCCTCGGGTACGGCCCTGAGCCCGGCCAGGATGTTCCGTACGAGCAGCGTCAGCGAGTACAGGACCAGGCCCGCGATGACGATCGACGCGGAGAGCCCGTACACCGGCAGGAGCAGCGAGAACATGGCGAGCGACGGAATGGTGTAGAGAATCGTCGTGATGCCGAGGACGGGGCCAGCGGCCCAGCGCCAGCGGCGGGCCGCGATGGCCAGCGGTACGGCGATGACCAGGCCGATCGCCACGGAGACCGCGGTGAGCTGGAGGTGCTGGAGGACCGCGTCCCACAGGATCTGGGCACGGCTCGACAGATACGCGCCGCAGATCCACTCGTTGCGCGCGAGGCAGTCGTCGGGAGGCGCGGTCACCCGTTCATTGGAGCCCGCCGCCCCGCCCGGCCGCGCGTCCTGGTGGGCTGTTCGGGGCAGACGTAGAGATACCGGGGCGTAAGGGGCAGGCCGAGGGTGAACGCGGCCGGGACTCCCCGGTACGTCGAGCGCGCCCGCCCGGCCGGGAAGAACCGCCCTCGGCCGACCGTCGCACCATCGGGACCCCGGGGCCGGGCCGAGCGGACGGCCCGGCCCCCGGGGTCTCACAGTCCGGCGTCGCAGCAGCCCTCGCGGCGCATGAGCCGGCCCACCTCCAGCCAGTCCTCGGCCTTCGCCGCCGGGTGCCGCTCGTGCGGCTGGAAGGCGGACACCAGATCGGCGGTCGTGTACGGCACGCCTCCCCTCAGCACGCCCGTGGTGCGCACCAGGGAGTCGAAGTCCGTGAACGGGTCGCCGTCGACGAGGGTGAGGTCGGCGAGCTTGCCCCGCTCGACCGTGCCGAGGTCCTTGTCGAGCCCGAAGAGCCGGGCGGGGTGGACGGTCGCGGTGCGCAGCGCCGCCGCCGGGGAGAACCCGCCCAGGTGAAGGGCGCGCAGACTCAGGTGGAGGGAGAGACCGACCGGCACGAGCGGCTGGTCGGTGCCGAGGGCGATGAGGCCGCCGCCGTCGAGCACCCGGCGGTACACATCGGTCTCCTTGCGCAGCGTGGCCAGTTGGGGCGCGGTGGGCGCGGCGCCGGCGGACTGCCGTACGGCGGCCGAGTCCCAGGGCGGCATCACGGTGGTGACGCGGGGATCGTCGGCGAGGGCCGGGTCCGACCCCAGCAGCGGCGCCGAGGTGAACGGCGTCATGATGAGCGCGAAGTTGATGCCGCGCGCCGTGTAGATCTCGATGACGTCCTCGTACGCGCGCCCCGTCGCGGTGGTGGCGTGGCCGAACTCGGCGCGCTGCGTGGCGAGCAGATGGGTCGTCAGGTCCTGGCCGACCTCCACGCCCGGTGAGAGCAGATGGCTTCCCGAGCGCACGCCGAGCCGCTCGTGGGCGAACCGCGCGGCCTCCCGCATCAGCCAACTCGGGGCGCGCACATAGGTTTTGACGAAGTCCCAGTCGAGGGCGGCGCCCCGTTCGAGGGAGCGCCTCAGGCCCGCCTCGGTGCGGTGGGCGCGGCCCATGCTGTAGGCGACGCGGGAGCCGTCGAGCAGTTCCCCGGTGGTCAGCAGGCGCGGTCCGGCGAGCTGTCCCGTGGCCACGGCCTCGCGGACGCGGGCCTGTTCGTAGGCGAACCCGCCGAGCGACACGGCGGTGGTGATGCCGTAGGTGAGCTGGCCGACCGTCTGCCGGCCGCCGTAGGTGCTCTGCCACGGGTGGGTGTGGGTGTCCCAGAGCCCGGGCAGCACGGTCTGTCCGGAGGCGTCGACGACCCGCCGCGCCCCGCGCTTGCGGTGGGGTTCGACGGCCGCGACGCGGCCCGCGCGCACCACGATGTCGACGTCCTCGCGCACCGATTCACCCGTGCCGTCCCAGAGCCGTCCGGCGTGCACCACCGTGTCGGCGGGCACGGGCCTGCGCTGGTCGAGCGCCACGCGCACGGTCCGCGCGCCGCCGCCGTCGACGCCGATGAGCCGCAGCCGCGCGCCGGACAGATAGAGCAGTGTCCTGGAGTCGCCGGACCAGGAGGGGTGGTCGGCGGGTTCGGTGGTGAGGGTGCGCGGAGCGCCCTGCGGGGTGCCGTCGGGCGCCACGGGCAGGACGCACAGCGCCGACTCGACGACGACCGCCATCCAGCGCCCGTCCGGCGACCACACGGGCCCCGAGTCGTAGCGGTCGGCGATGGAGACGTGCGGGGCCACGGCGTGCAGATGGTCGGCGCCGGTGGTGGTGTCGACGACCCGGATGACGTTGTAGCCCTCGCGGAACCGCAGGTTGAGCCGGTTGCGGTCGCACAGGGCGACATGGCGGCCGTCCGGCGACCAGCTGGGCCGGCCGGGCAGGCCGCCCGCGCCGAGCGCCGACACCAGAACGTGGTCGGTGCCGCTCCCGAGGTCGCGCACCACGAGCCGCCCCGACATGTCGATCGAGGCGAGCCGCGTGCCGTCGGGCGAGAGCGCCGGATGCACCCGGCCGCCGGTCGCGAGCGCGCTCTCCGTGCCGTCGGCGAGGTTGCGCCGGTAGATGCCGAGCAGCCCGTCGCGGTCGTCCGCGTACAGGAGCGAGCGTCCGTCGCGCGCCCAGACCGGGCCGAGCAGATAGCCCGTGGGCGCCGCCTGGCGCAGTCGCTCCGGTGGCTTGGATCCCGAAGTGTCCGCGATCCAAAGGGAGTTGAGCGCGGCGAAGGCGATGCGTCTGCCGTCGGGCGACAGGGCGGGCAGATGGATGCCGCGCACCGGGCGTACGCGCTCCTCGCCGAGGTCGTACGACTTGACCTGGTAGCGCGGCCGTTCGACGGGCAGCACCCCCTCGAACGGGATGGACTCGGGCTCGGCCGGCCCGTCCGGGTCGACGAGGGTGAACGTGCCGTCCAGGGTGAGCAGCAGTCTGCCGTCGGACGTCCAGCGCGGGGGCATCGGCGCGATGTCCCCGGCGACCGGGACGGGTTTGCCGTCGACGACCAGGGCGCAGGAGGCGTTGGGCGCGGCGGTGGTGCGCAGATGGGCGAGGCGGCGGCCGTCGAGTGCGAGGGCGGGCGTCATGACCTGGGCGTTCTCGGTCTCGGTGTGCTCGACGGTGACCGCGCCCGTGCCGTGTGCGGGGACGGCGGCGATGGTTCTGGCGTCCACGCTGAGCCCGAAGGGCGTGGTGACGGCCTTCGCGCGGACGAAGAGGATCCGTTCGCCGTCGGGCGACCAGGTCGGGTCGAAGTCCTCGTACGGGCCGTCCTGGAGCGGCCCGCCCTGGCCGGGAAGCCCGGTGAGGCGGGTGGACCGTCCGCTGCGCAGGTCGAGTACGTGGATGCGGTAGGGGCTGCCGGCCACCGGGTCGCCGCCGCGTTCGGAGGAGAAGGCGATGCGCGTGCCGTCCGGTGACCAGGCGGGGCCGCGGTCGTCCCAGGGCCCTTCGGTGCGCTGGCGCACCTCGGATCCGTCGGGCCGCATCGTCCAGAGGTGATAGCCGCCGCCCTGGTACGCGCTGAACGCGATGAGTTCGCCGTCGGGGGCGTGCACGGGCCGGGTGGGTTCGAGTCCGGCCGGGGTCAGCGGCTCGGCCTTGCCGCCGGCGCGGGGCAGGGACCACAGGACGTCCTGGATCTCGGCGATCAGGTGGTCCCCCGAGGGCGAGAGGCTCGCGGCGCCGTTGGTGGAGGCGGTGAAGGACAGCGAGAGCCCGGCTCGTTGTGCGGCCAGGGCCGGGGCGGGCACGGCACCGACGGCGGTGACGGCCCCGGCGGCGCCCGCGGCGGCGAGGAGTTGACGGCGGGAGAGCGAGAGGGGGGTGGGGGTGTGGTCACGGTCCATGGCACAGCACGCTCGCGCACCGCGTGGCGCAGGGGCAACACCGCCATTCCCGCCAAACGGGTACGACGTACCGTCAAACCCCGTGTGGGTCAACGCCCTTGGGCCTTCGGTCAGGTGATGCGCACCTCCGGGACCGTGACACAGCCGAGCCGGTGGCGCTCCGTCGGGGAGCGGCGGACGGTTCGCTCTACTGGGGCTTGCTCTACTGGGGCTTGAAGGAGCGGATCTGGTAGCTGCCCTGGAGGTTGCCGCCCTTGCCGGCTTCGGTGGACCCGACGCGCGCGTGGTAGTTGGTCTGGGTGTAGTACTGCACGCGGTGCCCGGTCTTGTTCCACACCGACAGGACCTTGCGGCCCTTCTGGATGAAGGAACAGTTGTCGGCGGTGTTGGCCAGCTTGGACTGCGACCACTGGCAGCGGGTTCCCTTGCCGTTCCAGTCGCTGTAGATGCAGAAGTATCCCGGCGAGCAGTTGTAGGCCGCCGCGCGGGCGGGCGCCGCGGGTGCGGCGGTCGCGGTGGGGACGACACCCAGGGCGGCGGCCAGGGCCACGGAGGCGACGGCGAACGAGTGGATACGGCGCATGGGAAGAACACCTCTTTCTCATCGGCGGCCCCCTCGGGCCGGGCCTGTCGGGCCCGGCCACCGAAAGGACCGCGTGGGCGCGAGAATGCACGGCCGGACGGTCGCGTCGCCGGGCCGGCCCCGCGAAAACACCGACCAGTATTTCGTCGCGCCAAGCCCGCCAGCAGGGCATTTCACGCCGACCGGGCAGGTGCGGGGGCACGGAGGCGCGCACTCCGGTGGTGCGCCGGGGCCCGCTCCACGCGCCCCGCGATCACTTCGTTGGGGCGGACGGGTGATATCCGGCGGCGCGCACGGCGGGGCGCGTGCGCGGCCCCTCACGGACATGAAAGGGAGTCACCCAGAGATCCAATTTGTATGACAATCACCCGAACCAGAGGAACGCACATGCCTGCCCCAGCTCTTCGCACCCTGCCGGCCCTCACCAGTCCGCGTGCGCGCGTCGCCACCATCGCGGCACTCACCCTCGCGGGGACCGTCCTGACGGGCGCGCCCACGGCCTTCGCCGCGCCCGGCGACAACGGCGACGTCAAAATCCACTCGATGGGCACGCCGTTCACGGACCAGCGCAACGAGCCCAAGGTCTGCGGCTTCTACCTGGACGCCTTCAACTTCGACACCGTCCAGGGCGTCACGTACCAGATCAGCCCCCAGCCCGCGAGGGCCGGCGGCGCGTCCCTGACCGGCACCCTCCAACTCGCCACCGGCATCGGCCACTCCACGCCCCTGACGCTGCCCGACGGGCAGTACAAGCTCGTCTGGAACATCGTCGGCGGCAAGGGCGCGGGCAAGCAGAAGGTCTTCAACGTCGAGTGCAAGACGCCCATCGCCAACCGGGCGGTGCCGCACGGCGGAGTACCCGCGGGCGGCGGCGGCCTCGCCGAGACCGCGGGTGTCCCGCAGGCCGGGGCAGTGGCGGGCGTGGGCCTCGTCTCGGTCGCCGGAGTGCTCTACATCCGCCGCCTCCGCCGCCGCCCCGATGGCGCAGCGTAGACGCGCCCCCCTCACCCGGCACCGGACGCGCGCCTACCGCCTGACGCGGACGGCGGCACTGACGCTGTCCCTGGTGGTGGGTGGCGTCTGGTGGGCGCAGGACGACGAGGGCGCCGCGACCGCGGCCGCCGGCCCCCGCGACACCGAGGTGGCGGTCACGTCGGCCGGCGACAGCCGGGGCCCGGCGGTGTCGCGTCCGGCGCCGCCCGCGCTGCCGCCGTCCCCGGCGGTGTCGCTGGCGGTTCCGCACCTCGGCATCGAGGCGCCGGTCATCGCCCTGGGTCTTGACGCCCAGCGCCGCCTCGCCACCCCGCCCGTGGACGACGCCAAGGTGGTGGGCTGGTACCAAGGCGGGCCGTCCCCGGGCGAGTTGGGGACGGCCGTGGCCGTCGGGCACCGCGACACCAGGACCGGGCCGGCCGTCTTCGCGGGCCTTCGGGCACTGCGCCCCGGCCGCACGGTCGAGGCGCGCCGCGCGGACGGCCGGGTCGCCGTGTACACCGTGGACAAGGTCAAGACGTACGACAAGGCGCACTTCCCCGACCAGGAGGTCTACGGTCCGACGGACCGGCCGGAGCTGCGCGTGATCACCTGCGGCGGCCGGTTCAGCACGAAGACGGGGTACGAGAGCAACCTCGTCGTCTTCGCCCATCTGACCCAGGTCCGCACTGCCGCGGACCACCAGGCGCCACGAGGTCACCGGGCCTAGCGGGACACCAGTAGCGGGACGGCCGAAGTACCGCATCTTTTCCGGCCACGGCACTAGGAACCTCAGGTCCGTCTCGCTACCCTCCGCGCATGATTTCCACGGTTGTCTGGGGCACCGGCAATGTCGGGCGTGCGGCGATACGCGCCGTCGAAGCCCATCCCGCACTGGAACTCTCGGCGGTCCTCGTCCACGACCCGGCCAAGGTGGGCCGCGACGCCGCCCAACTGGCAGGCGTCGATGGCGAGTTGGGTGTCACCGCCACCGACGACATCGCGGCCGTCCTCGCCGCCGGGCCCCGCGCCGTGGTGTACGCGGCGTCCGGTGACATCCGGCCCGACGAGGCCCTGGCCGACGTCACCCGGGCCGTCCGGACCGGGGCCGTGGTGGTCACCCCCGCCCTCTATCCGCTGTACGACCACCGCAGCGCGCCCCCGGAGTTCCGGGAGCCGGTGCTCGCCGCCGTCGCCGAGGGCGGCGGCTCCCTGTTCGTCTCGGGCGTGGACCCGGGCTGGGGCAACGACGTACTGCCGCTGCTGATCAGCGGACTCGGCTCCACCGTGGACGCGATCCGCTGCCAGGAGATCTTCGACTACTCCACCTACGACCAGGAGGAGTCGGTCCGCCATCTGATCGGCATGGGCCACCCCATGGACTACGAGCCCCTGATGCTGGCCCCCTCCATCCCGACCATGGTGTGGGGCGGCCAACTCCGTCTGATGGCAAGGGCGTTGGGGGTCGAGCTCGACGACATCCGCGAGACCCTGCAGCGACGCGCCCTGGACGCCACGGTGAACACCCGCACGATGGGCACCTTCGAGGCGGGCACCCAGGGCGCGGTGCGGTTCGAGGTGCGGGGCATCGTCGAGGGCGAGCCGCGCATCGTCATCGAGCACATCACGCGTATCCACCCCTCCTGCGCCCCCGACTGGCCGGCGCCGCCCGACGGCGGCGACGGGGCGCACCGCGTCGTGATCGAGGGGCGCCCGCGCATCGAGGTCAGCGTCGAGGCGACCGACGAGGGCGAGAACCGCTCGGCGGGCGGCAACGCCACGGCGGTCGGCCGTCTGGTGAACGCCATCGACTGGCTGGCCGCGGCGGAGCCCGGACTCTACGACGCGCTCGACGTCCCGCTGCGCCCGGCAGTCGGCAGGCTCGGAAGGAAACAACGATGAGGATCGACATCCCCGAGGGCCAGGAGCCCATCGGTTACGTGTGGGGCGACATGGTCCCCGGCATCGGCATGGCCGCCGCCAACTTCTCCCTGTCCGTCTACGCCCACACCACTCTGGGGCTGCGGGAGTTCGAGGCGGCCCGGCTGCGCATCGCGCAGATCAACGGCTGCCAGTTCTGCCTGGACTGGCGCACCGACCGGGACGGCGAGAAGGTCGAGGACACGTTCGCCGACGCGGTCACCGAGTGGCGCACCACCGACGCCTTCGACGACCGCACCCGGCTCGCGGCCGAGTACGCCGAGCGGTACGCAGTGGACCACCACGGGCTCGACGAGGAGTTCTGGGCGCGGATGACCGCGCACTACAGCCAGGTGGAGATCGTGGAGCTGAGCATGAGCATCGGCTCGTGGCTGGCGTTCGGCCGGCTCAACCACGTGCTCGGCCTCGACTCCGTGTGCGTCCTTCCGACGCACTGAAACGGGGCCGCCCGGCGTCCCGGGCGGCCCCGCGTTCTGCCGTCACTTGAGATCGACGGCGATGATCTTCTCGATGTTCCGTTCGGCGAGCGCCGTGATGGTGACGAACGGATTGACGCTGGTGTTGCCCGGGATCAGCGAGCCGTCGATGACGTAGAGGCCCGGATACCCTTGCAGCCGACCGTAGTTGTCGGTGGCCTTGTTCAGTACCGCGCCGCCCAGCGGGTGGTAGGTGAGCGTGTCGTTCCAGATCTTGTAGACGCCGAACAGATCGGTGCGGTAGATCGTCCCCTCCGTGGCGTTGATCTTGTCGAAGATCGTCTTGGCCATGTCGATGGACGCCTGCTTCCAGGCGGTCTGCCAGTCCAGGTCGACCCGCCCGGCCGTGGGGTTCCAGGAGAACGTGCCGCGGTTGGGGTTCTTGGTGATCGACAGGTAGAACGAGGCGTACGTCTCGATGCCGGTCGGCAGCGGGGCCACCTCGGCGAACGCGCCTCCCGCGTTCCAGTTGTCGATGCCGCCGCACGGGATGGACGCCTGGACCTTGCCGGTCGGATCCCACATGTAGTTGGCCCGGCCGCACATCACGTTGCCGTTGTCGCCCCAGCCTCGGCCGATCTCCCCGTTGAGCTTGGGCAGGGCTCCGGTGGCCTTCAGCTTGACGAGGAGTTTGCTGGTGCCGACGCTGCCGGCCGCGAAGAACACCTTGTCCGCCGTGACGGTCTTGGTGGCCGTGACGTCGCCGCTGGTGTTGAGCTGCTCGATGACGACGGTGTAACCGCCGCCGGAGCCCGGCGAGACCGAAGTCACCCTGTGCAGCGGGGAGATGGCGACCCGGCCGGTCGACTTCGCCTGGGCCAGATAGGTCTTCTGCAGGGACTTCTTCCCGTAGTTGTTGCCGTACAGGATCTCGCCCGCGACGGCCGACTTGGGGACCGTCCCGGCCGACTCCTGCTTCATGTAGTCCCAGTCGTACACGTCGGGCACGAACACGAACGGGAAGCCGGAGCGCTGGGCCTGCTTGCGGCCGACGCGGGCGAACTGGTAGCAGTCCACCGAGTCGAACCAGGCGGGGTCGATGAGACCCGAGCCGAGCCCGGCGTTGGCGCGCGGGTAGTAGGTGTTGTACATCTCGTCGGGGTTGACCGACGGGAGTATGGCGCCGAAGTTCTCGCGCTTGGGCGTGACCGCCATGCCGCCGTTGACCAGTGAGCCGCCGCCGACGCCCCGGCCCTGGTAGACGGTGATGCCGCTGAAGTCCTCGGCGTCCAGGATCCCGGTGTAGCGGGGGATGTCCCGGTCGATCGGGATGCCGAAGAAGTTGCTCAGCGGCTGCTTGGTCTTGGTGCGCAGCCAGTACGAGCGGTAGTCCGGCGACGTCGTGTTGCAGAAGATCTTGCCGTCCGAGCCGGGCGTGTCCCAGGCCATGCCCATCTCGACCATCTGCACGTCGACGCCTGCCTGGGCCAGGCGCAGGGCCGCGACCGAGCCGCCGTATCCGGTGCCGATCACGAGGGCCGGGACGTGGGCTCCGTCGCCGATGGCGGCGGCCCTGGCACTGGTGCCCGCGAAGGCCGACGAGCCGTGACCCACGAGCGCTGCCGCGCCAAGAATAGAACCTGTTCCCGCGATGAATCTCCGCCGCGAAACACCCTGGGAACCCGAATGTTGCATGGTAGTGTCACTCATGTGACATTCCTCACTCTCGATGGAGTGAGAACAGGTTCTACTGGCGCTGGCGTGATAAGTCACTACATACCTAGAGGTAACTTCTGGCTTGTTACGCGCTCTTGAACGGGGGCGCCGGAGCCGGTCGGCGGTCGACCGGAGTCACCGGGGTGCGGATGGCGACCGCGGTGCGGCGCGGTCCCGACCACGGTGCCGGGACGGCGTCGATGTCCCGCGCCAGACGCTGGGCAAGGGCCTCGTAGTTGACCCGCCACCCCCGGAAGTGCGGCCATGCCTCCTCGGGGCTCCGCTCGGTGGGATAGCCCTGCTCCCGCATCCGGGCCACCCCGACGAGGAAGTCCTCATAGGTGAGTTCGAGCGGGCCGTCGGGGTGCGGGTCGGGGTCGTAGGCGATGCCCTGCATGTCGGCGATGTCGCGCAGGCAGACGAAGCCCGCGCGCAGTGCCATGCGCACCTCGGACTGCGGATGCGAGGGGTTGAAGGCGAGGCGCAGGGCGGCCGCGTCCATCACCGCAAGGAGTGCGATCAGCCAGTTGCGGGTGGCCTTCGGGGAGCGGAAGTGGATGAGCACGGGGTACGTGGTGTGGCTCTCGCCCACCTCCGCGCTCCAGCGCTCCCAGTTGCGGAACAGCTCGCCGACGCTGTTGACGACGTCGATCTGGGCGTACCGGGCGAGGATCTCCGGCCCCCAGGGCGGGCTGCCCGCGCGGGCCTGCAGGAGCGTGACCTCGGTTTCGCGGCGCTGGCAGGCCGCGTACAGGGTGGGCAGATAGCCGATCTGGAGGCCGATCACGATCGGGCCGGTGGCCGCCGCGCAGAAGTCGATCGCATTCAGTGAGGCCCGGTTGCCGGCGGCGAAGCCGAGGGTGAACAGCGAGGAGCCGGACTCGGTGAGCGACTCGCGCAGCCCGAGCCCGCTCACCGCCGCTTCCAGCAGCCCGTAGCCGATCATGAAGCAGAACAGCCAGCCCATCAGGGTGATCACGATGGACAGCGGTGCCACGGGCGCGAGCACCCGGTCCTTGGTCTCGGCCCCGCGCGCCAGGTCCGCCAACCGCTGGAAGGGCCACCGCACCGCCTGCTGCACGATCCGGGTGAAGCTGGACCGGGTCGGCCGCGGAATCACCAGGGTGCGCAGCACCGAGGAGAAGATCCCGAGCACGAGGACGGCGCCGAGGACGCCGAACACTGCTCTCACCTGGACTTGTTCCTTTCCCGTACGCCGGGCGGACGTTGCCCCCGCCCGGCCACAGGAAGGTTACGACGCCCCGGAGTGCGGCGCCCGGCGGGCCGCGACGGCCGCGCGGGTCTCCTCCGCGATCAGGTCGGCGTTGATCGCGGCGCCGGCCCGCACTCCGGCGGCCGCGGCCGCGACGACCTGATCGGTCGGGCCGGTGACATTGCCCGCCACCCACACACCGGGTGCCTCGGTCGCACCGGTCGGGTCGGCGGCGATGTGGGCACCGATGACGGTGCCGGCCATCTCCAGATCGGTGGGTTCGACCCCGAGCGAGGAGAGCACCCCTGCCCTGGGCATCAACTTCCCTGCCACTGTCAGTACTTGACGGGGCATCAGCGTGCCGTCCGCGAGACGCACGCCCGTCAGGCGTCCCTCACGCGTGTCGAGCGAGGCGACCTCGCCGACGACGACGCGGACGCCACGGGCGGCCAGCTCCTCGTGACTCCGGTCGTCCGGCTCGTCCATGGTGTGCACGAAGAGCGTGATGTCCTCGCTCCACTGCCGCCACAGCAGCGCCTGGTGCACGGCGAGGGGCCCGGTGCCGAGGACGCCGATGGCCCGGTCCCGAACCTCCCAGCCATGGCAGTACGGGCAGTGCAGCACGTCGCTCCCCCACAGCTCGGCGAGCCCGGGCACGGCGGGGAGTTCGTCGACGAGGCCGGTGGTCACCAGGAGCCGGCGGCCCCGCACTCCGGCGCCGTCGGCGAGGGTGACGCGGAAGGCGTCGTCCTCGCGCGCGGCGGCGACGGCGTCGCCGTCCCTCAACTCGACGCCGTAGCGGCGCACTTCGGCCCGGCCGGCGGCGAGCAGCTCGCCGGGCGGGGTGCCCTCGTGGCCGAGGTAGGCGTGGACCGCGGCGGCCGGGGCGTTGCGGGGCTCCCCCGCGTCGACCACCAGGACCGAGCGCCGGGCCCGGCCCAGCGTGAGTGCCCCGCTCAGGCCGGCGGCGCCGCCGCCGATCACCACGGCGTCGTAGATCTCCGGCAGGCCGCCTTCGGGAGTGCTGTTCATGGCGCGTTCCGTTCGCTCGTTCATCCGCGACACCTCCAATGCCGCGATGCTGCGCCCGGTCCGGCCCTGCTGGCAAAATTTCTTGCCGTTACGGCAACGTCTCGCCGTTATGGCAACGCCATCCCTGCCGCCCGAGGGGTTACGGGCGGCGGCGGGGCTTGCCGCGCTTGGCGGCGCTCTTCGGGGCGCCGGAACCACCGCGCACGTTCTTGCCGCCGGCCCTGGCCGGCTTGCCGCCGGTCTTGCCCGCGGCGGGCTTGCGCGGGCTGCCGCTCTTGTCGGCGCGCTTCTGCTTCGGCTGGGGCGGGGTGGGCGTACGGCCCCGGGAGCTGTTCACGGTGCGGCCGCGGACGATCCCGATGAACTCCTCCACCAGATCCGGAGCGACCTCCGCCTCCGGCCACGAGAGCGCGATGCGCGACTCCGGGACGTCCGTGATCGTGCGGTAGGTGAGGTCCTTGCGGTGGTACAGACGGGCCAGCGACTGCGGCACGACGAGCAGGCCCACCCCGGCGGCCACCAGTTCGATGGCGTCCTCCGTGGTGGCGGGACGCTCGAACGCGGGCCGGCCCGGCGGGCGCTCCCAGTCCAGGGTGTCGTCGAGCGGGTGAAGGACGATCTCGTCGGCCAGCTCCTGCGCCGACACCTCCTCGACCGCCGCGACGAGGTGGTCCTTGGGGACCACGACGACCGTCGTCTCGGTGTAGAGGGGGATCGCACTGAGACCCGTGCGGTCGATCGGCAGCCGCACGAATCCGGCGTCCGCGCCGCGGCCGCGCAGCACGTCGGGCGCCTCGGCCGCGGAGACCGTGCTGAGGATGAGGGGGACGTCGGGCAGCCGCTCGTTCCAGATCCGCACCCACTTGCTCGGCGTCACACCAGGAACATAGGCGAGCCGGAACGATGGGGGTTCTTCCGAGCCTGTCACCCCGCCAGGTTACCGGTCGTGGTCGGCGGTATCGCACACGCTCGCTACTCTTGGGACCATGACGTCGCACCAGACCACCCAGACGATGAAGCCCGCGACCGCGGCGAAGAAGCTGGGTGTGTACCTCGAGGCCACCCCCGCAGAGTTCCAGGAGGGTGTCGTCTCGCGTACCGAACTGAACGCCTTGCAGGCCGACCCGCCCCAGTGGCTCCAGGACCTGCGGCGCACCGGCCCGCACCCCCGGCCCGTGGTCGCGGCGAAGCTCGGCGTCTCCATCGCGGGCCTCGCCCGGGGCGGGGTCACCGAGGCGCTCACCACGGAGCAGATCGACGCGCTGAAGCAGGACAACCCCGAGTGGCTGCAGAAGGAGCGCACCACCCAGGCCGAGGTCCGCAAGGAAACGGTCCGCATCAAGGAGAAGCAGAAGGAGAAGGACGCGCGCCAGGCCGACGGCCCCCGCGCCTGACCCACCGGGGCGTCCCGACGTCCTCACCCGTACGCACAGTGCCGCCGACCGTTTGCCCCGCATCCGGTCGGCGGCACTGTGCGTAGGCGTGCCCTCCGGCGAGCGGCAGGCCCGGCTGTCGCCGGGGGCGGCCTGTCCAGTCCAGGCTGTTCAGCTGAAACTGGACAGCCTGGACTGAAGAACTTACGGTGAGGGGCATGCACGACACCCCCGACGCCATCTCCGTGTCCGCCGTCCGCGCGGCGCGCGACCTGCGGGTGGCGTTCAGCCGGCTGCGGCGGCGACTGCGGGAAGTCGCGGACACGCAGGACCTCACGCCCTCGCAGGTGTCCGCGCTCGCCCTGGTCGAGAAGGGCGGGGCGGCGTCGGCCAGCGCCCTCGCGGCCATCGAAGGCGTGCGGCCCCAGTCGATGGCCGCCACCCTGGCCGCGCTCGACCAGCAGGGTCTGATCCAGCGCAGCCAGGATCCGCAGGACGGCCGACGCCAGCTGGTCACCCTGACCGAGGCGGGCCGCGAACGCGCCGAAGGCAACCGGCAGGCCCGCGCCGAGTGGCTCACCCAGGCCTTCCAGGACCGCTACACGGAGGCGGAGCGCGCCACCATCTCCGAGGCGATGGCCCTCCTCGAACGCCTCGGCGAGCCATGACCCCCGGCCCCGGCCGGACGTCGGGACGCTCCCTTCACAGCCATCACCCATCCCACCTCAACTGGCCCTTATACCAAGCCGGTTGAGCGATCAACGCACGCTGGTTCCCGCACGCCGCTCCGCACCTGTCGGCTCACGCATGCTGGTTCACGCACGCGCAAGAAAGGCACCACCATGGCTCTCACCACGCTCGACCAGAACACGGCGCTCGTCGTCATCGACCTTCAGCGGGGCATCGTCGCGGCGCCCACCGAGCCGCACCCCTCCGCCGACGTCGTGGCCCGCTCGGCCGAACTGGCCGACGCCTTCCGTTCGCACGGGCTCCCCGTCGTCCTGGTCCGCGTCTCGTTCGCGCCCGACGGAGCGGACGCCCCCCAGGGCCGTACGGAGGCCGCCGGGCGCGGCGCGCAGCAGCCGCCGCAGGGCTGGGACGTCATCGTCGACGAACTGGCCGGACACCCCGAGGACATCACCGTCACCAAGCGCAACTGGGGCGCGTTCCACGGCACCGACCTGGACGTCCAGCTGCGCCGCCGCGGCATCACCCAGATCGTGCTGACCGGCGTGGCCACCAGCATCGGCGTCGAGTCGACAGCCCGGGCCGCGCACGAGCACGGCTACCACGTCACCCTGGCCACCGACGCGATGACGGACCTGAACGCCGAGGCCCACCGCAACAGCATCGAGCGGATCTTCCCCCGCCTCGGCGAGTCCGGCACCACGGCGGAGATCGGCGAGCTCCTGGCCAAGTCCCGTATGGCCTGAGGTCCCGTACGGCCTGAGGTCCTGCGGGGCCGGCCGGCGCCCGCGCCGGTGGATGGCCTAGGCCGGGTGGCCGGGGTCGATGTCCTCGCCGTCGCTCAGCCTGAACGGCTGCCCGTCCGCCGGCCCCGGCGACGCCTCGGCCGGGGCGAGCAGGAAGCCGACGTGGTCCCCGCCCTCCGTGCGGCTCTCCACGCGCCCCACGAACCACGCCGGTACCGCGTCGAGCAGGACCGTGCCGGCGGGGCCCTCGCGCCAGGCGACGCCGGCGAACTTGTCCACCTCGTCACCCGTGCGGCCGCCGAAGTGCTCGGCCAAGTCGTGCTGGGCGCGGCCCAGCAGGTGCACGGCGAGGAATTCGGCCGAACTGGCCACGCGGTACGTCCTGTTGGCAGTGGACAACCACACCATGAAGCGCACTGGTTCGATCGAGCACTGCGAGGCGAACCCCACGAGACACCCGGCCCGCTCCGCACCCGCCGCCGCTGTCACGACGTACATCGGGTAGTCGAGGCGGCCGAGGAACTCATCCATGCCGGTCACACCGCTCAGCTCCTCACCTCTTCGTCCGCGGCCGCGAACCGCCGACCACGGAAGTACCCCGTGGAATGCGCCGGGCACGCGCCGGGCCGGCCGATCGGCCGAAAGAACCGACTCGGCCCGACCGGCGTGTGTGGCGGCGGGGGGCAGGGGCACCCGGGCGTTGCGTGGACGCGGTGCCGTGCACCGAGCGGTGCCCGCCGTCCGCACTCCTCACCCGTCGTCCATACGAAGGGACCGCTCCACCATGGCGAACATCTGGGCCTACCCCGAGGCAGCCGCGTACCAGCCGGGTACCGACCTCACCGGCTACAAGGTCGAAGCGACCGACGGAAGCATCGGCAAGGTCGACAAGTACTCGGAGGAGGTCAGCTCCTCGTACATCGTCGTCGACACCGGCCCGTGGATCTTCGGCAAGTCCGTCCTGCTGCCGGCCGGGGTCCTCACGCGCATCGACCCGGCCGAGAAGAAGATCTACGTCGCGTGCGCCAAGGAACAGATCAAGAACTCCCCCGAGTTCGACAAGGAGAAGCACCTCGGGGACCCGGCCTACCACGAGCAGGTCGGCGGTTACTACGGGCGCCCGCACAACTGACGCGCCCTCTCACCACGATGCCCGGCCGTCAACTACGGCCGGGCATCGGCATGTTGAAGGTCCGGCACTGGGAGCAGCCCCGCATTCGGCGAAGCGCCCCGTCGTCCGGCTCAGCGCGTGCGGTCGGGTTCACGCGCCGCCTCGGGTTCACGCGTCGCGTCGGACGCACGCGCCTCCTCGGGCGGGTCCGCCGGCTCCTCCGTGATGTCGAGGAACACCTGATCCGCCTCCGGCCACGCCTTCACCACGGCCGCCTTGATCCGCTCGGAGACCAGCTCCAGGTCCTCGCTCTCGAGGCCGGGCCGCAGGTCGATCCGGGCCGCGACGAGCGCCGAGTCGAGGCCGAGCCGCATCGTCAGAAGACTCGCCACGTTGTCGATCTCGGGCTGCTCGTCGAGCAACGCCCGGATGCTGTCGCGCATCTCGGGGTCGACGGCCTCGCCGATGAGCTGCTCACGGGCGTCCTTGCCGAGCCGGAACGCCACGTACACCAGGAGGAGTCCGATGGCGAGCGAGGCCGAGGCCTCCCAGACGACCTGGCCGGTGGCCATGTGCAGGGCCATGCCGCCGCCCGCGAGCAGCACGCCGAGCACCGCCGTGCCGTCCTCGGCGATGACGGTGCGCAGGGCCGGGTCGCCGCCGATGCCGCCGCTCTGGCCGCGCACCTGGTACAGGGCGCGCAGCAGCGAGCCGCCTTCCGCCAGCAGCGCCACACCCAGCACGGACAGGCCCGCGATGTAACCGCCGGTGGACTCCTGCTCGTGCGAGCGCAGCGCCTCGATGCCCTGGAGGAAGGAGAAGCAGCCGCCCATGACGAAGATGCCGACGGCGGCGAGCAGGGACCAGAAGTAGCGCTCCTTGCCGTAGCCGAACGGGTGCTGCTCGTCGGCCGGGCGCCGGCTGCGGCGCAGCGCGGCGAGCAGGAAGACCTCGTTCATGCTGTCGGCCACCGAGTGCGCCGCCTCCGAGAGCAGCGCGGGCGATCCGGCGAAGACTCCGGCCGCCGCCTTCGCGGCGGCGATCAGGAGGTTGGCACCGAGCGCCACGAGGACGGTCAGGCGGGTTTTGCGGTCCTTCTTGTCTTCGGTCACTTCACCATGTCCTCGTAGCAGCCCGGTATGTGATGAGTCGTCAGCCGAGGCCCGTCCGGCGGAGGGGGCCCCTTGCGGGCGGAGGCAGGTCGCTGACCGCCCTCCGTCCGCAAGGCGGCGGCTCGCGGCCGGTCACCGGCGGCTGTCGCTCCGGGAGCCGGCGTAGGAGCGGCGCTTGCGCGCGGACGAGGCCTCTTCGGGGTCGTCCTCGGCCTCGGGGTCGTCCTCGACTTCCCCTTCCGGCTCGTCCACGGCCTCCCCTTCCGGCTCGTCCTCGTACTCCGCCTCAGGTTCTTCCTCGTCCTCGTACTCACCCTCGAAGTCGCCCTCGGCCTCGTCCTCGTACTCCTCTTCCGGCTCGGCCTCGGGGTCCTCCTGCTCCACTTCCTGTTCAGGGCCCTGGTCCTCTTCGGGCTCGTCCTCGTCCCGCTCCAGGTCCTGGTCCTCGTCCCGCGTCTCGTCCGTGGGCTCGCCCTCGTCGTCCTCGTGGCCGGACCGCTCCGCCTCCTGGCGCTCTTCCTCCTCGGCCACGGCGTCCTCGTGACTGACGACGACCTCGCCGTCCCTGATCTCGCCGCGCCAGCCTCCCTCGGCCTCGCCGCGCAGCGCGATGTGGCGCGCGAAGTTCTTGAGGTCCAGCCGGGCCCGGCGGCCCTGGGCCCGCCAGATGTTGCCGGTCTTCTCGAAGAGCCCCTTGGAGTAGTACTCCATGACCAGCAGGACGCGGGTGATGTTCTCGCCCAGCGGGTGGAAGGTGACGACGCCCTTGACGCTGCCCTTGGCGCCCTCGGAGGTCCACGCGATGCGCGCGTCCGGCACCTGTTCGGTGGTGTGCGCCTTCCAACTGCGGCTGGACCAGAAGACCTTGACCTTCCAGTCCGATGTGGTGTCGTCGGCGACGGTGGCGCTCTTGACGCCCTTGGCGAAGGTGGCGAACGACTGGAACTGGGTCCACTGGTCGTAGGCCTCGCGCACCGGCACGCCCACGTCCACCGACTCCAGGATGACGGTCGGCTTGCGGCCGCCGCCGCCCTTCTTGCGCTTGCCGCCGAGATTCTTGAACATCTCCTTGGCGCTGTCCTTGAGGTGCGAGGCGCCCATCTCCACGGCGGCCCGGACCGGGCCCTTGCCCTCGGCGACCTTGCGGCCGCCTTCGAGGGCCAGTTTGGCGAAGCCGGGGCTGTTGCCCTCGGCTATGTCGTTGAGCTTGCCCGTGGTCTCGCCGAGCTTGTGGCCCACACCCATGAGGAGCCGCTCGCCCTGGGCGAGCAGATAGCCCTGGAGTTCCGACTTCAGGTGGTCGACCGCGGGACTCTGCTTCAGCGGGTTCTTCGACTCAGCCACGGTCCTCACCGCCCTGGCCGCCGCGCCGGCTCGCCGTCTTCTTGGCCGGTGCCCGCTTGGCCGTCCGCTGTACGGTCTTGGTGGCCTTCTTGGCCGAAGTGGCCTTGGCGGAGGCGGACTTGGTGGCGGTCCTGCCGGTGGAGCGCGGCTTGTCGGAGGAGTCCTCCTCCGAGTCGGAGGCCCTGCTGGAACTTCGGCTCGAACCCCGGCCGGACGCCCTGCCCGTGGCCGAGCCCCGGCCGGAGGAACCGGACGACGACTTGGAGGCCGACCTGGCGGGCCGCTCGTCCGCCTCCTCGTCCTCCTCGGGCTCCTCGTCCCGCGCCGAGCCGGTCACGTCGGGGACCACGCCCGATATGCGGTCCTGCACACCCAGCGTACGGTCGTGCAGCCGGTCGGCGATTCCCTCGATCTGCCGGTTGAGCAGCGCGCCCGTGGCCGCCTTGCCCACTCCGCGCAGGTCCTCCCGGAGCTGGTCGCCGATCTCCTTGAACTGCGGGTTGTCGGCCAGCTGCGCCGCCGCGAAGTCCGCGATCGCCCGCGGGCTCAGCTGCAGGCGCTTGCCCATGACCAGTGTCCCGATGCCGAAGGCGAGCTTCGCCTTCTTGGTGCGTCCGAGCAGATAGCCCGCGCCCACCGCGAGCCCCAATCCCAGCCGATTGTTCATATCAGACCTGTCCTCTTCTCGTCCGTCTCGCGATGGGGAGCCTGTGGAGGCCTCATCACACCGGGTAGCCAACATGGCCAGAGCCAAACCCGGGCCGCGAAGGCGGAGTCGAGGGGGCGGGGCGTCGCGGAGGTGGGCCCGTCGCCGCCGGGCCGTACCGGCCCCCGCTAGCCGCGGCGGCGCAGTCGGGCCGAGAGGTGGTGTTGCAGCGGCCGGCCGACCGCGGCGAGGTCGTGCGCGTAGGTCAGCGTGTCCTCGGCGGTCAGCTCGTAGCGACGGCGAGTGGCGTCCACCTGCTTCGCGGTGGGGGTGATGGCCACCTCGTGGGTGGCGAGGTCGACCGACTTTCCGGTCGCGGAGCCGACCGCGATCTCCGCGATGCCGGTGGGCTGGGTGATGAGGGCCTCGATCCGCCCGTCGGCCTGGAGTCGCCACCACCCGCTCTCGCGCGCCGACGGGCGCAGCGGCGCGCCGTCGGCGTCGAGCAGCCAGGCCCGGGCCTCGTACCGCAGGAACGGGCGGCCGTCGTGGCTGAAGGTGACTTCCTGCGCGTACGCGAAGTCCCCGTCCAGCGTCGGGTATCCGCCCTCGCCCCGGCCGTGCCAGGTACCGAGGAAGCCGAGCACGGGCACGAGCAGGGCGTGCGGGGCGGGTGCGGCGTCCGGCTGCGTGGCGTCGGGGTAGGGGTGCTCCGGTGCGGGGTCGAACACGATGTGCGCTCCTGGGGTCGGGGCTGATGCCAGAGGGCAGCCTAGGGCGTCGATCCTCCGCAGGTGCCTGTTGACCATGGAGAACTCCTCCTCAGGGAGGGCACGGCCGGCCGGCGTGGTGGATGTGCGGCACGGGGGCGGCCGCTAGCGTCGAGGGCGAGCATGGACGACGGGGAAAGGTGCACACGGTGGATGTACGGGCGGCGGGCGTACGGACGGTGGCCAGGGCGGCGGCGATCGGGGTGGCGCTGGCGATGACCGTGGGTGCGGCCGGGGCGGCCCCCGCGTCGGCGGCGGGTCCCGGGCGGCTCGACGGGGTGTGGCGGATGGACGGCTACGGCACCCTGGTGACGGTCGCGAACGGCAGGTTCACGACGTATGACACCACCCGCGTCAGCTGCCTGCCGGGTGCGGTCACGGCCCAGCAGGTGGGACGCCCCGGCGCGGGCGGGGCGATCCGGTACGGCGAGGACTCGGTCGCGTCGATGACCTTCACGCCCGATGGCCGGGAGCACGCGGTGCTCGCGCTCGACGACGCGGCCGGCGTACGCCATCTGGCCCGGCTTTCCGCGCTGCCCGAGCGGTGTCGGCAGCCCGCGGCCGAGGGGCCGCTCGCCGTGTTCGACCGGTTCTGGGCGACCTTCGCGGAGAACTATCCGTTCTTCGCCGCGAAGGGCATCAACTGGCAGGCGGTCAGGGACCGTTACCGTCCGCTCATCACGCCGGACACCACCGATGCCCGGCTCCAGCAGATCCTCACCGACATGATGCGTCCGCTCCACGACGCCCACACGGCGCTCGTCCACCAGGGCAGGACCGTCTACTTCGGCCTGCGGCCCGGCACCCGGGTGCCCACCGCGGACCTGCGCACCCGCGCCGCGGCGAACGTCGAACGCCAACTCGTCGCCCCGGCAAGGACCTTCGGGCAGGGCAAGCTGGTGGTGGGTGAACTGCCGGGCGGCGTCGGCTATTTGAGGGTCGACTCCTTCGACGGGTACGTGGAGAGCGGCAGCTTCCAGGACCAGGTGGCCGAGCTCGACCGTGCCCTGGACGCGCTGCTCCCCCGCGACGCGGCGCGGGGCGCCGGTCCGCTGCGCGGCCTGGTGATCGACGTCCGGCTCAACGGCGGCGGGTCCGACGCGCTCGGGCTGCGGATCGCCTCGCGCCTCACCGACCGGGCGTACACCGCGTACCGCAAGGTGGCCCGCGACGACCCCGACGACCCGGCCCGCTTCACCCGGCCCCAGCCGATCGTCGTCCACCCGGCGGCGGCACCGCGCTGGACCGGGCCGGTCGCGCTGCTCACCAGTGGCAGCTCGGTCAGCGCGGCCGAGACGTTCGCGCAGGCGCTCATGGGCCGCGCCCCCGAGGTGACGCGCATCGGCGAGAACACCCAGGGGGTCTTCTCCGACGTGATGTTCCGGCCACTGGCCAAGGACTGGGCGGTGATCCTGCCCAACGAGAAGTACCTCGACGAGCACGGCCGCACCTTCGACGGCTCCGGCGTCCCGCCCCGGCTGCGCACCCCCGTCTTCACCGAGGACGACCTCGCCCACGGGCGCGACTCCGCGCTGACCCTGGCCCGGCAGGTGCTCACCCCGTCGTGACGTGCCGCACCTCACCGTCCGGTGGGCGAGAACGCGGTTTCCGGGGCGGCGGTCGAGGATCTAGGCTGGCGGTGCAGCTGGTTCGCCCCGTCCGCCAGACGGGATGCGTCGTAAGAGGGAACCCGGTGGGAATCCGGGACTGCCCCGCAGCGGTGAGTGGGAACGACCGCCGTCATACGCACTGGATCCGACCGGGTCCGGGAAGCGACGGCCAGTAGGTGCCCCGTCAGTGACGAGGCGCGCCCGCGAGTCCGAAGACCTGCCACTGCCCGTGGGTGACCGTTCGCCCCCGGAGATTCCGGTGACCTCGAGGGCGGGTCGGCGTACGCACCGCAGGCGGCCCCCCGGCCGTGCTCCCGGTCGTCGTCCCTTCGTGTCCTTCGTCCCGTCCCGGGATCGCTCCATGGAAGAGCTCGCGAAGGAGAGTCTCGTGACCACGAAGTCCGCAGCCGCGGCACACGCCACCCTGTACGGCTACCCCCGCCAAGGCCCGAACCGGGAACTGAAGAAGGCGATCGAGGGCTACTGGAAGGGCCGCGTCGACGCCGCCGGGCTCAGGCGGACCGCCGCCCAACTGCGCTCGGCGGTCTGGCAACAGCTCACCCACGCCGGCATCCACGAGGTCCCGACCGGTGACTTCTCGTACTACGACCACGTCCTGGACACCAGCGTCATGGTCGGCGCGGTCCCCGAGCGGCACCGGGCGGCCTTCGCGGCCGACGCCCTGGACGGGTACTTCGCCATGGCGCGCGGCACCCAGGACGTGGCGCCGCTCGAAATGACCAAGTGGTTCGACACCAACTACCACTATCTGGTGCCGGAGTTGGGGCCCGACACGGTCTTCACCCCCGACTCCTCCCAGCAGGTCGGGCAGCTGAAGGAGGCGCTCGTGCTCGGTCTGTCCGCGCGGCCCGTGCTCGTGGGCCCGGTGACCTATCTGCTGCTCGCCAAGCCCGCGCCCGGTGTGGCGGCCGACTTCGAACCGCTGACCCTGCTCGACCGTCTGCTGCCGGTGTACGCGCGGGTGCTCGCCGATCTGCGCGCGGCCGGCGCCCAGTGGGTGCAGCTCGACGAGCCCGCGCTCGTCCAGGACCGCACCCCCGCCGAACTCAACGCGGCGGCCCGCGCCTACCGCGAGCTCGGCGCCCTCACCGACCGCCCCAAGCTCCTGGTCGCCTCCTACTTCGACCGGCTCGGCGAGGCCCTGCCGGTGCTCGCGAAGGCTCCGGTCGACGGGCTCGCCCTGGACTTCACCGGGCCCGCCGCGGGCAACCTGGCGGACCTCGCGGCGGCGGGCGGGCTGCCCGGCAAGCGGCTCGTCGCGGGTGTCGTGGACGGGCGCAACGTGTGGATCAACGACCTGGAGAGGTCGCTCTCCACCCTGGCCACCCTGCTCGGCCTGGCCGACCGCGTGGACGTGGCTCCCTCCTGCTCGCTGCTCCATGTGCCCCTCGACGCGGCCGCCGAGCGCGGCATCGATCCGCAGATCGCCCGCTGGCTCGCGTTCGCCCGCCAGAAGACGACCGAGGTCACCACGCTGGCCCGCGCCCTGTCCGGGGGCACCGGCACCATCACGGCCGAACTGGCCGCCAACCGGGCCGACCTGGCCTCGCGCGCGAGCTCCGCGATCACCCATGATCCGGCCGTGCGCGCCAGGGCCGCCGCCGTCACCGAGGCCGACTCCCGCCGCGCCCAGCCGTACCCCGAGCGGGCCGCCGCCCAGCGGGCCCAGCTGCGCCTGCCCGCGCTGCCCACCACGACGATCGGCTCGTTCCCGCAGACCGGTGAACTGCGCACCGCCCGGGCCGACTTGCGCGCCGGGCGGATCGCCGAGGCGGCGTACGAGGAGCGGATCGAGGCCGAGATCCGCGAGGTGATCTCCTTCCAGGAGAAGACGGGCATCGACGTCCTGGTGCACGGTGAACCCGAGCGCAACGACATGGTCCAGTACTTCGCCGAGCAGCTCACCGGCTACCTCGCGACCCAGCACGGCTGGGTGCAGTCGTACGGCACCCGCTATGTCCGCCCGCCGGTCCTCGCCGGGGACATCTCCCGACCCGAGGCGATGACGGTCCGCTGGACGGCGTACGCGCAGGCGCTCACCGACCGCCCGGTCAAGGGCATGCTCACCGGGCCCGTCACCATGCTCGCCTGGTCCTTCGTGCGGGACGACCAGCCGCTCGGCGAGACCGCCCGCCAGGTCGCCCTCGCCCTGCGGGACGAGGTCAACGACCTTGAGCGGAACGGGACTTCGGTCATCCAGGTCGATGAGCCGGCGCTGCGGGAGACCTTGCCGCTGCGCGCGGCCGACCGGCCCGCGTACCTCGCCTGGGCCACCGAGGCGTTCCGTCTGACGACCTGCGGGGTGCGGCCGGACACGCAGATCCACACCCACATGTGCTACGCCGAGTTCGGCGAGATCCTGGCCGCCATCGACGACCTGGACGCCGATGTGATCAGCCTGGAGGCGGCCCGCTCGCACATGCGGGTAGCGGACGAGCTGGCGGCGGCGGGCTATCCGCGCGAGGTCGGGCCGGGGGTGTACGACATTCACTCGCCCCGCGTCCCGCCCGAGGACGAGACGGCCCGCCTCATCACCCGGGCCCTGCGCTCGGTGCCCGCCGACCGGCTGTGGATCAACCCGGACTGCGGGCTCAAGACCCGCTCCTGGGCCGAGGTCCGTCCGGCCCTCGAACGGATGACGGCGGCGGCCCGCGAGGCCCGCCGGCGGCTCCCGGCCCCGCGCTGAAGGGACCGCTGACCGCCCGGCCACGGGCTGACCGAGGGGCGGGGGCGCCGAACGTCGCCCCCGCCCTGGCCCCGCCCGCCGCCGGCTCCCCTATACGGACGTGACGGACGTGTAGTGCGAGGCGTCACCGGCGATCGAGTAGCTCTCCTTGCCCTCGATGCCGACCGGCACGTCACCGGCGACCGTGACGCGGTTCAGGCGGCGCGGCAGCCCGTCGTAGTTGTCGATGGCGTAGTGCTGGGTGATCCGGTTGTCGAACAGGACCAGCTGGTTGGGCGACCAGCGCCAGCGCAGGATGTTCTCCGGCCGGACGACGTACGCCTGGAGCAGGTCGAGGACCTTGCGCGACTCACCGACCGAAAGGCCGACGATCCGTTGTGCGAACCCGCCGATGAACAGGCCGCGTTCGCCGGTCAGGGGGTGCACGCGGACCACCGGGTGGGCGGTGCGGAAGTTGATCGAGGTGAACTGGGCGCGCTGCTCGGCCTTCTTGTCGTCGACGTCCTCGTCCGGCACCGCGTAGTCGTAGTCGTTGGTGTGCTCGGCCCACAGATTGTCCGCGAGCAGCCGCAGCGGCTGGGGCAGACCGCGGTACCCGGCCGCCGAGTTGGCGATCAGCGTCTCACCTCCGTACGGCGGGACGGTGATGCTGCGCAGGGTGCTGACCTGCGGCGGGTTGAGGACGAAGGTGACGTCGGTGTGCCAGTGGTTGGCGCGGCCGCGCTCGCTGTCCACGGGGAGCACATGGGGCGCGCCGGCGACGGCGGCCACCGTGGGGTGGGCGGTGGTGAGGTCGCCGAAGTGGCGGGCGAAAGCCTGCTGGCCCTCGTCGTCCAGGTCGACGTCGTCGAAGACCAGCGCCTTGTGCTCGTTGAGGGCGGCGCGCAGGGCGGCGACGCTCTCCCCGTCGAGCGGCTTGGCGATGTCGACGCCGGACACCTGGGCGCCGATGTGCGCGGTGACCTTGCGGATCTCGATTCCGGACATGTGCGGGGTCCTTTCGGGCGTGGGTCAGACCCGGCTGAGGGCCGGGAGGGTGTGCTGGTTGGCGGGGCGGGGCAGGCCGTAGCGGTCGCGCAGGGTCCCCCGGGGGCCGTACTCCGTGCGGAACAGGCCACGGGCGCGCAGGATGGGAACGACGTGGTCCACGAAGGCTTCGAGTCCGGACGGCAGGACTGCGGGCATGATGTTGAAGCCGTCGGCGGCGCCCAGGGTGAACCAGCTCTCGATCGCGTCGGCCACCTGCTCGGGCGTGCCGGCGAAGGTCAGATGGCCGCGCCCGCCGCCGAGGCGGCCGATGAGCTGACGTACGGTCAGATGTTCGCGCCGGGCGAGTTCCACGACCAGGGTGTAGCGGCTCTTCGCGCCCTCGATCGCGCTCTCCGGCGGCAGCCCGGCGGGCAGTTGGGCGTCCAGCTGGAGGACTCCGGGCTCCAGGTGCAGCAGCCGTTCGAGGCGGTGGAGGCCGTGCTCGTGGACGATGTGGTCCTCCAGGACCTGCTCGTGGGCGCGCGCCTCGGCCTCGGTGGAGCCGATGACCGGCACGATGCCGGGCAGGATCTTGAGGTGGTCGGGGTTCCGGCCGGCCGCGCGGGCCCGGGACTTGAGGTCGCCGTAGAAGGCCTGCGCGTCCCCCAGCGTCTGCTGGGCGGTGAAGACGGCCTCCGCGTAGCGGGCGGCGAAGTGCTTGCCGTCCCGCGAGGAGCCCGCCTGCACGAGCAGGGGGTAACCCTGCGGGCTGCGGGGCACGTTGAGCGCGCCTTCGACGCTGAAGTACGTCCCCTGGTGGCGCGGCGGGTGGATCTTGCCGTCGTCGCCCCAGACACCGGCCGCCTTGTCCGCGACGACGACGTCGTCCTCCCAGCTGTCCCAGAGCTTGAGCGCCACGTCGAGGAATTCGGCGGCGCGTTCGTAGCGGGTGGCGTGGGCGGGTTCGTCGTCGAGCCCGAAGTTGCGGGCGGCCTCGGCGCCCGCTGTGGTGACGATGTTCCAGCCGGCCCGGCCGCCGCTGACGTGGTCGAGGGAGGCGAACCTGCGGGCCAGGTTGTAGGGCGAGTTGTACGAGGTGGAGGCGGTGGCGATCAGGCCGATGTGCTCGGTCGCCACCGCCAGCGCGGTGAGCAGGGTCAGCGGTTCCAGAACGCCGGCGGGGCGCTGGCCGACGTGGCTGAACAGGACCGGCCCGTCGGCGAGGAAGAGCGAGTCGAAGGTGCCGCGCTCGGCGATGCGGGCGAGCTCGCGGTAGTGGTTCAGGTCGACGCTCGCGTACGGGTCGCTCTCGGGCAGCCGCCAGGACGCCTCGTGGTGCCCGGTGCTCATGAGGAAGGCGTTGAGGTGGAGTTGGCGCCGGGTCACTGGGGGTCCTCCTGGTGGTGGGCACGCTCTTGACGGGTGCGGTCGTGGTGTCGTTCCTCGTGTGCCGTCACGCCGAGTGCGGCAAGCAGGCGTTCGCGGTATTCGCCGAGGAGCGGATCGCGGTACGAGCGCGGGTGCGGGCGGTCGATGGTGAGGTCGAGGCCGATGCGGCCCCGGTCGAGCACCAGGACCCGGTCGGCGAGGACGATGGCCTCGTCCACGTCGTGGGTGACGAGCAGGACGGACGGCCGGTGGCGTTGCCACAGCTCGCGCAGGAGCACGTGCATGCGGATGCGGGTGAGGGCGTCCAGGGCGCCGAACGGCTCGTCGGCGAGGAGCAGTTCGGGCCGGCGCACCAGGGAGCGGGCCAGGGCCGCGCGTTGCGCCTCCCCGCCGGACAGCTCGTTGGGCCAGGCCCGCTCGCGGCCCGCGAGACCCACTTCGGCGAGGGCGGCCCGGCCCTGCTCGGCGGCCTCCTTGCCGTCCGTGCCGAGCAGGACGTTGTCGAGCACGCGGCGCCAGGGCAGCAGCCGGGAGTCCTGGAAGACCACGGACACCCGCTCGGGGGCGGCCAGTTCACCGCTTCCGGTGACCTGGTGGTCGAGTCCGGCGATGGCGCGCAAGAGGGTGCTCTTGCCGGAGCCGCTGTGGCCGAGCAGGGCGGTGAACTGGCCGGCCGGGATGTCGAGGTCGATGCCGTCGAGGACGGTGCGGCCGTCGAAGGACCGGGTGAGCCCGGCGAGCCGGACCGCGGGGGCCTGGACGGTGGTCAGTTGCTCAGTGTGCGTCGCCATGACAGCACCCTCCGTTCGACGAGGCGGACCGCGCTGTCGGAGATGAGACCGAAGACGCCGTAGATCAGCAGGCCGACGAGGATGATGTCGGTGCGGCCGTAGTTCTGGGCCTGGAACATCAGGTAGCCGAGGCCGCTGGTGGCGTTGATCTGCTCCAGGACGACCAGCGAGAGCCAGGACCCGGTCACGCCGAGCCGGAGCCCCACGAAGAAGCCGGGCAGCGCGCCGGGGACGACGATCTGCCGGATGAAGCGGACCCTGGACAGGCCCTGGACTTCGGCCAGTTCGACATAGCGGTGGTCGATGCCGGACAGCGCCGCGTGCAGGTTCAGGTAGATCGGGATGTAGACGACGATGGCGATGATCGCGATCTTGAAGGTCTCGCCGATGCCGAGCCAGAGGATGAACAGCGGGATCAGGCCGAGGGTGGGGATCGCCCGGTTGAGCTGGACCGTCCCGTCGATCAGCGCCTCGCCGACCCGGCTGAGCCCGGCCGCGAGGGCCAGGACCACTCCGGCGGTCAGGCCGAGGGCGAAGCCGTATCCGGCGCGTTCCAGCGAGGTGAGTACGTCGGTGGAGAGGGTGCCGTCGCTCCACAGATGGCCGGCGGTGCGCAGGACCGTCCAGGGTGCCGGGATCGCGGCGGGGTCCAGCTGCCCGGCGGCGGACGCGGCGGCCCACAGGACGAGGACGAGTCCGGGTCCGATCAGCCGCGCGGCGGGCAGCCGTTTGCCGGGCGCGAGTGCGCGGCGCCTTGGTCCCCGGAGGGGCGCCGGCGCTTCGGCGGGCGGGGACACGAGGGGTGTCGTCGCGGTGGTGGTCATGGCCGTCACCTCTGGTACTCGGCCGGAACGGCCTTGGCCGCGAGGCCCTCGAAGCGGCGGTCGAAGAGCGAGTCGACCTGGAACTTCTTGACGAAGCCGCCCTCGGCGAGCAGGTCCGCGGTCTCCTGCTCCCACCGCACCGCCTCGTCCCAACTGGGCGGGAAGAGCGGCTTGTTGGCGAGTGCGGTGATCGACCGGGCCTGTGCGAGCGTGAGGTTCTGGGTCTTGACGTAGAACTCCTCGTTCCAGACGTCCGGGTGTTCGTAGGCCCAGACCTGGCCCTTGGCCCAGCGCGGGACGTACGCGGCGACCGCGGCCGCCTTCGCGGGGTCGGCGAGCACGGAGGCGGGGGCCCACAGCAGGTTGAGCAGGTCGACGACGCCGGTCGTGATGGTGTGGGCGCCCTTGGGCCCGTACTGCTTGAGGTAGGCGGGGGCCTGGCTGTTGGCGAGCGGGGCGATGTCGACCTGGCCGGCCTGGAGCGCGGTGAAGAACTGATTGCTGGTCAGCGGCACCAGCTTCACGTCGTCGTGCGTCAACCCGGCCTGCTTCAGGGCCCGTAGCAGGACGACGCCCTGCGCCTGCCCCTGCGAGAAGGCCAGCTTCTTGCCCCGGAAACCCCGAACGTCCCTGATGTCGCTGCCGGGCTTGGTGGCGAAGACGTAGGTGGGCTTGCGGGTGATGCCGATCGCGACGATCTTCGCGTCGTAGCCCTGGAAGTGCGCCTGGATGGGCGGGATCCCCGCGTTGTTGGCGATGTCGAGGGACTTGGCGCGGAAGGCGTTGATGACGTCGGGACCGGCGCCGGTGTTCACCCAGTCCGACACGGTGAACGGTAGATCGTCCAACCCGGCCAGTTTGAACTGGAGTTGCTGTACGCCCTGGTACGAGGCGACCTTCAGGCTGGTACCGGAGGGGACGGTGGTGGACAGCGGGGCGGACGCGGCCCCCTTGGTCACGGTGTCGGCGGCGTGGGCGCCCGCGCAGCCGCTGAGACCGGCGGCGGCGACGACGCCGAGCAGTGAGGACAGGAACAGCCGCCGGTCGACACCGGGCACGGCTGGGGACACTGGTGGCATGGAAGGACTCCGTGATGGCAGGAGGAAGAAGGCGCGCGGAATCGCGCGCGGGCGGGGCGGGGACGGAATGGGCGCGGGAAATGCGGAACGGACGCACGAAAGGCCGGACGCGGCGAAGAAGGCGGAATGCGCACGAGCCGTCCATGAGCACGACGCGGAGACATCGGGATCCGGCGATGCCGGGACGCCGACGCGTGCACACGGGGAGCACACGGGGAGCATGCGGGTGGGCGCGCGTGAAGGTCCGTGACGCGTGAAGCTGTGGGCGTGCTCAATCGCCTTCTTCAGCGCGTCAATTCATGGGCGCGTCAGCGACAGCGGCACATCAGCAACACAGGGTGCGGCCGATCCGCATCAGGTCGATGAAACGGCACCTGGTCAGGAGGACCGGTCGCGATGGCGTCGGCGCGACACCGGCGCTCCGGTCGCGGACCTGCCGCGACCGGGTGATCACCGGGGAGAATTCCTGCGCGCTGCTCATGCCGAGAATCCTCGCGTTCACGCGTAATCCCTGTCAACATTCGGAGTTTCTGAATTAATTCGGCTCCCCCGATTTCCCGGCCGGTACCGGAAGCACGCTCAGCGGGTCCCGGTACAGCACGTCGAGCGCCACCGAACCGCCCGCCACGGCGAGCACCGAGTCCGGGAAGCTGCTCGGCACGACCAGCGCGTCCCGGCGTCCCACCGCCTCGCGCAGCGCGGCGAGGCAGTCCTGCCGGTGCATCACGCCGACCTCGGTGACGACGACGGCCTCCGGGTTGAGGACGTCGAGCAGCAGCCGGGCCGCGGCTCCGACCATGGCGGCCCGCTCCACCAGGAGCCGTACGGCGACCGGGTCGCCGCCGGCCGCCGCCCGCACCACGTGCACGGGGTTCGCGGTGCGGATGACGTGGTGCTCGCGGGCCCGGCGGCACAGGGTGCGTTCGCTCAACTCGGCCTGGAGGCAGCCCGTCCGGCCGCACTCGCACGGTTCGGTACCGCCCGCGAGCGGCAGATGGGCGATGGCGCCCGCCTGCGAACGGGGGCCGTGGTGCACCTCGTCGTGGGTGGCGAAGGCGGCGTCCACGACGTTGCCGACGAACAGGTGCAGCATGCTCCGGCTCCCCCGGGCCCGCCCGAACAGCCTCTCCGCGTTCACCAACGCCCTTGCGTGGCCGTCCACTTGGACCGGCAGGCCGGTGCGTTCGCCGATCACGTCGCGTACCGCGACGTCCCGCCAGCCGAGGAGGGCGTGCTCCACGACCGTCCCGGAGTCCCGGTCCACCCAGCCGCCCGCCGCCACCCCGACGCCGAGCGGTATCCGGCCCTCGGCTTCCGTCAGGAGCGAGCCGAGGCCTTCGGCGGCGCTGGCCAGGATGCGCTCCGGATCGGTGCCGGCGGCGTGCGGGAGCCGCCGCTCGGCGACCACGCGGCCGCGCAGGTCGAGCAGGGCGACGCTGGTGTACGGCACCGCCACGTGCACCCCGCAGGCCACGAACCGGTCGGCGTCCAGATCCACCGGCACATGGGGGCGCCCGGCGCCCTTCGACCGCCGGGGTGCGGCGGTCTCGCGGATCAGGCCGAGCGCGTCCAGGCGCGCACAGTGGTCGGTCACCGACGCCGGGGAGAGGCCGGTCAGCCGGGCGATGGTGCTGCGGGCGACGGGCCCGTGCTCCAGGACGGAACGCAGGACCGCGCTGGCGCTGGTCCTGCGCCGGGCGCCGTCCGCGGCCCGCCGTGTCGGGCCGGGGGGTGGGGCGAGCGGGGAAAGGGGGGCCGCTGAACGGGACATGGGGGTACTTCCTCGGGGAGCTGGTCCGACACCGCGCCGTCTCGTACTCGGCGGATCCGGACTCGCTGCTCCCGGCCGCCTCAGCTGGGGCGACAGGTGGCCGTGCCCTGGCGCCGCAGGTCGACATAGCGACGCGACGCGAAGTTCTCAGCCTGCGGGACCATGGCCCGAAGCTAGCAAACCGGGCCGCCGCTGCCCAGAGGCCGCCCACGGTACGGACGCCCCGCGCCCGGCACCGACGGAAGGCGCGCCGGCCGGATCCCCCGCTCAGCCCGCCGTCACGTGCGCGGAGTGCGGGTTGGCGTCCGCGCCCTCGGTGCTGAGGAGTACGACCACCGAGGACGGACCGATTCCGAGTGCCGTACGGCGTGGGCCGCTCCCGGGTCCGATGAGCGCGGCCCGCGAGCCGGCGAGCCCGGCGGCGCCGCAGGGGCCCGAGGAGACGCCGAGTCCGGCGAGGCGCGCGGCGGCGCGGGCGGCGTCGGCGTCGGACACGGCGACGGCGGCGTCGAGGCCGTTGCGCAGATGGGGCCAGGCGATGCTGGACGGGGTGCCGCAGTTGAGCCCGGCCATGCTGGTCTCGCCGGTGGTGATGCTGACGGGCGCGTCCCGGGTGAGGCTCTCCAGAACGCAGGCGGCGGCCTGCGGCTCCACCGCGAGCAGCGCCGGCGCCTGCGCGCGGGGACGGCTTCGGTAGTGCGTCACGACGGCCTGGGCCAGGGACCCCACGCCCACCGGTACGGCGACGAGGCCGGGTCCCGCGACGGCGCCCGCGGCCGTCAACTGCTCGTCGATCTCGGCGCAGAGGGTGGAGTAGCCCTCGACGATCCACCCCGGGATCCGTTCGTAACCCGGCCAGGCGGTGTCCTGGACCAGGACCGCGTCCGCCTCCCGGGCCGCCTCGGCCGCGAGCCGTACGGCCTCGTCGTAGGGCCCGGGGACTTCGGTGACCTTCGCCCGCTCGGCGGTGATGGCCGACACCGCCCGTGGGTGCACGCCCCGGGGGACGAAGACGTGGGCGCGCTGCCCGAGCAGGCGCGCCACGCGGGCGACCGCGCGCCCGTGGTTGCCGTCGGTGGCGGTCACCAGGGTGACCGGGCCCGGGCGGGCCCCGGCAGCCCGTTCGGCGAGGATGCGGTGGACCGCCCAGGACGCGCCGAGCGCCTTGAACGCGGGCAGTCCAAGGCGAGCGGACTCGTCCTTGACGAAGACCCGGCCGACCTCCAACTCGGCTGCCAGCGCGGGCAGTTCGGTCAGCGGAGTGGGCGCGTAGTCCGGCAGCGTGGCATGGAAGGCACGCACCTCGGCGGGTGCGGGTTCGCAGCGCCAGGCGGTTCGGGCGCCGGGCCGCGCGGTCCAGGGCGAGGGGGGCAGGACGCGGAGGGTGGAGGCGATCTCGGGCACCCGACCAGGGTGCGGTGCCACCGCGTGATCAGTCCAGCGCCCGCCTCGACCAGTTAGAGGGTCTCACCAAGGTTATTGACGATGTCTTCGTGCGGGTGTTAGAACTTCTAACGAACAACAAAGCTTCTAAATCCAAGGGGATACGACATGTCCAGCACCCGCCGCGTCGGCGCCCGCGCCGCCCTCTTCGCCCTCCCGCTCACTCTCGCCGTGCTCGGCGCCGCCTCGGCCCCCGCGGGAGCCGCCTCCCAGCCCGCCAAGTCCCTTACCTGTCAAGGGAAAGGCGTCGACCCCGAGGCCGCCGTCCGCTACCGGACCGAAACCGTGATCCACGCACCGCTCAGCACCATCTGGAAGCTCCAGACCGACGTGCGGCGCTGGCCGTCCTGGCAGGCCCCCGTCGCCACCGTGGAGCGGCTCTACCACGGGCCGCTGCGCCCGGGCGCGGCCTTCCGGTGGACCACCCCCGTGCCCGCCAACCCCGCGACTCCCGCCACCACCCTGACGATCACCTCGACCGTCCAGCAGATGAAGCACAACGCCTGCATCCGCTGGACCGGCCCGGCGGACGCCCAGGGCCTGCACATCGACGGCGTCCACGTATGGAACTTCACCAAGGTCAAGGGCGGCGTCCTCGTACGCACCGAGGAGACCCACACCGGTCCTCAGGTCGACGCCAACGTGCCCGCCGCGACCGAGCTCCTCAGCGGTGGCCTCGAAGGCTGGCTCCGTGACTTGAAGACCGCCGCAGAGGCCCGCCGCGGTGAGGGCCCCCGCTGAACCACCGGCCGGGACCCGGCCGCCGCACCCCTGGGGCGCGGCGGCCGAACGGCCGTCGCCTTTCGGCCAGGCGCCGCCCGCCTCCCTGGTGATTCATCCAGTACGCCGCCCACCACAGAGGGGTTTTCCGTGTGCTGAACCAGTCGTTTTAGGCCTTACCGCCGGGCTTCACTGGCCTGGATGGCACGGCCGAAGGGCGTTGGGGAGACATGGATCTGAACACGGTGGCGGACGTGCGGGACGCACGGCTCCGCGAGCCCTGGCAGCCGGGGGACGCATGGCTGGGCGGCGGTACCTACCTGTTCTCCGAGCCGCAGCCGCACCTGCGGCGGCTGGTCGATCTGAGTCGGATGGGCTGGGAGCCGCTGACCCTCGATCCGGACGGATCCCTTGAGATCGCGGCGACCTGCACCATCGCCCAGCTGTACCGGTTCGGGCGGACGTTCTCCGCCGGGGCCGCTCCCCTGTTCGCGCAGTGCTGCCGCGCCTTCCTCGCCTCGTTCAAGATCTGGAACATGGCGACCGTCGGCGGGAACCTGTGCAACGGGCTGCCCGCCGGGCCCATGATCTCGCTGGCCGCCGGACTCGACGGCGCGTGCCTGCTCCAGTCGCAGACCGGCGCGACCCGCACGGTGAAGATCGTCGACTTCATCACCGGCGCGGGCCGCAAGGTCCTCCAGGAGGGCGAGCTGTTCCGCTCGATCACCCTGCCCGCGCGGGCCCTCGGCTGCCGCACCGCCTTCCGGCAGGCCTCCCTCTACGGGCTCGGCCGCTCGGGCGCCCTGGTCATCGGAACGCTCGACCCGGTCGACGGGTCGATGGCGGTGACGATCAGCGCGGCGACCGTACGGCCGTTCCGCTTCTGGTTCCCGCTGCCGCCGGACAAGGCGGAGCTGCGGCGGGTGATCGAGGCGACCGTCCGCGAGGACGACTGGTACGACGACATCCACGGACTGCCCGAGTGGCGGCACCACATGGGGCTGCGCCTCGCCGAGGAAGTGCGCCACGAACTGACTCAGCTCTCCAGGGACGGTGTGCGATGAGCTTCGACATCGAGGTCAACAACCAGCGCTTCGACACCGAGCCGCGCGCCGGCCAGTGCCTGCGCACCTATCTGCGCGAGCGCGGCTGGTTCGGCGTGAAGAAGGGGTGCGACCAGGGCGACTGCGGGGCCTGCACCGTGCATGTGGACGGCGAACCGGTCCACAGCTGCCTGTATCCGGCGGTGCGGGCCGAGGGCCGCAGCGTCACCACGGTCGAAGGCCTCGCCTCGCCGGAGGGCGAACTCCACCCGGTGCAACAGAAGTTCCTCGACGCGCAGGGCTTCCAGTGCGGCTTCTGCACCGCCGGATTCCTGATGACGACGGCCGCCCTCGAAGCCGAACAGGGCACCGAGCACGACGACGGCAAACTCGCCGACCTGCCCCGCGCGTTCAAGGGCAACATCTGCCGGTGCACCGGCTACCGGGCCATCGAGGACGCGGTGCGCGGCGTGCGGCACACCGAACGCCCCTGTGCGGGCAAGGCAGTCGGCAAGAGTCTCGGCGCGCCGGCGGGCCCCCAGGTGGTGACCGGCACCGCCCGGTACACCTTCGACGTCGAGGTGCCCGGCCTCCTGCACATGAAGCTGCTGCGCTCCCCGCACCCGCACGCCCGCATCACCTCCATCGACACCACCGAGGCGCTCCGCGTGCCCGGGGTGCACGCCGTGCTCACCCACCACGACGCGCCCGACACCCTGTACTCCTCCGCCCGCCACGAGCACCCCACCGAGGACCCCGACGACACCCGCGTCCTGGACGACACCGTCCGCCACGTCGGTCAGCGCGTGGCCGCCGTGGTCGCCGACAGCGAGCAGGCCGCCGAGGAGGGCTGCCGCCGGGTGGAGGTGGTCTACGAGCAACTCCCTTACGTCATCGACCCGGAGGAGGCGATGGCTCCGGGCGCCCCCGTGATCCACGAGGGCAAGGGACCCGAGGTCCGGATCGCCCGGGTGGAGAACAACGTGGCGGGCGAGGTGCACGGCGAGATCGGCTGCGCCGAGGACGGCTTCGCCCAGGCCGACGTGATCTACGAGGAGACCTTCCGCACCCAGCGCGTCCAGCACGCCAGCCTGGAGACCCACGGCTGTGTCGCGTACTTCGAACCGAAGGAGGACGGCAGCGGCGAGCGCCTCACGGTCCGCTCCTCCACCCAGACCCCGTTCCTGACCCGTCGCGCCCTGTGCGCCCTGTACGGCCTGCCCGAGGACGAGGTCCGGGTCGTGGCGGGACGGGTGGGCGGCGGTTTCGGCGGCAAGCAGGAGATGCTGACCGAGGACATCGTGACGCTGGCCGCGCTGAAGCTGCGGCGCCCGGTGAAGCTGGAGTACACGCGGGCCGAGCAGTTCTACGGGGCGACCACCCGCCACCCCTTCACCATCGGCATCAAGGTGGGCGCCCGCGCCGACGGCGTCCTGACCGCGATCCAGATGCGCGTGGTCTCCAACACCGGGGCGTACGGCAACCACGGGCCCGCCGTGATGTTCCACAGCGTGGGCGAGTCGTTCGCCGTCTACCGCGCCCCGCACAAGAAGGTGGACGCGTTCTCGGTCTACACCAACGTCGTTCCGGCGGGCGCCTTCCGGGGCTACGGCCTCGGCCAGGTCACCCTCGCCGTGGAGTCGGTGATGGACGAACTGGCCCGCCGGCTCGGCATGGATCCGCTGGTCTTCCGGGAGAAGAACATCATCGGGCCCGGCGAGCCCATGCACAGCCCGATCGGCGAGGAGGAGGACCTGCACATCGCCTCGTACGGGCTCGACCAGTGCCTGAACGTGGTGCGCGAGGCACTCGCCGAGGACGAGAGTGCGGCGAAGGCGCCCGAGGGCTGGCTGGTCGGACAGGGCACGGCGATGGCGATGATCGCGACCGGCCCGCCCGGCGGCCACTACGCCGACGCCCGGGTGTCCCTGCTCTCCGACGGGACGTACGACATCGCGGTCGGCACGGCCGAGTTCGGCAACGGCACCACCACCGTCCACAAGCAGATCACCGCGGGCGCCCTGAACACCACCGAGGACCGGCTCACGGTCCGGCAGTCCGACACGGACGTCGTCCGCCACGACACCGGAGCCTTCGGTTCGGCGGGCACGGTCGTGGCCGGCAAGGCCGTGCTGCTCGCCGCGGGTTCGCTGGCCGAACGGCTGCGGACGTTCGCCGCCCGGCACACCGGGGTGGCCCGTCATCTGTGCGTGCTCGGCGCGGAGGCCTTCGACTGCGCGGGCCGCGTGGTGACGCTCAAGGAGCTGCACGAGGCGGCCGTCGCGGCCGGTGCCGAGGAGGAGATCGCCGCCGACGGACACTGGGGCGGCACGCCCCGCTCCGTCGCCTTCAACGCCCAGTGGTTCCGGCTCGCCGTGGACCCCGACACCGGCGAGATCCGGATCCTGCGCAGCGTCCACGCCGCCGACGCGGGCAAGGTCATGAACCCGATGCAGTGCCGCGGCCAGGTCGAGGGCGGCGTCGCCCAGGCCCTCGGCGCGACGCTCTTCGAGACCGTGCGCGTGGACGACCGGGGCGAGGTCACCACCGCCGCGTTCCGCCGCTACCGCCTGCCTCAGTACGCGGACGTGCCGCGCACCGAGGTGCACTTCATGGAGACCACCGACGCCATCGGCCCGCTCGGCGCCAAGTCGATGAGCGAGAGCCCCTTCAACCCGGTGGGCCCGGCGTTCGCCAACGCGCTGCGCGACGCCACCGGCGTCCGGTTCACCGAGCTGCCGGTCACCCGGGACCGGGTCTGGCTCGCCATGGACCAGCGGCGGCGCGCGGCCTTCGAGGGGGCGCCGGCCGGCGCCTGATCACCGCCCGGTGGCCGTGCGGCAGCGCTACTCGTCCTCCTGGTACGAGTGGCGCTGTTCCGTCCAGGGGTCGGCCAGGTTGTGATAGCCCCGCTCCTCCCAGAACCCGCGCCGGTCCTGGGTCATGTACTCGATGGCGCGCAGCCACTTCGGCCCCTTGTAGCCGTACAGGTGCGGCACGACGAGCCGCAGCGGGAAGCCGTGCTCGACGGTGAGCGTCTCTCCGTCGTGGTGGGTGGCCATCAGGGTCCGCTCCGAGGCGAAGTCCGCGAGGCGCAGATTGGCGTTGTATCCGTACTCCGCCCAGGCCATGACGTGGGTGACCCCCGGGCCGGGCGGCGCGAGTTCCAGCAGGACGGACGCGGGTACGCCGTAGAACTCGTGGCCCAGGGTCGTGGTGCCCGACGCGCAGTGCAGGTCCGTGGTGACCGTGGCCGCGGGAAACGCCATCACCTCGTCGAAGTCCCAGGTGTACTTCTCCCCCGTCGCGGTGGATCCGAAGACCTGGAGGTTCCACCGCTCGGCACGGAACCGGGGCACGGGCCCGTAGTGCGAAACCGGCCACCCCTTCACCACCCGCTGTCCCGGGGGCACCGATTCACTCCCCGCCACGCACCTCACCCTTCCTCCACACCGGCAACAGCAAGAGCAAAGCAGCCCTGAGCCTCGCAAATGCTACCTCGAACGCCATGTTCACCTCTTGGATGATTGACCGTACGCATCCCGGCCACAGGGGCTTGTTTCTGTGTCCTGCTCCAGTAGTCCAGCCGATCCGCGCCTTGATTCACTTGAGCCACCGGGACGGGGCGGTTGAGTGGCTCTCGCCGCTGCGGGACACCCGGCAGGAGGCCCCACGCCGTTCGCGGTTCGGCGCGGGGCCTCCTAAGGATCCCTCCCCCGGTTTTCCCGGCTCCCGCCCCCGGCATGACACGACATCTCAGCACCAGAGATGGTCTGGCATATGCGGATCGAGTGGGCGCATCCTTGCGTAGATGCCAACCGGTGTGGCCGGATGGGCTCGAATGTGAGGAGTGGGCCATGGCCGTGGTCGTCGTGCAGCGGGCGTCCGCAGAGACCCCGGCGGCGGTGAGCGGGGCGCTCGTCGCGGCGGGCCTCACCCTGCGGCGCGTGCCGTCCGCAGAGGGCGGGGCGGCGCCCCTCGGCCTCGGCGACGCCGAAGGCCTGATCCTGCTGGACGCCCCCGATGCGGCCGACGCCCTGGCACCGGCGCTGGTGCGGGCGGCGCTCGCCGCGCAGGTTCCGGTCCTGGCCCTGGGCGCCGGCGCCGGGCTGCTGACCGGCCTCGCGGCGCGGGCGGCGGCCACGGAGACCCTTGACGTACGCATGGAGCCGACCCCGGCCGCCGCCACCGACCCCCTCTTCGCCGGATCCGAGCCGCCGCCCCACACCTTCCGGCTCGGCGGCAGCGCGTGGGTCGTGCGGCCCGCCGGCGGACCGGACCACGCACCGGGCGGCCCGTTCGACGAACGGACCGAGCAACTCCTGTTCCGTTACGCCCAGTTGGTGGCCGCGCGGGCCCAGCACACCACCACCCGCGCCTTCTTCACCCAGCGGGCCGACGCCTGGGAGGAGCGGTTCGCCTACCAGGCCCCCGCCTACGCGGCCGCCGTCACCCGCATGCGGCTGCGACCCGGCGCCACGGCGATGGACCTGGGCTGCGGCACCGGGCGGGCGATGCCCGCGCTCCGGGAGCTGGTCGGGCCGCACGGCCGGGTGCTCGGCGTCGATGTCACACCGGCCATGCTCTGCGCCGCCGCCCGGCACGGCCGCACCCACCACGGACATCTGCTGGCCGCCGACTGCACCCGGCTTCCCGTGCCGCGAAGCTCGGTGCACGGAATCTTCTCGGCGGGACTCCTGGACCACCTCCCCGACTCGCGCGCCGCCCTCGCCGAGTGGGCCCGCGTCGCCGCTCGCGACGGCGTGCTCCTGCTGTTCCACCCCTCCGGCCGCGCGGAGCGGGCGGCCCGGCACGGCCGGCCCCTCGACCCCGAGGACCTGCTCGCCGAGCACAACCTGCGCCCGGCGCTCACGTCGACGGGCTGGCGCCTGGACGAGTACGAGGACGCCACCGGCCACTTCCTGGCCCACGCGACCCTCGTCGGCTGACCGAGGGAGAGAACAAGCCACGTAAATGCCCTCGGCCACTTGTCCCTACCTCCAAATCCAACGGTGCATGTGCCACGCGCATTGGGCCTTCGCCCAAGCATCTGCCAGATAATTGTCGAATTTCGGCCGCAGATGCAGGATGGTCCTCGAAGGTGTCCCGTGGAGGAGGCAACAGATGGACGACGGGGATCACGGCACTACCGTCCGCGCGTGGCTGCGGGGCATCGAGGTGTTCGCGGGGCCGCTTCCCGAGTTCGACCCCGAGCGGGCACCGGCCGACCCCACGAGGCTGTTCGTCAGCTGGCTCGCCGAGGCCGTGAGGGACGGGCTGCGCGATCCGCACGCGATGACCCTGTCCACGGTCGACGAGGCGGGCGACCCGGACGCGCGCGTCCTGATCCTCAAGGGAGTCGACGCCCGCGGCTGGCAGTTCGCCGGGCACGGCTTCAGCCCCAAGGGGCGCCAGCTGGCGGTCCACGCGCGGGCCGCGCTCACCTTCTACTGGCCCGAGCACGGCCGGCAGATCCGGCTGCGCGGGGCCGTGGCGCCCGGATCGGCCGAGGACAACGCGGCCGACTTCCTGAGCCGCTCGACGACCGCCCGCGCCGAGTCGCTCATCGGCCGGCAGAGCCAGTACCTCGCGGACACCGTCGAACGGGACCAGGCCCTGGAGAAGTCCCTCGCCCTGATCGAGGGCGAGCCGGCTCTCGTCGACTCCGCCTGGACGCTCTACACCCTCGCTCCGACGGAGGTGGAGTTCTGGCAGGCGGCCAAGAGCCGCGTCCACACCCGGCTGCGGTACGAGCGGACCGAGCACGGCTGGGAGCGCTTCCGGCTCTGGTCGTAGTACCCCTGTCGGTCCCCCGCTCCCGCCCGGCACAACCGAGGGGCGCGCGGGACCCCTTCCACGGTTCCTGCTCACGAAGCGAGGCAAGCCCATGACCACACGCACCGAGGACGGCAGCGCCGGAGACGTCGACTACGGCGCCATCGGATCCGGATACTCCTCCTACCGCCGCCCCGACGAACGGATCGCCCGGCGCATCGCCGAGGCGCTCGGCAACGCCCGGACCGTCCTCAACGTCGGCGCCGGCGCGGGTTCGTACGAGAACGCGGCGCACGCCGTGACGGCGGTCGAGCCCTCGGAGTCGATGCGGGCCCAGCGGCCCGCACGGCTGGTGCGCGCCATAGACGCCGTGGCCGAGAACCTGCCGTTCACGGACGGGGAGTTCGACGCGGCGATGACGCTGTTCAGCGTGCACCAGTGGTCGGACGTCCGGGCCGGGCTGCGCGAGATGCGACGGGTGACCCGCGGCCCCGCGGTCGTCCTCACCTGCGACCCGGCGCTGGTACGGAACTTCTGGCTGTACCGGTACGCGCCCGAGGTCCTCGACACCGAGGCCCGCCGCTACCCGGCCGTCGAGGAGGTGGCCGCCGCGCTCGGCGGCGACTGCACCGTCCAGACCGTGCCCATCCCCCTCGACTGCACGGACGGCTTCAACGAGGCCTACTACGGCCGCCCCGAGAAACTGCTCGACCCGGCCGCCCGCCAGGCCTGCTCCGCCTGGAGCTTCGTCGACGACCTGGCCCGCGAACGCTTCGACACCGATCTGCGCCGCGACCTGGCCTCCGGCGCCTGGGACGAGGAGTTCGGCCACCTGCGCCACCAGCCGGCCTACGAGGGCTCGCTCGTGATCGTGCGGGCCATGCCGTAAGCACCGTACGAGGAGCAACCGTACGAGGAGCAGAGGAAGCGGAGGACCGGCACCGTGGCAGTACCCGACCGGATGGACCAGCGGCTGCGCGCTCTCGGGCTCGTGGAGGGGCAGCGCGCCGCACGGGCCCTGTTCGCCGAGGTGACCGCGCGGGGGCTGATCGCTCCCGGGTGGCTCGAGAGCGAAGTGGCGGACCGGATCGGGGAGTTGGCGCGCGAGATGTCCCCCCGGCTCCCGCACCGGCCGCGTCCGCTGGTTTGGTCGGGCCCGCGGTGCGTGCTGTCCGGCGGCGAGCGGCCCGGGGACGACCGGGTCATCGAGGCCGACGACATGGTGATCACCGACCTCGGCCCGATGTTCGCCGGTTACGGAACCGGCTTCATCCGTACGGCAGTTGTCGGCCGGGATCCCGCCCGGCTCCGGCTCCTCGGCGATCTGCCGAAGATCAGCGCGGCGGTCCGAGAGGCCTTCCACGCCGAACTGCCCATGACCGGAAGCCAGTTGTACACCGTGGCCCAGACCCTGGCCACCAAGGCGGGCTGGGTACTGGGCGGTTGGCACACCGGCCATCTGGCGGACGTCACCCCGCCGGCGAACGCCGACACCGACCGGCCCGAGGCCTACCTCGCCCCGGGCAACGACCTGCCCCTGCGCCGGACCGCCGACGAGGGCGGGCAGGCCCACTGGATCCTGGAGATCCACCTGGTCGACGAGCACCAGGGGTTCGGCGGCTCGCACACGGAGCTGCTCGACCTGGCGTGAGCCGCCTCCGCCCCCGGTTTACTTGTTCGGCCCCCGCAGGCGGCCGAACGCCTTCGTCAGGCCGCTCAGGGGCGAGGCCTCGGTCTTGACCGGCCTCGGGCCCGGGAGGCGGGGGGCACTGTCGGCGCCGGGCGCCTCGGCGAGGGCGGCGTTGGCCGCCTCCGCCGCCTCGCGGTAGAGGTCGCGCTGGTGGGTCATGGCGTCGAGCGCCTCGGCGTACTGGGCGACCATGGTCTGGGCGTGGACCAGCTCCTCCTGCGCGTCGAGCAGGTGCCAGCCCCTGCGCAGGCGGGTCAGCGCCTGCTCCGCGTCGGCCGCGAGGGGCTGCGGCAGGGCCGCGAACTCCCGGATCCTGTCGAGGAGTTCGGTCGGTTCGGAGCCGTCCAGGAAGACGGTGGGGACGGTGAAGCGGTCCGCGTCGTACCAGGGGCTCTGGGGCGCCGTGGGCAGGACGGCGGCGCCGCCGCGCGGCATCCGTACGCCCAGCTCGCGCTTCATCGCGTGGTCGGCGATCTGCGCCTGCTCCGGTGTGCCCCGGTGCTCGATCACCCGATGGCGCAGGCTCGACGGCAGGAAGGCCGAGATCGGGCGCTGTCCGCGCGCGTCCGGCGTCATCGCCTCGTGCACCACGACGTGGATGTACCAGCTCTGGCGGGTGCAGTCCCGCAGCAGGTGGCGCAGCTCGTCGTCGTCCTTCGGCAGATGGTTCGTGGTCCGCAGCCGCAGGTTCGCCACCGTGTCGTGGTCCCAGTCGATCTGGTCGCTGTCCGGCCAGAACATCGTCGCGGGCGAGGGCCAGTGCGCGTCCCACGCCCGGTCGGCCTCGGCGGCCAGGACCCAGGTGACGCCCTCGTCGGCCTTGCGCCGGCTCTCGGGTTCGTACGTGGTCAGCTGTGCGCGCACGGTGACGTCGTCGGCCACCCGCCAGCGGGCCTCGAAGAGGCGACGGGCCGACGGGCCGGGGTCGGCGGACTCGTCCCGTGGATACAGGACGGTGGGGCGTGCCGCCTCGACGGGGTCGAGGTCCAGGAAGTCGTCCAGCACCCCGGCCGCCTTGAGGGCGATCAGGTTGCGCCGGACGTCCCGCTCGGGCTCGGGCCCGAGGTGGCGCCCGCGCCCCAGCCACGCGGTGTCGGGGACGGTGGTCGAGGAGGTGCTGTTTTTGGCCATGGAGTCGTTCTGTGAGTGATCGGGGCCCGACCAGTATGCTCCGTGGCTCTCTCGATGCAAGCGGCACCACGTCCGCCCGCCGTGCCGCCTCCGGCTTCCTGTCCACACATACCGGTCGAGTCGACATTTACCGGTCGGGGCCGGGGGAAGGGGTCCCGGAGCCGGCCAGGCACCCTCTGAAACCGAGAGGGCCCCCGAATCGCTCGGGGGCCCTCTCGGTTGTCGCCTGTGTGTCCCGCGCGGACTCAGTTGCCGGCCGGTACCGCCCCCGCGGGCGCGGCCGCCGGCTTCGGGTTGAGCAGGCGCTCGGCCAACTCGCCGAAGATGAGGCCGAGTCCGCCCCACAGCGTGGCCTGGATGGCCAGCGCGGAGAGCCGGAACCGCCACAGCAGGGTGGCCGGGAAGTCGCCGGGCACCTCGTTGATGACCGGCAGGAACGCGTACGCGAGGCCGATCACGACGGCGAAGGCGGCCAGCGCGACGACCGTGGCGTACCAGGTGCCGAGGTGCGGTGCGAGGCGCTTGCCCAGGATGGTCGCGGCGATCGCGAGCAGCACGCTGAGCACCATCATCAGGAAGTACAGGGAGGTCCGCTTGCCGATGGTGTCGGGGTCGCCGACCGACGGCGGGTTCGCGGGGTACTTCAGGAACGGCACAACGTACACCGCGAGCAGCGCCGCCCCCGCCAGGAGCAGGGCCGTGGCGCGCGGGGAGAAGCGGCCGACCCGGCCGAGCGCGAAGCAGAACGCGAGCGCGGCGATGCCGCCGAAGGCGATCCCGTAGACCAGGACACCGGTGGCGAGACCGGCGGTGGACTGCAGGGACCGCGAGACGATCTCGACCTCGTGTTCGTGGGCCGGGGCGTGCGCCTCCTCGAAGCCGATGGCGCTGTCGACGCCGGGCTCACCGAGGAAATAGGCCACGACGAGGGCGAGCAGGCCGGCCCCGAGGCCTGCGAGCATGCCCCGGACGAGGAGGTTTCTGACAGTTGCGGAGTTCATGGCTGTTCGGCGTCCCTCGGGTCAGTGGCAGGGGAAGCCGAGCAGGTGACGGGCGTCGTGGACCCACTCGTGGACGCCCGCGCCGTTGACCACGGAGGTGGCGCCCTGTTCGGCGCCGACGAAGTACAGCAGGACCAGCATCAGGATGCCGAAGAACGCGGCCCACGGGGCAACGGCGCTCAGGGGCAGCTTCGCGGGAAGGGCGGGGGTGGTGGCAGTCGGCTGGGCGACGTGCTGGGCCATGGCAGAGGCCTCCTCTGGGAGTTCGCGTCCCATCTCGGTGGTGCACATGACGACGGCTACGGGTCTGACTCCGATCCGCCTCTCCTGGGGCGACTCGTTCACAGTGGCGCGACCGTGCCGGATTTCCACCGGCTTCCGTTCTGGCGTCGTCGTATCGGACTGAAGGTACCGCGCGGCCGGGAACTGGCCAAGACCGTGCCAGGCGGGGTGATCTTCCTCTCGCGCCGGGCGGGAACTCGCCCTCGGAAAGGCCCATTTCGGCCATGTGGGTCCTCATCGGGTCAAGAGGTCGCGCGGGCCGCGTACGCGCGGACGTCGGCGTCGTTGTCCGTGGTCGCGGTCGCCAGTGCGCCGCGCGCCCCGGGATGGGCGCGATGGGCGAGCAGGGACAGGACGGCGGCCTTGCGGACGTCCGCGTTGAGGTCGGCCAGAGCCGTCGCCAGGGCGGGTACGGCCTCGGCGGGAGCGGCCGCCCGCAGCGCCGCGGCGGCCCCGGCCCTGACCTGCCAGGCGGTATCGGTGAGCGCGCGCGTGGCAGGGCCGGTGCAGGCGGGCGGGCAGCCGGTCGACGCGAGCGCGGCGAACGCGGCCGCCTTGACCAGCGGATCGGGGTCGACGAGCAGCGGGGCGAGCGGTGCCGGGGCCGGGGCGCGCACGGCGGCGAGCCCCCGGGCGACCGCGACCCGCACCTCGCGCGCGGGGTCGGCCGCCGCCGAGGCGAGGTCCCCGACCGCGTCCACCGAGACGAGGCCGCGCACGGCGTGGAGGCGGACCTCGATGTCGGCGTCGGCGAGCGCGGCCGCGTACACCGGCGCCTCCCCCAGGCGCAGCGCCCTCAGCACTTCGAGGGCGGCGGTGCGCACGGCGGCGTCGGGCACGTCGAGCGCGGCGCGCAGCGCCTGCCCCAACTCGGGCTGCGCGGGCAGCACTTCGACCAGTTCGCGAAGGGCTGCCGCGGCGGCGGACCGCACCTGGGGCGCACTGTCGCGCAGGCGCGCGGCCAGTGCGGGCCCCGCCCCGGACGGCACGGTCTCGCCGAGCGTGGCGACGGCGGCCGCGCGGATCGCGGGGTCGGTGTCGGCGAGGTAGGGGTGGAGCGCGTCCAGGTCGGGGGACTCCTCGGCCAGGGCGAGCAGCCGCAGCAGTGCGGGGTCGGACGCCGCCGCCGCGACGGGCTCCGAAGGGGCCGGGGCCGCCACCCCCGCCGGTCGTGCGGCTGGGGCGGCGGCGCCGGGGCCCGCCGTGGCCACCGGGATCAGCGCGGCTTCCCCGAGCGGCCGCTCCGGCCCGCCGGCCGGTGTGAATTCGGGGACCGGGACCACGTACGGCTCGACCGGGCGGGCGGTGAACTCCATTGTTCCGGAGGGGGACTTGCGCAGATCGAGGTGGTGCAGCCAGCCCGCGTCGTCCCGTTCGGGATGGTCGAGGCGCTCGTGGTAGAGGCCCCAGCGGGACTCGGTGCGGGCGAGCGAGGAGCGGGCCGCCATCTCGGCGCAGTCCCGGATGAACGACACCTCGGCGCAGCGCATCAGCTCGTGCGGGGTGCGCGCGCCCATCCCGGCGATCTCGCCGGTCATCCGCTCGAAGGCCTCCACGGCGAGCGACAGCTTGGCGCCGGACTTCGGGGGCGCCACGTAGTCGTTGACGAACCGCCGCAGCTTGTACTCCACCTGTGGCTGCGGCGGCCCGTCCGGGTTGCGCAGCGGCCGGTAGACGAGCTCGTGCGCGGCGGCCACCTGATCCTGCGGCAACTCGCCGTCGTAGCAGAAGAATTGAGCGGCGTCCGCGCCTGCCAGGTCGCCGAAGACGAACGCGCCGATCATGTAGTTGTGCGGTACGCAGGCCAGGTCGCCGGCGGCGTACAGGCGCGGCACGGTGGTGCGGGCGTGCGCGTCGACGCGTACGCCGGACGCGGAGTGGCCGCCGCAGAGGCCGATCTCCGAGATGTGCATCTCGATGTCGTGGGTGCGGTAGTCGTGGCCCCGGCCCTCGTGGAAGGTGCCCCGGGTGGGCCGCTCCGTGGTGTGCAGGATCGACTCGACGGCGCCGATGGTCTCCTCGGGCAGATGGCTCAGCTTGAGGTACACCGGGGCCCGGTCGGAGGCGAGTTCGGCGGCGAACTCGGCCATCATCCGGCCCGACCAGTAGTCGGACTCGACGAACCGTTCGCCGTGCCGGTTCACCTGGTAGCCGCCGAAGGGGTTGGCCACGTAGGCGCAGGCGGGGCCGTTGTAGTCCTTGATCAGCGGGTTGATCTGGAAGCACTCGATGCCGGTGAGGGCGGCTCCCGCGTGGTAGGCCATGGCGTAGCCGTCGCCCGCGTTCGTCGGGTTCTCGTACGTCCCGTAGAGGTAGCCGGACGCGGGCAGGCCGAGCCGGCCGCAGGGGCCGGTGGCCAGGACGACCGCGCCCGCCCGTACGACGACGAACTCGCCGGTGCGCGTGTTGAATCCGGCCGCGCCGACGGCCCGCCCCTCGACGGTGAGGACCCGTACCGGCATGACCCGGTTCTCGATGCGGATCTTCTCCCGCATCTCGCGCCGCCGCAGCTGCCGGTAGAGCACCTTCTTGACGTCCTTGCCCTCCGGCATGGGCAGGACGTAGGAGCCGGACCTGTGCACCTGGCGTACCGCGTACTCGCCGTGTTCGTCCTTCTCGAACTTGACGCCGTACGACTCCAGGCGCTTGACCATGTCGAAGCCGCGGGTCGCGGTCTGGCGCACGGTGGACTGGTCGACGACGCCGTCGTTGGCCCGGGTGATCTCGGCGACGTAGTCGTCGGGTTCGGCCCGGCCCGGGATGACCGCGTTGTTGACCCCGTCCATGCCCATGGCCAGGGCGCCGGAGTGCCGGACGTGCGCCTTCTCCAGGAGCAGGACGTTCGCGCCGCGTCCGGCGGCGGTGAGCGCGGCCATGGTGCCGGCGGTGCCGCCGCCGATGACCAGGACGTCGCAGGCGATTTCGGTCGCGTCGGCCAGGGCGGGAATGGTCAGGGGCGTGTCCACGAGGGGCCTTTCAGAGGGAGGCGAGGATGCGGCGGCGCAGCGCCGAGGTGGCCGGGGCCCCTGCCGCGTCCCGCTGCCGGGGGTGCGGGACCGGGAGCACCTGGCCCGTGGCGAGCAGGGCGACCCGGTCGCCCAGGTGGAGGGCCTCGTCCACGTCGTGCGTGACGAAGACGACGGTCGCTCCGGTGTCGCGCAGGATGTCCACGAGCAGGTCCTGCATCCCGGCCCGGGTGTGCGCGTCGAGTGCGCCGAAGGGCTCGTCCATCAGGACCGCGCGGGGCCGGCCCGCCAACGCCCTTGCCAGTTGCACGCGTTGACGCTGTCCGCCGGACAGCTGGTGCGGGAGTCTGGCCGCGTGTCCGGACAGCTCGACCCGGTCGAGCCACTCGGTCGCGGCCCGGCGCCGCTCGCCCTTCGGGGTGCGGCGGATCGCCAGCGGCAGTTCGATGTTGGCGCGGACGGTCCGCCAGGGCAGCAGGGCGTCGTGCTGGAAGACCAGCGCGCGGTCGGCGCCGGGGCGGGCGATCGGCCGCCCGTCCTGGGTGACCTCGCCGCCCAGTGGGGGCAGCAGTCCCGCGAGGGTGCGCAGCAGGGTGGACTTCCCGCAGCCTGAGGGCCCCACGACGGTCAGCACCTCCCCCGGTATCACGCGCAGGTCGAGGGCGGCGAGCACGGGCGGACCTCCCGGATGCCCCAACTCGGCTTTTTTCAGGGTGAGTTCGGCGCCGGTCGCGGCGGCGGTGGCGGGCAGTGCCGTCGTGGTGCTCATGCGACCGGCTCCTTCGCGGGGGCGGGGGTGACCGGCTCCTTCACGGGAGCGGGGGTGACGGTCCGACGGGAGACCCGGCCGGCACCGGCCGGACGGGGCAGCCAGGAGGTGGCGCGGCGGCCGAGGAGTTCCACGGCGGCCGAGGTCAGCCAGCCGAGGGCGCCGATGGTGACCATGCCGACGAAGACCGCGGGATAGTCGACGACGGTGTACGCCTGCCAGGTGCGGTAGCCCACCCCGTACTCCCCCGAGATCATCTCGGCGGAGATGACACAGATCCACGACACGCCCACCCCCACCGACAGGCCGCCGAAGATGCCCGGCAGCGCGCCGGGCAGGACCACCGAGACCAGCACGCGCAGCCGGCCGCCGCCCATGGTGAGCACGGCCTCCTCCCACACCGGGCTCAGCGCGCGCACCGCGTGCCGGGTCGAGACGACCACGGGGAAGAAGGCCGCGGCGAAGGTGATGAAGACGATGCCCTGCTCGTTGGTGGGCAGCAGCAGGATCGCCACCGGCACCAGGGCGATCGCCGGCACCGGCCGCACCACCTCGATCAGCGGGCCGAGCAGGTCGGCGGCCCAGCGCGAGCGCGCCACGGCCGTGCCGGTCGCCACGCCCAGGATCGCGGCGAGCAGGAACCCGATCGTGATCCGGCGCAGGCTGAACCCCAGGTCCTGCCAGTACTCGGCGGTCGTGGCCCGGTCGGCGAAGGCGGAGGCCACCTCGCCGACGGTGGGGAACTGCTCGAAGCGCAGCCAGAGGTCGACGTCGAGCGAGGTGAGGAGCTGCCAGAGGCCGAGCGCCGCGGCGAGCGAGGCGGCCCGCAGCAGCCACCGTCCCGCGCTCATGACGCCAGCTTCAGGGCGTCGGCGTAACTCACGGTCCTGGCCCCGGCGTGCTGGGCGACATACGACTGGGCACCGGCCGGGGTGACGAAGGCGCGCAGATCGGCGCCGTCCGCGACCCAGACAGCCCGGTCGGCGAACCACAGGGTGCCGGTCACGGCGTCGGGCACGTACGCGGCCCGTACATCGGCGCCCCTCGCCGCCTTCAGGAGCTCCTTGGGACTCGCGAAGGAGCGGGTGGTCTCCTGCCCCTTGAGCCACAGTTCGGGCTTGGCCACGGGCGCCTGCGGACAGGCGGGGGCCCGGACCGCGCGCCGGAGGGGCGCGGAGTCGACGAAGGCGTCCACGTCGACGTCGTCCACCAGCTTCTCGGCCTTGAGGACGGGGACGTCCTTCTTGAGCGCGTCGATCAGCTCGGGGCGCAGGGCCGGATCGAAGGTGGCGATGCCGTTCGCGCCGTTGTAGAGGTAGACGACCTCGGCGGGCAGGCCGGTCTCCTTGGCCACCGACTCGGCGGCGGCGACGGGCTGGGCGCGCAGACGGTCGGTGGCACGGCGCTGGGCCGCGAGGAAGGCGTCGAGGACGCCGGCGTGCTCGGTGGCGAACTTCTCGCGGACGGTGACCCCGTGGAAGGTCGGAAGGTTCAGCTCGGCGCCGTCGTACAGGGCCTCCGCCTGGCCCGCGAAGGCCAGTTGGCCGGGCCAGGCGACGAACTGGGAGAGCGCGTCGACACTGCCCGCGGCGAGTGCGGAGGCACCCACGCTCGGCTGCTGGTTGAGCTTGTGGACACCCTTGTCCGGGTCGATGCCCGCCTCCTTCAGGGCGCGCGCCAGCGTGCCGTCGGCGGCCGAGCCGATGCTCGTGGACACCTTCTTGCCGCGCAGGTCCGTCAACGACTTCAGGGGTGAACCGGGCTTCACCACAACGGTGTTGAGGCCACCGCGCAGGTTGTAGCCGGTCACCGACACCAGCCTGGTCGGCTGCTTGAGCTCCTTGCCCCGGGCCGCGTTGATCAGGAGGGGGAAGTCCCCCATCGATCCGATGTCGATCTTCCCCGCCGTCATCTGGGCGGTGATCGGGGCGCCGGTCGCGTAGTCCTGCCACGTCACCTTGTACGTGGTGCCGTCCCGCTTGCCGAGGGCGCCGAGCTCCTGCTCGAAGTAGCCGAGGGAGCGGAGCAGGGTGCCCGCGGTGACGGTGTTGATGGTCTTGGACTGGTAGCCGACGGTGACGGTGACCGTCTTCGCCCCGCCCCCGCTGTCGGCGCCTGCCGAGCCCCCGCAGGCGGTGGCCAGCGGCAGGGTCAGGGCGAGGGCGAGGAGCGGTGCGACTCGCTTGCTGGGCATGGTGGCTGGGCCTTTCACGGTGCGGCCTTTCACGAGGGGGCCCTTCTCCACGAGGCCTTTCACGATGAGGCCCTTCACCGGAGCAGGTAGGGCATGTTGACGGTGACCGCGCCGGTGGGGCAGCGGGCCGCGCAGGGGCCGCAGTACCAGCACTCGTCCACGTGCATGTACGCCTTGCCGTTGTCCGCGTGGATCGCGAGGGAGTCCAGCGGACACATGTCGACGCAGAGCGTGCAGCCGTCGATGCACTTGGACTCGTCGATCGTGACCGGCACGTCGACGCGCTGCGGTACGAGAGGCATGGCTGTCTCCAGGGAAGGGGCTGAGGGAAGGGGCGTTGGGTCTCAGAGGGAGCGGTGCAGCACGCCGCTCATGCTGATGCGGTCGCCGCGGAAGCGGATGAACTCCAGGTCCACGGGGCGCCCGTCGGGCAGGTGCGTCAGGCGCTCCAGCATCAACACGGCCGCGCCGCGCGGGACTTGGAGCACGGCGGCGGAGTGCGCGTCGGCGTTGACGGCCTCCAGGGTGACGTCGGCGTGGCCGAGCGGGCCGCCGGTCAGCGATTCGAGGAGGCGGAAGACGTCGGTGTTCTCCAGGTCGCAGCCGAGCAGCTCACCGCCCACGTCCATCGGCAGATAGGACAGGTCGAGCGAGAGCGGAAGGCCGTTCAGGCGGCGCAGCCGCTCGACGCACAGCACATCGCTCTGCTCGGGCAGGCCGAACCGGTGCGCCACCGGACTCGGGGCACGCACCGGACCGACGGTGCGCACCTCGTTGGTCACCCTGCCGTGCTCGTGCAGGGTCTCGGCCAGACCCTGGAGGCGGTCAAGGCCGTGCGGATACTTCTTCTCGCAGACCACCACGGTGCCGACGCCGGGCTGCCGGTCGACCAGCTGCTCGTCACGCAGCATCTCCAGGGCCTGGCGCACGGTGTTGCGGCTGACGCGGTAGTCGGCGGCGATGGCGTGTTCCAGGGGGAGCGCGCCGCCGGGGAAGCCGCCCGCCAGGATCTGGTGGCGCAGCAGGTCGGCGAGCTGCCGGGCCTGGTCGGCGCGCAGCCGCCGACGGCGCGCGGCGGCGACCGGAAGCGAGGCGGGGGCGGGTTCTGCTGGCATGGCAGGGAACGTACCGGCCGGACCCGCCTCGTAGTGTTGCCGCAGCATTGCGCCACTTCAGGCTCCGCCTCCACACCGCTGACCTGCGGTTGGACCGGCGCGATGGGCAAGATCCGCCACCTGGCCGCCCACAGGGTGGACGGACGCGGGTGCCGGCACCCCGGGCCGGACAGGCTTCCCCGGGCGCAAGCCCGAACTGTGCGATTCCGTGGGCCGTGTCGCATTCCCGATGCCCCGGTGCGAGGGGGAGCTCGCGGAGCCCCGGCCGTGGCGGCGGCGTACGGACGGCCCGGGCGGCTCCCGGTCCGGGCCCCGCCTGCGCGAACGGGGTCACGCCCGGCCGCGGCGGCCCGCCGGCCGCGCCCCGCACGAAAGCCGGCGGCCGGCCCCAAGGACCCCGCAGCGTGGCCGAATCCCGCCGGTACCTGGGCAAACATCGCGACGGCGCGATCATCGTATCGAGTTAATGTCCCCGGCTTCCCTTGGTCCGGGGGGCGAACCGGCCGTTAGTGTCCTTCTGGCTCTGGACGGAATCCGTTCGTACACCCCTTTCCTTCCTCTTGCCCGGTGCGTCCCGTACGCCCGTCGCCGCCCCGACCAAGGAGAGCTCGCCCGATGACTGTTGACTCGAGCCCGGACACTCAACTGGAGCCGCCACGGCCGCAGTCCAGTCTGGGCACGGCGGCCGCTCGCAACCTTGCCACCACCACCAAGTCCGCCCCGCAGATGCAGGAGATCAGCTCCCGCTGGCTGCTGCGGATGCTCCCCTGGGTGGAGGTCAGGGGCGGGGTGTACCGGGTCAACCGTCGTCTGACGTACACGGTCGGCGACGGGAAGGTGGAGTTCGTTCAGGACGGCGCCGCTGTGCGGGTGATCCCGGGACAGCTGGGTGAACTGGCGCTGCTGCGCGGCTTCGACGACGTGGAGGTGCTCACCGCCCTCGCCGGCCGCTGTGTCCAGCGCGACTTCGCGGCCGGCGAGACGCTGGTGGAGCGGGGCGCCCCGGCGGACCGGCTGCATCTGATCGCCCACGGCCGCGTGGGCCAGACCTCCGTCGGCGGATACGGCGACGAGCTTTCCTTCGACGTGCTGGGCGACGGCGACCACTTCGGCGAGTACGCCCTGCTCGACGAGGACGCCCGCTGGGAGCACACCGCGACCGCCGAGACCTCGGGCACCCTGCTCACGCTCTCCCGCGCCGACTTCGCGGCCGTGCGTGCCTCCGCGCCGGCCCTGCGGGACCACGTGGAGAGGTTCGCCGCGCTGCCCCGCCGGCGGCAGAACCACCGCGGCGAGGCGGAGATCTCGATGTCCGCAGGGCACGAGGGAGAGCACGAACTGCCCGGCGCGTTCGTCGACTACGAGCCGAGGCCGCGCGAGTACGAACTCTCGGCGGCACAGACCGTGCTGCGGGTCCACAGCAGGGTGGCCGATCTCTACAACGGGCCGATGAACCAGACCAAGGAGCAACTCCGGCTCACCATCGAGGCGTTGCGCGAGCGCCAGGAGCACGAGCTCATCAACAGCCGTGAGTTCGGCCTGCTGCACAACGCCGACTTCAAGCAGCGCATCCAGCCGCGCTCGGGGCCGCCGACCCCGGACGACATGGACGAACTGCTCTGCCGTCGTCGCGGTTCCAAGTTCTATCTGGCCCACCCGAGGACGATCGCGGCGATCGGCCGCGAGTTCAACGCGTGCGGTCTGCGTCCCGCCCAGGTCGATCTCGACGGGCAACTGGTGCAGGCCTGGCGCGGGGTGCCGATCCTGCCCTGCGACAAGATCCCCATCACCCAGGAGCAGACCAGCTCCATCCTCATCATGCGTACCGGCGAGGACAGCCAGGGCGTCATCGGGCTGCGCCAGACCGGCCTGCCGGACGAGTACGAACCGGGTCTCTCGGTCCGCTACATGGGCCTCGACGAGAAGGCGCTGACCTCCTACCTCGTCAGCACCTACTTCTCCGCCGCCATCCTCGTACCGGACGCGGTCGGCGTCCTGGAAAACGTGCAGATCGCCCGCCGGCCCAGGTAGCCGGCCCACTCGACACCGCTCGACACCGCTCTGCTCGTCCCCGTCCATCGACCGGGGCCGGTCGAGCATGCCCGAACCGTCCGGGGACAGCCGTCCACCCCACCAAGGAGCCATGGATTGCCCGCGCCCGATCTGCCCCCTCCCCAGTCGAGTCTGCCCGAGGCCACCGCCCACTTCGGGGCGTACGCCCTCGCCGACGCGGCGGCCCGCGCCCGTGACATCAAGGCCGCCACGAGCGCCCCACCGGGTCCCGCCACGAGCGCCCCGCCGGGCCCCACTCCGCCCTCGCCGCCGCGCGCACCCACCCTGCCCGTCCCGGCTCAGGCCGCCCCGCCTCCCCCCGCCGCGCCGGCGACCGAGGTGCCGGCAGTCGAGGTGCCGCCCGCGAGCACCGACCTGGACCGGCTCCTGCGCGGACCCAGCGGGCTCGGCACCTCGGGCCTGCGCCTGACCCTGCGGGAGGAGGCGCCCGTACCGGCGCGGCCGTCGGTGGTGGAGGGGACCCCGATCCCGGGCCTCTACCACCACCCGGTGGCCGAACCCGATCCGGTGCGGGTCGAGGAGGTCAGCCGCAGGATCAAGTCCTGGGCGCTGGACGAGGTTTCGCTGTATCCGGACGACTGGGAGGAGGAGTTCGACGGCTTCTCCGTGGGCCGTTACATGGTGGGCTGCCATCCGGACGCGCCGTCCGTCGACCACCTGATGCTCGCGACCCGTCTGATGGTGGCCGAGAACGCGGTGGACGACTGCTACTGCGAGGACCACGGCGGCTCACCCATCGGACTGGGCGAAAGGCTCCTGCTGGCCCACACCGCCCTGGACCCGCTGCACACGACCGGGGAGTACCAGCCGCAGTGGGCCGAGTCGTTGCACTCGGACGCGCCCCGGCGGGCGTACCGCTCCGCCATGGAGTACTTCGCCGGGGCGGCCAGCGCCTCGCAGGCCGACCGGTTCCGGCACGACATGGCCCGGCTGCACATGGGGTACCTCGCCGAGGCGGCCTGGGCGCAGCAGGACCACGTCCCCGAGGTGTGGGAGTACCTGGCGATGCGCCAGTTCAACAACTTCCGCCCCTGTCCCACCATCACCGACACCGTCGGTGGCTACGAACTGCCGGCGGACCTGCACGCGCAGGCCGCCATGCAGAAGGTCATCGCGCTCGCGGGAAACGCGACGACCATCGTGAACGACCTGTACTCGTACACCAAGGAACTCGACGCGCCCGGGCGGCACTTGAACCTGCCCGTCGTGATCGCCGAACGGGAGGGCCGCTCCGACCGGGAGGCCTACCTGAAATCGGTCGAGGTCCACAACGACCTCATGCACGACTTCGAGACAGCGGCCGCGGCCCTGGCCGCCGACTGCCCGCTCCCGAACGTGCAGCGCTTCCTGCGCGGCGTGGCCGCCTGGGTCGACGGAAACCACCACTGGCACCAAACGAACACCTATCGCTACAGCCTGCCCGACTTCTGGTAGGAAGAATGGACTCATCTGTGACCAGCACCGAACTCACCGCCACCGGCGCCTCCCTGTTCATCCCGGGCCCGGCGACGCCCTACCAGGGCGACATCGCGCGCTACTGGGACGGGGAAGCGCGGCCCGTGAACCTGCGGCTCGGCGATGTCGACGGTCTCTACCACCACCACTACGGCATCGGCGACGTCGACCACTCCGCGCTCGGCGACGCCGATGACAGCGAGAGCGAGAAGAAGCTGATCACCGAGCTGCACCGGCTGGAGTCGGCGCAGGCCGAGTTCCTCCTGGGGCACCTGGGTGACATCGGCCGTGCCGACACCCTGGTCGACGCCGGGTGCGGCCGGGGCGGCTCGATGGTGATGGCGCACCAGCGCTTCGGCTGCAAGGTCGAGGGTGTCACCCTGTCGGCCAAGCAGGCCGACTTCGCCAACAACCGGGCCCGTGAACTCGGCATCCAGGACCACGTCCGCTCCCAGGTCTGCAACATGCTGTCCACGCCCTTCGAGACCGGGCAAGCGGCGGGCTCGTGGAACAACGAGTCCAGCATGTACGTCGACCTGGACGACCTGTTCGCCGAGCACTCCCGCATCCTGAAGGTGGGCGGCCGCTATGTGACCATCACCGGCTGCTGGAACCCGCGGTACGGCCAGCCCTCGAAGTGGGTCTCGCAGATCAACGCGCACTTCGAGTGCAACATCCACTCGCGCCGCGAGTACCTGCGCGCGATGGCCGACAACCGCCTGGTGCCGCAGGCCGTCATCGACCTGACCCCCGACACCCTGCCCTACTGGGAGCTGCGGGCCACGTCCTCGCTCGTCACGGGCATCGAGGAGGCGTTCATCAACTCCTACCGGGACGGCTCCTTCCAGTACGTCCTCATCGCGGCCGACCGGGTCTGACCCCAGCGCGAGGAACACCAAGAGCGGCGCCCCCACCCGGGGGCGTCGCTCTTCTCGTGTGCACGCCGTCGGGCGGCCCGGGTCAAGGTGAAATTTCGGCCGCGATTGGTTACGGCGTTCCCATGTTCATACGTTCGGGTTGTGCGGGGGTGTGAGTACCCGACGCACTTCGCACGACCGCCCCGCAGCGCGCCGGCGTGTATGGGCCGGTGCTGCGGGGCGGCGGGTCGCGGTACGGGCGTGGCGGGCGGAGTTCCCGTTCCGTTTTCAGGGTTTTCCGGCGATGGCGGGGCCGCCCCGAGCGGTGATTGTGTTCGGTGCCCGGACAGAACCAGGGCTGTCCGGCCCGGAACCACCCGGACCCAGGTCCACCGGACCCGGTTCACCCAGACCCCAGGGCCACTCAGAGGAGAACACCGTGCTCGAACGCGTCTACCGGAAGCTCGCCTTACTGCTCCCCGAGCGGCCCGGCACCGGCATCCCCCTGCATGTGATCGCCCAGACCGCGGTGGTCGGCATCCTCGCCGTCACCGCCCGCTGGGCCTCGGTGCTCGTGACCGCCACGGTGGCGGGCGTGGTGTGGATGGGCCTGCCTCCGGAGGCGCTGGTGATGGCCGCGCCGGTGGCGTGGGCGGACCGGACCGTGGTCATCTACCTCCGCGTCACCCGCCTGTAGACGGCCGAGGCCGCCGTACGCACCGGCCGGCGGTCCCTACCGGGCCGAGAATCGCCTAGCCCCGCCGCGCCCGCGTCCAACTGCCCTCCACAGCGGGCCAGTTGGGTTCTAGCATGGCTCTCCTGTCAACCGGCGGTAGCCGCAGCCCAGTTGATCAGGCCGCGCCTGAACGGGGAGAGAGCCATTTCCATCGACGTGAGCACGCCGAGCGTGGCGCGCATGTACGACTTCCTCATCAACGGGACCGACAACTACGAGTCGGACCGGGAGGCTTGCCGCACCCTCCTGGAGATCGCGCCCAGCACCCGGGAACTCGCCCTGATCAACCGGGCTTTCCTGGTGCGCTCGGTGCGCTACCTCGCCCAGGAGTGCGGCATCCGCCGCTTCATCGACCACGGCTCCGGGCTTCCCACCCGCCCCAACGTCCATCAGGTCGCCCAGGAGACCCAGCCCGGCGCCCAGGTCGTCTACATCGACAACGACCCCCTGGTGCACGCGCACGGGCGGCTCATGCTCGCCGAGGACCTGAAGACCACCGCGGTCATCGAGGCCGACATGCGCGACGTCGAGGGCAACTTCGGGCGCCCCGAGGTGCGCCGTCTGGTCGAGGACGGGGAGCCCGTCGCCGCGCTCTTCGTGTCCGTCCTGCACTGCGTCCCGGACGAGGACGACCCCTGGCGGCTGGTGAAGGACGTCGCCGACCGGCTGCCCGACGGCAGCTATCTGGTCGTCTCCCAGCTCGCCAGCGACAATCCCCAACTGCGCCACGAGGTAACGGAGTTCATGCGCGAGGCCACCGGTGGCACCTGGGGACGGGTGCGCTCCACGGCGGAGGTGCGGCGGTACTTCCACGGCCTCACCCTGCAGAAGGCCGAGGAGCCCGTGGAGGTCTCCACCTGGTACCCGGACACCGACATCTTTCCGCGCCAGGCGACCCAGGAGTGGATCGAGTACGGCGGCGTCGGAAAGATCGTCCGGCCCTAGTCCCCGGAGGCCGGTTCCTCGTCGTCCGCGAAGCCGGCGATGAGCCGCTCAAGCAGGGCCAGCGTTTCCCGCTTGCCCAGGCTGTGCTGGATCAGCTCGGTCATCGACGCGGCGTGCAGATCGACGTCGCAGGGCTCGCTCAGCCAGGTCCCGCCGCTGTTCAGCCCCTCGGTGTAGACCATGTCCGGCTCTTCCCGGGGCGGGAACTTGAAGACCGTCATCGCGGTGGTCGGCGGACACACCTGTGCGCAGGCCCGGTCGGTGAAGATCCGGATGTGCACCCGGTCGCGGTTCTCGGCGAGGTTGAACAGATGGCGCAGCTGACCGCGCATCACCTTGCGGCCGCCCACCCACTTGCGCAGCGCCCCTTCGGAGATCACCGCCGAGAAGTCCGGCGCCTCGGGCGACTCGAGTATCTGCTGTCGGCGCCGCCGCACCTCCCAGCGGCGGTCGATCGTCGGGTGGTCCGGTCTGCCCAGATAGGGGGCCTGCATGATGGCGCGGGCGTAGTCGGAGGTCTGGAGCAGGCCGGGCACCAGCGAGTCGCAGAAGGTGCGGATCTCCTTGGCCGCGCTCTCGACCGCCATCAGGTTGTGCAGCGACGTGTCCACCACGTCGCGGTAGTCCGTCCACCAGCGGTGCTGGTTCGCGTCGTCCACGAGGCTCGTCAGCGCCCGCAGCGATTCACGGTCGTCGTAGCCGTAGAGCGTGGCGAGCCGGGTCACGGTCTCGGTGTCGGGCCTGGCATCGCCGTTGGCCGTCTCGTACCGGCTGAGCTTCGAGGCCGAGCCGATCGCCCCCGCCGCCACCACGTCCTGGCCGCGCAGCCCAGCTTCGAGCCGCATCTCGCGCAGCCGGATGCCCAGCACGCGCGCGGGCGGCGCGGCGCTCGCGCGCGGCCTCTCCGGCTCCTCACCCGGGACCAGATCGAGAACGCGTGCGGCCACCCTGACTCCTCCAGCGCACGGCGACCGTCGCCGATACGCGCCCATCCTGAGGAAGCGGGGTGGCCGCCACAACCCGTGTCCCCGGGTTTTCAGCCAACCATGGTGTCGAACTCCCCCTTGCGCGCCCCGTCGAGGAAGGCCGCCAGTTCGGAGGAGGTGAAGACTAACGCCGGTCCCTGGGGGAAGCGGGAGTTGCGCAGCGCCACCTCCCCCTGGGGGAGCCGCGCAATTTCAACGCAGTCGTTGTAGGCGTCGCTCGCGGTCGCCTTCACCCACACCGCGTTCGCGATCTCGTCGGCCCGTACGCCGTTGCCATAACCTGCCATCAGCTTTCGCCTCTCTCGCTCTGAACTGCGCGAAGCCCCTTGGCGGCCGCGCGCCTGGTCGTACCCCCGGGTCTCCGGCCGTCGGGCGGATGCCCACGGCGGTGAAATTTCAGGGAACCCAGGAGTGCCGCCGATCGTAGCGAGGCCCCGCCGGGCCGTGGTGTCCCTCGAAAGTGGGCAATTCCCGTTGGCCATAAGGGGTTTCACTTGCGCTGCCCGGCCCATCGCGCGTCACGTCCGCCCCTTCCGCCACGGCGCCGACGAAGACACCCGCCGGATAGGTTAGGTTAGGCATACCTAAGCAGAAGGGCTTGGGTATCGACGCCGCCTCCCAGGGGGAACTCGTATGCGCCCATTCCGCGTCCGCTCCACCACGCCGACCCCCGCCGAGCGCGTGCGGGCGATCCTCGCGGCGGCCCATTCGATGACCGTGGTGACGGAAGGCCGCCACCACGAGGTGTACTGCGCCGGCGATGGCGGCGCCGCCGGCCGCATCCATCTGCACGAGCCCGGTGACCTCGCCCACGGGCAGCGGAGCGGCCCGTTCCCGGCCCGCCTGGAGCTCACCGACATCGCCCCGACCGCCGTACGCGACCGGCTGCGCGCCCGCGTGACCCTTTCGGGACTCCTGACCGCCCCCTACGACCCGGACTCCGCGTCGAGCACCTGCATGGAGTTCACCGGCGCCTGGATCGAGGACGCCCAGGGGCGTACGGACATCTCCCTGGACGCGCTCCAGGAGACGGACCTCGATCCGCTGGCCACCCGCGAGGCGAGCATGCTGAACCACCTCGTCGACAGCCACAAGGACCTCGTCCCGCTGCTGCTCCGGCTCGTGCGCCCCCAGGTGAAGAGCGCCCTGACGCGGGTGCTTCCCGTGGCGCTCGACCGCTACGGTCTGACCCTGCGCCTGGAATACCCGGCCACCCACCAGGACGTACGACTGCCGTTCCCCCGGCCCGTCAAGGACATCGAGCACGCGGGACCCCAGATCCACGCACTGCTGTCCGCGGCCCGCCGCTCCTCCCACTCCAGCCGCCTGCCGGCCTGAGCGCCGGCCCGAGCCGGCCGATGCGCGTCGAGCGACTCGGGCGGTGCGACGGCGAAGGCCCTTGCCCGGCCGGTGCCTCATGGTCCAGATTTCCGCCATGAGCCCTGAACCCGATTCCGCTTCCGATTCCGCTTCGCCGCCCGAGTTCTTCTACCGCGAGCTCGCCGACGGTTCGTTCGAGAGCACGCCGGCGACCGCGGGCCCGTGGAGTCCCAAGACCCAGCACGCCGGTCCCCCGTCGGCCCTCGTCGGGCGGGCCATGGAACGGCACGCCGGGCGGCCCGGGTCGAGGATCGCCCGCGTCACCGTGGAGCTGCTCCGTCCGGTGCCGGTCGCGGACCTGCGGGTGGAGGTGCGGGCCGTGCGCTCCGGCGCCCGAGTCGAGCTCCTGGAGGGCGAGTTGACGGCCGACGGCGAGCCGGTGCTGCTCGCCCGCGCCTGGCGCATGGTGGCCAGCCCCGCCGACACCCCCTCGTTGCGGCACGGTCCCGCCGCGCCGCCCCTGCCGGGACCGCGGGCGCTCGGCAGCATGACGGGGGCCTACCTGGGCGGTTACGTCTCCGCTATGGAGTGGCGGTTCGAGGACGGCCGCAGCTTCGACTCGCCGGGTCCCGGTACCGTCTGGGCCCGCCAGCGCGTCCCGCTGGTGGCCGGGGAGCAGGACACCGCACTGACCCGGGCGCTCACGCTGGCCGACAGCAGCTGGGCCGTCGCGTTCGAGCTGGACCACCGCGAGGGCCTGGTCATCAACACGGACATCACCCTCGCCCTGCACCGCGACCCGGTCGGCGAATGGCTGTGCCTGCGCTCGGAGACGGCGGCCAGCCCTGCCGGTTCGGGCCTCGCGACGGGGCTGATGTACGACGGGTCGGGCGACTGCGGCCGGGTCCTTCAGACCCTGCTCGTCACGGAGCGCCGGCCCCGCTGAATGCGGGCGGCGGGGCCGGCGGGGGTGCCTGTGCCGGCTCGCCGTCAACGGCCGCCCCGGGACGGCGTACCGGCACCGCCACGCACATGCGCGCGCACCCCTTGCAGTCCGAACAGGACGAGGAGCTCGACCGCGCCACCGTCGGAACTGCCCAGCCAGTGCGGCACGGACGTGTCGAACTCGGCGGCCTCGCCCGGCGGCAGGGTCAGGTCGCGCTCGCCGAGCACGAGCCGCAGGCGCCCGCTGAGCACGTACAGCCACTCGTGGCCCTCATGGGTCTGCGGGGCCGGGGCCGGCGGTTCGGGGCGGGCGGGAATGATCATTTTGAACGCGTGCACACCGCCGGGCTGCCGGGACAGGGGCACGAAGGTCATTCCGAACCGCTGGATCGGCTTCAGATGGATGCGGGGATCGCCGGTGGGCGGGGCGCCGACGAGGTCGTCCAGCGGCACGTCGTACGTGCGGGCCAGCGGCAGCAGCAGCTCCAGGGTCGCCTTGCGCTGCCCGCTCTCGAGGCGGGACAGGGTGCTCTCCGAGATGCCGGTCGTCGCGGCCAGGTCGGCGAGGGTGATCGCTCGCTCGCGCCGCAGCGCGCGCAGCCTCGGCCCCACGGCTCCCAGCACGTCTTCCGTTCCACGGTCCATCCGCCCATCTTGCCAGAGCGGCAACTTTTCGTGCCAAATCGCGGGCGCCCGGCAAGACTCGGCGCATCCCGACACAAGGAGCCCTCCATGAGCACCCCCGATGCGGCCGACGCGGTCGACGCGGTCGACGCGGTCACGTACTGGGAAGACGTCTACGCGGCGCGCCCGGTGGTCACCGATCCCCGGCCGAACGTCCGTCTCACCGAAGTGGTCACGGCCCTGCCGCCCGGCCGCGCGCTGGACCTGGGCTGCGGCAACGGCGGCGACGCGCTGTGGCTCGCCCGCCAGGGCTGGCGGGTGAACGCCGTCGACATCTCGGCGGTGGCGGTCGCCCGCCTCACCGACCTGGCCCGCTCGGGCGGCCTGGGCGACCGGGTCACCGCGGCGCGGCACGACCTGCACGAGTCCTTTCCCCGGGGCGGGTTCGACCTGGTCAACGCCCACTATCTGCACACCCCCTTCGACCTGGACAGGTCGAGCGTGCTGCGCGGGGCGGCGCACGCGCTGCGCCCGGGCGGCCGGCTGCTGGTCGTCGACCACGGCTCGACCGCGCCGTGGTCGTGGAACCAGGACCCCGACGCGCACTTCCCGACCCCGCACGAGGTCGCGGCGGGCATCGGCGCCGACCCGTCGGCGTGGACGATCGAACGCGCCGAAGCCTCGCGCCGGACCGCGACGGGCCCCGGCGGCCAGAGGGCCGAGGTCACCGATCACATCCTGCTGCTCCGGCGGGCTTCCTGACGAACCATCAGGCGAGCGCGGCCGCCTCGGTCAGCGCGTGGCGAGCCGCTCCAGCAAAGCGGCGCTCCGCGCCAGCAACTCCCTTTCGCCATCGGTGAGTTCGGCCTCGATGGCCTGCGCGAGCCAACCGGCCCTGCGGCCGCGCTCCGCTTCGAGCGCGGCCCGGCCGGCGTCCGAGAGATCGACCAGCGACTTGCGGCCGTCCGTGGGGTGGGCCCGGCGGGTGACCAGGTTCTGTTCCATGAGCAGCCCCACCGCGCGGGCCATCGACTGGGGGCGTACGCGCTGATCGGCGGCGAGGTCGCTGGTGGTCATGGGGCCGTTGCGGTCGAGCGCTCCGAGGACGGCGGCCTGGCCCAGCGGGATGCGGTCCTCGTGCTTGACGCGTCGGGTGAGCTTGCCCATCGCAGTGCGCAGTTCGGTGGCGATGGCGGCGGCTTCCGGGGTGGGCATAGGGCACTTTACCCCGCTGGTCAGCAGAGCCGCGCACCCGACCTGCACAGCAATGCTGTACAGCAAAACTGAGCAGCATTGCTGTAGGCTTTGGTGTTGTCGGGCTCAGCGCCAGCGCTGTCGCAGCCGGAGCCCGGCCTATGACAACGGGAAGGAACTCCCATGTCCGCACAGCCGGTTGGAACCGTCAACGCCACCATCGAGACCGTCACCGCCCGCCGGATCATCGACAGCCGGGGCAACCCCACGGTCGAGGTCGACGTCGTCCTCGCGGACGGTTCCCTGGGCCGGGCGGCCGTCCCCTCCGGTGCCTCCACCGGCGCCCGGGAGGCGGTGGAACTGCGTGACGGGGACTCCGCGCGCTGGCACGGCAAGGGCGTCGACCGCGCGGTGGCCCACGTCAACGGGGAGATCGCGGCGTCCGCGCGCGGCCGGGACGCGGCGGACCAGCAGGGGCTCGACGCCGCGCTGATCGCCCTCGACGGCACGGCCACGAAGTCCCGGCTCGGCGCCAACGCGGTCCTCGGCGTCTCCCTCGCCGCCGCCAAGGCCGCCGCGGCGGCGCACCGCCAGCCCCTCTACCGCTACCTCGGCGGCGCCGACGCCCGCCTCCTGCCGCTGCCGATGATGAACATCGTCAACGGCGGCGCCCACGCCGACAATCCGCTGGACTTCCAGGAGTTCATGATCGCGCCCGTGGGCGCGGACACCTTCGCCGAAGCCGTCCGCATGGGCAGCGAGGTCTTCCACACCCTGCGCCGCGACCTGCTTGCCGCCGGGCACTCCACGGGTGTCGGCGACGAGGGCGGCTTCGCGCCCGCGCTGCGTACCGCCGAGGAGGCCCTCGACTTCGTGATGGCCGCCATCGAGCGCACCGGCTACCGCCCCGGCACCGACATCGGCCTGATCATGGACCCGGCGTCGTCGGAGTTCTTCCGCGACGGGGTGTACGACTACGCGGGCGAGGGAGTGCGCCGCACCCCCTCCGAGAACGCCGATTACCTGGCCAAGCTCATCGACGCCTACCCGGTCGTCTCCATCGAGGACCCGATGGCGGAGAACGACCTGGACGGCTGGCGCGAGCTGACCGCCCGTGTCGGCGACCGCTGCCAGCTCACCGGCGACGACGTGTTCTGCACCAACGAGACCCTGCTGCGCGAGGGCATCCGTACCGGCGTCGGCAACTCGGTCCTGGTCAAGGTCAACCAGATCGGGACCCTGACCGAGGCACTGGCCACGGTGGCCACGGCCCACCGGGCGGGCTGGACGGCCGTGATGTCACACCGCTCGGGCGAGACCGAGGACACCACCATCGCGGACCTGGCGGTGGCGACCGGCTGCGGCCAGATCAAGACCGGCTCGCTCTCCCGCTCCGACCGCACGGCGAAGTACAACCAACTGATCCGCATCGAAGAGGAGTTGGGCGACTCGGCCCGCTACGCGGGCCGCTCCGCACTGCGCCGGGGGTGAACAGGGCCCCCGCGCCGTTCCGCCCCGGCTCGGCTACGCCCCGTGGACGGTCGTGAGATCGGTGAGGCCGGAGATCGTCAGGACCGGGTCCAGGAGGGGGTTGGTGACGAGCTGGAGGCGGTCGGCGTGCGGGAAGAGCACGCTGAGGCCGGCGCTGTCGAGGTATTCGACGCCGGAGAGATCGAGGACCAGCGGGCCGGCCGTCCGCGCGAGGGCGGCGGCCAGCTCCCCGGCGTTGCTCATGTCGATCTCGCCGTCCGCGACCAACAGCTCGGCGCCGTCGGGCCGTCGTCCGTGAGTGAGGGTCAAGGGAGTGGTCATCAGGAGATCCTCGTGTGCATGTCGACGGTGGTACCGGACGGGCCGGGCGTGATGGTGACCTGCTGCATCAGGGCCCGCATGAGACTCATCCCGCGGCCCCGGTGGGTGTTGAGCTCCGGCTGCGGGGTCTTCCAGCGACCGGTGTCGGCGATGGTCAGGTGCAGATCGTCGACGTACGCCTCGGCCCGGAAGTAGATGGTGTGGCCGGGGGTGTCGCGGTGCCCGTGCTCGATGGCGTTGGCACAGGCCTCGCCCGCGGCCACCAGGACGTTCTGCACCGTGGTGGGGGGCAGATCGCACTGGTCGAGCCAGCTGCGCAGCGACTTGCGCACCGGGGCGAGCTGGGACGACTCGGCGGGGAACGACATCTCCAGCGGCGCCGGGTGGCGGTAGAGCAGCAGGGCGACGTCGTCGTCGTAGCCGCCTATGGGGGCCAGCCTGGACATGACGTCGGTGGCCAGTTCGTCGACCGCGGTGTTCCGGCCCTCCTGGAGCGCCTCGCTGGCCTGGTCGATGCCCGCGCTGAGCGGACGGCGGCGGCGCTCGACGAGCCCGTCGGTGTAGAGCAGCAGCGTGGACCGGGCCGGGATGACGCAGGTGCCTTCGGGGCGTTGGCTGCCGGTCCGGACGGCCAGCGGGAGGGACCGGCCGTCTTCGAGGAGGCGGGTGGCGCCGTCCGGCTGGACGAGGATGCCGGGCGGATGGCCCGCGCTGGAGTACGTCAACTGCCCCGTGTCGGCGTTGAGTACGCCGCAGAAGACGGTGGTGCAGACCGCGCCCGGAACGCCGGCGGCGAACTGGTCCAAGGCCATCAGCGTCTGCGCCGGGCTGGCGTCCTGGAGCAGCAACGCCCGGCAGGCGCTGCGCAGTTGGCCCATGACACTGGCGGCTTCGAGGCCCCGGCCGACACAGTCGCCGACCACGATGCCGATGCGGCCGTCGGGCAGGGTGACGGTGTCGTACCAGTCGCCGCCGACCTCCAGCGGCTGGGTGGCGGGTTCGTAGCGGACGGCGAAACCGTCGGGCAGCTGAGCGGGGCCGAGGATGGCCCGCTGCAGGGCGATGGCCGTCTCGCGCTGCTGGTCGATCTGGTGCGCGCGGTTCAGCCCTTGCGCGAGGTGGCCGGCGAGGAGGGAGAGGAGCAGCTGGTCCTCCCCGGTGAAGGGCCGGTTCTCGCCCAGGTGGATCCACAGGGCGAGGGGGCCGTCGGGGAACTCCAGGAGGATGCCGGCTCCGGTGGGGTCGGCGAGCGGGGTCAGGATCGGCCCCTGGCGGAGTGCGTCGAGCGTCCCGCGCCGTTCGGCGGGCAGGTCCGGCCAGGCAGGGGTCGCGTCGGTGGAGGTCAGCGTGGGTTCGTCACCGTGGTCGAAGACGGCTGCCATGACCCAGCGGGCGCGCCACAGCTTCTTCAGTTCGTCGAGGGCCCCGGCCAGCGCCTGGGGCAGGCTGGTGGCCCGGGACAGGCAGGTGCTCAGGGCGGCCAGGGCACTCTCGCGCTGGATGGCGTAGTGCTCGGCCGTGACGTCGCGGAAGGTGCCGACGGTGACGCGACGACCGGTGTCGGGATCGTCGACCTGGTTGAACGTGGCCGTCGCCCACAGCCGGTGGCCGTCGCGGTGGGTGATCGGGATGGTGTAGGAGCCCTTGGTGTTGCCGAGCAGTTGGGCGAAGGCCTCGCTGACCTGCTGATGCGCCTCGGCGTCGGTGGCGGCGTCGGGCCACCAGGGGTGGGTCGGCCGGTACGGCAGGCCCTCGGGCCCGTAACCGAGGATGTCGGTGAACGCCGTGTTGATCTCGATGACGGCGCCGTCCTCGTCGCAGACGAAGAAGGCTTCCTGCAGGGAGTCCACCAGTGCGGTGCGCCAGCGGGCGTGATGGCCGCGCAGCCGTGCCAGTTCGACGTTCGCCCGTACCCGGGCGAGGAGTTCAGCGGCCGCGAACGGTTTGACCAGGTAGTCGTCAGCACCGGCCCGCAGGCCCTCGATGGAGGCCTCCTGCCCGGCCCGCGCGGACAGGAGCAGCACCGGGACCGAGGCGGTCCGTGAGTCCGCCCGCAGCGCCGCGACCAGGGCGAGCCCGTCCATGTGGGGCATCATGACGTCGCTGATCACCAGGTCGAAGGCCTTCGCGCGGATGGCTCGCAGCGCTTGGCGGCCGTCGCTGACCGAGCTGACCCGATACCCCGCACCGCTCAGCAGGCGGATGAGGTACTCGCGCATGTCGGCGTTGTCGTCGGCGATCAGAACGTGCGCCAGGAACTCGGGCCCGGCGGCCTGCCCATCGGTACTGCCGTTCGCGGCGACCCCGTGCACGACGCCCTCGACCGGGACGGGCACCGCCGTGGCCTGCTCGCCGGGCAGCCAGCGCAGTGCTTCCTGCACATAGGGATCGGTCATGGGGGCCGCGCCGTGACCGGGCTCCGACAGGATCGCGTCGGGGGGCAGGTGCGCGGAGCCGAAGGGCAGCCGGATGGTGAACCTGGTGCCCCGGCCCTCGACCGAGGTGGCGCTGATCTCGCCGCCGTGCAGTGCGACGAGTTCCTTCACCAGGGCGAGCCCGATGCCACTGCCCTCGTTGGAGCGGGAGCGGGCGTTCTCGATGCGGTGGAAGCGTTCGAACAGCCGGGGCATCTCCTGTGCCGCGACACCGATTCCGGTGTCGTCGACGGTCACCACCGCCACGCCGTCGTCGGCGCCCACGCCAACGCGGATCGAGCCCTCGAAGGTGAACTTCAGCGCGTTGCTGAGCAGGTTGAGGACCACCTTCTCCCACATGCCCCGGTCGATGAGGACCGGTTCGGGCAGCGGAGGGCAGTCGACCCGGAAGTCCAGGCCGGCCCGGTCGACGGCGGAGCGGAACACGCTGGCCAGTTCAGCGGTCACCGCCGCCAGGTCGACCGGCTCGTAGCTCGCCTGCATCCGGCCCGCCTCGATGCGGGAGAAGTCGAGCAGGGTGTTGACCAGCTTGCCGAGCCGCAGCCCGTTGCGGTGGATGACCTCCAGTTCCTCCCGGGCGCCCGCGTCCGTGAGCCGGTTCCTCAGCTCCTCGACCGGTCCCATGATCAGCGTGAGGGGCGTACGGAACTCGTGGCTGATGTTGGAGAAGAACGTCGTCTTCGCGCGGTCGAGCTCCGCGAGTTCCTCCGCGCGGCGCTGCTGCGCCTGGTAGCTGCGGGCACTGGCGACTCCGGTGGCGACGTGTCCGGCGACCAGCTCGACGAAGCCGCGGTATCCGTCGTCCAGGTCCCGGTACCGGTTGAGGCCGACCACCATGAATCCGTACGGCGCGCCGCCCTGCTGCCGCAGCGGTACCACCAGCGCCTGCAGAGGCGCCTCGGCCCGCTCCCCCTTCGGCAGGTCCGCGAACACGGCGCCGTCCAGCGGGGTGAGGACGGACTCCCCGCGCGCCGCGGCCTCCGTCGGCCACACCGTCTCGGAGCCCGGCGGCACGAGCTTCAGGGCGGCCGCGTGGTCCTCCCGGATTCCGGTGACGGCGGCCAGTGCCGCACTGCCGTCGTCCTGGAAGAGGTAGGTGAGCGTGAACGGCAGGTCATGGGGATTGCGGCTCAGCTGTACGCGCGCGAAGTCGAGCATCTCCTGCTCGGTGCGCACCACGCTGGGGTCGGACCCGAGGTCGCGCAGCGTGGCCATCCGCCGTTCCCCGATGACCCGTTCGGTCTCCTCGCTGACCACGCACAGCATCCCGACGACGAGCCCCGCGTCGTCGCGCAGCGGGCTGTAGGAGAACGTGTGGTAGCTCTCCTCCAGGTATCCGGAGCGCTCCACGAACAGCAGCAGCGCCTGGTCCCAGGTGGCTTCGCCGGTGGTGAGCACGGTGTCGATGCGCGGGCCGATGTCGCCCCAGATCTCCGCCCAGACCTCGCTCGCCGGCCGCCCCAGCGCCCACGGGTACTTGCGGCCCAGGGAGTCGCGCCGGTAGGCGGCGTTGCAGAAGAACGTGAGTTCCGGCCCCCAGGCCATCCACATCGAGAACTTCGACGACAGCAGGATGCTCACCGTCGTCTTCAGACTCTGCGGCCAGCCCTCCGGGTCCCCGAGCGGGGTGGTCCCCGCCCAGTCCACCAGAGCCAGATCCCGGCCGAGCACCGTGTCAGCGGCGAACACGTCGGTTCCGGCCGCCGCCGTCTCCTCCGGCCCGGCATCCTCGGAACGCGTCACTGCCCACCCCTTCGTTCACGACAGCCGATGCCCGAGCACAGCCTGTCGGCGCCCGTCGCGCTGTCGCCCCTCCGCGCGCCACGGCCCTGATGACCTTGAGATACCCGCATGGCCGCTGGACCATCCGGGGAGAGCCCGTTGACGTGATCCGTAGAATAGGACAGCCGCGCCTCGCACCAACAGGCACGGTCGACCAGGAGGGGCGGGGTGGCACCGACGGGCTCATCGGGGCGCGGACCGCGGACGGCAGCACGCTCGGCGAGGAGGGGCTCACCGGCCATCTGTCCGCCGACGCGACCCGGGGCGCCGACAGTCCGCCGGCCACGGTGTACAAACTCCTCACCGATCTGGGTACCGGAGTGAGCGACGGCACCGCACTGCTCGCCCTGCCCGTCCCGCCCCACCGCACGCCCCCACCCGCTCAGGAGAACCGGTGACCGACCCCACTCTGACCGCCACCCGACACACCCACTCCCGGGGGGCCACGGTGGTGGCCGCATCCGGTGAACTCGACCATCACACGGCGCCGGAGCTCACCCGGGTCATCCAGGAGACCCCCTTCGGCCCCGAGGTCCCCGTACTGATCGACCTCTCCGGCCTCACCTACTGCGACTCCACCGGCATCACCGTGCTGATCGGCGCGGACCGGCGGGCGCGCGCGGCCGGCGCCCCCCTGTCCCTCGTCGGCGTCAACCCCGACCTGATGCATGTCTTCCGCATCATCGGCCTCGATCAGCTCTTCAACTTCCAGCCCACCGTCGAGGACGCGATCAACGCCCTGCACGCCTGACCCGGCGTTCGACGGCCGCGCCGTGTGCGGTCAGGCCCACCAGAACGACCAGCACTTCTCCAGGACGAGTTCCTCCGCGTAGTCGGTCAGGCTCTCGGTGCCCCGCAGGACGTTGTCGGGACAGAACGCGACGTGCTCGGCCGCCAGCGGCAGGGCCTCGTCCAGGTCGGCAGGCCGGGCGGGCACGCTCAACCGCAGTCCCCTGAAGCCGAGTTCGACGAGCCGGGCGCCGTGGCGCCGCTCCCAGTCGCGGAGGACGGCCGCGATCTCGCCGGTGCCCGCGTGGTTGCTCGCGCCGGTCCAGCCGCAGCGGGTGAGTGCCTCGGCGCCACCGGCCGCGCGGACGAGGCCGATCCGCAGCCCGGGGTCATGGTGCAGCAGCCAGCCGGCCGCAGCGGCCGCGGCCGCGCCCGGACCGTCCTCCCGCGCCGGGCTCGGGCAAGGGGCGAGGCCCGGCCAGTCGGAGCCGTACGGCTCAAGCATCAGCAGCCGGTCCGCCACGTCCTGCGGGTCGTCGGGGCGGGCCACGGCCGACGAGTTCCACCAGTCGCGCAGAACGGCGGAAGGGTCGCGCCGGACGGGCAAGGACGTCTGGTCCGGGTCGAGTTCACCCGTGGCCCAGGGGCGGAAGGCCGGCTCGCCCACCGGGTGCTTCAGGAGCAGGGGCCACAGCCCCGATCGCGGGTGCTCCCCCTGGAGCTGCTCCCAGAGCCCGGCCGGCGCCGGCCCGTCGCTCAGCCACATGACCGGGGCTTCGCCCTCGGATGTCGCGGGGACGATCAGGCGGCCCGGCGGCAGCGAAGTCGACAGGGAGGACTGCTCGGCGGTGCCGTCCGGGAACAGCGGATGGAGGGCGGGCGGCAGTGGCACACGATCGGTCATGTCCCCACGGTAGGGGCGGGGTCGGACAGCGCGGGCTCGTCGGAGCGGCCCATGGACGTGAGCATGGGCACGCACGCCACGGGCGGCGCCGGCCGGGCGGAGGGCGCCGTCACCCTGGTCTACGCACCCGCGCCCCGAGTCCGCACGGCGGCCAACTGCTCGTCTGTGTAGCCGAGTTCCGTCAGCACTTCGTCGGTGTGCTGGCCGAGTTCGGGGCAGTGGCGTCGCAGCGAGGTGGGGGTGTCGGAGAAGGCCAGTGGGCTGCCGATGAGTCGGTAGAGCCCCTCGGTGGGGTGATCGGTGACGGCGAGCATGCCGCCCTCGGCCCAGTACTCGTGCTCGCCGGCCCGATCCAGGTCGAGGACGGGTGCGAAGGGGATGCTGGCGTCCGCGCAGAAGCTCTCCCACTCCCGCGTGGTGCGCTCGGGCGTGTGCTGTCCGATGAGTTCGTAGAGTTCGCCGATGTGCAGGCTCATGCTCGCGCGGTCGGCGAAGCGCGGGTCGTCGTGGAGGTCCGCACGGCCGACCTCGGTGAAGAAGGCGCGCACGTTGGCGATGGAGTACGGCAGGATGCAGGCGTATCCGTCCTTGGTGGGCAGCGCTTCGTGGCCCGGTGCCAGGGAGCGGGGAAAGCCGACGTCTCCGTGCGGCGGCTCGAAGGCGCGTCCTCCGATGTGTTCCAGGAGGGTGAAGGCGAACATCGTGTCGGCCATGGGCACTTCGACCCGCTGGCCCCGGCCGGTGCGCACCCGGGCCAGCAGTGCCGCCATGACGCCCTGGACGATGGCGAGGCCGCAGACCTTGTCCGCGAGGACGGTGGGGACGTAGGAGGGTTTGCCGGTGGCGCGGCGCATCAGGTCCACCATGCCGGAGGTGGACTGGATGACCTCGTCGTAGGCGGCCCGGTCGGCATAGCGGCTGTCGGCGCGGAATCCGGCGGCCTGGCAGTACACCAGGCGGGGGTTGGCCTCGGCCAGATCGTCGTAGGTCAGGCCGAGCTTCTTGAGCGCGCGCGGCCGCATGTTGGTGATGAGGACGTCGGCGTCGGCGATGATGTCGAGCGCCGCCCGGTGTCCCGCCGGGCTCTTCAGGTCCAGGGCGGCCGAGCGCTTGTTGCGGTTGAGGTTGAGCATCAGGGCGCCGAGCCCGTTCTCGCGGCGCTTGTGGAGCTGGCGCATCACGTCGCCCGTCGGTGGTTCGATCTTGACGACTTCGGCGCCGAGGTCACCGAGGATCCGTGCGGCGTAGGGGCCCATGACGACACTGGCCAGATCCACGACGCGGATGCCGTCCAGGGGGCCCGGCGTCGCGCCGTCCGTGTTCGCCGTGCTGCCGGTGGCCCGGTCGGGTGTGGTGCCGGTCATGTGGTGCGGTCCCTTCTTGGGTGCCTCTGGCCTTGGATGCCTCTGGTCTTGGGCACCTCTGGTCTTGGGTGCCTCTGGCCTTGGGCGCTGTGGTCCTGGTTGCCTCTGGGCGGTGTTTAGACGAAGGCGCTGATTCCGGTCGCGGCGCGGCCGACGATCAGCGAGTTCATTTCGCGGGTGCCCTCGTAGGAGTAGAGGGCCTCGGCGTCCGCCCAGAACCGGGCGACGTCGTGTTCGAGGAGAATGCCGTTGCCGCCCAGGAGTTCGCGGGCCCAGGACACCGTCTCGCGGGTACGGGTGGTGCTGAACATCTTTGCCAGCGAGGCCTGTTGGTCGGTCAGCCGGCCTTCGTTCTGCAGCTGGGCGGCCCGTACGTTGAGCGTCTGGCAGGCGGTGATGTTGGCGAGCATCTGGGCGAGCTTGTCCTGGACGAGCTGGAAGGCGCCGATGGGCTTGCCGAACTGTTCGCGGTCCAGCGCGTACTGCCGAGCGGCCTCGTAGGCACCCATCGCACAGCCGAGCGCGTTCCAGGACACTCCCAGGCGGGTGGTGCGCAGCACCCGGGCGGTGTCCTTGAAGGAGTGGGCCTCCTGGAGGCGGTCGGCTTCGGGGACACGGACGTGGTCGAGGCCGATCTCGGCGTTCTGCACCATGCGCAGGGACACCTTGCCCTCGATCTTCTCGGGCGTGAAGCCGGCCGCGTCCTTGTGCACGACGAAGCCCTTGACCTGGTCGTCGGCCTCGTCCTTGGCCCAGACCACGACGAGGTCCGCGAAGGTGGCGTTGCCGATCCACTTCTTGCGGCCGTTGAGGATCCAGGTGTCGCCCTCGCGACGGGCCGTGGTCGTCAGACCGCGCGAGGCGCCGGAGCCCACGTCGGGTTCGGTGAGGGCGAAGGCGGCGATCTTCTTCCACTGGACCAGTTCGGGGATCCAGCGCCGCTTCTGCTCCTCGGAGCCGCACAGCATGATCGTGGCGATGCCCAGCCCGCTGTGGACGCCGAAGAAGGTGGCGAAGGAGGGGTCGACGCGGGCGATCTCCATGCTGATCATGCCGGCGACCAGGGAGCCCCGGCCCGGGCATCCGTACCCGTCGAACTGGATCCCGGCAATGTCCAGATCACGCAGCCCCGCGATCAGTTGGCGGGGGAACTCGGCCTTCGCCCACTGGTCATTGACGACGGGGCGGACGTTGTCGAGCATCCAGTCGCGTACGGTGTCCAGCCGCTTGCGGTCGTCCGGTTCGAGCAGGTCCTTGATGTCGTAGAAGTCGGCCTCCACGGCACCCGGGTCCGCCGCGTGAACGCGTACGGGATGCGCGCCGTGGTCTGCGGAAGCGGTCTGCTGGGTCATCGGGCGTCCTCTTCTCGGGTCGGTGGTGGAACTCGGAGCATGGAGGCGAAGACCGCGCGAGGGGCCGGAGACCGCCCGACGCGGGACGAGGGAGGCGTGGGCGCTCCCGTCCGGCTGTCACGGGGACGGATCGGCCGCCATCAGCCGCTCGGCGTGGTCCGTGTCAGGGACGGTCTCGGTGCCCACTATTTGCACTGTGCATCTTTCTGGTTGCCGATCTCCGCGTGATCAAACCGACTGAGTGCCGCATCACAGCGGCCGGCGGTGGCCAGGACAGCGGGCCCGAAGCGACCTGGGTCCGCCGCCGAGGCCCGCTCCGATTGGAGGGCATGCCGTTAGGGTGCGCAGATGAGCTCTCTGCCGCGACCTGGCAAGCGTTGCCACGACTCCCTCAATCCGTTGCACTCCCAGATCTACTTCGCCCCCGAGGCCGAGAGAGAGTTCACCGCCGTCGGTCTTGAGGCGGGCCGAATGGCCTATTTCGCGGGGCGCGCGGCGGCGATGGGGGCCGTCGGAGCGGGCGTGGTCGCCGCCACGTTCTACAACTTCGACCCGGGGCTCGTGGCCCGTCACCTGCCGCGTGCCTGGGAGCTGGCCTCACCCGATGCGGTGCTGGGCGCCCGGCTGGCCGCGGCGGACGGATCCTTGCGACGCCTCCTGGGCGAGGACATCGCCGAGGACCCCGAAGTGTCCGAAGCCGCCGGGCTCGCCGCCACGGCCGCCGAGGCGTGCGGCGTCGCGGGCCGCCCCCTGTACGCGGCGCACGCCGCGCTGCCCAGGCCGGAGCGGCCCCATCTGGCGCTGTGGTACTTCATCACCCTGCTGCGCGAGCACCGCGGCGACGGACACCTGGTGGCCCTGTCGGCGGCGGGGCTCGACGGCCTGGAGGCGCTGGTCAGCCACACCGCGACCGGCAACGGCTTCACACCGGAGTTCGCCTGCGCCAGCCGGGGCTGGAGCAGGCAGGAGTGGGACGCGGCCGAGGAACGGCTGCGCGTCCGCGGCCTGCTCGACGCCGAGGGGGCCCTCACCCCGCGCGGCGTCGAACTGCGCCGTGAGGTGGAGGAGATGACCGACCGGCTCGCCGCAGCGCCCTACGAGCATCTCGGCGAGGCCGGGGTCGAGCATCTGACGGAGATCGGAGGACGGCTGACCGGCCGGGCCCGCTCCGCAGGGGCCTTCCCGCCGGGAGTCTTCGCCCGGGGCTAGGCGTGGGCCTGCGGCGCCGGCCCCGGAACCGGCCGGTGAGCGCCAACTGGCGCTGTCTGGAAGGGGGTTGGCGGGGCTCACTCCCGAACGTGAGCCCCGCTGTCCGGACTCACCCGGCCCGCTCCCGGGGCTGAGCCCCGCTGTCCCGGGCTCAGCCCTCCTCGCCGTCCCAGGTGAGCGGCAGGCTGTGGACGCCGTAGATGGTCATCGTGTCCCGTGTGCGAATCTCCCGCGCCGGCCGGGCGAGGCGGACCGTGGGAAACCGCTGGAGCAGTTCACTCAGGGCGATGCTCATCTCCAGCCGCGCCAACTGCTGCCCCGTGCACTGGTGGATGCCGAAGCCGAAGCCCAACTGCCCCTGGGCGGCGGCGTTCGAGATGTCCAGCACGTCCGGCTCGGGGAAGCGGAGCGGGTCGCGGTTGGCCGCCGGCAGCGACACGGTCACCACCTGCCCGGCCCTGATCACCTCCCCGGCCAGCTCCACGTCCTCCAGGGCGGCGCGCGTCGGCCCGGCGTGAATGATGGTCTGGTGCCGCATGAGTTCTTCGACGGCGTGCTCGATCAGCGCGGGTTCCGCCCGGAGCCGGGCCAGTTGACCGGGGTGTTCGAGCAGGGCGAAGACGCCGAGGGACAGCATGTTCGCGGTCGTCTCGTGCCCGGCGACCAGCAGGGTGATCCCCATGAACGTCACTTCCTCGTCGCTCAGGTCGCACCCGGTCAGGTAGCTGAGCAGATCGTCATCGGGCGCGGCACGCTTGACCAGGACGAGTCGGCGCAGCCGGTCGTAGAGGGATGCCCAGGCCAGGCTCGATGCCCCGACCTCCGCCGTCAGATCGAACAGGGTCGCGCTGTCCTGCTGGAAGCGTTCGTGGTCCTCGTAGGGAACGCCGAGCAGTTCGCAGATGACCCGCGAGGGCATCGGCAGCGCCAGCATCTCGACGAGGTCGGCGGGCGGCCCCTGCTCGGCCATCCGGTCCAGCAACTGCCCGACGATCCCGGTGACGCGCGGCGCGAGCAGCCGGATGCGCCGCACGTTGAAGTACGGGGCCAGCAGCCGCCGGTAGCGGGTGTGGTCCGGCGGGTCCATGCGGCTGAACATGCCCGGCGGGGTGCGGGACGACTTCCCCCCAGCTCGCGGCAGTTGTACGGGATAGTGCCGCAGCTCGTTGCGGTTGCTGAAGCGGAGGTCGCCCAGGACGGCTCTGGCCAGGTCATAGCTGGTCACCAGCCAGCCGTCGTGACCGTCCGGGTACGTCATGGGGATCAGCGGGCGCTGCTCCCGGAGCCGCGCGAGCGGTGCGGGCGGCGCCAACGGGCACTCCCGCCGCAACGGAAGTCCTGCCAGGCGGGCCGGAGTCTCGGACACGGCCTCCACCTCCATCGTCCTTGGTCACGGCGGGAATGAGCGGATCGTCTTTCGCGGGGTCAGGAGGGTGGAGGGGTGAGCGCGGTGCGGAGCTGGCCGATGGTCGCGCGGGCCCGGGCGGCTTCGATCAGGGCGGGCAGGACGTTGGCGCCGCCCCGGGCCGCCTCCCGCACCGCCGCCAACTCCGGCGCACAGCTGGGACGTTCGACCTCGCGCTGGACTGAGTCGGGCGTGGCGTGGCGCTCGCGGCGCAGGACCTCCTGCTCGGTCTCGGAGTACATCCGGTCCCCGACGCCCACCCGGGGTCCGGGGTCGCGGTGGGCCAGCTCGTCGATCTCGGACTCGAGCCAGCCGCTGCGGATGCTCCCCAGCATGCCGTCATGCTCCTCGATCCGGTCGAGCCAGTCCTCGACCTCGGCGGTCATCCCGGCGACGAGGGCGTCCACCGCCTCCGATCCCCCCAGGGGATCGACATAGCGGGCCACATCGGTCTCCTCCGCCAGGATCTGATGAGTGCGCAGCGCGATCCGCGCGCCCAGCTCCCCCGGCGTCTGGTACGCCTCGTCGAAGCTGCACACGTGCAGCGACTGCACGCCGCCCAGCACCGCGGCGAGCGCCTGGATCGTCGCCCGGATCACGTTGTTGAGCGGCTCCTGATGCGCGAGCACCGAGCCGAAGGTGTTGACCTGGACCCGCATCCGCATCGCCCGCTCGTCGGTGACGCCCCAGCGCTCCCGCAGCCGCCTGGCGTACATCGACCGCGCGACGCGGAACTTGGCTGCCTCGGCGAGGAGTTCCATGTGCGCGCCGAAGATGAAGGTGAAGCGGCGGGCCACCTCGTCCGCGTCCAGTCCGCGCTCGATCATGCCCTGGAGGTACGTCTCCGCGTCGGCGATCCCGCACGCGATCTCCAGCGGCCTGCTCGCCCCGGCCTCACGCGCGTGCCCGCCGGAGAGCGATACGGGGTTGACCCGGGGCAGGTGCCGGACGCAGTGCTCCATCACGTCAAGCGAGTAGCGCATGCTGGTGTCGAGGTCGTAGACGACGGCCTTGCGGGCCAGGAACTCCTTGGGCATCTCGTTCTGAAGCGTGCCGCGCAGCCGGGCCGGATCGACGCCCGACTCCTCGGCCACCACCACCCACATCGCGAGCAGCATCGGCGCGGTGGCGTTGATGGTCATCGACACCGAGACGTCGTCGAGCGGGATCCCCTTGAAGACCGCGGCGAGGTCGTCGACGGTGGCGATCGAGACGCCGGTACGGCCGACCTCCCCGTCGGCCATCGGGTCGTCGGGGTCAAGGCCCAGCTGCGTGGGCAGGTCGAAGGCCAGCGAAAGCCCGGTCTCGCCGAGGTCCAGCAGGTAGTGGAACCGTTCGTTGGTGGAGGCCGCGCTGGCCAGACCGGCGAGCTGCCGCATGGTCCACAGCTTGGTGGTGTAGCCGGTCGGATGGATGCCCGCGTCATACGGGTACTCGCCGGGCCGTGCCATGACCGCTCCTTTCGGGTCCGCTCAGCGGTGCAGCGGGGTGATGTTCGCCTCGCCGAGTCCCTTGCGCAGGATCGGGTCGGTGACGCCGAGCCCTTCCTCCGGCGCGAGGCCCAGGACGCCGACCTTGCCGATGTGCTCGTTGTCCTGCACCAGACGGGCGGCCTGCGGAGCCTCGGCCAGCGGATACGTCACCGACAGGGCCGGCTTGATCCGCCCCAGCGAGACGAGCCGGTTGACCTGCGACTGCTCTTCGAGGTTCGCGCCGTGGCTGCCGATCACCCGCTTCAGCCGCATCCACAGGTACCGGTTGTCGAACTCGTGCTGGTATCCGGTGCTGGAGCCGCAGGTGACGACGGTGCCGCCGCGCCGGGCGACGAAGACCGAGGTGCCGAAGGTGGCCCGGCCGACGTGCTCGAACACGACGTGCGGGTCCTCGCCGACCGCCTGCCGGATGCGCTTGCCGAGCTGCTTGCCGGCCACCGCGGGGCCTTCGTCGAGGTCCAGTTCCCGCCGGTCGATGACATGGTCGCAGCCCATCCGCAGGGCGCTCTCCGCCTTCTCGTCGGAGCTGACCACGCCGACGGCGATGCCGCCGCCGTTGCGGACGAACTGCGCCGCGTAGGCGCCGAGGCCGCCTGCCGCGCCCCAGATGAGGACGACGTCGCCCTGCTTGATGCGGGCGCCGTTGTCACTGACCAGCATGCGATAGGCGGTGCCCGCGCACAGCGGGACGCTCGCGGCCTCCTCCCACGTCAGGTGCCCGGCCTTGGGGATCAGCTGGCTGGCGCGGGCCACGGCGTACTGCGCCAGGCCGCCGAAGTTCGTCTCGAATCCCCAGGCGCGCTGCTCCCCTCCGAGCATGGCGTCCCCGTGGGTGGCGGGCTCCTCGTGGTCGACGTGCGCGGTCGCCACCACCACGTGGTCGCCGACCGCCCAGCGGCGGACCCCCGCGCCGGTACGCACCACGACACCGGCCGCGTCCGAGCCGAGCACGTGGAACGGCTGGTCGTGCCGGGCCGCGTCCCCGCCCTGCCGCGCGTACTGCTTGAGGAACGCGAAGCTCGGCACCGGGTCGAAGGTGGCGGACCACACGGTGTTGTAGTTGATGCCGCTGGCCATCACGGCGATCAGCACCTCGTCCGGGGCGAGCCGGGGCATCGGCACCGCGCCGACCCGCAGCGAGCGGCGCACGTCCTTGTCCTCGGCGCCCTGGAAGATGCCCGCGTCCTCGGCGCGGGTGTGCACCGCGACGTAGTCGTCGGGAACGGGTATGCGCTCGAGTTCGTGCCCGGGCGCACCGTTGACCACGGCTTCGGCAAGCGCGTCCATACTGGTTCCGTCCCCTCTCAGCGGTGGTGGACGTCCGCGGCGATCAGCTCGGCCACGGCGTCCCGGTCGGTCTTCCCGCTCGGTGTGCGCGGCAGGTCGCTCAGCACGGTGATGGACAGCGGCACCGACGCCTCGGGCAGCACCTCGCGCAGGCGGTCCAGGGCGGCGGCCACGTCGGGTGGCGGGCCGTCGGCGTCGGCGGTCACGGCGGCGCGCAGGACACGCGTTCCGCCGGCGGTCTCCATGGCGACGCAGGCCGCGGCCCCGACGCCGGGGCGGCCGAGCAGGTGCACGTCGACCTCGGTCAGGTTCACGCGGTAGCCACGGATCTTGACGTCGTCGTCCATGCGGGACAGGAACCGCACGACGCCGTCCCGGAGTCGCACCAGGTCGCCGGTGCGGAACGTCCGGGTGTGGCCGTGCGGCGTGGGCGGTACCGTGGTGAACCGCCGTGCGGTCAGCTCGGGTTGGTGCAGGTAGCCGAGGGACACCGGAAGGCCGGCGACGAGGAGTTCACCGACCGTCGGGTCGTCCGCGGACTCGGGGTCGACGAGCAGCTCGCAGCCCGGGAGCGGGACGCCGATCGGCGGTGTCGCCGGCCACTGCCCGGGGTCGGCGGGAAGGATGTGCGAGGAGACCATCGCGGACTCGCTCTGGCCGTAGTGGTTGACCAGCCGGGCGCCCGGCAGCCGCCGGAACATCTCCCGTATCTGCTCGGTCGCCACCAGCTGCTCGCCCGCGGTGTTGACCTCGGCGAGCCGGACACCGCCGAGGTCCGGGGTCGCGCCCGCCACGGTCGCCAGCATCTGCAGGGCGACGAAGGGCAGGAAGAGCCGCTCGATCCGCTCCTCGACCAGCCAGTCCAGCAGCCCGACCGGATCCCGGCGCAGCCGTTCCGGGGCGATCACCACCGTGCCGCCGCCGCGCAGGGTGCCGAGCACCTCCTGGAAGAAGACGTCGAAGTTCAGCGGGGCGAACTGGGCGGTGCGCAGGTCGGGCCGGGGCGAGTGCGTGGCCTGCCACTGGACCATGTTGTCCAGGCAGCTGTGCGGGATCGCGACGCCCTTGGGCCAGCCGGTGCTGCCGGAGGTGTAGATGACGTAGAAGGCGGTGTCGGGCCGGCACGCGGCGGGGCGCCGGGCGGCCAGGAGGCCGTCCGGGGCCGGGAGTTCGCCGAGGGCCGGTATCTCCACCGCCGCAGACGCGCTGTCCAGGGCGGCGGCGGGCCCCTCGTGCAGGAGGACCTTGGCGCCGCTGTCCCCCAGCATGTGCTGGAGCCGGGGCGCCGGATACTCGGGGTCGAGGGGCACGTAGACCGCGCCGTGCAGGGTGACGCCGAGCATCGCCGCGACGACGGCCGCGCCGCGCCGCCCCGTGACGGCGACCGGGTCGCCGGGCGCCACGCCGTGCTCGTCGAGGAGGACGGCGATGCTCCGGGCCCAGCGCAGGAGTTCCGCGTACGACACCCCGACGCTGCCGTCGTCCACCGCGCGCGCGTCCGGCCGCTGTGCGACGGTCTCCAAGAACGCGGTGAACAGGCAGGTCGGGTCGGCGTCACCGCCCCACAGCACGGCCGTGGTCGCGTGGTCCGTCATATCTGCGCCTCCCGCCCGCAGGCATCTCCACCGTGTACGCGGATCAGCTCGGCCAGTCCCCGATGGCGGCCGTCGCCGTCCTCGAAGCGGTCGACGACCCGTTGCCGCACTTCGTCGTCCTTCTCCTGGCTCAGCTTGAACATCGCGTCCACGGCTTGGATCTCCAGCCGGAAGGCGCCGACGCCGGGCAGGATCCGGCGGAAGTAACCGAGGGACGGGGTCGGGTCCCACGTGTCGCCGACGGTCCCCTCCAGGTGTGCCACGGTCGCCAGGATGATCCGGAGCGTCTCCTCGCGGTCCTGGACCGGACGCAGCCGGCCCCGGACGTGGACGGAGACGAAGTCCCAGGTGGGCGCGGCGGGTTCGACGTGGTAGACGGCCGGGGTGACGTAGGCGCCGGGCCCTTGGAACACCATCAGGGCCGGGGCGCCCGGGGCCAGCGCGCGCCAGTGCGGGTTGGCCCGGTTCATGTGGCCGAGGAGTTCCGCGCCGACCAGCGGCGCGTCGCCCGGGGTGCCCGGGGCGAGCAGCGACGGCAGGTGGGTGGCGTGCGGGAACTCGGGCCCGTTGGTGGTGAGGGTCGCCAGGGCGTGCTCGGCGATGACGCGGCGCGGCCACTCGTCGCCTTCGACACGGTAGACGTCCGGAACGTACATGGTGCCGCGCCCCCTCTCAGTGCCGCGCCGGGGCGGCGTCGGATGCGGCCCGGTCCTGCGGGGGTGCCACCAGCTCGGTCAGTACGCCCAGACAGTCGCGCGGGTGCAGGAAGGTCACCTGCGTCCCGCGCGACCCGGTGCCCGGCGGGTCGATGACCGGCACGACGCCGCGTTCCTCGAGACAGGCGGCCGCCGTGCGCACGTCGTCGGTGCCGAAGGCGATGTGGTGCAGGCCCGGCCCCCGCCTCTCCAGCCACCGGGACACCGCGGAGTCCTGACGTGTCGGCTGCAGGAGCTGTACGTAAGGGGCCCGGTCGTCGGCCGCGGTGCCGATCGCCATCACCGCCTCGCGCACTCCCTGGCTCTCGATGACCTCGACGTGGCGCAGCTCGAACCCGTAGGTGGAGCGGTAGAACTCCACGGCCTCGTCCAGGGACAGGCAGACCACGCCGATGTGGTCGATGCGGTCGATGCGCCCGGTCACCGGCGGGCCCCCAGCGCCTCGGCTATCTCCCCCGCACGGACGGCGGTGTTGGACAGCAGGCTGGAGGAGATGCCGTGACTGTGCTCGGTGGAGCCCTGGAGGTATATCCCGGCCTCCAGGTCGTCGGCGGTCTGTATCCGGTAGTCGCGGCCGACCCGCAATCGGCCTTGTTCGTCCCGCAGGCAGCCGTCACCGAGTTCACCGAGCAGCGCCAGCGGGTCGCCGGGCCGGTAGCCGGTGGCGTAGACGATCGCTTCGGCTCCGACGCTGGTGACCGCGCCGGTCGGCAGGAACTCGATGTCGACGCTGATGCCGTCGGAGCCGGCCGCGTGGCCCCGGACGCGGGACACCCGGTGGACGTGCAGACGCCGCTCGCCCCTCAGTCCCTCGCGGTACACCCGGTCGTACAGGTCTCGGATCAAGTCGTCGTCGACCACCGAGTAGTTGGTGTTGGCGTGGTAGTCGAACAGCATCTCCTTGACCTCGGGCGGCGCGCCGAAGTACTGGTCGAGGGCCACCGGGTCGAAGACCTGGTTGGCGAACGAGCTGCTGTCGGCGACGCTGAAGCCGTACCGCGCGAACACCGCGTGCACCTCGGCCCGCGGGAACCGGTCGTGGAGGAAGCCGACCGCCTCGGCGGCGCTCTGACCGGCGCCGACCACGACGAAGGCCAGGGGCTCGCCGGTCGCGGCCTTCTCCGCCCGGAACAGGAGCTCCGAGCTGTGCCAGACGCGGTCCCCGGCGTCGACGCCGCTCGGCAGGACCGGCTCGAGGCCGGAGGCGAGGACCACGGCACGGGTCCGCACCGTGGACAGCACGCCCTGCCGCGCGACGACCACGTCCACGGAGCGGATGACGCCGTCCCGGTCCTTCACCGGCCGCAGCTCGACCGCCTCGCATCCGTAGTCCACCTGGTCGGCGAACTGGTCGGCGGCCCACGCGAGGTAGTCGTGGAACTCGGTGCGCAGCGGAAAGAAGGAGTTCCGGTTGAGGAAGTCCATCATGCGTTCCCTCGCGTGCAGATACGACAGGAATCCGAACCGGCTGACGGGGTTGCGCGGTGTGGCGAGGTCCTTGAGGAACGGCACCTGCATCGTCGCGCCGTCGATCAGCATGCCCCGGTGCCAGCCGAACTCGGCCTGCCTCTCGAAGAACCGGGCCCGCAGGGCACCGGCGTCCGAGCGCTCCTGGAGGGCGATGGCCAACGCAAGGTTCGCGGGGCCGAAACCGATCCCCACCACGTCCGCCGTCGTGCCGCCGAGCCCTGACTCACCTGCCATCGGTGGTACCTCCATCTCTCGTCGGGGAGTGCCGGAGCGGCCGGGTCCGGAAGATCGGTCACCCGCGTGCCGTCACCCCGCGTCGGTACCGGACCGGTAGCCGGGCGGTTCGGAAGTGGGGGCGGGGACGCGGCCGCGCGGGCGCCGTGGCGGTGGTGGCTGCGGCACGTGCCCGCTCGGCGGCTCGATCGGACCTGGCCACGGACGATGACACGTGCGCTTGCCCCCCGTTGTGGTTCAGCCGTCGGCACACGAAGTGAAGGACGGCTCTCATCGGGCCTTGCTCCCCGCGATGGCCATCCTGCCCAACATCGGTCCTGCGGGCAACAGGCCGAAATAGGTTCTCGGCAAAGGAAGTTGGCGACCCGAGGCGGCCTCCGCGCTCCGGCGTGCCCGCTGCCGCTAAGGCTGTGCGGCGCCTTGCGCGGGGCGCGGGGCCAGGACCGCAGGCGTCGGCGTGGCACGCAGCCGGACGGCGTAGAACCACGTCGACAGGGCCATCACGGCCACCATGAAGAGCAGCATCGACCGGTAGCCGACCGCCGCGATCGTGGCGGAGCCGAGCGCGATGAACAGGGTCTGCGGAAGGCTGATGATCGAGTCCGCGACCGAGGACACCCGGCCGAGCATCGCGTCCGGCGACAGGCTCTGCACCTGGGTGTAGAAGCCCACGACGACCGGCGCCACACCGCCCCCGATCACGATGAACCCGGCGACCGCACCGGCCGGGGCGGGGATGAGCAGCGCCGCGAATCCGACGAGGTAGAGGAGCAGCCCGCACAGCAGCAGGCGCCGGGCGCCGAGCCGGTCCACGACCTTGACGGTGACGATCCCGCCGACGATGGCCCCGGCCGCCTGGCAGGTGCTGAGCACGCCCACGAACGTCACCGACAGGTGCAGGCCGTGGGAGACCAGGGCGAACACGGCCGGCTGGACGAGTCCGAAGACGGCGAGCACCCCGACCAGGCTGAGCGCCGTCTCGCGCAGCGGCAGGCACTGCCACATGAAGCGCACGCCCGCGCTCATCTGACGCAGCACCGGCTCGCCCCGCTCGTACTGCGGCTTGGGGTCCTCGACCCGCACCAGGCAGACGCACACGGCCGCGACCAGGTAGGTCGCCGCGTCGATCACCACGACGGAGGCCGCTCCCCACGTGGCGAACAGGGCCGTGCCGAGGGCCGGCGCGCACAGCCGGGCGGCCTCCTTGAGGGTGCGCAGCTTCGCGTTGGCCCGGCCGAGCCCCTCCGGTCCGGCGAGCCTGGGCAGCATCGCGCTGCCGGCCGAGGCGTGCAGGCTGGAGCCGAGCCCGGAGAGCAGCAGGACGGCGTAGATCAGCCACACGTCGGACTTCGTGTGGGCGAGCAGTGCCAGGCACATCGTGGGGGCCATCACCAGGTTGATCGCGATCAGCAGCCGCCGGCGCCGTACCCGGTCCACGACGATGCCGAGCAGAGGGGCGAGCATTCCGGGAGCCAGGTAGGCGAGGAACGTCAGGCCGGCCGCCGCGTCGCTCCCCGTCAGGGTCTTCACCCACAGGCCCGCGACCAGCCAGAGCGCGCAGTCGCCGAAGAGGGAGAGGCTGACGCCGGAGAGCCACAGCGTGAGGTTTCTGGCGCGGTGGTCGCCGGACTCGCCCTGCGGGCCTCCAGTGAGATTCCGAACCGCCACGGTGTGACACCCTAGCGCACGGCAAGCGCCAATTCGACTGATCCATAAGGGCCGTTGGGCCGACGCGTACGAAGGGCGGCACCGTGGACCCCGACACCGAGACGACCTCCTCCCTCCCGGACACGACGTGCACGGCGGTGGAGTCCGTCGACGAGATCGCGCCCGAGGCGTGGGACGCGGTGACCGCCGAAGCGTCGTTCTTCGCCTGCCACCGCTGGCAGCGGTTCCTCGAGGAGCGGCTCACGGCGAGCGTCCGCTACCTGCTGTGGCACGACGGGGACGGGCGGCTGGTCGCCGCGCTGCCCACGTACGCGGGCGGCCCGGACGTGATGCCGCGGCCGTTCACGCTGACGCACGTCATCCACGCCGACGCCGGGGTGCCCGCGGGCCTGTCCGTGCTGGGCGGGTCGGCGTACGGCTACCACAACGACGGCTTGCTCATCCGGCCCGACGTGCCGTCGCGGGAGCGGGCGGCACTGGCCAGGGCCATGGTGGGCGAGTTCCGTTCCCTGGCCCGCTCGCTGGGGGCCGACCACACGGCGTTCCTGTGCGTGCCGCGGGCACGGCTCGACGAACTGACGGCGGCGGGCTACGGGCACCCGTCGGCCGGACTGCTGAGCACCGTCGCGACCCTGGAGCTGTCCTCCCCCACGTTCGACGGCTATCTCCGCTCGCTCTCCGCGCACCGGCGTACGGAGGTCGGCCGCGAGCGCCGCATCTTCCGTGACAGCGGGCTCTCCTGGGGTCCGGCCGACGTGCCCGGCGACTTCGACGAGATCGCGCGGCTCATCGTCGCGACCTATGAGCACCACGGGTATCCGCCGATCGACCCGGCGGTCATCCACGGGAACCTGGAAGCCCAGGCGCGGCTGTTCGGCGAGGACACTCTGGTGCTGGTCTGCCGCGACGAGGGGCGCCTGGTCGGCGCGGTGAGCGGGTTCGTCCACGGTTCGCAGTGGATCGTGCCCTGGCTCGGCCTGGACTACGAGGTGGCGCGCAAGACCGCGCTCTACTTCAACCTGGGCTACTACCTGCCCATCGAGCAAGCGGCGCGGCGCGGCGGCAGCAGGATCGACTTCGGTGTGAACGCGCTGCACGCGAAGGTGCTGCGGGGCATGGACATCGAGCCGAAGTGGGCGCTGGTCGAGCCTTCGGCCGGCGGCGAGGCCGGCTGGTCGCAGGCGGTCCGCACGCACAACCGGCACGCCCTTGAGGAGTTCCGGGCCGCCAATGGTGAGCGTCCGGCAGCGCTGCTCGACGCGAAGTGGACCGACTTGGCACCGAGGTGACGAGCCGTCAGCAGTAACTTCCTTACGGTCGAGGTCCCTTGGCCGGGTGCGGGATGGCGGCTATGTTGAAGTCCATGGTGGAGATGACCCCGGAGATCCACGGCCTCCCGATGGCTCGCTCCTGTCCCTTCCATCCGCCGGACGCTCTCGGCACCCTGAGAGAGCGGGCACCGCTCAGCCGGCTGGTCTTCCCCGACGGACATCGCGGCTGGCTGGTGACCGGCCACGCGCTCGCCCGCGAGGTGCTCGCCGACAACCGGTTCAGCAACCGCAACGAGTACCGGCGCTGGCCCGTCGAGCGGGCCCGGGTGACCACGCGGCACATGCCGACGCTGCCCGGGATGTTCAGCCGGCTGGACCCGCCGGAGTACACGCGCTACCGGCGGCTGCTCGCCGGGCAGTTCACGGTGCGGCGGATGGCGATGCTGGAGCCGAGGATCACCGACATGGCCAACGCCTGCCTGGACGAGATGATCCGGATCGGACCCCCGTCGGACCTCCTGCGCGACTTCGCGGTGCCGATTCCCTCGGCGATGATCTGCGAACTCCTGGGCGTGCCAGTGGAGGACCGCGAGGCGTTCCTCCAACGCTCGCACGTACTGGTCGACATGAAGACCAGCACCATCGACTCCGCGCGCGCCTGGGCGTACCTCTACGACTACATCAGCAAGCTGACGGTGGCCAAGCGCGCGCACCCGGGCGACGACCTGCTCAGCGGTCTGACCGAGAGCGACCTCACCGACGAGGAGCTGACCGGCGTCGGCGTCACTTTGCTCGTCGCCGGGCTGGAGTCGACCGCGAACATGATCGCGCTCGGCGTCTACGCGCTGCTGGAGAATCCGGATCAACTCGCCGTCCTGCTGGGCGACATGAGCGGGATGAACGACGCCGTCGAGGAGCTGGTGCGGCACCAGACCATCTTCCACATGGGCCCGTTCCGCGGGGCCCTGGAGGACGTGGAGCTGGCGGGCCGGCACATCAGGCGCGGCGAGGTGGTGCTGGTCTCGCTGCCCGCGACCAACCGCGACCCGGAGCGGTTCGACGACCCCGACCGGCTGGACCTGCGGCGGACGACCACCGGTCACCTGGGCTTCGGCCACGGCGTCCACGCCTGCCCCGGTCAGCACTTGGCGCGCGCCGAGCTGCGGATCGGTTACTCGGTGCTCTTCCAGCGGCTCCGCGGCCTGCGCGTGGCGGTACCCCGGGAGGAGATCGAGATGCGGCACGACATGGGCGTGTGGGGGGTCAAGGCGCTGCCGGTGGAGTGGGATGTCTGAGCGTCTGACGATCGAGACGGACCGCGAGGCGTGCGTGGGCTCGGGCGTCTGCGCCATGACCGTCCCCGCCGTGTTCACCCAGCGCGAGGACGACGGGACGGTCGTGGCGATGACGGCGGAGCCGGACACCGAGTGGCATCCGGCGGTGCGGGAAGCCGCCTACAAGTGCCCGATGGGAGCGATCCGGCTCATCGAAGCCGACTGACGAACTCGGTTACGCAGTAGGCGAGTTGGGCCACCGCAGGACCGGTGACAAGGCCGAAGTGGTCGGCGTCCAGGACCTCTTCGGCCACCGGCCCGGTCAGCAGCCCGTGCCACGCTTTCGCGGACGGCCCGGACCGCGCCGCCGACACCAGCAGGGTGGGCACGTCGGCCGGTTCCGGCCGGTGACCGTACACCGCGCGCACGATCGCGGAGTAGAGCGGAAAGCGCTGCCGCAGCTCGTCGGCGGCCGCAGGTCCGTTTCCGGTACGGCCCCCGGCAACCGCGCCCGCGCCCAGGGTCAGGGCGACCTCCTCGCGGAAGCTGTCCGCGAGGGCGTCGTCGGCCGGCGGCGGACCCTCGGGCAGCACCGCGTCGATCAGGACGAGTCCGGCGACCTCGCGGTCCAGGCGGTGGCGCAGCCGTTGGGCGACGGCCTGCGCGACGATCCCGCCGAAGGACCATCCGGCCACGTACACCGAGCGGTCGGGGCAGGCGCGGGCGATCAGGGCGGCGTACTGGTCGGCCATGGCGGCCACCGAGCCGGGCGGCGGGCCGCCGTGCAGCGCTTGCGCCGCGACACCCCAGCACTCCAGTCCCGGGCCGACCAGTTGGGCGAGCGGCGCGTAACACAGCGGCGATCCGGCGCTGGGGTGGATCAGGAACAGCGGCCGGGCGGCGGGGTCGGTCCGTACGCCGCCGGTGAGGGCGGACAGCTGCGCGGGCGGGACGTCCCGGGGAGCGCGTGCCCCGCGTTCGGCGAGCGCCGCGGCGGTCGGGGCGGCGTAGACGTCGCCGACGGACGGCGCGCCGCCGAGCCGCCGCCCGACCTCCTCAAGGAGCCGCATGATCTGCAGGGAGGTGCCGCCGAGGTCGAAGAAGTCGTCGTGGATACCAACCCGCTCCAGGCCCAGCGTGGCGGCGAACGCCTCGGCGACCGCCTTCTCCTCGGCGTTGCGCGGCTCGGCGGGCGCCCCGGAGTGCCGCCGCGGCTGCGGGAGCGCGGCCCGGTCGACCTTTCCGTGCGGGGTGAGCGGCAGGGCGCCGATCACCTCGACGGTGGCGGGGACCATGTACGCGGGCAGCCGCTCGGCGAGCCACCGGATCAGCCGGGTCGTGTCGCAGCGGTCCGCGGCGGGCACCACCCAGGCGGCGAGCCGGGCGCCCGGGCCGGAGCCTAGGACGCCGACGGCGGCGCGGCCGACATCGCGGTGATCGGCCAGGACCGCCTCCACTTCGCCGAGTTCCACCCGGAAGCCGCGGATCTTCACCTGTCCGTCGAGCCGGCCGTGGAAGGTCAGCGCGGAATCCCGGCCGAGCGAGCAGCGGTCCCCGGTCCGGTAGACCGTGCCCCGCCCGGGCACGAACGGATCCGGTACGAACGACGCGCGCGTGGCGTCGGGCGCGTTCTCGTAGCCGTCGGCGACCGACGCTCCGCCCAGGAACAGCTCGCCGGGCACGCCTTCGGGCGCCAGGCCCCCGAAGGCGTCGGCCACATAGGCGTGCGTGTTGGCGCGCGGCCGTCCGAACGGAACCGGCTCGCCCTCGTCCGGCCCACAGACGTGGGAAGCGACGATGACGGTGGTCTCGGTGGGGCCGTAGGAGTTGAGCACCTGCCGTCCCGGCCCGTGCCAGCGGGCGGCCAGCGCGGCGGGGACCGGTTCGCCGCCGAGGGACAGCACCCGCAGCGGAAGGCCGGCGCGCACCGGTACGAGGTCGGCCACCGTCGGCGGCAGCGCGGCCACCTCGACGCGTGCCTCCAGCAGGTAGTCGGCGAGTTCACCGGGGGCACGGACGGTTTCGAGGGGCGGCATGCACACCGTCCCGCCACGGCACAGCGCGGTGAAGATCTCCAGGACCGACACGTCGAAGGTGAGGTTGGAGAACTGCAGGACCCTGCTTCCCGTACCGATGCCGAAGCGGTCGCCGAACTGGGTCACGAAGTCGACGGCGGCGGCGTGGGACACCACGACGCCCTTGGGGCGCCCGGTCGATCCGGAGGTGTAGAGGACGTACGCGGCCGGGCGCGACGGCGCTGTCAGGGGTCCGCCGGCCGAGCCCGTCGGCAGGGCGTGCACGCCGTCGTCGTCGAGGGTGAACCGCACGCCGGAGTCGGCGAGTTGGGCGTCCACCCGAGCTCGGGGGGTCCGTGGGTCCACCGGCAGATAGGCCGCTCCGGCCTTGAGCGCGCCGAGCACACCCGCGAGCAGGGCGAGCCCGCGTCCGCGTCGGACGGCCACGCGCTCTCCGGGCCGGACCCCGGCTCGGCGCAGGTCGTCGGCGACGGCGTCGGCGCGGGCGTCGAGGGCCGCGTAGCTCAGGCTCCCGTCCGGGCACTCCGCGGCGATGCGGTCGGGAGCGGCCCGCGCCCGCTGTTCGAACAGCTCGTGCAGGAGCGCGGCGGGAGTCGCCCGGCGCGGTCCGGTCAGCCGCCCGATCAGCTCGTGCCGGGTCCGCTCGTCCACCAGGTGGAGCTCCCGCAGCGGCAGGCCGGGGTCGGCGACCGCGGCGGCCGTCACGTGCTCGAAGTGCCGCAGCAGCTGCTCGATCCGCCACCGGTCGTAGAGGTCGCGGGAGTACTCGACGTACAGGAGCGAGGCGTCCCCGGCCGCCGACACCTGGATGTCGAGGTCGAACTTCACCCGGCCGGTGGCGACTTCGCGCACGTCCCGGGCCCGCAGGGCCACGCCGGGTGCCAGTTCGTCGTCCGGTCTCCTGCGCTCGTAGCCCAGGGCCATCTTGAACAGGGGGTTGGCCCCCCGGTGACGCGGCGGCCCGAGGGCGCGCACCACCTGGCCGAACGGCAGCCCGCAGTGCCCGAGGTCGGCCAGGAAGTCCTGGCGCGTCCGCTGCAGGAACGCGCTGAAGGTCAGGTCGGGGTCGGTCCGGTTGCGGACGGTGAGCATGTTCACGAACAGGCCGACGGTCTCGAAGGACTCGGCGCTCGCCCGGCTCGACGTGGCCACGCCGACCGGGATGTCGGTGCTGCCGGTGGTGCGGCTCAGGGTCCAGGCGAACGCCGCGAGGAGCACCATGAACGGCGTGACCCGCTCCCGCACCGCCAGATCCGTCACGGCGGACATGAAGCCGGGCGGCAGGTCGTGCCGCAGGAGCTCGCCGCGATGCGCCGACGAGGTCGCCGGGCGCGGCCGGTCGGCGGGCAGTTCGACGTCGTCGAGCCCGGCCAGCCGGGTGCGCCAGTAGGCGACGTGCCCGGCGTCGGCAGCGGCGCCGGTGGCCTGGTCGGCGGCGGCCTGTTCGGCGAACCGTGGCGCGGGCGCCTGCGGCGTGTCCCGGCCGGCGGACCGGTAGTGCCGCTGCACCTCGTCCAGGAGCAGCCGCACCGACATCCCGTCCACCACGATGTGGTGGAACATCAGGAACAGCACGTGGTGTTCGGCGCCGAGCCGGTAGATCACGGCGTGCATCCGGTGCGGCCCGGTCAGCGGCAGCGGGCGGGCGCAGGCCGCCCGCAGTGCCTCGCGCAGCCGCGCCTCACCCGTCAGCTCCACCACCGGGCAGGGCAACGGGCTGGGCGGGTGCACCCGGGCGGCCGGGCGGCCGCCGTCCTCGGTGAACTCCGTGCGCAGGATCTCGTGGCGGTCGACGGCCGCCTGCAGGGCGGCCCGCAGCGCGTCGACGTCCAGTGGCCCCGTGAGGTCGTAGGCGCCGGGCACCGTGTAGGCCGCCGACGGTTCCATCCGGTACAGGAACCACATCTGCTCCTGGGCGCGGGAGAGGGTCACAGCGCGAACTCCACACCGCATTCCGTTGTCCAGTAGTGCAGTTGCAGGGCCGCCTCGATGCTCAGCCGGTTCACGCCCGCGCCAAGGCCCTGGGACGGGTCCGAGAGGACCGCCTCGACCCGCTTGGGGTCCAGGAGTTCGGCGACCGCGCTGGACCTGTCCTCGCTGATCGTCTGCAACTGCTTGCGCAGGGACTGCCTGTACGCCGGGTCCTGGGCGGTGGGGAAGGGCGATTTGCCGCGGCGCACGATGCTGTCCGGCAGCAGGTCCCCCATCGCGGCACGCAGCAGCCCCTTTTCCCGGCCGTCCAGGTTCTTCATGGCCCAGGGGATGTTGTAGACGTACTCCACCAGTACGTGGTCGACGAACGGCACCCGGCCTTCCAGCGGCCCGGCCTGCCCCATCCGGTCGCGGCGGTCCAGGACGGTGCGCAGGTAGCGGGTGAGGTTGAGGTGGGTGATCTCCCGCATCCGGCGGTCCTCGGCGGTCTCCTCGCCGGTCAGCGGGGTCTCCGCGAGGGCCTCGCGGTAGCGCTGGTCGATGTGGCCGGGCACGTCCAGCTCCTGGTAGAGCTGCCGGTCGACGAGTCCGGAGTGCATCTCCATGCCGTGGAACGGGCCGATCCACGGGAACGTCGGCGCCTGCACGTACCAGGGGTCCTGGAACCAGATGTAGCCGCCGAACAGCTCGTCGGCGCCGTCCCCGCACAGCGCCACGGTCGCCGTCGGCCGCATCCGTGACGCGAGGCGGCGGAACGCGACGTGCGTCTCCAGGCCGATGATCGGGCGGTCCATCCCGTTGACGACGGCGAGTTGCTGCACCGGGTCCATCAAGTCGTCGGTGGTCACCAGGAGTTCACTGTGGTCCGCGCCGAGGTGCTCGACCATGGTGGCCACGTGCGGACTGTCCGGGGACTCGTGCATCTCGTCGCTGCGGAAGTTCGCCAGGTTGTACACGTACTCCATGGAGAAGGTGCGCAGCCGGTCGCCGCCGGCCGCGGCGCCCACCTCGCGGTCGGCCAGCGCGGACACGATGCCGGAGTCGAGGCCGCCGGAGAGCATCACGCCGAGCGGCACGTCGGAGACCACTTGGCGGCGCACGCTGTCCTCGAGGATCTCCCGCACGGTGGCGATGGTCTCGGCCAGGCCGTCGGTGTGCTCGCGCGCCGGCAGGTCCCAGTAGCGGCGGCGGGCGAGGCCGTTCCGGCCGAAGGTGACGATCTCGCCGGGTATCACCTCCCGGACATCGCGGAAGACCGTCAGGCCGGGGGTGGGCGTGTAGCCGAGGAGTTCGCGCAGCCCGTCGCGGTCGACCACCGGCCGGGCCTGGCCGGTGCGGAACAGCGCCTTGGGCTCGGAGGCGAACGCGAATCCCTCGCCGGTGAGCGTGTAGTGGAGGGGGTAGATGCCGAACCGGTCGCGGATGAGGTGGAGTTGCTCGGCGGCCGCGTCCCAGACGGCGAACGCGAACATCCCTCGCAGCCGTTCGGCGCAGGCCGGCCCCCACTCCTCGTAGGCGCGCAGCACGACCTCGGTGTCGCTGTCGGTATCGAAACGGTGGCCCCGCCGGATCAACTCGCCCCGTAGCTCCCTGAAGTTGAAGACCTCCCCGGTGTAGGCCAGGACGACCGGCTCCGGCCGGCCGCCGCCGGCCGGAGTGCTGCGGCCCACCATCGGCTGCCCGCCGCCGGCCGGGTCGATGACCGCGAGCCGCGTGAACACCAGCATCGCGTGCCGGCTCAGCCGGCGGCCGCCCGACTCGGGACCGCGGTCGTGCAGCGCCGCCGCGAACGCGTCAGCGGTCCGGTGCCGTTCGCTGAGGTCCGCAGTGAACGAGATGATGCCGCCAATTCCGCACACAGTGACTCCTGTTGAAAGGGGGCGCGGGGCGATGGGCCCGGCCGGTCGGTTCAGTGGTCCTCGACGTACTCGCGCTGCTCTCCTCGACGCGGACCGGTACGCCGTCGAACACGGCCGCTGCGGTCTCCTTGATCGGTTCCGTAAGGGGCCTTTGCGTCACGCGGTGCCGGGGCCTGCGGGCCCGAGGCCGTCCAGGGGGCGTCGGCCGGTGCGGCAGATCGTCCGGACACGTGGCAGGTCCACCGCACCCGACGGGTCGAGCGGCAGCGCGTCGACGAGTGCGACACGCGTCGGCCGGGGCGCCTCCGGCGGCCAGACCCGAAGGACCCGCCGCCGCCAGGTGCGCCGAGCCCCGGGATCCGAGCCGGTCTCGGCCGAGGGGACCACCAGGACGCCGGGCGCGGGATGGGCCGCGTCCTCCCCCGGTACGACGACGACGTCGCGCACTCCCGGCAGCGCGGCGATCCGCCGCTCGGCCTGTCCCCCTTCCAGGAGCCGGCCTCCGAAGTCGCCGGCCCGTTCGGCCGGTCCGAGAAAGCACAGGCGCCGCTCGCCGTCGATGCGCGCGCGGAACCCCGTCGGCACGTCGTCCCCGCCGCCAGGCGGACGCAGGACCAGCAGGCCCGGCGTGCGCGCGGGCAGTTCCTGGCCGTCCGGAGCGACCACGGCCGGACGCCACCGGCCGGTGAGATGGGGCAGCGGCAGGGCCGCGTCGGGGGTGCCGGGGTCCGGCTGCCACTCCCCCCAGGCGACCTGCCCGGCCTGTTCGTGGTCGAGCACCAGCACGATCCGGCCGCCGGCCTTGACGTGCTCCAGCCGGTCCTCGGTCGGCAGGAACCGCTCGACCGGGACGACCACAGTGCCCGCTCCCGCCGGCACCGGCGTCGGCACCGGCTTCGGCCCGGATACGGCATCCGCCGCCCGCGCGGGCGTTGCGGCCGTGGGCATCGAACTACCTTGCACAACAGGTGAGTTGGGGTCTCGAAGGGCGTGCTCCAGGGTCCGGCACCAGCCGTCGGCGAAGTCCTCGGCGGTCTCGGCGTCGAAGACGGAGGTTCCGTAGTCGAGGCGGCCGAAGGCGCCGTCCGGCGTCGTGCGCAACTGCAGCGTGGTCTGGAAGGACTGCGAGGAGTTCGGCGCGAAGAACTCCCACTCGATCCGCAGGCCCGCCACCTCCCCCAGGTCGGCGGCGACGCGCGGGTACGACACTCCGAAGCGGTCGAAGATGCCCGGGCCGACGTCCGTGCCGTAGGCGCGGCGGAGTTCGCGCATGAGCAGGTGGAAGGGGACCCGCCGGAACCGGTCGACGGTCGCGACGGCCTGCCCGGCGGCCACCACCAGGTCCCGGAACGTCGCCCCCGGTTCCAGCACGATCGCGCACGGAACCATGTTGACCTGCATGGCGATCCGGTCCCGGGTGGCCTCGGTGCTCGTGTCGACGGGGATGCACAGGGCCAGCCGGTCGTTGCCGTATCGGGCGAGATGTGCGGCGGTCGCGGCAAGCAGCCCCGAGAAGAAGCTGGTTCCGGCCTCGGCCGTGAGGGCGCGGAGCCCCCGGAACGCCGCGTCCGGCAGTTCGAACCGCGGCGTCGCGGCCGTGCCCGACGCCGGCGTCGCCCTGTCCGGCCGGGGCAGCACCAGGCTGGGGAACGAGGGCAGGTCGCAGCCGCGCCAGTAGCGCGTCGCCGCCGCCAGCGTCGCCGGGTCCGGCTCGTCGGAGGCCGCGAGCGGGGCGACGGGCTCGGACTCCTCGATGGGCGCGGTGAGCTCGGACTTCTCGATGGGCTCGGTGGACCTGGGCTCCGCGCCGGTGAGGCCGCCGCGTCCGCGTATCGCGGACAGTTCCCGCGCGAACTGCCGGGCGAACACGAACTTGGAACGGCCGTCGAAGGCCATGTGGTGCACGGCGACGACCAGCGTGCGCCGGTCCCCGCCGTGGTCCAGGAGGATGAAGCGGATGGGCGCCCGGGCGGTCAGGTCCCAGTCGAGCGGCCGCCGGGCCAGGTACCAGGCGCGCGCCGCGTCCTGCTCGGTACCCGCCGGGCAGGGCAGCGCCGCCTGCTCGAACTCGAATACGTCGTCGAGGTCGTTGATCCGGAACCAGTAGCGCTGGTCACGCTCCTCGACGGTCCCGCGCAGCTCCGGGTGACGGCGGCAGACCGACGCGCAGGCGGCCGCCACGTCACCGGCCGCCGCCGGTCCGTGGATGGTGGCGAAGAAGAACCCCGCGTTCAGCCGGTCCGGGTGTCTGAGCTGTTCCAGCCAGATCGGTTCCTGCGCCATCGTCAGCGGCACCGTCGGTCCGCTTCTCCGCATCTCGCCTCCCCACGCAGCGCTCAGAGACGTTCAGCCGTCGTTCTCCTGAACCAGCTCCGCCACCTCGGTCACGAAGTCCTGGAGCACGGGGTTCTCGAAGAGCGTCAACAGGGGTACGTCGACTGCGAGTTCGGAGCGGATGATGACGACGATGCGGGTACCCACCAGCGAGTCGACGCCCAGCATCAGCAGGTTGTCCGTCAGGGCCACCGGCTGCTTGAGCACATCGGAGACGACCTTGAGCACGGTCTCGCTGACGGCGGCCACGGTGGATTCGGATATTGGCACGGAACGCAACCCCTCCCAAGTGGGGACCTACGGCACCTTGATCCAGACGGCGGGCCTCATGGCCCGGCGCGAGATCAGCCTCGCAGACCCGTCCCCGCCCTGTCCACGATGGGTCGAGCACGATTGGTCCAACACCGACTCCCTTTCCGCTGTGGGGAGTTGGGTCGTGACGCGGCGTACGCGGAGGCCGACGCGACTGCGCCCCCGGATCGGCCACCGAGCGAGCGGGCGCCTCGCGTGCGCTCGGGCGGAGGTCCCCCGGGCGCCGTCATCGAGAGCCGGAGCCCTCGATGACGGCATCACGGCCGGCGCCGCTTACCGTCTGCCGCCGGCCCGAGGGGCCGGTCTCACTTCAGGTGGCGGGTGAAGAACTGGGCCGCGGCCTCTCCCGCGTGCTGCGGGACCCCGGTGTGGCCGCCCATGTTGGCGTGCAGGGACTTCTCCTGGGAGCCGAAGGCGTCGAACAGGTCCAGGGCCGCCTGCCGGTCGTTCCCCTCGTCGTCCCATTGCAGCAGGACGTGCAGCGGAATGGTGACCCGCCGCGCCTCCTCGAAGACGGCGCGCGGCACGAAGCTCCCCGCGAAGAGGCCGGCGGCCACGATGCGGGGCTCGACCACCGCGAGCCGGACTCCGATGGAGATCACTCCCCCCGAGTACCCGACCGGGCCGCCGATCTCCGGCAGGGACAGGAGGGCGTCCAGGGCTGCCTGCCATTCCGGGGCCGCCTTGTCGACCAGCGGGAGGATGACGGCGTCGATGATCTCGTCGCTGACCGGCTCGCCGGCCTCCAGAGCCCGGCGCAGGTCGGCGAGCGCCTGCTCGGCGGCGGGCCAACGGGGCCGGTCGCCTTTGCCCGGAAGTTCGATGGTGGCCGTGGCGAAGCCGTCCGCCGCGGCGTGCCGGGCCCGGGCCACCAGCCGGGGGTACACCTTGCCCAGCCCGAGGGGAGGGGGGCCGAGCAGGATCAGCGGCGTCGGTGCGGACGCGGCGGCGGACGCGGGCGTCCACAGGATGCCGGGGATGTCGCCGAGGGTGAATGCGCGCTCGAGGACACCGTCGTCGAGACGCCGTTCAGAAGTGAAGTGCATGGTCGTGCCTTTCGGGAATGCGCTGGAATGGCGCTCCCGGACGACCTATCGCCCGACCGTGACCCCGGAGGAGAGCACCCACGTAGTTGTGTTCACGGGTACCACCTCCTCGTTCTCTCGCACGGCCACCGGAAAAGTAGCAGGGGCCTCCCCAGTCCGCCAAGCGGGTTTCTACGGAGGCGCCGTCGCCGGATGCCACGAACCCCCGGCACCCTCGGCGTCCCCGGCGTCGTCCCCGGCGCCCTCGGCTTCCTCTGCTTCCTCGGCCTCCCAGCGGAGGAGGTCGCCCGGCTGGCACTCGAGCACCTCGCAGAGCGCGGCGAGCGTCGCGAAGCGCACCGCCTTGGCGCGGCCGTTCTTGAGCACCGCCAGGTTGGCGGGCGTGATCCCCACGCGGTCCGCGAGTTCGCCCACGGACATCTTCCTTCTGGCCAGCATCACGTCGATGTCGACGGCGATCGGCATCAGATCACCTCGTCCAACTCGGCTTGCATGCGCGCCGCTTCGACGTCGCGGGCGACGGCCTGGGCGAGCAGCATCCGCAGCACGAGCACGATGAGCGCGACTCCCAGGATGGCCAGGCCGATCCCGCCCATGATGAAGGTGACGCCGGGGTCGTCCCGCTGGCCGGGCGCGTTGACGGCCGTGACCGCGAACCACACGAGGGCGGCCGCGACGATCGCGCCGATGATGACGTCCACGTACCGGAAGGCGGCGTGGGAGAACACGGTGCCGCGGCGCACCATCGTGACCAGCCGCCACACACAGACCAGGGCGACCTGGGCCGCCCCGACGCCCAGGATCGTGATCACGCGCAGGGCGGTCAGCGGAAGCGACCCGTCCTCCGGGTCCTTCCCGCTGATCAACGCCCACACCATCAGTGCCTGTACGCACACGGTGCCGGTGAGCACCACCCCGAGCACGGCGCGCAGCGCACGCACTGCCAGCTTTCCCATGACCCATCCTTCCATCGAGCTACGATGGAAATCTATCGAATCTCGATAGGTGAAGCAAGGTCTGGGACCCCGCGCGACAGGCGCCCGTCCGGCATCGGACCGCCACCGGCGGCTCCCCCGAGCAGCGCCGGCAGGCGCGTCCCGTCCGCCGGATTCCGCCGGGACAACCTGCGGGCCGGGTCCACTCCGTCGTCGAAGAGGGAGCGCACGTGCTCCGGGAAGGCGATATCTCCACGCCCCGGCCCGTCGGGCAGCGGCTCAACTCATCACTTGGGAACAGCGTCCAGTTGACGCATCGTGGTGACGAGGGTGGAGGAGATGTGGGCCAGGCCGGGGTCTGCGGCGATGAAGAACGTTTCGACACCGGCCAGTTCGTGGTTCATGCGGGCCATCGGCATTTCGTAGTCCAGGTCCGCAACGCCGCGGACTCCCCGGATGACGACGTCGATTCCGGCCCGGCGGCAGTAGTCGACCAGCAGGCCGCCAGTGTGGGAGTCGACCGTGACGTTGCTCAACTCGGTTGCCGCGGCGCGGAGTCGGTCCAGCCGTTCGGCGACGGGGAAGCGACCGGTCTTGTTCGCATTGAACATCACACACACCACGACCTCGTCGAAGAGGAGGGCAGCACGGCGGAGTATGTCCGCGTGCCCTTGGGTGACCGGATCGAAGGATCCTGGGAAGAGAGCTCGCATGATCGGGGAGAGTAACAAGGGGCCGCCCCCGGAAGGCCCTCGGCAAGGGAGCGCACTGCGACGCTTCCGGCCGGCCCGTAACCGCCGGACCGTCGGGGGGCACACCGACACGTACGGCAGCGTCGACGCTTGCCTGCCGCGCCGGCGCCACCGCCCCTGACCGCACATCGCCGTCCCGGCAGGGGGCCGACCGGGTTCTCTCCGGTCGGCCCCCTGTTTCGCGCACGGGCTTGCCGCGCGACGCGGCCGCGCATACCCCGCGCGCCGGGCCCCAGGGTCAGCCCTGCGCCAGCTCTGCCACGGGCTGCCACTTCTCCCACACCGCGAGACGCTGCTCGTAGTCGGCCTTGGCCATGCCCAGCGGCGCCGTACCGAAGAAGCAGCGCAGCGGCGGCTCCTCGGCGTCGACGATCCGCAGCACGGCAGCGGCGGACGCGGTCGGATCGCCCGGCGTGCCGACGCGCTTGCGGCGCTGCTCCCGCACCTGCTCGTGGAAGTCGGCGTACGCCGGCAGCGGATCGGACGTGCTCGACGAGGAACCCGCCCAGTCGGTGGCGAACCCACCCGGCTCGATCAGCGTGACCTTGACGCCGAACGACGCGACTTCCTGGGCAAGCGCCTGGCTCATGCCCTCGAGCGCCCACTTCGAGGCGTGGTAGATCCCGACCATCGGGAAGGCGCTGATGCCGCCGATGGAGGAGACCTGCAGAACGTGGCCGCCGCCCTGCTCACGCAGGAACGGCAGCGCCGCCTGCGTGATCCACAGGGCGCCGAACAGGTTGGTCTCCAGCTGGGCGCGCGCCTCGGCCTCGGTGAGTTCCTCGATCATGCCGAAGTGGCCGTAACCGGCGTTGTTGACCACCACGTCGAGGCGCCCGAACCGCTCGTGCGCCTGCCGTACCGCATCGAAGCCGGCGTCACGGTCGGTCACGTCGAGCCGCAGGGGCAGCAGTCGTTCTCCGTACTTCTCGCGGAGGTCACCCAGCGTGGAGAGGTCGCGCGCGGTCGCGGCCACCGAATCGCCGCGTTCGAGGGCGGCGATGGCCCACTCCCTGCCGAAGCCGCGCGAGGCGCCGGTGATGAACCAGATCTTCTGCGTCATGGTGTGCTCCTCAAGGAAACTCGTCATCCGTACGGTCTGTACGGGACGGCGGTCTCTCACCAGAGAACACCTTCGAGTGGGCTCGAAGGCAACCCCACCACACCGGGAAGCCCCTGAGCCGTGCCGAGGCGCGGTGACTCACCTCATGGCTGCCGGATCCTCGTCCGGGGCGCTGCCCAAGCCGCCCAAACGGAGGCAGGCGATGACCTGCTTGCCGGACGTCAGGAGCCGGGTGTGCAGCTGGGCGCACACCCGGGTGACCAGCAGCAGGCCGTGCCCGCCGATTCGCGCGGCGTCGGGCACCTGCGGTCGAGGCGGATTCGGCGAGCCGTCGCGCACGGTGATCTCCAACAGGTCCGCGCCCTCGTTCACCTCCAGCGCGAGGCTGCCCGAGCCCGGCGCGTGGCGCAGCGCATTGGTGACCAGCTCGCTCACGACGAGTTGGGCGTCCAGACAATGCTGCTCGTCGGGGCGGTACCCGGCCTGAACGAGCAGCGTACGCACGGCTGTTCTGGCATCGGCGATGGAGAACTCGGTCGTCTCCCAGGCGGCACTGAATCGGAGGGGCACCGCAGAGTCCTGTTCGGTCGATGCGCGGTCTTCGAGGGCGGCGACCATGGACCTCATTCCCCCATCCTGGATCGGCGTTGCATCACAAGCTGTCTTCTCTCGCTCACGTGCGCCTACCCACTGCCGCCACGTCCATGAAAGTCAGGAGCGAGGTGATCGGTCCGGCCCGGCTCCTGGTCAACCCCCTCGGCGCCCGGCCTCGCGCGCGTAGGCCACGGTAGCTCGCGTTCTTCCGGCACGGAACTCGCGTCCTTCCGACGCGGAAGATGACGTGGACAGGCATAGATTGGTCAGCGCGGGCATATTAGGTGGAGACCGTTCGGGGACCCGTAGCGAGACGGGTGGGATCTGAAGGGGATGTGCACCAGCTCAGTGGGAGAGTCGGCCATATGGACCGCGCGGGATCTTCGGATGACGATTCTGTGCTTGCGCTCGCCCAGCAGGTGTCCGAAGCCGCCGAAGCTCTGATCGTGACCTGGAACGCCGCGGCACAAGGAGCGGTGCCACGCCTGTCCGCCCTTCAGCTGGAGGCGCTCCTGATCGCCCGTCGCTCGCCGGGCATCAACCTCACTGGCTTGGCGGAACGCATCGGTGCCGCGCCCCCCGCGGCCAGCAGACTGTGCGACAGGCTGGAGGCGGCGGGGCTGCTCGATCGGCGCCGCCCGTCGACCAATCGTCGCGAGATCGAGCTGACGCTGACTCCGCACGGCCGGCACATTCTGGAAGCGTTGGCCGAGCGTCGACTCGCCGCGATCAACCAGGTTCTTCTGCACGTGCCCGCGGCTCAGGGTGAGGCACTCCTCGTCGGCCTGCGCGCCTTTACCGAAGCCGTCCAAGACGTCGAAGCCGTTCAGGCCGAGAACACGATCCCTGAGCGCTGAAGCCCTGATTTCCTGAGCCCTCCTGACCTCGGTGTCGCGGCCGGGCCACCTAGTCCGCCGTCGGCCGTCTGCCCCTCCAGTCCAGGCAGAGGACCGCCGCGTCGGCGGACAGCTCTCCGCCCCCGTGGTACTGCATCAGCCCGTCCACCACGGCACGGGCCGTCTCGTGCGTCGATACACCGCGTGCGGCAGCGACGGTCTCCCGGAGCGCCAGCTCGCCAAAGGAGCTACCCGCCTTGTTCTGCGAAGCGTGGACACCGCTGCTCACGATGATCAGACGGTCACCGGCCTCAAGGCTGAACCGCTCCTCGTTGTACTGGGTCTCCTCGAACATGCCGAGCGGCAGCTGGGCATCGAGCGGGACGCGCTCCACGGTGCCCTGGCGGTGGCGGAACAGCTGGGGCGACCCCGCGTCCACAGCGCAGGTCCTGCCGGTCGCCAAGTCGACGCGCAGCAACAGGCTCGGGGCCGACAGCTCGCCGCCGTATTCGCCGTAGACCGCCTGGTCGGCGAGGCATGCCTGGTCGGCGAGGGAGATGCCGGCCCGGCGGGCGTTGCGCAGAGCGTTGACCGTGAGGCTGGTCAGGAGGGCTGCCTGGATGCCGTGGCCCTGACCGTCGGTGACGGTGATGGTCAGCGAGTCGTCGGTGACGCTCCAGTCGAAGTTGTCGCCACCAACCGCGTAGGCGGGTTCGAGGTGGGCGCCGAGGGTGAATTCGTCGCTCTCGAAACCGCGTCCCGGCAGGAGCTGCCACTGCATCTCCGCCGCGAGGGTGAGCCGTCTGCGCCGTCGGGCCTGGAGGTACAGATCGGTGTCGCGCTCCGCGACGAGCAGTTCATGCCCCAGAGCTGTCGCGAAGGTGGCGAGGTCCAGCACCTCCGACGTGCCCGAGACGGCCGTCTCGGGAAGATCGACGGAGAGAACCCCCAGCCGGTCACCTCGCACGGTGATCGGTAGATGGGCCCGGACGGCGCCGGGCTCGTCGGTGACTTCCACGACGGGGGCCTGGCCGGTGAACGCCCGTCCCGCGGGACTGCCGTCATGGACGCCTGTCGCTTCACCCGTGTGCGGCAAGTGGGTCACGGGCTGGAGGACGCTCAAGCCGTAGTCCGCCAGCAGCAGGGTCACATCGCGGGCCTGGACGTACTCGGCCAGCAGTGAGCGTGCGGTGGACAGCAGCGCTGTTGGAGGTGTCAGTCGCAGAGTGCTTTCCGCGACACCCAGCCAGCCTGTCGATCGACTGTCCACGGCCTTCTTCCCTCATCATCTGGACGAGCACGCTCCCATGGATCGGAGCGGTGCCGCGTGTGATTGGCCGCGCCCATTCTTCCCCAGTCTCACCGGGAATGCACCGCCCCGGGAATTCTGGGATAAATCCGCCAGACACCCATATCTGCGGCTTGGTCGCCTTCATCCGCATTGTTGCCACGGCTCTCGGACGTCTCATGGGGACGTTTCGGATGCCGGGTCGGGGATGCGGACGGCCAGGGCCAGGGTGTCGTCGGGGTGGAGGACCTGGGTGCGCATGTCGGCGGCGATCGCACCCGGGATGCCGTTCAGCGGTTTCGCCGCGTGCCGACGGGCCGACTCGATGAGCCGTACTTCGCCTTCGATCGGGTCTCTGCGGCTCTCGGTCAGGCCGTCGGTGTACAGGACGATCAGGTCCCCGGGGCCGATGTGGGTACGCAGCAGCCGCTCGCTGCCGGGCAGGGGGAAGCCGATGCCCCTTCCGGGGACTTCCAGGTAGCCGGCCTCGCCATTGGCCTGGAGCAGCATGGCGGGTGGGTGGCTTCCGTTGGCGATCTGCACTTCGCCGGTCGCGGGGTTTATCCGGGCGAGCAGCGCGGTGGCCATCAGACCTGGGGCGAGGGGCATGAGCAGTTCGTGCGCGCGGGCCACGATGGACTGCAGCGGGTGTCCCTCCAGGGCGAGGGTGCGTACGGCGTGGGTCACATCGAGGGCGCTTCGCGTGCTGCGCACCCCGTGGCCCAGCGCGTCGACGATGGTGATGTGAAGGGTTCCGTCCGGCAGCAGGAACCAGTCGTAGAGGTCGCCCCCGGTAGGAGCGAGCGGGTCGGCCGGCTCGTAGTGCACGGCGAGTTCCAGGCCGTCGACGTGCAGCGGGGCGGGGCGCAGCGCGTCTTCGAGTTCCTGGAGCATGGCACCGTGCGCCTTGCGCAACTGCTCGTCACGTTCCTCTAGTTGGACGTACAGGGCGAGGACGCCGCCGTTGGTTTCGGCCAGTTCGTGTTCGAGGAGCCGGTGCTCGGCCGTCAGGGCGTCCGCGCGCGCGAGGGCGGCGCGAAGCTCCTCCTCCATGGCGTCCGCTTCGCTCGGGAGGCGGCTGCCCGTGCGGAACCGGCTGCTGGTGTTGGCTGCGGCACCGTTCTCGGTGAGAGGGATGCACCAGGTCGCCGAGGTCGCCGACGTCGTGGGGGCGGCGGGCAGGGGCAGGCCGGTGGTGCGCAGCGGTCCGACGGCCTGCGGTGCGGTCAGGGTGGCGGACATGGTGGACTCGCCGGTGTCCGGGGCCGTCTGGACTTCGGCGGTGAAGGTGACCGGCCTGCGGGCGGTGAACTCCGCGGCGGCCAGGTCGCAGACGGACAGGACGAGGCGGGAGCGGGCCTCGGCGGGCAGTCCGTGGTGCTGGGCGACGCGGCGTACTGCGCCGCGCAGGGCGGGCAGGGCGTAGAAGGTGCCGTTCATGAGTGCCTTTGCTGGGGTCTGAGCGCAAGAAGCGTCGCGTCGTCGCGGGTACTGCGGTAATGGTGCGTCACTGATGCTGCGAGCAGCTGCGGGGGCAGGCGCAGCACGGACAGGGATGGGGTGTGGGCCCAGCGGGCGTCGATACCGTCGGAGTGCAGGACGGCTGTGGCCCCCGCCGGGAGAGCGACGGTGTGGGTTTGCGGGGTGGGCATGCGCCATCCCACGATGCCGGGCCGGCCGGTCAGCTGGTGGTGGATGCCTCCGGGTGACAGGACCACCGCGCGGATGTTGCCGATCCCGCAGTAGAGGGCCTGTGCGGCGTCGAGCCGCAGGATGCCGACCGCCGCCCCCCGGGTGTGGCGCAGCGCGCGGTCCATCCCGGTGACGATCTCCGGCAGGGGCCGCCCGGCGTGCGCGTGGAAGGCGTGCAGGGCCGCGTGGGCGGCTTCGGCGGCCTGCGGGCCGTGGCCGAGGCCGTCGATGACGACGGCGGTGCGATCGGTGACGGTGTCGACGACCGCGCCGGCGTCACCGCAGTGTTCTTCGCGGTCGGCGGGCAGACAGATGAGTGCGGCACTTTGGCATGCCGTCTCGGCCTGGTCGGGTCGGGTCAGGCGGGCGCAGACGAGGGTGCCCACTCCGGGTTCGGTGCGGATGGCGAAATGGGTCGCTGTACGCCTGATCGCCCCGAGACCGGCGCCCAGCGTTCCGGTGGTGCTGTAGCCGTCGGCCAGGCAGCGTTCGAGTTCGGGCATTCCGGGGCCCCGGTCGGCAGCCAGGATCTCCACTCCGCCGCCCAGGGGAAGCGGGTGGATGTACAGGGCGCCGCCTCTCGCGTGCTTGTGGATGTTGCCGGCCAGTTCGGAGGCCAGCACCGCTGCCTGGTCCGGCAGCGTCCCGGTCAGGCCGTACTGCTCACTCAGCGAACGGGCGGTGGAGGCGGCCAGGTGCACGGCACTGTGGTGGTCTATGCGGACATGGGCCGTCGGCGCGAGGGGATGGGTCACTGGTCGGTCCACCGGGTGACGGTGACGGTTGTGCCCTTCCCGGGCTCGCTGCGGACGGTGAAGTCGTGCATGAGCCGACGTGCGCCGCCCAGGCCGTGTCCCAGTCCGGCGCCGGTGGTGAAGCCGTCGGCGAGTGCCGCATCGGTGTCGGGGATGCCGGGACCGTCGTCGCTGACGGTCAGCCTGACCCCCGTTCCGCCGCGCCGGCTGAGGTGCTCGATGGTGAGGTGCCCTCCCCCGCCGTGGATGTAGGCGTTGCGCGCCAGTTCACTGGCAGCGGTCACGATGCGGGTCTGGTCGACGATGCCGAAGCCCGCTCGCACACTGGCCGTGCGTACGGCGTGCCGGACCGCCAGCAAATCCTCGTCCGTGCTCAGAGCATGCCGCTCGGACGCTTCGCGCAGCTCCCTTGTCCCGGTGGCGGTGTCGGAGGTGGCGCGGTCAGCGAGTCGGGTCATGTTGTGCCCCTTCCAGGGGGCCTCGGGTTCTGCTGCCACCCGAGAGCCGCCATGCCCATCTCCGCGTTCAGGGCGGTTTCGACGCCGTCGAGCTCAAGGCCCAGCTCGACCAGCGTGATGGCTACGGCCGGCTGCAGTCCGGCCACGATGACCCGGGCTCCCAGCAGGCGGGCCATGGACGTCATTTCCATGAGCATGCGCGCCACGAACGAGTCGACCATCTGGAGCCGTGAGATGTCGATCAGAACACCGCGAGCCCCGTCCTCGGATATTCGCCGGATCAGTTCGTCGGTGAAGGCCTCGGCGGACTCGTCGCCGAGCTCGTTGAGCAGTCCTGTGATCAGGACCTCGCCCAGCCGCAGGATCGGCACTCCGCCCCATGCCTGCTCCCTCACCGGCTCACCGCCGCCCGCTGTGCCGACTCGCCGGTCAGCTCGAGCGCCTCGGACAGCGCGTCGGCCAGGCTCGCCCGCGTACGGATCCTGGACAGGTCGATGCCCAGTTGCGCGATGGTCCGCGCGATCGACGGCCGGATACCGCTGATGACGCATTCCGCGCCCATGAGGCGCACCGCGTTGACCGTCTGCATCAGGTGCTGGGCCACCGCCGTATCCACGGTCGGAACACCCGTGATGTCGATGATCGCGACTTGGGCCCGGTCTTCCTGGATGGTCCGCAGCAGGCTCTCCAGGACCACCTGGGTGCGCGCGGTGTCGAGGGTGCCGATCAGCGGCACGGCCAGCACGTGCCGCCACAGTCGCACCACCGGTGTCGACAGTTCCAGCAGCTGCCGGCTCTGTCTGGCGATGATCTCTTCCCGGCCCGCGACATAGGTGTCGAACGACAGGGCGCCCGCGGCGTCCAGGAGCCGGTTGACCAGCAGAGCAGCCGCGAAGAGCTCGGCCGTGTCGTCGGTGAAGCTCTGCACCGCCTCCAGCACGGCCTCCTTGAGGGCCAGGACGGCCAGCGATGTCGCGGTCGGGGTGGCGCCGCCGCGAACCCGGCGCAGCGAGAGATCGACCACGGCCTGGTGCAGCTCCGCGTAGGAGTTCACCACCTGGGACACCGGCAGTGCCGTGTCCAGGCCCTCGGCGAGCGCGGTGATGAGCGCGTCCGCCTCCTGACGCAGCTCGTGCTCGCTGATGTCCGCTCGCAGCTCCTCCTGCGCCAGCTGCAGCTCCACCCAGCGATCGGCTACCGTTCCAGCGCTCCCCCGCAACGCCTTGACTACACGCCGGCGCGCTGTGGCCTCGCTGACACTCACCTGGATCCCTTTCATCGGCCTCCGCGCGGGCTGTCTGGGACTGGTGCACCGCACATGCTGCCCCCACCGTAACTGTTGTCGCGTGGCAAATATATTCGTGGGTGAAGTGCACACGAAAGCTCCACCCGTCCACGACCCACCGAAGCGCGACCCGTAGAACAGATGGACGCCGACGGGAGGGGAGGCGGGCCGAGCACGCCCCCGCCCAGCGAGGGCCCGAGGCGCGGCATCCTGACGGTCGACGACCCGCACCGCCAGGCCGACGAGGGGCGCACCCCACACCATGGCACCGGCAGCGGCGAGCGCGCAGTCGCGAGGATCACATGGCCGGGGCAACGCTATGCGGCCGATCACATGGCCGCGGCGACTCTACGAGGCCAAGGCCCGCCGTACGTCAACAACGCACGCCAAGAGGCAGCCGGATGAGCGGTCCCCGAGGAGGCCCAACGGGCAACCGCCGCAGCGTACTTGTGAGAAGTACTACCCCGGCCTGCGCGGACCCGGGGTTCTCCAACCCGCCGGGCAGGGGCCCGGCTCCGGCAGTACCCAAGAGTTCGGGCCGGACATGGCATCATCCGCGCATGGAACTGGTTTCGCTGGATCTGGCCGTCCACCGCCTGCGCGACGCCGAGGCGGCACTGGACGCCGCGCGCGCCGATGCCGAACTCGAAGCGGTCGCGGCGCTCCGCCGGGGAGGCGACGTGGAGGCCATCTGCGCCCTGTCCGGCCTCAACCCCCACGACCTGCTGCGCCTGGAGAAGCTGACGGGCGACATCCCGGCGGGCTGATCCCCGGCGAACGGGGCCGCTCCCCCGGCTTCGCGGCCGTGGCGCGGAGGCCCGGGCGACGCGTCACGCGTGGGCGGGAGGGCATCTCCCGCGCCACTCCGGAGAGGGGCATCCACCAGCGAGACGGGGGTAAACGGCTGGCAGGACTTGGACACGGTACGACTTCGGAGAGAAACACTTGCCGTTTGACAACTATGCCCTGTGGTCGCACTCTGGACCCGGCTCACGGGCAGCGTGCGCACAGAGCATTTCCACTGGAGGACTGACGACGGTGAACCTGTTGGCGCACCGCCCGCGAGACGGGGTCAAGCCGTACCCGCTGCCTCCCCGCGTACGGAGCCGACGGCGCCCTTCTCGCGCAGCACCGCCGACCGGAAGCACGCCAGCCCCCGCGCGAAGGTGTCCTGTTCGGCAGGCGTCATGGCGGCTACCACGTCGGCCAGTGACTCTTCGCGGCGCGCCCTCAGCTCACTGAGGTAGCGCACCCCCTTGCTCGACAGACGCAGTTCGACTTCTCGCCGACTGGCCGAACTGGGCGCCCTCTCGATGTAATCGAGAGCGTGCAGGCGGTCGCACATGCGGCTCACCGACGGCGGGGTCGAACCCAGCTCCTCGCCCAGCGCGCGCAGGTTGATGCCGTCATTGTCAGCAAGGATGTAGAGAACCCGCAGCTGAGAGATCGAGACGGGGGCGGTCGGCGCCAGCTCCCTGCTCTGGCCCCACAGCACCTCGAGCACCTCGATGGCCTCACGGGCCGCGTACGCAGCCGCTCGCTGGGCGGCGTCGGAGTCCGCACTTCCAACAGTCACGGTCTTCAACCGTCTCGGCTGTCGCTGAGGCACAACAAAGACCCTCCCGCTCCTCTGCTTTCAACTTCCCGAACAGGCGGTATCCGAACAGTGCACAGATTCACGGCTACGGAACGCGCGTTGCGCCAAGCGGCGCCGCACGCTCTGTTGCAAGCGGTGCAGGAGGCTCTGGCCGCGCACTACGGAGCCTCCTCCGTGGACCTGCTCATGGCGGACTACGCGATGACCATACTGCAACCGGTCAGCAAGCTTCCCTACACCGCCGAACCCATCGCTGTCCACGGCAGCTCCCCCGGGCGGGCGTTCGGCGCGCAGCAGCCGCACGTGGTGGCGGACGACCGCACCGGCCGACTGACCGTGCATCTGCCCGTCAGCGTCCGCGGCGACCGTATCGGTGTCCTGTCCGTGGTCCTGGCCCAGGAAACCTACGACGCCCTCGCGGAACAGGAGCTGCGGGACATCGCCGAGGTGCTCGGACACAGCATCGTCGTCGCCGAGCGCGACACCGACGTCTACCTCCAGGCGAGACGCGCCAACCGTCTGACCCTGGCCGCCGAAATGCAATGGCAACTGCTGCCCGGCCGGTCCTGTTCCCGACCGGAATACGAAATCGGCGCCCAACTGGAACCCGCCTACGCCATCTACGGTGACAACTTCGACTGGTCCACCTCCGCCGACCACCTCACGCTCGTCGTCACCAACGGCATGGGCGAGGGCATCGAAGCCGCCCTCCTCACCAACCTGGCCGTCAACGCACTGCGCAACGCACGTCGCGCCGGGCTGTCCCTGTCGGACCAGGCCTGCCTCGCCGACCAGGCCGTCTACGGCCACTACCGCGGCGACGCCTACCTCTCCACCCTGCTGCTCCGCTTCGACCTCGACACCGGCCGGACCCAGATCGTCGATGCCGGCTCCCCTCGGATGTGGCGCCTGCGGCACGGGAAGGCCGAACAGATCCACCCCGAGGCCCAGATGCCGCTCGGCATGTTCGAGGACACCCCCTATACGACCGAGCACTTCGAAGTGCTCCCCGGAGACCGCCTCGTCTTCGTCAGCGACGGCGTCTACAACGTCGCCTCGCCCGAGGGCGAGCGATACAGCGAGAAGGCCCTGATGCGGGCCCTCACCAACACCCGCCTCCTGCCCGCGCCCCAGGTCCCTCGCGCGGTACTGCAAGAACTGGCGGGCCACCGCGGCCCCATCGACGCCGACGACGACGCCATGGTCGTCTGCCTCGACTGGCACGGCCGCCAGAAGGGCTGACCGCACCGCTCACCTGTTCGGCCCTTGACGCGCGGCGATCGTGCCGGTGGTAGGCGGCGGTCAGTGGTGCGGATCGTCCGGTGTGGCGGTGTGGTGACCGCGCCGATGAGTTCACCCTCCTCGCACGGTCTACCCACTGATACGACCGTTCTCGACAGGAGTGCCATGTCCACCATCCAGCCCGTGATCGTGACCCCCGACCTGGACGTTCTGCTCGGCTTCTATACGAGGCTGTTCGGCGCCGAGGAGACATTCCGGGTACCGGAGGAAGGCCCCGTCTTCTACCTCGGCCTGCGCATCGGCGACACCGACCTCGGGCTCGTGGCCGAGGACCCGGGCACCAAGGCGCCCTCGCGGATCCTGCTCAGCATCGGCGTGGACGACGTCGACGAGACGCTCGGCCGGGTGGAAGCGCTGGGCGGCTCGGTGCGCGGCGGGCCGAACGACATGCCGTGGGGTCAGCGCGTGGCCCACATCCAGGACCCCGACGGCAACCCGGTGAACCTGACGCAGCCGACCCCGGCCCGGTGACGCGGTGGCGGTGTCCACCCAATATCTATCGCCGCCAAGATAGACTTCCGCGTGTTCGACAGAGAGGTAATCGACGTCGAAGAACAACGCGACAGAGGGCAAACCGGACGCGGTCGGGGTTAACGGGCCAAGACGCGGGCATATGGCCTGCCAAGCAGGAACCCGGGTACGGACGATCCAGAGACCAGGTGAACCGATGGACACGATGAGCCTCAGCACCACAGCGGTCCGCTCCCCAGCCCCCGTCGCCGACGCACGCGACAGCACGTGGGACTTCCTCGATGGGCTCACCCGCCCCGTCGCTGCCGATGCGGCCGACACGGTGGTCCTGGTCGTTTCGGAGCTCGTCACCAACTCCCTGCGCCACGGCGGCGGCACCTGCACCCTGGACCTGACCGCGCACCCGGACAGCATCGAAGTGGCCGTGCACGACCGCAGCACGCAGGCTCCCCAGATGCGCGTCCCCGACCTGGACGGTGACGCCGGCGGGTTCGGCTGGCCGATGGTGAACCGCCTCGCCCACGCCACCTACGTGACCCACAGCAGCGCGGGCGGCAAGACCGTCAGCGCCCTCCTGCCCCGCTAGCACCTTCGACGCGCCCACCAGCGGGCCGGAACGGCCCGGCGTGCCGCCATCAGGAGCCGGGGAGTGGCGAGTTGGGGGTGGCCGTCAGCTGGGAAAGCCCAGCCGCGTCCGCTTCGACATCTGTTCGGCGGCGAGCAGATAGGCGACGGGAGAGTCCGTTCTCTGCTGCCGGCGGGCCTTCAGGCGCCCCGCGATGTACGGAACGACCGTGAGTGCGACCGCCCCGGCTCCCAGAGCCGGGCGGCCTCCGGAAACGGCAAGGGCGCCGAGCGCCGTGCCGGAGACGGCCCCGAGGTCCACCTTCAGTCCCAGCGTGCCCACCGTCGACTCCACACCGAATGCGCGCAACGCACGGCGCAGTGCGTCCAGTTGCGGTTTGGTGGACCGCTCGTAGAGCGCCTGCAGGTGGGCCCGGGCCATCTCGGGGTTCTCGACGGCGGCGATCTGTGCGAGTTCGGTCGCGAGGGAGTCGATGTGCGCGTGGAAGGCCGCGAGTTCGGGTGCGTATCTCTGCCGGAAGGCCACCAGCCGGGACACGGGCACGGCGGCAATTCTCTCGGGCCGGATCACCGCGCGGAGCGAGAGGTGGACATAGGCGGCCCGGGTGTCCCGGAGGGCTGGGGTCACGGACAGGTCGAGCAGATCGGCGAGGCGGTCGAGGGCGCCCACCGCGTGGTGCATCCGGGGGTCGTCGGTCACGGGCGACAGTGCGTTGTGACGGGCGACGGTGTCGGCCAGAGCGGTGAGGTAGACGGCGCCCAGGCGGGGGTGGAGCCCGACCCATGGATCACGCCCGTCGACTTGGACGGCCAGCCCGGCGTCGAGCAATTGGTGCCGCAGCGTGGACGACATCTTGGTGCCGGTTCCGCCGCAGTAGATCCACAGCAGGGCCGGATGGTGCTCCGGCTCCGTGATCCGTTGGCTGGGCGGCGGGAACAGGTGCTCAGCGACACCGAGCGCGGGATCCGCCGTTCGTAGACGCAGGGTGTTCAGTTCCCAGGCCAGGTCCTCGTACCCGAGGAGTTCGAAGAAGGCGTCGGCCACTGTCTCCAGATCGTGCCTGCCCGGAGTGACCTCGTGCAGCAGATCGCTCTCCCCTCGGATCGCGCGGACCACCTCGCTGTCGCGGTCATCGACCGTGCGAGGACGGAGCCTGACGATCCTCTCCCACGACAGCAGCGCGAGCTTGAGCCAGTCGGTGTCCTGGAAATGCATCCACGGGTAGTACAGAGCGATCGATGCCATGTCCCCTCCAGCTGCTCGACGCGCCTTCCCCCGGCCCGGTTCAGCGCACTCGCCCTCGCGGCTTCAACGGCACCGGCGGGAGTTCCGGGGCGGGGATGGGGGCGCCGTCGTAGCCCTTCACCTCGCCGAACCTCGAACCCGTCATCCAGTCCGAACGGGCCTGCTGGATCTCCTCGTTGGAGCGGCCCACGAAATTCCACCACATCAGGATCTCCTCCTCGAACGGTTCACCGCCGAGCAGCATGACGGAGGCGTCGGAGGTGGCGCGGAGGGGGAGTTCGGTGCGGCCGCAGCCCAGGTAGAGCATCGAGCCGGGGAGCAGCGGCACTTCGTCCACGTGGGCCTCGCCCGACATGGAGAGGACCGCGTATTCGAAGTCGGGGTTCAGCGGGAGCCTCGGCTCGGCGCCCGCCGTCAGGGTCACGTCGGCCCCGACGATGGGGGTGTACGTGCTGCCCGGTGACACGGCGCCGTCGAGTTCGCCGAGGATCACCGTCGCGTCGAAGCCCGGCGCGGTGACGTGCGGAAGCTCGGCGTGGTGCTGGAAGTGCGGCTCGACGTGGCGGTGGGCGTCGGGCAGGGCGACCCACAGCTGGGCTCCGTGCAGGAACCGGCTGTGCGACTTGGGGGTTTCCTCCGAGTGGCTGATGGCCCGGCCGGAGGTCATCAGGCCCAGCTCCCGGGGGCGTACGGTCTGGAGGCTGCCCAGGCTGTCGCGGTGCAGGACCTCGCCCTCGTGCAGCCAACTCACCGTCTGCAGGCCCATGTGCGGGTGCGGGGCCACCTGCATGCCGGGCTCGTCGGCGATGTCGTCGGGGCCGTAGTGGTCGACGAAGGCCCAGGCGCCGACCATCCGGCGGCCCAGGTTCGGCAGCAGCCGGCGCACTTCGGTGGACTCGCCGAGCTTCACGGTCCGGGGCGAGAGGAGCTCGCGCACCGGCTCGGCCACGACGAAGCCGCGTCCGCCGCAGACGGAGAGCGCGGGCTGGCGATCGAGATTGCTCATGCGGCCAACCTATTCCCTCGCGGGGCCACCGCGCCGCGTTCGGCGGGAGCGGGCCGCGGCATCGGGTACCGCCGCAGGCGCCCGATCCACCGGGCGGACCGCGCCGCACCGCGAGCGCGGCGTACGCTCCGCCTCCCCCGCCGTCCGGTCCCTCCCCTCCTCCTCACATTCCCAGCAGACCCCGCCCCAGCCAGTCGGAGGAGTCCTTCGCGCCGGGCAGGGCGAAGAAATAGCCCCCGCCCGTCGGGGATATGTAGTCGACGAGCGGCTCGTCGACCAGGCGTTCCTGGGTCGCTTCGAACTGCCGCTTCACGTCCTGCTGGTAACAGCAGAAGACCAGCCCCATGTCGAGGTTGCCGACGTTGTCGATCCCCCGGTCGTAGTTGTAACCCCGGCGCAGAATGCGGGAGTTGTCGGTCGCGGCGGTCCTGGGGTTCGCCAGGCGGATGTGGGCGTCCAGCGGGATCGCGTTGCCCTGCGGGTCCTTGGAGTACTGGGGGGCATCGGTCTCGGCCGCGCCGTCCAGCGGCGCACCCGTGTCCTTGCGGCGGCCGAACATCTTCTCCTGCTCGGTGAGCGAGACCCGGTCCCAGAACTCGACCAGCATGCGGATGACCCTGATCACCTGGTAGCTGCCGCCGACCGCCCAGGACGGCTCGCCCAGCGCGTCGCCGACCCAGATCAGCCGGTCGGTCTCGCGCGCGGACCTCACGTCCGGGTTGACGATGCCGTCCTTGAAGCCGAGCAGGTTGCGCTGGGCGCCGGTGGGACGCGGGGCGTTCTGGAAGCCGTCGACGCGCCACTTGATCTGCATCGCGCCCCGGGTGTGCCGGGCGATGTCGCGCAGTGCGTGCAGCACCACGTCCTGACGGGCTCCGCAGATCTGGAGCGAGAGGTCGCCGTGGCATTCGGCCGGGTCGAGGTTGTCGTTGGGGAAGGTTCGCATGGGTGTGAGGCGTACCGGCTTGGCCTTGGCGAGACCGTACCGGTCGTCGAACAGCGAGGCGCCCACGCCGACCGTGACGGTCAGCTCGTCGGCCGGGACCACGGGCCCGAGGATGCCGTTGTCGGACGGCGGGGCGCCGACGCCGAGGTCGGCCGGTGCGCCGCCCGTGGTCAGGAAGCGGGCCCGTTCGGTGATGGTCCGCAGCAGCTCAGCGACGCCCTCCCGGCTGTCGGCGATGACGTCGAGCGCGGCGAAGGTCGCCGCCGGGGGCTGCGAGGTGAGGATGCCCGCCTGGTGGGCACCGTGGAAGGGAACCGCGCCCGAGTCGCCGGCAGCGGCCGCGCGAGCCGGCCCGGCGCCGGTCTGACTGAGCGCGACCCCTCCTCCGGCCAGGACCGCGCCGGCCGCGCCCGCACCCAGGGCCGTCTTGACGAAGGAACGCCGTCCGGCGGGGCAACTGCCTTGAGGGGCGGAGTATTCGGCGGGCATGACGGGGTTCCCTTCGGGATGTACGGGGGTCGGGTCGGTACGTGGCGGGCATCGCTTCGCCCGGGGCTCGCGAAAGGGCGGTCGAGGTTCGGCATCAGGCGGACTTGCGGATCTCCAGGAGGTCCGGCACCGGGGCCAGGTCCTCCAGGAGCTGCCCGGTCGCACCGTTCAGCCGGCCTCGCGCGATCGGGTCCAGCTGGCCGACCGGCGTCCAACTGCCCTGCCGGTGGGCGGAGTCGAGCAGCCTCTGCACGCGGGCGATGTCGCTGTCGACCGTGGAGAGCAGCGGTGCGTCGCGCGCGACCAGCAACGGGCGCAGCACGCCCAGGAGTTCACGCGTCCCGGCCAGGTTGGCGTCGGCGGTGGCGAGGGTGGTTCCGCTGCCCTGGTCGGCTTCGCCGGTCAGCTCGAACTGGAGCGTGTTCTCCAGAATCTCGTGGGTCCGAAGGGGCAGGTCGGCGGGGTCGAACTCCTGCGTGGGAAAAGCTTTCTGAAGGCTCGTCACATCCGTGACCAGCTGGTCCGTCGGCGCTTTCAGATCGCTCGCCGACTGGCCGTGCCACAGGCCGTACTCGACGCGGTGGAATCCCGTGAAGTCCTTGTCGTGCACTCCGTCGGGGAGCCCTGCGGTCCGGCCGTTGATCTTCTTGTCGAAGTCCTGGAAGGTGCCGTAGGCGGCGCCCAGCGAGGCATACGTACGGTGTGCGGTGAGCCAGTCCGTCCGGGCGGCGTCCAAGTCGCCGCCGGCCATGTCGTCGCCCAGCTTCTTCGTCTGCGCGACGAGGGCAGCCAGACCCTGGTTCACGTACTGCTTGTACGCGGTGAGCGGCGCGACCAGATCGGCCTCCGCGACCGGGACGACCGCCTTGGCAGCGCCGCCGCCGCTGACGCGTACGGCCGCGGAGGTGACGGCCTTGCCGCCGGTGGGCACGCAGCGCCAGGCGTAGGAGCCGCCCGAGACGGTGGCGACCAGGTCGCGGGTGGTACCGGGTGCCAGGCCCTCGATCTCGCCGTACACCGCGTTGCTCGCCGGGTCGATGAGATAGACCTCGGAGGCCTTGTCCCCGGTGTTGTGCATCTGGAAGGTCCGGCGTCCGGGCTTCGGCGCGGTGAACCCCTTGCCGCAGTCCCGCTCGGACACGGCGACGGTCTGGGCGCCGGCCGGCTTGGACCCGCTCAGGGCCACCACGACTCCCGCGACGACGGCCGGTGCGGCGACCACGGCGACGGGCACCAGCCAGACGGGGCGCCGCCGAGCACGCGCCCCGGACGGCTCGGCTCCCCGGGCAGCGGCAGCGCCAGGCTCGCCACCGGCACCGGCTACCGCCGCGGCCGCCTCGACGGGCCCGGCGGGCTTCGCCGCCGCGCCCCGCACGTCCCGCACGCCCCGCACGAACAGCGTCATCACCACGCCCAGGTACCCGACATAGCCCACGGCCTGAAGCCACGTCATCGCCGGGGTCAGGTTGAAGACGCCCTGCACCAGGGTGCTGTACCAGGCGGACGGGTCGATGCTCCGGCTCAGGTCGAAGGCGTACGCGGACTTGCCGGGCAGCACCCCGCCCTCCTGGAGGTCCCGCAGGCCGTACCCGAGGACCCCCGCAGCGATGACGATGAGGACGGCGCCCGTGGCGGTGAAGAACTTCGTGAGGTTGATCTTCAGGACCCGCCGGTACAGGCCCCAGCAGAGCCCCGTGGCCAGGACGATGCCGATCCCGGCGCCGATCATCGGGCCCGCCGACTCGCCGGCCGCCCGGGCCGTGGTCCATAGGAACAGCGCGGTCTCCAGGCCCTCACGTCCGACCGCGAGGAACGAGGTCACGACGAGCATGCCCGCGCCCATGGCGAGCGCCCCGGTGACCTTCTCCTTGATCTCGCCGGCGAGGCTGCGGGCCGAGCGGCGCATCCAGAACACCATCGCCGTGACGAACACGACCGCTATGACGCTGAGGGTGCCGCCGAACGCCTCCTGGGCCGTCGCGGACATGTTGGCGGCCGAGAAGGTGAGCACCGCACCGAAGCTCATCGCGAGGGCGACCGCCGCGAGTACGCCCGTCCACACCTGCGGCAGGCGTGACTTGGCCTCGGCACGGACGAGCGTCGCGATCAGGATCGAGACGATCAGTCCGCCTTCGAGCCCCTCCCTCAATCCGATCAAGAAGCTTGGAAACGCGTCGTCCCACATGCCGTTCTCCCCAGCCCACGAAGGCGCTTCGCTCAGTTAGCGAAGGCATACCTTAGTCATGGATTCGCACTGGCGTCTACACGGGTGTAGTCAAGGAACTCCCATGCGGGAGCCATCGCGGCCCGGATCCTTACGCGCCGACCGTGCGCCGCGTGGCACGACCACCGCACCCGGCGCTCACCCCCACAGCTCCATCGTCTACAGTCACGTAGACATTCGTCGGGCCGTGATCGTCGCCCGGCCGGACACAGGGCCCAACCATGCCTGGAATCAAGGCAGTTGAGGCCGGGGCGCGGTGCGCCGGGAGGGTGGGAACGACCATGGGGCAGCCCAGCAGTGAGGCGTTGGCGAGGCCGCTGACGGAGGGGCGCCCCCGCCGGGCCGCACGCCCGAGCGGCTCCGCCCTGAGCAAGGTGCCCGAGGTCACGGCCCTGTTCTGGGTCGTCAAGGTGCTCACCACCGGCATGGGCGAGACGGCCTCGGACTACCTCGGCCGCACCCTCGGCCCGGTCCCCGCCGGAGCCCTCGGCCTCACGGGCCTGGTGGTCGCGCTCGTGGTGCAGTTCCGCGGCGACCGGTACCGGCCCTGGACGTACTGGTCGGCGATCGTCATGGTCAGCGTGTTCGGCACCATGGCCGCCGATGTCGTCCATGTGATCGCGGGCGTCCCGTACGCGGTCTCCACGGCGGCCTTCACCGTGGCGCTGGCGGCGGTGTTCGCCGCCTGGTACCTGAGCGAGCGGACGCTGTCGATCCACAGCATCCGCACCCGCCGCCGGGAGTCCTTCTACTGGGCCGCCGTGCTCGCCACCTTCGCGCTGGGCACGGCGGTCGGCGATCTCACGGCCGGCACGCTGCACCTCGGCTACCTCGCGTCCGGCGTGCTCTTCGCCGCGCTGATCGCCGTGCCGGCCCTGGCCGGCCGCCACCTCGGGCTCAACGCGGTGGCCGCGTTCTGGTGGGCGTACGTCCTCACCAGGCCGCTCGGCGCGTCCTTCGCCGACTGGATGGGCGTCCCCGTCACCAGGGCCGGCCTGGGCTGGGGCACGGGCCCGGTCACGCTCGCCCTGATCGTTCCGATCGCGGCCCTGGTCGCCGTGCTGGCGAAGCGGCACAAGGGCGCCGGGCGCTGAGCGACGTGCGGCGCGAGGTAGGCGGCGCGCGGTGAGCGGGGCCGTCCGGTCGCGCACCTGTAGGTAGTGGAATGTTCAACAACACCTTGGTGTTGAGCGGGGTGAAAGGCCCCGGCCCCGGGGCCCGGAACAGGACGCACCCATGACCACCGCACGCGATGAAGTCACCGACCGCTACTACGAGTTCGGCACCCCGGCCGACCGCTGGAGCCGGGCCCTGATGTTCTTCGAGGCCAAGGAGTACGTGACGGCCGCCGGCATCCTGACCGGCCTGGTCGCCGAGGTGCCCGAGCAGGTGGCACCCCGGCTCCTCCTCGCCCGCGCCTACTACCACTCGGCCCAGCTGAAGAAGGCCGAGGCGGAGCTGCGGGCCGTGCTCGCGCGCGACCCCGTCGAGCAGTACGCGACGCTCATGCTGGGCCGCACCCTGGAGCGCCAGGGCCGCCCGGCCGAGGCGGCGCCGCATCTGCGGATGGCCGCGGCCATGGCGGGCGAGTTCCCCGAGCCGGGGTCCGGGCCCGCGTTCGCCTGAGGCCGCTAGCACGGGCGCCCCTCATCGACCAGGGGCGCTCGCCGGACGTCACATTCCAGCCAACTCGACTGCGGGCGGTGACAGTTGGGTCACGCTGTGCCACATTGCTGCGCATGAACAATCCCGCCGTTTTCTGCACAGTCGTACCTCCCCACGTCCTCGACCGGCTGGCCCAGCACGAGGACCCCGCCGTGTACGGGCCCGCGCGCCGCACCCTGGAGCACGACGCCCAGCTGCGCACCCAGCGCCGGATCACCACGGTCCGGGGCGCCGCCGCCCCCACCACCGCCCCGTCGGACAAGCCGGACCGCACCATCTACGACGCCGGGCACCAGGAGACGCTGCCCGGCAGCAAGGTGCACGCCGAGAGCGACACGCCCTCGACGGACGCCACCGTCAACCGCGCGCACGCCGGGCTCGGTGCCACGTTCGAGTTGTATCTGAAGGCGTACGGGCGCCATTCCATCGACGACTCCGGGCTGCCGCTGACCGCGAGCGTGCACTACGGCGAGCAGTACGACAACGCCTTCTGGAACGGCGAGCAGATGGTGTTCGGCGACGGGGACGGCGAGCTGTTCCTCGACTTCACGCTGCCGGTCGACGTCATCGGGCACGAGCTGACCCACGGCGTCACGCAGTACACGGCGAACCTCGACTACTTCGGGCAGTCGGGCGCGCTCAACGAGTCGGTCTCCGACGTGTTCGGCTCGCTCATCAAGCAGTACGCCCTCGGCCAGAGCGCCGACCGGGCCGACTGGCTCATCGGCGCGGGTCTGCTCGGACCCGGCGTCCACGGTGACGCGCTGCGCTCGATGAAGGCACCCGGCACAGCGTACGACGACCCCCGGCTCGGCAAGGATCCGCAGCCGGGCGCCATGAAGGACTACGTGCGCACGAGCCGCGACAACGGCGGGGTGCACATCAACTCGGGCATCCCCAACCACGCCTTCTACCTGCTGGCCACCGCGCTCGGCGGCAACGCCTGGGAGCGGGCCGGGAAGATCTGGTACGCCACCCTCACCGGCGGCGAGCTCGGCAAGGACGCCCAGTTCGCCGACTTCGCGCGGCTCACCGCGGCGACCGCGCGCAGCCTCTACGGCGAGGGCGACGAGATCCAGGCGGTGCTCAAGGCCTGGTCCCAGGTCGGCGTGCCGGCAACCTGACGGACGGCCGGTCCACGACCGGCCGCTCGCACCCGACCGGCACCCGCGCCTCGTCCCGTACGTCCTCGGCCTCGGAGGTCTCGGGGCCGCACCGGGGCGCGGGCGCCCGGTCGAGCAGCCGGCCGGCGGGGCGCAGCAGCAGATGTACGGCGAGGACGGTGGCGGTGCCGATGAGCGCGAGGTCGAGCCGGCCGGAGGCGGCGAGGACCCCGAGCGCGGCCGAACACCACAGCGTGGCCGCGGTGTTGAGGCCGTGCACGGAGGCGCCGTCGCGCAGGATGACGCCGCCGCCGAGGAATCCGATGCCGGAGACGACGTAGGAGGCGACCCGGGTGGGGCTGGTCTCGTCGCCGACCGCCTCGCTGTAGAGCACGAACAGGGTGGCCCCGGCGGCGACCAGGGCGTTGGTGCGCAGCCCCGCGGTGCGGGCCCGCCACTGGCGCTCGACGCCGATCAGGGCGCCGCAGCCGACGCCGACGGCGAGCCGCAGGGCGAAGTCGAAGGTGGTGAGGGTGGACACGGGAGCTCCTCTCACCCGGCCGCGAGCGGCCGGACGTGCCGGCCTCGCGGCACGCCGAGGGGCGCTACCGGAGACCGCGGGGGTGTGGGGACAGGGGGTCGCGCGTCCGATGCCGGTCCGCGCCGCTGTGACTTCGCTCCATGTCCTCACCCCCTCGCCGGGCTCCGGTCTCTCCGTCCTGACCTGTCGACCGTAACCTCTATTTGCACATCCACGCAAGTAGAGGCCGGGCCGCTCCGGTCACTTCGCGTACACCGCCACGAAGTCCCTGGTCGCCTGGTTGTAGTAGCGCTCCGGCGGGTTGTCGAAGTCGAGGATGTTGGTGGGCTCGGGGTCGGCCGGGTTCTTCGTGGGGTCGTAGCTCATGAAGGAGGGCCAGGCCCGGTTCATGTCGAGCGGCATCGCGCGCACGGCGCCCGCCTGCTGCATGAGTTCGGCGAGGGTGCGGGCGGTGAGGGCCTGGCCGACGACCATGATGACGTCCCCCTGCGCGGTGACCCCGACGCCGGAGCGCTCGACGAACATGCGGCTCTGGTCGGTGGCGCCCCACTTGGCGTCGACGTCGATGTCCGGCACGACCTTGCCGTTGTCGACCATGAGCTCCAGGCACTGGCGCACGCCGACCACGTCGCGGGTCATGCGCAGGTCGCGTCCCCACTGGCCGATTCCGATCGACCCGTCCTTGTAGAAGACCTCCGACGCCGCGCCGCCGCGCAGCTCCCCCGCCGTCTCGCCGTCGAGGTAGAAGCCGCCGCGCGAGCCGCCGTCGGTGATTTTGAAGCCCCCGTTCCAGGTCGCGAGGAGGCCGGTGCGCTTGCCCTTCGGGACGTTCGGCGGCACGGAGAAGGTGCCGCCGGGTTCACGCACCCCGGGGTGCAGTTCGAAGCGCGCCTTCTTGCCGCTGATCCAGGCGACGGCCGCCTGGTAGGAGGTGTGGTCGGCGTCGGGCCGCACATAGGTGCCCTGGACGACGGGGTCGCCGTGCGCGGCGCTGAGCACCCGCCACACCCCTTCACCCGGCAGGCCCGGGCTGACCAGCGGCCGCATCGGGGTGCGCAGCGGCACGTTCTGGTGGTGGACCGGGACGGGCGGTGCCGTCGCCCGCATCCGGGCCAGGGCCGCGCTCGGCAGGGAGCCGCCGACCTGCGGGGGGTCGAGTTCGTACTGCAGGTTCTCCAGCTTGTCGACGACCGGGCCCAGCTCGTGCTCGCGGGCCCAGCCGGCCAGACGGGCCGCCGTGCCGTCGTCGCCGGGGTAGGTCAGCGCCTCGCCCACCGAGTAGCCGACCGCGCCGACGCACAGAAGGCACACCGCGAGTGCGCCACGCGTGGCGAGCCTGCGCCGTTTGAGTTGATGCGCCGTCAGATCACTTCGGGGTTTCCACGGCATCCGGCGCCGCCGGCCGACCGCCGTCGCTCCGCTGGGAGCCGCCGCGCCCGGTCCGCTCCGCACGCCGTCGTCTCCCGGCATTCCCGCCCTGTCCGCCATGTCGCCCTCTCTCGGCCGTGTCGGAGCCCCGCGGCCGCATCGCACGGAGGGCCTGCTCCGCCACGGTGGCAGTCGCGGATGGCCTGCCATGCCGATTCATAACGCAATTGGGCTTGTCCGGCATATCGGCCGGGGGCAACCGGATGACCCCCTCAATCCATGGGGAGTTCGAGCTCCGGCCGGTCCCACATCACGGCGGGCGGGTTGGCCGGCACGACGCCGATCCGGCGGGCCCCCACCCCGAGGTAGAAGCCCTCGGCGGGCGGGTGCGAGACGATGCGCACCCGGTCGAGGCCCGCGGCGCGCGCCTTCTCCCGCAGATGGGCGACCAGGAGACGGCCGACACCGAGTCCCTGGGCATCGTCCGCGACGAACAGCAGATCCAGCTCGGGCGGCGTCAGGACCAGCGCGTAGAAGCCGAGCACCCGGCCGTCGCGGTCGACCGCCACGTGCACCTCATGGGTCTCGATGTAGTCCGGCCCCACCCGGTACCCGTCGACCATCGGCGCGTACGGGCCCTCGTAGGCGCGGGAGGCACGCACCAGACGGGTCAGCCGCTTGGCGTCCCGGGCGGTCGCGCGCCGGATGTCCACCCCGCCTCCCACCCGAGGCGCCGTAATGCGTGAAGTCATACAGGGAGTATTACGCACGGGCGGCGCTCTTCCGCCCCGGGCTGCCCTTCAGCCCCGCCAGGCACTCGCGCCCGCCGATGGGATCAAGCCGAATTCCCGCACTCCGGGGGACAGTTGAAGGCGTACGCGGCCCACTGCAGCGGGTGTTCGGGGCGCCCGGCGCGCGTGGCCGATACCGCGTGGTGGGGACAGGCCGGGAGGGGCTCGGGGTAGACAAAGGTCATGACCGACCATTTTCTGTCGCCCGTCCTGTACGTCTTGATGATCGTCGCGGTCATGAAGGTCATGGACGGTCTGCCCCAGCGGACGTTCAGCCTTCGCGAGCCGCCGAAGGTGGCGATCGGTCTGTGGCTGATCGTCGCGATTCCCTCGCTGCTCCAGTTCGCGTTCCCGGGGATCTACGACGTCCTGCACCGGGACTCGGACAAGATCATCGACCACGGCCAGTGGTGGCGGGCGTACACCTCCTTCATGGTGCAGGACGGCGGAGTCGGCGGAACCGCGTTCAACCTCTTCGTCCTGGCCCTCATCGGATACGCCGCCGAGCGGGTGTGGGGCGGCCGGATGATGCTGGCGTTCGTCCCGGCCCTGATGCTCGTGTTCAGCGTGGACACGTTCCTGGTCCACGGGCCTCCCGGGGGCGGGAACTCGGGGCTCACCTTCCGGCTCGCCACCAGCATCGCCGGACTCGCCCTGCTCATCCGTCCCGGTCGGCGCCACTATCTGCTCGCCACCGCGATCGTCGTGGACGGCGTCGTCCTGCTGCTGCTCGGCGACGGCCACGGCGAGCCCATGATCACCGGCATCGCAGCGGGCCTGGTCGCGGCCCTGATCCAGCGCCGCTGGCCCCGGGTGTGGCAGCCGGTGGCGGCGGACCCGGAAGCGGTCCAGCCCCGCTCCCCCGGACGCGGGTCCGAGGGCGAGGCCGCCCCGGGACCGGAGGGCGATCTGGAGGGGCGGTGACGGTCGGCCTGGTGACGGTCAACCTGCCTACGGGAAACGGGAGTTGACTGAGAGTGCACTCCAACTCCTAGCTTCGTCGACATGACCACTTCCGAGCAGCACACCCCTCAGCACAGCACCGGGTCGGGCTTCGGGGCCCGCAGCACCACGGCCGACGTACTCGCCGGGACCGACCTCACCGGGAGGCTCGCGGTCGTCACCGGCGGCTACTCCGGGATCGGCCTGGCGACGACCCGCGCGCTCGCCGGGGCGGGCGCCCGCGTCGTCGTTCCCTCCCGCCGCCCCGACGTCGCCGAAGCGGCGGTCGCGGACATCGCGGGCGCGGAGGTCGACACGCTCGACCTCGCCGACCTCGACAGCGTGCGCGCCTTCGCCGACCGCTTCCTCTCCTCCGGCCGCACCATCGACATCCTGGTCAACAGCGCCGGAGTGATGGCCTGCCCCGAGACCCGGGTGGGCCCGGGCTGGGAGGCCCAGTTCGCCACCAACCACCTCGGGCACTACGCCCTGGTGAACCGGCTGTGGCCGGCGCTCGCCGAGGGCGGTGCCCGGGTCGTGGCCGTCTCCTCCCGGGGCCACCAGCTCTCCGCCGTCCGCTGGGACGACCCGCACTTCCGCCTCGGCTACGAGAAGTGGCAGGCGTACGGGCAGGCCAAGACCGCCAACGTGCTGTTCGCCGTGCACCTCGACCGGCTGGGCCGGGACGCGGGCGTGCGCGCGTTCGCGGTGCACCCCGGCGAGATCAACACCCCGCTGGTGCGGCACGTCTCCGACGAGGAGCGGATCGCGGCGGGCTGGGTCGACGCCGACGGCAACTGGTCGCTCGACTTCAAGACCCCCGAGCAGGGAGCCGCCACCCAGGTGTGGGCGGCGACCTCCCCGCGGCTCGCGGGCCTCGGCGGTGTCTACTGCGAGGACTGCGACGTCGCGGAACTCGTGCCGGCCGGGGCGAACGGGGTCACCGACGGCGAGCTCGACGCCGCGGCGCTCACCGCCGGTGTGCGCGCGCACGCCACCGACCCCGAGCAGGCCGCCCGCCTCTGGGCGCTCTCGGCCGGACTGACCGGCGTCGACGCGTTCGCGGCGTAGCCGCCCGGCTCAGCCCCGGTAGGTCTCCAGGAGGCGCAGCCACACCTCGCTGATCGTCGGGTACGAGGGAACGGCGTGCCACAGGCGCTCCAGCGGGACCTCGCCGGCGATGGCGACCGTCGCCGAGTGGATCAGCTCGCCGACGCCGGGCCCGACGAAGGTGACGCCGAGCACGACGCCCCGGTCCTCGTCGACGACCATGCGCGCCTTGCCCGTGTAGCCGTCGGCGTAGAGCCCGGCGCCCGCGACGCCGCTCATGTCGTAGTCGACCGCCCGCACCCGGTGGCCCGCGTCCCGTGCCTCGGCGAGGGTCAGCCCGGCGGATGCGGCCTCCGGGTCGGTGAAGACGACCTGGGGCACGGCCGCGTGGTCGGCGGTCGCCGCGTGGGCGCCCCAGGGGTCGCTCTCCAGGACCGGGGTCCCGGCGGCCCGGGCCGCGATGGCCGCGCCGGAGATCCTGGCCTGGTACTTGCCCTGGTGGGTGAGGAGCGCCCGGTGGTTCACATCGCCGACCGCGTACAGCCAGTCGCTGCCCTCCACGCGGCAGGAGTCGTCGACGGGCAGCCAGGAGCCGGGGTCGAGGCCGATGGTCTCCAGGCCGATGTCGTCGGTGCGGGGCGCCCGGCCCGTGGCGAAGAGGATCTCGTCGGCCTCGATGCGCTCGTCGCCCTCGGGGCCGCGCACCGAGACCGTCACCGCGCCGGTCGAGACGTTGCGTACGACGTCCGTGACCGACGTGTGGGTGCGGAGCTCGGCGCCCGCCTCGCGCAGCGCGTCGGCGACCAGTTCCCCGGCGAACGGCTCCATCTTCGGGAGCAGCCCCTCGCCGCGCACCAGGACGGTGACCCGGGAGCCGAGCGCCTGCCAGGCGGTGGCCATCTCGACGGCCACCACTCCCCCGCCGACCACCACGAGCCGGCCCGGCGCCTGCTGCGCGCTGGTGGCCTCGCGGCTGGTCCAGGGGTTCACGTCGGCCAGGCCCGGAAGGTCGGGGAGCTGGGCGCGGCTGCCGGTGCACACGGCGACGGCGTGCCGGGCGGTGAGGACGTGGTGCTCGCCCTCGGGGCTGGTGACGCTGACCTTGCGGGTGCCGTACAGGCGCCCGTGGCCGCGGTAGAGGTGGACGCCGATGCCGTCGAGCCATTCGACCTGGCCGTCGTCCTTCCAGTGGGAGGTGTAGTCGTCGCGGTGTTCCAGCACGGCCTGGACGTCCAGCGGCCCCTGTACCGACTGGCGCAGCCCCGGCACCCTGCGGGCCTCGGCCCGCGCGACGACCGGGCGCAGCAGGGCCTTGCTGGGCATGCAGGCCCAGTACGAGCACTCGCCCCCGACCAGTTCGCTCTCCACCACCGCACAGCTCAGGCCGGCCGCGCGCACCCGGTCGGCGACGTTCTCGCCGACCGGCCCCGCACCCAGCACCACCACGTCGTATTCCTCGGCTTCCGTCATACGCACAGTCTGGTGCCCGGTGTACTCGGTGGCCACAGGGGCACCCGCCAAGGACGGAATACCGCGGCGGCGCACGCGGTTGTGCGAGGCGGTCCCATCCCCTGGGGCCGGGAAGAGGTGTGAGTGATGGCCACTGTCGAGCTGACCAAAGAGAACTTCGACTCGGTCGTGTCCGACAACGGGTTCGTGCTGATCGACTTCTGGGCGTCGTGGTGCGGCCCGTGCCGCCAGTTCGCCCCGGTGTACGAGGCCGCGTCCGAGCGCCATGACGACCTGGTCTTCGCGAAGGTCGACACCGAGGCCCAGCAGGAACTGGCTCAGGCCTTCGACATCCGGTCGATCCCGACCCTCATGATCGTCCGCGACAACGTGGCGGTCTTCGCCCAGCCGGGCGCGCTGCCCGAGGCGGCCCTTGAGGACGTCATCGGCCAGGCCCGCGGCCTGGACATGGACGAGGTCCGCAAGTCGGTCGAGGCGGCCCAGCAGCAGGCGCGGCAGGAAGCCCCGCCGCAGGACTGACCCGGCGGCCGCAGGGTCCCCCGGACACGGCACGGCCCCCTCCCCTTCCGGGGCAGGGGGCCGTGCCGTGTCCGGGGGCGGAATGCGCCATTGCTGGACGCGCCGGGGACCGTCGGTTATCGGTCAGACGTTCGCCCGGGACCGTCGGGCGCGCCCCTCCGGGCTGCGGTCGACGTTCCGGCGAGGGTCAACCGGCTTCATGCCACGGCCAGTTCATGCCCGCCGGGATCGAGCCAGCGGGTCTCCACATTGTGGCGATCCGGCGGACGTTGCGTGTTCTTCCTCCTACTCTCCGTCCTCATGCGAATCACACACCTGAGGCGTTTCAGCCTCGCAGCGGCCCTCGCCTCTTCCCTCGCCCTGTTCGGCATGAGCCAGTCCGCCAGCGCCGTCACCCCGGATGTGAGCTTCAGCGCCGACCAGACGGCGGCGACGCCCGGCAGCACGGTCAACCTGAGCATGACCTTCACGAACAACCAGACCACCGACGTGTGGTTCGTCTACCAGTCGGTCCAGCCGACCTGGGCGACCACCCAGCGCCCCGACCTCAAGTACTCGCTCGCCTCGTGTTCCGGGACCGGCGTGACCTGCACCGGGACCGGCACCACCACGATCGGGGTCAACTACTCCGTGCCGGTCGCGCCGGGCACCAGCCGTACGGTCACCATCCCGGTCCAGGTGGCCGCGGACTCCGGCTGCAACGGCAACATAGCGTTCTACTCGTACGTCTACTACGAGTACAACGACAGCCAGAGCCACAAGGACGGCACCTTCAACTCCCCGACGCTGCGGGTCAACTGCGCCACTCCCGCCCCGGTGGCAGCCCGCTAGCACGAGACCGGCCGCCCGCATCGGCGGCCCACGTTCGCCGGTCGGCCCATCCCCCCGGGTCGGCCGGTTTCGTGTGTCCGGAATTGAACGTGCGCGGCCGGGATTCGAGCGAATGTTTCGCTCGTGTGGCCGAAAACCGTATACGTCCCGGAACGCCTGGTTGTCTGGACCATTGATGGTTTGCGCCCGCGTGCGCCCCCTGTACCGAAAGCGTTTGCCCCGCCGGACTGCTCCGATTTTCCGGGCCCGGCGCGGCCCGGCGCGAACGACCGGAACCGCTCACACCGGTTCATGCACCGGCCTGCGCCCCATCACGTAGCCCACATTTTTTCGTCATGTTTCACAGTAGCCACTCGAAAACTCCTCGAAGACCCGCACTATGTGACGCGACAGAGCGGAACGGCAAGTCCTCCTCATCGGGGCGCGACCGTTGCGCGGGGGCGGGGTCCGGACAGGCAGGGGAGCCGAACGGACCTCCAGGGGAGGGGACTTCACCGCGTGAAGCGGAACACACACCGAAGCAGACACATCACCGGCCTGGCCGCAGGCACGGTTCTGCTCGCCATGGGCTTACCGGCGGCGCCGGCGTACTCGGCGACGCCCGCGCCGCGCGTCGACCTCAAGGTCCTGGTCGTGACGGACGGCGGGCCGGCCACCGACGCCATCACCGCCGAACTCGACGGCGAGGGCACTCCGTACACCGAGGTCGACCTGACGAAGTCCGGCCGCCCCGTGATCGACCAGGCGTTCCTCGCCGACACCGTGAACGGCGCGCCCCGGGCCAAGTTCCAGGCCGTGGTGCTGCCCAACGACAACCCCTTCCCGGCCGGCTCCGCCGAGATGGCCGCGCTCGCCGCGTACGAGACGACGTACGCGATACCCCAGGTCGACGCCTACACCTACGCGCGTCCGCAGGTGGGTCTCCAGCCGGCCGCCACCAGCGGCTACAGCGGCTCGGTGGACGGCCTCAAGGCCCAGGTGACCGCCGCGGGCCGCGGCGCCGGGCCGTTCGGCTACCTCAACGGGAGCGTGCCGTTCGAGGACAACTCGCCCTCGGTTAGCGAGAGTTACGCCTTCCTGGCGCAGCCGGCGGCCGGCGCCGACTTCACGAGCTACGTCGAGGCGCCGATCCCCGGCAAGACGGGCAACGGCAGCCTCGTCGGCGAGTACCGCCACGGCGGACGCCGGGAGCTGGTCGTCACCTTCGCGTACAACCAGTACCAGCAGCAGTTCAAGCTGCTCGCCCGGGGCATCGTCGACTGGATGACGCAGAACGTGCGGCTCGGCGCCTCCCGGAACTACTTCGCGGTCCACGTGGACGACGTCTTCGCCGGTGACGACCGGTGGGACTCCACACTCAACTGCACGCCGGGCGACGTCGACTGCCCGCCCGGGCAGGGCGTCGAGGACTCGATCCGGATGAGCCCGGCGGATGTGAAGAACGCCGTCGCCTGGGAGAAGTCCCGCAACTTCACGCTCGACCTCGCCTACAACGGCGGCGGCAGCGTCGAGTACCGCGAGAACCACGACGGCGTCGATGAGCTGGCCGACGAACTCGTCGCGTCCAAGGGCGACTTCCGCTGGGTCAACCACACCTACGACCACGCCTTCCTGGGCTGCGAGCAGAACGTCACGGTCGTGCCGTGGAAGTGCGCGACCAACCCGGACGGCTCCACCAAGTACGTGAGCCAGTCGGCGATATCCAAGGAGATATCCGACAACCAGCAGTGGGCGCAGGGCGTCGGACTGCCGGTCCAGTCCGACGAGTTGGTCACCGGAGAACACTCCGGCATGAAGCTCCTGCCCCAACAGCCGCAGGACAATCCCTACTTGGCCCCCGCCCTCACCGCCAACAAGATCGGCTGGCTGGGCGCCGACATGTCGCGCGACCCCGAGCAGCGCCAGGTCGGCCCGGCGCTCACCGTCGCCCGCTACCCGATCAACATCTTCTACAACGCGGGTCATGTCGCCGAGCAGGTCGACGAGTACAACTGGATCTACACCAGCCGCACCCAGGGCGGCAGCGGCCTGTGCGACGACCTGCCGAACACCACCTGTCTGCCGGCGCCGCTCGACCCGGCCACCGGTTACGCCGGCCACATCGTGCCCCTGGAGACCCAGGTCGCCCTCGGCCATGTGCTCGGCAACGACCCCAGGCCGCACTTCATCCACCAGTCCAACCTCGCCGAGGACCGGATCGGCTACCCCGTGCTCGACGGGGTGCTCGACCAGTACAAGGCGCTGTACGCGCCCAGTGCGCCGCTGGTGAACCTGCGGATGAAGGACATCGGCGCCGAGCTGCGCAACCGGGGTGCCTGGAACACCGCGGTGAAGGCCGGCCAGGTCACCGCGTACCGGATCGGCGACAGCGTGACCGTGCAGGCCCCCTCGGGCGTGACCGTCACCGCGACCATGCCGAACGGCACGAGCCAGGTCCTGGGCGGTGGCACCACCGCGTTCGGCCAGGCCTACGCCGGGAGCGTCTCCGGCTGGGTGTCGCCGCAGTCCGGGCAGAGCGCCGTCGCCCTGTCCCTGGCCCCGGCTCCCGCCAGAGCCCTGGCCCCGCACTCCCGCCCCGCGTCGTCCGCCGAGCGCGTGACACCGGGGAGCGCACCGCGCACGCCGGTCCCCGCCGGTGTCGGCAAGCCGGTTCCGTACAGCGCCGAGCGGCGCTGACCGCGGTCCGCTTCGGATCCGATGGCCCGCCGCCGCCGCGGCGGCGGGCCGCCGGACCCCATTCACCACCCACCGCTCTCTTTCAGCCGCGGAGCGCATGCATGCACGTACCACACCGCGCGCCGCGCTCCGGCGCGGCGCGGGTCACCCTGCTCACCGAGGGCACCTATCCGCACAGCCACGGCGGGGTGAGCGTCTGGTGCGACCAGCTCGTCACCGGAATGCCCGACATCGACTTCGACATCATCGCGGTGACCGGTACCGGACGCGAGGCCACCGTCTGGGATCTCCCGCCGCACGCCTCCGAGGCCGTCTCGGTCCCCATGTGGGGCCCTGCGCCCGGCGGTTCGGCCCCGCGCGGCCGACAGGAACGGCGCCTGATGGCAGCGTACGAACGCTTCCTGACCGCACTGCTCGACCCCTCGGCCGAGGACGGTTTCGGGCCGGCCCTCTACGAGATGGCCCGGTCCGCCCGCGACGGACAGCTCAGCCCCGCACTGCGCGGGGACGGGGCGATACGGGTCCTGACCGAGGTGTGGAACCGCCCGGGGCTCGCGGTCCGCGAGGCCCGGCCGACGCTGCACGACGCGGTCACCGCGACCGCGCTCCTGGAACACGCGCTGCGGCCGCTCGCCGCGGCGCCGCCGACCCAGGGCGTCTCGCACGCGGTGAGCGGCGGCGTGGCCGTCCTGCCGGGTCTGGTGGGCGCCGAACTCCACGGCGTACCGCTGCTGTTGACCGAGCACGGGGTCTATCTGCGCGAGCGCTACCTGGGCTACCGCACCGCCCCCTACCGCTGGCCGGTCAAGGCCGTGCTGCTCGGCTTCTTCCGGCTGCTGGCCGAGGAAACGTACCGCCGGGCCGCGCTGATCACCCCGGGCAACCAGTACAACCGGCTGTGGGAGGAGCAGGGCGGGGCCGATCCCCAGCTCATACGCACGGTCTACAACGGCGTCGACCCGGCCGCGTTCCCGCCCGCCGGACCCGAGCCGGCCGCCCCGACTCTGAGCTGGGCGGGGCGAGTCGACCCCATCAAGGACCTGGAGACACTCATCCGCGCGTTCGCCAAGGTGCGGGCCGAGCTCCCCGAGGCCACCCTGCGCCTGTTCGGCGGCACGCCCCGGGGCGGCGAGGCGTACCGGGAGCGCTGCGAGGCGCTCGCCGCCTCCCTCGACCAGGGCGGGGCGGTCACCTTCGAGGGCCGCGTCGAGGACATCAGGGACGCCTACGCGGCGGGCAACGTGGTCATGCTGTCCAGCATCAGCGAAGGCTTCCCCTTCACCCTCATCGAGGCGATGAGCTGCGGCCGGGCCACCGTCTCCACGGACGTGGGCGGGGTGCGCGAGGCGGTCGGCGAGACCGGGCTCGTGGTACCGCCGCGCGATCCGGCCGCGATGGCGGCGGCCGCCCTGGAACTCCTGGGCGATCCGGCACGCCGGGCGGCGATGGGGGAAGCGGCGCGGCTGCGCGTCGTCGAGCAGTTCACGCTGCGCCAGACCGTCGACACCTTCCGGGCCATCTATCTCGAACTCTCCGCACGCGGCGCGCTCGTCCCGGCGCGACGGCGGGACGACAGCGAGGACGCCACCATGGCGCTGCGCCTGGTACGGGCCGGAGTCCCGGCCGATGAGCTGAGCCGGGTGGCGGGATGAGCGGGCCCATCCGTCTGGAGCCGCCCGACGGCCGCGACGACACCCTGACCCTGCGGCTCGCCACCGAGTCCACGATGACGCTGCGCCTGCCGGGCCGGCGGCCCGCGCGGTGGGGCAAGGACGCGGCGGTGGACCGCCTGGCCGCCGAACTCGCCGAACAGATAGGGCCCGCCGTCCACGCCTACGAGGTCGCGGCGGTCCTGGAGTCCGAGGGCCTGACGGCCCAGCAGATCGCGGACGAGTACGGCCACCGCAATCTGTTCGCGCTGGCCGAGGACCTGTACCGGCGGGTGCCGCGCAGCTTCCCGGAGCCGCCCGCGGCCGCCGATCCCTGGAAGCCGGATCCGGTGCGCTGCGGGCTGCGCGGCGCCCTGTTCGCCCTGCCCGGGCTCGCCTATCCGCTCACGGCCCGGCTGTGGCAGAGCGACCGGGCGGTCCTCGCCCTGGTCGTGGCGGGTCTGATCTCGTGGGCCTGGGGGCAGGGGCTCGGCCACCGGGCCTATCTGCGGATGGCCTCCGGCCGGCCGGAGGCGGCCCGCACGCTGATGGCGGGGGCGCCGCTCGGCGCGCTCCTCGCCTTCGTGACGGGTCTGGCGATCGTGGGGCCGAGCTCCGCCGCCTTCTTCGTGGCGGGCCAGTCCTGCTATCTCGCGGCGGCCGGGATCCTGCTCGTCCTCGCCCGCGAGCGGATCCTGCTCAGCGCGCTCACCCCGCTGATGATGGGGGCGGCGGCCCTGCCCTTCCGGGAGCCGGGCGCCCCCCTGAGGATCGGGATCAGCGTGTTCACGCTCGTCCTGGTGGTCGCGGCCGCCGCGTACTGCCTGCGCGAGACGCTGAAGCTTCCCGCCGCGGCCGCCCCGGTGAGCCCGCGGCTCGTGGCGTCGCTCCCGTACGGCCTGTTCGGGCTCGCCGCAGGTGTGCTCGTGGCCTTCGCCGGGCAGCAGCATCCGCTCGCGGTGATCGCCCTGACGCTCAGCATGGGCCCCGCCGAATGGCTGCTCTACCGCTACCGGGGCCTGTCGGTCGCGGCGCTGCGGGCGACGGCCACCCCGGCCGCCTTCCGGTGGCGCTCGGCCGCCGTGCTCGGCGGCTGCCTCCTCGTCTACCTGATCCCGCTGGTTCCCGCGGCGCTGCTCACCGGCGCGGAGCCCGCGCCGCTGCTCGCGCTCGCCGCGCTGCTGTGGACGGCGCTGCTGCTCCAGGCGTTCGGCATCGCCTGGGTGCCCGCCGCCGTGAGCCTCGCCGCCGCGACCGGCGTCGCCTCGGCGGCCCTGACCGCGCCGCCGCCGGGGCCGCTCGCCGAGCTCCTCTGTTGTACGGCCGCCGCCCTGGCCCTGACGGGCACCACCCTGCACCTGCTCGGGCGGCCCACCGCACACGCCTGATCCCGCACCACGGCCCCACCCGGCGCCCCAGCCGGACCACGGGCCTCACACACCGCACCCGAACGATCACCAAACGTACCGAACCACCTTGAGAGGAGCGGCAGTTGACCTCCGCACCGCTTGTCGCCGTCACCGGAGCCGAAGGCTTCATCGGCTCCCACCTCACCGAGGCGCTCGTCGCCTCGGGGCACCGGGTCCGCGCGATGGCCCAGTACAACTCGTTCTCGTCCTACGGCTGGCTGGAGACCCTCTCCCCCGACGTCCTGGACCAGGTCGACATCGTCCTCGGCGACGTCCGCGACCCCGGCTCGGTGCGCGGTCTGGTCGAAGGGGCCGAAGCGGTCTACCACCTGGCCGCCCTGATCGCGATCCCGTACTCCTACCAGGCCCCGCACAGCTACGTGGACACCAACATCACGGGCACCCTCAACGTCCTGGAGGCGGTCCGCGCCCTCGGCACGCCGCGCCTGGTGCACACCTCGACCAGCGAGACGTACGGCACCGCGCAGACCGTGCCGATCACCGAGGACCACCCCATCAACACCCAGTCCCCGTACGCCGCTTCGAAGGCCGGCGGGGACCGGCTCGCGGACAGCTACTTCGCGAGCTTCGCGACTCCGGTCGTGACGCTGCGGCCGTTCAACACCTACGGGCCGCGCCAGTCGATGCGGGCCGTGATCCCGACCGTCATCGGACAGGTCGCGGCGGGCGAGCGCACCATCACGCTCGGCGATCTGCGCCCCACCCGGGACTTCACGTTCGCCGCCGACACCGCGCGGGCCTTCCTCGCGGTCGGCACCGCCCCCGCCGAGCGCGTCGTGGGGCGCACGTTCAACGCCGGTACCGGCACCGAGATCTCGGTCGGCGACCTGGTGCGGCTCATCGGCAAGGTGATGGGCGCCGAGCTGGACGTCCGCGAGGACGAGCAGCGCATCAGACCCGCCAACTCCGAAGTGATGCGTCTGGTGGCGGACGCGAGCCGGCTCACCGAAGCCACCGGCTGGCAGCCGGGGTTCGGCCTGGAGTCGGGCCTTGAGCGGACCGCGGAGTTCTTCCGCGACCCGGGCAACCTCGCGCGCTACAAGACCGGCATCTACAACATCTGACTCTGCAGTCCCCACTCTCAGGGAGGCTCCCATGCACGCAGTGATACTCGCCGGAGGCAAGGGCGTCCGGCTGCGGCCGTACACCACGGCGCTGCCCAAGCCGCTGGTTCCGATCGGCGACCAGCACGCGATCCTGGAGATCGTGCTGCGCCAGCTCGCGGCCTCCGGGTTCACCAGCTGCACCATCGCCATCGGTCACCTGGGCCAGATCATCCGGGCCTATGTGGGCGACGGCGAACGCTGGGGCCTGGACATCGACTACAGCACCGAGGAGAGCCCGCTCGGCACCATCGGCCCGCTCCTGACCATGCGGGACCGGCTGCCGGAATCCTTCCTCGTCATGAACGGGGACATCCTCACCGACCTCGACTACGCGGACGTGCTCACCCAGCACCGGGCCAGCGGCGCGCCGCTGACCATCTCCACCTACGCCCGCAAGGTCCACATCGACTTCGGGGTGCTGACCACCGACGACACCAAGGTGGTGGGCTTCACCGAGAAGCCGAGCATGGACTACCGCGTGTCGATGGGGGTGTACGGCCTGTCCCTCAGCACGCTCGCCAACTACACCCCCGGCCTGCCGCTGGGCTTCGACGAGCTGGTCCTGGACCTGCTCAAGGCCGAAACCCCGCCGCACGCCTACGCGTTCGACGGTTACTGGCTGGACATCGGACGCCCGGACGACTACGACCGGGCCAACGCCGAGTTCACCACGCACCGTTCGCTCCTACTGAAGGGGGCCTGACCGCCCCATGCGCATTCTCGTACTGGGGCACAGCGGCTACCTGGGCGGCCATGTCGCCCAGGAGCTGCGTGCCCTGCCCGGCGTGCGGTTCTTCGGCGCGGGCCGGGGCCCCGCGTCGGACCTCGCCGTGGACCTCGCCACCGTCGCCCCGGCCCAACTCGCCGAACTGCTCTTCTCGTTCGCGCCCGACGCGGTCATCAACTGCGCGGGCGCGGTCGGCCCGCAGGCCGTGCCGCTCGCCGAGATCAATGTGCGGGGCCCCGCCGTGCTGTGCGCGGCCCTGCGCGAGGCGGCCCCGGCCGCCCGGCTCGTCCACTTCGGCTCGGCCGCCGAGTACGGGCCGAGCGAAATCGGGGAGCGCGTCACCGAGCAGACCGCGGCCCGGCCCACCACGCTGTACGGCGCCACCAAACTGGCCGGCGCCCTGGCCGTCACCTCCTCGGGCCTGGACGCCGTGGTGCTGCGGATCACCAACCCGGTCGGTCCCGGCGCGCCCGCCGCCGGGCTGCCGGGCCGGCTCGCCCGTCAGCTGCGCGACCTCGGGCCCCGGTCCTCGGTGCGGCTCGGCGACCTCTCCGCGCACCGCGACTTCGTGGACGCGCGGGACGTCGCCCATGCCGCGGTCCTCGCGGCGACCACCGGCGGCCCGCTGCCCCCGGTCCTCAACATCTCCCGTGGACAGGCCGTGCCCGTAAGGGAGTTGGTGCACGAGCTGGCCCGCGCGGCCGGGTTCGAGGGACACATCGAGGAGAGCGCCGAGGGCTCGGCGCGCTCGGCGGACGTGCCCTGGCAGTGCTCCGACCCGGCCGCGGCCCGCACCACCCTCGGCTGGTCGCCCCGGCACGACCTCGCCGATTCGGTGACCGCGCTGTGGGCGGCCGTGCACGCCGAACCGGACCGGGAACCGGTGCACTGATGCTGCTGGTTCCGCTCTATGTCCATCCCGCCGAGGATCCGCTCGCCTGGCGGCGGCTCGCCGAGGCGGCGGACGAGGTGTACGGGGTGGTGCTGAACGCGGCCGACGGGCCGGGCACCGCCCCGGATCCGGCGTTCACCGGGCCGGTCGAGGCGCTGCGCTCGGCCGGCGTCCGGGTGCTCGGCTATGTCGACCTGGACTACGGCGCCCGGCCCCTGGACGCCGTGGTGCGGGACGTCGAGCGCCACCGCGCCTGGTACGGGACCGACGGGTGCTTCTTCGACCGGGCGCCGGCCGACCGGACCGGCCTGCCGTTCGTGCGGCAGGTGGCCCGGGCCGCGCGGCGGGCGGGCGCCACCACCCTGGTGCTCAACCCGGGCGTGCATCCCGCGCCCGGCTATCTGCGTCTGGCCGATCTGGTGGTCACCTTCGAGGGACACTGGACGACCTATGTGTCCACGTTCACCCGGCCCGGCTGGGCCGACCGCCAACCGCCCGAGCGGCTCTGCCACTTGGTGTACGGCGTGCCCGGCGCGCTCCTCGCGCTCGCTCTGCGCACGACGGGGGACCGCGGCGCGGGTGTGTGCTGCGTGGTCGAGCGCGAGCTGCCCAATCCGTGGGCGGCACTGCCGCCCGTGCTTCCCGGAAAGACACCATGAACCGCACCCCGCCCCGCCGTTCGACGGCGCTGCTGTGCACCACCGTCGCTCTGCTGCTCCTCGCGACCGCCTGCTCGTCGGGATCCCCGGACGACGACGCGGACGGTCCGGACGAACCCACCCCGACGTCGAGCGCACCCGCGCCCTCGCACTCCCCCGCGCCCGGCAAGCCGGGCCGGCCGTCGCCCGGCGGGACCGCCCCCTCCTCCTCGCCCGCTTCGCCTTCACCGAGCGGCCCGGCGAAGGCCAAGATCTGGCAGCCGAGGCCCGGCACCTCCTGGCAGTGGCAGCTCAACGGGCGGGTGCAGGACGGCCCGGACGTTCCGGTGTACGACATCGACGGCTTCGAGAACACCGCGGCCGACGTGGCCAAGCTCCACAGCCGGGGCCGCAAGGCGATCTGCTACATCAACGCGGGCGCCTGGGAGAACTTCCGGCCGGACAAGGGTGACTTCCCGAGCGCGGTGCAGGGTGAGAACAACGGCTGGGAGGGCGAGCGCTGGCTCGACATCCGGCGGATCGACGTGCTGCGGCCCCTGATGGAGCGGCGCTTCGACATGTGCAAGGAGAAGGGCTTCGACGCGGTGGAGCCGGACCTCATGGACGGCTACATCAACAAGACGGGCTTTCCGCTCAAGGCCGCGGACCAGCTGGCGTACAACCGCATGCTCTCCTCGATCGCCCACGCGCGGGGCCTCGCGGTGGGTCTCAAGAACGATCTCCAGCAGATCCCTGAGCTGGTGGGCGACTTCGAGTTCGCGGTGAACGAGCAGTGCGCGCAGTACGACGAGTGTGCGCAGCTCACGCCGTTCGTGAAGGCGGACAAGGCGGTCTTCCACGTCGAGTACGAGCTGCCCACCAAGGACTTCTGTGCCGAGTCCGACAAGCTCGGGCTCTCCTCGATGCGCAAGAACCTCAAGCTGGACGTCTGGCGCCAGCCCTGCTGAGGAGGCCCCGGTCTCAGCCGAGCAGGACCGCGATCAGGGACAGGGACGCCATCGACAGGAGGGTCGAGAGCAGCACGGTGTCCCGGGGCAGCGCGGTGTCGAGGCGGTATTCGGAGGCGAAGATGAAGGCGTTCTGGGCGGTCGGCAGCCCGGCGCAGAGCACCACCGCGAACAGCTCGTGCCCGCCGAGCCCGAAGGCCCACCTCCCCAGCGCATGGGCCAGGAGCGGCTGGACGGCCGTCTTCAGGGTGACGAGCAGGGCGCGTTCGGCCCGCTCCCCCCGGGCGGCCGAGGTCCGCTCGGTGAGCGACATGCCGAGCGCGAACAGGGCGGCGGGGACGGCGCCGCCGCCGAGGATGGTGAGCGGCGAGGTCACCTCGTCGGGCAGGCGGAGGCCGAGCGCGGCGACCGCCACCCCGGCCGCCGATGCGCCAACGACCGGGTTGCGTATGGGCAGTTGGAGCATGCGCAGCCACCGTCGGGGCGCGTCTCGGCGTACGTCCAGTTCGATGAGCACCAGGATCAGGGGCGTGATGAACAGCATCTGGAAGAGGGCCGCGGCCACGATGAACGAGGTGTCGTGCAGGACGTGTACGGCGACCGGGATGCCGAGGTTCGCCGAGTTCACATAGGAGGCGGCCATCGCGCCGATCGCCTGCTCGGCCCTCTTGCGCCCGAAGAGCCGCCCGCCGGCCACCAGGCCCGCCGCGAACACGGCGAGCAGGCTGAGGGCGAAGACCGCGACGCCGGGCTGTGCCAGGTCGCCGGGCCGTGACTTCGCCATCGTCAGAAAGAGCAGGGAGGGCATGGCGAAGGTGAACGCGAAGCGGCCGAGCACCTGTTGGGCCTGGTCGCCGAGCAGGCCGAACCGCCCGGCGGCCCAGCCGAACGCGGTGATGATCCAGATGGGCAGGAATCCGGAGAAGACCGAGTGCACCGGGCAAGGATGCACGAGCGGTGTCCGGTCCTCATGACCGGGGTCGCGCTGTCCGAACACCGGTGACCGGTGACCGGTGCGGCTAGAAGGGGTGGCCGGCCGGTTCTCGGCGCACGGTGGTCCAGCGCAGTTCGGTGAAGGCGTCCAGGTTGGCCGAGCCGCCGAAGCGGGCGCCGGTGCCGGAGGCCGCGATCCCGCCGAAGGGCGCGACGGCCTCGTCGTTGACCGTCTGGTCGTTGATGTGGGCGATCCCGGTCGGGATCCGGTCCACGAGCTCCAGGCCGAGCGCGGTGTCCCGGGTGACGATGCCGAGCGAGAGCCCGTAGGGGCCGCTCGCGGCCAAGGCCGCGGCCTCGTCCAGGGTGGCGAACGAGCGCACCGGGGCGACCGGCCCGAAGACCTCCTCGGCGTAGGCGGGGGTGTGGTCGTCGACGTCGGCGAGGACGGTCGGGCGGTGGAAGAGGCCGCGGTGGCTGCCGCCGGCGGCGAGCCGGGCGCCGCGCGCGGTGCTGGACTCCACCAGGCCCTGGATCTTGGCGAGTTGGCGCCGGTCGATGACGGGCCCGAGGTGGACCCGCTCGCGGTAGGGGTCGCCCACGGTCAGCGCCTCGGCCTTGGCGGCGAGCCGCTCGACGTACTCGTCGTACAAGGAGTCGTGCACGAGGTGGCGGCCCGTGGTCATGCAGATCTGACCCTGGTGAAAGAAGGACCCCCAGGTGGCCTGGGCGATCGCGCCCTCGATGTCCGCGTCGGCGAGCACGACGAGCGCGGAGTTTCCGCCCAACTCCAGGTGCGCGCGCTTGAGTTGACGGCCGGCCGCCTCGCCGACCCGGCGGCCGGCGGCGGTCGAGCCGGTGAAGGAGATGACCGGGATCCGGGGGTCGGCGACCAGCGCCTGTCCGGTCTCGGCGCCGCCGGGCAGGATGTGCAGCAGCCCTTCGGGCAGCCCGGCCTCGGCGAACACGGCCCCGAGCGCGAGCCCGCCGCAGACCGAGGTGCGCGGATCGGGCTTGAGCAGCACGGCGTTGCCCAGCGCGAGCGCGGGCGCCACCGAGCGGATGGACAGGATGAGCGGGGCGTTGAACGGGGCGATCACCCCGGTCACCCCGACCGGGACCCGCCGGGTGTAGGAGAGCCGGGGCTGCTCGCTCGGGAGTATCTCGCCGAGCGGCCGGGAGGCGAGGGCGGCCGCCTCGTAGCACTCCTGGGCGGCGACGTGAAGCTCGAAGTCGGCCTTGCCGGGCACCGATCCGGACTCTCGTACGATCCATTCCCGCAGTTCGTCGGCGTGGTGGCTGAACAGGTCTCCCGCCTTGCGCAGCACGGCCGCGCGCACCAGGTGCGGGGTGCGCGCCCAGGCGGACTGCGCCGCGACGGCGGAGGTGGCGGCCGCCTCCACGTCCTCGCCGCCGGCGAGGGTGACGGCACCGAGCGACTCGCCGGTGGCGGGCTCGACGACCTCGTACTCACCCCCGGCGAGCGGTGCGGGCTGCCACGTCTTGGGATCGAGCAGGGCCATGGAGGCTCTCCAGTCACTTCCGCGTCGGAGGGGAGGTAATGAGGCTAAGTCCTTTACCGGACACGCCAGTTGACGGCATCCATGACAGGGCGCCGTGCGCGCGTGACGGCACCCTTGCCGAGGTGCCGTACGGGTCCGGGCCGGTCAGCGTTCCAGTACGAGGGCGAGGCCCTGGCCCACGCCGATGCACAGGGCCGCAAGGCCCGTGCCCGAGCCGGCCGCGGCCAGCTGGTGCGCGACGGCCCCGGCGAGGCGGGCGCCGGAGGCACCCAGCGGATGGCCGATCGCGATGGCGCCGCCGCGCGGGTTGACCACGGCGGGGTCGAGGCCGGGCCATTCGGCGAGACAGCCGAGCGACTGGGCGGCGAACGCCTCGTTCAGCTCGCAGGTGGTGAGGTCGCCGAAGTCCCGGCCCGCCTTGGCCAGCGCCCGGCGGACCGCCTCGACGGGGCCGAGCCCGAAGAGCTGGGGCTCGATGCCGGTGACGGCGGAGCTACGGATGCGGGCGAGCGGCTCGCGGCCGGTGGCGCGCAGTCCGTCCTCGTCGACGAGGAGCAGCGCGGCGGCGCCGTCGTTGAGCGGCGAGGCGTTGCCCGCGGTGACCGAACCGTCCGCGCGGAAGGCGGGCTTGAGACGGGCGAGCGCTTCGAGGGAGGACTCCCGGATGCACTCGTCGCGGGCGAGCTCGACACCCTCGTACGGGACGACCTCGCCGTCGTAGAGGCCCTTGGCCCAGGCCTCGGCGGCCTTGCGGTGGCTCTCCAGGGCGAAGGCGTCCTGCTGCTCACGCGTGATGCCGTGCCGGTCGGCGACGAGTTCGGCGCCCTCGCCGAGCGAGACCGTCCACTCGGCCGGCATCCTCGGGTTGGTCATGCGCCAGCCGAGGGTGGTGGAGAACATCTGCTGATGCCCTGCGGGGAAGGCCCGTTCGGGCTTCTGGACGACCCAGGGGGCGCGGGACATCGACTCGACGCCGCCCGCGACGGCGATCGAGGCGTCGCCGACCGCGATCGCGCGGGCGGCCTGGATGACGGCTTCCAGGCCCGAGCCGCACAGGCGGTTGACGGTGACGCCGGGCACCGAGACGGGCAGCCCCGCGAGCAGCACGGCCATCCGGGCCACATCGCGGTTGTCCTCCCCCGCGCCGTTGGCGTCCCCGAAGTACACGTCGTCGATGCGGGCGGGGTCGAGCTCCGGGCTGCGGTCCACCAGTGACCTGACCACGTGCGCGGCGAGGTCGTCGGGCCGCACCGAGGCGAGGGCGCCCCCGAACTTTCCGATCGGGGTGCGGACGGCGTCGACGATGTACACGTCGCGGATGCTCATCGGGTCTCTCCCACAGATCTCTTCACCGCTTAGCGGCCGCCACGGCAGTCTGTTCGCCCAGTGAAGTGATGTTCATGAATGGCTGCGCCCGAGTCTCTGCCCCGCGCCGTCCGCTGTCAACGGGCCCCGGCCGGAACCCGATCAGGCACCGGGGCGGGGCGGCACCTCCCTGACCACTGCGGTCAGGCCGATGTCGAGTTCGGACCCGTCGACGAGCAGCGCCTCGACCACGCGCCCGGCGGAGTCGATCTCCGCCTCGATGCCGTGCCCGGCGTAGCGGGGGTAGCCCGAGACCCCCTCCTCGCCGGTCGCCTCGACGACGGCGGACCGTACGGCGCTGTCGACCACCGAGGCGTCGCCCCGGGACTCGACGTGTTCGGGAACCAGCAGGATCTCGAAGCGCTGCGGGGGGCGGCTCGTGTGCTGCGGTTGGTTGCTCATGCTCCGACGCTAGACACCCCGCGCCCGCACCGCACGCCGTCCGGCGAACCCCGTTCAGCTCGATTCGCGCGGCAGCGCCCGGGCGCCCATCAGGTCGTGCCGCTCGGGGGCGCCGTCCGGGTCCCGTACCACGCGGTCGACCAGTTCGGCCAGGTGGCGGCCGGTCACCATGTCGACGTGGACCGTGCTGAGGCGGGGGCGCAGCAGCCTGCCGAGCAGGAGGTCGTCGGCGCCGATCACGGCGGCCTCGCCGGGGACATCGATGTCGGCGTCCTGAAGCGCGCGCATCAGGAGCATCGCGTACTCGTCGTTGTAGGCGAACACCGCGTCCAGGCCCAACTCGCGCCAGCGGGAGGCGAGTTCGGACGCGGACTCCTCCGTGTACGCCATCGTGACGGGTTCGACGACGGCGTCCGTGCCGTGCGCGGCCTTGCGGGCGCCGGCCAGGCGCGGCCGGGAGAAGAGTTCGAGGCCGGGCTCCTCGGGGACGAGCACCCCGATCCGGCGACGGCCCCGCTCCATGAGGTGGGCGACGGCGCTCTCGCCGATCTCGCGCTGGTCCATCACCAGCGCGTGGGCACCCTCGACGCGCTGCGGGCCCAGCGTTATGACCGCCCGGGCGCCGGAGCGCTTGAGGAGCTGGACGCCCTGCGGGGTGAGTTCGATCTCGCCGAGCGAGACCACCGCGACCGGCCGCAGCTCGGCCCACGCACGGGCCGCCTCGTCTGCGCCGAGCCCGAGGCTGCCGTACTGCACGACGGTGTAGTCGAGCCGGCGCAGCTCCCACTGGAGCTCGTTGAAGAACCGGCTGTAGAGCGGGCCCACCGGGATGTGCGCCGTGGGCAGCAGCACGATCCGGGTGTGTCCGGCGCGCAGGCTGCGGGCGGCGGCGTGCGGCACATAGCCCAGCTCCTCGGCGGCGGCCCGGACCTTGATCCGGGTGGGCTCGCTGATCCGCACGGCCGAGGTGTTGTTGAGCACGTAACTCACGGTCGCCCGGGATACCCCGGCGAGCCGCGCCACATCGGCACTGGTCGGTACGGGACGGTCGGCAGGCTGCTTGGGTGTCTGGCTCATCGCGATCGGCATCTTTCCAGACGCGTCCGGGCCGGGGTCTAGCGGATGGCCTGAATTCGATGCTACACAGTGCTTACGCGAGTCATTTACACGTGTCACCATGAGGCCGTCACCCCGTCGGTCACCGGTGTCAGCAGGTGTCCTCCCGTGTCCGGAACCCGCGTTCCGTACCGATCGGACCCGGCACCGCACGCGCTCGCACCCCTCGTCCGCCTCTTCCCACTCCTCGGAGGGCAGCGTGGCCCTTTCCTCCCCCGGTACCGGCATGCCCCTGGCCGTCACCGCCCCGGCTCCCCGGCCCGCACGCGGGCTCCTTCCGCTGCTGCTGCTCGGCAACACCGCCATGTACGCCCTCTACATCGGCGTGCCCGGCGTGCTGCTCGCGCTCCAGATCGAGCACATCGACGCGGCGCACAAGGTCGCCGACTTCGGTCTCGTCTCCGGTGTCTCGGCGATCTTCGCGACCGTGTTCAACCCGGTGGCGGGCGCGCTCTCCGACCGTTCGGGGCGCCGCAACCCCTGGATACTCGGCGGCGGCCTGCTCGCGCTGCCCGTGATGCTGCTGCTCGGCACGGTCCACACGCTGCTCCTCGTGACCATCGTGTGGTGTCTCGGCCAGGCCGTCCTCAACGTCTACCAGGCCGCCCTCACCTCGGTCGTCCCCGACCGGGTGCCGCTGTCCGCCCGGGGCAGGGCGTCGGCCGCCGTCGGGCTCGGGCTGCCGTTCGGCTCCACCATCGGCGCGCTGCTCGGCGCGGCCTTCTCCGACCACTACCGCACCGGCTACCTGGTCTTCGGCGCCCTCATCGCCGTCGCCGCGGTCGTCTTCACGGCCGGGACGCGCGAGGAGAGACGGCCCGCCAAGGCCCCGCTGCCCTTCGCCCAGCAGCTCTCCGCCTTCACCGGCGCGCTGCGCGATCACGACTTCCGCTGGGCGTTCATCGGCCGGGCGCTGCTCGTGCTCGGGTACTTCTCGGTGGCCGGATATCAGCTCTACATCCTCCAGGACCACACCCATCTGCCCTCGGGCCTCGCACCCGAGCACGCGGTGGCGATCCTGACGCCGGTCAACGCCCTCGCCATGGTGGTCTCGACCGTGCTCGGCGGCTGGCTGTCCGACCGGCACGACCGGCGCAAGCTGTTCGTCGGCGCCTCGGCGGCCCTGTCCGCCGCGGCCCTGATCATTCCGGCCGTCTCGCCGAGCTGGCCCGCGATGATCGCGTTCGCGGTCGTCAACGGGCTCGGCTTCGGCTGCTACATGGCGGTCGACACCGCGCTCGTCACCCTGGTCCTGCCCAAGGCCGAGGACGCCGCCCGTGACATGGGCGTCCTCAACGTCGCCAACGCGGGCCCGCAGATCGTCGCCCCGTTCGCGGCCTCCCTGATCGTCTCGGTCAGCGGCGGCTACACCGCGCTGTTCCTGGCCGGAGCCGTGCTCTCGGTCCTGGGCGCCCTCGCCGTGCGTCCGATCAGGTCCGTGCGCTGACAGACGTACGGGCCCGGGGCCCGCGCGCGCCTGACAGTCGCGCGGGCCACGGGTCCGTATCCGTACGGTTCCGGGGCGGGCCCGCGCCTGACCGCACCGCCCGCCCCGGCCCGTACACCCCCCGTTCGACAGCACCACCCGTACCGAAAGGCAATACCGTGCAGCTCAACACCCACACCTGGGGAGAGGGCGACCGGGTCGCGCTCCTGATCCACGGGATCATGGCCGACCACCGCACCTGGCGGAAGGTGGGCCCGGCGCTCGCCGAGCGGGGCTATCGCGTCATCGCGGTGGACCTGCGCGGCCATGGCGCGAGCGGGCGCGGCGAGTACCGCGCCGAGCTCTTCGCCGACGACCTCGTCGAAACCCTGCCCACCGACGCCGAGTTGGCGATCGGACATTCGCTGGGCGGACTCTCCCTCTCGCTCGCCGCCGAGCGGCTGCGGCCGGCCCGGGCGGTCTACTCGGACCCGGCCTGGAACGTCAACTCCCCTGAGGAGAGCGTCAGTCCGGAGCTGTTCGCCCAGTTCAAGTCGGCGACCCGGGACATGGTCGCGGGCCTCAACCCGCGCTGGGAGGAGGAGGACGTCGACATCGAGCTGGCGACCCTGAAGCTCTGGGACGAGAACACCGCGCTCGGCCTCGCCGGGATGTTCGGCTCGGACCTGGCCCCCGCGAAGGCCGTCGTCCCTTCGCTCGTCCAGTTCGCCGAGGCGAGTTTCCTGTACGACGCGGCCGAGGCGGCCCGCCTCGAAGCGCGCGGCTTCGAGGTCCGTACCGTCGCGGGCGCGGGGCACACCATCCACCGCGACGACTTCGACGGGTTCATGGCCTCGCTCGACGGCTGGATCTGACGTCGACGGGCGGCCGGACCCCCGTTCCGGCCGCCCGGACGTCCTCGCTCAGGCCGGGAGCGCGTCGACCGTGGGCACCACGACACCGAACAGGTCGGTGATCGCGGTGAGCGCGGCGGCCTGGAGGTCCCGCGCGCGCAGGACCGTGCCGTCGGGCGCGGTGAGCGGGCGGGTCGCCGTGGTCTCGGCGACGACCGTGGGCCGGTAGCCGAGGTTGAAGGCGCCCTGCGCCGTGTAGTTGACGCACATGTGGGTCATGAATCCGGCGATGACCAGGTCCTTGCCGCTGCCCGGGGCCGCGCCGAGTTCGGTCAGGGTCTGCTCCAGACCGGTGAGGTGGAAGGAGTTGGGGAACTGCTTGACCACGACGGGCTCCCCGTCGCGCGGGGCCACCTCGTCGCTGATGGCGCCGATGTGGGCGCGGATGTCGTACGGGCCGCCCTCGCCGCCGTCGTTGACGATGTGCACGACCGGCGCGCCCTCGGCGCGGGCCCGCGCCAGCAGACGGGCCCCGGCCGCGAGGGCTTCCTCGGCCCCTTCCAGGGCCATCACGCCGGTGCGGTAGGTGTTCTGGTAGTCGACCAGGATCAGGACGGAGTCGCCGAGCTTCGGCGGCCGGCTGTCCAGGCCGACCACCTCGCGCAGGGTCGTGGAGGGCCGGCCGGCGGAGTTCTCTACGGTGCTCATCGGGAGCCTTTCGTAAGGGAGTTGACGGAAAACTGGAGGGGAGACCCGCTCGTGGTTCCGGGCAGGGCGAAGCCGTCGGGCTCGCGTTCGGGGAAGCCGTCCGCCTCGCGTTCGCAGGAGGCTCGAAGGGGTCAGGCGGGCTGGGTGCGGAAGCGGCGGCGGTAGGCGGCCGGGGTCGTCGCGAGCTGTCGCCTGACCGCCCGGTGCAGGGTTTCCACCGAGCCGAGCCCGGCCTCCCCCGCCACCTCGTCGAGCGGGCAGTCGGTGGTCTCTAGCAGGCGCCGGGCCGCCTCGACCCGGGCGGCCTCCACATAGGCGGCGGGGCTCGCGCCGGTCTCCTGTTTGAAGACCCGGGCGAAGTGCCGCTCGCTCAGACACATGCGCGCCGCCAGAGCCTGGGCCGACAGGTCCTCGTCGAGGTGGTCGGCGATCCACAGGCGCAGCTCGTCGATGTCGCGCCGGGAGGTGGCGGGCCGGCTCAGCGGCACGGAGAACTGGCTCTGGCCGCCCTGCCGTCTGAGATACATCACCAGTTGCCGGGCCACCGCGAGGGCGACCTCCTCGCCCTGGTCCTCGGCGACCAGGGCGAGCGCGAGGTCCAGGCAGGCGCTGATCCCGGCGCCGGTCCACAGCCGCCCCCGGTCGGTGCGGACGAAGATGGGGTCCGGGTCGACCGTGACGGCGGGGTGGTCGGCGGCGAGCTGGGCGGCGGTCGACCAGTGGGTGGTCGCCGTCCTGCCGTCCAGGAGCCCGGCCGCCGCGAGGACGTGGGCGCCCACGCACACCGACGCGACCCGGCGGGCGTGCGGTGCGGTGTCCCGCACCCAGGACACGACGTCCGGATCGAGGCGGGCGACGGGTCCCGCGTCGGTCAGGTCGACCGCCCCGGGCACGAGCAGGGTGTCCACGTGCGGGCCGACCTCGGCGAACGCCAGGTCGGCGAGCAGCCGCACGCCCGCCGAGGTGCGCACCTCGCCGGCTGCGGGCCCGGCGAGGCGCACCTCGTACCCGGCGTGACCGCCGGTCTCCCGGTTGGCCAGGGCGAAGACCTCGGCCGGTCCGGTGACGTCGAGGAGGTCGACATCGGGGAAGACCGCGATGACGACCCGGTGCGAAGTGGGCATGCACCCATCCTCCGCGCCCGCCCTGGTGGCCGCAATGACGATTCCCTGTCACATCCGGACACGCGGTCCTGACCCCGGTCTCAGTCGCCGCGCCGGGCGGCCCAGACCGTGCGCTCGGTGCGCACGGCGAGGTCGTCGCGGTGCAGGATGCTCCGCGGGCTCTCGGTGTCCAGGAGTTGGTCGTAGGCGTCGAGGTCCTCGGCCGACAGGTTCTGGGTGACGGTGTCGCGCATGCGGCGGAGGCTGTGCAGGGCGTAGCGGCCGACGGCGTCGCTGTGGGAGCGGTCGAGGTGCACGGTGATCGTGCGGTGGTCCTCGATGGCGAACCCGGCGCCGGTCAGCATGGGCCCCCAGTCGGCGCCGCGGTGCGGCACGTGCTCGGCGTGGTGGCGCTCGCTCGCGGCGTGGCAGCGCTCTTCGAGGCCGGGGCGCTCGCTCGGGGCGTCCTCGGGCAGGAAGCGCGGGAAGCCGGACAGCTCGACGACGGCGAAGAGGCCGCCGGGCGCGAGCAGGTCGTGCACCGCGCGCAGGGTGCGGTCGGGGTCGGCCATGTGGTGCATCGAGGCGGAGGCCCAGACCAGTTCGGGCGCGCCGAGGTCGGGCCACTCGACGTCCAGATCCGCTTGTACGGTACGGACCCGGTCGGCCACCCCCTTCGCTTCGGCCTTCTCGCGCAGGCGCCGCAGATGGTCGGCCGAGGTGTCGACGGCGGTCACCTGGGCCTCGGGGAAGCGGGCGAGCAGGGCGAAGGTGCCGGTGCCGGTCCCACAGCCCAGGTCCACGATGTGGCGTGGCTCGGCGGTGAGCGGGAGGGAAGCGGTGATGGAGGCGATGTGCTCGGCCAGCACGGCCGCGTCCAGATCGAGGATCTCCGCCTCGCCGTCGGCGTCGTGCCGGAAGGGCTGGGAGTGCGAGGCGTGCGGGGCGTGGCCGTGGCCGGCCTGGTGGTCGGGTGCCGTGTGCGGGCTTGCGTGACTCATGCCGCCCACGCTAAGCCGGTCGTACGGGCGCGGCACGGCGCGACCGCGAATGCGCAAGACGATGCCCCGATCGGCTGCCGAACGCGCAAGAAACCCCCCTGCCCGGGGGCGGCCCGGTGGTTCTCAGGCGGGGCTCTCGCCGCCGTCGCCGCGCTGATGGCCCCGGCGGGCGTCGCGGTCGAAGATGCCGAGGATCTCGCACGGGCCGCCCTCCGCTCCGATGGCGTGCGGCAGCATCGTGGGGAACTCGGCGGCCTGGTTCGTCTCGACCCGGATGCGGCGGTTGCCGAGCAGCAGCACCGCGGTGCCGGAGAGGACCACGAGCCATTCGCGGCCGGGGTGGGCGCGCATCCGCGAGGGGTTGTCGGGCGGCGGCTCGGTCATGCGCTGCCGGATGACGCTCATGCCGGGGTCCGCCTTGACGGGCCAGCGCATCTGCCCCCGGGAGGCGTCGATCGTCGGGCTGGAGACGACGTCCTCCGCGGCGGTCTCCACGAGCTGGTCCAGCGTGGTGTCCAGGGCGCGGGCCAGGATGACGAGGCTGTCCAGGGCGAGGCGGCGCTGCCCGTTCTCGATCCGGCTGAGCGTGGACTGGCTGAGTTTGGCCCGCGAGGCCAGCTCTTCGAGGGACCAGCCCTGGGCCAGGCGCAGGGCGCGGATCCGTTTGCGTACCAGGCTGTCCAGGTCGCCGTCGCTTTGCGTCATGGGCAACACCGTATGCGGTGCCCGCAACGGGCGCCCGGCCGGTCCAGTACGCTCCCCCGATGGGCGAGGACATGGTGGGGCTGCCGGGCAGGGTGAGCGGAACGGTCGGGCCCGGGCTCGTGGGTGAGGTCATCGTCAGGATCCGGGGCGGGGCCGAGCACTTCCTGGCCCACCCCGCGCCGGGCACCGGCCGGCTGGAGACGGGGACGGTGGTCACGGTGGTCGAATACCTGCCTCCGCGCACGGTCTACGTGATGGCCGCATACGACAACTGAGCACTCCCACGCTCAAGTTGACCCGCTCCTCACCTGCGCGTTCACCGGTGCGTATCAAGATTGCGACAAGGAAACGTCAGCGTCTTCCCGCCATCGGCGGCCAGGAGCAAACTCCCCTCGTCAGTGCCGAGCGGCACTGCGTGAAGGGGGCGTATGCCGATGGTCATCGGCGTCGCGGCGGGACTCGTTCTCGCCGCCATCATCGTTCTGGTAGGCCTGTTCAAGCTCATGTGGCGGGTGGCCGAACCGAACGAGGCACTCGTCATCTCCGGGTCCAAGCACCGGACCGAGGGGCTAGGCGAGGGCATGGGGTTCCGGATCGTCACCGGTCGGGGGACCCTGGTGCTGCCCGGTGTGCAGGCGGTCAGGAAGCTGTCGCTCGATCTCAACGAGACCGAGCTCTCGGTGGACTGCGTGACCCAGCAGGGCATTCCGCTGCGGGTGCGCGGCGTGGTCATCTTCAAGGTGGGCGACGACTTCGTGTCGATCGCGAACGCGGCCCGCCGCTTCCTCGACCAGCAGAAGATGATGTCGGACCGGGTGCACAACGTCTTCGCCGGTCATCTCCGTTCCATCGTGGGCGGGTTGACGGTCGAGGACATGATCCGGGACCGCGACAAGCTCACCGGGCAGACCCGGGCGGCCTGCGGTACGGAGATGGAGAAGCTGGGCCTGATCGTGGACTCGTTGCAGATCCACGAGATCGAGGACCCGACCGGCTACATCAAGAACCTGGCGATGCCGCACGCCGCCGCGGTGCAGCGGGACGCGCGCATCGCGCAGGCCGAGGCCAACCTGCGAGCGACCGAGGCCGAACAGGCCGCGTTCGCGCGGATGTCGGAGGCGACCCGGGACAGCGAGATCCTCCAGGCCGGCTATCAGGCCGAGCGGGACAAGGCAGCGGCCAGCTCGCGGCAGGCGGGCCCGCTCGCGGACGCCGCCGCCCGCCAGGAGGTGGTGGTCCAGGAGACCCGGGTCGCCGAACTGGAGGCCCACCGCCGCGAGCAGCAGCTCCAGGCGGACGTGCGCAAGCCGGCCGACGCCCAGGCGTACGAGAAGCGGACGCTGGCCGAGGCCGAGCGTGACGCCCGCATCTCGGCGGCTCAGGCCAAGGCGAAGGAGACCGAGCTGGCCGCGGCGGCCGAGGCGACCCGGGTGAAGGCGGCCGCGGCCGCCGAGGCCCAGGCCACCGAGGCGCGCGGGCTCGCGGCCGCGAAGGCGACCCGGGCGACGGGCGAGGCCGAGGCGGCGGCGACGCAGGCCAGGGGCCTCGCGCAGGCCGAGTCGGCGAAGGCCCAGGGCCTCGCGGAGGCCGAGGCCATCAAGGCGCGCGCGGCGGCCCTCGCGGAGAACCAGGAGGCCGTGGTCGCCCAGCAACTCGCCGAGAACTGGCCGCAGATCGTGGAGGCGGGCGCCTCCGCCTTCGGCAATGTGGAGCACATGGTGCTGCTCAACGGCGCCGAGGGCATGTCGGAGATGTTCGCGAAGGCGCTGACGATGGGCGGCACCGGGCTTGGCCTCGCACGTCAGCTGCTCGCGTCGATGAACCAGAACGGGGATGCCCCGACCGGGCAGTCCCCGGCCGCTCCTTCGCCCCGGTCCAGGCCCATACCGATCACGGAGGAGGTCAACGGGTCGCACAACTAGCGCTTTCCACACAGGAGTTGGCCCCCGTCCGGCTGCCGGGCGGGGGCCGCCCGTCTGGTCGGCTCAGACCGGGAGGGACTCCCCGCGCTGCTCGTCGAGGTACTCCTCGTGGATCTCGCGCGGCCCGAACGGCCAGACCTTCTCGAAGCGTGCCCACAGGAGGAAGGCGACGCAGCCGAGCGCCAGCCAGGCGAGCGACCACTCGATGGGATGGCGGCCCGGCGAGTTCTTGTCGGAGTAGCCGTAGATGGTGAGCCAGCCGACCAGGGCGACCAGGCTCGGCAGCGGGTAGAGCCACATCCGGTAGGGGCGGCGCAGTGCGGGCTGGCGCTTGCGCAGCACCGTCACGGCGAGGATCTGGGCGAGCGCCTGGACGATGACCATCACCGTGGTGAGCAGCTGGATGAGGGTGGTCAGATCGGTGCGGCGGCCGATCATGAAGCCGATGGCGGTGATGACGCCCATGGTGGCGAGGCCCAGCATCGGGAAGCGGTGCCGGGGGTGCAGCTTGGCGTAGGGGCGGAAGAACACCTTGTCGCGCGCGGCGTCGTACGGGACCCGGGAGCCGCCTAGCAGTCCCGCGAACACCGAGGCGAACGCGGTGATCAGGATGAGGACGGTCACCACGTCGGCGGCGCCCTTGCCCCAGGCCTTCTCCAGGACGGCGGAGGCGACCGAGGAGGAGGCGATGTCGTCCGGGTCCAGCATCCGGTGGTAGTCGATCACGCCGAGCGTGCCGATCTGGAGCAGCAGATAGATCGCCATGATGCCGAAGATGGAGTAGATGATGGAGCGCGGCAGGGTGCGCCCCGGGTCCTTGATCTCGGCACCCATGTAGGCGGTGGTGTTGTAGCCGAGGTAGTCGTAGATGCCGATGGTGAGCCCGGCCGCGAAGCCGATCCAGAAGTGACTGCTCGTCAACTGGAAGGCGCCGGAAGGGTAGTGGAAGGCGAGGTGGGGGCTGAAGTCGGTGGCGGCGGCGATGATGACCAGACTCACCGAGGCGATCATCACGACCCACATCACGGCGGTGATCCGGGCGATGTTCTCGATCCCCCGCCAGAGCAGCAGGACCACGAGCGCGATGATGCCGAGCCCGATCAGGTCGCCGGGGGTCTTGCCGAGGCCGGGGGCGAGATAGCCGAGGTACTGCACGAACCCGACGACACCGGTGGACATGGCGAGCGGAATGAAGAGCATCGCCGTCCAGACGAACAGGAACGGCATGAGGCGGCCCGTGCGGTACTGGAAGGCCTGGCGCAGATAGACGTAACTGCCGCCGGAGCCGGGCAGCGAGGCGCCGAGTTCGGCCCAGATCAGACCGTCCGCGAGCGCGAGGACCGCGCCGGCCACGAACCCGATGACGGCCTGGGGGCCACCGAAGGCGGCGACCATCAGGGGGATGGTCACGAAGGGGCCGATGCCGCACATCTGGCTCATGTTGATGGCGGTGGCCTGGAAGAGTCCGATCCGGCGGACGAAGCCGCCGGAGGGCGGAGGGGTTGCGGACACGGGGTCCTCCCTGGGCTGATGTCTGGATAAGGAAGCTACTGCCGACACGCGGCGCAGGGATTCCCCTCGGCGTTGGGCGTGCTTAAGTTAAGGACCTTTACTTTCACCGTCAAGGGGTCGTCAATGAGCCACTTGGACCGATGCGTGAGAATGATGCGATGACCAGCAGCGACGAGGGTGGCGACCTGCCCTGGAACCCACAGCGCCAGCGCAGTTCCAACGAGCGTCTGCTGCTCGACCGGCTGCGCTCCGAAGGCCCGGCCTCCCGGGCCCAGCTCGCCCGTGACACCGGCCTGTCCAAGCCCACCGTGTCCAGCGCGCTCGCCTCGCTCGAAACCGCCGGCCTGGTCCGCGAAGCCGGCACGATGACCCCCGAACGGGGCCGGGCCGCCGTGCTCTACGCGCCCGACCCGACGGCCGGTTACGCGCTCGGCATCGACATCGGCCGGGCCTGGCTGCGGATCGCCCTGGCCGACCTCGACGGCACGGTGGTGGCCCGCTCCGAGGTGCGCAACCACGCGCGCACCTCGGCCACCATGGCCGATCTCGTCGTCACCAGCGCCCACCAGCTCGTCGAGGGCTCGGGCGTGGACGCGGACAAGGTCGCCCAGGCGGTGGTCGGCACGCCCGGCGTGTACGACGCCGAGAAGCGGCGGGTCCGCTATGCCCAGCACCTGCCGGGCTGGGGCAGGCCGGGCCTGTTCGACCAGATGCGGGAGCGGCTCGGCATACCGCTGGCCGTGCACAACGACGCCAACCTCGCGGCCCTCGGCGAGTACACCTTCGGGATCGGCTCGGCCAGCAGGCTCTTCGTGTACGTCATGATCGGCACCGGCCTCGGCATGGGCGTGGTCAGTGAGGGCCAGCTCTTCACCGGGGCGCACGGCGGCGCCGGCGAGATCGGCTTCCTGCCGTGGCCCGGCGGCCAGAAGCCGGACACCCTGGAGGACGCGGTCTCCGGCGACGCGGTCGTCGCCGCCGCCCGCTCGCTCGGCATGGCGGGCCCGCTCACCGCCAAGGACGTCTTCGACGCGGCGCGGGCCGGAACCGCCGCCGCCGTCCGGGCGGTTCAGCTGGAGGGCGAGCGGATCGCGCACACCGTCGCGGTGGTCGCGGCCGTCCTCGACCCCGATCTCGTGGTGCTCGGCGGCGGCGTCGGCCACAGCGCGGACCTCCTCCTGCGCCCCGTGCGCGAGACGCTCCGGGCGCTCACCCCGCTGCGGCCGAAGGTGGCACCGAGCTCGCTCGGGGAGGACGCGGTACTGCTCGGCGCGGTGGCGACGGCACTGGGCACCGCGCGGGACGTGGCCTTCGAGCGGCGCTCGGCGCACTGAGGACACCCCGTCACTCCTCAGGCCTGTGATTGACATGCCCCTATCACCGCCTCTAGCTTCCTCAGGAAGTTAGTAAGGTTCCTTTACTTGCAGTTGCCACCCGAGCCACCACTCGAAGCGATGCGCGGATGTCCCGACCAGCCCCCTGGGAGACCACCGTGTTCCACCGCCCCGTGTCCATGCGCCCAAGGACCGCCGCCGTCGCGGTACTCGGCCTGCTCCTCGCCCTGACGGCCGGCACCTCGTCGGCGACGCCCGGCGCCCGTCCTGGTTCCGCCCCGGCCACCTCGGTCGACACGGCGCCCGGCGGCACGACCCCGCTCGCCGGGTACGCCATCCGGTCGACCGCCGAGGTCGCCGACTCGCCGGCCGCCGTGTCGAGCCCCGGCTATCCGACGGCGGGCTGGTACCCGGCCGGCCCCCGCTCGACGGTCCTCGCCGCGCTGCTCGCGGCCGGCAAGTACGCCGACCCCTTCTACTCGGCCAACCAGCAGAAGATCCCGGCGGCCGACTTCGCGGTCCCGTGGTGGTACCGCTCGGACTTCAGCCTCACCGACACCGCGTCCCGCACCTATCTCGACTTCAGCGGGGTGATCTCGGCGGCCGACGTCTACGTCAACGGCAAGCAGATCGCCGACAAGGGCACGGTCACCGGCGCGTACACCCAACACGAGCTGGACGTAACGGAGTTGGTGAAGCCCGGCACGAACACGGTCGCCTTCCGCATCCAGCCCAACGACCCGAAGAAGAACCTCACGATGGGCTGGATCGACTGGTTGCAGCCGCCGCCCGACGAGAACATGGGCATCGTCCGCGATGTGCTGGTCAGGCGCGGGGGCCCGGTCGCGCTGCGGGACGCGCATGTGGTGACGGCCCTCGCGGTCCCGTCCCTGTCCTCGGCGGACCTGACCGTGAAGGCGCGGGCCCGCAACGACTCGGCGGCCCCGGTCACCGCGACGGTCGCCGGCACGGTCGGTGACGTCTCCTTCAGCCAGGACGTGACGCTCGCCGCGCACGAGACGAAGCAGATCACCTTCACCCCGGCCACCCACACCCAACTCCGCCTGAAAGCACCCCGGGTGTGGTGGCCGGCCGGCATGGGGGCCCAGCCCCTCTACGACCTCGCCCTCACCGCGTCGGTCTCGGCGCGCACCTCCGACACCGCGCACGAGTCCTTCGGCATCCGCGATGTGAAGGCCCCGCTGAACGCCGCCGGCGCCCGCCAGTACGCGATCAACGGCCGCCCGCTGCTGGTCAAGGGCGGCGGTTGGTCCCCCGACGAGTATCTGCGCTGGGACCGCGCCTACGTCGAGGACCGGCTGCGGTACGCCCTCGACCTCGGGCTCAACACGATCCGCCTGGAAGGTCACATCGAGCCGGACGAGTTCTTCGAACTGGCCGACCGCTACGGCATGCTGACGCTGCCCGGCTGGGAGTGCTGCGACAAGTGGGAGGGCCAGGTCAACGGCGACGAGTCGGGCGACCCGTGGACGCCCGCCGACTACCCGGTGGCGAAGGCGTCCATGGCCGCCGAGGCCGCCCGCCTGCGCGACCATCCGAGCGTGATCTCGTTCCTGATCGGCAGCGACTTCGCGCCGGACAGGACGATCGAGAAGATGTACGTGGACGCGCTGAACGCGGCCGACTGGGCGACGCCGGTGGTCGCGGCCGCGTCCGACAACTCGGCGCCGATCAGCGGCAGTTCGGGCATGAAGATGACCGGTCCCTACGACTGGGTGCCGCCCAGCTACTGGTACAACAAGCAGGAGGGCGGAGCCACCGGCTTCAACTCCGAGACCAGCGCGGGCCCCGACATCCCCACCCTGGACACCCTGCGCCGCATGCTGTCACCGGCCGAACTCGACACCCTGTGGAAATCCCCGTCGGCGAAGCAGTACCACCGCTCCCCCTCCCCCACCTTCGCCACGCTCAAGCTCTACGACGACGCCCTGACCGGCCGCTACGGCGCCCCGACCGGCCTCGACGACTACGTACGCAAGGCGCAGCTCGCGCAGTACGAGAACGTACGGGCCCAGTTCGAGGCGTACGGCCGTAACGCCAAGGACGCCACGAATCCCGCGACGGGGGTCGTGTACTGGATGTTCAACAGCGGCTGGACTTCCCTACACTGGCAGTTGACGGATCGTTACCTGGACCAGGGGGGCGCCTACTTCGGCGCGAAGAAGGCGAACGAGCCGCTGCACATCCAGTACTCCTACGACAACCGCGCGGTGACCGTGGTCAACGGCCGTCCGGCCGCGGCCTCCGGACTGACCGCGCGCGTCTCGCTCTTCTCCCTGGACGGCGCGCGGAAGTACGACCGGACCGTGACGGGTGTGAGCGTCGGCGGCGGGGGTGCGAGCACCACGGCGCTGACCGTCCCCGCGTCGGTGAGCGGCCTGTCCACGACGTATCTGGCGAAGCTCGTCCTCACCGACGGCTCGGGCCAGGAGGTGAGCCGCAACGTGTACTGGCTCTCGACCAAGCCCGACACGCTCGACTACGCCCACACCGACTGGTTCCACACCCCGACCACGTCGTACGCCGACCTCAAGGGCCTCGCCTCCATGCCGAGGGCGGAGGTACGCACGACGGGCGCGACCACGACCGGCGCGGACGGCACGTCGACGACGACGGTGACCGTGCGGAGCGCGGGCTCCGGGCCGGCCCCCGCGCTCCTCACCGACGTACACCTGGTGGACGCGAAGGGCGCGCCGGTCCTGCCGGTCCGCTGGTCGGACAACCAGGTGAGCCTGTGGCCGGGCGAATCGGCGACCCTGACCGCGACCTACCGCACGGCGGATCTGCACGGCTCGGCGCCCCGCTTGCGGGTGTCCGGCTGGAACACGCCGACGGTGACGGTGCCGGGGAACTGAACCGGTCCTTCCATTTGACATGCAGCCGTTCGGGTGCCAAACATGGAGAGGTAGCCGGACGGCTGCATGACTGGGGGTAACGGCAGATGGACGCGGTGTTCAGAGCCCTGGCGGACCCGAGCCGACGGCGGCTGCTCGACCGGCTGCGGGACCACGACGGGCAGACCCTGCGGGAGCTGTGCGCGGGGCTCGACATGGCCCGCCAGTCGGTGAGCAAACACCTCGCCGTCCTGGAGGACGCCGGTCTTGTCACCACGGTGCGGCGCGGGCGGGAAAAGCTGCACTACCTCAACGCCGTCCCGATCAACGCCATCACCGAGCGGTGGATCAGCCGCTTCGACCGCGGCCGGGTCGAGGCCCTCGCGGACCTGAAGAGAGCATTGGAGCAGACCCCGATGGACAGCAAGACGTTCGTGTACACGACCTACATCGCCACCACCCCCGAGCGCCTGTGGCAGGCCCTCACCGAGCCCGCCTTCACGGAGCGGTACTGGGGCGTGACCTTCGAGAGCGACTGGACCAAGGGCTCCCCGCTCGTCTGGAAGGAGGGCGGCGCCACGATGAGCGACCCCGAGCAGGTGGTCCTCGTCCACGACCCGTACCGCCAACTCGCCTACACCTGGCACACGTTCACCGAGCAGTGGGCGCGGGCGATGGGCGTCGCGGAAGACGTGCGGGCCGAGCTCGCGGTGGAGCGCCGCTCGACGGTGACGTTCGACCTGGAACCCCGGGGCAGCCAGGTCAAGCTGACGGTGACCCAGGACTTCGACCCCGAGGGCATCCTGCACGGCATGTGCAGCCAGGGCTGGCCCCCGATCCTGTCCAGCCTGAAGACCCTCCTGGAAACGGGCGAGCCGCTGCCGGCGGGGTGAGGCGGGGCTGCCGCCCCAGGGCGTCGCCGAGGACTCACGGCCACGGCGGCCACCCGATGAACGTCCACGTGCACCACCGCCAGCCTGACCAAGTGGCGGCCTGGCTGCGCGATGCGGGGTTCACCGTCGAGGCCCAGATGCTGATCGGCCCCGACGGGCGTGTTCCAGGTGCGGTCCTCTTCGCACGCCGGCAGTCCTGGCCACCCCCATCTCCTCGTGCGGCTCCGCACATGCCGACGCGGATCGCACCCTCCCCCGACCTCACGCCGTCAGCGTGCCGTCCGGGGCCTCGTGTACGGAGACCTTGTTGCGCTGGCGGCCCAGGGCGGTTGCCACGACGTCCCCGACGCCGGCCGGGTCGTCGGTCTGCGGGGGCGGTGTTTCCGAGCGCTCGATGGCCTTCACCAGGTACTGGGGGTTCCAGGAGGACACCGCTCCCCTGACCGTCACGGACTCCACCCTGCGCTTGCCCACGCGCGACTTGATGGCGCCGAGGATCTGGTCCGAGTACATTCCGCCCTCCGCCCGGAACAGGCTGGCGTGGCCGCCGACCTTGCCGCCGTCCCGCAGCAACACCGTGATGGTGAGACAGCTGGTCACGCTGGGGTAGGTGATCGTGCCGCCCGGCCCGACCTCGTCCACCTGGCCCTCGGCGATCGACGCCGCCGTGGCGGCGCTCTCGGTGCCGGGAGCGCGCTGCACCGCGTTCTGCTCGGCCGGTGACGCGGCGGCGGCTTCGTGCGACTGCTCCTGGGTGCGCCGCACCGCCGGGCCGGACATGGCCCGGGCCGCGTTGGCCTCGGCTTCGCGTTCGAAGCGGTCGGAGGGGTCGGAGACCTTGAGGCCCGAGCCGTTGTCGGTACCCGCTACCGGGCCCTGGCGCTGCTGGATGACATGGGTCAACTCATGGGCCAGGGTGTGCTGGTCGCCGCCGCCGTCACCGATGACGACATGACTGCCCGAGGTGTACGCCCGGGCGCCGACCTCCGCCGCCGAGGCCTTCGCCGCGCTGTCGTTGTGGATCCGTACGTCCGAGAAGTCCGCACCGAGCCGCGACTCCATGTCCGTACGCGTCGCGTCATCCATCGGCCGGCCGCCCGAACGCAGTACGTCGTGCACGGCCGACCGCTGCACCTCGGGCTGTTCCGCCTGCTGATGACCGCAGCCCGCGCCATGCTGGTGCCGCTCCTGCGCCCAGGGATGGCCGGCGTTGCGGAGCATCTGCACGACGGCCGCGTTTCCGGCGGAGCTCTGCAGGGCGAGGAGGGCGGAGGACGGCGTCCCAGCCCCCGCCCCGGACTTGCGGGCGGTCGCGGATCCTTCTTTCTTGGCGGCGTGCGCGGAGTTGGCGGCGTTCGCTCTGGCGTCGTCTCGGTCGGGCATGGCGGGGCTCTCTTTCCCATGGGGAAAACTCCAACTCATCCTCGATACAGGGGGTTTGACCGACGAGCCAGGTACGCGAGGGCAGCGGGGAGCGGCCCATCGGGCAGCCCGGCTTCGTGGCGGCGCACCGCGCCCCCGGTCAAGTGGGCATTCCCCGTCTGGAGGCCGGGTGTTCCGGCTCCGGCGCGATCCGGCCATGTTCCGACCTGCCCAAGAACTCCCGCCATGTGCGGACCCGCCCTAGGACTCCGGCCATGCTCGGACCCGCTCCGAGGACTCCGGCCATGTTCAAACCCGTCCCAGGACCGGCCACACCCCCGGGTCCTCGAAGTTGAGGGCCCAGAGGGCGGTGTGGTGGATGCCGTAGCGGCTCAGCACCGGCAGGTCCGCGGTGATGCCCGCCGCGTCCTGGTACCAGACCTCCCGGACGGCGCCGTCCTCCTCGTAGGTGAAGTGGGGCGTGCCGGAATCGGGGTCGAGGCGGTACGGCGCGCCCTTCGCCGCGCGCAGCGCCTCGGCCTCCTTCCACGTCACGTGACGGGTCTTCCCGCCCTCCACCCAGTCCCACCCGTACGCGGGCACGCCCATCTCCAGGCGGTCGGCGGGGATCAGCGCGGTGGCCCGGCGCAGGATGTCCTCGTACCACTGGGGGCTGGCCAGCGGGCCCGCGTCGCCGCCCTGCCAGTGCAGGTCGTACCCCATGATGCGGACCCGGTCGGCGACCCGGCCCAGCGCCGCGTAGTCCCAGATCCGTCCGGTGTTCGCGGTCTGCGGGGACACCGTGAGCACACACTGCTTGGCCAGCGCGTGCAGCCGCCCGCACAGTTCCGCCGCGAAGGCCGCGTAGGCGGCGCGCACCGCGAGGTGATCGGCGTCGCCGGTGGGGGCGATCGACTCGTAGTCGATGTCGATCCCGTCGTACGCCCGGCCGCGCACCACGGCCAGCAGCGTCTCGACGTGGGTGGTCCGGGTGGCCGGGTCCGTGAGGATGTCCGCGAGCTCACCCGCCTTCAGGGTCTCCATGACCGTCGGCACGACCTTGATGCCCGCCTGGTGCAGGCCGTCGATGATGCGCGCCTCGCCCGCGCCCGGGTGGCCGTCGATCCGGTCGGCCGCCTTCGCCTGGTACCAGAACGGGCTGACGGTGTGCAGCTGGGCGGCGTGCCGCAGCACATCGGCGTAGGCGCCCTCCTGGTCCCAGTACGGGAGCCAGCCGGAGACGGTACGCGGCGGGGGCGGCGGGAGTGGTTCGGCGGCGCGTGCCGGGGCGTGGAGGAGGGCGGTCAGGGTCGCGGCGGTGGCGCACAGGGCGGCGAGGCGCGTTCGCGCGCCGGAGCGAAGGGGCATGCGTCCGAGCCTGCGGCCCGACCGGCCCACCCGCTCCGCGCATTGGGCCGTACAGGCCCTACGGTGTCCGGATGACCGCATATCTCGACGATCAGACCGACCGCCCGGCGCTGCCCGGCCAGAGCGGCCCGACCGCCACCACCCAGGCCGATCCCCACGACGTGGCGGCCGTGCGCATGGACTACGCCCCGGACCGTGACGGCGATCCCGATCCCGGCGAGATCGTGTGGACCTGGGTGCCGTTCGAGGAGAACGACGGACGGGGCAAGGACCGGCCGGTGCTCGTGGTGGCCCGCGAGGCGGCCGGCACACTGCTCGCCGTACAGCTGTCCAGCAAGCGGCACGACCACGACCGCGAATGGGTGCCGATCGGCGTCGGCCCGTGGGACCGGGAGGGCCGTGAGTCCTGGGTCGACCTCGACCGGGTGCTGCGGCTGCACGAGCAGGGCATGCGCCGCGAGGCCTGCGCCCTGGACCTGCCCCGCTTCGCCCTGGTCGCGGAGCGGCTGCGGGAGCGGTACGGCTGGCGCTAGACGGCCTCGTTACGGACCGATGCCCCCGCCCGCAGCCATCGCTCCGGGTTGAGGCATCGGCCCGGAGGCACGGGCGCGGCGCGCACCGCTATGTCCAGGCGCGTTCGAACGCACGCAACGTGGCCCGTTCGCGGCTGCGGTCGAGGACCGCGAAGACGACCTCGTCGAAATGGGCCGCGAACCTGCCCTCCCCCGCCAGGTGGGTGTGAAAGGCCTCGGCCACCCGCGCCGGGTCGTTCCGGAACACTCCGCAGCCCCACGCGCCGAGCACCAGACGCCGGTAGCCGTGCAGGGCCGCCGTCTCCAGCACCCGTTCGGCCCGCGCGTCGAGGGCGGGCCCGATGCGGGGTGCCGCTTCGGGCGTACGGGACCTGATCACTCCCGCGTTCGGCGCCGGCGAGGTCAGGAAGCCCACCTGACAGGGCGCTTCCAGGAACCGGCCGCGGTCGTCGCGGAACACCGGGACGCCGGGCGAGTGGATGACGCGGTCGGTGTAGAACACGTCCCGGTCCGCGCGGTGGTGCGCGTAGAAGTCCGGGACGCGCAGCAGCGTGGCGTACAGGGCCGAGGAGCGGCACAGGGCTTCCTCCTGGGCCTGGGCTCCGTTGAGGAAACCGCCCCCGGGGTTGCGCGCGGAGGCGAAGGTGAGGACCGCGACCCTGGCCGTCCGGTCCGCGTGCACCATCCGCCGGACCGCGTCCAGGCTGCTCTCCGGGGTGACCTGGATACGGGTCGCGCGGTCGCGGTCGGGGGTGACCGGAACGGGGTCCGGGCCGTGCAGGGTGGTCCCGGCGAGAGCGGCCGCCACCGGCTCGGCGATCGAGACCGTACGGCCGTCCCCGGTCACGTAACGGCCGATGTCGGTGATCTCCACCGTGTGGCGGGCAATCCCGCGCAATCGTACACTCATGAACGGCATCGTGAACGTGTGCGAAAGATTGTCGCAATCGAATAACCGCCCGGGGAGGCGCTCTTGTGCGCGGCGGCGGCGAAGGCTTAGGTGTGACGCCATGTGTATCCGAGCCCCGGAAAGGCGGGCATCCTCCCATGACCGCACGTGAGTTGACCGAAGCAGAGGCCGAGGACCTCCTGCGATGTATCTGCTTCAAGACGGGTCCGCCACGCACCGTCGGCGTGGAGCTGGAATGGCTCGTCCACGATCTGCACCACCCCCGGCTCCCCGTGCCGCACGACCGTCTCCGGTCCGCCTACGCGGCCTTGCGCGCTCTGCCGGTGCGCACACCGCTCACCGTCGAACCCGGCGGCCAGCTTGAGCTCAGCTCGCTGCCCGCCGCATCGCTCATGGAGTGCATCTCCACCGTTTCCGCCGACCTGATGGCGGTCCGCGGCGCGCTCAAGGAGCGCGGCCTCGCCCTCGTCGGTCTCGGTCAGGAACCCTGGCATCCTCCGCGCCGCATGCTCCGCGAGGCCCGGTACGACGCCATGGAGGCCCGCTTCGACCGTACGGGACCGGCGGGCCGGGCCATGATGTGCTCCTCGGCGTCCGTGCAGGTGTGTCTCGACGCCGGGTACGAGGAGCCCGGCCCGCTCGGCTTCGGGCGGCGCTGGCTGATGGCCCATCTCCTGGGGGCCGTTCTGGTCGCCGCGTTCGCCAACTCACCGTTCCAACAAGGGCGTTCGACCGGCTGGCGCTCGGTCCGGCAGGCCAACTGGAGCGACATCGACCCGGTGTGCGCGCTCGCCCCGCCGCTCGACGCCCCGCCGCGCACGTCCTGGGCGGCGCACGTCCTGGACGCCCCGGTCATGTGCGTACGGACCGAGCACGGGCCCTGGTCGGCGCCGCCGGGCCTCACCTTCCGGCAGTGGCTGCGCACCAAGGCGCCGCGGCCGCCCACCCGCACCGACCTGGACTACCACCTGACCACCCTGTTCCCGCCGGTGCGGCCGCGCGGCCATCTGGAACTGCGCATGATCGACGCCCAGCCCGGCGACGACGGATGGACCGTACCGCTCGCCGTGACCACCGCCCTGTTCGACGACCCCGAGGCTGCCGAGATCGCCTACCGGACCGTCAAACCGCTTGCGGAGCGCGCTGGTTCACACGCGGCGCCGCGCAACCCGCTCTGGCGCGCGGCGGCTCACGACGGGCTCGCCGACCCCGAGCTGCGTGAGGCGGCCTCGGCCTGCTTCGCGGCGGCGCTCGACGCGCTCCCCCGGATCGGCGCCTCCCGGGACGTCCAGGACCGGGTGGCCGACTTCACCGACCGCTATGTCGTACGGGGCCGATGTCCGGCCGACGACACACCATCGCCCGTCCCGTCGAAGGGCCTCCACACATGACCGACCCGGAGCTGCTCAGGGCCCGCGCCCTGACAGCACTCACCGCTGCGCGCGCCCGCACCGGCGTGCTCACCTCCAGCGTCGACGACCGCGAACTGACCGCGCAGCACTCGCCGTTGATGTCCCCGCTCGTCTGGGACCTCGCGCACATCGGCAACCAGGAGGAGCAGTGGCTGCTGCGTGCCGTCGCGGGCCAGGACGCGATCCGGCCCGAGATCGACTCCCTCTATGACGCCTTCGAGCATCCCCGCGCCGCCCGCCCCACCCTGCCGCTGCTCGCTCCCGGTGAGGCGCGCCGGTACGCCGCCGATGTGCGGGGCCGGGCCTTGGACGTCCTGGAGCGCACCCCGCTGCGCGGCGGTCCGCTGACCGACGCCGCGTTCGCCTTCGGCATGATCGCCCAGCACGAGCAGCAGCACGACGAGACCATGCTGATCACCCATCAGCTCAGGTCGGGCCCGGCCGCACTCACCGCGCCGGAGCCGCCGCCCGGCACCACCGAGGGCCTGCCCGCCGAAGTCCTCGTCCCCGGCGGCCCGTTCACGATGGGCACCTCCACCGAGCCGTGGGCGCTCGACAACGAGCGCCCCGCCCACCATCGCGTGGTGTCCGCCTTCCACCTCGACACGACTCCGGTGACGTGCGGCGCCTACCAGCGCTTCATCGAGGACGGTGGCTACGGCGAGGAGCGCTGGTGGGACCCGGCGGGCTGGGCGATGGTCCGCGAGAACGGCCTGAGCGCACCGCTGTTCTGGCGGCGGGAAGGCGGCCAGTGGCTTCGCCGCCGCTTCGGGGTGACCGAGCCCGTGCCGCACGACGAGCCGGTCCTCCACGTCAGCTGGTACGAGGCCGACGCCTACGCCCGCTGGGCCGGGCGGCGCCTTCCGACCGAGGCGGAGTGGGAGAAGGCGGCCCGCCACGACCCGGTCTCGGGCCGCTCGCGCCGCTATCCCTGGGGCGACGCCGACCCGACCCCGGCGCACGCCAACCTCGGCCAGCACCATCTGCGCCCCGCCCCGGCCGGCGCCTACCCGGAGGGCCAATCACCTTTGGGTGTAAGGCAGTTGATGGGTGACGTCTGGGAGTGGACGTCGAGCGACTTCCTGCCCTACCCGGGGTTCGCGGCCTTCCCCTACCGCGAGTACTCGGAGGTCTTCTTCGGACCCGGGCACAAGGTGCTTCGCGGCGGTGCCTTCTCCGTGGACGAGGTGGCCTGCCGTGGCACCTTCCGCAACTGGGACCTGCCGGTGCGCCGCCAGATCTTCGCGGGCTTCCGCACCGCCAGGGACGCGGCCTGATGTGCCGTCACATCGCTTACACCGGGCCGCCCTTGGCGCTCGACGCGCTGCTCGTGCGGCCGCCGCACGGCCTGTACCGGCAGTCCTGGGCGCCGCGCCGCCAGCGCTACGGCACGGTCAACGCCGACGGTTTCGGCGTCGGCTGGTACGCGGACGGCGATCCCTCCCCGGCCCGCTACCGGCGGGCCGGGCCGATCTGGGCCGACCCGAACTTCGCGGACCTGGCCCGGGTGGTGCGCACCGGGGCGCTGCTCGCGGCGGTCCGGGACGCCACCGAGGCGGGCGCGGACGGCGAGGCGGCGGCCGCGCCGTTCGCCTCCGGGCGACGGCTGTTCAGCCACAACGGCGCTCTGCGGGGCTGGCCCGGCAGTGTGGCGACGCTCGCCGCCGCGCTGCCCGCCGAGGCCCTGCTCCGCCTTGAGGCCCGTTGCGACTCGGCGCTCGTCTGGGCGCTGGTCCTGCACCGTCTGAACAGCGGTGACGGGGCGGACCAGGCGATGGCCGACACGGTCGTCGAACTGGCCGCCGCGGCGCCCGGCTCGCGTCTCAACCTGCTGCTCACCGACGGCGAGACGATCACGGCGACCGCCTGGGGCGACACCCTCTGGTACCTGCACGCGCCCGGCCGCTCCACCGTCGTCGCCTCCGAGCCCTACGACGACGATCCGTACTGGCGCGAGGTGCCCGACCGCACCCTGCTCAGCGCCAATCGCACCGATGTCCTGCTCACCCCCCTCAAGGAGCCCCAGTAGTGCGCCCGTTCCAGCTGACCCGCACCCTGCCCGAGGACGCCACCGGGGCCGCACTGCGCGCCGATGTGCTGCACGGGCTGACCCAGGCCCCCAAGTCCCTTCCGCCGAAGTGGTTCTACGACGCGCGCGGCAGCGAGCTGTTCGAGGAGATCACCCGGCTTCCCGACTACTACCCGACCCGCGCCGAGCGGGAGATCCTCACCGACCGCGCCGCCGGCATCGCCGCCGCGACCGGGGCGCGCACGCTGGTCGAGCTGGGCTCCGGCTCCTCGGAGAAGACCCGGCTGCTCCTGGACGCGCTGCCGGGGCCGCTGACGTACATCCCGGTCGACGTGAGCGAGAGCGCGCTGGCCGGGGCGGCCGAAGGGCTGCTGGCCGAGCGTCCCGACCTGCGGGTGCACGCCCTGATCGCGGACTTCACCCGGGTCCTCGAACTGCCCGAGGCCCCGGGGCCGCGGCTCGTGGCGTTCCTCGGCGGCACCATCGGCAATCTGCTCCCCGCCGAACGTGCCGAATTCCTCACCTCGGTGAGGAAGTTGATGGACCCCGGGGATTCGCTGCTGATCGGGACCGACCTCGTGAAGGAGGAGTCCGTCCTGGTCCGCGCCTACGACGACCCCACCGGGGTGACCGCCGCCTTCAACAAGAACGTGCTCAGCGTCATCGACCGGGAGCTGGACGCGGACTTCGACCCCGACGACTTCGACCACGTGGCGCTGTGGAACCGCGAGGAGGAGTGGATCGAGATGCGGCTGCGGGCCCGCCGCGACGTGGTGGTGAAGATACCCGAACTCGACCTGGTGGTCCCGTTCACGGCGGGTGAGGAACTGCGCACCGAGATCTCGGCCAAGTTCCGCGAGGAAGGCGTACGGGCCGAGTTGAGCGCCGCCGGATTCGCGCTCGGGCACTGGTGGACGGATGCCGCCGGACGGTTCGCGCTGTCGTTGGCGACGGCCGGCTGAAGCGAGGGCGCGGGCCCTGCGGCAGGAACGGCCGCAGGGCCCGCGCCCGGACGGGCTCAGTGGCCGCCGGGCACGGCCTCCAGGACGAAGACGGGGATGTCACGGTCCGTCTTCTTCTGGTAGTCCGCGTAGTTGGGGAAAGCCGCGACGGCCCGCTCCCACCACTCGGCCTTCTCCTCGCCCGTCACCTGACGGGCCGTCATGTCCTGTCGCTCGGTGCCGTCCTGGAGCTCGACACGGGGATCGGCGACGATGTTGTGGTACCAGAGCGGGTTCTTGGGCGCACCGCCCAGCGAGGCGACCACCGCGTACTGGCCTCCGTGCTCGACCCGCATCACCGGGGACTTGCGCAGCTTGCCGCTCTTGGCGCCGCGCGTCGTCAGCAGGACCACCCGCATGCCGTTCATCGACATTCCCTTGGCTCCGCCGGATCGCTCGATGAGTTCGACCTGTTCGCGCACCCACTGGGTGGGGGTCGGCTCGTACTCGCCGTCGAGAGGCATGGTGGAGTCCCTTCGTCCGTGAACCTGCGAGCCGGCCGCACTTCGGCCGGCCCCTGTGCAAACGCCGATGGCATTCCCCATCTTCCCCGCGCCGCCCGGCTTCCGCACCGAGGGACACCGGCGTACGGCAGTGAGGCCGGATTCCGCCGAGGGGGCAGGAAGGCCTGATTCGAACGCTTGCCCGTGCCGGGTGCGGGCAGCGGTCGGGGTGTGCGGCTCCGCGTCCGGCGATCTTCCGCAGACTCCCACCGAGGATGTGCCTTCGATGCCGATTCCCTCCGCTTCCCAGCCCCCTCCGCAACCATCGCGGGGCCGTCCGCTGCGGGCCCGTTCGGCCTGGTCGGGCGTGCTCATCGGGGTCGGCATCGCCGCCTTCGTCGACGAGACGGTGTTCCACCAGCTGTTGCACTGGCACCACTTCTACGACCGCTCGACTCCGGGTGTCGGCCTCGTCTCCGACGGCCTCTTCCACTCGTTCGGCTGGTTCGCCGTGGTCATCGGCCTGTGCCTGGTCGCCGACCTGCGCCACCGGTCGGGCCTCGCGGGACGCGCCCTCGCCGGGGGCATCCTGACCGGCACCGGGGCGTTCCAGCTGTACGACGGCACCGTCCAGCACAAGCTGATGGGGCTGCACCAGATCAGGTACCACGTCGATCTCGTGCCGTACGACCTGACGTGGAACGTCCTGGCCGTGGTGTTCATCGCCATCGGAGTCCTCCTGCTCCGCGCGGCAGGGCGTGACAGCAACACCCGCTCTGTGGAGGCTACTTGATGCACCATCAGGACTCCGGCGGCCTGCCGGACGGGCTCGCGGCGCTCGCGACCGCGGTGGCGGTGTGCGGTGCGGCCGGCTATCTGCTGGCCGCCTCCCGGCTGCGGCGTCGCGGGGACCGCTGGCCGCCGCTGCGGGACCTGAGCTTCTCGGCGGGGGCGGCGGTGCTTGTCGCGGCGGCCCTCGTCACGCCGCCCGGTGGCGCCTTCACGGTCCACATGGGCCAGCACCTGGCCACGGGCATGGCGGCCCCGCTGCTGCTCGTCCTCGGCCGTCCGGTCACGCTCGCGCTGCGCGCCCTGCCGCCGGGCGGGCGGCGCCCGCTCCTCGCCGTGCTGCGCTCGCGTCCGCTCGGGGCGCTCGCGAACCCGCCGGTGGCCGCGCTGCTCGACGCGGGCGGGCTCTGGCTGCTGTACCGCGGCCCGCTGTTCGCGGCCGCACACGAACGGGCCTGGCTCGGGGTCCTGGTCCATGTGCACGTGCTCGCGGCGGGCCTGCTGTTCACGGCCGTCGTCTGCTCGCTGGACCCGCTGCCGCGCCGCCACGGCACGGTCCTCAGGTCGGCGGCGCTGGTCGGCGCGGGCGCCGCGCACGCCGTCCTCGCCAGGACCCTGTACGCGGCTCCGCCGCCCGGCACCGCCTTCACGGCGGGCGACCTCTCGGCCGCCGCCGAGCTCATGTACTACGGGGGCGACCTGGTGGAGATCGCCCTCGCGGCCGTCATCGGGCTCCAGTGGTACACCGCCTCCGGCCGCCGCCTCGCGCGCGAGGGGCGCCAGGGGCCGAGGTCCGGGGAGCCGCGCGCGTCGGCCCCATAGGGTCGGTGAGGCGGCGGGCGTCAGCCTCGTACGGTCAATGAGGCCGTGTGCGCGCGGACCTGCTCCGGGGTCAGATAGGCGTCGGTGTACTCGAAGTCCTTCAGGGTGGCGGCCTTCTGCGCCTGGAAGCCGGTGCGGACGAAGTCGTCGCCCGCGACCGCGTTCAGCATCCAGTTGGTCAGGACCCTGGTCTTGGCGACGTTGGTGCGAAGCGCCGACCAGTGGTAGCCACGGGCCACCGCCTGGGCGGGCAGGCCGCGCAGTTCGATGCCGAGCGGCTTGGAGACGGCGTCGCGGCCGCCGAGGTCCACGACGAGGCCGAGGTCCTTGTGGACGTAGGGCGCAAGCGGCTGGTTGCGCAGCGAGGCCACGATGTTGTCGGCGAGCTTGGGGCCCTGGCGCATCGCGTGCTGCGCGGTGGGCGGGCAGAAGGCGCCCTCGCCCTTGGCGAGGTCGGGCACGGCGGCGCAGTCGCCGAGCGCGAACACGCCGTCCATGCCGGGCACGGTCATCTCGGGGGTGACCAGGAGCCGGCCGCGCTCGGTCTCCGCGTCGAGGGTGCCCACCAGCGGGCTGGCGGCGACGCCCGCCGTCCAGATGAGGGTGCGGCAGGGCAGCACGCGGCCGTCGGTGAAGGTGACCTTGTCCGCCCCCGCCTCGGCGATCGAGACGCCGAGCGAGACCTCGATGCCGCGCTTCTGCAGGATCTGCAGGGCGGCCTTGCCGAGCTTGTCGCCCAGTTCGGGCATGAGCTTGGGCGCGATGTCGATGAGGTGCCACTTGATCTGGCGCGGGTCGAGACGGGGGTACCGCTTGATCGCGTTCGTGGTGATCCGCTGGAGGCAGGCGGCCGTCTCGGTGCCCGCGTAGCCGCCGCCGACCACGACGAAGCGCAGCCGGGAGGCCCGCTCGTCCTCGTCGTCGCTCGCGTCGGCCAGGTCGAGCTGGGAAATGACGTGGTCGCGGATGTACGCGGCCTCCGCCAGGGTCTTCATGCCACGGGCGTGTTCGACGAGGCCCGGGATGTCGAAGGTGCGGGTCACGCTGCCCGGGGCCAGAACGATGTAGTCGTACGGCTGATCGAGTGTCTCACCGGTGATCTTGCGAATGACGCAGATCTTCGCCTTGGGGTCCACACCGATGGCGCCGCCCGGGATGATCCGGGTGCGGTGCTTGGCGCTGCGCCGCAGGGAGACGGCCACCGACTGCGGTGTGAGCACCCCGGAGGCGACCTGGGGCAGCAGGGGCAGGTACAGCTGGTAGGAGAACGGGGTGACCAGGGAGATCTCCGCTTCTCCCGGCTGGAGGCGGCGTTCCAGGCGCCGTACGCATTCGACTCCGGCGAAGCCGGCGCCTACGACGAGAATCCTCGGTCGTGCCACGGTGTGCGTCCTTTCCCTGGGACCTGAGAACGGGGACGAGAACTGGGCCGTCCACTGCCCGAGTGCCCCTGACCGGCGTTCGTCAACATCCCCATAGTGATCAACCGAACGCGGCCGCACCACCGAATGCCCCCACCCGGTCACACGAAACGGCGCCGCCCGGCCGGAATGGATCCGGTCGGACGGCGCCGTTCGCGCACGGGCGGGGACGTCAGGCGACGACGCCGCTCTCGCTGATGACGACGGTGGCGCGCGGGGCGCCGCTGCGGGTGCCGAGCGCCTCGATCTTCTTCACGAGGTCCTCGCCCTCGACGACCTCGCCGAAGACGACGTGCTTGCCGTCCAGCCAGGGAGTGACGACGGTCGTCACGAAGAACTGGGAGCCGTTGGTGCCGGGGCCGCGGTTGGCCATCGAGAGCAGGAACGGCCGGTCGTGCTTGAGCGAGAAGTTCTCGTCGGCGAAGGTGGCGCCGAAGATGCTCTTGCCGCCCGTGCCGTTGCCGTGCGTGAAGTCACCGCCCTGGAGCATGAACTCGGGGATGACGCGGTGGAAGGAGGAGCCGGCGTAGCCGTAGCCGTTCTGGCCGGTGGACAGCTCGCGGAAGTTGCGGGCCGTCTCCGGGACGACGTCGTCGAAGAGCCGGAAGACGATGCGGCCGGCGTTCTCGCCGTCAATGGTGATGTCGAAGTAAACGTTCTGCATGGACCCCATCCTGACATCCGCCCTCCACCGACCCGATCCCGGCTCGCCCCAAGGCCGCCCCGGGACCTGAAACCCGCGCACGGAAACGGACCGGGCGGGCTCAGGGCGACGGATCCCGGGGGACGGATGCGGACACGCTCAGGGGAACAGCAGGGTCGTGATCCGGTCGGACGCGGACTTCGCGGCCTTCTTCGGATCGGCCCCGTTCAGGACGGCCGTCATGTACGGCTTGATGGGGTTGTCCGCCTCGACGGCGGGCCACTGCGGCGAGTTGGGGGTGGCCCGGCCCTGGGCCGCGCCCTTGGCCATGGTGGCGGTGCCCGCCTGTCCGCCGACGGCGGGGGCGAGGCTCGACTTGTTGGGTACGTAGTTCATCGTCGTGGCCAGGTCGGTCTGCCACTTCTCGCCGGTCAGCGCCGCGACGACCTGAACGGCCTCGGCCCGGTGCGCGGTCTTGCGCGGGATGATCAGGTCCGAACCGCCGGTGAAGACCGCGCCCGGCTTGGCGTCGGTGGGCCCCGGGATCGGGAAGAAGCCGAGTCTGTCGGCGAGGGCCGGGTTGGCCTTCTGGATGGCCTTGGCGGCGCCCGGCACCGCGATCATCTGGGCGACCTTGCCCTTGGCGAAGACGCCGGCCTGCGGCGGGGTCTCCTCGTCGGCGTTCCTGGGGCCCTTGCCGAGCGCCTGGAGCTGCTTGTAGAACTCCATGCCGCGCAGCGCGGCCGGGCTGTCCAGGGCGCCCTTCCAGTCGCCGGTGTCCTCCTGGGCGAGCTGTCCGCCCTCGTCCCAGACGAATCCGGCCAACGTGTACCAGTCCTGGCCCGCGAGGTAAATCCCTTGGTTTCCGCCGGAGTTGAGCTTCGCCGTGTCGGCGAGCCACTCCGCGCGGTCCCTGGGCGGCTTGGTGATCCCGGCGGACGCGAAGAGGTCCTTGTTGTAGATCACGACGCGGTTGGCGGCGTACCACGGGATGCCGTACTGCATGCCGTCCACGTTGCCGGGCTGGGCGAGGCCGGGCAGCCAGGCGTCGCTGCCCCAGTCGCGGATCGACTCCAGGGTCATGTCGAGCAGGCCGCCGCTGGCCGCGTACTGCGGGACCTGGGTGTTGCCGACCTCGATGACGTCCGGCGCGTTGCCGCCCTTCAGGGCGGCGTCGATCTTTTCGCCGATGCCGGTCCACTCCTGGATCCGGACATCGAGTTCCACGTTCTCGTGCTGCTTCTCGAAGTCGCGCTCGAAGCGCTGCACGAAGTCGTCGGACGCGCTGTTGCGCATGAGCCAGACGGTCACCTTGGTGGTGTCACCGCCGAAGCCGGGCAGCGCGCCGCAACCGCCGGCGGCGCAGACCGAAACGAGCGCCAGGGAACAGGCGAGAGCGCGATGGATCCTCACGAAAGGTCACCTTCTGCGTGTGGGCAAGCAGTCATGACCCGACATGGGGGGCAAGCACGATATGGCTTGTTCGGGTGTGGCTCGTGAGTTTGGTATGGACCAATGAGGCGGTCAAGCCCCGGCGGGTGCCGAACTTTTCCGGCCATCGGCGGACGGCTGCCGCCGGGGCGCCTGCCGCTGTCTCGCGGACTGCGGCGGGGTGGGGCACGGTGGAGTAACGCGACGAGAGGAGAGCACCTCCATGTCCAACCACACGTACCGCGTCAGCGAGATCGTCGGCACCTCCCACGAGGGCGTCGACCAGGCCATCCGCAACGGGGTGGCCCGTGCGGCGCAGACCCTGCGCAACCTGGACTGGTTCGAGGTGACGCAAGTCCGCGGCCACATCGAGAACGGCGTCGTCGAGCACTACCAGGTCGGGCTCAAGGTGGGCTTCCGTCTGGACGACGACGCGGAGGTCTGAGCCCCGGGCTCCGCCCTCGGGTCCGGCTCCGCACCTCGGGTACGGGTACGCGCCTGGCCCCTCAGGTGCGGCCCTGCGGTGCGTTCCTCAGATGCGGGTGCGCGCCTCGGGTCCCTCAGGTGCGGCCCTCGCGCTCCTGCGCGTCCTTCAGCGCGGCACCCGCCTCGGTCCAGCGTGCCCGTACGACCCGGAATCCGGCCCGCTCGGCGGCGTCGCACACCAGCTCGTCGTCGTCGACCAGCATCCGGATCTCGCGGCCGCGGGCCAGCCGGCGCAGGATCTCCAGCTTGGTGACGCGGGCGGGCCGCCGATCGTCGTTGCGCCGCATGTGTACGGTGCCGGCCGGCAGGCCCTGCTCGGCGAGCCACGCCACGGTGTCCCGGCGACAGCGCTCGGGCCGCCCGGTGAGGTAGACGACCTCGCACTCCTCGGCGGCCGCCGCGCACAGCGCCACGCCCTCTGCCAGCGGAGGGTCGGCGGGGGCTGCGGCGAAGAACGCGTCCCAGTCGCGCGGCTTGCGGTCGAGGAAGCGCTGGCGGTGCGAGCTGTCGGCGAGGGTGCCGTCCAGGTCGAATACGGCGAACGGCCGGGTTTTGTCGATCACGCGCCCAGGCTAGAGCGCGGGCGCCGGGCCGGTGTGGCGGGCCCGGTCTGGCGGGCCCGGTCTGGCGCGCTGCTGCGGCGGGTCGTCCCGGCTGGGCGGGGTCGTGGCTCGCGGGGCCGTGTGGGGGTGCGCGGGACGGCTCGCGCGGGGCGGTGCGGGTGTGCGCGAGACGCGGTGCGTGGGGCAGCGTGCGTGGGGCAGCGCGGGTGCGCGGGAGCAGGCCGTGAGCCGCTCGGGAATCCTGGCGCGGCGCAGGCGTTGAACGGGAGGTGAGCTCAGTGATCGCGACGACCCGCTTCTCCGTACTCGACCGCTCCCGCATCCGTGCCGGGCACGACGGACCGCAGGCGCTGCGGGACACCGTGGCGCTGGCCCGCGAGGCCGAGCGTCTCGGCTATCACCGCTTCTGGGTCTCCGAGCACCATTCGGTGCCCGGCGTCGCCGGATCCGCGCCCGCCGTCCTGGCCGCGGCCGTCGCCTCGGCCACCTCCACGATCCGGGTGGGGACCGGAGGGGTGATGCTGCCCAACCACCAACCCCTCGTCGTGGCCGAGCAGTTCGGGGTTCTGGAAGCGCTCTTCCCGGGCCGGATCGACATGGGGCTCGGCCGTTCCGTGGGCTTCACGGACGGGATACGCAAGGCGCTCGGCCGCGGCAAGGAGGACGCCGACGACTTCGGCGCCCAGCTGGCCGAACTGCTCGGCTACTTCGACGCGACCCAGCGGGCCCACCCCCAGGTCCACGCCCGGCCGGCCGAGGGCCTGGCCGTGCCCGCCTTCGTCCTGGCCACGGGCAAGGGCGCCCGGGTCGCCGCCGAGGCGGGGCTTCCCCTCGTCATCGCGAACGTGCGGGGCGAGGACGCCATGCTGCGGGCCATCGACGACTACCGCGCCTCCTTCCGCCCCTCCGCGCAGTCCGAGCGCCCGTACGTCGTCGTGTCCGGCACGGTCGCCGTCGCGGACACGACCGAGGAGGCGCGCCGGATCCTGCTCCCGGAGGCCTGGTCGACGGCGTACTCGCGCACGCGCGGCGAGTTCCCGCCCCTGTCCCCGGCCGAGGCCGTCCAGTCGCAGACGATGACCGACCGGGAGCGGTCCCTGTTCGAGGAGGCGCTGCGCGGCCAGGTGTACGGGACCGGGGAGGAGGTGGCCGACGCCCTGGAGAAGGTCATCGGACACAGCGGCGCCGATGAGTACCTCGTCACCACGAGCACGTACGACCGCGAGGCGCTGCTCGGCTCCTACCGCCGGCTGGCCCGCCTCGCGGACCTGGGCGACACCCGCCCGGCCTGAAGGTCGCGTACGGCCTGAAGGGCGCGAACGGCCTGAAGATCGCGGGACGGGCACCCGGCCGTAGGATTCCGGTATGCAAAGCCCCTCTGATCCGTACGTCCGTGTCCGCGGTGCCCGTGAGCACAATCTGCGCGGGGTGGACGTCGACGTTCCGCGTGACTGTCTCGCCGTGTTCACCGGCGTGTCCGGGTCGGGGAAGTCCTCGCTCGCGTTCGGCACGATCTACGCGGAGGCGCAGCGCCGCTACTTCGAGTCGGTGGCGCCGTACGCGCGCCGGCTGATCCACCAGGTGGGGGCACCGGCGGTCGGGGAGATCTCTGGGCTGCCGCCGGCCGTCTCGCTCGAACAGCGCCGCTCGGCGCCCTCCTCACGCTCGTCGGTCGGCACGGTGACCACGCTCTCCAACTCGCTGCGGATGCTGTTCTCGCGGGCCGGGGACTATCCGGCGGGCGCCGAGCGCATGGACTCGGACGCCTTCTCGCCCAACACGGCCGTCGGCGCCTGCCCCGAGTGCCAGGGGCTCGGCCGTGTCCACCGCACCAACGAAGAGCTGCTGGTGCCCGACCCGGCCCTGTCGATCCGCGAGGGCGCGATCGCCGCGTGGCCGGGCGCCTGGCAGGGCAAGAACCTGCGCGATGTGCTCGACGCGCTCGGGTACGACGTGGACCGGCCCTGGCGCGAACTCGACCAGAAGGACCGGGACTGGATCCTGTTCACCGACGAGCAGCCGGTGGTGACCGTGCACCCGGTGCGGGACGCGGGGCGGATCCAACGCCCTTACCAGGGAACGTACTTCAGCGCCCGGCGCTATGTGCTGAAGACGTTCGCGGAGAGCAAGAGCCAGCCGCTGCGGGCGAAGGCCGAGCGGTTCCTCACCGCAGCCGACTGCCCGGTCTGCGGGGGCCGCCGACTGCGTCCCGAGGCGCTCGCCGTGACGTTCGCGGGCCGTACCATCGCCGAGCTCGTCTCCCTTCCGCTCACCGCCCTCGCCGCCCTGCTCGCCGGGGCGGGCGGCGGTGCGACCGCGGACGTCCTCACCGGCGATCTGCTCTCCCGCATCGGCCCGGTCGTCGAACTGGGCCTCGGCTATCTGAGCCTGGACCGGACCGCGCCGACCCTCTCGGCGGGCGAGTTGCAGCGCCTGCGCCTCGCCACCCAGCTGCGTTCCGGGCTCTTCGGCGTGGTGTACGTCCTGGACGAGCCGTCGGCGGGGCTGCACCCGGCCGACACCGAGGCGCTGCTCACGGTCCTGGACCGGCTCAAGGCGGCCGGCAACTCGGTGTTCGTGGTCGAGCACCATCTGGATGTGATGCGGCACGCGGACTGGCTGGTGGACGTGGGCCCGCTGGCCGGCGAGCACGGCGGCCGGGTGCTCCACAGCGGCCCGCCCGACGGGCTCGCCGGCGTCGAGGAGTCGGCGACCCGGCGCTTCCTGTTCGACCGCTCCCCCGCGCCACGCCGCACGGTCCGCGAACCCTCCGGCCGCCTGGAGCTGACGGGGGTGACCCGGCACAACCTGCGCGGCGTGGACGCGGTGTTCCCGCTCGGCGTGTTCACTGCGGTGACCGGCGTCTCCGGCTCCGGCAAGTCCACCCTCGTGGACGCGATCGACGAACAACTCCCGGGTGTGGGACGCCTGGTGAGGGTGGATCAGAAACCGATCGGGCGGACCCCGCGCTCCAATCTGGCCACCTATACCGGCCTCTTCGACGTCGTGCGCAAGCTGTTCACGGAGACCGCCGAGGCGAAGGCGCGGGGCTACAAGGCCGGCCGGTTCTCCTTCAACGTGACGGGCGGCCGGTGCGAGACCTGCCAGGGCGAGGGGTTCGTCTCGGTCGAGCTGCTCTTCCTGCCGAGCACCTACGCGCCCTGTCCGGACTGCCACGGCGCCCGCTACAACGCCGAGACGCTAGAAGTGACCCACCGGGGCCGCAACATCGCCGAGGTGCTCGACCTCACGGTGGAGGCGGCGGCCGAGGCCTTCGCGGACACCCCCTCGGCCGCCCGCAGCCTGGGCGCCCTGCTCGACGTCGGCCTCGGCTACCTGCGTCTGGGCCAGCCCGCCACCGAGCTGTCGGGCGGCGAGGCCCAACGCATCAAGCTGGCAACGGAGTTGCAGCGACTGCGCCGCGAACACACCCTGTACGTCCTGGACGAGCCGACGACGGGACTGCACCCGGCCGATGTGGAGATCCTGCTGCGCCAGCTGCACGGCCTGGTCGACGCGGGCCACTCGGTGGTCGTCGTCGAGCACGACATGAGCGTGGTCGCGGGCGCGGACTGGGTACTCGACCTCGGCCCGGGCGGCGGCGACGAGGGCGGCCGCGTCGTGGCAGCGGGCCCCCCGTCCGAAGTCGCCGCATCGCGCGCGAGCCGCACGGCGCCGTACCTGGCGAGGGCACTGGCCGGCGATCCCCGGTAGCCGGGACGGAGCGCCGCTCTGCTGAAGCGGGTGTCATCGGAGCGGGGCACCCTGGCACGCGCACGCCGACTCCCTTGCCCCGCAGGTCAGTTGGGTGGCATGGCAAAGCGCGCGGAATGAATTGGCCTAGACCCTTGACCGGTCGTTGGTCCAGACCAATCATGGGGCGTCCGCACCCTTCTCTCACCCCCGTCGGAGAGCCCCGATGAGACGTCCGAGATCCGTCCGCGCCCTGTTCGCCACGCTCAGTACCGTCGCCGCGTCCGCCGGCCTCGTCGTCGGGGCCGGGGGCGCCGCGCACGCCGCGACCCCGCTGCCCGCCCATGTCTTCGCGCCGTACTTCGAGGCGTACTCCTCCGACAGCCCTGCCGATCTGGCGCAGAAGTCGGGTGCCAAGTACCTGACGATGGCGTTCGTCCAGACCGAGGCCAAGGGGTCCTGCACCCCCTACTGGAACGGCTCGACCAGCCAGCCGATCTCGTCCTCCGTGTTCGGCGCGGACATCTCCACCATCCGCTCGCGCGGCGGCGACGTCATACCGTCCTTCGGCGGGTACGCGGCCGACAACGGCGGCACCGAGATCGCCGACAGCTGCACCAACGTGGACTCGATCGCGGCCGCGTACGAGAAGGTCATCACCACCTACGACCTGTCGCGGCTCGACATGGACATCGAGGACAACTCCCTCACCAACAAGGCCGGCATAGACCGCCGCAACCAGGCGATCAAGAAGGTGCAGGACTGGGCGGCCGCCAACGGGCGTTCCGTGCAGATCTCCTACACCCTGCCCACCACCACGGGCGGTCTCGCGGACAGCGGGCTCGCGGTGCTCAACAGCGCGGTCAAGTACGGCGCGAAGGTCGACGTCGTGAACATCATGACCTTCGACTACTACGACGGCGCCACGCACAACATGGCGAACGACACCCAGACCGCCGCCACCGGCCTGTACAACCAGCTGGCCTCGCTCTACCCGGGCAAGTCGTCCACCCAGCTGTGGGGCATGGTCGGCGTGACCGAGATGCCGGGCATCGACGACTACGGGCCGGCCGAGACGTTCACCACGGCGGATGCGACCGCCGTCTACAACTGGGCCACCGCCAAGGGCATCAACACCCTCTCCTTCTGGGCCCTCCAGCGTGACAACGGCGGCTGCCCGGGCACCGGCGGGTCGGACACCTGCTCCGGCATCGCACAGGACCCGTGGTACTTCAGCCACACCTTCGAGCCCTTCACCGGGGGCGGCGGGCCGGTCCAGGACGACTTCTCGGTGGCCGTCGCCCCCGGCTCGGCCTCCGTCGCGCCCGGCGGCTCCACCACCGCCACCGTGAGTACGGCCGTGACCTCCGGCACCGCCAAGTCCCTCGCGCTCACCGCCACCGGCGCCCCCGCAGGGGTGACCGCGACGCTCAGCCCGGGCTCCGTCACCGCCGGCGCCTCGGCCCAGCTGACGGTCGCCGCGGCCGCCTCGGCCGCGCCCGGAACGTACCCGATCACCGTCACGGGCACGGCCGGCACGCTCACCCACTCGACGACGTTCACGCTCACCGTCTCGGGCCCCGGCGGCAACACCGGCGCGCTCGTGAACGGCGGCTTCGAGAGCGGCTCGCTCACGCCGTGGACCTGTGACAGCGGTGCCGCCGTGGTGGCGAGCCCGGTTCACGGCGGCTCGCACGCCCTGAAGACCGCGCCCACCTCCGCCGCCACCGGGGAGTGCGCGCAGACCCTCACCCTGGCCCCCAACACCAAGTACACGCTGAGCGGTTGGGTGCAGGGCAGCTACGCCTACCTCGGAGTCCGGGGCGGCGCCACCGCCAGCGCATGGACCAGCTCGACCGGCTGGTCCAAGCTGTCCGTGCCGTTCACGACCGGCGCCTCTGGCACCGTCACCGTCTACCTGCACGGCTGGTACGGCCAGGGCGCGGTGTACGGCGACGACCTGTCGGTCGCCTAGCCAACGCGACGCTCAGACAGGTGAGTTGAGAGCATGGGCGCGTCCCCGGAGGACATCCGGGGGCGCGTCCTTCCGCGTCAGCGGCCCACCTTCCGCGCCTTCCTCGTCGCCCGCAGCCACTCCTTGTTCATGGCCGCGATCGACGGCAGCGGGATGCCCTTGGGGCAGGCCGTCGCGCACTCCCCCGTGAGGGTGCAGCCGCCGAAGCCCTCGTCGTCCATCTGCCCGACCATGTCGAGGACCCGGGTCTCGCGCTCGGGCGCGCCCTGCGGCAGCACGTTCAGATGGTTGACCTTCGCCGAGGTGAACAGCATCGCCGAGCCGTTGGGGCAGGCCGCCACGCAGGCGCCGCAGCCGATGCACTCGGCGTGCTCGAAGGCGAAGTCGGCGTCGGGCTTGGGCACAGGGGTGGCGTGCGCCTCGGGGGCCGCGCCGGTCGGCACGCTGACGTAGCCGCCGGCCTGGATGATCCGGTCGAAGGACGAGCGGTCCACCACCAGATCCTTGACCACCGGGAACGCCGAGGCGCGCCACGGCTCGACGTCGATGGTGTCACCGTCGCTGAACGACCGCATGTGAAGCTGGCACGTGGTGGTGCGCTCGGGGCCGTGGGCATCGCCGTTGATGACGAGCGAGCAGGCCCCGCAGATCCCCTCGCGGCAGTCGTGGTCGAAGGCGACCGGCTCTTCGCCCTTGAGGATGAGCTCCTCGTTGAGGGTGTCCAGCATTTCGAGGAAGGACATGTCCGTCGAGATGCCGTCGACGTCGTAAGTGGCCATGGCGCCGGGCGAGTTGGCGTTCTTCTGGCGCCAGACGCGCAGGGTGAGCTTCATGCGTAGCTCCGCTGAGTGGGGTGGACGTACTCGAAGACGAGGTCTTCCTTGTGCAGGACGGGCGCGGTGCCGGTGCCGGTGAACTGCCAGGCGGCCGCGTACGAGAACTCCTCGTCACGGCGTTCGGCCTCACCCTCGGGGGTCTGGGACTCCTCCCGGAAGTGGCCGCCGCAGGACTCGGCCCGGTGCAGCGCGTCGAGGCACATGAGCTCGGCGAGCTCCAGGTAGTCGACGACGCGGTTGGCCTTCTCCAGGGATTGGTTGAACTCCTCGCCGCTGCCCGGCACCTTGATCCGGCGCCAGAACTCCTCGCGGATCTGCGGGATCCGGTCGAGCGCCTTGCGCAGGCCCGACTCGGTCCGGGCCATGCCGCAGTACTCCCACATGAGTTCGCCGAGCTCGCGGTGGAAGGAGTCGGGGGTGCGGTCGCCGTCCACGGCCAGGAGCAGGTTGAGCCGGTCCTCGGTCTCGGCGACCGCCTCGGCGACCTCCGGGTGTGCGGCGGTGACCCGCTCCTGGTGCGGGTTGCGCGCGAGGTAGTCGTTGATGGTGGCGGGCAGTACGAAGTAGCCGTCGGCGAGGCCCTGCATCAGTGCGGAGGCCCCGAGGCGGTTGGCGCCGTGGTCGGAGAAGTTGGCCTCGCCGATCGCGAACAGGCCCGGCACGGTGGTCTGGAGGTCGTAGTCGACCCAGAGTCCGCCCATCGTGTAGTGCACGGCGGGATAGATCCGCATCGGCGTCGCGTACGGGTCCTCGGCGGTGATCCGCGCGTACATGTCGAAGAGGTTGCCGTACTTGGCCTCGACGGCCGCCCGGCCCAGCCGTCCGATCGCGTCGGCGAAGTCGAGGTAGACGCCCTGGCCGCCGGGGCCGACCCCGCGCCCCTCGTCGCAGACGTTCTTGGCGGCGCGCGAGGCGATGTCGCGCGGCACGAGGTTGCCGAAGGCGGGGTAGACGCGCTCCAGGTAGTAGTCGCGCTCGTCCTCGGGGATCTCGGCCGCCGGGCGGGTGTCGCCCTTGGCCTTGGGCACCCAGATGCGGCCGTCGTTGCGCAGCGACTCGCTCATCAGGGTGAGCTTGGACTGGTGCTCGCCGGTGCGCGGGATGCAGGTCGGGTGGATCTGCGTGAAGCAGGGGTTGGCGAAGTGCGCGCCCCGCCGGTGGGCCCGCCAGATCGCGGTCGCGTTGGAGTTCATGGCGTTGGTGGACAGGTAGAAGACGTTCCCGTAGCCCCCGCTCGCCAGGACCACGGCGTCCGCGAAGTACGTGTCGATCTTTCCGGTGACGAGGTCGCGGGCCACGATGCCGCGGGCCTTGCCGTCCGCCACGATCAGGTCGAGCATCTCGGTGCGGGCGTGCAACTCGACGTTCCCCGCGGCGATTTGGCGCGAGAGCGCCTGGTAGGCGCCGAGCAGGAGCTGCTGTCCGGTCTGGCCCCTGGCGTAGAAGGTGCGCGAGACCTGGACGCCGCCGAAGGAGCGGGTGTCGAGCAGTCCGCCGTACTCGCGGGCGAAGGGCACGCCCTGGGCCACGCACTGGTCGATGATCTCGACGGAGATCTGCGCGAGGCGGTGGACGTTGGACTCCCGGGCGCGGAAGTCGCCGCCCTTGACGGTGTCGTAGAACAGCCGGTGGATGGAGTCGCCGTCGTTGCGGTAGTTCTTCGCCGCGTTGATGCCGCCCTGGGCGGCGATGGAGTGGGCGCGGCGCGGGGAGTCCTGGAAGCAGAACTGGACGACGTGGTAGCCCTGTTCGGCGAGCGTGGCCCCGGCCGAGCCGCCCGCCAGGCCCGTGCCGACCACGATGACGGTGTGCTTGCGGCGGTTGGCCGGGTTGACCAGCTTGGCCTCGAAGCGGCGGGTGTCCCAGCGTTCGGCGATCGGCCCCCGAGGAGCACGGCCGTCGACGACCGGCTCTCCCAGCGTGTAGTCGGTGTACGAGGTCATGTCAGCTCACCACTCCGGTCATGACGGCGACGGGTACGGAGACGAATCCGGCGAAGAGCAGCACGGCGAGGACGTTGGCGAGGGTCTTCAGGACCCGGTCCCGGGTGGCGTTGCCGACGCCGAGCGTCTGGGCGGCGCTCCAGAAGCCGTGCTGGACGTGCAGGGCGAGCGCGGCCATCGCCACGATGTAGATCGTGTTCCCGTACCAGGTGGAGAAGGTGTCCACGACGTTCTGGTAGGGGTGGCCCGGCCGGAAGCCGGAGTGCACGGTGCCGGTCGTCAGGTCCAGGATGTGCCAGACGATGAACAGCGCGAGGACGATGCCGCCCCAGCGCATGGTGCGGGTCGCATAGCTGGCACGGGCCCGCTTGTGGACGTATCCCTGGGGCCGCGCCCTGATGTCGCGGCGGCTGAGCTGGTACGCGGAGACGGCGTGGCCCACCACGGCGGCCACGAGGACCACGCGGATGAGCCACAGCGCCCACTCGTAGTGCAGGAAGGGCTCGCCGATGGTGCGCAGCCAGTGCGCGTACGAGTCGAACTGGCCGGCTCCGAAGAAGATCTTCAGGTTGCCCATCATGTGCACGACCAGGTAGGACAGCATGATCAGACCGCTCACGGCCATGACCGTCTTCTTGCCGACGGTCGAGTCCCAGAGTGTGCGCGGCAGGGACGGGCGTTTGTCCGTCCGCTTGTCGGTGCGCGTTGCCAGAGCCATGTCATGGACGCTAGAGGCTAACGACCCAAGAGGTCCAAGACATGGTTCGGCTCATCTCCATAGGTATGACCTATCGTAGGGTCATGCAGTTCCAGCAGCTCCTCTACTTCGTGGCGGTCGCCGAGACCCGGCACTTCACCCGGGCCGCCGAGCGCGTGCACGTCTCGCAGCCCTCGCTCTCCCAGCAGATCAAGGCGCTGGAGAACGAGCTGGGCGCCGAACTGTTCAGCCGCGCCCGGGGCAACATCGCGCTCACCGACGCGGGCGAGGCGCTGCTGCCGCTGGCCCGGCGCATCCTGGCCGACGCGGACACCGCCCGCATCGAGGTGCAGGAGCTGGCCCAGCTCCGGCGCGGGCGGGTGCGGCTCGGCGCGACGCCGAGTCTGTGCACGGGGCTGCTTCCGGATGTGCTGCGCGCCTTCCACGACCGCCACCCCGGCATCCAGCTCCTCATCGAGGAGGGCGGCTCGCACGATCTGGTGCGCGAACTGGCGCGCGGGGCACTGGACTTGGCGCTCATCGTGCTGCCGCTGCCGGCCGCCTCGCCCGCCCTCACCACGATCGAGCTGCTCCAGGAGGACCTGGTGGTGGTCTCCTCGGCGGCCGAGCCGGCGCCCGGCTCGGGCTCGTCGGTGCGCGTCGCCGATCTGCGCGAGGCGCCGCTCGTGATGTTCCGGCACGGCTACGACCTGCGGGAGCTGACGGTGGCCGCCTGCCGCGCCGAGGGCTTCGAGCCCGCGTTCACGGTGGAGGGCGGCGAGATGGACGCGGTGCTCGGCTTCGTGCGGGCCGGGCTCGGGGTGGCGGTGGTGCCGAGCATGGTGGCGGCGCGGGCCAAGGACCTGCGGGTGACCCCGCTGGCCCGCCCCGGTCTGCGCCGCACCATCGCCCTGGCCCACCGCAGCGACGTGGACCCGCCGCGCGCCGCACGGGAGTTGCAGCGGGTCCTGCTCAGCATCGGGACCGGCCGGCGCTCGGGCGGCTGACCGGTCCCGGGTGCGGGGTCAGTTCACGGGCGGCCCGGAGGTGCTGTTGAGCCAGGCCCACTCGGACCAGGTCGAGAAGCCCGTCTGCCACCGGTGGTGGACGCCGTCCCCACTCGTACCGAAGACCTCGATGCGGCCGTCGGCATTGGTCGCGGCGACGACCTCGGAACCGCCGGTGCCGAAGGTCTCCCACTGACCGTACGGGGCGTTCACCCCGGTCTGCCACAGGTGCTGGGCCACGCCGGCGTTGGTCGCGAACACCTCCACCCGGCCGTCGGGCGAGCGCTCGCTGGTGAGCTGGGAGTCGGCGGGGCCTCCGGTGGGCTCCCAGCCGGACCAACTGGCCGGATTCGTCTGGTACCTGTGGAAGACGCCCTTGGGTCCCGAGGCGAAGACTTCGAGCCGCCCGTCCTGGTTGTGATCCACCGTCAGATCGTGGCCGCCGCCGCCGAAGTCCTCCCACGCGGACCAGCCGCCGTTCACGGCCGTCTGGTACTGGTGCTGGAACACGTCGCCGTTGATGGCGAAGACCTCGAGCCGCCCGTCGCTCGCCTTCTCCATCTCGATCTGGCTGTTGCCGGGGCCGCCACCCGCGGACTCCCACTGCGACCAGCCGCTGTTCGCCGCGGTCTGGTACTTGTGGAAGATCCCGGTCGGGCCGGAGGCGAAGACCTCCATGCGCCCGTCGCCGTTCGCCCCGACCGCTATGTCCTTGCCGCCCCCGCCGAAATCCTCCCAGCCGGACCAGCCGCCCGAGGGCGCCAGCTGGTAGCGGTGCTGGAACACGGTGCCGTTGATCGCGAAGAGTTCGAGCCGGCCGTCCGCGTTGGGGCCGATCGCCAGCTCGGCGCCCGCCGGGCCGCCCAGGGGCTCCCACTCGGACCAGGCCCCGTTCACCCCCACCTGCCACGCGTGGTGGATGCCGTCGGCGCCCGCCGCGAAGATCTCGAGCCGTCCGTCCGACGAACGGGACGAGACCACCCGCCCCGACTCCGACGGGAACACCAGCGGGGCGGGGCCCGGCTCGTGGTGGCCGAGCCGGTCCACCGCGTCCTGTGCCTCGCCCATGTGCCGCAGGTGCGCGCCCTGGTTGTAGGTGGACCAGGGCCCCCAGTTGGTGCCGCCGGAGGAGATGACGTAGGCCGCGTTCGCGTTGCACTGGGGGTCGAAGGCGCAGTTGTCGTCGACCTCGCGGTGCCAGTAGCTGTTGATCTGCCACAGACCCCGGTCCGTGGAGGGCGGGGTGTTGTTCTGGACGTTGGTCGCCGACGGGTTGCAGCTGGACTCGGCCAGCGCGACCGCGACGGCGGTCACCAGGCTGTCGCCGCGGAAGCCGGCGGTGTAGCCGACCTGGGCGCACAGGTCGCTGGGCGCGGCGGAGGCGGGCGAGGCGCCGGCCAGGATCCCCGCCGCGAGCAGCAGGGACGCGAACACCGCCATGACGGCGCGACGGGGCGCCCCGCGAGCGCGTCGCGCGGCGGACGGAGTGTGCGGTGACCCGGCGCGGCCGAGCGGTCCGCGGACGCGGGTGGGGTGGCGCGCGGTCAACGTGACCTCCTGGGAAGCGCGGTGACGGTTGGTCCAACCGTCGGGTGCCGAGCGCTTCGGAAGGTAGCGACGCGCGTCGCGAACGGAGAATCCGGAACCTTACGGACTGACAGAACGGGGCCGCGTGGGCTACTGCCCGCCCGGGCCGCGCCCGCGTATCCGGCTCCCCCGTCAGCCGGGCTCCGTGTGCGCGGGGCGCACCACGCACGGGCGGGGCCCCGCCCGGACGCCTGGGGAAGGCGCTCGGGCGGGGCCCGCTCGTGTCCAACGGCGGCGGCTCCGGCTACACCGCGTCCACGAGGGCCAGCGAGTGGATCCGGTCCGGGGCGCCGGGCCGCGCGTAGTACCAGCCCTGGGCCGTGTCGCAGCCCAGTTCCTTCAGCTGCTCGGCCTGGGCACCCGTCTCGACGCCCTCCACGGTGACCGCGAGCGACAGGCTGTGCGCGAGCGACACGATCCCCTCGACGATCTTGATGTCCACGGGATCGGCGGGCAGTTGCTGCATGGACTGCGTGAAGGACCGGTCCAGCTTCAGCACGCTCACCGGGAGCCGGCGCAGGTTGGCGAGGTTGGAGTAGCCCGTGCCGAAGTCGTCCAGGGCTATGTCGACGCCCATCTCGGCGAGCTGGCGCAGCGGCTTGAGGAGGTCGTCGTCGGCGCCGATGAGCGCGGACTCGGTGACTTCCAGGCACAGCGCGCCCGGGGTGAGCCCGGTGCGCTCCAGCATCTCGACGGTGTCGGCGACCAGGCCCGGGTGGTAGAGCTGGGTCGGCGACAGATTGACGTTGATGCGCAGCGGTCCGCCGTCGGTGGCACCGGGGTGGGCCAGCTGCCAGGCGCGAGCCTGCCGTACGGACTCCTGCATCACCCAGCGGCCGAGCGGCACGATCAGCCCGGTGTGCTCGGCGAGCGGGATGAACCGGTCGGGCCCCAGCACCCCGTGCTGCGGGTGCGACCAGCGGACCAGGGCCTCGGCGCCGTGCACGCTGCCGTCGCCGAGGTGCACGAGCGGCTGGTACTCGATGAAGAACTCGCCGCGCTCCAGGGCCGCCGGCAGCGCGTTGGTGAGCCCGTGCCGGGTGATCGCGCGGGCGTCGGCCTCGGCGTCCGCGAACTGGAAGCGGTTGCCGCCCGCCGACTTGGCCCGGTACATGGTGATGTCCGCGCTGCGCAGCACCTCGGCCGCGGTGCGCTCGCCCGCCGGGCCCTCGACGACGCCGATCGAGCCGCGCACGGTCAGCTCTCGGCCCTCGATGCGGATCGGGGTGGCGAGGGTGTTCAGGATGCGGGAGGCCAGCTCGTCCGCCTCGAACTCGGTGTCCGGTCCGGTGGTGAGCGCCACGAACTCGTCGCCGCCGAGCCGGGCCACCATCTCGCCGGGCCCGGTCGCGCAGCTCTGCAGCCGGTCGGCGACCTCCACCAGGAGCCGGTCGCCGGCCGAGTGGCCGAGGCTGTCGTTGACCGCCTTGAAGCCGTCGAGGTCCAGGTAGCAGAGGCCGAACCGTTTGCCGGCGCCCGGCGCGAGTGCCTTCTCCAGGCGCTCGAAGAACAGGGTGCGGTTGGGCAGTCCGGTGAGGGCGTCGTGCGTGGCCTCGTAGCGCAGCCGCAAATTGAGCAGCCGGCGCTCGGTGGTGTCCTCCATCAGCGCCAGCTGGTACTGCGGAACGCCCTCGGCGTCACGGAGCAGCGAGACGGTGAGATTGGTCCACAGGACGGTGCCGTCACCGCGGTAGTAGGGCTTCTCGACCCGGTAGTGGTCGCGTTCGCCCCGGACGAGTTCGTCGTAGAGCCGCCAGACCTGAGGGGCGTCCTCGGGGTGCACCCACTCGCTGACGTTGCGGCTGCGCAGCTGGCCCTCTATGCCGCCGAACATCCGGGTGAGGGTCTCGTTGACCTCCAGCACCCGGCCTTCGAGGTCGGCGATGCCGATGCCGATCGCGGCGCCCTCGAAGACCGCGCGGAACCGGGTCTCGGTGGCGTGCAGGGCGTCCAGGGCCGCGCTGCGCGCCGACATCGCGGAGCGGGCGATGGCCTCCTGCTCGGAGCGGGTGCGTTCGCGCAGCGCCACGGCGAAGCCGGCCGCGAGCGCGTGCTGGAGCCGGGCGCAGCGGGCCCGCGCCTCCTCGGCGGGCAGCTCCTCGCCCGCGCCGCAGTACAGGACGAGATACGACTCGACCACGCCGAGGGTGCGGCTCAGCGCGTCCGGGTCGGTGCAGTGCACGGCGACCAGGGCGGCGCCGACCTCCTGGGCGGGCGAGGGGTCGAAGTGCCGCCCGTGCAGGGCGTCGATGAGCCGGCGGGCCAGCGGTACGAGGTGGTGCTCGAACTCGGGGCGGGTCAGCGAGGTCGCGGTGACCGGGAAGATCGCCCGGCTCCAGATCGTCGCGAACCGTCTGAGCCGGTCCTCGGGACTGTCCGGCGCGAGGTCCGGAGCCTGCGGCTTGGGCGGCTTGCTCACGCCTTGCGCCCCACACCGGCGAAGCCCGAGAAGGCGTAAGGATCCTCCTGGTCGGCCTCGCCCTCCGGCCGCCACAGCGGCATCGAGACCAGGCCCGGCTCCAGCACCTCGAACCCCTCGAAGAACCCGGTGACCTCCTCGGCGGAGCGCATCACGAGGGGGTTCTTGATGTTGCGGTAGACGCCCACCGTGCCGCCGGCCTCTTCCTCGCTGAGCGGGATGCCCTCGTAGGAGGCGTGGGTGAGGACCAGGAGGCTGCCGGGGGCGAGCGCGTCGCGCAGGGTCGCGACGGCCGCGTACGGGTCGTCCTGGTCCTCGACGAAGTGCAGAACGGCGACCAGGAGGAGGGCCACCGGCCGGGACAGGTCGAGGAGTTGGGAGTTCTCGGCGGCGCTCAGGATGTCGTGCGGCTTGCGCAGGTCGGCCGCGGCGATCCCGGCGCGGCCGTTGCCCTCCAGAACGGCGCGGCTGTGCGCGACGGCCACCGGGTCGTGGTCGACGTACAGCACCCGGGCCTCGGGGTTCGCCGCTTGGGCGACCTCGTGGACATTTCCGAAAGTCGGGATTCCGGATCCGATGTCCAGGAACTGCGTGATTCCCTCGTCCACCGCGAATCGCACGGCCCGGCGCATGAAGGCCCGGTTCGCCTGCATGACCTTGGGAAGGCCCGGCATGAATCGCATGGCCTCGCGGGCCGCTTCCCGGTCGACCTCGAAATTGTGCGAACCGCCCAGGTAGTAGTCGTATATGCGGGACACGCTCGGCACCGAGATGTCGATGCCCTGAGGGGCCCAGGCGGGACGCTCCATCAATGTCTCCAACAAGTCGCCGCAGGACGGCCATGACCATGACCATTGTTTGCGCCTGAGGCTACTGATCGTCCGCCAAGAGAGCGAGTAAAAACGGAAAATGCTCGTCCGTTATTAGTCACACGCCCAGGGCAAGTGCACAGGATCGTACGGGTCGGCGCGGGAGCGCGCGCCATCGTATCGCCGGCTGGACACGTGCGTCGGCCCGCCGCCGCGCGGGGGTCGCGGTGACGGGCCGACGGCGTTGGGCCCCGGGCTACTTGGGTGCGCCGACGAGCTTGCCCTCGGGGGACACGGCGTACCACGTGCCGCCCACGCCCTGGCCGTTGGTGTCGCCGGGCCTGGTGTCGCCGGAGAACGTGTAGACGGGCCAGCAGGTGATCGATTGCTGCTTGACCCCGTCGGGCCGGTTGAAGGTGACGAAGCCCTTGAGGGCGATGCCCTTGGTGTCGTTCTTCCCGACCGGCGCGACGGCCGGCCACTTCTGCAGACAGGCGCCGGTGCAGGCGGACTTCATGGGCCAGGCCGAGTCCTTCTTGAAGCGGTAGACGGTCATGCCCCGGGCGTCCACGATGACGTCGCCGAGCTTGGCGTCCTTGCGGACGGAGAGGCCCGGCATCGCGGCGGCGGGGGCGGCCGGGGCCCCGGCCGAGGCCTTCTTGCCGTCGGGCGCGGCGGCGTGCCAAGTGCCGCCCAGGTTCTGCCCGTTGGTGTCGCCGGGGTTGACGTCCTTGGCGTAGCGGTACATCGGCCAGCCGCCGATGGTGAGCTGCTTGGTGCCGTCGGCGCGGGTGACCGAGCCGAGCTTCGAGGCGTCGGTGCCCGCGGCCGCGGTGACGCCGTCGGCGGGCACGGCGGGCCACGCCTTCGCGCAGTCGCCCTCGCAGTTCGTCTTCGGCGGACTCGCGGTGTCCTTGTCGAAGCGGTAGAGAGTGAACCCGGCGCTGTCGGTGACGACCTTGCCGAGTTCCTTGCTGTCGCTGACCGTCAGCTGACCGGCCTGTTTCGCGGCCGACTCTGCGCCGCCGGCCTGCCCGTATCCGCCGCCCGACCCGTAGGCGTTGTCGCCGGGCTGGGCCGCGCTCGCGTTGCCGACCGGCTGTCCGTTGCCGCTGCCCGCGTAGCCGCTGCCGCCCTTGTCCTGGCCGCAGCCCGTCGCGGTCAGTGCCAGTACTGCTGCCGCCGCTGCCGCGAGCGATGCGCTGCGCCAGGTACTCATGTCAACTCCCGTTGTCCGTAAGGCTGTTGAGGCGCCGGATGCGCCGGGTGATGGCCCTAAGTACGGGCGGCGGGTGACCGTGCGTTCAACGCGGACGGGGAAATTTTTCCGAACGGTCCCGAACAGCGGGTCAACGTGGCGAACGCACATCCGCCGGAAGTCCCCCCTTCAGGCGAATCGGTTCTACGCCCCCTATGGCGGGGGCTCCACGGCCCGATGATCACCTAGTGCAAGGACGACACCTCGCCGGACGGCTGCTCGCCGCGACGGCCTTCACCGTGCTTCTGTCGGCACCCGCCCCGGCCACTCGGGCCGACGCCTGTGCCTACGCCTCCGTGACGCAGGGCAGCAGCGGCTCGCCCTGGGCCGTCGCCGGCACGGGCCACCGGTGCCCCTGGCCGCCGCACCCCCACCCCCATCCGCATCCACACCCGCATCCCACGCCCACCCCGACGCCGCCGACCCCGACGCCGCCCGCCCCGCCGGCGCCCAAGCCCCCGCCCCGGCCCGCCCCTCGGCCGACCCCGCCACCGCGCCCCGCACCGCGTCCGACGCCGCATCCGGCGCCACCCGCGGCGGTGCCCCCGGCGCCGCGTCCGCCCGCGCCGCCCGTGGCGCCCGTGGTGCCGCCCGCCCCGAGCACGCCGCCGCCGCGCCCCGGCCCGCAGGCCCTGCCCCGGATCACCCTGCGCAACTACCAGATGCCGCCGCGCAAGAAGCCCGCGCCCCGGCTCTCCCCCGTCACCTTCACGCTGCTCATCACCGCCCCCGCCGTCATCGGCGCGGCCCTGTTGCGCTCCCGCTCCGGCTCCCGCTCGCGCTGAGCCCGAATTCCTTGAGAGGTCCCGTTGTCCGACTGGCTCGTCCTGGTCATCGCCATGGCCGCCGCATGCGCGGTCGTGCTCACCATCACCCTGTTCAGCAGCCGCCGGATCACCCCGGACGTCGACACGTCCGAGACCCCCGACGTCATCGAGTACATGACGATGATGATCGGCGTGGTGTACGCCATCGTCCTCGGCCTCGCCATCGCCGGCGTCTGGGAGGGCCGAGGAGCCGCCCAGGCGGATGTCCAGCAGGAGGCCCAGGCCCTGCACGAGATCAGCCAGCGCGTCCAGGTGTACCCGGCGGAGGTGCGCGACCGGACCCGGGCCGACGTCGACGCGTACGTCAGTTACGTGGTGCACACCGAGTGGAGCCACATGGCCAAGCACGGTGACCTGACCGACGAGGGCACCGAGAAGCTGGAGAGGATCCGCCGCGATGTGACGGACTATCACCCGGCGAACGACTTCGAGGCCCAGGCCTACCAGCCGGTGATCGACCAGGTGGGCGCGGTGGACGCCGCCCGGACCGCCCGTGGACAGGGGGCGGGCGCCACCATGCCCGGGGTCGTGTGGTTCGGCCTCATCATCGGCGCCCTCGTCACGGTCGGGCTGATCTTCACGATGCAGATCAGGCGCAGCTGGCGGGAGCTGCTGCTGGCCGGTCTCTTCAGCGCCCTGATCGCCTTCCTGCTCTTCCTGATCTGGGACTTCGACGCCCCCTTCGGCCGGGGCATCTCGGCGACCGCGGGACCGTTCATGGATCTGTTCCCCGGCATCGGCTGACTGCCCCGGCCCGGCGGGCCGCGCCCCGAGGCTCCGCCGGACCGGCGGGGCCTTCGCTCGGCCGGGCGGGGGAAGCCGATGCCCCATTCGCCGGACAGCGATCGCGACACACCGGGCCGCCTCCTAGCGTTTCGGGCATCGAGGTGCATCACCCCCAATGTGGAATCGGTTCCGCAGCTGCTCCTCGGGGACCGGAGGACTGACCATGGGCGCGATACGCATCGCATCCGCCACCCTGCTCGGCGCTGCCGCCCTCTCCCTCGCCGCGCCGACCGCCGCCACCGCGGCCGACGGCAGCACGGGCGGAAGCAACATCACGCCGTTCGCCTTCAGCGTGACCCCCTCGGTGAGCGCGCCCGGCGGTCAGGTCACGCTGAACGTCACCGGCTGCTCCAGCGCCGCGACGGTGTCCTCCGGAGTCTTCGACACGGTCACCGTGCCCAAGGACAGTTCGAGGAACGCGACGGTCGACTGGGACGCCAAGCGCGGCGCCTCGTACACCGTGACGTTCTCCTGCGACGGCGCGCGGGGCACCACCCAGCTGACGATCTCCGGCGGTTCGCCGACCACGAGCTCGACCGTCCGCCCCACCGTGCGGCCCACCGCCACCACTCCGCTCGGCGTCCGCGGCGGCCTCGGCGGCAGCGTGGACGGCTCCCTGAGCCCCGTCGAACTCGCGGCCGGCGCCACGCTGATCGCCCTGGCGACCGGGGGCACGGCCTACGCCCTGTACCGCCGGCGCTCCGCCACCCGCCGCCACTAGGGTCTGTCCGGTCGCGGGCGGGCGCGCCCGCACACACCCGTCGCCCCCGAGTCCTGGCCAGGACTCGGGGGCGACCGGCCGTTCAGGTCGTTCCGGGGAGGTTCGTCCCGGTCAGACCCGTACGCCTTGGCGCCGGCGGTGGGCGATGAACAGCGCGCCGCCGATCGCGGCCGTTCCGGCGAGGGTGCCGCCGACCGCCATCTCGGTGTTGGTCGGGCCGGCCGCGCCACCGAGCCCGCCGTCGGCTCCGCGACCCTCCAGGACGCGGAAGCTGCGCGTCGCCACCCGGTCGTTGTCGTTGCACTTGACCGCCAGGCTGTAACTTCCCGGCGACGTGGAGTCGTGGATCCTCGCGGTCGCGTAGTTGACGTCGCCCGACGACAGGTGGACCTCGTCGAAGGCGTTCGAACTGACCCTGCCGCCGTTGTGGCAGCCCCTGGCGGTGATCCTCAAGGTGGCGCCCCGGTGGACCGCGTAGGGGTCGACTTCGACATTGGTCGGGCCGCCGCCGCCACCCGGCGGGCCCCCGGCGACGGCCGCCGGGGCGGCGAACCCGACCATGGCGCCGACCGCCAGCGCCACCGTTAGAGCGCGTGAAGCACGCATCGTTGAACCTCCATGGGAGGACGCCCCGAAGCCGTGCTCCGGGATGATCGACGAGTACGCCTCCCATGACGAACCCTCACTGCCGCTCATACAAGCCGCATTTCGGCACTGATCCACCCTGGTGAACCACGGGCCCGCGTTCGGCCCCGGAATCTGACGGACCCGCAGGTCACAGGCCGTCAGATCATTTTTGCCGCCGCGTTACCCGGATGGGTCAGGCCCGGTGGACAGCACCCGTTCGCCGCTTCCCGATCGCCGAGCGCACGCCCCGCCCTTACGTTGCTCGAAGGCGCTGAGGGCGGACGGCGAAGGAGACGGAGACATGGCGCGAGACGAGTACGGCATGGAGCGTCGCAGATACTCCCCGTGGGGGGCCCTGGCCCTGGTGATGCTCACCGGCATCGCGCTGATGCGCAACGGCGCGGACGTGACGATGGGACCGCCGCAGCCCGCCGCGGCGGCGGCGCTGACCAGCAGCGCGGGGGCCGCCTCACCGGCCCCGTCGGCCGCACCGGTCGAGCCGCTGCCCTTCGCCCCGGCCTCCCGCGTGCGGATCGAGGCGATCAACGTGAACGCACCCGTCATGGACGTCGGCACCGATTCCCAGGGCTGGATCCAGGCTCCCCCTCCCCAGGACCCGAACCTGGCGGGCTGGTACCAGAACGGCGTGGCCCCGGGCATGCGCGGCACGTCGGTCGTGGTCGGCCACGTCGACAACACGAAGGGCCCGGCGGTCTTCTACGGGCTCGGCTCCCTCCAGAAGGGCAACCACATCGAGGTGGACCGGTTCGACGGCCACACCGCGGTGTTCGAGGTGTACGGCGTCGAGGTCTTCGACAAGGCCACCTTCCCGGGTGCCCGGGTGTACGGCGACACCGGGCACCCGGAGCTCCGGGTGATCACGTGCGGCGGCGGCTTCTCCAGGGCCCGCGGGTACGACGGGAACGTGGTGGCGTTCGCCCGCCTGATCGAGACGAGGTAGCCTTCCCCGCCGGGCTCATCTGCGGCGCGGCGGAACCTTCAACTCGTAGCCCTGTGCGAGGAGTTCGGGCAGATAGGTGCGCAGGGCCGCGACGCTCTGCGAGCGGTCGCCGCCCGCGTCGTGCGAGAGCACCACGACGCCGGGCGCGGCCCCTTCCAGGACCCGGCTGATGATGCTGGGGGTGCCGGGCGTGGTCCAGTCGAGGGTGTCGACGGTCCAGGCGAGCGGCTCCATGCCCATCTCGGCCTGGATCTCGAAGACATTGCGGTTCCACGCCCCGTACGGCGCCCGGAACCACTGGGGTGCTTCGCCGAGGGTCTGCTCGATGACCTCGCTGGTGCGGCCGATCTCGGAGCGGATCAGGGCGGGGGCCGTCTTGTTGAGCTGCGGGTGGGTCCAGGTGTGGTTGCCGACCACGTGCCCGTCGTCCCGCATCTCGCGCAGCAGGTCCCGGTTGTCGGTGGCCATCTCGCCGCAGAGGAAGAACACCGCGCGCACGTCGTGCTCGCGCAGCGTCTTGAGGATGCCGGGCGTGTAGCGCGGGTCGGGCCCGTCGTCGAAGGTGAGCACCATGGAACGCTCCCCCAGCTGGGGCATGCTCAGGAACGGCTTGGTGCGCACCGGTGGCAGCGCGGTGTGGTAGCGCGGCGGGGTGTAGGCGGTCATGGGCTCCAGGCGGTACGCGCTGGCGCGCACGGGGGGCGCGGCGGCCTGGGGGCCCGCGACGGGCGGCGCCGCGCGGGGTGCGGTCGCCGGGGCGACGGTGTCCTCAGCGGTGAGCACGCGGACCGCGGCGGCGGCTCCGAGACAGGCGGTGATGCGAAGGAGCGTCCGCCGACTGGGGAGCATCTGATCCCTTTTCATGACATACGGCTTTTGTTCGTCATGGCGGCAGGTTAGGGCGTGCCGGCCGTCACGAGGCCGACGAAACGTCAACAGCGGGCCGACACCAGCACGAATGGAGTCACCCGGCGCCCTCGGCGCCGGGCCGGTTCAGGTGCGGCGGACCAGCGGGAAGGGCAGGGTCTCGCGGATGGTGAGGCCGGTGAGGAACATGACGAGCCGGTCCACGCCGATGCCGAGGCCACCGGTGGGCGGCATCGCGTATTCGAGCGCGTCGAGGAAGTCCTCGTCGATCTCCATCGCCTCCGGGTCGCCGCCCGCCGCGAGCAGCGACTGCGCGGTGAGCCTGCGGCGCTGCTCGATCGGGTCGGTCAACTCCGAGTAGGCGGTGCCCAGTTCGGTGCCGAAGGCGACCAGGTCCCAGCGTTCGGCGAGCCGTGGGTCGGTGCGGTGCTGGCGGGTCAGCGGGGAGACGTCGGTGGGGAAGTCCTTGTAGAAGGTGGGCAGCTTCGTCTTCTCCTCGACGAGCCGCTCGTACATTTCGAGCACCACGTCGCCGCGCGTGTTGTCCGGGGTGTGCGGGACGTGGACCCGGTCGCAGAGCCGGCGCAGCCGCTGCTCGTCGGTGTCGGCGTCGACCTCCTCGCCGAGCGCCTCGGACAGCGCCCCGTACAGCGTCTTGACGGGCCAGGGCCCGGAGATGTCGTACTCGACGACCGTGCCGTCCGGGTCCGCCTTGCGGGCGATCGGGGAGCCGAAGGCGGCGGTGGCCGCGCCCTGGATCAGCTCGCGGGTGAGGTCGAGCATCACGTCGTAGTCGGCGTACGCCTGGTAGGCCTCCAGCATCGTGAACTCGGGGTTGTGCTTGTAGGAGACGCCCTCGTTGCGGAAGGTGCGGCCCATCTCGAAGACCTTCTCGACGCCGCCGACGCAGAGCCGCTTGAGGTACAGCTCGGGCGCGATGCGCAGATACAGGTCGAGGTCGTAGGCGTTGATGTGGGTGGTGAACGGGCGGGCGTTGGCGCCGCCGTGGATCTGCTGGAGCATCGGCGTCTCGACCTCCAGGTAGCCGCGCTCCAAGAGCCCCTGGCGCAGTGCCTGCACGGCCGTGGAGCGGGCCCGCACCACCTCGCGGGCCTCCGGGCTCGCCACCAGGTCGAGGTAGCGGCGGCGCACCCGGGCCTCGGGGTCGGCCAGGCCGAGCCGCTTGTCGGGCAGCGGGCGCAGGCACTTGGCGGTCATCTGCCAGCCGGTGGCGAAGAGCGAGAACTCGCCCTTCTCGCTGGGCCCGGTCGTGCCGGTGGCGGTGACGTGGTCGCCGAGGTCGACGTCGCGGGTGAACCGGCCGAGGATGTCCTCGCCCGCGCCCTCGCGGGTGAGGACCAGCTGGAGGTCGCCGGACCAGTCGCGCAGGACGGCGAAGACGACGCCGCCGAAGTCGCGTACGGCCATGACGCGTCCGGCGACGGTGGCGCCGATGCCCTCGCCCTCGGCCCGGAGCCGGGCCAGGGTGTGGGTGCGCGCCGGGATGACGACCGGGTACGGCTCGGTGCCGTCCGCGCGCAGCCGGTCGAGCTTGCGGTGGCGTACCCGTACCTGGTCCGGGAGTTGACGCTCCGTCACTTCTGTGGCGCCGGGTCCGGTGAGGCCGAGCGCCTCGATGGAGGGCAGGCCCGCGGTGGTGACCGGCGTGGTGACGCCCTTGTGGTGGCCCTTGCCCCAGAGCTTGCGCAGGCTCGGCACCGAGACGAAGCCCTCGGCGATGCCGGAGGCCAGGCCGACCCGGGCGAGCGAGCCCGCGTCGCCGTAGCAGAGGAAGCGCGGGAACCACTGCGGCTGGTACTTCACGTTGGAGCGGTAGAGGGCCTCCAGCTGCCACCACTTGGAGAAGAAGAGCAGCAGTTTGCGCCACAGCCGCAGCACGGGACCGGCGCCGATGCGGGCGCCCTCCTCGAAGGCGGAGCGGAACACCGCGAAGTTGAGCGAGATCCGCCGGACCCCCAACTTCGGTACGGCGGCGCACAGTTCGGCGACCATGAACTCCATCACGCCGTTGGGCGCGCTGCGGTCGCGGCGCATCAGGTCGAGCGAGATGCCGTCCGGGCCCCAGGGCACGAAGGAGAGCAGCGCGATCAGTTTGCCGTCGGCGTCGAAGGCCTCGACGAGCAGACAGTCGCCGTCGGCGGGGTCGCCGAGCCGGTCGAGCGCCATGGAGAATCCGCGTTCGGTCTCGGTGTCGCGCCAGGCGTCGGCACGGTCGACGATCCCCCGCATCTCCTCGTCGGAGAGCGCCGAGTGGCGGCGGATGCGGGTGGTGGCACCGGTCCGCTCGACGCGGCGGACGGCCTGGCGGGTGACGCGCATGTCGCGGCCGTCGAGGTCGAACCTGGCCACGTTCAGGATGGCCTCGTCGCCGAGCTGGATCGCGCCGAGCCCGTGCCGGGCGTAGGCGGTCGCGCCCTCCTCGGACGCGCCCATCACGGCGGGGGCCCAGGCGTACTTGCGGGCGATGTCGAGCCAGGCGTCGATGGCCGGGCCCCACGCCCCCGCGTCGCCGACCGGGTCGCCGCTGGCCAGCGCCACGCCGGCCTCGACCCGGTAGGTGACGGCGGCCTTGCCGTTGGGCGAGAAGACCACGGCCTTGTCGCGCCGGGTCGCGAAGTAGCCGAGCGAGTCCTGGCGGCCGTACGCGCCGAGCAGCGCCCGGATGCGCGGCTCCTCGTCGCCGTGCAGGGCGGCCTCCATCCGCTGCGAGCGGAAGAGGGTGGAGGCGGCGGTCAGCAGGGCGATGGCGCCGAACAGGCCGAGGAAGAAGTACAGGGGCCTGGGCGGGCTCCCGTCGAAGCGGCCGCTGGAGACGAGGCCGCCGAAGACGCGGTTGGTGGCCCACAGCAGTCGCTGGCCGCGCGGCAGGGTGTTGGGGAACAGCTCGATCAGGCCCCAGCCGACGAGGACGCCCGCCGCGAGCCCCAGGCACAGCACGCCCACCGCCCGGCGGAAGGCGCCCCTGCGGGTCTGCGCGTAGAACTGCTTGCGGGCCAGGATCAGCACCACCAGGGCGGCTCCGCAGAACAGCCCGTTGGGGATCCACGCCCATTCCATGACGGACAGGAGCAGGACGTCGAGCAGGAACAGCAGGCCCAGGTAGATGACGACGAGCCACCAGGCGACCTTCTTGCGGGCGCCGATCGCGGCGGCGAGCAGCAGCAGGAAGACGGCGTACGCGAGGTTGGCGCTGACCGGCACCGTGACCCGGTCGAAGAACCAGGAGATCGGGTGGAGCAGTCTGCGCAGCGGCGGGATCAGCGCGATGACGGCGCAGAACAGGCCGAGCGCACCGAAGAACATCGCGAACGCTTCGGGCACCCGCCCCAGAAAGCCGGTCCGGGACGGCATCGGCGCCGACTGGCTGACAGTCATGTTCAGCACTCTAGGGAGGCCGGGGCCGGGCCGCCTGTCGGAGGCGCCACCCGGCCCGTTAGCCTCGGGGCGTGACAGAGCAGCAGCCCCAGCCCCACTCCGAGTCCCAGCGCTTCGAACGCGGCACCGACGGTCCGAAGGTGATCGTCGCCGGCGTCGACGGCTCGGACTCCTCCCTGAGGGCCGCGGCGTACGCCAGCGGCCTGGCCCGGCGGCAGAACGCGCTGCTCGCCCTCGTGTACGTGCAGCCCGTGCTGCCGGCGGGCGCGGCGCTCGGCGCGCCGGTGGCGGACGCCACCGGGGAGATCGCCGAGGGGCTGGTCGCCGAGATCAGGGCGGCGGCCGAGCGGGTGCGCGGCATCTGGGACGTGCGCTGGGAGTTCCACACCTTCCGGGGCGATCCCTACTCCGGACTGGTGACCGCGGCCGACGAGCTCACGGCGGACGCGGTCGTGGTGGGCGCGTCGGAATCGGCGGGCCACCGCATCGTCGGCTCGGTCGCGGTCCGCCTGGTGAAGGCGGGCCGCTGGCCGGTCACCGTGGTGCCGTAGCCGCGCCGGGCCCCTCGGCCGGCTCGGCCCGCTCGGCCCGCCTACTTGGCCTACCTGGCCTACTTGGACATCGTCAGGCCGTCCTTCGCGGCGCCGCGCCCCAGGACCGCCTCGCGGATGTGGTCCTGCGCCGCGGTGTAGTCGTCCTGGCCGGGTGACTTCGCCAGCGCCTCGGGCAGGCTCATCACACGGCCGCGGTCCACGTCGATCCACTGCGGGATGAACTCCGCCTTGCTGACCTCCCAGCGCGCCCCGGGCCGGACGGGCGGCGCGAAGGTGAAGCGGGCGATGGAACTCATGTTGCCGCGGTCGTCGCGGGCCCCGGTGTCGTTGAACATCTCGCCCGCGATCTGGTCGCCCTCGCCGTACACGATCCAGGTCCCGTTGACCTTCTCGTACGCCTGCGGGATGTGCGCGTGGGTGCCGAGGACGAGGTCGATGTCCGGGCGCCCGTTGGTCGTGGACGCGGTGAGCGCCTTGCCCAGCGTGAGCTGCTGCTCGTCGGGGTCGGTCTGCCACTCGGTGCCCCAGTGCACGCTGACGACCACGATGTCGGCGCCCGCCGCCCGGGCGGCCCGAGCATCAGCGACGATCTTCTTCTGGTCGATGAGGTGGACCGCCCACGGCTGCCCGTCCGGCATCGGATAGCCGTTGGTGTCGTAGGTGTACGCGAGCTGGGCCACCTTCGCGCCGCCCGCCGAGAGCAGCGCGGGCCGCGCCGACTCCTCGGCGGTGCGGCCCGACCCGGTGTGTTTCAGACCCGCCTTGTCGAAGGCCTTCAGGGTGCGCGCGATGCCGTCGGCGCCGTCGTCCAGGCTGTGGTTGGAGGCAGTCGAGCAGGAGTCGTACCCCGTGTCCTTCAGCGCGGCGGCCACCTGCGGCGGCGAAGTGAAGGCCGGGTAGCCGGTGAAGGGGCCCTCGTCGGCGCCGTACACCGTCTCCATGTGACAGATCGCCAGGTCGGCCCGGGAGATGATCGGCTTGACCCCCGCGAGCATCGGGCGGAAGTCGTAACTCCCGTCCTCCGCATCGGACTTGGCGCGCGCGATGGTCGAGTCGTGCGGGAGCACGTCGCCGGTGGCGACCAGCGTGAACGCGTGCGGGGCGGCTGCGGATCCCGAGGCCGGGGTGCGGTGGGCGCCCTGCTGGTGCGGCGGCTGCGCGGAGGGCCGCTGGCCGCCGCCGCATCCTGCTGTGGCCGCGAGCAGGAGGGCCGCGACGGCCGCCGCCCCCTGTCGGGCGCGCTGGGTCGGCTGGTGCATCGGCGTCGGTCTCCGTTGCTCGAAGGCGGTCATGTGTCCGAAATCCACCCCGCGAGAACCGGTCAGTCAAGCCGAAAAGCCGTTCATACGATGCAAGATCGCTGGATCGGACGCACCCGTGCCGGGGCCCGCTCCCCCGCCCCCGACCGCTCGCCGTACCACTCGTCGGTCCCGTACGACCGCTCGCCGCAGGGCGCGGTGCCACGGCTGTCCCCGTCCGCCCGGATGCGCTCGGATACCGCTGGTCAGGGGTTCCGGGGAGAGGGCGTGCACGGTGACGACGGCGGTCGCGGACATACGGCGCTACACGCCCGAGCGGGATCTGGCCGAACTGCAGCGCGCGCACGGGCCCGCCCTGCTGCACTTCCTGCTCGGGCTCACCTACGGGGACCGCCAGCGGGCCGAGGATCTGCTCCAGGAGACGCTGCTGCGGGCCTGGCAGCACCCGGAGGCCTTCGAGGCGCCGTACTCCTCCATGCGGCCCTGGCTGTTCACCGTCGCCCGGCGCCTGGCCATCGACGCGCGCCGCAGCCGGCTCGCCCGCCCCGCCGAGGTCGCCGACGAGGTGCTGCTCGCGACCGCGGAGTGCGCCGACCACACCGAGCGCTGTGCCGCCGCCCTCGACGTCCGCTCGGCCGTGAGGTCGCTCACACCCGAACACCGGGCGGTGCTGGTGCAGTTGTACTTCCGCGGCCTGAGCGTGAACGAAGCGGCCGAAGTGCTCGGTGTGCCGCCCGGGACCGTCAAGTCCCGTTCGTACTACGCCCTGCGCGCGCTGGCCCGGGTACTGCCCGGCTATTCTGCGTCAGGTCCCGAAGGGTTCTCCTCGGTGGGTTTCAGGTCCGCCTCGGTGAGCAGGGCGAGCAGCGAGGACGCCTCGGCGGCCTCCAGGTAGGCGGCCCGGCACGGCGCGCACCGGCGCAGATGCGCGGCGACGGCGCGGTCCTCGCCCGGCTCGAGGGCGCCCAGTACGTAGGCGCCCAACAGCTGCCGCACATGCATGAGCACCTCGTGTCTTGTGACGGATCCTGCCCTTCTGGCCACGGCGGGCACGCGCCCCCGGTTCAATGCTCCCTGGAGCTCCCCGGGAGCGCCGGGACGGTCGATGAAAGAGGCGAGACAGGATGCGTCCGGAGGGAAGTAACGGGACCAGTGGTGGCGAACTACTGGTGCCGATGGCATGGATGTACGCGGAGTACATCGCCGACGAACTGCTGCGTACCGGCGATCTGATGCCGCCGACGACACTGGAGTTCAGAGCCGGGCGCAATGCCCTCGCCCTGACGATCTTCCTGTCCGACGGCGCGGTCGGCGGGGCCCGGGTGGTGGCCCGGCTCGACGAGTGGAGCTCGCTCACCGCGGCCGGGCGGCCCTGGCGGCGCTGGGTCTGCGCGCGGCTGCACCGGCTGCTGCGCGATCAGGAGCAGGGGCCCGACGTGGAGATGGCCCGGGCCGCCTGGCGGTGGCTGGAGGAGACCGAGCTGCTCGCGGCCGACCTGGACGCGGTGGTGCCGGGCGGGGTCGACCCGCGGGCGGAGGAGGACGAGCCCCGGGTGTGGACACCCGCGTGGGAACTCGGCCTGCCGCTGGGCCACTTGGCCATTCACCTCTTCTGACAAAGTATCAACTGTGCACTCCCGCGCGGTACTTGGGTATCCGCGCCGTGATCTTCATGCCCGCGCCGATACCCGTCTCGATGACGAGGCCGTACGCGTCGCCGTAGACCTGCCGCAGCCGTTCGTCGACGTTGAGCAGGCCGATGCCGCCCGAGGTGCCGCCCTCGCCGCGCAGGATGCGGCGCAGCCGCTCCGGGTCCATGCCCGCGCCGTCGTCCTCGATCACGACCTCGGCCTCGTTGCCCGCGTCCAGGGCGCTGATGGTGATGCGCCCCGCCGCGACCGCGCCCTCGATGCCGTGCTTGACGGCGTTCTCGACCAGCGGCTGGAGACACAGGAACGGCAGGGCGACCGGGAGGACCTCGGGTGCGACCTGGAGCGTGACGGAGAGCCGGTCGCCGAAGCGGGCCCGGACCAGTGCCAAGTACTGGTCGATGGAGTGGAGTTCGTCGGCGAGCGTGGTGAAGTCGCCGTGCCGGCGGAAGGAGTAGCGGGTGAAGTCGGCGAATTCCAGCAGGAGTTCGCGGGCGCGCTCCGGATCGGTACGGACGAACGAGGCGATCGCGGCGAGCGAGTTGAAGATGAAGTGCGGAGAGATCTGGGCGCGCAGGGCTTTGATCTCGGCCTCGATCAACCGGGTGCGTGAGCGGTCGAGTTCGGCGAGTTCGAGCTGTACGGAGACCCAGCGCCCGACCTCGCCGGCCGCCCGCGCCAGGACCGCCGACTCGCGGGGCGCGTAGGCGATCAGGGTGCCGAGCACCCGGTCGTCGACGGTGAGCGGCACGGCCACCGCCCAGCGCAGCGGGCAGTCCAGGTCGTCGCAGGACAGCGCGAACGCCTTGTACCGGCCGGTGTCGAGCAACGCCCGCGTCTGGTCCATGACTTGGGCGCTGTGGTGCTGCTCCCCCGCCCCGTCCCAGGTCAGGATGGAGTCGCGGTCGGTGAGGCAGAGCGCGTCGGTGCCGAGCAGCGAACGCAGGCCCCGGGCCGACTTGCGGGCGGCCTCGGCGGTGAGCCCCGCGCGCAGTGGCGGTGCCGCGAGCGAGGCGGTGTGCAGGGTCTCGAAGGTGGCGTGCTCGACGGGCGTTCCGACATCGCTGATGCGTCCCCGGCCGGCGGCGCGCCGGCCGAGCAGGAACCCGGCGGCGGCCAGGAGCGGACCGAGGAACAGCAGGGCGGCCAGGGTCATCGCGGCGCTCCTCCCCGGCGGGCCAGGGCTTCGGGCAGATGGAAGCGGGTCATGGCGGCGTTGGTGCCGGCCGGGATGCGCGCCGGGGTGGCGAGCGAGACCCCGATCATGGCGAGGAAGCCGACCGGCACCGACCAGACGGCGGGCCAGGCGAGCAGCGCGTGCGCGAGGCCCGGCGGGGCGAGGCCGAGGACGGTGGCGGCGACCGCGAGCAGCGCCGAACCGCCCCCGAGTACGAGCCCGGCCGCGGCCCCCGGCGGGGTCAGCCCCCGCCACCAGATGCCGAGCACGAGCAGCGGGCAGAACGAGGACGCGGACACCGCGAACGCCATCCCGACCGCGTCGGCCACCGGCACCCCGCTGACGAGCAGCGCGCCGAGCAGCGGCACCACGATGGCGAGCGGTGTCGCCAGGCGGAAGTGGCGTACGCCGCGCGAGGGCAGCACGTCCTGCGTGAGGACTCCGGCGACCGCCATGGTGAGCCCGGAGGCCGTCGACAGGAACGCCGCGAACGCGCCGCCCGCGACCAGCGCGCCCAGCAGATCGCCGCCGGAGCCGCCGACGAGCCGTTCGGGCAGCAGGAGCACGGCCGCGTCCGCGTCGCCGGTGAGGGCGAGCTCGGGGGCGTACAGGCGGCCGAGGGCCCCGTAGACGGGGGGCAGCAGATAGAACGCGCCGATCAGGGCGAGCACGACGACGGTGGCACGGCGGGCCTCTCGGCCGCCCGGACTGGTGTAGAAGCGCACCACGACATGGGGCAGGCCCATGGTGCCGAGGAAGGTCGCCACGATCAGCCCGTAGGTGGCGTACAGCGGGTGCTCGGTGCGGGCGGCGGTGCCGGGGACGCGGGTCGCGGCGGCCAGGGCCAGGCGGGTGCCGGCCTCGACGCGGTGCTCGCCCGCCGGGAGGGTCAGCGCCTCGCCGTGGCGCGGTCGGCCGTCGACGGTGCCGGTGGCGCGGACGGGCAGGGGTTCCGACAGACGCAGGGTCAGGGTGTCGGCGATGCGGACGGTCTGCTGGTGGCGCAGGGCGGCCTGCTCGTCGTAGACGGGGCGCGGCGCGCCGTCGCCGCGCCAGGCCAGGACCAGGAAGAACACGGGGATGAGCAGCGCGGTCAGCTTCAGCCAGTACTGGAAGGCCTGGACGAAGGTGATCGAGCGCATGCCTCCGGCCGCGACCGCGACGACCACGACGGCCGCGACGAGCACCGGCCCGAGCCAGTCCGGCGCCCCGGTCAGGATCTTCAACGTCAGCCCCGCGCCCTGCAGTTGGGGCACCAGATAGAGCCAGCCGGCGCCCACCACGAACACGCTCACCAGCCGGCGGACACCGGGTGATTCGAGCCGGGCCTCGGCGAAGTCGGGCAGCGTGTACGCGCCCGAGCGGCGCAGCGGGGCCGCGACGAACAGGAGCAGCAGGAGATAGCCGGCGGTGTAGCCGACCGGATACCAGAGCATGTCGGGACCCTGCACCAGGACGAGTCCCGCGATGCCGAGGAAGGAGGCGGCGGAGAGGTACTCGCCGCTGATGGCGGCCGCGTTGAGCCCCGCGCCCACCGTGCGCGAGGCGACGTAGAAGTCCGAGGTGGTGCGCGAGATGCGCAGGCCGAAGCCGCCGACGAGGACGGTGGCGAGCACGACGGCGGTCACCGCCACCACGGCGTACGTCTGGCTCACTCGGCGCGACGGCCCTGCGTCGGGCGGCCGTCCGTCGGGCGGTCGGCGACCAGGCGGGCGAAGTCGGCCTCGTTGCGTTCGGCGGTGCGCACGTACCACCAGGCGATGAGGCCGAGCGGCCCGTAGACGGCGAAGCCGAGCACGCACCACGTGACGGCGTCGTCGTCCAGGGCGCGGAAGGCCAGCGGCAGCGTCCCCACCGTGAGCGCGAGCACCGCGAACCCGGTGAGCGCGGCCCGGAGTTGACCGCGCATCAGGGAGCGCACGTAGGCGCCGCCGAGCGCGGTCTGCTCGTCGATCTCGGACTGGGCGCGGTGGCGCGGCAGCGGGCGGACCCTCCTCGGCTCCCCGGTGACCCTCTCGCGTCGCGCCGCCTGCTCTGCGGACATGGCGCGGAGTGTACGCAGCCCCTCACTCATCGGGGAAGGGGCAGGTCAGCGGGGGGCGCGCCGCAGCAGGCGGTCGCGTACCGTGCGCGCGTGGCGCCGGCTGACGGGGAGTTCGGCGTCGCCGACCCGCACGCTCATGCTGCCCGCCTCCAGGCGGAGTTCGTCGATCCGGTCGAGCGCGACGAGGTGGCTGCGGTGGATCCGCACGAAACCCCGGCCGCGCCAGCGCTCCTCCAGGGTGGACAGCGGAATCCGTACGAGGTGGCTGCCGCGTGCGGTGTGCAGCCGCGCGTAGTCGCCCTGGGCCTCGGCGTACGCGATGTCGGCGATGGCCAGGAAGCGCGTGACGCCGCCGAGTTCGACGGGTATCTGGTCGGGCTCCTGGACCGTGGCGGTGCGGTCGCCGACGAGTTCGGCGACCCGGCGGACCGCCTCGGCGAGGCGTTCCCCGCGCACCGGTTTGAGGACGTAGTCGACCGCCTTCAGATCGAAGGCCTGGACGGCGAAGCCCTCGTGGGCGGTGACGAAGACGATCAGGGGCGGGCGGGCGAACCCGGCGAGGAGCCGGGCGATGTCGAGCCCGGTGAGCCCGGCCATGTGGATGTCGAGGAAGACGACGTCGACGCCCTGTTCGCCGTCCTCGGCGGCTTCGAGGGCCGCGCCGATGAGCCGCAGCGCCTCGGTGGCGCCGGTCGCGCCCTCGGCGGAGCGGATCCGGGGGTCGGAGCGCAGCAGGTAGAGGAGCTCTTCGAGGGCGGGGGCTTCGTCGTCGACCGCCAGTACGCGCAGCATGGGGCCGGAGTTTAGGCGGGCTCGTGCCGGGGTGTCTTGAGTGTTCGGCGCGGTTCCCGCGTACCTGACGGCATGAGTTCGCCGCAGATCCACCAGGACGCCGGGGCCTATGCCCTCGGTGTGCTCGGTGCCGCCGACGCCTTCCGCTTCGAGGAGCACCTCGCCGGGTGCGCCCGGTGCGGCGCGCTGCTCGCCGAGTTCGGCAGCGTGACGGCACTGCTCGCCGCGTACGTCGCGGACGGCGCGGTCCCCGTCGGCCCGGTGTCGCCGGAGGTGCTGCACCGGATGCTGGGCGCGGTGGCCCGGCGCCGCCTGCGCGGACGCGTGGTCCGGCTCGCCCTGGTGGCCGCGGCGGCGGTCCTCGTGGCCGGCGGGGTCGGCATCGCCCTGGAACCCGCGCCGTCCGGCTGGAGGGTGGCCTCGCACGCGCCTGGAGTGACGGCGACGCTGGTGACGGCGCCCAAGGAGTGGGGCACGGACGTGGAGCTCGGGCTCGCGGGCGCGGCGCCGGCCGCGTGCACCCTGGTCGCGGTGGGCCGGGACGGCAGCAAGGAGACGGTGGCGAGCTGGGCGGAACGGGGCGGTCTGCCGGTGCGGATGCGCGGGGCGGCGGCGCTCGCGCAGGACGCCATCGCCCGCTTCGAGGTACGCGTCGCGGACGGCACCCGGCTGGCGACGATCACGCCCCGGTGAGGCGGGGCCCGGATGCGGCCCGGCTTCGCGCTGCCGGGCGGCGTCGCCCGCGTGAGCGGGGCTTCGCCCGCCCCCGGGCGGCGTTACTTGAGCAGCTTCGACAGGCGGCGGTCGGCGAGGATCTTGCCGCCGGTCTGGCAGGTGGCGCAGTACTGGAGGGAGGAGTCCGCGAAGGACACCTCGCGGACCGTGTCGCCGCAGACCGGGCAGGGCTGCCCGGTGCGGCCGTGCACGCGCAGCCCGCTCTTCTTTTCGGCCTTGAGGCGGCCCGCCGCGAGGCCGTGCGAGCGCTCGACCGCCTCCGTCAGGGTGGTGCGCATCGCCTCGTACAGCGTGGTCGTCTCGTCCTCGGTGAGGTGGGCGACGGCCTTGAAGGGTGACATGCGCGCGACGTGCAGGATCTCGTCGCTGTAGGCGTTCCCGATGCCCGCGATGAGGGACTGGTCGCGCAGCGCGCCCTTGAGCTGGCGCCGCTCGCCCTTGAGCAGCGCCGCGAAGTTGTCGCGGTCGAAGCCGGGGGCCAGCGGGTCGGGGCCGAGCCGGGCGATGCCGGGGACCTCGGACGGGTCGTGGACGAGGTAGGCGGCGAGGCTCTTGCGGGTGCCGGCCTCGGTGAGGTCGAAGCCCGCGCCGCCCGCCAGCGCGACCCGCAGCGCGAGCGGGCCCTTGCCGGGCTTCGGCGGGGTGGTGGGCAGGGTGTCGTACCAGCGCAGCCAGCCCGCGCGGGCCAGGTGGACGCACAGGTGGAGGCCGTCGGCGTCGAGGTCGAGGAACTTGCCGTGCCGGGCGACACCGGTGACGGTGCGCCCGGCGAGGGCGGTGTACGGCGGGTCGTAGGTCTTCAGGACGCTGATCGCGACGGGCACGGCGGCCTCGATCTCCTGTCCGGCCAGGTGGTCGGAGAGGAATTCCCGCAGGGCCTCGACTTCGGGCAGTTCCGGCATGGGTCCAGGGTGCCCCGGCGGGGCGCGCTCAGCGAGCCGTGCTCGCGCCGAGGAGTTCCCCGAGCTCGCGCCGCAGGCATGCGGCGAGCAGGTCGAGGTCGGGGACGGCCTTGCCGTCGGCGACCAGGCCGATGTGGACGCGGCCGCCGTACGGGGACAGGGCGATCGCCAGGGACTGGCCGCGGGCGAGCGGCGCCATCGGGTAGACCGCGCGCAGCGGGCAGCCGCCGAGCGAGAGCTCGGAGCGGGGCAGCGGCACGCTGGTGACGAGCAGATCGAAGAGGATGCGGGCCGCGTTCCCGGCGAGCGGCGCCCCGAACCGGTGCGCCAGCGGCGGCAGTTGGTCCGCGAGGAGGGCGACCGCGCCGGCCCCGCGCCCGGGCCCGGCGTCCTTGTTGCGGTCCATGGCGGCGCGGACCGCGGCGAGCCGGGCCAGCGGGTCGGGCTCGGCGACGGGCAGGCCGAGCAGATACGCGGAGAGCTTGTTGCCGGCGCCGGGCGGGGCGCCGGGGCGGCGGCGGGAGACGGGGACCAGGGCGCGCGGTTCGGCGCCGGGGATGCCCGAGCCGCGTTCCAGGAGCCAGCGGCGCAGGCCGCCCGCGACGACGGCGAGCAGGACGTCGTTGGCGGTGCCGCCCTCGGCCCTGCGTACCCGCTGCACGTCCTCGTGGTCGAGCACGGCGGTGGCGAGGCGGCGGGTGCCGCTGGAGTCGGCGGTCAGTGCGGAGCCCGCGCCGAGTTCGAGGCGGCTGGCCCGCATCACGGAGGCGCCGATGCCCACGGCCCGGGTGAGTTCGCCGACCCGGTCGCGGGCGAGGCCGGCGACCTGGCGCGGGCCGGGCAGCCAGGAGCGGGGCGGCACGGGGCGCCGGCGCCGGGCGCTCGGGGTGGCGAGCTGGTCGAGGATGCCGGCGCCGATGGCGACCGCGCGCATGCCGTCGGCGAGCGCGTGGTGCAGCTTCACCAGGACGGCGAAGGGCCCGTCCTCGGCGCCGGTCAGGACGTACATCCGCCAGGGCGGCAGGCCGCGCGCGAGCGGGCGCTCCATCAACTCCCCCGCCGCGCGGGCGGCTTCGGTGCCGAAGTCGCCCTCGGGCAGGTGGACCCGGCGGACGTGGCGGCGGACGTCGAAGTCCTTGTCGGCGACCCAGGCCGCGCCGCCGACGGGCAACCAGACGCCGCGTACGCGCATCCGCAGGCGCGGGATGGCCGCGGCCCGCTCCGCGAGGAGGTCGAGGACCTGTCCGCCGCCCATGCCGGGGCGCGGGCCGAAGTGTGCGAGTGCCCCCAGATGCATGGGGTGCTCCGCCGATTCGAGGTGCCAGAACGCCAGATCAAGAGGTGCCAGCAGCTCACTGCTCAAGGGGTCCTCGTGTCAGTCGGAGGCCGGTCGGGCGGCCACGGTGCCGCCCGTTCAGAGTGAGCAGTCAAACCCCCGTGAACGGTTACGGTCAAGTAATGAATCGTTACGGATAGTTACCGCCAAGTATTGATCAGTTCCGTTCCGGTCCTCGCGCCTCCGTCCGCGCGGCCCCGGCCCGCCCCTGACACCCCGGCCGCCCGGCCTCAGCCCTCGCCGCGTTCCGGCACGGTGAACTCGCACCACACGCACTTGCCGCTGCCGCGCGACTCCACGCCCCACACATCCGCGAGCCGGTCCACCAGCATCAGCCCGCGCCCCGATACGCCGGACGCACCGGCCTCGCGGCGGCGCGGCAGCGCGCTGGAGCGGTCCTCCACCTCGACGCGCAGCCGGCGTTCGGGGCCGGACAGCGCCCGGATGGTGACGATCGCCCCGCCGTCGGTGTGCATCAGGGCGTTGGTGATGAGCTCGTCGGCGGCCAGCTCGATCTCGTCGGACCGCTCGCGGGCGCCCCAGGACCGGACCGCCGCGCGGATCATGTGCCGGGCCGAGGTCAGCGCCTCCGGGTCGTTCTGCGCCACGTGCTGGCGGAGCCTGCCGCCGCCCTCCGGCACCTCCATGGCGCTGCGGCGCAGGAGCAGCAGCGCCACGTCGTCGTCGCCGCCCCGCTCGTCGACCACGTCACAGAGACGGTCGGCCAGCGCCTCCAGCTCCTCGGGGCCCGAGCGGACCAGGGACGCCAGGAGCCGCATGCCGTCGTCGAGGTCGGCGCCCGGCTGCTCGACGAGCCCGTCGGTGTACAGCAACAAGGTCTGGCCCGGGTCGAGTTCAACCGTCGACACCGGATATTCGAGCCGCCCGAACTCGGCCGACAGACCGAGCGGAAGACCGCCTTCCACCGGCAGCCTGCGGCAGCTGCCGTCCGCGAGCCGGACCAGCGGGTCGACGTGGCCGGCCCGCACGATCTGCAGCACGCCGGTGCTCAGGTCGGCCTCCGCGTAGGTGCAGGTCGCGAACCGGTCGGTGTCGAGCTCGTGCAGGAAGACCGAGGCCCGCGCGATGACGGTGGCCGGCGCGTGCCCCTCGGCGGCGTACGCGCGCAGCACGATGCGCAGCTGGCCCATCACCGCGGCGGCGTGCGTGTCGTGTCCCTGTACGTCGCCGATGGCCACGCCGACCCGGCCGCCGGGCAGCGGGATCACGTCGTACCAGTCGCCGCCGATGTCCCGCCCGAACCGCGCCGAGCGGTAGCGGACGGCGAGCCGGGCGCCGGGCACCTCGGGGATGCGGCGCGGCAGCATGGCCTGCTGGAGCCCCTCGGCTAGGTCGTGCTCCTGCTCGTACAGCATGGCCCGCTGGAGGGACTGGGCGATCGAACTGCCCAGCGCCACAAGGAGGTTGCGCTCGTCGCTGGTGAAGCCCCGCTTGTCGCTGTAGAGCAGGCCGATCGCGCCGATCGGGCGGGCCTGGGCGATCAGCGGCAGATAGGCGGCGGAGGTGATGCCGAGGCCGCTGATGTTCGGCCACAGGCCCGGGTAGGACTCCGCGAAGTCCTGGGGCGACTCGATGAAGCGCGGCGCGAGCGTCCGGATGACCTCGCTCATCGGGTACCGCTCGTCCACCCGGGTCCACCGGGTGCCCGGCACGAAGCTGCCCTCGGGGCCCTCGGCGATGAGATGGATGCGGCCCGCCTCCAGGAGGCCCATCACCAGGCTGGTGGCGCCCAGGTACTCGGGGCCCCGCGAGTCCCGCATGACGTCGATGACGTCCTTGACGGTCCTGGCGTGCGCGAGGGCGGCGGTGGTGGCCTCCACGACGCTGGTCGTGCGGCGCCGTTCGTCGTCCAGACCGATCCGGGCGGTGGACTCGGCGAGCTCCTGGGTGGCGTCGCGGACGATGCCGATGATGCGCAGCGGGCGCCCGTTCTCGTCGCGCCGCACGAAGCCCTGGGTGTGGGTCCAGCGCAGCCCGCCGTCCCGGACGCGGATGCGGAAGTACACGCCGTAGTTGACGCTGCCGTTCTTCAGCGCCTGCGACACCAGCGCGTCCAGCCTGAGGGCCTCGGCGGGCGGCACCCGGGCGGCCAGCGACTCGGGCCGGTTGTCGTATTCGTCGGGCCTGAGGTCGAACACGTCGAGCGCGGGCTCGTCCATGTGCATCAGACCGGCGCCGAGGTCCCAGTCGAAACTGCCCATCCGCAGGTCTCGGCCGTACGAGTGAAGGAAACGGCACTCCTCGCCGCCGGCCGCCCCGCCGCAGTGGCACAGTTCGTCCGCCCCGCCGCCCCCTGCACCCGCGTCCATGGGGCCACGCTAGGCGCAGCCAGGAGCGCGCGCATCAGGGAGGGGCCGGGGAGGCGGAGGGCGGGCGGGGGCGGGCGGGGCCGCGCGGTCAGTGGGCCGGGGAGGCCTTGCGCAGGGCGGTGATGCAGCTGCCGATGGCGCTCTGGAGGGCTTCGAGGCGCTGGACCATGTCGTCCTCGTAGATGTCGTCGGCGTCGTCGAGCGTGAGCTCCTCGAACACCTTGGTCGCCTTCTGCAGGCTGCTGTAGAACTTCGTGCGGCGTTCCTGGACGCGCAGCTCGGGGTCGGCCTCCACGGCCTGCACGACGAGGCCCTTGACGGTGTCGTACGCCTCGGTCGCCCACTCGCCGGCCTCTTCCGAGTCGTCGAGTTCGTCGAGCAGGGACAGGTGGCGCTCGGCCTCGGCACGCAGCTCGGCGGGCGCCTCGACGGTCTGTCCCGCGGGCGTCCTGATCTGGCCGTTCTCCACGATCTGGCGGACGTAGCCGATGCGGTCGGCGGCCCTGGTCTCGGAGGCCACCGCCTTCTTCAGCTCGTCGGTGCGGGCGATGTCGCGGGCCAGCTCGGTCTGGAGCGCCGGGTCGTCCTTGAGCCGGTCGAGGAGCGCGGAGCGGGCCGCCTGCGCGGTGCCGGGGTCGGCCAGGATCGCGGCGCGCAGGGCGGTCGGGTTCTCGGCGACCTCAAGGGCCTTGGTCGGCCGGATGCCCTCGGCCTCGGCGGCGGCGGTGATGGCGGTGCCGCGCTCGGAGGTCGCGCTGGACCGGGAGGAGTAGTAGGTGAGCCACACGTCCGCGTCGGGCAGCTCGATGTCCTCGCCGGGGGCGAGCGCCTCGAAGAGCGGGACGAGCCCGTCGTCGGAGGCCTTGTCCCACGCCTTGTAGTAGCGCATGACGCGCTCGGCCGAGCAGCCGGCCAGCTCGCTGAACTCCTTCGCGGAGATCTTGGGCGTCTCGTCGGCCGCCTGCCCGCCGGGCCGTACGCTGCGCGCCACCTTGAGGGCGAACGCCCAGCCGCCGGTGCGGGCGTAGGCACCGAACTCGCGGGCGTCGCGCACGACGCTGTCGTGGACCGGGTCGGCCGTCACGCCGGCGTGGACTTCGGCGGCGGGGGGTGCGGACGGCTCGGGCAGGTCGATGGCGACGGTCACGGAGGACTCTCCTGGCTGCTTGAGGGAGGACGACGGCGAGGACAACGGCACAAAGGACGCAGCCTATATGCACCTCTTGGTCCGTCTTTCCGTCACATCCCCGGGTCACAGCCCGTGTCGTGCGCCGAGGTCACCGGCGGCCCGCCGGTGACCTCGGAACGGCTGTGCCTCAGACGTTCTCCGATTCCGGGGACGGCGGGACGATGCCGGAGTCCCCGCTCGGCAGATCCGTCGGGATGTCCGTCGGCAGCGAGGGCATGTCGCCGGACGGGCTCGACTCCGGGGTCGAGGGCACCAGGGGCGACGGCGTCGAGGGGCTCGGTGACGGCGATGGCGTCGAGGGACTCGGCGTGGCGGTGACCGTCGTGGTGGCGGTCGGGCAGCCGCTCGGGGTCGCGGCGCCGGGCTGACTGGCCGGCGGGGCGGAGTCCGGTGCGGCGGGCGAGGGCGTCTCGGTGACCGTCACGGTCGGCGTCGGCGTCGGGCAGTCGGGGCTCGGCGGCGGCGAGCTGATGGGGGGCGAGGTGCTGGGGCTCGCCGGAGGCGTGGGCGGCAGGGTGACCGGCGGCTTGTTCGGGTCGATCTGGATGTCCGGGCGCTCGCGGTCCCGCCGGCCGTCGTCGCCGGTCTTCCGCTCGATCCAGGTGTTGTTGGTGATGTTGACGATGATGAGGTTGTTGATGACCACCGTGGTGGGCCGCACCACGACGACCCGGTCGGCGTGGTAGCCGGGCCACGGCTTGCCCTTGTCGTTCCACTCGCCCTGGTGGCTGTTGGGCGGCTTCAGCGGGTTGCCGCAGGCGCACCGCACGCGCGGCGCGCCGTGGTCGTCGACCAGGACGGCGGTGCCGGCCTGGAGCACCGACTGGAAGCTGGTGGCCGAGCCGTCGCGGAAGCCGTGGTTGGTCACCCGGGTGTCGTTGCGCAGCACGACGGGCGTCAGACCGCGCAGGAAGCGCGCGACCGATGCGGGGTCGATCCCGGCGGCGTCCGCGAAGGCCCGGTTCTTCGCCCGGTCGCCGCCGAGGAAGCGGATCTGCTTCTCCACGTCGCAGCTGGCCACCGACTGGGTGCCGCCGTACAGGCCGGGCGCTGCGCCCGAGACGGTGCGCGTCACCTGGACGCCCGGCGCCGGGCTCCGGGTGGCGGACGGCGCCGCCGGGGTGGGAGTCGCCGTCGAATCGGCCGTGGACTGGGTGAACGGGTCGGGTCCGGCGGCGGCGATCGGCTGGAGGTTGAGGTCCTGCCGGCTGTCGGCGCCGCTGGCACCGCCGCCGCATCCGGCGGCGAAGGCGCCGACGGACAGTACGGCGGCGGCAGCGGCGATTCTGCGCAGGGTCGAGGGCACGTGGATCTCCCAGCTGTACGCCCCGAGTTGCCCCTCATTGTGTGCCGCAGCCTCGCGCCGCGCGCAAACGGACGAGGGCAGACGGGCGACCCCCGCCATCGTGACCGACCTCGCTGATCGCACACCTTGTCCTGGGAGGGGCGCCCCGGCATCCTGTGGGCGTGCCGGGGCAACGCAAGCGGAAACGACAGCGGGAGCGCGCCGCTCAGGCGCGCTCCCCTCAGGCCGGGCACTGGAAGCCGGTGTTCTCGACCCAGGACGAGACCGAGCTGCGCGCCCAGGTGCGACGCATGTGCGCCGAGGGAGAGGTGACCGATCCCTCGATGATCCGCGTGGACATGGCGTGCGGACGGCTGCGGTCCCCCACGTCGTACCAACTCAGCCTCTTCGTGCCGGACGTGTCCTGACGCCCAACTCGGCGCGCCCTCACACCAGTTCGGGCCGCTGCCACTCCTCGCCCAGCACGTGGTGGTCGAGGAAGTTGAGCAGGGTCGCGTACCAGAGGCGGGCGTGGTTCGGGGCCAGGACCCAGTGGCTCTCGTCGGGGAAGTACAGGAATTTCGCCGGGACTTCGCAGCGCTGGAGGTCCTGGAAGAGGGCCATGCCCTGCCCGACCGGCACCCGGTAGTCGCGGGCGCCGTGGACGACCAGCATGGGCGTGCGGATGCGGTCGGCCGTGAGGGCCGGCGAGTTCGCCTCGTAGCGCTCCGGCCGGGTCAGCGGGTCGCCGAAGATCCGCCGGAAGTAGTCGGAGGCGTCCGAGTCCGACTGGAACGACCGCAGGTCCCAGATCGAGGCGTGCGAGACGATCGCCTTGAACCGGTCGGTCAGCGTGGCGATGCGGTTGGCCATGTAGCCGCCGTACGAGGCGCCCGCGAGACCGGTGCGGGCCGCGTCGATGTCGGGGCGGGCCTCCACGGCATCCGTCGCCGCCATCAGGTCCCGGTAGGGCTGCCCGCCCCACTGGCCCCAGCCGCGCTCGTGCATCCGGGGCCCGTAGCCGGCCGAGAGCGCGGGGTCGGGCAGCAGGACCGCGTAACCGCGGGCCGCGAACGGCCACGGGTTCCACCGCCAGGTCCAGGCGTTCCAGGACGTCTCGGGTCCGCCGTGCGGGAAGACGAGCAGCGGCGCGGGCCGCTCGGCGGACGCGCCCTCGGGCAGCACCAGCCAGGAGCGCAGCGGGAATCCGTCGTCGGCCACCGTGTGCACCTCGGTCAGCGTCCCCGGCAGCCGGCCCGCCCCGCCTGGCGCCTTGAGCACCACGGGCTCCTGGTCCGGCGCGGCCGCGTCGAGCCGGACCGGGGTGGGCGGCGAGTCGACGCCGCTGCGCAGCGCGTACAGGGTGCGCCCGTCCGGCGCGACGCGCAGCGAGGTGTACGTGCCGGTGGCGGTGAGCCGGGTGACCGTGCCGTCGGGGTCGCGCCGGAAGACGGGAGAGTGGCCGAGTTCGTCGGCCGCGAACCAGACGGCCGCGTCGTCGGGACGCGGCGAGACCGCCACGCCGATGGGCCAGTTCTCGAAGTCCGGCACGAGCTCGCTCTCGGCCCCGCTCGCCAGGTCGACGCGTACGAGGGTGTAGGAGTACGGCGTCTCGTAGGTCTCGATCAGCTGGCGGGTGCAGATCAGGCCGGTGCCGTCGGAGGTGAACAGCGGGGCGCTGTAGAGGAATCCGTCCCGGTCGATCACGCGCAGCTGTTCGCCGGTGGCCGCGTCGGCGATCACGACGACGGTGCGGTTGCGGTCCGGCACCGGCCCGATGAGGAAGCGGGTGTGGGCGACGCGGGTGCCGTCCGGCGAGAGCGCGGTCTCGGCCTCGCTCACGCTGCCCTGCCCGCCGGCGTCGACCGGCGAGCCGTGCGCCTCCCGGGCGCGGCGCACGAAGGTGTGCGGCTCGTCCGGGCCGAGGTCGCTGTCCCAGTACCGGGTGGGCCCCGACTCGTACAGGATCGCGGTGACCTTGGCATCGGCCCGGTCCTTGCGCAGCTTGGCGTGCGCCGCGGCGTCGGCCGCGCCGGGCAGCAGACCCGCCGTGTAGGCGAGGGTGTCGGCGTCCCTCGCGAGGCAGAACCCCGCGATGCCACCGGGGTGACGGGCCGTCAGTGCGGCCTCGCCGCTCTCCGGCAGCGCCCACACCGCCGAGCCCTCGTCGGTCTCCTCGGCCGTGGCGGGGTCGCTGTCGGCCCGGCCGGAGAGGAAGTACAGGGTGCCGTCGGGGGCGAACGCGGGCGCCGACTCGCCCTTGCGGGACCGGGTCAGACGGCGGGGTTCGCGCGCGCCGGCGGGGTCGAGCTCCCAGAGGCCGGATACGTACGCGTCGCCTTCGGCGTTGAGGCTCTGCACGGCTGCCACGAGCCGCCGCCCGTCGGGGGAGAGCGCGAGGCCGTTGACGCGCGGGGTCGCGAGGAAGGCGGACAGGTCGTGGAAGGCGGTGGAGTCACCGGGTGTCTCGGACATCCGGTCATCCTGCCCCGGGGGTCTCGCCGGCGACAGGGCGTAAAAGGCCGGATCGCATCCCTGCGGCACCCCCAACTCGCGGGCGGGGCACGGCGTTCGCGGGCCGGGCGGGCAGCACGAAAGTCCGTGCCCCCGGCGGCAGGGGGCACGGACCGATGGGTTCGTCGCGGGTCAGTCGATGCCGGGCAGGATGTGCGGCTCGGCGAGGTCCTCCTCGTAGCCCGCGAGACGGATCGGGGCCGAGCGGGCCCAGACCTCGATGTTGCGGAGCTTCTCGGGCCGTCCGGCCCGCTCGCCACCGCGTTCCGGCGTCCGACGTTCGCGCTCTGTGGTCTCTGGTGTCACCGCGCACTCCTCTGTGTCGCGTAACCCTGGGCGTCCCGGCCTGCGTCGTTCTCCGACCCGGTGTCCGCCCGAAGGCAGGGGCTAGGGCAGTTCTGACGCGGTGGCGCCGGCACTCTGTCCGCATCACGGCCACAGGTTGTGGGACGGATCCGGAACGGGCCTCGAAGGTTGGTGGACCCGCTGTGGCTACCGTTCGCACTAGAGTAACCAAATGAGCGCGGTAGCGCTCGATAGGGCCACTTCCTTTGCGTCAACTTTCCTTCGCCGGGCGTTCAGCCCGATGTTCACCCCGCCATGATCTGCTGATGGGGTCGGCTGCCGCGCGCGGGGAGGAGACCACATGGAGCTGTCGAGCAGAGCCGTTCCGGACCGGACCGTGGGCTCGGTCGACGAGCTGATGGAGCTCCTCGGCGCGTGCCGGGGCGCCTGGGACACCCCCGACCGCAGCGGCGATCCGGTCGATCTCCACGACCACGCCCTCCAGACCGCGCACCTGCTGCGGCGTGGCCATCCGGCCGACAAGGAACTCCAGGTCGCGGGCCTGGTGCACGACCTCGGACATCTACTCCATCCAGGTGATGACGCCGGGCACGCCGACACGGCGGCCCGGGCGGTGCGCCCGCTGCTCGGCGACCGGGTGGCGGGGCTCGTCCGGCTGCACGTGCCGGCCAAGCGGTATCTGGCCGCCGTCGAGCCGGACCGGACGCTCTCGCCGCAGAGCGCGCTGACCCTGCGGGCGCAGGGCGGGGTGATGGGGCCCGAGGAGGCGGCGGCCTTCGCGCGGGATCCGCTGGCCGAGGACGCGGTGGTACTGCGGCAGGCCGATGACGCGGGCAAGGTCGTGGGGCTCGACGTGGGCGTGATGGAGGACTGGCGTCCGGTCCTCGAACTCGTCGCTGCCGGGGTCAACCGGCAGGCGGACGGCCCCCGTTGACGCCGGAGGGCGGCACGCCGGTGTGCGTGCCGCCCTCCGGATGAACGCGCGGGCTACCAGTTGGCGGGGGCGTAGTCCTTGAGGAAGACGCTGTGCAGGTCCTCGCCCAGCTCGCCGCGCACGATCGGGTCGTAGACGCGGGCGGCGCCGTCGACCAGGTCGAGCGGGGCGTGGAAGCCCTCTTCGGCGAGCCGCAGCTTGTCGTGGTGCGGGCGCTCGTCGGTGATCCAGCCGGTGTCGACCGACGTCATCAGGATCTTGTCGCTCTCGAACATCTCCTGGCCGCTGGTCCGCGTGACCATGTTCATGGCGGCCTTGGCGGCATTGGTGTTGGGGTGTCCCGCGCCCTTGTAGCCGCGGCTGAAGACGCCTTCCATCGCGGACACGTTCACCACGTAGGCGCGGCCGTTCGGCGCCTTGCGGGCGGCCTCGGCCATGACCGGGCGCAGGCTGCTGATCAGGATGAACGGCGCGGTGTAGTTACACAGCTGGGTTTCGAGCAGCTCGACCGGCGAGATCTGGTCGATGGACTGCACCCAGGTGTTGGTGTCGACGACGTCCGGAAGCAGCCCGCCCGCGTCGAGGGCGGTGCCGTCGTGGTGCTTGGCGATGCTGGCGTTGCCCGCGACCAGGGCGAGGTCGGCGACGCGCTGGGCGTCGAGGCCCGAGGTGCCGACGGGCAGCGCGGTCAGGCCGTCGACCGCGCCGGAGTTGAAGGCTCCGATGACCTCGTGGGCGGGCAGCTCACCGGCGGGCAGCGGCGCGCCCTCGCCGTCGACCAGGGCCGCGTAGGCGGCGGGCAGCCGGCGCACGGTCTGGGTGGCGTTGTTGATCAGGATGTCCAGCGGGCCCTGGGCCGCGGTCCGCTCGGCGAGGGCGACCACCTGCGCGGGGTCGCGCAGGTCGATGCCGACGACTTCGAGGCGGTGCATCCAGTCACCGGAGTCCTCCATCGCCTTGAAGCGGCGGATGGCGTCCTTGGGGAAGCGGGTGGTGACGGTGGTGTGGGCGCCGTCGCGGAGCAGCCGCAGCGCGATGTACATGCCGATCTTGGCGCGGCCGCCGGTGAGCAGGGCGCGCTTGCCGCTGAGGTCGGTGCGGGCGTCGCGGCGGGCCCGGTTCTCGGCGGCGCACTTCTGGCACAGCTGGTGGTAGAACGCGTCGACCTCGACGTACCGGCCCTTGCAGATGTAGCAGGAGCGGGGGCGCTGGAGTATGCCCGCGATCTCGCCGGTGACGGAGGAGCTGGGCAGCAGGCCCTCGGTCTCGTCGTCGATGCGCTCGGCGGAGCCGGTCGCGGTCGCCTCGGTGACGGCCCGGTCGTGGGCGGTCTTGGCGGCCCGGCGCTCCTGGCGGCGGCGCTGCTTCACGGTGCGGTAGACGCCGGCGGTGGCGCGGCGCACGGCGATCGCGTCGGGGTGGTCGACGTCGATCTGGTCGAGTTCGGCCAGCACGCTCAGGCAGAGCGCGAGCCGCTCGGGGTCGATGCCGGGGCCGAAGTCCTGGTCAACGCCCTGTGCGGGCCGCTCGTCGACACCGGGGCCCTGCTCCTGGCCCTGGAAGTCCTCTGTCACCGTCATCGCCGCTGTGTTCCTCGATCAGTCCGAGTATCAAGTTCCCAAAAGCGCCATGGTACGGAGCGATCCCCCCGGTCACCAAACCGCCCGCCCCCGGGGAGGCGGGGGCGGGCGGCGGCGGGGGATCCGCTCAGCGGACCGGGGGCGGCGCGTCCGACGATCGAGGACAGCACCATCCAGGCGGACATCGTGCCGAGGTCGTCGTTTCCGGTCGTCCCCGTCGGCGCGTCCGTGAACAGCGTCAGCGCCGCGTGCACCACATCGGTGGTCCGCCAGGGCCGGCCCGTGGAGAGATACGTGTACGGGGCGATGAGGTCGGGCTCGTTCTGGGGGTTGTGTCGCCTGCGACCAGCTCCTCGCGGACCCCCCGAGGACGGCCCGCGAACCCATGCATCCGAACCGGAGAACGCGCGGGGCACGTGTACGCGTCAAGGGTGTGGACGGGGCCGGGGGCCCGGCGCGACGGACGGCCGGACCCCCAACTCCCTTGCGCCGTCTGCCCCTACGGGGTGGGCGCGCCGCTACGCATCGCCGGGCGCGACCCGGGCCAGGGTCTCCTCGCGCAGCCCCGCCGGGTCCGCGCCGAGCGCCGCGAGGACTTGGAGGCCCCGGCCGCCGTCGCCCGCCGCCAGGAGGCCGAGCAGCATGTGCTCGGTGCCGAAGCGGTCGTGCCCGAGCGCCTTGGCCTCGCGCAGGGTGGCCTCCAGGACGGTCTTGGCGCGGGGCGTGTAGGCGGGCCGGGGGTACTGGAAGGCGCCGGGGCCGAAGGCGTTGTCGGCCTGGCGCTTGATCTCCTCGACGTCGATGCCGATCGAGGCGAGCGCGTCCTTGGCGGGCCGGCCGCCGGTGCTCGGCACCCCGGCCGCGTCGAGGATCCGTACGGTCTCCGCGCGCAGCGGCTCCACCTCGGCTCCCCGTGCGGTCAGGGCTTCGCGGGCGATGCCGTCGGTTCCGGCGAGTCCGAGCAGGATGTGCTCGGTGCCGATGAAGTCGTGGCCGAGCGCGATGGCCTCGTCCTGCGAGGCCACGATCGCCCGCTTGGCCTGGTCGGTGAAAAACTCGAACACCTTCAGTCCTCCTTGCCCGTGGCTTTGCGCCTGCTCGCATGCTTCTCGTGCACCGACTGCCTGCTGACCTGGAGCGACGTCGCGATGCTCTGCCAGGACCAGCCCTGCTCCCGGGCGTTGTCGACGTGGACGCGCTCCAGCTCCTCCAGGAGGCGGCGCAGTGCGACGACCGCCGCCAGGCCGACGGCGGGGTCCTTGTTGGTGACCTGTCCGGCCAGCGAGGCCGGTGTGTCCTCAGCTCCCATGACTGTCAGGATTCCCTGACAGCCCGAGGTTGTCAAGGAATCCTGACGCATGCGCGAGGGTCAGCCGGTCGCACCGCCGGGCGAGGAGGGCCGCCGGGGCGGGCGCTCGAAGACGCAGTCGCCGCAGAGCCCGCCGCCGGGGCAGCGGTAGTAGAGGCAGCAGCTGCGCCTGCGGAACGCCGGGCCGTCCAACAGGGCGCCGGTGTCGGCCAGTTGGGGATGCGCGAACAGCGCGGCACCGAGCTCCAGGGCCCGCTCCCCCACCTCCGGGCGACCCGACTTCCGTGCCCAGCCGTGGAGTTCGCGCACCGCGCCGGCCAGGGCCGAGCCCGCGTTGCCGCGCAGCAGCCCGTACGACACCGGGGTGTCACGGCGGAACGCCTCGGCGAGCGGGGCGAGATGGCCCTCCAGGACGCGTTCGACGAGGCCTTCGGGGCTCGCCTCGCGGTCCTGGCCGCCGGGCGCGAGCAGCAGATCGTCGGGCGAGGTCCGGCCGCCGTCCCAGCACAGCCGGTCCGGGGCGAGGTCCGGCAGGACGCCGTGCAGCGCGGCCGGGCCGAGCGCGATCGACCAGAGCCGGGCGGCCAGGCCCAGGTGGGCGATGGACGCGGCGACCCGGCGCTCGGGGGCGCCGAGCCGGGCGGCCACGGTGTCGACGCGGGCGCTCAGGGGCGCCGTCTCCCCCGCGTACAGGGCGGCCAGGGGAAGGTGGGGGCCGGCGGCCCGGCCGGTCCGCAGGGCGAAGAAGCCCCCGATCGATGAGACCTCGGCCAGCTGTTCCGGATGCACTGCCCCGCCCGTCCATGGATGTCAGTTCGTGCCACTGTGGCACGAACTCATGGATGGCTGGTTCCACCCCTGCGGACAGGGCGTTCGCCGGTCGGTGCCAGGCGCCGCCGCGCGCGCTGGAAGGTGATCTTCCGATCCCCTTGACGCCCCTTTTGAGCTGCGGTTTTACTGAAAGTCCGATATCTGGGACGACTTTGGTCGTACGCCCCTACTCCTCCTGGAGTACTCGTCGATCGGTGCTCAGGGACGACGACACGGGGTCCGCAACGAGACATCGTGGAGCCATGAGCGCCCTTGTCCTGGCCGTGCTGCTGTCGTTGGTCTCCGCCGTCGCGTACGCGGCGGCGGCGATCGTGCAGGAGCGCGTCGCCGCGTCCACCCCGAACAGCGCGTACGCCCCCGTGCGCCGCCCGGCGTGGTGGGGCTCGGTCACGCTCAACGGGCTCGGCGCGGCCCTGCATGTCGCGGCACTGGCCTACGGCCCGCTCACGCTGGTGCAGCCGATGGGCGCGCTCACCATCGTGTTCGCGCTGCCGATGTCGGCCGTGTTCATCCGGCGCCGGGCCGGGGCGGCCGCCTGGCGCGGGGCGGTCATGGCCACGGCGGGCCTCGCGGGCCTCCTGATGCTGACGAAGGGGGCGGACGCGGGCGCCGTCGCCATGGGTCCGCGCCTGATCCTCGCCGCGGCCGGGCTCGGGGCGGTCGCGGCGCTCTTCGTGGCGTCGAAGGCCCTGCGCCGGGCGGCCACGCGCAGCGTGCTGCTCGCCGCGGCGGCGGGCGCCGCCTTCGCCCTGGCCTCGGTGTTCACCAAGTCCGTCGCCGAGGACTGGCGCTCGGGCCTGCCGCTCGCGGAACTGCCCATCCTGTTCGCGATCGCCGTGTTCGCGCTCTCGGGCCTCGTGCTCTCGCAGGCCTCCTACCGCGGCGCGGGCCTCGCGGCGCCCCTCGCGACGGTCACCGTCGTCAACCCGGTGGTCGCCGCGGCCATCGGCCTGACCCTGTTCGGCGAATCGTTCCGGTACGGGACCGCGGGCACCGCGATCGCGCTGGGCTTCGGCGTGGTGGCCGCGGGCGGCCTGATCCTGCTCACCACCGAGCGTCTGCACGCCGCCCGGCTCGACAGGCCGGTCCTGACCTCGGCCGCGGGCATGCCTCCGGAGCCCGGATCCGCCGGGCGCCGGGAGGGCACCCCGGATCAGACGGCGACGCCGCCCGCCCTCAGGTAGGCCAGCGGGTCCACATCGGATCCGTAGGCCGGCCCGGTCCTGATCTCGAAGTGCAGATGCGGCCCGGTGGCATTGCCGGTCGCACCCGAACGGCCGATCCGCTGGCCGGTGTTGACCTTCTGCCCGGCCTTCACGTTGACCGCCGAGAGATGGGCGTACTGGCTGTACCGGCCGTCGGGGTGGTGGATCACCACCTGGTATCCGTACGAGCCGCCCCAGCCGGCCGAGACGACCGTGCCGGAGGTGACCGCCTTCACCGAGGTGCCGGTGGATACGGGGAAGTCGACGCCCGTGTGATAGCCGCTCGCCCACGACGAACCGGCCTTGTGGTACGGGGTGCTGGGGCTGGCGTCGACCGGCGCCGTGAACGCCGCCGACCTGGCCGGGGCCTTCGCCACGGGCCTGGCGGCCGGAGGCTTCGCGGCGGGCTTCGCCGTGCTCTTCGGCGGGGCCGTCGGCTTCGCCGGGGCGCCGCCGGGCAGGGTCAGGTGCTGGCCGGGGCGGATGAGGTCCGGGTCGGCGCCGACGACCGTGCGGTTCTCGGCGTACAGGTGCGGCCAGCCTCCCTGCACGCGCTCGCGCTCGGCGATCAGGGACAGCGAGTCGCCGTGCAGGACGGTGTAGGACTCCCGCTTGCCCGGCACCTTGGTGGGGCCGGCCTGCTCGGCCTTCTTCGCGGCGGACGGCCTGGCGGCCGGGGGCTTCGCCGGGGACTTCGGCGTCTTGTGCGCCGCCTGCGGTCTGATCTCGGCCGTCGTGGTCAGCTGCGGGGCCGCGCCGCCCCGGGTGAGACCGGCCTCGCCCGAGCAGACCGGCCAGGCGCCGGGGCCCTGCCCCTTGAGCACCTTCTCGGCGATCGCGATCTGCTGGTCCCGGCCGGCGAGGTCGGCGCGCGCCGCGTACTGGCGGCCGCCGTACGCCTCCCAGGTGGACTGGGTGAACTGGAGCCCGCCGTAGAAGCCGTTGCCGGTGTTGATGTGCCAGTTGCTGGTCGACTCACAGGCCGCGACCTTGTTCCACACGTCGACCGACGCGGCGTCGGCGGACCCCGCCGCGATCAGCGGGAGGGCCATGCCCACCCCGCCGGCCGTCACCGTCAGGGACGCCTGGTTGATCCGGCTCGGCTGGTACCGGCGGTGCCGGCCGCGTAAGGCCATGAGTCCCCCTCGAAGGCTCCAAGAGCCGCCAAAGTAGGGGCTGCGAACAGGTCATGACAAGGGGTCGGACAAGCGGAGGGAAGCCTTCAGGGGAGTGAGGACTTTCGGCACGCCGTGTCGGGGATCCCGACCGTGCCGTATGACGTGGCCCGTTCCGTAGGGTGGGCGCCAAACGCGCGCCATGACGGACGCTCGTGGCGCCGCGCACCCCGAGGATCCAGGAGCACACACGCATGAGTGGAACAGCCCAGATCGGCGTCACCGGACTCGCGGTCATGGGCCGCAACCTCGCCCGCAACTTCGCACGCAACGGGTTCACCGTCGCCGTCCACAACCGGACGGCCGCCAAGACCCGCGCGCTGGTCGAGGAGTTCGGCGGCGAGGGCACCTTCGTCGCGGCCGAGTCGCCCGAGGACTTCGTGGCCGCTCTGGAGCGCCCGCGCCGGCTCGTCATCATGGTCAAGGCGGGCGACGCGACGGACGCGGTGATCCAGGAGTTCGCGCCGCTCCTCGAAGAGGGCGACGTGATCATCGACGGCGGCAACGCGCACTTCGAGGACACCCGCAGGCGCGAACGCGAGCTGCGCGAGCGGGGTATCCACTTCGTGGGTGTCGGCATCTCGGGCGGCGAGGAGGGCGCGCTGCACGGGCCGAGCATCATGCCGGGCGGATCCGCCGAGTCCTACGAGTCGCTGGGCCCGCTCCTGGAGCGGATCGCGGCGAAGGCCCCGGACGGCTCCCCCTGCGTCACCCACGTGGGTCCGGACGGCGCGGGCCACTTCGTGAAGATGGTGCACAACGGCATCGAGTACGCCGACATGCAGCTCATCGCGGAGGCGTACCACCTGCTGCGCACGGTCGCCGGCTACTCCCCCGCGAAGATCGCCGAGACGTTCCGGGACTGGAACACCGGCCGCCTCGACTCGTATCTGATCGAGATCACCGCCGAGGTGCTCGCGCACGTCGACGCGGAGACCGGCAAGCCGTTCGTGGACGTGGTCGAGGACCAGGCCGAGCAGAAGGGCACCGGCCGCTGGACGGTACAGATCGCGCTCGACCTCGGGGTCCCGGTGTCCGGCATCGCCGAGGCCGTGTTCGCCCGGTCCCTCTCGGGCCATGCCGAGCTGCGCGAGGCGGCCCGCTCCCTGACCGGGCCGGCCGCGAACCCGCTGGGCGAGGCGGAGGCCGCGGCCTTCGCCGCGCAGGTGGAGCAGGCGCTGTACGCGTCCAAGATCGTGTCGTACACGCAGGGCTTCCACCAGGTGCAGGCGGGCAGCCAGAACTACGACTGGGACGTCGACCCCGGCGCGGTCGCGGCGATCTGGCGCGCGGGCTGCATCATCCGGGCCGCGTTCCTCGACGGGATCCGGGCCGCCTACGACGCACAGCCCGAACTGCCGAGCCTGCTCTCGGACAAGCGGTTCGGCGACGAGATCGGCGCGGCGCAGGACGACTGGCGTGCGGTGATCGTGGCGGCCGCCCGTCAGGGCGTGCCGGTGCCCGGCTTCTCGGCGGCGCTCGCGTACTACGACGCGCTGCGCGCCGAGCGCCTCCCGGCGGCGCTGACCCAGGGCCAGCGCGACTTCTTCGGCGCGCACACCTATCGGCGCACCGACCGGGAGGGCTCGTTCCACACGCTGTGGGGCGGCGACCGGTCCGAGGTCAGCACCGGCTGACGGGCGCCGCGGCCGGGCCCCTCAGCCCGCCGGTTCGGGCTGCGGCGGGCCCGGTACGGGGTCGGGGCCCGGGGGCTGCGGCACGGGGTCCGGCAGACCGGGGTCCGGGTCCGGCTGCGGCGGCCTCGGGTCGGGACCCGGGCTCGGCGGCTGCGGGTCGGGACCGGGGCCGGGCCTCGGCGGAACCGGATCGGGGCCGGGACCGGGACCCGGTCCGGGGATCGGGCCCGGTTCGGGGTCGGGCAGCGGCGTGGGCCACGGGGAGGTGGGCTCCGGGTGCGGCACGGTCATGATCGGCCTCCTCAGGGTGTGAGATCAGCTTCACCTGCGCGCCTGCCCGGCGCCCGCCGGTTCAACCCGTACGGGTCAGCCGGCTCGCCCCGCCACGGCGGCCGCCGCCCGCAGCCCGGGCCGGGGGCTGGACAGCACCGGAACACTGGTCGTGGTCCGCTCGGCGGCGGGCGCCATCGACGCCTGGGCGAGCACCACGACGTCGACGTCCGCCAGGCCGTCCACCGCCCGGGCGATCTCCGCGAAGTACGCCTGCGCGTCGCCCGATTCGAAGTGCTGCCAGGCGTCCTCGGCCAGCACCGTGCGCAGCGCGAGCGGCCGGTCGCCGGCCTCCTCGCGGATCAGCGCGGCCGTCGGCTCCAGGGTGGAGGCGACGGCGGCGACGACGGCGATCCGCCGCCCCCGCGCCACGGCGGCCGCGGCCATCGGCCGGTCGACCCGCAGCACCGGAACGCCCAGGGGCGCCGAAGCGGCCTCCGCGACCGCGCCGATCGTGGAACAGGTGCACAGGACCGCGTCCGCGCCCTCGGCCACCGCGTCGGCGAGCACGGCCTCGACGTCCCCGGCCACGGCCTCGGGCCCCAACTCCCTTGCCCGGTCGAGCGGTTGCTCGTGCACCAGGTGGCGCATCGCGAGACCGGGGGCGTCCTCGTCGCGCAGGGCGTCGAAGACCGGGACGTGGACCGGCGAGGTGTGCAGGAGTGCGAGCGTGCTCACCACAGCTCCGGGTCGGCGGCGAGCTGTGCCTTGGCGGCCTCGACCAGGGCGGCCGGGGCGACGGGCGCCTCGTCGGGGTGCCGCTCGGCCCACTTGGCCGCGTACGGGCAGAGCGGTACGACGGGCACGCCCTCGCGCGCGGCGATGGCGTAGAACTCCCGCACCAGGTCACCGGCGATGCCCTTGCCCTCGTGCCCCGGCTCGACGACGGTGTGCACCGCCACGAGCGCGGACGACGGCTCGTCGAGCGTGAAGTAGGCGATGCGGCCGGCCACTTCACCGTCCTCGAACGCGCCGAGCAGCCCTTGGGCACGGTCGTCCCGGATCTCTGCCATGGTGCGGGGTCCTTTCCGGAAGGCGGTTCAGCGCTGCGGGGCCGGAATCGTCGCGTGCGGGCTGCGCCGCTGGTCGCTGCCGGGAACCGGGGCGGAGGCGTCGGTGCCGAGCTCGACGATCCGGTTGGCCGCGTCGACGTGCACGACGCTGGGCTTGAAGGCGCGCGCCTCGGTGTCGTCGACCTGGGCGTAACTGATGAGGATCACCAGGTCACCGGGGTGCACGAGGTGGGCGGCGGCACCGTTGATACCGATGACCCCGGAGCCCCGCTCACCCTCGATGACGTACGTCTCCAGGCGGTTGCCGTTGTCGATGTCGACGATGTGGACCAGCTCACCGGGCAGCAGATCGGCCGCCTCCATGAGCGCGACGTCCACGGTGACCGATCCCACGTAGTGCAGGTCGGCCTGGGTGACGGTGGCCCGGTGGATCTTGGACTTGAACATTGTACGCATCATCGAGGTACTCCTGGACATAGGCTCCCTGCCTGCATTTTTGCAGGTCAAGGGCGGTTTCCCTACCTTACAACGAGTCGCATGTTCGGTCAGCTTTCACCAGGTTTTTGAGGACCGATGCTGACCATTTGCTGACTTTACTGACGCACCGTCAGGCGAATGTGGAGGCTAAGCCGACTCACCCACAGCATGACGACGCCAGCCTACGCAACGACCATCGGTAGCCGTCCGGGAGCACCCTCACTGTCAGCGGATCCACGACGCCGGGTCGGCCGTCGGCACGCGTCGACGCTCGCCATGGATCAACCCGCCCGACTGCGGCACCCGCCCCAACGCACCTGGCTGCGCCGCTCGCGACGAGCAACAGCGCATCCCATGGGCGCGGCAACATAGCCGCGAATCCCCGGTTGGCCAAACCGGGGATTCTCGTGACGATTGATGCTGTCCGCGTCTTGGCCGTGCCACCGGGCGGACGCACACCAATTCCTGCCAGACCGCATGCCGCCCCGTTCTCGGGATCGGCACGGCCAGCCCTAGAGGAGCACCATTGCCCACAGAGCCGCCAACATCCCACGAAAGGACCATCTCTGGGACTGGCTTGGCCCGCGGGAGACACCCGATTGAGCCCGTGCTCATGGACTCGACCGAGGTTGCCACGATGCTCAACATGTCCCGGAGCTGGGTCTACAAGGAAGCCTCAAAGCTCGGCCTGAGGGGCTACAAACTCGGCCGAGGCAGGAACGCAAAGGTTCTATACAAAAAGATCGAGGTCTTCAAGTGGCTTGAACAGCAGAAGATTCACTAGATCCGATACGGCCTATGCCTTCACCTCGCAGGATGAATGTCGGCGATTAGGGTGCGCCGAGAGGTCATGTTCGGAGCGATGACCAACTCCGTTGACGGGTGGAGGCCTCTCACGGGAATACGTCGCAGTCGACGACAGAAGACGAAAATGAGCACGAGGGCGATTCCGCGATACATGATCATTCTCTTTTCCCGGATACTTCCCCAACCATCCGTCTTCATGCGGTTGTTCGCATCTTGAAGGTCTTAGGATGCGCACTGCGATCCCGAACCGGCATGCGGCACGCAGCCAGAGAATGAACCGGCCCTCTGAACGCAGGCGACCGGCTCGCCCACGCTGGCAGATCACCCGGTCACCGCTGAGATGGTCTAGCTGGCCTTACGTTCCAGGTACGGGATGGCCGAGCCCTTCGTATGGTTGGGCCGCCCAGGGGTGCCGGGTGTGGCCTCTAGTGCCGCATCAGACAACGTTCGCCCCGTCCCGCGAAGCCGGGGCGAACGGGTGCGTGCCGTTGCGGAATGCGCAGGCTCGCAGGATGCACGCGCAGCTCATCCGGTGCCGGCGGCAGGAGTTGCCCGTATCGACCTTGAGCCTGCCGTGGGAGACAGAGGCGCTCCGGGGTCAGGCATCCGGCGCGGGCGGGTCCGTCTCCGCGGAGGGTGCAGAGGCCGCACCGGGGCCGGGAAGCTGTCCAGTACGCGCACGGTGCATCTCCGCTTGTGCGCGGACCAGCTCGGCATGGGCTCGCAGTTTGTCCGCGTCGGCCTGGCCGCGTGCCGCAACGAGCCGGGCGAAGGCAGTGAGAGTGGCACCGATCAAAGCGCCGAGGGCGCCACCTATGCCGATGATGGCCCCGACGACGGAGGTTGTGTCGCCGGGGACGAGGTGTCCGTGGTGCGACCAACTCTCCAGGAGGTCATGAACGCTGAACAGCGCCATCACCAGGAAAACGGTCACACAACCGAGGATCAAGCCCACAGCCATGGTGATGCTGTTGGCGGGGACACGATCCGTGGGCACATCGACTCCTGCCGGATCGTGCACCCGCCCCTCTTCCGCATCGCGCTGCCGGCGGCGTCGGGTCTCCCTCGCCGGCTCGTCGGAGGCGTCGGCGAGTGGGCCGCGTTCTTGCAGTCGAACGGGGTGCCGCTCCTCAGCCGACGCAGTCAGGGAGGCCGTCAGCTGTTGGCGGTCGTCGGGGCTGGCGTCCAGGGCATCGGCCAGCAGGTTCACTGCGCTGAGCAGGCGCTTGGCGGGCTCGCCCCTCTCCAGTCTGCGGATGGTCCGGACGCTCACCCCGGAGCGCTCCGCCACCTGCTCCTGCGTCAACCCCGACCGAGTCCGCAACCGGCGTAACAACAGACCGACCTGATCTATCACTTGATACCTCCTTGACCAGCTTGCCGAACTTACCCTGCCGGATGCTCCGATGTGATCGGAGCCTGCTCTAATGTCTCAACCACCACCGCGCTGTTCACGCGACCTGCACCGCCGGCTACTGGGCGACGTTCTTGCCATCGGCGCCCCTACCCGTTGGTTGTCACCGGCGGCTAGGCCGTGCAGGCCCACGGGCTGGTTGAGCGCCTGAGCCAGGACCTTGACGTCGCCACCGAGAATCCCGCCCCCATGGACGAGATCATTCAGTCGCTCAGCGCAGGCCTTACAGAACATGGTTGGAACGTACGGCAGATCGAGACCGACCCGCTGTCGGGCCGGCTCATCGTCACCGACCCCGCAAGCGGTGACGAGTGCGAGGTCGACGTACTCAAAGAGGCCTTCTGGGCTCCCCCGGCCATCACCGAGTGGGGCCCGGTTCTCTCCCTCGACGACGTGATCGGAACCAAAGTCCGGGCCTTGGCCGACCGCAGCGCCGTCCGCGACCTCATCGATGTGCACGCCGCCTCCCGACACCGCACCACCGCCGGCCTCGAGGGCACTCGGACGCCGTCACGCCCGAACCGAACCCCTCGGAGTGTTCAGGGCATTGACCGCGTCATGAGGATGTAGACCGGGCTGTACGGGGTGGCCGCACGATGCGCGTGATGAGCCCTCGTGCCTGAAGCCGGGCGAGGTGACCGGTGGGCAAGTAGGCCTTGTCGGCGCGGACTACGCTCCCCGCCCCGATGATCGACGCGTTCACCAGCACTGACGGCCATCAGCATCGACCGGCACGCGACCTGGATCCACAACCCGCCACGGGGAAGGACCACAAGCCCCGCCAGCGCGAGGCCTTCGCGACCGCGTCAAAGCCCGCAGCCCGGCGTGCCTCCGACTGCGGGATGGGCTGTCGGATGGTGGGGCCCAACAGCAGGTACCCCTCTTCAACTCCATGGTGGTCACGAGAGTGAGGCACTCGGTCTGCAGCCTTCTTGTTTCCAGCGGTGTCGGCCGAGCCGCTCGACGGACTCGACACCGGGGACAGCCCCCGGAACCCCTGTCACTGCCGGTGCTGGCCACCTTCGCCTGCACGCTCATCGATAAGTGAGTCCGACCGCCCGCCGGGACGTGTATCCCCTCTGGCGCCGGTGTATTTCCTGCGAAGTGAGCCATTCAGTAGACCAGCAATGGTCATTTCGGTTGATGCGCTTGTCGCAGGATGATTCGGGCAGGCGATGAGGGAAGCACCGTGTCGAGCGCCGCCGCCAGTATTCTCGCCCGCCCCGCTGGGCGAGAGGCGCTCTCCAGACCAGCGGCGCCGCATCGTTCAGGAGATCTAATGTCAGTTCCCGCCGGCTCCGGCCCGCTTGCCGCTCTGTCCGCCACGGGAGTCTCGGTCTGGCTCGACGATCTTTCCCGCGAGCTCCTGGCCGGCGGAGAGCTCGAGAAGCTGATCACGGACAAGCACGTCGTGGGCGTCACGACGAACCCCACGATCTTCGCCTCCGCGTTGGCCAAGGGAGACCGCTACAACGAACAGCTGCGCCGCCTGGGCGACGAGGGCGGCAGTGTTGATGACGCGGTCTTCGCCCTCACGACGGACGACGTACGAAGCGGCTGCGACGCCTTCCGCGGCGTCCATGAGCGCACCGGCGGTGTGGACGGGCGCGTTTCCATCGAGGTGGACCCCCGGCTCGCGCAGGACGCCGACGCGACCGCAGCGCTGGCCCGCAAGCTGTGGGACGCGGTCGACCGCCCCAACCTGTTCGTTAAGATCCCCGCCACCCGCAAGGGGCTGAAGGCGATCACCACGGTCATCGCCGAGGGCATCAGCGTCAACGTCACGCTGATCTTCTCCCTGGAGCGCTACCGCGAGGTGATGGACGCCTACCAGAGCGGCCTGGAGCAGGCCCTGGCCGCCGGGCGCGACCTGGCGGACATCCACTCCGTCGCCTCGTTCTTCGTTTCCCGCGTCGACAGCGAAGTCGACCGACGACTCGAGGCTCTCGGCCTGTCCGAACTCAAGGGGCAGGCCGCGGTCGCCAACGCCCGGCTCGCCCACCGGGCCTACGAGCAGACGCTCGCGGAGCCCCGCTGGCAGCGACTCGCCGCGGCCGGGGCTCGCGCGCAGCGCCCGCTGTGGGCGTCCACCGGGGTCAAGGACCCGTCCTACCCCGACACGATGTACGTCAGCGAACTCGTCATCCCGGGCACGGTGAACACCATGCCCGCGGCGACTCTGGATGCCTTCGCCGACCACGGCACCCTTCCGGCCCACACGCCGGCCGAGGGTGATTACGCGGCGGCCGCCGCACACCTGGCAGCCCTGAAGGACGCCGGCGTCGACTTCACCGATGTCACCGACTCGCTGGAGCGCGAAGGGCTGACCAAGTTCGAGGACAGCTGGGCCGAGCTGGGCCAGTCCGTGCGGCACGAAATGCACGCCGCTACCGGCCCCACGGACGCGGACGCCGATGGCTCCGAGAGTGCGGCTCTGCTGGCGATCTACCTCAACGACCACTACACCGGCGCCACCGGCGGCCTGGAGCTGTGCCGGCGGGCCGCCGAGGCGCATGCGGATGCGGAGGGGCGCGCGGCGCTGACCGACCTCGCCGCGCAGGTCGAGGAAGACCGTGACGCGCTCGCCCGGATCATGGCGGACCTCGACCTGCCCAGGAGTCAGTCCAAGGCGGCCATCGGCTGGCTGGCCGAGAAGGCCGGCCGGCTCAAGACCAACGGCCACCTCTTCGCCCGCTCCCCGCTCAGCGACGCGCTGGAAACCGAGTCCCTGCTCCTCGGAGTCCTGGGCAAGGCCGCTTGCTGGCGAACCCTGCGCATCCTGGCCGAGTCCGACGCGCGCCTCAGCGCCGACAACCTGGACACGCTGCTGGACCGCGCCGAACAGCAGAGCGCCACCCTGGAGGAACTGCGCTCCATCGCGGCTGTCCGAGCCCTGCTCGCCCAGCCCTTCCACACGCGGTGATGGCGGCCGGAGTTCCGCGCATCACGACTGACAGCGCAGCGAAGCTGCATCCGTCGGCGAGCGGCAAACAGAGCCCGTTCGCCTGCTCGACGAAGGAGTAGCGCCATGACGAGCGAGCAGTCCCCCGGAGCACGAACCGCCAGGTCCGTGACGAGTCCCGTTGCCGAGCGCGCCGGCTGGGACGAAGTGGATGTGCGGGCCGTGGACACCGTACGGCTGTTGGCGGCCGACGCGGTCCAGAAGGTCGGCAACGGCCACCCGGGCACGGCGATGAGCCTGGCCCCACTGGCGTACCTGCTGTTCCAGAACGTGATGCGTCACGACCCGAGCGACGACACATGGCTCGGGCGGGACCGTTTCGTACTCTCCTGCGGACATTCGAGCCTGACCCTCTACATCCAGCTCTACCTTGCCGGGTTCGGCCTGGAACTGTCCGACATCGAGGCGTACCGGACCTGGGAATCCGCCACCCCCGGGCACCCCGAGCACGGACACACCCGCGGGGTGGAGATCACCACCGGTCCGCTGGGCCAGGGCCTGGCGAGCGCGGTCGGTATGGCGATGGCCGCACGCCGTGAGCGCGGACTGCTCGATCCCGATGCCGAGCCGGGCAGCAGCCCCTTCGACCACCACGTCTACGTCATCGCTTCCGACGGCGACATGATGGAAGGCGTCACCTCCGAGGCATCCTCCTTGGCGGGACATCAGGAGCTCGGCAATCTGACCGTGTTCTACGACTCCAACCACATCTCGATCGAGGACGACACGGACGTCGCCTTCAGCGAGGACGTCCCGGCCCGCTACGCCGCGTACGGCTGGCACGTACAGACTGTCGACTGGACGGTCACCGGCGAATACGTCGAGGACGTCGACGCGCTCCTGGCCGCCGTGCGTGCCGCCCGGGACGAGACCGGCCGTCCCTCTCTGATCATGCTGCGCACTCTCATCGGCTGGCCGGCGCCCACCAAGCAGAACACCGGCAAGGCGCACGGCTCCGCGCTCGGCGAGGACGAGGTCGCCGCCACCAAGAGGTTGCTGGGTTTCGACCCCGAGCAGCATTTCACCGTCGACAAAGACGTCCTGGCCCGGACTCGGCAGGCCCGCGACCGGGGCCGTGAGGCACACGACGCCTGGGATGAGGACTTCGCCGCGTGGCGAACCGCGAATCCGCAGCGCGCGGCGCTGCTCGAACGGTTGCAGGAGCAGCGGCTGCCCGAAGGCTGGGAGGATGTCCTTCCCGTCTTCCCCGCCGACGCGAAGGGGATGGCCACCCGTGCCGCCTCGGGCAAGGTACTCAGCGCGCTGGCACCCGTCCTTCCCGAGCTGTGGGGCGGCTCCGCCGACCTCGCGGGAAGCAACAACACGACCATGGACGGCGAGCCGTCCTTCGTACCGGCCGACCGCCAGACCAAGGACTGGAAGGGCGGCCCCTACGGGCGCACCCTGCACTTCGGCATCCGTGAGCACGCCATGGGCGCGATCCTGAACGGCATCGCCCTCCAAAGCCTCACCCGGCCCTACGGGGGCACCTTCCTGACCTTCTCCGACTACATGCGGCCCGCCGTGCGCCTGGCCGCCCTGATGAAGCTGCCGGCCACTTACGTGTGGACCCATGACTCCATCGGCCTGGGCGAGGACGGTCCCACCCACCAGCCCGTCGAGCAACTCGCCGCACTACGCGCCATTCCGGGCCTGGACGTAGTGCGTCCCGCCGATGCGAACGAAACCGCGGCGTGCTGGCGCGCCATCCTCGATCACCACGACCGGCCCGCAGGTCTGATCCTGAGCCGGCAAAACCTGCCGGTCCTGGACCGCGACAGCGAAGAGTACGCCCCCGCGCGGGAAGCAGCCAGGGGCGGATACGTCCTGGCGGACACGGCGGAGGAAGGCGACCCCGACGTCATCCTGATCGCGACCGGCTCAGAGGTTCATCTCGCCCTGGAGGCCCGCCCTTTGTTGACAGCCGCCGGGCTCTCCGTGCGCGTGGTCTCGATGCCCTGTCGCGAGTGGTTCGCCGCGCAGCCCCAGGACTACCGGGACCAGGTCCTCCCGCCGACTGTACGCGCCCGCGTCAGCGTCGAGGCCGCCGTCGGGCAGGGCTGGCGTGACGTCGTCGGCGACGCCGGCCGCATCGTTGCGCTGGAGCACTACGGCGCCTCCGCCGACTATCAGCGCCTTTACACAGAGTTCGGGATCACCCCACGGGCCATCGCCGACGCGGCCCAGGACAGCCTCCACGACACCCAGCAGCCGCGCCCCGGCGGTCAGCAGCAGACATCGACCCCGGCCGAGGGAGGCACCGGCGACAAGTCCTGACCCGCCCCCTTTTGCCGTCGGCGATACCCCCACGTACGACGAGGTGCGCTGCCTGGCCGCATCTGCCCTGCCCGCCATCTGCCAGGACTTGACCGTCCTGGCAGATGACTCCTTGTGCGTGGCACCGTTCGGCCTACCCGAAGCTCCCTCCCTCGGCCCGCTCGGGGCCGACAGCGGGTAGCCAGCCAGGCATGCGCGTCCGCGGGGTCCCCGGGACCGGCCGGGCCGCAGCGATCACGAGACGGGTAGCGGGGTCCACGATGACTGGACGTTCGCCGCGAACCGGTCGTTGCCGCTGGAGGAACCGACCCGCCGGTCACGGACCGGAGCCCGGGTACCGTCCACGATCCGCAATCAATCAGCGGTCCAAGAGGTTGGATCACCGGTCACACGGTCGGCGAGGACACCCCGAACAGAGGACTCTGCTGCCGCATGGGCAGATTCGTCCGGCAGTACAGCTGAGTTCCGCCGCCCATACAGAGCGGGCGAGGCCGCCGACGCTCAGGGCTGACGCCCACTCCACGGCGTCGGCCATTGCCGGGCCGACGAAGACACCGTTCGTCCGGAGCAAGCCGCAGCGCCCAAGCAGATCCACGAGAGCGGCACTCCTCCGAAATCGGCGGTTTGCGCGGGGGATACGGATCCCTGGCCTCTCAGATGTGCCTGGGGGCGGGGTGTGCAGACGACTGAGTATCGGTCAACCGGGCAATGTCCTGGCGCCGGCGACGGGGCGAGCCCTGGAGCGCGTCAGCGACGAGGACCGGGGCAAACTGCCGGCCACGCCAGAGCTTGTCGAGTCCGACACTCGCAAGGTACCTGCCAAAGGTTCCCGGACAGTTAATTCGCTGGGCGGGCGCTGTCTCGCATGGCCCCTATGAGCGGAGCCCCAGCGGTTGTTGCTCGATCAGATGGAAGACCTCGCGGGCCACATAGCGTTTGAGGATACGGATGATTTCGCGCCGGGTCTTGCCCTCCTCGGTCCGGCGTTCGACGTAGGCCCGGGTGCGCGGGTCGACCCGCATACGGGTGAACACGATGCGGTGGAGCGCGGCGTTGGCCTGACGATCGCCGCCGCGGTTGAGACGGCGGTACGTCTGGCGTCCCGAGGAACGCTCGACGGGGCTGACTCCACACAACGCTGCGAAGGACGCCTCACTGTCCAGCCGCTGCCAGTTGTCTCCCACCGTGATCAGCAAGGTGACGGCTGTGTCCGCACCAATGCGCACCACCTCGAGCAGCTGTGGGGCGTAGCCATCCACGAGGCGGGTCATGCGCTTTTCCAAGTCCCGGATCTGCTCCGTGAGTTGGCCGATCCGGGAGGCCAGCAGGCCCAGCGTGATCCGAGTGGCCTGCAGCACTGTCTCCGTGCCGGCCTCCTCCCGGCTGCTCGTGTCGGCGAATCCCGCACACCTACGCAAGAGTTCGGCGTTGCCCAGTCCTGCCAGATCTTCTCTCAAGGCGGGCTCGGCAGTAACGAGGACGGCCTTGAGCTGGTTGATTGCCTGGGTACGGGCTTTGACGGCCGACGTCTTCGCGAGTTTGTACATGCGCGCGATCTGAACCGGTCCGTCGGCCGATTTGGCCCGGGCGCGGGATCGGCCGCCCAGCACGGCCCGCGCCGCGTTCTGGGCATCGAGGAGATCCGATTTTCCGCGCCGGCGGCGATCTGCCCGGTCAGTCCGGTTCACGTCGAACACGTCCACGCCCTGGGCCAGCAGATAGCGCGACAAGGACGCCCCGTAGGTGCCGGTCCCTTCCACCCCGGCCCGCTCCACCACGCCCAACTTCTGGGCCCACGTGAGCAGATCGCGGTAGCCGGCCGCGTCGGCCGGGAACGCCTCGGTGGCGAGGACTGCACCCGTCAAGGACACCACCGCGGCCACATGCGTATCGCGGTGTGTATCCACTCCCAGAACCACCTCCCCCGCGGCGCGACGGCGGCGGACCTTCGGAGCAGGAGATGTAGTGGACCTGGTCGAACTGGACACAGCCGTTCCCCTTCCGCCCGATGGCGCGTCGCATTGCCGGTGCCGGGCCTCGTCGGGCGGTCAGCATCGTGAAGAAGCCACAGCGATCGGCAGGCCCATCTCGGGACACGCCCCGACAGCCCGGCACCGACAACGCGCACCATCCCAGCCCACGGCCGACACTGTCGATTGCGGGACTCTTCTGGTCAGTATTCTCACGAGCCAGACCCCGGATCCGGGACAGCGCCCGCCCATCATCGCCTTCCTCACGGCACGTAGGGGCCCGTGTTCCAACACGAGCACAAATGGGAGCTATTTGATGGTTCGCACCCAGTTCCGACAGCGAGTGTGCGAACAATGAGACAGCCTTCGCGCGTAACGGATCGCCGTCATGTGGCCCTGGAACGAGCGGGTGCGCTGGCGCTGTAGTCCGCGTACCGAGAGTAAGGGCCTGCCGATCCACATACGCGTGCAGCTGGTGGTGAGACGCCATCCCCCGGATCGACAGGTCCAGGGCAGGTTCAAGGTCGTCCGTCAACGCAGTGGCTCAGGGGCCGGACCGATCTCGCGCAGTGCACTGGTCCGTCGACAGTCCTGAGACCGGCACCGGTAGTTGGCCACCAGGCCTGCCTCGCCCTCGCTACTGCCGTGACCTCATTGGGTCGCCGGGTCGAGGCCGGGTACCAGATATCGGGTTCTGCGGTGTAGGGCTGTGGCAGGATGCCGCGACGATCACCTCACCCATACCGCCCGTCGTTCCCGCAGACCACATGGCCAAAATGGACCAGCCTGCGCTCGCCCTCCTCAGTGGTCTGGAGCTGCGTCCCTGGCGTGTCAGCGACGCCGACGCTCTGGTAGCCGCCGCTCAGGAACCGGGCATTCGCCAGTGGAACAGGCCCTTCGTGACGTCGCAGGAGGAAGCACGCGAGCGAATCGAGCGCATGCACGAGCGTTGGCGGAACGAGCAGAGCGCGCTCTGAGGCATTGCGCCGTCCGATGGCGGTCAGGCTGTGGGCTTGATCGGCTGGGGTGACCTCGACCTCCAGGGCGGCAGCGCCGAAATCCTGTACTGGCTCCTGCCCGCAGGACGTGGCCGCGGCGCCATGGCCGAGGCCACGCAGCGCCTCAGCCGGTGGGCGTTCGACGACCTTGGTCTGCACCGGCTCCGGCTGTGCCACGCGGTGGCCAACTCGGCATCGTGCCGAGTGGCGGAGAAGGCCGGCTTCTCCCTCGAGGGCACGATGCGCAGCGCCCTGCTGCATGCGTTCTGGTTGCGCCAGCACAGGTAGCGATGCAACTCCCGCCTTTGGACGACGTGGTTGGGGTGATTCGAGTTGGCCAAGGAGAACTGCCGCAGCGGCCGGAAGTGCGCCTAGATCGGGTTCGCCCAGGACGCGTTCGTCGGTGTGAAGCACAGCTCGACTTTGTTCCGCGCCGCCCACCGTCTGATGCGCTAGGGCGTGTCTCTCCGATCACCCTGATTGTCTCGCGGCTCCGCCACCACGATGGGGCCCTGGAGGCATCGCCTCCAGGGCCCCGGGGATCATCGCCGCGAGCGGTCCGGATTCGTGATCCTGAACCGGGCCATGTTCTCCGTGTTGTCTTCGGTGGCCCACCGGCGGAAGCCGGCCTTCTCCAGCACACGGACTGAGGACGGGTTGGAGAGCTCCACATCAGCGGACACGGTGTGGACCTCAGGTGCGGTGAGGGCGAACTCTGCCAGGGCTTGGGTGGCCTCGGGGGCATAACCGCGGCCTCGGCGGGAGGCCACGATGCCGTATCCGATTTCCAGGACGCCCTCGCTGGGCGGCCAGAACAGGCCGATCGAGCCCACCACCAAGCCGCTCTCGCGCTCGATGATCAGGCGGTGGCCGTATGCGTCGAGCCAGGCGGGGTGCTGGTCGAAGAGGCTCGCGACCATGCGGTCGCCTTCAGCGGGAAAGTCGCCCGCCCAGTGAGTGGACCTGGTGTCGGCGAGGACCGCAGCGGCCTCGTTTGTGGTCCAGGGCCGCAGGATCAGGCGCTTGGTGATCACGTTGGTGTGGCCGGGCGAAGAAGAGGAAGACACGTGTCTCTCCTGGTCGTTAGGACGACCCGGGCCGCGCTCTGCTATCGCGCGGGCCGGATGAGGGCATGCTGAAGACGGCCGACGGCAGCCATATTCATCAACCTCCCTGTCCCGCTGATCACACGTCTCTCGCGCTGGCGTGACGGTAACAACCGCTCCTTGGCCTGAACAACTCATTTCCGTGCCGCTGACCGGGGACTTTCGCTTACTGAGGGGCGTATCTCTTCGATCGGGCAGCTCGTTGTTCTGGTCATGCTCAGCAGGGGGATCTCACGGATGGCGAGTGGGCGGTGCTGGAGCCACTGCTGCCCGTGAGCAACAGCCGGTGCGGCCGGTGGCGGGACCACCGCCAAGTGATCAACGGAATCATCCACCGGCTCAGTACCGGCTGTCAGTGGCGCAAGCTGCCCGAACGCTTCGGCCCTTGGCAGACGATTCACAAACGCCACATGCTGTGGTCGGCGGACGGCACCTGGGAGAGGCTGCTCCAGCACGTCCAGGCCGTCGCCGATGCCGAGGGCGGCATCGACTGGCACATCAACATTGACTCAACCTCGATCCGTGCTCACCAGCACGCCGCCGGCGCTCCGAAGGACCCTCCGCCAGCACTGCCCTGTGCCTCAAAAGGGGTCACACAAAGATCAGTTCACGTGCGCGTGCACGTGGGCTCATGCCCATTCCGGGCGGAGGCGGTGCGGCGGGCGAAGCCCTTGGCCGCTCCCGCGGCGGGCTGACCTGCAAGATTCACCTGAGCGCGGACGGCAAGTGCCGCCCGCTCTCCCTTGTCGTCACGCCTGGTCAGCGGGCAGACTGCACCCAGTTTGAGCCGCTCATGGACAAGATCCGCGTCCCCCGGCTTGGCATGGGTAGGCCGAGGCGGCGGCCGGACAGTGTTTGCGCCGACAAGGCATACAGCAACCGTGTGATCCGCTCCTACCTACGACGACGGGGCATCCGACACGTCATCCCGGAGAAGAGCGACACCAAGTCAGCCCGCCTGCGCAGGGGTTCACGCGGCGGCCGTCCTGCCCACTTCGACAAGATCCGGTACAAAGCCAGGAACACCGTCGAGCGGGCGATCAACAAGATCAAGCAGTTCCGAGCCGTCGCTACCCGTTACGACAAGCGCGGATACGTCTTCCTCGGCACCGTTACCGCCGCCGCACTCCTGATCTGGCTCCGCTCGTGACCGGAGAGACGGAACCGACCGCTGCCGTACCTGCATACAGGCGGGGAGGCGAAATCGGGTTGTGCCTGGGGCGGTGATCGGCTTGGGTTCGTGCTCGTGACTGCCTTGAATGATCTCGTACGTCCGGACCGCTATCCGCGTTCCTCCCGCTATGACCCCAGCTGGGTGCTCAATCTCGACATGGGGCCGAACCCGTTGTGGCTGCTGGAGGACCTCGCCCGCGACCTTGATCTGCGCCCGGGGATGCGGATACTCGACCTCGGCTCCGGCAAGGGCGCCACGTCGGTGTTCCTTGCCCGCGAGTACGGTTCCCGGGTCGTCGCGGCCGACTTGTGGATCGCTCCCGAGGACGCAGCAGCCGTCTTCGCCGACGCAGGTGTCGGTCATCAGGTGCAGGCCGTGCGAGCCGAGGCGCACGCCTTGCCTTTCGAAGAGGAGAGCTTCGACGCCATCGTGAGCGTCGACGCCTTCGAGTACTTCGGTACGGCGGACAGCTATCTGCCCTACCTGGTCCGTTTTCTCCGCCCTGGCGGACAACTGGCCATGGCGACCCCCGCTATGACACGGGAAGCCCGTGAGCTCGGGGCCATTCCGCCCCATATCAAAGACGTGGTGGGCTGGGAAGCGATGGCCTGGCACACGGCGGAATGGTGGCGCTTCCAGTGGGCGATCACTGAACTGGTGGAGGTCACGTCCGCGCGTCTACAGCAAGACGCCTGGCAGGACTGGCTGCTGTGGGTCCAGGCATGCGCCGAGCATCAGCCGGACGGCCGGAGCGCCAACCAGCCGGTCATCGACATGCTCACCACAGACGGCGGAGAATTCCTCTCCTTCGCTCTGGTAACCGCACGCAAGAACTAAGCAGGCTTCACTTCGCCGACAGTTCTGTCTCTCCATTCGTGATCGGAGAGACAGAACCTAGTCGGTGTGCTGGTCAACGGCTCAGATCGGCTACCGGCGGTGCGATGCAGGGCGGTGGCCCGGATCTCCGCGAGGACGACACCGGTCGTCGAGGCGCGGTGCACCGGGACGTACAGGCCCCAGTCGGCGTCACCTGCCGTGAGCCAGTGGGTGATCGACAGTGGTCAGACCGACTCCTGGTCCAGCTGCGGATAGCCGATCTCGGCGATGTCCTGGGCCAGGTCCGCCAAGCTGACCTCCGGGTTCAGCAACGATACGAGTTCCTGGTCCAACGGCCGCAACGCATGGACCTGGCTCACCGCCCCCAGGTCGACGGAGACCTCGTAGTAGTCCTCGGCGAAGCGCTGGAACGCTTCCGGAGACCGGTCGACCAGGAGGCCGAACAGGCCCGTCGCCCCGTCAGGATCGACAGCGCCCTCAGGAAACTCGATCGTCCCGTGGTGCCACCGCTCGTCCGTCGGTCCCCGCCACAAGCAAGCCGTCACGACAGGCACCCCCTCCCCATCGGTGAACGCCGGCTCCTCGACGAAGGCTCTGAAGGGCTCGGGAACTTCGTCGACCACACCAGGCCAGGGCTCGCCATCGTTGCTGAAGGGGCTCATCGGCGATTCGTGGTCGAAGCCGCGCACATAGGCCCCGGCCGCCGAGAGCACGATCGAGTACTCGTCCCCCGACCCATTACGCATCGAGGCCATCTCCTCGCCGTCGGCCCAACCGGCGTTGAAGGAGTAGTACCGGCTCTCCCAGTCCGGGCTCAGGATCGCATCGAGCATCGCCAGCGAACGGCACACGTCCCGCAGGTCGGCAATGGCGGGGAGCTGGCGAGCCACGTCATAGACAGTCACGGGTCCATCCAACCCGATGCCACCGACACCCCGACCCGCCAGGGACGTCGTGAGCCACCCGGTTCCAACATGCGTGGCCAGGTGCCAACTATCGTATCCCGGCTCAGTCTGCCAACCCCACCGCTCAGCCCCGCCAACTACTGCGCTCATCCGCCAGAAAGAGGTCACAGAAAGTTGCTCGATACCCGTCGCCGGGCGAGTCAGGATGCGTAGAGATTCGAACAGGAGCTGAAGTGCGTCCGGCTTCAGCGACGTCACTTCGCGCTGCACCGGATGCTCGATGTCGCTGCCGTGTCGGCGGACGAAGGCCAGCCACTGCGAGTGATTACTGCCCCGCCCTATGGGGCCGCGGTCACGTGTGCCGGGGTTGCCTCACTTTCCAGCGCTGGATCGCCAGAGCCGGCCAGTCCTTCGCCGACTGCCGCGGAAGCCTGTGTGTGCTTCCCCCGTCGTCTTCGTCCCCTATACGCGTGCCCAAGTCCTCGCTGCGCCGGGGAGAAACAGGTACGGGGCTGCTCTGAGGAAGGAGCTGTCCACCGAGGTCATTCTGGAAGGGGGAGAGGTCCGTGCCGAGGTCGAGCAGTATCCACCCTGCGGGCGGTGAGGTCATCGCAGCCGATGGCGGCTCCGTTCCGGCAGGTGCGAAGAACGCCTGCGCCGGTTCTTCCCATACGCTCGACTCCAGGGCGACCTGCGCGTCGAAGACGTCCGGCCGAAGCCGCAAAACACCGTCTTTCCACAAGCGGCGGGTGTAGGCGAGGAGTTCGATCGTCGCGACCATGGTCCAGGCGACCAGCTGCACGGCGGCCCGGAACCGGTCCCGGAGTCCGAAGGGATCGCCTTCTTTGCGGCGTTGCGGGTCGTGGTGCACCAAATCGCCGTAAATCCAGGCTAGCGCCAGCCCGTGCGCATCGAGGTCGTGACTCTCGCCCGTCACCGTGTTCGTCACCAGGACCCGGTAGGCGGCAGTGGAGTGGCCCATCCGCTTCTTCCACTCGGCACGCGCTGCCCGGATCCACTCCGCATCCCGCGGCAGCGTCCGACAGGCGTAGCCCAGGGCATTCAGCGTCTTCAGGTAGAAGCACTCCTCGGTCTCCAAAAGGATCGGCCGGATGCGGGCCGCGGCGGACTCGACCACCTCTTCGGACGGCAGCTCAACCCGAATCCACCCCTGGCCGTTTTCCACACGGGCCTCAAAGTGCGGGTCCATGAGCCATACGAGCTCCTCCCAGTCACCAGCAAGGGAATGCTCTGCCACACGGCGCGCTCGAACTACAAACGCCTCAAGACGCCGCCGGTCCCGCTCGATCTCGTCCTGGTCACGCGCCACACGCGCCCCCTCATCTCCCTACCACCATGAGGGGCGATCGCCGCTCAGACCACCCAATTCGCCAGCTCGCCTTACTGCCAGCAACTAGCCCCGGCCAGAGGCCAGTGACCTCGGTCAGCCGGCGGAGGCAGCAGGTCCCTCCCCGTACATCGGAATGTCCTGCCCGCTCACGTCCATGCGCAGGCGCACAAAGCGCAGAGGGTGGCGGAAAACGCCGCCGTGGTCGACGGAGCGGTCGGCGCTGATCTCGGCCACCAAGTCGGGGCGGACCAGGATCGCCCCGAGGACATCGTTGCTGCCCAGGCAGCGGTGAACCGCACGCCCTCCCAGGGATGCCCGGGTGGAGGTGTTCGGCGACCTGACGGGCCGTATCGGGGCGCAACAGGACGGTGCGGCCGATGGTGCGCAGGCGGCCGGCCGTGTCGTGGCGGGCCAGGATGAGGAGCTTGGGATGGGCGAGGCTGCCAGTGATCGCGCCGATCAGGGCCTCGGTGGTGTCCCGGCGTCTGACCTTGGTCCACGCCCTGGCTCCGGTGAGATAGCGCTGGCCCTGGGCCTTGACCACGAGGCCTTCCAGTCCGGGTACCTCGGTCCAATGAGTCATCCATTCACGGGCTGTTGCGGGGTCCGTGGTCATGGGGCAGAGCGTGAACGGCGCGGTCAGGGAGTGGGCGGCGAACAAGACCTCCAGTCGTCTGCGGCGCTCCCGGTAGGGCAGGGTCAGGAGCTCTGTGCCGTCCTGCTGCAAGAGGTCGAACGCGACGTAGTAGGCGGGCAGGCCTGCGGCGAGAAGGTGGGCGGAGCGGCTGCGGGCGGCGGCTCGGCGCTGCAACCCCTCAGAAGCTGTGCTGTCCCATCTCCTGGTCCCACACCAGGAGTTCGCCATCGAGGACCAGGCCGCCGGGTAGCTGCCTGACCGCAGCGGCAACCAGGTCGGGGAACCGGTCCTGGACGAGGGAACCGCGCCGCGTCTGAAGCAGCACACGCCCGCTGGGCCCGGCCGGGGTGAAGAGAACCGCCCGGTGACCATCGAACTTCTGCTCATACGCCGGATCGCGCAGCACACCCGGCCCCGGCAGCACCTCGGCGGCCTGTGCGAGCATCGGTTCCACCGGCGGCAACAGCACCACGCCCAGGCCTTCCTTCACGCTCGACACGCTGACGGGAGGTTCGGCCGCACGAGGCACGACGGTTTTCACCGGATCGGCGCACTACTTGTCACCATGCGCACGCGAAGCAGGGTGGGCGTCACCGGCCCCGGCACAGCGCCGGACGACACTGGGGGGCTTGCGTGACCCCAGTGGCTGGAGATCGTTGGCGGGGCATGACCAACACTGCTAGGCGTGCACTCGCGGCCATTGCTCTGGCCGGGACGGTTCTCGCCTTCTCCGGAACGGCCCACGCTGACACCGCCGCGGACGGGGGTGCCAAGCAGTCGCGGTCTGGCGACTCGTCCCGTTCCGTGCGCGCTGCCATTCCGGACCGGGCCTCGCACACGCTGGCGCTGATCGACGCTGGCCAGTGGCCGCCGAACGATGGCTCAGGCACCAAGGGAGGTGCCGCCTGGCCGAATCGCAACGCAGCGTTGCCACGAACCGGCAGTGAAGGCAACCCGATTCACTACCGGGAGTGGGACGTCAACCGCAAGAAGCCCGGTCAGCCCCGGGATTCGGAGCGCATCGTCACAGGAGACGACGGCACCGCCTGGTACACCGCCGACCTGTTCCGCACATTCCAGCGCATGCGCTGAGCCCGAGAGGAGAAGTTCGGACTCAGTGTGAGCGCGCTGGGCTCCTCCGGCTTCAGCGAGACGAACCCACTGGCCACCAAGACTGTCCTGTCGCCTCGAATGGCAGGTGATGCGGCGCTGACATGCGGAGCTGCCACGTAGTCGGCGGCCCGGTGTTGGCGGCATTCTCAAACGACCTGGCCTTCGCGGAAGTGATCTCGGTGCTTGTCAGTGGCACCTGGCAGTGTGTGCCGCGTGAACGTTGAATCCTTCTGGGAACTGATGGAGACCTGCCGACGACAGTCGGAGGGCAGGGATGCGCGACTTGCCTGGTTGCGGAATGAACTGTCGCGAAGGTCGCAGGTGGAGATCGTCGAGTTCCAGCTGTGCCTCGACCAGGTCACCCGTCAGACATTCCACTGGGACTTGGTTGCTGCAGCTGAGCGGATCTTCGGCGGCCGGTACTCGGACGACGATTTCGACTACTTCGGCCTCTGGATGGTCGGGCTCGGAGGCGAGATCTTCGGGCGAGCGGTGCTTGACCCGGACGCTTTGGCTGATGCGTCTGAGGTGCTGGCGTTGACCGGGAGGAGCTGGAGGGACTGGGGCGAGGACTGGCCTGGGTGGGAGTTGCTGGACTACGTGGCGTCGGAAGCCTACGGGTTTGTGACCGGGAATCCCGATCCGTGCGGCGAAGAGTTCTATGCCGCGGTGCGGGCTCAGCGCGGCGAGCACGTGGTCAACCGGGGGTTGGCGGGGGAACGCTGGAATGTCAGGGATGAAGCAGAGGCAACTCGTAGACTGCCGCGATTGAGCGTCATGTTCCCGCTCCGTGCTGACTCATGAGGTCGTGTCACGCTCAGTGCGTTGGCTCTCATCGAGGCCGGTCTGCGGGTTGCAGAGGTGCTGGAAGAGAGGGTCTTGGATGCCCAGCATGGTGTAACTCCGTGAAAGCCGACGGCTGAGCTCGGCGGTCGTCGCCAGGTAGAGGTCCTTCGGCTCGATGCTGTGTTCAGGCGGATCGAGGACAAGTTCTGCCAGCACGACTGTTTCAGGGAAGGCCGCCAGGCGGCGTTGATCGGAAGTCGGGACTGCCCGGCTGACCGGTTCTGCGGCGATGTGGCTGAGCCGTCGGGCCCACTCGTCCCCGACGTTGATCGGGGTGCCGTGTAGCGCCCATTCGTCGACGACCTTGTGGGCGGTGTCGAGAGCCTTCGCCATGCTCGGGGCCTGGTGGCGACGGGCGAGGCGATCGAGTTGATGCTGTGCCCGGAGGGCTTCCGGCAGCCGTGTCAAGGGCAGATCATGGGTGGGTGCGGATCCTCTGAAGTGAAGGTCGGGATCAAGTGGCCGCAGCCAAGACCGTTTCTCCATGCACGTTCAGCGGTTTCCGGCTCACGGGGTCCGCCAAGGAAATGAGCTGCGTTCGGGTGGGCTGACGGGCAGCATGGCGGGATGATGCGGATCTCGATTCACCGAGCCCCATCAGGGCAGGATCTGCCCGGTGATGATCTGCCACGTGGCGCCGTGCCGGGCCGCCCAGCTGTCCGCATCGCGGCGGTCGAGTTCGTCCTGCAGGGCATCGAGCAGCGCGAGCAGCATCGGCAGATGGCGCTCCAGCACCAGAGCGTTCGGACAGCGCAGGCACGTCAGAAACGACTCGGTGCAACGCCCGCCAGCCGGACCGTGGTCGATGTCCAAGCAGGACGCCAACAGCGTGTCCAGCCTCCCGGCTCGCGCAGCATCGCGCACCGGCTGTGGCAGGGCGGCCGCCTCCACCGGGCCCACCCGGGCGGCGGCACGCCGTGCAGCGGTCTCGGCGTCGGTGATCGCCTCGGTCAGGACATCCGCGGCCGAAGGGGTCCCCTCGCAGGTAGTGGGCGAACGACGTCTGCGCGGTGTTCGTCAGCCGCACCGACGGCAGATGCCCCCCAGCCTGCTTGGCGGTCCGGATCTCCACCGTCCGCTTCATCCGCGTCAGCCGCATCTGCAGCGGCCCGCCGCCGTCGTCAGTCAGACCGTGCCTGGCCGCCCACCCGCCCAAGTTCAGCTTGCGGGCGGCGACTTGGCACCCGCCACTGACTTCGCCCTTGATCAGCTCTTCACTCCAGAGAAAGCGCGCCCTTCCTATTTGTTCCTGCGGCGGAAGCGCACGGCCGCCATTCCTGAGCCCACGGCGAGAAGAACAGGAAGGGAAGCCAACCACGCTTTGGTGGCAGACGCTCCGGTCAACGTCATGATTACGCCACCCAATACATAGATTGCCAGGAATGCGCCGACCAGGTTGGCCACGGGGTGGCCCCGAGTGCGGTCTTCGAAGTCTTCCAAGCGTCCCATCAATTTCCTCCCAGTGTGCTGCGGGTGGGGACCCGCGGAAGGGGTCCCCACCCGCTGTGCGATGTGGATCAGGAGAGCCAGGTCTCCACACCTTGCGTGGTCAGTTCGCCCGCCGCATAGCATCCAGCTGTCGACAGGAAGCCAGACTCTGGGCCCGTCGCTGCTTCGCAGATCCCGCCGACCACCACGCCGGCAGCCAGACTCGCAGAACCCCGTGCGGCTCCGACAACATCACCCGAGACCAGGTCTTTGCCGGTGTCATAGATTGACTTTGCATCGCCGATCTTGCCAATCACTCCGTCTACAACAGAGAGGGCGGAGGTCCCGAGCGGGTCTATGCGGTTGACGGGATCGCCTTCGGCGTAGAGGTAGGGGTTCTTCTCCTTGCCTGAGGGGTCGGGCTGGGTGAAGCGGCCGAGGTTGGGGTCGTAGTAGCGGGCGCCGAGGTGGTAGAGGCCGGTGGGGTCCTGGTGGCCGCCGGCGAAACGGTAGGGCTGCGGGACGGCCTCTGTGGTGGTGCGGGCGACACCGCGCGGGCTGTAGGTGTAGGTGTTGGCCTTGGTGCCGTTCTCGTCAGCGAGGCCGATCACCGAACCGAGCGCGTCGGTCAGGTAGTAGTAGGCCCTGCCCCCGGTCGTCATGGAGTTCAGGGTGCCCCCGGGCTCCCGGTTGAATCCGGTATCGACGCCGGCCGTGGTTTCCGCCGAGAGGCCCAACGGGCCGTTGTGGAAGGTGGTTTGGCCGAGCTTGGTCCGTTCGGACTGGTCGGTGGAGGCGTACTGCCCGGCGTAGGTGGTGCCGCCGACGGCGAGCGAGGTCAGCTGGGAGTAGTCGGACCACTTCTCCGCGGTGCGGGTGCCCTCGGGGGTGGAGGCGCCGGCGGTCTCGTTGCCGGCCTTGTCGTAGGACCAGTTGGCGGTGGATCCGTTCTTGCCGGTGATCTGCTGCGCGTCGTTCACGGTATAGGTGGTGCCGCGCGGGCAGCCGGGGTCGACGCCCTGGGAGGTCAGGTTGCCGGCGAGGTCGTAGCAGTACTGCCAGGAGGAGTTGAGGGTGCTGCCCTTCTCCTCCTTCGCGTAGGAGAAGCGGCCCGCGACGTCGTACGTGTACGACGTCTTCAGCCCGGCCAGGACATCCGTGGCGGTGCGGATCTTCGTGCCGTCGCTCACGCCGCCGGTGCCGTAGCCGTAGGTGTAGGTCAGGTTGGTGAGCGTGCCCTTGGGCGAGGTGGTCTTGATGCTGGTGGGACGGTTCGACTTGTCCACCACCACGCTCTGCACCGTGCTGCCAGGGTAGGTGGTGCTGGTGCGGGTGCCGTTGTTGTCGTACCCGTACGTCGTCTTGCGGCCCGCCTGGTCCTTCAGCTCGGTCAGCCGGTTGACCTTGTCCCAGGTGTAGTCGATGACGCCCGAGGGGTCGGTGTAGGTGTCGACATTGCCGTTGGCCGTGTACGCCAGGACCGTCTGAGATCCATCTTGCAGGGTGCGGATCGTCTCACGGGACAGCGGGTCGAACTGGTAGGTCTGAGTGCCGGTCCGGTCGGTGCGCGAGGTCAGGTTGCCGTCACCGTCGTAGACATAGGTGACGGTGTCATAGCTTCCGGTGTCGACCTTGGTGACGCGGTCCCGGTTGTCGTAGGTGTAGAGCGTGGTGACGCCCCGGCCGTCCTTGGAGTCGCTGACCCGGCCCAGCGCGTCGTAGCGGTAGGTCACCTTCCCAATCTGGCTGGGCGGTGTGACCGAGTCCAGGTTGCCCCGGGTGTCGTAGTGGAACGACGTCACCGAGTTCGTGGTGCCGCTCAACTTCGTGGTGGCCTTGCAGCGCTGGCCCTGGAAGCCGCCGCACGTAGCCGTCGCAGGGTTGTAGTCGATGGTCGCGGAGCCCCCACCGGTGCCGCTCTGCGCCACGGAGATCGTGTTGCCGGCCGTGTCGTACCCGTACTCCGTCTTGTCGCCGTCGGCGGAAGTCGCCGATGCCGGCACGTCCCGGCCCGCCTTCGTCGACCAGCCCGCCACCGTCGAGGTGGCACCCGTGGGCAGCTTCGCCGAGGTGGGATTGCCCCGCGTGTCCCACCCGTAGGTGGTCACGTTCCCGGTGCCGTTGGTGCCTACGCCCATCGCGTCTGTCGCGGTCTGCGTCAGATGCGCTTTGTACGACTTCGACCGTGAGTGGGTGAAAGCGTCAGTGACCTTGGTGACCTCGCCGTCCTCGTTGTGCGCGTACTTCGTCGCGTACGTGAGGGGGTCGGTGACCGTGGTGGTGCCCGCCTGGGAGCGGTATTCGGTGTCGTAGGCGTACGTATACGTAGGCCCATCACTCGTGCCGCCGAGCTCGGTGGAGCGGCGCATCGAGGTGACCCGGCTCTGCGCGTCGTAGGTGAACACCGTGGTGCGGGACTCCGGTGTCGTCACCTTGGTCAGGCGTCCGTCCTCGTCGTAGCCGTAGGACGTCGCCTTGCCCGTGGTGTCCCAGGTCCGTGCGAGGTGGCCGGTGGCGTCGATGTCGTACTTGACGGTCCGGCCGCCGCTGTCCGTCGCGGTCCACAGCGTGTCACTCGTCTTGACCAGATCGATCGTGCGCCCGGAACGGTCCTCGGTGAGCTTGAAGCCGGCTGCCCGCCCGTTGGCATCCTGGTGGGCGGCGACGGAGATGGTGCCGTTGTTGCGGTCGGTGACCTTCGTCAGCTCACCGCCTGCGCTGTAGGTGTCCTTGGAGCCGGACTTGCGGTCGGTGAGGGTGTAGGTGCCGTCGCTGTTCTTCTTCAGGTCCTTGGCGTAGCCGTCCGGCGTCTTGAACGTGCCGTCGGCGTTCTTCGTAAAGCTGACCGTGGCCCCGGAGGAGTCGTACCAGATCACCTCGTCGGTGAACCACAGGTCCAGGTTGCGCTCGTATCCGGTCCACCAGGGGTCCGCGACCTGGCCGAAGGGGCCGTCGAAGGAGTTATAGGTCCGGGTCAGCCGGAGTGAGTCACCGACACCGGTGATGTCGAAGTCGGTGGCGGCCAGCATCATGTTGCCGGTCGAGTAGTCGATACGTCCCACCAGCGAGTCAGTGATGCGGAAGTCGAAGATCTGATGCCACGGCACATCACCTTGCCCGTGCGGCACATACACCTTCACCGACGGCGCGGCGGCGGCACTCTGCTGTTGGCCCGCGAGCCGCGACTTCTGACCGGCCTCCCACTGTCGCCGCTCCGGACTGGGCGCGGCCTTGCGCTGGTTCTTGGGCGCCTTGTTCTGGCCGACCCTCACCGCGGGCATCTCAGCCCGCGCCTTGCCCTTACCCCACGCCGAACCCTGTGCCGGAGCCGGTCCCGCCGCGAACGCCGGCAGGGCGGACGCGCCCAGACCCAGCACCACGACAGAGGCGATCAGAGAGTTTCTCGCTGCGAAACGCGCATGCCGATAGGGCATGCCGAATATACGCGAACGCACAGTCTTCCCCCCGCTAGGAAGTCAAAGCCCGGCAGCCCCAACGGCCACCAGGGGCACACACGTTCGCACAGCATCCACACAAAAACGGGGCCGCTTCCCCGAAATTCGAACCCCATCCCCCTGGGAACCAGCCCCTCCTCTTCCCCACCACCAACCCATGCAAAAAACGGATTTAGGAGATCATTCCCTCCCCTGCCGCAGCCAGCCCCAGCGCCTACTTTGCCGGACGGGCCCTTCACTCTGACTCAAACGCACCGGCGCCGCGGCGCACTTGCGATCGCGTGCGGACAAGGTGCCCTCGATGAAAAACGTGTTGATGCTGGACCATGCCACAGGCGGCTTCCAGAACAGCAGTCCCGACTCCTGCCACACCCCGCGTGAGCTGCCACTTCCCCGCCGCGATCGTCCCGAACACCTCCGTGCGCACCGACCGATCCCCTGTCCGCGCGGCCCTCGTGTACAAGGCGGGCCATCGAGTCTGCCACCGCGGGCGTGTGGGCGGTCACCAGCGACTCGCCGGTGTCGTCGACAACCCGCAGGGCCAGCCCGCTCCACGCCCGGCCCGACCAGTGCACATCACGCCGTACGACCGTCTGGCCCGTCTCGAATCCGCGCACGACGGGTCCCTTCTCCGGTCCCCGGCTGCGGTGCCCGGCTGCAATGTGTGCAGCCACGTCACGGGATCGGTCGTACCGCCGCCCGCTCGTGCGCTCGCTCAATGACCCGCCGGGTGTGGTCCTCTCCGAGCGCCCACAACACGACCAGGGACGCCTGCGCCCGGAAGGTGAAGTCGAGCGCGAACAAGGGGGATCGCCTTGCGCCGCTCGATGTCCTCGACCGGCTGCAGGGAGGATAGGCCACGATGCGCCCGATTCGTGCTCACCAAGGCTGGGCGTCTCCGGTGAGGCCACGCTCGCGCCGCTCGGCGCGGCGATCCTCTACAGCGCGGTAGCCGCCGCGAAGGCCACGAACACGTGGACGTGGCTTTCCTCCGTACTCGACCGCACCAGCCAGACCCGCCAGGGCGGCAGCCCTCCCTCCGGTCCCTGACCGCCCCCTCCACTTCCCCCTCCATGCGGTCCCGGCATCACTGACTTGGCCCCTCCATAGCAGGTCACAGCCCAATTGGGGCGATGGAGGGGCCTGTTGTGCAACGGGGTGGGTCGGGGCACTCGCGACAGCGGCGGGCGGGGAGGATAGGGACATGAAGCGCCCCACGTTGACCCAGCGCGAGGCCGCCGCCGCGTGCGGCGTCAGCCGCTCCACCATCCGCCGCCGCCGCGAGGCCGGCGAGCTGCCCGGCGCATTCGAGGACCCGAACCTCGGCTGGCTCATCCCCGTGGAGGCCTTGCTGGCCGCCGGGTTCCGGCTCAACGCACCGACGGGCCCCGACCCCGTCCCGGCCGAGCCTGCCCCGGCGGCCGAGCAGCCGGACGCCGACCATGCCGAGGACGACGACCAGGACGTGGCCACGCTCCGGGCCGAACTGGCCCGTACGCGCGGACCACGACCTGACGCTGGCCCGGATCGAGTACGAACGGAAGGTGGCCGAGGCGCAGGCGGAAACCGATCGTCTGCGCCAGGAGCTCGCGGACCGGGACGCGCTCCTCGCTGAGCGGGCCGAGCGGATCGTGGAACTCCAACGCGCCGTCGCCGCGCTGACGCCGGCGCCGCAGCGGGCAGCGATCGAGGCGGCGGACGGCCGCACCGTACCGAACCAAGCCACCGGCGAACCGAACGCCGAACCCGAGCGGCGCCGACGGCGGTTGGGCTGGCGGACGTGACGGCTCCGCACGTGGGCCGGCGTCTCCTGCCCTTGCGGCGCCTGGTGTGCAGAATTCTGCACACCGCCCCTCGGGCACGGGGGCACTCACAGACCCCTCGCAGAACCGGCGATCCTCTGCCGACCCTCCACGCCTGGTCGTCGAGGGCCGACAGGCCCACGAGACTGGTGTAATGAGCACCCCGCGCCGGCGCCTCGGCACCGGCCCGACAGATCCCGCCGGTACGACCGCGCCGCCTCTCCCGCGGCTTCTGCCCTCCGGACGCACCACCCCGAGCACACGGGCGCCGGGCGACCTCGAGGGCCAGGAGCTGCTCCTGCCCATCTCGCCCGGCCGCCGGCTCCTCGGCCGCGGCGGAGGACAGCACAGTTGGCCCTGTGGCCAGAGGGAGCGTGCACCCCGACACGGTGCCTCGCCGCGTTGACGGCGATCCTCAACGGGCGGAACCGTTCATCTTTCTGAGGGTGCCGACGCTCGACCAGGCGCTGCCGAGGATGATGAGCCCTCCCACACCGAGCAGCACGTTAGACGTGGTCGAGTTATCGGATTCCTGCTCGTCCAGGTTCTTGCTCCCGGTCTGCTCGCCGTTCGCATAGCTGACGCAGGTGTCGCCCGACGACATCTTCTCGCCGCCGCACTCATCGGAGGAGCCCTGGAAACCGAACCAGACGAGGGCCACGCCGATGGCGAGGAAGACGAGGCTCGCAAAGAGGTCCTGCGCAGGGGTGTTCTTTCTCGCCATGACACACAGCCTTCCGATCGTAGGTGTGACTCGGTGACCACAAGAGTGGTTCTGACAAGGGCGGTCGTACAGGTCATACGCCCGGCCATTGGTGGCCGGTGGCCCTTGGCAGTTCGGCGAGCCCGGTTCTGCGCGTCGGCCGAGCCTGCGCTCGTTCTTAACGAGTTACCCGCCAGGTACCCGTAGGCGAAAACGGCGGTGGGGGGGGCCCCCCAGGGGGGGCGCCCCCCCCCCCGCCGGGGGGGCGGGGGGGCGCCCCCCCCCAATCCAAAAACAAGTACGGTGGGCCGTAGGCCACCAAGAACAGGGCGTAGGCGGCGGGGCGGGGTTGGCC